>CAWFYM010000003.1:0-1316607 GCA_963820065.1 uncultured Actinomycetota bacterium | reverse complement strand
GACTGCCATGACAGCACCTGCAGGCACGCCACCGGCAACGAGGGACCCAGCGGCCATCAGGCTTCTGTTGCCTATGGTTGCTTCCTTCAGGACGATTGACAAAGTCATTTCGAACAAGTCTGACTACGGGACCCCATCATGCCACGTGGGAGTTGAACGAGGTCTTTGACGTGGGTTCGGAGTCACCCTCCAAGTCACCGTGCTGCTGGCCCCGGCTCGACAAAGTCAGAGAGATGCCCATGAATACCCATACCCAAGGCGGCCATGCGTAGAACGCGCCATATGCGACAAGCGCGACCGGAAGAACCCAGAGAACTGCCAGCGGATGGGAACGCGACCGCCAAACCGCAGTGATGGTCACGATCAGCAGGGCGAACAGGCCGACCCACCCAAGGGCGCTCAACGTGTCAATAGGCATGTTGTGACTGCTGCCCTGGAACTGCAACGCCGAATCGAATCGCTCAGTCACCGGAGTCGGGCCGAAGGCGCTGCCGAAAAGCCACTCCCCTGCTGACCGGGAAACGGTCAGTTTCTCGGTCCAGTTCTCGATGCGCCAGTGAAGAGTGCCCGTGTCGCTGGACGACTCGGCGATCTGCTGATCAGTCTGAGACAGCACTCGAGCCACAAGGAGGAAGGAGCCGGTTGCGAGCGCGGCCCAGGTGGAGGCAATCGGTTTGCTGCGGGCACGCCGAATTAGCACGGCCGAGGCCAAGGCGCCTGCGACGACCGATGCCAACCGGCTACACCGAATCGGTGCCGCGCGACGACGACGGAGGCACCCAACCAAGCAGCTAGGCCCAGTCGGGCAGGACCAACTGCGGAAACGTCGAGCACAAGCACGACCAGACCGAACAGCATCAGGAGCGCCACTGAGGCCGTGGACGGGGCGACCCGCCAGCACATCTCCACCAACTACAACCGAATCCGAGCTGCTTGCGAAACCGTGCCGGGCGATGCCTAGCGCCTGGGTCAATGAACCCAAGAGAGCAGCCCAAACAAAAGCCCGCAGGCCGTCGCGGCTACGCAGCTGCGGCCAAGATGCTACGCCAGCAAGCAGCAAGTGAGAGCAACCACGTTCGCCAGAAGTTGACCGAAACCTGCAAGCCCTCGACGACCATCCACGACATGAGGCCCAAGGCCACCATGAAGGCGATCACAAGCAATGCACCCCGGGCGGGCGGCACTGCTTTGCTCCAGCCCCGCCGGTTGAACGCGACAACGGCCAAGACGCCGGTGATCAGATCGAAGACGCTTACGTTGAAACTGGCAGCCGCCTGGGTCATCGGGATCGTCCACTCTCGGCTGCCCTCGAGGACCACGAGGAACAACGCGAAGGCGACAGCCGCTCTGGGCGCTCGACTGAAGAGTAGAAACAGTCCTACCGCGGCCATCAGGACGTATGCGAGAAAGAACAGGGCCACAGCCGGGTTCGCCAGCACGTCAGACGCTCCGTCCCGCTTGTACAGACCTTAGGAATCGAGTCGGGTAAACGCCCGCGACCCCACCCTCCGGTGCATAGATGGTCACGACGCCGCACGAAAACGCCGTTGAGCTTCAGAGAGCCCGCAGTTCGACGCTCGGCGATCGCTCGCCCAAGACCAGACTGCTGGCCTCGCGAGCAAGACCACGCGATGGCGGCCACGTCGGGATTGGTGGAAGCAAATGCGCGTATTGCGCGGTAGTCCGGGTCGCCCCACGGGTGAGGAGTGACCTTGCTCCCGGACCGCACCACCGCGAGCCTCGGACGTTGCTCCAAGGCATTCAGTTCTCGCCTCGGGCAGGACCGCGGGGGCGCCGCTGGCCGTCATGAAACTGAGCGCCGCTCTGTCGGCGTCAACCATCAGCGCGCCAACTCCGGCGTCAGCGTCTCGGCTTCCAGCCCAGGATCTCCTCCGCCTTCGACGCGTCGCCGATCAGGCGTCGACCTCGGTGGGGCGCAGGTAGCGCTCGTCGAACCGGACGTGCTTCTCCCAGTCGAGCCCGACGTGCTCGAAGCGAACTGCAGGAAGTCGCGCACCGTGTAGGCCGTGCCGGTGGCGAGCACGTAGTCGTCGGGCTCGTCGGGCTGCAGCATCCGCCACATCGCCTCGACGTACTCCGGGGCGTAGCCCCAGTCGCGGACCGCGTCGAGGTTGCCCAGGTACAGGTGCTCCTGCTGACCCGCCGCGATCGCGGGCCGCCGCCCGCGCGATCTTGCGCGTCACGAAGGTCTCGCCGCGCCGCGGCGACTCGTGGTTGAACAGGATGCCGTTGACCGCGAACATGCCGTAGGCCTCGCGGTAGTTGCGGGTCATCCAGTACGAGTAGACCTTCGCCGCGCCGTAGGGCGAGCGCGGGTAGAACGGCGTGTCCTCGTTCTGCGGCGGCGGCGTCGCGCCGAACATCTCCGAGCTGCGACGCCTGGTAGAAGCGGCGTCGCACGCCGATCATCCGGATCGCCTCGAGCAGCCGGGTGGTGCCGAGCCCGGTCGTGTCACCGGTGAACTCCGGCTCGTCGAAGCTGACACCGCACGTGGGACTGCGCGGCGAGGTTGTAGACCTCGTCGGGCTGCGATCTTCTCCAGCAGCGTCACCAGCCGGGAGCCGTCGGTCAGGTCGCCGTAGTGCAGGAACAGCCGCGCGTCGGGGTCGTGCGGGTCGCTGGTAGAGGTGGTCGATCCGGCGCGGTGTTGAACGTCGAGGCGCGGCGGATCAGCCCGTGCACCTCGTAGCCCTTCTCGAGCAGCAGCTCGGCGAGGTAGGAGCCGTCCTGACCGGTGATGCCGGTGATCAGGGCCGTCTTGTCGCCTCGCCGACCCTCGACCGCCGCTCGTTGCTCTCGGCCATCGGCCTCGCCCTCTGCCGGTGGGTCCGACCCCGCGGCGCCCATGTGCGGCAAGGATAGGCCACCCGGTCGCCCCAGATGGTGGGCGCAGATCGGACTAGGGTTGGCGCGCAGGTCAGGCGCTCAGGACAGGGGACCCGTGGCTGGTGAGGCAATCGCCCTCGATGCGCCGATCTGCATGGCCGGACACAACAGCCTCTTCGGTTCCACGGTCTTCCGCCTCGCTCACGGCGCGTCCGCCCCGTGAGCCTGCCCCTGCTCTCCCTGCCCACGTACCGGGTCGGTCCGGTCCCGTTCCGGGTGGCGACGTTCCAGGACGCCGTCCGCGGCGTGCTGGATTCGGCTGCGGTGGTCGGCTCCGACGACCGCGGGCTCGCCGTCCACTTCGCCAACGCCTACACGGTGGCGCTCGCCGATTCCGATCGCGACTACGGACGCCTGCTCGCGCGCCCGGACTCGGTGGCGTTCACCGATGGCGTGCCCGTGGCCTGGATCGGGCGTCGCGCCTATCCGGACGCCGCGGACTCCTGGGACCGCGTCTACGGACCGGACGTCATGGAGGCGGTGTTCGACGCATCCGGACCCGAGGGGCCGCGGCACTACCTGCTGGGCGGCTCGGCGGAGACGCTGGCCGTCCTGGAGTCGCCGATCTCCGCGCGCTGGCCGTCGGCCGTCGTCGTGGGTGCCGAGAGTCCGCCCTTCCGCGCGCTGTCGGCGGAGGAGCTCGCCGCCCAGGACGCGCGGATCCGAGACTCCGGAGCGACCATCGTCTGGGTCGGTCTCGGCACGCCCAAGCAGGACTGGGAGGTGGCTCGCCTGGCGGCGTCGCTCCCGGTCGTGGCGATGGCTGTCGGGGCGGCTTTCGACTTCCTCGCCGGCGTCAAACCGCAGGCGCCGGTCTGGATGCAGAAGTCGGGCACGGAGTGGGCGTTCCGCCTCGCCTCCGAACCCCGGAGGCTGGCCAAGCGCTACCTGTGGGGCAACCCACGATTCCTCGTCGCGGCCGCCCGCGAGCCTGGCCTGCGCAAGCGCGCCCGTACCTAGTACCGGTCGCGAGCTCTGGCACACAGCCCGTGGCAGTCGCGGACAGACCGGTCGGGCCGGAGGATCGTGGATCAGGCGGTCGGGTCGAACGCCCGCCGGCTACGGACGAACCCGGTGGCCGTCGCCTGGATAGAAACGGTGTCGTGTCGAGCCACCGGCGGCGCCATTGCTGACATTGGCGAGGTGTTCGCACTGAAGGTGAGCGATGGCGCGTCCCGCCGGCGGGGATCTGCGCGGAGCGCGTGAAGACGACCGTGCCCGTGCGGCCGGTCCCCGAGCCGGAGTAGGACACGGCCGAGCGCTCCAGCCGGTTGCGACCTGCGAAATGAACATCGTCCGGTTCGCAGAGTTGCCGCTCGGATTGAAGAACGACGGCCCGTATACGTACGGATTCGGGAAGGACAGAGTCAGCTGGAGCGCCGCCGTCGGGTCGTTCGGGCTGTTGTTCGCGACCGTGATGCTCGCCGCCATGTAGTCATTGAGGCCACCACGGAGAGTCCACTGGCCCGAGGCGGCCGTGATCTGGAGGGTGTCGGAGGCGGCGGCGAAGGCGGGCGCGGCCGACACGAACTGGATCGCCGGCACCGCCCAAGCGAGTGTGCCCCAGTGCGCAGGACCGTTCGGCGGCTGAGATGCCGGCGGCCGGCTCGCTCTTCGGACTCAGCTCTCGTCTCGTCGTCCACGGGGCCCTTCCCGAGGTTGTCGCGATCTAGGTGCGCTGAAACGCACCATCTCCGGGCGGTTGGCACTGTACCGGATCCGGCGCCGGAGGATCGGCTCACGCTCGAGCCAGGCAGGCCACGCGGAGGCGCCGTGCCAGCGGACCGCCACGCCGTGCCGCGAGGCGAGGGGCTAGGCAGCCGGGTTGAACATCCTGCTGGCGCCAGTGAATCCGTAGCCGTGGCTTGGACGGAGACGGTATCGCCAGCGCCCTGAACGTCCTTCTTCTTCGGCTTCTCGGTCGGGTCGGCCGTGAAGCCCAAGGTGGAGGAAGCCCCCGGGGCGAGCTGAGCCGTGGCCGTCGCCGTGAAGACGACCAGGGCAGTCCTACTGCCGCTGGCCCCGGATAGGTGACTCCGCTGGCGGTCCACCCACCTGTCACTGCTGAAATTGCCAGCGTGCCAGCGTTCCCCACGTAGAGGTTGGGGAAAGTCAGGGTCAGTTGAAGAGCGGCCGTCGTGTCGGTCGTGCTGTTGTTCTTCACCGAACGCTCGCCGTCATGGATCTTGCGGCTGTTCGCCCACTGGCCGGATGCAGCGGGCGTGAGCAGCAGCACGTCCAGACGCGGCGGCGAAGGCCGGGCGCCGCGGACACGAACTGGATCGCGGGCACCGCCCAGGCGGTGTGGGCAGCAGTGCGCAGAACCTTTCGGCGACTCAGGTGACGTGGCCGTGTGCCCTCTTCCGGGGCCACACTCGTCTCGTCGTCCACGGCGCCCTTCCCGAAGTCATAACGCATCTTGGTGGCACAGATCACACCACTTACGGCGTTCTGCGACTGTACCCGACGCCACGGCGCCTGCCCCAGTTCCACGACGGCTCAGTCGCATTCCACGAGCCGCAGTCCGGCGAGGGACTCCAAGGTGGTCCGGGTCAGCTCCATCGGGTCCGTCCCCTGAGCCGGGCTCGCCGAACCTGGCCACCAGCTCGGCGGCAACCACGGTGACCTCCGTCCACGCCGTCTCCGACTGAGAGCAGGGCCGCCGTGGCGAGCGCGGAGAGGGCGACCACTCGACCGTCCGCGAACACGACGACCTCGTCGCCCTCGAGGTACTCATCGACCACCGGCAGCCGGCGGACCCTCACGTCGCGCCCTCGATCAGGCCCGCCACCACGGGGACGAGGTCCTCGGCCTCCTGGTAGGTGATGCGCCGAAGGCCCCCCGTGCGCTCCAGGTGACCGGCGACCAGGTGCAGCGGCCGCTCGAGGAGCTGCAGCGCGGAGGTCTGCTCGGCCAGTGCCGGCAGCGCCTCCACGGTCCGTACAGCCTCGACCGACGGGGTCGCCGGTGCCGGTGCGGTCGAGCAGCGCGATCGCGGCGAGCCAGGGAGCGGCGGGGGCGGCCCGAAGGCCCAGACGCGGCGGGTGACTCCTGCCGCTTGGGTCCTCGGCCGTCGACGAGGACCGAGAGGGGCTTCGGGTAGGGCAGAAGCGGTCCCGTCGTGCCGGATCGCGGCGGTCTCGTCGGTGAGGTAGCCGAAGTGCCGTCCCAGGGTGGCGGCGACCGTGGTCTTCCCGGAGCCGGACGGCCCGACCAGGACGACCGTGGCCCCCGTCACGGGGTCGGCCAGGGCGCAGGCGTGGAGCATCCATAGGTCGCCGAGGCGCGCCTCGATGGCCGTCACTGTGAGGTGCGAGGACAGCATGTGCATGAGCTGCAGCTCATCGGAGCCAGCCAGCATCGACTGCTCCCTGGCCAAGGTCACGGCCGCCTCATCGGGGTCAAGGAAGACCTGCACGACCCTGGCGGCTGGAAGGTCGGCCGGATCGGCGAGACACCATTCCCACGCCGTCGCGACCAGGTCCGCAAGATGCTGTGCGCCACGGCCGCTCACCGCGACGTCGACACGCGTCTCCAGCAGCGTCAGGCGCACGCGGCAGTCTTGCGCACGGCCAGCCACGGTCACTCACTGAGAGTAGACTGCCGCGCTTACCGCCTACCCTTCCTCGGGGGGCCGACCAACTGCCCTTTCAGGGGGACTCACCAAGCCATGGAACTCGGGGACTACGGGCGGCTCCTGCGCAGGCACTGGTTCGCCGTGCTGTCGATCGTCCTGATCACGGTCGCCATCGCCTGGGGCTACACCGAGACCCAGCCCAAGGTCTACACCGCCGACGCGAACGGCTTCGTGTCCACAGGCCCGTCGGACAACCCAGCCCTGGGCTCGGTGAACGACCAGCTGGCGAAGTCGCGGGCCACCTCCTACGTCGACGTCGCCACCAGCCGCGCCACCGCTCAGGCGGTCATCGACGAGCTCGGCCTCGACGCCAGCCCGGCCAGCCTCGTAGGCAGCATCTCGGTCACCCAGCCCAAAGACACCGTGCTGCTCAAGATCTCAGCGTCGGCGGGCAACCCCCGGGAGGCCCAGCAGCTGGCGGACGCCTGGGTGAGGGCTCTGGCCTCGCAGGTGCAGCAGATCGAGGACCCGAGCGGATCGGGCGCCGCCGGCATCCCCCAGGTGCTCCCGATCGAGTCAGCAGCCCTGCCCACCGCTCCTGCCTCCCCGAACCCCAAGCTCAATCTCATGCTGGGCGGCGTGCTCGGCCTCGGCTTGGCGTTCGGCTACGCGATGCTCCGACACACCCTCGACCGCAAGCTGCGCACCAAGGAGGACATCGAGTCGCGGTTCAACGTCAGCGTCGTCGGCGGCGTACCCGTGTCCAAGGTGCTCGCACAAGACGCAGAGGGGCACGGCCACATCGCCGTCGATTCCGAGCTGGTCATGGCGGGCAGCGGCCCGGCGGCCGAGGCCTTCCGAAAGCTGCGCACGAACTTGATGTACATGAACGTCGACAACCCTCCGCGGGTCGTCGTGGTCACCAGCCCGATGCCGGGCGACGGGAAGTCGACGGTGGCCGCCAACCTCGCTGCGGCGATCGACTCCACCGGCCAGAAGGTGGTGCTCATCGACGGCGACCTCCGCCGCCCGACCGTGGCCACGCTGTTTGGATTGATCGAGGGCGTCGGGCTCACCGACGTCCTGGCCGGCCGGATCTACTACGAGGACGCCCTGCAGGCGACCCCCCAGCACCCCAACCTGTCCATCCTCGGGGCCGGAGCCATCCCGCCCAACCCGAGCGAGCTGCTCGGCTCGCAGGTGATGTACGAGCTGCTCCAGAAGCTGGCCTCGGACTCGCTGGTGCTGATCGACGCGCCGCCGCTGCTGCCGGTCACCGACGCCGCGGTGCTGACGACCAACTGCGACGGCGCACTGATCGTCGTGTCGTCGGGCAGGACCCTGGACACCCAGCTCGGCACGGCCCTTGACCATCTCGCGACCGTCGAGGCCAGGCCGCTCGGCGTGGTCCTCAACCGGATCTCCCCCCGCGACTCCGCTAGCGGCTACTACGACCAGTACTACGGCTACACGGCGGCCGGTGAGAGAAGCCGACACAAGAAGTGACGGCGAGCGGAGAGGTCGTGTGGCGGCACGCCGGGTCGCTCGCGGTGGTCGAGACCGAGGATCGCGTCGCCGTCCTCGACCTGGAGCACCTCGCCGACCCACCCCGGATCCTCGAAGGATCGGCCGCGGCGATCTGGAAGGCCGTCGACGGGGTGCGCTCGGCTCCCGTCGTCGTGGAGTCTGTGGCCGAGTCCTTCGGGGTGCAGGCGTCCGACGTCCGCGGGCGACGTGCTGGAGTTCCTCGACTCGCTGGCCTCAGCAGGGCTGCTCGAGGCCTCGTGACGCTCGAGCCGGCACTGCGGCTCCGCGCGGAGGAGGCCGTGCCTCTGGCGCATGCGCTGGTTGCCCGTGTCGCGAGCGATCACGGCCTCCGGGTCCTCGCCATCAAGGGGCCGGCCGTGGCCGAGCAGGGGTTGCGCGAGGCACGAGACTCGGCCGACGTGGACGTGCTGGTCCACCCCAGAGACCTCGAGCCGCTGGTGGGCGGGCTGACTGCAGTGGGCTGGAAACGGATGGTGACGGGCACCTACGCGAGCATCATGCCTCCGCACTCGGTCAACGTCCTGAACGATCATTGGCCGATCGGGATCGACGTCCACCACTACTTCCCGGGGTTTCTGGCCGACGCGGGCCAGGTGTTCGAGGCGCTGTGGGCTCGACACGAGCTGATCAACCTTGCCGGAGTTCCCGTCCCAGCGTGTGACCCGGTGGGGCAGGTCGCGATCGTGGCGCTGCACCACCTACGCGTCAGTCCCGGCGGCGAAAGCGATCCGCTGAGAGACCTCGCGCAGCGCGCCCGGGTGACGTTGTCCACGCAGGACCTCGCGGCACTCATCGAGCTGGCGCAGGAGACCGATGCCACAGGACCCTTGCGGCCGTTCCTCCTCCAGCTCGGCGTGGCCGAACAAGAGCTCGCGCCGGTGCATGCACCCCGAGGCGCTCGAGGCCTGGAACCGGCGAGTCCGCCAGGTCGGCTACGAGGCCTGGTTCATGCGCTTCGCGCAGACTCCCAAGCGGGAGTGGCCGCGCACGCTATGGCACGCGCTGATGCTTACTCCCGAGGAGATCTACGTCTACAGCAACGTCCCGCCCGGCGAGGGAAACCTGACGATGCTGCGCCTGCGCCGGATCCGCCGCGGCATCGCGGGGGTGCCGCGCACGGTCAAGGCGATGGCTCGCGAGCGTCGTCGGACCCCTGACCGCTGACCTCGGCGCCAGGCTCGACCAGCGCCGGAACGATGATCGCGAGGAGCTCATCGATCTGGGCGGCGGCCTCGGCGTTCGCGGCTCGGCCACGCCGGTAGGGGTCGCGCACGTCCTGTTCCTTGCGTGCGGGGGGCTGGGCGCGACCGACCGCTGCGATGAGCTCCCGGCCGCGGAGCTCGCTGCTCCCTGCCGCCTCAGCGAACTGCCCGAGCGTGAGCACCTTCCGGAAGGCACGCGGGTACTCCTCGAGCAGGAAGGCTCGGTGCGAGACCTCCGCAGTGAGGACCAGGTCAGCGTCGTCGATGAGCGCGCCGTTCACCTTCCTGCTCGCGAAGTCGTCGTGGGCGGCTCCCTCCGGGAAGGAACTCCCCGATGTCGCGGTTCAGCGGCTGGGCCGGCAGGCCATGCGTACCCGCGCTGCTGAAGCTGACTGCCACGCTGGCGCCGAGCAGATGGCGCGCGGCGACCTCCGCGTAGGCCGAGCGACAGATGTTCGCCGTACAGACGAAGAGCACCCGGAGCGGGGCGCCGTCCGCAACCGACGGCATCGGCGCCTCGGCCCGGTCCGTGTCGTCGCCCGAGTCGCTCGTCAGCCCCTGGTCCACGCCGTGGATCATCCCAGCCGACGGCCATCGTCTGCTGAGTTGATCTTCGGCGCGACCCGAGGAGTCAGAGGGCGCGCGAGAAGCCGCGATTGGGTCGCAGATTGGGTGTGGTCGAGCCCTGGGAGACGCGTCGACCGCTGATACGCTGCCACCGCCTCCACCGCTGTCGACCACCGGAGAAACGCGATGACCCCGACCTTCCGCCACAAGATTGTTGCCGTGGCTACTGGCGTGCTCGTCGCCATGTCTATGACGGGCGTGGCCCAGGCGGTGGACGCCTACCCGCCCGGGATCAAGCCGGTGAAGTGCAAGATCAAGACGATCAAGAACGACAAGAAGCTCAAGATCAACATGGGCCCGAACCAGCCGGGCAGCCGTTACTACACGTTCAAGATCGACATCAAGAAGCACGGCAAGTGGTATCGCTACCTGCACAACTACAAGACGCAGGGCACCAAGGAGACCAAGGTGGTCAACTTCCCGAAGGGGAAGTACCGCGCTCACTGCAATGGGAAGTTTGGCTACACGTCGGCGAACTCCGCCACGGTGAAGCTCAAGAGCTAGCGGCCTCTGTGGCCGGCTGACTTATCCGTCGCCGGCGCGCCCGCTGAGCGGGACCAGCGGGCCAAACCGGGTGTCCTTTGGCTCCTCGGTTGGGCTTGGCTCGGGCGCAGGAGCTTCGGTGCTACAGGCCTGGTCGACGATCGTCGTCGTCTGTTCGTTGGCTAGGGGCTGCTGAGGCGCCGTCGCCGGTCCGTCGTCGGCGGGCTCGCTGAACTCGACCCTGACCGTTCGCTCCTTGCGCGGCGGAAGCTGCAGCGAGAGGAGCACGGCGACGCGGTCCTGCTCCCTGAACGTCTGATACTGCGACGACTTCCCGTCGATGATCACCTCGAGCACCTGGGAGCCCATCGGCAGGTAGATCTGCGCGAGCATCGAGTTGATCGGACCGTCCGGGCCGACCTTGGCCAGCGAGATGATGTATTCGGGCAGGGTCACGCCCTCGGGGATCGCGCTGGTGACGGTGATGTCCAGCGCCGACTCGACCCGTCCGGGCTGCGGTCCGGGGCACCGACCCACGTCGTAGGTCAGCGAGCGCTCGAGGAACGCGTCGAGCTTGGACCCGGACGAGTTGATCGCGACGAACGTGACGTGGTGACCGTCGGGCACGGCCAGGGTGCCTCCGATGTCTGCGTCGAGCAGCCGCTGCTCCAGAGCGTCGTCGGTCGTCCAGAGCTGGATGCGGCGCTCGCTGAGCCCTTGACCGATAGCGGTGGCCATCGCGCCGCGAGCGGTCGCGCCGGTGACGAGGTCGAAGGCCTTGCGGGTCACCGCTTCTTGGTATTTCTTGCGCTCGGGAGAGTCCTGCCCGGTCGGAAACTTCTCGTAGATCCCGGTGATCGCGAACTCGGTCAGCTCTGAGCCGGTGAGTGCGGTGCCATCGGGGAGCGTGATCGTCTCGCCTGTGGCCGTGACCAGATCGCCGAGGGCGACGACGTCGGCGGAGATGGCGCCATCGAGCTTCTCCCCCGTCTTGACCTCCCACGACTTGAGCCAGAGCAGACCGGCCGCCGGGTAGTGCGGGGAGATGTTGAGGTTTTGGATGATCCGGGGACCGGGCTCGTACCGCTTGATGAACTGCGCGCCGAGCTCGGGCGGCGTGAACGGGACGGTCGGGAGGGCGCTGTTGCTGCCCACTTCCTCGACGGTGAGCTTTCCGGCGTCGGCGCGCAGGATCAGGTAGGTGCCGAGGAACCCGCCGGTGCCGCGGGCCTCGTTGGGGTTGAGGATCGCCACGAAGTAGCGCTTCGGTCCGTCGACGCCGAGCAGCGGCGGCACGATCTGGGTGGCCTCGATCGCGCCGTCGAGGGTGCCGTCGAGCTTGTCGAGCTGGGTGGCGAGCTCCGTGGCCGCCTCGTCGACGCGGCCGACCACCTGGTCGCCGGCGGCGCGGGACGGTGCCGCGGCCAGGGTCTGCGAGGCGGTGGCCAGGCCGACCTTGGCGGCCTGGAGGGGTTCGGTCGCGCTCTGGATGGCCGCCACGTCGATCGAGCCTTCTGGGCCGACGAGGGTTTCGGGGTCGAGGTCGCCGAGCAGCCCGACCGCGGGCGCCATCGAGGTCAGCGCCTGGTCGAGCGCGGTGGCCACGGACTGCACGGCCGTCGTCGTGGAGCCGATCACGGGCATCGAGGCAGCGAGGTTCCACAGCGGCCCGTCGACCTGGGCCGCGGCTGAGCTGGCGTGATCGGCGGCCGAGTTGAACGATTCCTCGGCCCCAGCCAAGTCAGTGGCCGCGATCTCGTCCTGAGCGGCCAGCAGGTCGTCGCGGCTCGCGGTCAGGGAGTTGTAGGTGGAGCGGGCGCTCAGGCCGAACCAGATGATGATGGCGAGGAAGACCAGAGCCACTACCGCGAGGCCGATCCACCACCATCTGCGACGCGACGAGCGGGGGGCCTTATGGGCGCGAATGCGCGTACCCCTTCGACTCGTCGGGCGGCGTCATCGGCGCAGCCGTCATGGTTCGTGCTCCTGTGTATGCCCTGACGCGTTGATCCTGGTCGGGCCGGACCATGCTACGTGGAGGTGGCCGCGCTGCCACAGGCCAGCGCTGAGTACGGCGAGATCGGGATTCTGCACCAGTGATGCGCGCCCAACCGGTGCAGGAGCCCGATCTCGACGCGGGCCGCCGGGAGGTAGCCGAGAGGGAGATCCCGGTCGTCGGGCGCCGTCAGCGTTTACCCTGCCGCTCGACGGGCACGCCAACACCATGGCTACTTCGACGAAGACCTCGCCCACGAAGGGGCGCCGAGGGCGCCCCGCCGCCCGCAAACGATCGACGGGTCCGAAGAAGTCGGGCCCCAACAGGAGGCGCACCACCAAGCCGAGCGCCAGCCAGAGAGGCACCACGAAGCCGGGCACCAAGAAGACAAGCGCCAAGACACACGCCCACAAGACGCGTGCCAGCGCCTCGGCCTCGAGCCAGTCCGGCATGAGCAAGAAGGAGCGCGACGGCCTCGACGCCAAGCAGTTCGCGTTCCGCAAGCATCGCAAGGTGCCGATCCACGATGCCGAGCACGTGCGCCGCGCCATGGCCAGCTTCGACCAGGTCAAGGGCGCAAGCGACAAGCAGCGGAGCAAGGCCTGGCGCCGGATCACCAAGGCCGCAAAGAAGTTCGACGTGGAGATCAGCAAGAGGTGGCGAGAGCTGAAGCCGGACCGCACCGGCGACAAGGCGCGACGCAAGGACAAGAAGAAGGCAAAGAAGAAGGCGAAGAAGTAGGCAGTGGCGCTCGCCGGCTCACCGCCGGTCAAGACCAGCGAGATGACGTATTCGGGGACGGTCACATCCTCGAGGAAGGCGCGGGTGGGGCGGTGCGCGCGTAGGGTCCTTCCCGATGCTCACCATCAGCCTGCTCGGTTCGCAGGCCGTGGTCGACGCGACAACGGGGCGCATCCGCACCCGGTCGTCGCGCACGATCGCCCTGCTGGCCCTGCTCGTCGCGCGCACCGGTCGCCCGCAGGACCGCGCCGCGATCGCCGGGCTGTTCTGGCCCGACTCGGGCGACTCCCAGGCGCTGACCAACCTCCGGCGCGAGCTGCACGAGCTGCGCGACGTGCTCGGCGCCGACGACGACTCCCTCGAGGTCACCCCGACGCAGCTGTGCTGGCACGACCGGGGCGAGCACCAGGTCGACCTGGCGTGCTTCCTGCGGGAGTCCGACGCCGCGACCGCGGCCGACGAGGCCGGGGACGAACGCGGCGTCCTCGCCCACGGGCAGGCGGCGCTCGAGCAGTACGGCGGGCCGCTGCTCCCCGGTCTCGACGAGGAGTGGCTCGTCGAGCTGCGCGAGGAGGTGCAGGAGCGCTGCTGCGCGCTGTGCGACCTGGTCTGCCGCGCCGCCCGCAGCGGCGGACGTTCGGACGTCGCGATGGCCGCCATGCGCCGCCGGCTCAGCATCGAGCGCTACGACGAGGCCGCCTACTGCACGCTCATGGAGCTGCAGGCCGAGAGCGGCGACCGCGCCGGAGCCGTCAGCACCTACCACCAGCTGGCCAGCCTGCTCGAGCGCGATCTCGGGATCGCGCCGGCGCCGGAGACCGTACGGACGCTGTCGGAGCTCATGGGCTCCCGGGCCACGCCGGACGCGCCCCTCCCCCGCTCCGGGACGCGGCCCCCGGCGCGCGCCTCCCTCGTGGGTCGGGCCGACGAGCTCGAGCGGCTGTCCCGCGCCTGGCAGCAGGCCTGCACCGGGCGAGCCGGGGTCGTGATGGTGCGCGGCGGCGCCGGGGTCGGCAAGACCCGGTTGGTCGCCGAGCTCGAGGCGATGGCCCGCGGCCAGGACGCGGTCGTCGGCATCACCCGGTGCTTCGACACCAGCGGACGGCTGTCGCTGGCGCCCGTGGCCGACTGGTTGCGCGAGCCGGCGCTGATGTCGGCGCGCAGCCTGCTCGACCAGGTCTGGCGCGAGGAGGCCGACCGGCTCGTCCCGGTGGCCTCCCGGGCTGCGTCTGGCGACCTCGCCGCCGTCGCTCCCTCGGCGCCGGCCGGGCAGGACGTGTGGCAGCGGCCGCGGTTCTTCGAGGGGCTGGCCCGGGCGCTGCTGGCCACCTCGCGCCCGGTCATGCTCGTGCTCGACAACGCGCAGTGGTCGGACCCCGACACCCTCAGCTTCATCCGGTTCCTGCTCAACTTCGCCCCCGACGCGCGGCTGCTGCTGGTCGCCACCGCGCGACCCGCGGACACGACCGAGGAGTCGAACCTCGACGCGTGGCTGGCCCGGATCCGCGACGAAGGGCTGCTCACCGAGGTCGACCTCCTGCCGCTGGACGCTGCGGGCACGGCCACGCTGGCCGGTGAACTCACCGGCGAGGTGCTCGAAGGAGCGGCGGCCGACCTGTTGTTCGACGCGACCGGCGGGTTCCCGCTCTATGTCGTGGAGGCGGCACGGTCGACGTCCCACGACCTCTCCGACGCCGGGTCGCGCGCGCCGCTCGGGTGGATGGAGATCCTGCCGCGGCGCATCCAGCAGACGAGCCCGGCGGCCCGGGAGGTGGCCGGCCTGGCCGCGGCCGTCGGGCGCGACTTCACGATCCCCCTGCTGGTCGAGGCCAGCGAGCTGTCGGCCGAGGGCGTGGTCATCGCGGTCGACGAGCTGTGGCGGCAGCGGATCATCCGCGGCGTCGGAGACAGCTACGACTTCTCCCACGACCTGTTGCGCGAAGCGGCGTACGCCTCCGTCAGCGAGCCCCGGCGCTGGCTGCTGCACCGGCGGCTGGGCCAGGCGCTGGAGCTGCTGTGGGCCGGAAACCTCGACGGTGTCGCCGCCCAGGTGGCCGAGCAGTATCGCCGGGCCGGCAACCCCGAGCGCGCGCTGCGCTTCTACCGGCAGGGCGCCGCCGTGGCCGCGGGGATGTTCGCCCACGAGGAGGCCGTCGCGCTGCTGGCGTCTGCGCGGGAGGTGCTGGCGTCGATGCCGCCCGGGCGCAGCCGCGACGAGCAGGAGCTGACCCTCCTTGAGCTCGCCATCCCCCCGCTCAACGCGCGCTACGGCTACTCGTCACCGCTGGTGCGCGAAGCCCTCGAGCGTGCCCTGGAGCTGGCCGACAGCCTGGGCGAGGACAACCGGGCGCTCACCGCGATGGTCGGGCTGTGGGCCTCACGGTTCGTCGAGGGCCGGATCGAGGACTCCCGGCGCATCGCCGAGCAGGCGGTCGCTCGGGTGAGCCCGGGCGACGAGCAGTTCGGTCAGGCGCACTTCTCGCTCGGCGGCTCGGCCCTGCACAGGGGCTTCCCCGCGCTGTCGGAGGAGCACTTCCAGATCGCGGGCACCGTCAACGAGGGCGACACGCTCAGCGTGGGCACGCACGCCCGCGTCCACGTGATGGCCTGGTGGGCGCACGCCGCATGGACGTGCGGCGACGAGGCCCGCGCCTCCGAGCTGGCCACCGAGGCCTCCGCCGGGGCACGGCACGTTGGGCACCGCTACAGCCTGGCTGTGGCCCAGGCCTACGAGGCGATCACCCGGCAGCTGCTCGGCGACGTCGAGGCGTGCCTCGAGGTGGCCACGTCCGTGCAAGCCCTGTGCGAGCGCTACCAGTTCACCTACTACGGCGACTGGGGCCGGATCCTCGGGGGCTGGGCCACGGGAGGCTCGGCCGGGGTGGCGCTCATCGAGACCGGCCTGGCCAACCTGAGAGCCCAGAGCGCCTACGCGCGGATGCCGTACTGGTTGAGCCTGCTCGCCGAGACGCTGGACGGCGCCGACCGGGCGGGGGACGCTCTGGTGGCTCTCGACGAGGGGCTCGCCGCGGCCGAGGAGGGCGGCGAGCCCTGGTGGCTGCCCGAGCTGCTCCGCCAGAAGGCCGCGCACGTGCCGGGTCCTGAACGGGAGGAGCTGTTGACCCTGGCGCTGGAGACGGCGCGCGCGCAGCACAGCGTCGTCCTCGAGCGGCGCTGCGCCGCCGACCTGGCTGCCCTGCCTGGGCGTTCGCCGTCCGTCCCTGCCGTTCCCTGACGCCCGAACGCCTGGCGAACGCCTCGCTTCATACGGTCCTCGCGTTCGCCCCCCCGATCTCTCGAGGAGCTCATATGTCCACAGACACTGCCGCGCCGGCCACGATGTACGACGAGCTGGCACCCGCCCTGCGGGGCGAGATCATCCAGCCCGGGCACGCCGACTACGACGAGGCCCGGGCGGTCTACAACGGGATGATCGACCGCCACCCCGCGGCGATCGTGCGCTGCCGCGACGCGGCCGACGTCCGAGCCTGCGTGATCTTCGCGCGTGACCACGACATCGAGATCGCCGTACGCGGCGGCGGCCACAACGCGGCCGGTCTCGGCGTCTGGGACAACGCGCTGGTCATCGACCTCTCCCCGATGAAGGGCGTCTCGCCGTCGCCCGACGGCGGCACGGTGCGCGTGGACGCGGGCTGCACCTGGGCCGACGTCGACCACGCGACGGTCCCGTTCGGGATGGCCACCCCCGCCGGCTTCATCGGCTCCACCGGCGTCGCCGGACTCACCCTCGGCGGAGGCGTCGCCGGCTACCTCGGGCGCCGGTTCGGCCTGACCGTCGACAACCTGATCTCGGCCGACGTGGTGCTGGCTGACGGCAGCTTCGTCACCGCCAGCGAGACCTCGCACCCCGACCTGTTCTGGGCGCTCCGCGGCGGCGGCGGCAACTTCGGCGTCGTCACGACGTTCACCTTCAAGTGCCACCAGATCGGCGAGAACGGCGTCATCATCGGCGGCCCGGTGCTCTACGACCTGGCCGACACCACCGAGGTGATGCAGTGGTACCGCGAGATCCAGCCCAGCCTTCCTGAGGACCTCAGCGGCTGGATCGGCGTGCTCACCATCCCGCCGGCACCGCCGTTCCCCGAGGAGCTGTGGGGCCGCAAGTCGTGCGCGATCGTCTGGTGCTACTCCGGGCCGCACGACAAGGCCGACGCGGTGCTCGAGCCGATCAAGACGTTCGGCTCACCGCTGGTGATGGGGCTGCACGAGATGCCGTACAGCTCGCTCACGACGGCCTTCGATGCGCTCTACCCGGCGGGGCTGCAGTGGTACTGGCGCGCCGACTTCTTCGAGGAGATCACCGACAAGGCGATCGAGGCGCACGTCGAGTTCGCCGACGCAGCTGCCGACCGGGCACTCCACGATGCACCTCTACCCGATCGACGGCGCGGCCGCACGGGTCGCCGAGGACGCGACGCCGTTCGCCTACCGCAACGGTGGCTGGGCCGGCGTCATCGTCGGCGTCGACCCTGACCCCGCCAACAACGAGGCGCTCACCCAGTGGTGCAAGGACTACTGGGAGGCGCTGCACCCCACGTCAGCAGGCGGCGCCTACATCAACTTCATGATGGAGGAGGGCCAAGACCGGGTGCGCGCGTCCTACCGCGGCAACTACGACCGCCTCGCCGAGATCAAGGGGCGCTACGACCCGCACAACCTGTTCCACATCAACCAGAACATCAAGCCGCAGAGCTAGGCCCTCTCGCGAGGCAGCTGCCTCTCCCGTGCGTCCGAGCCGGGGGGAGGCAGCTGCCTTGCGTACGTCGAGATCGGGATTCTGCACCGGTCATGCGGCGCCCAACTGGTGCAGAACCCCGATCTCGATCGGCTGGACCCAGGCGTCATGGGCGCGGGTCAGCTCAGCGACTCGTGGAGGCGCTTGCCGGTGTAGTGGCGTACGCGCTCCCCGTCGTAGCACTCCAGCTCGACGACGATCATCCCGTCGTCGTTGGTCACACCGCGAATGCGGCTGAGACCCAGCAAGACGCGGGAGCCTTCTTTGGGGCAGTAGGCAGCGAACATGACAAGTCCTTTACTTGAGGGTGGCGGGTAGGCAGGGGCCGGCGGCCGTTGAGCCGGGGCTAGCAACGCGCCCTGCGGCGCGAGGTGAGCCGGCCGCAGGTCGCGGCGTCGGCGTCTCGTGCTTCGGTCGCTGGTCGGCCGACCCGTTGCGGGCCAGCCCGAGACGGATCGCTGACCAGGCAAGCCCCAGCCGGCGGTCACGCCGTACGGCTGCGCGGGCGCGGCGACGATCCGTCGCGGCATGCAGCTCGTGGATCCGCGAAGCGTTGAGCTCGGCGGTCAATCCGTGGTGGAACATCACTTCTCCATCGACTTGATGACAACGGCCAGATTCCGCGGGGTTCGCGGACTGGATGGCCGAAGCATCACCGGCCGCCGTGTGACGGGTCGTTTGACCAGATCGCGGATCCTCGCGGTCAGCGGGTCGCGCGCTCAAACGCCGTGTCAAACAGGCAAGCCGTGAGATGTCCCCACCGAGCCCTCACCCGAAGGCTCTCTGACGATGGAGACAACGCATGGCACTGTTCATGGACGTACACAACATCGAAGGTGGCGTCTCGGCCGCCGACGTGGCTGGCGCGCACTCGGCCGACCTGGCCACCCAGGGCGCGTACGGCGTCAACTACCAGACCTACTGGGTCGACGAGGCCGCCGGGAAGATCTTCTGCCTCGTGGACGCGCCCGATGCCGAAGCAGCCAACACCGTGCACCGGGAGGCCCACGGCTTGGTCGCCGACGAGATCTACCCGGTCACCCAGCACTCCTGACCGTGCTGGAGCACACCGCGCAGACGGCGGCACGGCCAGCTGGTCGTGTCGCCGTCCGCGCGGGTCGAAACTCGCTTGCAGGGCTGATTACCTTGAGACAGGAGAAACAGAGGACGCATGAGCTTGAGCATCCACCTGCTGGGACGGCCACAGATCGTCCGAGCCGGTGAAGAGGTCTACCGATTCCGCAGCCGCAAGAGCTGGGGCGTGCTGGCGTACCTCGTTCTCAACGGCGGGCGTGCTACGCGCAGCCAGCTTGCCGCACTGCTGTTCCCTGAGGCCGACGACCCGATCCGGGCTCTCCGATGGAGCCTGTCCGAGATCCGCCGAGGTCTTGGCGCCGACGCCGGAATCCTCGGCGACCCGCTGATGCTCCGACTGCCGGCAGGCACCGTCATCGACGTCGACGTCGTCAGCCGAGGCTCGTGGTCGGATGCCGTCGCACTCCCCAGTCTCGGCGGCGACCTGCTCGACGGGATGCTCATCCGAGGCGCTCCGGCGTTCGAGACCTGGCTGCTGTCGCAGCAGCGACACGTGGCTGCCGCGTCCGAGGCGATCCTGCACGAGGCCGCGCTTGGCTCGATGTCCCGCGGCGAGCTCGATCGAGCCATCGGCTTCGCGGTCCGGGCCACCGCGATGGCCCCGCTCGACGAGAACCACCAGGCCCTGCTGATCCGCCTCTACCGCATGGCGGGCGACGATGAAGCCGCTGCCGCACAGCTCGCCGCCTGTACGGCGCTGTTCGAGAGCGAATTGGGCGTCGCCCCCGGCCCAGCGGTCCTGTCGGCCATCCACGAGAACCGGGTCGCCCACGGGCAGAACGAGGACGCCTCGACCATCGAGGCGGTCATCGAGGCCGGCGCGGCCGCCATCTCCGCGGGTGCCGTCGACGCTGGGGTCTCCTCGCTCCGGACCGCCGCCCATCTCGCCGACAGCTCCGGCCTCACCGACTTGCGGATCCGATCCCGCCAGATCCTCGGGGAGGCGCTGATCCACTCCCTCGGCGGCCTCGACGAGGACGGGCTGGCCTCCTTGCACGAGGCCGACGCCATCGCCCTCGCCAACGACCAGCCCCAGGGCGCCGCCCAAGCGCGCGCCGAGCTCGGCTACGTCGACTACCTGCGCGCACGCTACGACCGAGCCGAGGTGTGGCTCACTGACGCCCTGGAGCTGGCGGAGTCATCGCCGATGGTCCTCGCAAAAGCCACCACCTACCTCGGGTCGGCAGCCGTCGACCAAGCCGACTACCCCAGGGCCAGCGCACAGCTCGGGCAAGCGATCACGCTGTGCCAGGCCGACGCGGATCCGCGCATGGAAACGTTCGCGCGCTCCATGCTCGGACGCCTTCACCTGTTGCGCGGCGACCTGGATGCGTCCCGCACAGAGCTGGAGACCTCGATCGCCCTGGCCACAGCCGACCACTGGTTGGCGTTCCTCCCGTGGCCCCAGGCGCTGCTCGGGGACGTCCACCTGCAGGGCGGGGATATCTCGGCTGCGTCGGAGCTCCTCCAGCAGGCCTTCGCCCGCGCCTGCCAGCTGGGCAACCCGTGCTGGGAGGGCACCGCGGCCCGTGGTCTCGCGCGCGTCGCCGAGGCCTCGGGCGAGACGGCTCGTGCGTTCGCGATCCTCGATGACGCGGCGCGCCGTTCCACGAGGCTCGCCGACCCGTACGTCTGGCTCGCGGGTTACATCCTCGACACTCGGTGCGAGCTGGGGCTGCGTCACGGGCACCCGGAAACGTCGGCGTGGGTTGCGCACATGCAGGAGCTCACCTCCCGCACCGGCATGCGCGAGTTGTTCGTCCGCTCGCTCCACCACGGTGCCTCGCTCGGCCGCGAAGGCGACTCGTCCGCCGCAGTGCTGCTCGCCGAGGAGATCGACAATCCGTTGCTGCGCGCTCTCGTCAAGCCGCTGGACGCCACAGCGATCACGGTCGCCGTGGGGCGAAGCGAGATCGGGGTTTTGCACGGGTCCTAGGGACCTAATCGGTGCAGAAGCCCGATCTCGATGGGGCCCGCTCCCCGGTCAGGCAGCGCGGGCGAGCAGCGAGCGCACCAGATCGATCAGCAGCTCCGGACGGCGCAGGACGTCATCGGCCGTCGCCGGGATCACCGTCCAGCCAGCCGCGGCGAGCACCAGCCGGCGCCGGTCGTCCGCCTTCCGTTGTCTGTTGCTCAGATGGACGAGGCCGTTGTACTCGACCACCAGCTTCGCCGCCCGCCACACCAGGTCGCCTTCGGCCAACCACTCACCGGCGTCGTCGAAGAGGGGGGCGTTGACCTCGGGCCTGGGCAGACCGGCCTCGGCGAACACGACCCGCGTCCAGCTCTCCATCGGCGAGGCGCTTCTGCCGTTGAGCAGCGGCAGCGCGCGGCAGGCGAGCCGGACGCCGCGTCGCCCGGCCGCCCACCCGACAGCGTCGGCGAGAGCGCTCTCCGTCGTCAGCTCTCGGTGCAGCGCGGCATCGCCCAAGGCGACGAGGTCTTCCAGCCCCAGCTCGGCGGCTCGGTCGACGAACGTGCGCGCCACGGAGGTGGCTGGCCCGAGGCGCGTGGGCACGACGTGTGCCGCGGGCAGGTCGGCTCGATGCACCACGGCGTTCGCGCACTCCGGGAGACGGCCGCCGGCCAGCACCGTCAAGGCTGGGCGCCGCGGCTCGAATTCACGGACGCCCAACGGCAATCGGTGGGCGATCGCGGCCGAGGCATGGCTGAGCGCTCCGGTGGGGATCGCGAGCAACGCGGCCCTCGCCAGCACCGCGTGAGTGAGCGGCTGGCCGGCGGAGACGTACACGTCGCTCCCCAGCCGACGGAAGCGCCGACCCTGCAGCATCCGGCGCGTCAGCCCGTACGGCTCCGCCATCGCCGACGTGAACGGCCCGTCGACCAGCTCGGACGGCAGCGGTACGAGCGGGCGCATCCATGCACCGTGAAGGAAGCAGCCGAGCCCGCGTGGCCGAGGCGCCTAGGGCTGTGGATGGTCCGAGCCCTGGGGATCGCCGTACGCCCGCCGAGATCGGGCTTCTGCACCGATCGAGCGCGGCCAACCCGTGCAGAACCCCGATCTCGGCGTCGCGGGACGGGTCAGAGCAGCGGGTGCGGGTAGTCGGCCGACCGCTTCTGGAACGACAGGATCTTGGGGTTCTGGACGACTCCGTCGCGGAGCTCGATCGCGAGGCGGATGGTCGGCTCCGCGTCCCAGCCCGTCGGCCCGTCCATGACCGGGCGCAGGTAGGGGATCAACGCCTCGCTGATCCCCCAGGTCGCGCTGTTCCACAGGTAGGCGGGGCTGTGGTCGACGCCGTAGTAGGCGACCCCGTCGCCCACGGTGAACATCGGGTCCTCGAAGGTCGTGGGCCTCGCGAACTCGAAGCCCATCCCCAGGTCGCAGGAGACGTCGACGAGCAGCGTGCCGGGGGCGAAGGCGGCCAGGTCGGAGTCGTTGATGAACATCAACGGCGCGTCGGTGTCCTGCAGCACGCAGTTGACCACGATGTCGAAGCCGGCGAGGAACTCCGCGGTAGGGACGGTGCCGTCCTCGGTCTCGATCAGCGTGCGCGAGGGGTCGTCCTCGTCGCGGTAGATGTTGGCCAGGACGACGCCCGAGATCGGCGACGCCACCGCAGTCACGTCGCGCATGGTGAGCGCGGTGACCTCGCGGATCCCCATCGCCTCCAGCGCCGTGACCGCGCCACGCGCGGTGTTGCCGAAGCCGATGACCGCGGCAGTCATGGGTCGGCCGTAGTGCCCGGTGACCCCCATCAGGCTCATGGCCTGGAGCACCGAGCAGTAGCCGGCGAGCTCGTTGTTCATGTGAAAGACGTGAACGACGAAGGACCCCGACGGCGACCAGTGGTTCATCGCCTCCCAGGCGATGAGCGTCAGCCGCTTGTCGATGGCGAGCTGCGCGAGCTCGTGGTCCTGCACGACGTGCGGCCAGCCCCACAGCACCTGGCCTTCGCGCAGGCTGGCCACGTCGTCGAGGGTGGGCTTGGGCAGCAGCACGATGTCCGCGGCGGCGATGATCTCCTCGCGCGTGCGCAGGCCTCCGACGAGCTCGGCCAGCGTGGAGTCGGGCACGCCGTACCGCTCGCCGTAGCCGTGCTCGAGCAGCATCCGCGCGCGCAGGTCGTCGTCGATGCGCTCGACGTGATGCGGGTGGATCGGGAGCCGGAATTCGTTCTCCTTGCCCGAGTGCGCGAGCACTCCGAGGCTGAGCCCGTTCATCAAAGACCTCTCACGCCGCGTTTCGCCCCCGCCACCCGCCTGGGTGCGGGGCCCCCGAAGCATCCCACGCCTGCCTGGTCGCTCGCCGAAGAGCGTGGCCGTCGCGGGCGCCTCGTGCCATCCTCATGAGATGGCCCCGCAAGACGCTGCGACGCAGGCGCTCGAGGAGCAGGTCGCCGTCGCGCGGATGCACCGCACCGCGCGCGTACGGCTGCTGCGCACCTCCGCGCTGACCCTCGGCCTGGGCATCGGGGCCATGGCTCTCGGGGTCTGGGCGGGCTGGGTCATCTTCATCGGCGGCACGGTGCTGTTCGCCGCCGCGTGGGACTACCGCAAGCGCGGCCACAGCAGCGGCGGCTGGATCAGTCCGCCCATGGGGTCGCTCGCGGCGGGCGGGCACACGGCCTACGTCACCAGCTGCCAGGGCGACACGCTCGTGGACGCGACCGGCCGCAACTGGGCGCTGCGCCGCAAGGCCCCGACGCCCGAGCAGATCGCCACCGGCCACGGGGACGACGGCCCCAGCTTGATCGTCATGCTCCTCGGCAGCGCAGCCTTCGTCGGCGTGATGCTGCTCATCTACTGGTTCGCCAAGTAGCAGCCTTGCGTCCGACCCATGGTGGGCTATAGCCCACGGTTAGTCGGACGCAACCTCGGGCCGGGTCAGCCCCCGCGGACCAGCGTGTACAGCTTCCAGCCGAGGACGACGGCCCCGAGCAGGCGCCGGAACGGGTTGACCCCTCGGATCAGCTCGTCCCCGGCCCACACCACCAGCGCCAGCGTGCTCATGACGCTGAAGACCGTGTGGACACTTCCGGAGGTGACGGCCGCCAGTACGGCCGCGGCGAGCCAGACGATCAGGGCGACGTTCGGGAACTGCCCGATCACGAGCTGGCCGGTGGATCGATCGCGGAACATCCAGTCCACGAAACCTCTGACGGCGTCCACTGCTGGTCATCCTCGCTCACCCGGGGCGTTCCAGCGCGGTGGCACCAGCCCTAGCCTGGGCCCATGGACTTCTTCGTGGCGGGTGAGCGGGCGTTGCTCGAGGGGATGCTCGACGTCCAGCGGGAGGCGATCGCCGAGCTCCTCACCGACCTCGACGACGCCTCAGCGCGGGCTCGGCTGGTCCCCTCCCTGACGACGCCCTTGGGGCTGGTGAAGCACGCGGTGTTCGTCGAGAAGGTGTGGTTCCACTCCCGCGTGGCGGGCGTGGAGCGCGCCGAGCTCGGCCTGCCGGAGTCGGTGGACGAGAGCTTCGTGCTCGACGACGAGGACTCCGTCCGGTCGGTGCGCGAGGCCTTCCTGGCTGCGTGCGAGCACTCGCGCGTAGTGGCCGCGTCCCACGCGCTCGACGAGGAGTTCCCGTGGCGGCTCGGCCCCGTGAGCCTGCGCTTCATCTACGCGCACATGATCGCCGAGCTAGCCCGGCACGCCGGCCACGGCGACATCCTCATCGAGCAACTCAAAGCCGGCGGCAGCGCCGTACGTCCGACCCAAGGTGCGCAATAGCCCTCAGTTACTCGGACGCAACCTCAGGCTGGAGCGACGTCGAGGGCGACGCCGGTCTCTCGTTCGGAGACCTCCCAGAGGGTGGCGATGGCCGAGTCGCTGCCAGGTCGAATCACGGGCACCCGCACCGCAGGGCCGTTGTTGATGAAGCGCGGGCCGTAGAACTCCCCGCCCTTGGCCGCGGGATCGGTCGCCGCCCGGATCTGCGGCATCGCGCCCTTCTCGACGCTCATGCCCGTGTATTTGGCCATCCCCGCCCAGAACGGACCCATGACGCCGCCGCCACCCTCGGCGACTGTCCTCACCTGCAGGTCGCTGTGGGAGAGCCCAGGGTGAGCCATCAGGCTCTGCGCCCGTACGCCCGCCTTCTCGAACTCCCGCTGCAGCCCCAGGGCAAAGTGGTAGTTGGCGAGCTTGGACTGGCCGTACGCGCGCCAGGGCTCGTAGTTGCCGTTGAGGTGGGGGTTGTCGCGGTTCACCGGGAGTCCGAAGTGGTGCGCCGTGCTCGTGACGGTGACCACGCGGGCGGCGTCCGCGGCGAGGATCGCCGGCATGAGCAGCGCCGTGAAGGTCCAGTGCCCCAGGTGGTTCACGCCGAACTGCATCTCGTAGCCGTCGGCGGTCTGCCGCTCCGGCATCGCCATCAACCCCGCGTTGTTCACGAGGATGTCGATGGTGCCGTGCTGGCCGAGGATCTGCTCGGCCGCCTTGCGCACCGAGGCCTGGGAGGCGAGGTCGAGCTCGACCAGCTCCAGGGAGGCGTCCGGAGTCTCGGCGCGGATCTCCTCCACGGCCTTGGCGGCCTTGTCCTGGTCGCGCACCGCCATCACCACGTGCGCGCCCTTGCTGGCGAACACCTTCGCCGTCTGCAGGCCCAGGCCACCGTTCGCGCCGGTCACCACTGCCGTACGGCCGGACAGGTTCGGCACCGACTCGAGGGTGTACGCCATCACGATCTCCTTCTCACTGGTTGACCACACCAGCATCACAGGGAGAAGGCGACAAGGCACATCCGAGCCCGGGGAGCCCGGCTTGGAGCTACACGTCGACGGGCAGCGGCGGGCCGACGACCTCCAGGCCGTACCGGGGGCCGACGGTGTTCCACTTCGCGATCTCTACCTCCATCGTCTGACCGTCGGCGCCGGGGAGTCGCCGGGCCGTGGCGACGATGCCGACCTCGTCGTAGAGGTCCATCAGCCCGCCGGGACTGGTGAGGGCCAGGAACTGCGTGGTCTCGGTCCCGGTGACGCGAAACGCATGGGGCACGCCCAGCGGGAGGTACATGAACGAGCCCTTCGACAGCCTGAACGTCTGCTCGCCCGCCTGGTAGGTCATCGTGCCGGCCAGCAGGTAGAACGCCTCGGCCTCACGGGTGTGGCGGTGCAGCGGCGTGGCCGTACCCGGGGGCTGCGTCACCAGCGACACACCTAGGGCGCCGCCGGACTCCTCGGCGCTCAGCAGCTTCTCGAACAGCGAACCCATGGCCCAGGTGGCCGGGCCGTCGGCCGCGGAACGGTGCACGGCAGTCAGTGGGGGCGATGCGACGTCCGGCATGCTGAGCCTCCCTATTCGTCCGAATCTTCTTCGGATCAATAGGGGTACGCTAGGGGGCGTGTCCCGTCCCGTCAAGACCCGCACCTATCGCTCCCCGGCGCGGGCCGCCCAGGCCGAGCGCACCCGCGCCAGCATCCTGCGGGCGGCCCGAGAGCTGTTCACGACCGTCGGCTACGGGTGCACGATGACCCAGGTCGCCGATCGAGCTGGAGTCGCCGTCGACACCATCTATGCCAGCGTCGGACGCAAGCCCGCGCTGGTGCGGGCCGTGATCGACATGGTGCTCGCCAACGAGGACGAGCCGGTCCCCGCGGCGCAGCGCGGCTACGTCCGCCAGATCCGGGAAGCCGAGGGTGCGCGCCGAAAGCTCGAGATCTACGCCAGCTCCCTCGCGGAGCTGCTCCCCGTGGTCGCGCCGCTGCAGGAGGCGCTTCGACAGGCTGGGCACGAGGACGCCGACTGCGCCCGAGCCTGGTCGGGGCTGGTCGAACGCCGAGCCGCCAACATGCTGCTGTTCGCGCGCGACCTCGGCGGCACGGGCGAGCTGCGGCGCGACCTCAGCGAGCAGGACGTGGCCGACATCATCTGGGCCACCAACAGCGCGGAGTACTACCTGCTCCTCGCGGGACGCGGATGGAGCGGCGACAAGTTCGGGGCTCATCTCCTCGACCTGTGGACCCGCACCCTCCTGAGCTCCGGAGCCGCAGCGGACTAGCAGGCCGCTGCCGCAGTCCGGCTGATCGAACCGCTGGCGGAGCGACGAGCAAGAGCCCCTGTGAGCCGTTGTCCCGGTCTCACCCGCCGGCGTTGGGCGCCGCGATTCCCGGGAGGACCGAGTCCACGATCTGGGTGGCCAGCCCCTCGTCCAACCCCCGGCCGGTGAACAGCAGCCGGTGGTAGACCGGCCCGAAGAGCAGGTCGTGGACCAGGGCGACGTCGACGTCCTCGCGGATCTGGCCGGCCTCAACGCCGCGCCGAAGGAGAACCCGGAGCCGGGCCATGCGTAAGGAGACCACCTCGTCGTGGTACGCCGTCGCGAGCGCAGGGTCGGTCGCGAGGTCTGAGGCCAGTCCTTGCATGACACCACCCATCAAGGTGGTGCCAAGGATGGTGACCGCTCGATCGAGGAACGCGATCAGCGACGAGCGAATATCACCCGAGTCGTGGGGCTCCACCACCTCGCGGGTCATCTGCAGGATCACAGCGAGCGCGAGGGCCTCCTTCGAGCGCCACCTCCGGTAGATGGTGGTCTTGGCGACGCCCGTACGGGCCGCCACCCCTTCGATCGTCAGGCGCTTGACGCCACCCTCGGCGAGCAGCTCGCGGGCCGCTTGCAGGACCGTGCCCTCGACCCCGGCAGCGCCGGCTGCCTCAGACGAGGTCGGGGACTGCGGTCTTGACATCCCCGCACCGTAGATCGCTACGCTACGGAGCGTCCAGTGGTCGAGCTCCTCCAGCTTCTCCGGTCCGTGCGAGGCAGGTGCCAGCGGGTGCCGGGGCTCGACCGGGAGCCGCGACCGGCGTTGCGAGCCGGCCGACGGCGCCCCTCGTGCGAGGGGCCTCGTGTCGGCGAGCCAGGACCGGGGCTGCCCTGTGGGACGGCCGGCGACGGGCCTCTCGGAGGACCGAGGTATGAGATGACCAAGTCTGAGATGACGACACAGTCCGTGCAGCCCGGACAGCCCGGACAGTCCGTACAGCCCGGACAGTCCGTACAGTCCGGCCCGTCCACCCGGGCCGACCAAGCCCGCTCCCCCGGGGTGCGATCCGATCCCGTCGCGACCGATCGACTGATCCGGGTGCTCGCCGCGGCGCTGGCCCTGGCCGGGCTCTGCTTCCTGCTCTATCCGGCGATTCGCCCGTTCTCCGATGAGACCACTCTGGCCGGAGCGCGCGCGTTCGCCTCCGCGAGCTGGGTGGTGGCGCACAGCATCGGCATCGCCGGCTTCATCCTTCTCGGGCTCGGCGTCTACGGGCTGTCGCTTCGCCTGCAGACGACCCCGGCCGGCGGGCGGGCGCGCTGGGCCGTGATTCTGACCTGGCTGGGCGTGGGGCTCACCCTGCCCTATTACGGCGCGGAGGTCTTCGGCCTGCACGCCGCCGGTCAGGCAGCCCTGGACCGTGGAGACGCTGACCTGCTCGACACCCTGACGAACTCGATCCGCTGGGAGACCGGGATCGGCTTCATCCTCACCGGGCTGGTCCTGCTCGCCGTCGGCGCGTGCATGGCGGCGGCCTCGGTGTGGACCGCACAGCAGCCAGGGGGACGATGGACCGCGGTTCCGCTGGCGGTCGCCGTGTGCCTCTACATCCCGCAGTTCGCCGGACCGCAGCCGCTTCGGGTCGCCCATGGGGCGCTGATGGCCGTCGGATGCCTGTGGCTGGCCTGGGCGCTGGCGCGGACCGGCGCCGCCGACCAGCGCTCGGCGTGACCGGGGCAGCGGCCTGGCTGCGCGTCCTGCTGGCAGTCGGGGCCTTCATCGCCGTCGCGGTGGCCGCGTCCATGCTGGTGCGCCACGTCGGCGCGAACCTCAAGGAGATGGGTGGGCGCACCTCGCGGGTCGTTGGACTGGTCGGGCTCGCCGCCAATCTCGGTGTCCTCGCCGTCGTCCTCCTCATGCTGGTCTTGGTCGACCGTCGGCCGGTCTCCGACCTGGGTCTTGGGCTCAGCCGCAACGACGTCGTCGTACTTGTCTCGTTCCTGGCGCTCACGGTGCTACTGGCCGGAGTGTTCCTGGCCCGGCTGCGGGCCTCGGGCCGCGCCGAGGTGAGCCACAACTCGCGACCCGCGGGCGCCGCACCGGACGTGCTCGGCGCCGCGCTCACGGTCGCCGTCCTGGCGGTGGTGGCCATCCAGGAGGAGACGCTCTTCCGCGGCTACCTGACGGTCAACCTGCTCCCGAGCGGTTGGGTCGTGGTCGCGTTGACCTCCGTCCTGCTCTTCGCCGCGGTGCACCTGCTCACCAATCTGGCCAGCCCAGCGCAGATCGCCAGCTGGACCGTGGGCGGCGGCATCCTCGTGATGGCCTACCTGCTCAGCGGGTCGCTGTGGGTCGCTGTCGCCATCCACTTCACCATCGACCTCACCAACGTCGTGGCGTTCGGGATCGTGGGGCGGTACTCCCTGGTCCGAATCAGGCCGGCCGTCTCTGAGGGTTGGCGCATGCGCTACCGCTTGGCGTCCTCTGCTCTCGTCGCGGTCCTGCTGCTGGGCGCCTACGGCGCGCACGTCCGGGCGCCGTCGAGCCCGGTGGTGACCCCCGGCAACTCGGTCGCGGCCGACGCGAGACCGTCATGAGCAGGCTGAAGTGGTTCACCCTCGTGCTGCGCGCCGTGATGGAGGCGGGCGTGGTGGCCGCGCTCGCCTACTGGGGGTATCAGACCGGCAGCACCACCGGCACGCGGATCCTGCTCGCCATCCTGGCCCCGCTCGTCGGGTTCGGGATCTGGGGACTCCTCGACTTCCACCAGTTCGGGCGCCTGGCCGAGCCGCTCCGGCTGCTGGAGGAGCTGGTGATCTCCGGGATGGCCGCGGTCGCCTTGTACGCGGCTGGGCAGCACGCCCTCGGCTGGGCTCTGGCCGGCACGTCCGTGGCCTACCACCTCCTCGTCTACGCCCAGGGAGATCGGTTGCTCAGGCCCCTGCCCGTCGCAGGATCGCCAAACCCGACTGAGCCAACCCCCGCCAAGGAAGGGAGCGAGCCGTGAGTCGCATGAGTCGCCTGTCCACGCTGCCCCACAGATCGGTCGCCGCGCTGATCGGGTCCACGCTCGGCCTGGTCTACGTGGTCGTCAACGCCGGCGTCCTGCCGACACCAGCCCGAGAGGTCGTGCGCGCGCTGGGGGTCCTGGCCTTCCTGGTGGTGCTGCTGCGGGTGCGTACGTCTCGCTCCCCCACCGACGACCCACCCACCGGCCGGTCCGGCTTCGGCCATGGGTACTGGCGCATCGTGGCCGCGGAGGTGCTGGTCGGTCTCGGCGGCGCCGTCATCATCACCCGACCTCTGGGGACGCCCAACGCAGCACTGCCCTGGATCACCCTCGTGGTGGGCGTGCACTTCTTCGCCCTGGGCCGCTTGTGGCGTCTGTCGATCCAGTACCTCCTCGGCGGCGCTCTCACCGCCTGCGGCGCGGCCGGCCTCCTCGCAGCAGCAGGCGGCGCGACCGACGAGGCCATCGCCACGATCGCCGGCACCGTCCCGGGCGCGCTCCTGCTCGCCGCGGCTTTCTGGGCGACGAGGCAGGACCAAGCACCCACGACCAACGCGACTGAAGAGCTACGGAGAGGAGACCCGGCGCATGGCCGAGCACGGCACTGACCAATCGGCACCGAAGAAGCATGGGACTGAGGGGACCCGTCACCTGGTGAGGCCCCAAGGCCGCATCGCGTTCGACCTCGCGGGTGACGGCCCGCTGGTCGTCTGCCTCCCGGGTATGGGTGAGCTGCGCAGCGCGTACCGGTTCACGGTGCCCGCGCTGGTCGCTGCCGGCTTCCGGGTAGCGACGATGGACCTACGAGGTCACGGCGACAGCGACACGACATTCGACCGGTACGACGACGTGGCGACGGCGCAGGACGCCTTGGCCCTCGTCGACCATCTGGGCGGCCGGGCGGCAATCGTGGGCAATTCGATGGGGGCCGGCGCCGCTGTCTGGGCAGCGGCGGAGCGCCCGGATGCGATCGACGCGCTGGTCCTGGTCGGCCCGTTCGTACGCAACGTGCCCATGAACCCGCTGCTGGGCTGGGCGTTCCGGATCGCCATGAGCGGACCGTGGGCTCGCCGAGTCTGGACGGCCTACCTACCGTCGCTGTCGCCGGGGCAACGGCCGGCTGACTTCGAGGAGCACCGGGCGGCGATCTCGGCCGCCCTTCGGCGCCCGGGCTACGCCGGGGCGTTCACCGCCACGACCCGGACCACCCATGCCCCCGCCGAGGCCAGGCTCGACCAGGTCAAGGCCCCCACCCTCGTGGTGATGGGAGCCCGAGACCCGGACTTCCCGGACCCAGCGGCCGAGGCCAACTTCGTGGCCGGGCAGCTGGCCGGAGAGGTGCTGCTGGTGCCGGACGGCGGCCACTACCCGCAGGCCGAGCGCCCAGAGATCGTCAACCCGGCGCTGATCGAATTCCTGAGGCGTACCGCCTAGAAGCGTGCGGCCCCGGCTCGGGCCGGGGCACGACCGACTCCCCTGGCCGCTGGCCCGGTGTGGCGCCCTGCGCACTTCACTTGCGGATCAGGAGCGAGCCCGGTAGTTTCACTTGCGAATCACAAGTGACCATCGGCCGCTCGGCCAGACCCTGCCAGAGGAGCCCATCCGTGAAGCGACTCGTCTACCTGAACCTTGCGGTGGTCGGTTCGGCCATGTTCACCGGCGTGATGCTGACCATCGGGCTGGCCCTCGGCCGGTACTGGGTCAGCCTGCAGCCGCAGGAGTTCGCCGCCGTGGTTCGAAGCCAACTTCATCCTGTTGCTGCCCTGCGTCGGCGTCACGCTGATCCCCGCGTTCGTCGGCGTGCTCTGGTTGCTGAAGCAGGACTGGAACGTGCCGGCACTGCGCCGAGGATGGCTGATCGCCCTCGCCGGAATCGGCGTGGCGTCACTGATCACCGCGGTCTACCACCTCCCGGCCAACTTCAGGCTCTGGGGCCTGGACCAGACCGACGCCGAGGTCACCTCCGAGCTGCACTGGTGGCTGATCGTCCACGTCCCCCGCACCCTGGCCGGGCTCGTCGGCGCCGTCGCCGCACTCGGCACCGCACTCAAGTCAGCCCGGATGCTCCCCACCGATCCGGAGAAGCCGGCCCCGACCTCAGCCAGCGTCTGAATCAGACTCGACCGGCTCCGTCTGGACCGCCTACCCCGAGCTCATCCAGCCACCACGAAACGAGACCCGACGGATGTTGTCGCCCTATGCGATCGTCACGATCCAGTTCGCGCTGGGTCTGATCATCTTCACGACCGTCTTCCTGCAGTACGTGCTCGGTCCTCTGCAGCGAAGCGACGTGTTCGTCGCGATCGCCCCGATCCTGTTGCTCCAGGGGATCAGACTCCTCGGTCTCACCTTTCTCGCGCCCGGCCAGGTCGCTCCCGGACAAGACATGGATGCGCTCCAAGTGATTGCGTACGGCGACCTCGCCGCTGCCACAACCGGAACCATCGCGGCGCTGGCCGCCTATCGGCGATCCGCCCTGACGGTGCCGCTTGCCTGGCTGTTCACTGCGGTCAGCCTCACCGACTTCGCTGTCGTCGGGATCACGGTCTCGAGAACGGGAATCCTCGACCAGGGCATCGGCGCCATGTGGCTGACGTTCGGACTCGTCGCTCCCCTGCTCGTGCTCTCCCAGGGCTACGTGCTGTACGCGCTCATCAAGCGCAGGGCCGAATTCGCCACCGCGAGGGCCTGACCAGCGTCACTTCAGCGCGCAAGCAGAAGCGGCCGGAACCCGTGGCCGAGGACAGGCGCTCAGGCGACTAATCGAGCGGTCGCGTGCTCAGTGATCTGGGCGATGAGTGCCTCCCGGTGCTCAGCGGCACCGGCTAGCTCGGGCGGCACGACGACGGAGGTATTGGCGCTGCCCCAGATCATCAGGTCGACGAGCACGGGGATCAGCTCGATGGCCGGACGACGGGGCACGTAAATCCACCGGCGACCGTCCTCGGGGTCACGCACTCGCGCGATGACGCCGGCGTCGCGCAGTCGCTGAAGTCGCTCGGCCAGGGTGTTGCTGGCGATCGACTCGTCGGCCGCGAAGTCGGCGAAGTGCGTACGTCCGCCGATGAGCAGATCGCGCAGCACGACCAGGGTCCATCGATCCCCGAGGACATCGAGCGAGGCCGCGACCGGACACGACGACCGTGGCGGGGGAATCGACGACACCGACATGTCCACCATCTTACTTGCAATCCAGGAGTGATAGTGCCGAGCGCCCGGCGGGGAGACACCCCATCTGTGACAACGACCGGGGTTCCGGACAGCCGGGGCCGCACGACGGTCGAGATCGGGGTTCTGCACCAATGCGGCAGCCTCCATCGGTGCAAAAGCCCGATCTCGCGAGAGCGATCCACGTCGGCAACCGACGTGAACCCATGGCGAATCCCGGCCGCCCCGGGACACCCGCCTCTGGGCGCGGGACGTCGCCGACCACGACGCTCCTCTCGACCGCCCGCACCCGTCGGGCCTCATCCAGGAGCGGACTCATGCCCACTCGCTATCAGGTCGTCGGCGCGATCTCCCTCGTCGTCGGCGGCGCAGCGGTCCTGCTGCAGATCATGATCACGCCGTTGCTCGGCACCTCGACGGGCGCGGAGATCGTGGCCAAGGCCACCGAGCACCACACCGCGATGGCGTGGGCGCTGGCACTGGACTTCCTGGTCCTGCTTGCGGCGCCGGCGTTCCTGTTCATCGGGCACCTGGCCGGCGCCCGTACGTCCGCGCTCGCCTCGACCGCGGCCGCATTCTTGTTCTTCCCGTTCGTCGTGAGCCTGCCGGCCGTCATGGGTTTGGACGGCCTGGCGTTCCTGTCCACCGGCGAGCCTGACCCAGCAGCCATGGCCCACCTCATCGACAGCTGGGAGAACTCGACCTGGTTCGCGGTGAGCCTGCTTCCGTACCTGCTGCTGCAGCTCGTCGGCGCGATCCTCATGGCTGTTGCTCTCTTCAAGGCCAAGACCGTCCCCGCGTGGGCAGCCATCGCGACGGGCGTCTGGCCCCTGCTCGGAATGGTCGGCCAGGAAAGCGGCGTCCGCGCGATCAGCATCGTCGGCTACGGGGTGCTGTTCGCCACCTGGGCCGTCTTTGCGATGAGCCTGATGCGTGGACGTCAGCCCACTGTGGCTGAGCCGGTGCTCGCCACTGCCTGACAACCACCGGGTGCGAGCAGGAGAATCATCGGTCATGAGCCGCTGGGCGGTCGCCCTGGGTCGCGCGGGCATCGCCCTCGCGGTGTTCGGCTCGGTCGTGTCGCTGGTCGTGGTCGCGTGGTGGGACCGCGCGCCGTACACAGTCCTCATCGCCGTCGAGACGATCCCGATGATTCCGCTCGCGATCGTCGGTGCCAGCGCGGTACGGGCGGTGCCGCGCAACGTCGTCGGTTGGCTGCTGCTCACGGGCGGGGCGTTCATGCCCGTCGCCACCGCTTCGTACCTCTACGCCCGAGCGGTATTCGACCTGGGCTACGACCTCCCGCTCGCCCACCTCGCCGGATGGCTCGACGGCTGGCCGTGGATCCCTGCGCAGCTCGGCATCGCGCTCTTCGTGCCGCTGCTCTTCCCCGACGACCGGCTCCCGTCGAAACGGTGGCGCATCGCGATCGCCGTGAACATCGCGCTCTGCGCGCTGCTCCTCATCTCGGCGCTCTTCGGCCCCCACCTGCTCGACTGGTCCCAGCAGGACAACCCCACGGGCCTCGGTGGCAGCCCCGGCGACCTGGCGTACGGGCTGATGGACTGCATCGTCCTGGTCGCGCCCATGACTCTCGTGGGTGCCATCGGCTTCGAGATCAAGCAGCGGCGCGTCACCGACGCGGCAGCGCGCGCCATCGCCAGACTCGTGCGACCCGCGGTGTGGCTGCTCGTGTTCGCGTGGTGGTCCTGCCTGGTCATCTCGGCGTCCGGAGCGTCACCGGTCTACGCGCTGCCGTTCGAGTCGCTCGGCATGGTGGCCGTCGGCATCACCTGCTGGATCGCGATCCGGCGCTACGGCCTGTTCGACGCGCGGTTGGTCGTCCGGCGCAGCCTGGTCTACGGCGCGTTGAGCGCCTGCATCCTGCTCGTCTACGCCGTACTCGCGCTCGTGCTCACGAGGATCGGCGCCTCTCGTGCCACAGCACCCACCGCACTCGTCGTCGCGATCCTGATCGCCGTTCCGCTGCGGGACCGCTTGCAGCGCCTCGCGAACCGGCTGGTCTTCGGCCTGCGCGACGACCCGGTGGCGACGCTGCTGTCGCTCGGCGACCAGCTGGAGCGAGCCGCCGCGGTCGACGACGTCCTGCCCGGAGCCGCCCAGTCCCTGCAGCGGACCCTGCGCCTCCAGCACGTGGCGATCCTCGACGGCGACACCCTGGCCGCCGAGGCCGGCCGCCCCAGCGACGGCCGACAGGTGACGGTGCCCCTGGTGTATGCCGGCGAGACCGTCGGCACCCTCGTCGCCACCCAGTCCGAGGGCGACACCCCCATGGACGCCGAGCGGTACGCGCTGCTCACGAGCATCGCGCGGCCGGTCGCCGCCGCGCTGCGGACGACCGCTCTCACCCGCGATCTCGCCGCCTCGCACGAGCGACTCGTCTCCGCGACGGAGGAGGAGCGCCGCCGGCTGCGGCGCGATCTGCACGACGGCCTGGGTCCCGCTCTGTCCAGCGCGGTGCTGGGCGCCTCACGTGCGAAGGCTCTGATCGACGCACGACCCGATGCGGCTGCGGACCAGCTCAACGCCCTGACCGCCCAGCTACAGGAAGCCGTCGCCGACGTGCGGCGCCTCGTGTACGACCTGCGGCCGCCGGCCCTCGACCACCTCGGGCTCGTCCGAGCGCTGGACGAGCAGGCCCGGTCACTCGGCAGCTTCACCGTCAGCGGCCCGACAGACCTGCCCGCACTCCCGGCGGCCGCCGAGGTGGCGGCGTACCGCATCGCCATGGAGGCCATGACCAACTCGGTCCGGCACGCACGCGCCAGCAACGGCACGGTGCAGGTCCGCGTCGACGACGGCCTGGAGATCGTCGTCAGCGACGACGGCGTCGGCATCCCCGACGGCTACCGCGCAGGCGTCGGCATCACGTCGATGCGAGAACGCGCGGCAGAGCTCGGCGGCACCTGCGTCGTCGAAACGGGACACGACGCAGGGACGGTGGTCAGAGCATGGCTGCCGACCTAGACGCCATCACCGTCGTGGTCGTCGACGACCACCCGATGTTCCGCGCCGGCCTGCGTCTGCTCGTGGAGGAGGCCGAGGGACTCTTTCTCGCGGGCGAGGCCGACGACGCCGAGGAGGCCATTGCGGTCTGCGAGGAGGTCGTGCCCGACGTCGTACTCATGGACATCAAGATGCCGAGCTCCAGCGGCATCGATGTCACGCGGCACCTCGCGGGTGCCCTGCCGAACGTCGCCGTACTCATGGTGACGATGCTCGAGGACGACACGTCCGTGTTCGCCGCCATGCGCGCGGGAGCTCGCGGCTACATCCTCAAGGGCGCCACTCCCGACGACATCGTGCGCGCGATCCGTACGGTCGCTGCCGGGGAGGTCATCTTCGGTGCCGCGCTGGCCCGACGGATGGGCCACTTCTTCACGGCTGGCCGCGACGGCGATGCGCATCCGTTTCCCGAGCTGACGACCCGTGAACGCGACGTGCTCGACCTCATCGCCGACGGCCGCTCCAACACCACCATCGCGGCCACGCTCGGCGTGAGCGAGAAGACCGTGCGCAACAACGTTTCCAACATCTTCGCCAAGCTGCTCGTCGCCGACCGTGCGTCCGCCGTCGTGAAGGCCCGTACGGCGGGTCTCGGCTCGGCCGATCCGGCCCGTGACGACGTCAGCGGATGAGCAGGGGGTTGGACTAGGGCAGCGGTCCGACGGGCACCGCGACGGCGGCGGCGTCCGCAGCGGTCGGGGCGTCGAGGCCCGGGACCGATGGCTCGGGCGGTGGACGCCAGTCGAGGTAGGCGAGGATTCCGCCGGCCACGACCGCGTAGGCGATGAGGATGGTCAGCGCCTGGCTGATCCCGTGGCCACCGAAGTAGATGGTGTCGCGCAGGACCTCGTAGGCATTGCGTGGCGGGAGCCAGGGTCCGAGGTTGTCCCAGAAGGTCGTGAGGTAGACCGAACCGTTCGACCCTCCGGACGACGGATTCCCGAACTGAAGAAAGATGATGACGGTCAGCAGGATGCCGATGGGTCCGAGCAACCGTCTGAGGACCGCGGCGAACAACGCGACGGTGGCGCTGATCAGCGCCATGATCGGCCAGGCCACCCAGAACGAGTCGCTGGGTATGCCGTCGAGCCAGAAGGTCGCGATCACGTCGACGAGGAGCCCGGCGACCGCGGCGTAGCCCAGGAGCCAGAGCCCGCGCCAGCGTCCCGCCGCTGACCCGAAGGCGTTGGTCAGCAGGGCCGTAGCCATGTATCCACCGACGAACAGGGGGACGAGGAGGGTCGCCAGGACAAGCGCGAAGGGATCCTTGGGCGCCAGCGGCGTCGGCGCGTACGCCTTGACCGTCAGCGTCTCGCTGGCCTTCTTCGCTGCTTCCTCGAAGTTCGCCGTGATGTCGAGCGGCGAGATGTCGCTGATCGACGAGACCACGACCAGCTCGGCCGGAGACGACGTCGCGTACAACGCGCCGTAGATCTCCCCGCGGTTCATGGCGTCCGTCGCAGCCTGCTGGTCGGAGTACTCGATGACGTCCAGGGAGAACAAGTCGTTCTGCGCCGCTTGAGCCAGATCGGCCGACCCCACGACCCCGAAGGGCATGTTCTGCGCGATGGGTTCGTGTCCCGAGCTCATGTAGTTCACCGCGAACAGCGCGCTCAGGATCAGCGCCAACGTCACTGGCGCCACGAGGTTCTTCGGGACCAACCGCGCACGCCCAGCAGCGGAGTCGGCCGTGGCCGCTTCGGCGTGCTGGTCGGCGGACTCTTGTACGGCTGCCGGTTGGCCGCCCGATCGACGACGCTCCATCAAGAGGACCAGGGCAACCCCGGCCAAGGCGTACAGGACCAGAACCAGGATCGGGACGACGATGCCGTGCGCGCCGAAGTATCGGACGTTGCGGTAGAGCTCCGTGGCGTAGCGAGGCGGCAGGAGGGCGCCGATGTATTGCCAGTAGGTCGGCAGCAGAGCGCTGCCTCCCCCTCCGGCGCTCGCGCCTCCCACCACGATGAAGGCGACCACGACGACGAGCGTGCCGGCCTTGCCGATCACCGCCTGAATGCCGATGGAGGCGAGCGCCACGGCGGCGGTGACCAGAGCGAAGCAGGGAAGAAGGCGCCACGTGGCGTCCGAAGGGACGTCGGCGATGAACCGTCCGGACAGCGCCGCAAGGGCTGCCACAACAACGGAGAAGCCCAGCACCACCGAGATCCGGCGCCAACCCGAGGCGGTCGCCGAGTAGGGGAAGATCATCGAGGCGATCAGGTAGCCGCCGATGAGGGTCGGGAGCAGCAGGAGCCCGACCAACGCGCCCGTCCGGTCTGACGTCGGAAGGGGTGCCACGACCGTGGTGGCGTAGGTGCGACCAGCACTCTTCGCGGCGGAGGCGAACCCGCCGCGGACGTACACCTCCCCGAAGAAGCTCTTGGCTGGGACGGTGATCAGGGTGTCGCTCGAGGCGCCAGGGACGTAGCCCCCGTAGATCTCACCGTTCGTGGCAGCCTGGGTGAGCTCGGCTTCCGACCCGTACGTGATCAGGTCGAGCGAGTACTCCTTCTGGACCGCATCGACCACCGGGGATGGACCGGTGACCCCGAACGGCATGGCGCGCGGCGCCAGCAGCTGCAGCGCGCTGACCAGGCAGACCACGAAGAGAGCCACCAACACGAGCACAGTCAGCAGCGCGGCGATCGGCTTCCTCACCAGGCACCCCTTTCGGCCTGCCCGCGAGGCCGTATCGAGGGCGCACGCTAGCGTACGAATGCGTCACCCAGATGGCGACCAGTGCGGCTGTAGGCCTCTGCTCAGTCGACCAGCCGTGCGGTCGCGTGCTCGCTGATCTGGGCGATGAGCGCCTCGCGGTGCTCGGCGGCGCCCGCCAGCTCCGGAGGCACCTCGACGGCTGTGTTGGCGCTGCCCCAGATCATCAGGTCGACGAGCACGGGGATCAGCTCGATGGCCGGACGGCGGGGCACATAGATCCACCGGCGGCCGTCCTCGGGGTCGCGCACGCGGGCGATGACGCCGGCGTCGCGCAGCCGCTGCAGTCGCTCGGCCAGGGTGTTGCTGGCGATCGACTCATCGGCCGCGAAGTCGGCGAAATGCGTACGTCCGCCGATGAGCAGATCGCGCAGCACGACCAGGGTCCATCGATCCCCGAGGACGTCGAGCGAGGCCGCGACCGGACATGACGACCGTGGCGGGGGAATCGACGACGACGCGGACATGCCCAGCATCTTACTTGCAATTCAAGAGCGACCATCGCCCTCGGCGCTCAAGGCCCCGGAGGCTTGACAGCGTCTGTCAGGCTCGCTAGTTTCCAACTTGTCTAAATAGCCGGAAGGGAAACTACTGATGGCGCCGACGACCACCCTGGACGAGGAGCGGCTCAGCGAGACCTTCGCGGCTCTGGCCAATCCGACCCGGCGGGCGATCCTGGCCCGGCTGGCCCAAGGCGAGGCCACCGTCAACGAGCTCGCTGCCCCCTTCGACATGGCGCTCCCCACGATCTCCAAGCACCTCAAGGTGCTGTCCAAGGCGGGCTTGATCAGCCGGGGCCAGTTAGCCCAATACCGACCCTGCGCCCTCGACGCGGCGCCCCTCGAGGTCGTCTCGACGTGGGCCGAGCAGTTCCGGCCGGTCTGGGAAGCCCGCTTCGACCGGATGGACGAATACCTCAATCAGCTGCAGCAGCAACGAGAGGCAGGACGCACGCCATGAGTGACGCCGAACACGGTTCCGAACAGGCGGTCGTGATCGAGCGCGATTTCGACGCGCCCGTGGAGCTGATCTGGAAGATGTGGACCGATCCGGAACACTTCAAGGCCTGGTACGGCCCCCAAGGCGCCACGATCCCGGTCGCGAAGATGGACGTCCGTGTGGGCGGCGCGCGGCTCGTGTGCATGGAGTTCGCCACCCCGGACGGCGTGATGCAGATGTGGTTCACGGGCGAATACCGCGAGGTCGTCGAATGCGCGCGACTGGTCTACACCGAGTCTGCGTCCGACGAGCATGGCAACGTCTCGACCGCCTCAGACAGCGGCGCCCCCGAAGGGCACCCCACAACCACCGAGGTCCGCGTTGACCTCGAAGATCTCGGCGGCCGCACCAAGCAGGTGCTGACCCACGCCGGCATACCGGCAGATTCTCCGGGAGCGACCGGTTGGATGATGGCACTCGACCAGCTGGCCGCCGCCGTGGCATCGCCGTAGCGGGGCTGGGGCGGGTGCCGTGGATGGGCGGGTCGGGCCTGCGCGTACGGTCAGAGCATGATCGCGGTGCTGGTCCACACAGCGCGAGCCCTGCTCAACGAATAGGACACGGCCATGAGCGAACACGAAGACACGGCGTCTGTTGAATCGAGCCTGCGCTTGGGCACCGGGTTCCATGCCAAGGAGCGGGACCACATCGTCGCCGGGTGGGGCAACCTCACCAGTCGCCTGTCGTCCTACCGCGAAAGCGCGGTCGAGCTCGAGCTGTCGGTCAAGGAACGCGAGACGCCGAGCCAGCGGACCGTGCTCGAAGCGTGGATCGCCGGGAGCGATCGCCTCGTAGCGACGTCCGACCAACCAGACCTCGACAAGGCTCTGATCGAGGTGCGTGACGATCTCATCCGCCAGCTCACCGACGCCAAGAACCGTGCCGAGCCTCGCAACCGACGCGCGCTGCGCGAGACGATCCGAGACAACGGGTAGAGATCCAGAGCAGACCTCGCGAATCCGGCCCTGAGAGCGCTCCGAGTCCTACCGGAGAACAATGCGGTTGGCGGCGTAAACACCGGTGATGCACGCATCCTCGAGGTCGCACACGTTGTGGTCGCCGACGAGAAACAGACCCGGCCGTAGCTCGCACTCCAGCAGCGAGTCGCCCAGAAGGTGGAAGGCGGGGTTCCAGCGGCGATGCTCGACGACCTCCCATGTGCTGAAGATCCGCCCGAAGCCGGGATCCTCCGAAGCCGCTGAGACCACCGTCAAACCCGCTGCCGCTTGCTGGGCGACGGCAAGAATCGCGTCACCCTCGGGAAACAGGCTGACGTGAGACCTGGACCATGGCCGGCGCAAAGTCCCTCGTACGAGGAAGAGGTGGGCCGAGATGGGGCGCTTCACGGGACCTAGGTCGAGGTCGAGCAAGCGGGCGGATACGTCGATCGGCGTGGCCACCACAACGTTGTCCGCGGTCACGCTCTCGCCGTGACGACGACTGATCGAGTAGCGGTTTGCCGTGAGGTCCACCTCCGTGACCGAATCGATCAGCAGCGCATCGTCAAAGCCCTTCGTGAGCAGGTCGAAACGGATCGTGTACTCGAAGATCGGAACGACGAAGTCGATCACCCCGACCAGGAACGTGAACGCGGTCAGGTCGTCGACTGCGGTGAAGGCCGTCCCCCGGACCGCTGGTGCCAGGTACAGCCGGGTGACGTCCTCGATCCGGTGTCGCTCGGACGAACCGCGCGGCTGGTTCGCGGTAGAGGTCCCAGAGAAACGGATTCGCCTTGATCGCCTGGGCCTGAGACATCGATAAGCAATCCCGCTTGAACGCCTCGTAGTGGCGTCGAAACGTCCGCATCAGGCGTAGGAATCGCACCGCCTGCGGCAGGTGGAGCAGGAGCGGCACGTCTGAGCGCGTGAACGAGCCATCCTCGGCGCCGCGCAGAAGCTGGCGCCGCTTGATCCGGCGGCCCCGGTCCACGAACCGATTGACATGGGCGTAGTCGGTTCTGACGTAGTACGCGCCGAGGTTGACGGTCCCGTCGCTCGATGGCGAGATCCGGCCGCCGACGTCCTCCGTGATGACGAGGAACGGCCGATGCCTGTCGTGGAGGCTTCGGGCGCAGGCCAGACCGGCGATCCCGCCACCGATGATGACGGTCTCAACGTGCCGGGCCATGACGCATCATGGCACCGGCGCCCTGGCGGACTGTCCAACGGAAGCCACCTTCTGGCACCGCCGAGACATCCGGGTCAGCCGACTTGGGATACATCGAGAGGGACCTGTTACACCGCGCCAACCCACCAACGGGATCCGACAGTCCCCTGGTTCGCTCGCAAGGCCGCGCAACCGTGGCAGCGGGCGACCGAATCAAAGAACCGAATCAAAGAACCGACTGACCAATCGGGCCAGGGTTGTAGGCGACCTCCCACCGGAAACCGTCTGGGTCCGCGAAGTAGCCCGTATATCCGCCCCAATCCCGCGCGACTGGCTCACCCACGATCACCGCCCCGGCCTCTCTCACCTCGGCGATCACGCAATCCACGTCAGCTGCAGTCGCAACGTTGTGCGCAAGGGTGAACGGAAGAGCTCCTTCGGCCCGGCCGACAGGTCCGATCTCCTCGACGGCCGCGCTCTCCTGCCACAAGGACAGCACGAGCTTGTCGCCGACCCGAACCATCAGCACCTCGTCCGGAGCCTCGAGCTCGACGGGCCACCCAAGTCGTTCGACGTAGAAGGCTCGGCTCGCCTTGAGGTCGCGGACGACCAAGGTCAGAAAGTTCACTCGGGGGTCCATGAGGGCGACGCTACTGCGGCCCGCCCGGACGACCGGGACGACCTCTAGTCAGGACCTTCGCGCGCCGGGTCGCCGGCAGGGAGTGCGTCATTGGCCCAGTCGGCACGTTTCCAGTCCGGCACCGGGGGTGGCGCCTCTCCACGGGGAACGAAGGCCGACCGCTCGACCGCCTCCATCCGGTGGATGTAGCGGGGACAGTTCGGGAACGCCTGAGTCACGTCCACCCGCACGACGAGCTGCGCCCCCGGCCAGGTGCTCAGCAGCGGGTCGTCGGCGCTGACGGTCGCCCGACCGTGCACGCGAACCCTGGAGGGGCTGGCGAAGTCGATGAACAACAGGCCGACCTGCCGGGACGCGTCGGCATTGCCGAGCGTCAGGAACATGCCGTTGCCGTCATAGGACGGGAAGGCGAGCGTGTGCTCGTCGAGCACTCGAACGAAACCCGGGTCACCACCCTTGTAGGAGCAGGTGGGCTGGCCACTGGGGTCGACCGAGGCGACGAACATCATGTCCTGGCGTTCGATGAACGCTGCCGTGCCTGGATCGACGAAGTCGTGGACGAGGAGTTCGTTGATCCGATCGGCGATCCTGCGAGTGTCGAACCGGTCCTGCAGCACACGCTGCGTGGCGGTGTACTCCATGCGCGGAGGGTACGCCCGAGAATCGTGCACAGCCGAGATCGGGGTTTTGCACCGGTCTGACGTACTCGACCGGTGCAAAACCCCGATCTCGCTCCCTGCTTCCGGCGGGTCCTGTCGTGAGCAAGTCCTGTCGTGAACTGACGCCGCAGAGCTCTTGACACCGGCCTCGGCGGGTTGCACACTCCCCAACATGTCTTTGGAGGTTGGTCCCGAAGGTCGTACGACTGCTGACGCGCAGACCGCCGAGCTGCGCGCGCTCGCCCATCCGTTGCGGCTGCAGATGCTCTCCCTCTTGACCGCTACGGCCATGTCCGCTGCTGAGGTGGCTCGCGAGCTCTCGATCACCCACGCCAACGCCAGCTATCACCTGCGGCAGCTGCTCGACGTCGGGCAGATCGAGGTGGTGGAGGAACTGTCGGTGCGAGGTGGTCGCGCCCGCCGCTACCGCTACCGCATCGACGACACCGAGGAAATTGCGGGTGCCCCCGACCGACGCAATCGGCGGCCGGTGTGGACCGCCGTGGCGCACGAGCTTCAGCGACGAGCCGCGCACCAGACGGGCGGGGTGCAGACGATGACCGACGCGGAGCTGTGGGTCGACCCGGCCATCGCGAAGCACGTACGGCAGCTGTTGATGCAAGCGTCTCGACAGCTGCACGAGGCCGCTCTGCCTCCGCGCACCGAAGGCGCCGAGCGGGTCAACCTCTCCATCGCCATGTTCACCATGGAGCCAGAGGCATGACGACACCGAGACAGCGCCACGACACCCTGGCACCGCTGCGCTTCCAAGCCTTTCGGCTGCTCGTCGTGGGGCGAGTCGCCTCGTTCTTCGGCAACGCCGTCGCACCCATCGCGCTCGCCTTCGCCGTACTGGACCTCTCCGGTTCGGCCACGGCGCTCGGGCTCATCGTCGCCTGCCGGACGATCCCGCAGATCCTGCTCATGCTGTTTGGCGGAGTCATCGCCGATCGCTTCCCGCGGACTCGCGTCATCGTCGTCTCCAACAGCCTTGGCGCGATCACTCAGGCCATCGCGGCCGCCCTGCTCATCACCGGGACCGCCGAGCTGTGGCAGCTCGCCGCGATCGAGGCGCTCAACGGCGCTGCCACCGCGTTCGCGTTCCCCGCGGGCGCCGGACTGACCCCCCAGACCGTGCCCAACGCCGTCCTCCAGCAGGCCAATGCCCTGCTCCGGCTGGGGATGAACTCCGCACTCATCGGCGGCGCGGTGCTCGGCGGGCTGCTGGTCGCGTCGGTCGGATCCGGATGGGCCATCGCGGTGGATGCGCTGACCTTCGCCCTTGCCGCCGTGGCCATCGCCCTCATCCGGCTGGTCCCAGACAGAGACGTCCAGCCCGATCCGGATGCAAGCCAGCCGGTGCGCTCCAGCATGCTCAGTGATCTTCGAGAGGGGTGGCGCGCGTTCAGCAGTCGTACCTGGCTGTGGTCGGTGGTCCTCGCGTTCTCGTGCATCAATGCCGTGCAAAGCGGCACCTTCGGCGTGGTGGGGCCGATCGTGTCCGACGACACGATCGGACGAGCCGGCTGGGGTTTCGTCCTCGCGGCCTCGGCCGCCGGGATGGTGCTCGGGGCGTTGGCCGCCCTGAGGATTCGGCCCCGCCGCACACTGTTCGTCGGCATGTTGGGGATCCTCGCCATGGTCCCGTTCCTGACCGTCCTAGCGGTCCACCCCCTGGTGCCTCTTCTGGTCATCCTCGCCGCGCTGTCCGGCATCGGGGTCGAGACGTTCAGCATCTACTGGGACCTGTCCATGCAGCAGCACGTGCCGCGCGCGGCGCTGAGCCGGGTCTACTCCTATGACGCCTTGGGCTCGTTCATGTTCATCCCCATCGGCCAGATCCTCGCTGGGCCACTCGTTGCCGCATTCGGTGCCGAGACGACGCTGCTCCTCGGTGTCGCCGTGATCGTGATGGCCGTCGGAGGCACGTTGGCGGTGCCTTCAGTCCGCCACCTCGAGCGCACGGACGTCGGGAGCACCGACCTCGAGGAGACCGCCCTCGAGGAGACCGCTCCTCGAGGGGACCACCCTCGATCGAGCCCAGGCTGGCGGAGGGTCGACTGGTGGGTCGGCCCGATCCAGGTGACGATCGCCGAGCAAGCAGGCCCCACGCCAGGTTCGATGCGCCGGGCGGTGTGAATCGTGGACCCCGAGCGCCGGCCGATCTGCTTGGTCGGTGGGGATCACAGACCCAGAGCACCGTCGACGGTGATGATCTGACCCGTGACGTACGAGGAGCGGGACGAACAGAGCCAGAGCACGGCATCAGCGATCTCGCCGGGCTCGCCGATTCGACGCATGGCGATCATCGAGCGGTAGCGAGCCTCGTGCTCCTGCCGCTGCGCAGCCGAACCTGCCTGCAGGTTCTTCTCGAGCATAGGAGTGCGGATGGCTCCGGGTCGGATCGCATTGATCCGGATCCCCCGCTCGGCGAACTCCTTGGCCGCTGAGACCGTGAGAGCCTCGACCCCGGCCTTGGCGGCCGCGTAACTTCCGGTGCCGGCCATGCGCAACTGGGCATCCATGGACGAGGTGTTGACCACGCAGCCGCCACCCCCTGCGATGAGCGCGGGAAGCTCGTACTTCATGCACAACCAGACACTGGTCAAGCTCGAGCGCACGATGCCTTCAAACTCCGGGAGCGCCATCGCCGTGAAGCCGCCTTGTCCCGTAGCGGCCTCGGTGTTCGCGGCGTTGTTGAACGCGTGATCGAGTCGGCCAAACCGCGCGACGACGTCGTCGACCAGGCGCGCCACGGCGGAGTCGTCAGTGACATCCGCGCTGAAGAACGCCACGTCCCCGAGAGCACTCAGAGCCTCAGCCGCGCTCCGCCCGCGATCGGCAGACCGGCCACAGATCGCCACGGCCGCACCATGCTCCAAGAAGGCCTTCGCGGTTGCCAGACCGATTCCGGAGGACCCGCCCGTCACGAGGGCCACCTGCCCCGCGAAGTCACCTTCCGGGTTCGACCTCATGGGAAGGATGCTAGAAGCGGTGTCGCCCCGCTGTCGCCGAGAAGCCACAACTCGCTCTGGCACATGTCTCGTTGGTGTAGACCGCTCGCCTGCCAGCACGCTCCGGTCCTCGCCTGGATATCAGTCATGGGGAACGCACGGCCCCCGGCGCCAGGCAGGCGTCCACACCGGCGAAGGCGCCAAGCAGGGACCCAAGCCCGGAGACGCGTGCGGCGTTCAGTGTCGTGGTCCCGGCCGCCCCAGCGAGCGCGCCGCGGGCGAGGGACGCTGTGAATCGGCTCATATGTTTCGCCACCCACGATCGGAGAACTTCGCACGTCCTGACGACAACCGAAATCAGCGCCTGTAGGCACCGGCGTGTTGGAAGGAAAGGGCATCTCCGCGTCATCGCGGCCAGCAAGCCGGACAGCGGATCTTCTAGCGGCACAGGTGCGGTAAGGCCGCATTCGTGCGGTGACGGCGGACTTCGTCCATGTAAGGCTCCACGGGCACGAGGTCCTCTACGCCGGCGGCTACCCGGACGGCTTGTTGCGACGGTGGAGGGACAAGCTCCGTCGGCTAGCGAGCGACGGCAAGGATGTCTACGTCTACTTCGCAACGACTCGGATGGGCGGGCACCGTACGACGCCGAGCGGCTTCGCGAACTGTTCCATGAGTGAGGGCGAGCTCTGCTATTTCCTCAACGGTCGTCAGGCGGTCCAATCCCCGAGGTGTTCCAACGCGTCCAGCGGATCCTTGTAGACGGCGACGGCGCCAGAATCGGTCAAGGCGGCCGCACTCGCACTGCCGCAGCACAGCCCGACGAACCTGACGCCGGCATCGGATGCGGCGGCCGCGTCCCACACGGAGTCGCCGACGAACACGGCATCCGCCGGATCGGCATGCGCCTTTCCCAGTGCCGTTCTCACCAGGTCCGGTGACGGCTTGCTCGCCTCGACGTCTGCGCTGTTCGTCGTCGCATCGATCACGTCGTCTGCTGCGATGACAGAGCACATCGTCGCAAGCTCGTCCTGTGCAGCCGAGGAGGCGAGGACCACCGACATCCCGGCGCCTGAACAGGCGCGTAGCAGCTCCTGAGCGCCCCGGGTGCGTCGGACGTGCGGCCACCAGACACGCCACAGCGTTGCGTGACCGGAGTCGAGCGCGTCCGCCTCGGGTTGCTCGGTCGGCCCTAGCAGGTGAGGGATCAGCTGGTCCGCGCCCATTCCGATGGCTGAGTGGATCGTGGTCATCGGCACGTCACGCTGGTGCTGGCGGAACACCTGCCACCAGCACACCGCGTGCAGATAGGTGGTGTCGACAAGTGTCCCGTCGACGTCGAAGATGGCTACGTTCTTCACCGGTGCTATTTGCCTCGGGGCTAGCACCGCCAAACCCGTCGGGGGCATTTGGTCGGGGGAAACCCGCCTCAGGTGCGAGCCGTCGAGCCTGGTCGAGAAGAGCAGCGCGGAGGCGGCGTGCCCGCTCTCGTCGGTGCCGGGAGTGCTTGGCGATGCGTCCACGCGGGAGTCTCCTCGACAGAGCGCGGGTGTGGTGGCAACGTTGGGTGAAGCTGGCCTCGCGAGGGTGTGATGAGTCAACAGGTTTTGGGTCCGCGGCATGTCCGGTCGTCCGATGCGACGAGCATCGCCGTGTGGAGCAGCGGCGAGGGACCGCCACTACTGCTTGTGCACGGATCGATGTCAGACCATCAGCGGTGGCGGATCATCGATTACCTCGCGCCCCACCGGCAGGTGCACGCCATGGATCGTCGTGGCCGTGGGGGGAGCAGCGACGGCCCAGTCTGGTCGCTAGATCATGAGGTCGAGGATGTGGTCGCGGTGATCGACACCCTCGCAGGGGAGGCCGGGATGCCGGTCGAGGTGCTAGGGCATTCCCTTGGCGGGTACCTGTCCCTACGAGCTGCTGCTCGGACGTCTCATGTTGGGCGGTTGGTGCTCTACGAGCCGGCAATCATCGACTCTCCGCAGCCCGAGGAGCTCGTCGACCGCATGCAGTCGGCCGCCGATGCGGGGCGGTACGAAGACGTCGTGGAGATGATGGTCCGAGAGGTGCTGCACATGCCGGAGCAGGAGATCGCCGCGCTGCGAGAACTGCCGACGTGGGCGTCTCGAGTGGCCACCGCGCCGACGCTACCGCGGGAGGAAGGCACTCCACTCGTTGTGAGCGCCGAGGAGATGGCGGCCGTACGAGTTCCGACCTTGCTGATCGAAGGTGGAGAGAGCCCTGCATTCCTCAGGGATGCCGTCGTAGTCGTCGCTGACGGCGTCGAAGGCGCTCGGGTGGTCACTCTTGAGGGTCACCAGCACGTCGCAGACCAGGTCGATCCCGAGATGTTCGCGCGTGTGGTCCTCGACTTCCTGCTCGAGTAGGGAGGGACCGCTCAGGAGAACCGGTTGGAGTCACCTGCGTCGGCAGCCGCTCACCACAGAGGTCCTCGTCGCGGAGGTGGACAGCCGGTTGGAGGGCAGCACCGGTTCGTCGGTGCGGACCGGTCGCCTGCCAGCACGCTCCGGTCCTCGCACGGGTATCAGTCGGGGGGCTGGCGGTGCGGGATCGCTGCGGCGATCATGAACACCCCGAGGAAACTGTAGAAGTACACGGCCACCCACAACCCACGCGGCGTGGTGACAGCCAGATCCGGGCCGGCGAAAGACTCGACCGTCAGGGCCCAGATCGGGACGACTGTCAGGGCCACGAGCCCGCAGACGAGCCGGGCTGGGAGCGGGCCACGTCCGGAGAGTGCGTAGCCGCCGGCCATGGCATAGAGCGGGATGCCGATCGCGCCCCCGCCGACGCCATCTTCGAAGATCCCAAGAACTCCCGACATCCCCGCGCTGAACAAGATGGCCGCGAACAGGAGTGGCGACAAGGCGAGCCAGCGCCAGCCACGGCGCCCACCCAGGTGGCGCACATGATCGGCCCAACCGAGGAGCAATCCGATGCATAGCCCGGGCAGGAGTACGTAGCCGAACGTCCCCGACCAGGTGACGCTCGAGTCCCCTTGGGCGATCTGGGCCATGAAGCCGCGCAGGCCGGCAGCCCATGCCAGTCCGCACAGGCCACCGACCAGGACCCGCTCAACGCCTCGGCTCCGGTGACGCGCTGGTTGTGGCGCAGTCGCAACAGAGGTCGACCTTGACACGTCGTCCTCTCGGCCATGCATGGGTGTCCGCATCGGCCCGCTCTCAGAGGATGTCCAGCCTCGGTGTCACGACGGCCGCGAGCGCGATCGCGATGACGGTGTAACCCAGCAGAACGAGCCCGCCCGCGGCCAGGGGCAGCAGCTCGCCGTCGAGGCCGGTCGCTGGGCCTTGCTGCAGCATGGACATCGTCGCTCCCTCAGGCATCCAGCGCCCTAACGGGGGTAGCGCCTGGATGACGACTTGCTCGACGACGGTCATCCAGACGAGCACACCGACGACCGCGACGATCTGGTTGCGGACGACGGCACCGACGGCCACTCCGATCGCGGCGGTAGCCGCAAGCACCAGGATTCCGGCACCTACGACCTGCCAGAATTGCGCGCCCAGGGTGGCGTTGCCGTCTCGAGAGCCGATGAGGAGCATGCCGAACGGCACGACCAGGACCAGCGTCGCGGCCACGACGACTGTGCTGAACAGAGTCGCCGCCACCAGTTTCGCGAGCAGGATTCGCGTCCGTCGCGGTTCAACCAGGTAGGTCGAGGTGATCGTCTGGTGCCGGTACTCCTGGCTGAATGCCATCACGCCGAACACGGCCACGAGCACCTGTGAGATCAACAGTCCCGTGCCGGCGGTGGCGGCGAGCAGGCCCGGGTCGTCGATGGACACCAGCGCATCCTGCGCACCGCGCTTCGGGATGCTGAACCCAAGCATCAAGGCCTCCGTGCCGATCGTCGCGAGCAGCAGCCATACCGTCGTCCGCGTGCTTCGGAGCTTGAGCAGCTCGGCGTGGACCAGCGGGGTCATGAGCGCACCCCCGTGTTGTGCGCAGCCGTGTCCGACTGCTCGATGAGGTGAAAGAAGGCCTGCTCGAGCCCGCCGGTGCCGGCCAGGCCATAGAGCACGATCCCGTGAGCGGCCGCGAGCTCCCCCACCTGCTCGGGAGCTACGTCGACCAGCAGGCCGTCCTCGGTCCGGCGGTTGGCGTGGCCGGCCGCGTCGAGCACCGCGCACAACCGGTCCCGCTCCGGTGTACGGACCAGTGAACCGACCCCCGCCTCGGCGCGCAGCTCGTCGAGGCGCGCGGACCGCACCAGTCGGCCCTGGGCCAGCACCAGGACGTGGTCGGCGGTCAGCTCCACCTCGTTCAGTGCGTGGCTGGACAGCAGGACCGTGCGACCCTCGACGGCCAGACGCCGCAGGTAGCCACGCAGCCACACGATGCCGGGTGGGTCGAGGCCGTTCGTTGGCTCGTCCAGGACGAGCACGGACGGATCGCCGAGCATGGCGGCGGCCAGCCCCAACCGCTGACGCATCCCGAGGGAGAAGTCCCCGACGCGTCGGCGCGCGTCCTCCGCCAGCCCGGTCTCGGCAAGCACGCGCCCGGGCGCGTCGCTGGGCAGCCTGGCCGCTGTCGCAAGGACTCGCAGGTGATCCAGCGCCGTACGCCCTGGGTGGAAGCCGGAGGACTCGAGCACCGCGCCGACCTCACGGACCGGCTCCGACAGCTCGTCGTACCGCCTGCCGCCGATCGTCGCGGTCCCGCTGGTCGGCGCCACGAGCCCGAGCAGCATCCGCAGCGTGGTGGTCTTGCCGGCCCCGTTGGGCCCGAGCAACGCCGTCACCTCGCCAGGTCCCGCTACCGCGCTCACGTCGTCGACGGCGCGGATGTCCCCGAAGAACTTGGTGAGACCGTCCAACTCGATGGCACTGCTCATCGTTGGGCTCCTTGGAGACCCTTTCCCGGCCGCGTGGACGGTCGTGGTCCGGCGTACCTCTGCATGACCCCGGCCATCGCGAGGAGGGCCACGATGGTCATGGCGTTCAACCATGCGTAGGGCAGGTTGAAGCCCCACCAGAACGGCGCACACATGACGATGCCGGCCAAGGTGAAGACGACGCCGATCGACCGCGGAACGAGGAGGAGAGCGCCCCCGATCGCCAGCACCAGGCAAGCGGCGAAGAACGCCAGGAGTACCGGGACGGTCACCGAGATGCCATGGGCTTCGAACGGGCCGTTGCCGTAGGTGGGAAGCCCACCTAGGTACCAGACGGTGTGGTGGTGAGCGCGGTGCCACATGGCGGGAACGTCAAAGCCCCCGAAGCCCACACCGTTGACCAAAGCGCTCAGGCCAGCGAGACGCAGCATCCACACGACAGGCGCGCTGTACTGGGCAGGTGAGGCGGAGATACTCGCGGCCGGAGAACCGGATGACACATTCGGAACCTGAGCGGCCGGCCCGGCCATCATCGTCCTTCTTTCCGAGGGTGCCGTCACTCCTCGGCTCCGGTGACGGCGAAGCGACCCACCAGCAGGGCCACCGACAAGACCGCTACCCAGATCCAGAACGCAGCGAGGGGCAGGAACGAGTAGGCCTCGGTCCAGACGGCGCGCGCGAGCACCGAGCCGATGCCAGCGATGAGGGCCCACCAGCCGAGCCACTGCGGGAGGTCGCGGGTGCCGAGCACGATTAGGCCGGTGCAGATGCCGACGGCGCCCGCGGCGACCCAGCTGTTCGCGAACGAGAGGTTGCCGAGGTCGTAGGCATAGCGGGCGACCTGAGGGTCGATGTCGTCGGAGCGGTAGACCGCGGCGTCCCACGACGCGATCTGTCCCGACACGACGCTGACCACCCCGGCGCCGGCGAGGAAGACCGAGCGCCACGGTAGCTCGCCCTCGTAGCGCCGCAGCAGCAGGGCAAGCCCGAGGGCGAACCACAGCATCGCGATCAGCCCGACCGCCGTGGCGAACGAGCTGAACGCTCCGAGGGTGTCGTCGAGCGAGCGGAAGAAGTTGACGGCCTCGTCGGCGCTGCTGTCCATGGGAGCGCTCTGGTAGTCGTTGGCGAACGACGTGCCTAGCAGAACCACGAGGGTCACGATGCCGGCGGCTCCGGTGATGCGGGCCAGGCTCCTGCGCTGCTGCGTTGACGCGGCGGCGTCCGTCGAGTCGGTGAGCTGGGTCATGGGGATCTCCCGTCTGCGGTGGCGGCTATGTCATCGACGCTAGGCACGACGACGCGGCCGGTCATCGGAGCCTGGGCCACACTCGGTCTACGAGCCAGCACCACAGTCGGACTGCGTGCCAGCGCGATTGCGAGCACGGTGGCCCGACAGCGAGAATCTCGTGGGTGAGGGCTCTACGTCTCCGCCCCCTTCCGAGCGCCACACTTGCGTTCATCACCGCGGTCGAGATCGCCGCGGTCGTGCTCTCCTGGGGGCGGGAGCCCGCGTGGGAAACCCTCATCTACGCGGTCACAACACTGGTGCTCGGGGCGGTCGGCGCGCTCGTCGCGTCGGGGCAGCCGCAGAACCCGATCGGCTGGCTGGTCCTGGGAGCAGCAGTGGTCAGCGCCTGCTTCGCCGATCTCGCCCAGGGGTGGACTTTGCGTGGCTGGCCCGGGGCCGACCTCGCGGAGACTTTCGTCAACACGAGCACGATCCCCCAGGCGGCTGCGACGGTCCTCTGCCTCCTCCTGTTCCCATCCGGCACGCTGATGGCACCTGCATGGCGAGCCGTGGGCGCGGCTGGAGTGGTCGGTGCCGCGCTCGCCGTGCCGGCGTTCGTCTTCGCTCCCGAGGCGGGAAGCTACTTCGTCGACGGCGTGAACCCCTACGCTGCCGACGGTCCACCCTGGTGGGCGTTGTACGTCGCCGCAATGGCTGTCTTGCTGGGCTCATTCGTGCTTGCGGTCGTCGCGCTGGGTCTGCGGTTCCGCCGCTCCGTCGGGGACGAGCGACAGCAGATGAAGTGGTTCGCCCTGGCCGCCGGCATCGCCGCCGTCGTGATGCCCACTGGTGCCTTGCTGTGGAACACCGTGCCGGCCGTGCGGATCGCGGTCGCGGTGGTCGCCATGTTGATGCCGGTCGCGTTCGGCGCGGGCATCCTTCGCTACCGGCTCTACGACATCGACCTCGCAATCAGCGGAACCGTCGTGTACGCGACCATCACGGTCCTGCTGACAGGGACGTACGCCTTCGTAGCCGTCGCCGTTGGCGCTGTCGGTGGCCGCGGCTCGATCTGGGCCACCGCGGTCGTGACCCTGATCGCGGCCGTCGGTGCGCGACCTCTTCGCGATCGCCTTCAACACGTGGTCGACCGCCGATTCAACCGAGTTCAGTACGAGGCAACCGAGCGCGTGAACACGTTTCTCGAGGAGCTCCGCGCAGGTCGCGCCGCCCCCGAGGGAATCGAGCGGGTGCTCCGCGAGGCGGTGGGTGACCCGGCACTCGCGTTGGGGTTTCGCCTGCCAGGCAGCGACAGGTACGTGCACCTGGACGGCGAGCCGATGCCGGCCGGGGGTGGGCACCTACCCATCCGGCTGTACGGTGAAGAGGTCGGCATCGTCTCGCTCGGCTCGACCACGGCCGGAGCCCGGCTGTTGCCTGAGCTGCTCAACACCGGCGGGCTCGCCCTGGAGATCGTCCGCCTGCGCGTGGAACTCCGGCGACAGCTGGATGAGGTTGCCGCATCACGCGCCCGCATCGCCCTGGCCGCCGACGACGAACGCCGGCGCATTGAGCGCGACCTGCACGACGGCCAGCAACAGCGACTCGTCTCGATCGGGCTCTCCTTGCGGCACGCCCAGCACGCTCTGGCTGGCACGGCGCCGGACGCTCAGGCCCTCATCCAGCGTGCTGTGGACGAGATCGCCCATTCGATCGAGGACCTGCGCGAACTCGCACGTGGCCTCCGACCGGCGCAGCTCGACGCCGGCCTCACACCGGCACTTCGTGACCTCGCGCGTCGCGCACCGCTTCCGGTCGAGGTCCACACCTCTACCGGAAGACTTCCGGCCGAGATAGAGGCCGCGGCGTACTACACCGCCTGCGAAGGTGTCACCAACGCTGTGAAGCACTCCGGCGCCACCCACGTCATGCTTCGCGCGAGCTGCGACGATGGATCGTTGGTGCTGCTGGTTTGCGACAACGGCGTCGGCGGCGCGGCGCCGGGAATGGGGACCGGACTGACCGGCCTGAGGGACCGGGTCACCGCCCATGGCGGTGCCCTCGATATCACCAGTCCACCTGGGCAGGGCACGACCTTGACGGCGGTGTTCCCGTGCGCGTCCTGATCGCCGAGGACCAGGCGCTGCTCCGTGAGGGTCTAGGGATGCTGTTCGAGAACGGCGGGCATCAGGTCGTCGCGTTGCTCGCGAATGCCGAGGACATCCCCGCCATGGTCGACGCCGAACGCCCCGACCTCGTCGTCCTCGACGTACGCATGCCCCCCACGTTCACCGACGAGGGCGTCCGGGCCGCCCGTGCGATCAAGGCCGACCATCCCGAGACGGCGGTGCTCGTGTTGTCGCAACACATCGAGACCGCTCACGCGGTCTCGCTGGTCGCGCTCGGCGGCTTCGGCTATCTGCTGAAGGACAGGGTGCTGGCCGTTGACGAGTTCCTCGCCGCCGCCGAACGCGTTGCCGCGGGCGGGTCCGCGCTCGACCCCGAGGTCGTCGCGAGCCTCGTGACGCCTTCCAGCACCGGAGCGCTCGCCAGGCTCACCGAGCGAGAGCGCGAGGTCCTCGAGCTCATGGCGCAGGGACAGACCAACGCGGCCATCGCGGCGCGGCTGGTGATCACAGAGCGCACCGTGGAGGCCCATGTCGGACGCATCCTGACCAAACTAGACATCACCGACGCCACCGGACACCGCCGCGTCCTGGCAGTCCTCAAGTACCTCCGCGAAGCCGAGGCGGCCGACCCCTAGACGAGCGCTGTACGAGCGGCGAAAGTCGCGCGAGTTGGGTCACCGTTGCGCGGCGACTCCGGGCGTCTCGTGATGCCGGGAGGGTCAGACTCGGGACGGGAAGTCCGAGCCGTCGGCCTGGGTGTAGGAGCTTCCGAAGGTCCAGGCCCGGCCACCCTCAACGGGGTAGCTGGCGTCAATCACCGGGGCACCGTGAGCGAACTGCCTCTCGAAGCCTCCAGATGGTCACGCATCAAGTAGGAGTGCACGAGCGGCAGATCTTCCGAGTGGTCGAGGTGGACGAAGACTTCTTCGAGTGAACTCCCCCTAGCTGACCCAGCTTGGCCAGGTGATCTACCGAGTACAGCTCGTCTGGTCGCGGGCCGGGGGTAGGTTGCACGATGCGGCAGGCAGCCCACCTCAGCAAGGGGCATGACCATGACTGAGAATCAGATCAGCACGATGATCGGGGTCATCGCAGTGATCCTGATCGCGGCGCTGTCTTACTCCCTGACCGGCCTAGCGCTTTGGTGGGCCGTTGGCATGATCGTTGCCGCAGTCGCACTCGCCTCCTACTGGAACTGGCGGGTGCACCGAGAATCAATCTCAGAGCACGTCTTCGACCAAGGAGATCTTCAGTAGGACTAGCGCCACCAGACCAACGCAGAGGTGAGCGGTAGCACGATGTACAGCCAGAACCGTTGTGAGATAACGGTTTCTCACCTGGAACACGTGTGCCCATAGTTCGCCCTGACTCAGAGGACGCAACCCGAGGCATCGCTGCTGCCTTCGCGGACGAGGTCCTCAACCTCGTGCGCAACCCAGGTGTCACGGGATCACCCGACATGCCCTCTGACCTGCGGCGATAGCCGTTCTCACACGTTGAAGCGGAACTCCACGACGTCGCCGTCGGCCATCACGTAGTCCTTGCCCTCCATGCGGGCCTTGCCACGGGACCGCGCCTCGGCCGTGGAGCCTGCGTCGACCAGGTCGGCGAAGGAGATCACCTCGGCCTTGATGAAGCCCTTCTGGAAGTCGGTGTGGATCACCCCGGCCGCCTCGGGAGCCGTGGTGCCCTTGCGGATCGTCCAGGCCCGCGCTTCCTTGGGCCCGGCCGTCAGGTAGGTCTGCAGGCCGAGCGTGTCGAATCCGACGCGGGCGAGTACGGCGAGGCCGGGCTCCTCGACCCCCATCGACTGGAGCAGTTCGAGCGCCTCGTCGTCATCGAGCTCGGTGAGCTCGGCCTCGATCTTGGCGTCGAGGAAGATCGCCTCAGCCGGCGCGACCAGTCCGGACAGCTCCGCACGCAGCCCGGTGTCGGCCAGCTCGGTCTCGTCGAGGTTGAACACGTAGAGGAACGGCTTGGCGGTCATCAGGTGGAACTCGCGCAAGGGTGCGGGGTCGAGCCCGGCCGCAAAGACCGTCTGGCCCGCGTCGAGCACGCGCTGCGCCTCCTCGGCCGCGGCGAGAGCCGGTGCACGATCCTTGGCCGTACGCGCCTCTTTCTGCAGCCGGGGCACCGCCTTCTCCAACGTCTGCAGGTCGGCGAGGATCAGCTCGGTGTTGATCGTCTCGATGTCGTCCGACGGCGAGACGCGGCCGTCGACGTGGACGACGTCGGGGTCGTCGAAGACCCGGATGACCTGGCAGATGGCGTCGGCCTCGCGGATGTTGGCGAGGAACTTGTTGCCGAGCCCGGCTCCTTCCGACGCCCCCTTCACGATCCCCGCGATGTCGACGAACTCGACCGTCGCCGGCAGCTCTCGCGCCGAGCCGAAGATCCCGGCGAGCACGTGCAGCCGAGGATCGGGCACCGGTACGACGCCGACGTTGGGCTCGATGGTGGCGAAGGGATAGTTCGCCGCGAGGACGTCGTTGCGGGTGAGGGCATTGAACAGCGTGGACTTGCCCACGTTGGGCAGGCCGACGATGCCGATCTGGAGAGCCACAGCCGAGGAGTCTAGGTGCGCTCACAACGGGGTATTTCACCCGTGCTCTAGGACGGGTGAAATACCCCGTTGCGCGCTAGTCGTCGCCGGTGAGCCGCAGCGAGCGCAGCCGGCTGCCGGCCAACGCCGTCGCGCCGACCACGACGACGAGCAACAGGATGACCGCCGGGGTGATCCCCACGGCCGAGGTGACCCCGAAGCGGTCGGCGTCGTCGCCCACCAACGCTCGAGTCACGGCCAGCGACCACTGCTGGATGCTGAGCACCTGCGCACCCGGGACGAAGTTGCCCACCAGCGATTCCCAGACCAGCGCATAGAGCAGACCGATGACGACGGCGTTGCGGGTGAGCACCGAGAGCAGCAAGAACAGGGCGCAGTACGCCGTCCCGGCGACGAGCGCCCCGACCCCGAAGGCGACGGCAAGCCCGCCCGCCCCGCGGGCCAGCACGAACGCCGGCGAGCGTCACGGGTACGGCGGCGAACACGACGATCACCGCGACGGCGACCGCCAGCTTGGTGACGATGATCGAGTAGCGGCTCAACGGTTTCGACAACAGATAGACGATCGAGCCGTCGTCGATCTCTGCCCCGATCGCCCCGGTGCCGGCGATGAGAGCAAGCAGCGGCACCAGCGTGCCCATGGCGAAGACGCTGAGCAGCCCCACGGCCACGTCGTTGCGCGAGGTCGGGTCCACGGTGACGCGCAGCAGCACCGCCAGCGCCAGAAGCGCCACGGGGAGCAGCAACAACAACCAAGCGCGGCGCCGACCGAGCAGGGTGCGCGCAGTCAGGTCTGCGACGGTGGCGTTCATCGCGACACCAGATAGGCGAAGACGCTCTCCAGCGACTCGTCGGCCGGGGTGACCTCGAACAAGCTGATCCCGGCCTCCCTGGCCAGCACGGGCAGCACGTGGACGAACCGGCCTTGGTCGGTCGCCTCCACGTGAAGGGCGCCTGAGCCGCCACTGCCACCCGGGGCCGCGCTGACCGGGGCCGCTCCCCCGCTGCGGGCTCCGCCGGCGCCGCAGCCCCCGAGCCGCGAGCCGTACCCACCAGTCGGACCGACGACACGCACCCGTCGGCGACCACGGCCGCGGCCAGAGCCCGGTCGTCGCTGGACTGCACCGTGTATTGGTGGGGCCGCTCGGTCATCAGCCGGCGGATCTCGCGGAAGTCGCCGGACGCCGCGTGCCGCCCGGCCACCATCACCTGGATGGTGCCGGCGATCTCCTCCACCTCTTCGAGGATGTGGGAGCTGAACAGGACCGTACGGCCCTGCTCGGCCATCGACGTGAGCAGCGCCATCAGCTGCAGCCGTTGACGCGGGTCCATGCCGTTGAAGGGCTCGTCGAGCATGAGCACCTGCGGGTCGTGCACCAAGGCGGAAGCCATCTTGATGCGCTGCTTCATCCCCTTGGAGTAGGTGCTGATCTCGCGCCCTGCGACGTCGGTCATCTCGACGAGCTCCAGCGCCTTCCGGGCCGCCGCGGGCGGGTCGGGCAGCTTGTGCAGCTTGGCGTTGGCCAGGACGAACGCCCAGCCGGAGAGCACGTCGTAGGTGGCTTCGCGTTCCGGGACGATGCCGATGTTTCGGTAAAGGTTCTCGTGGCGCCACACGGGTTCTCCGTCGAGGGTGACGGTGCCCGATGACGGGGCAAGGAAGCCGCCCATCATGTGGATCAGGGTCGACTTGCCAGCGCCGTTCGGGCCGAGCAGCCCCGTGATGCCGGGGCCGATCGACATCGAGACGTCGTTGACGGCGACGACGTTTCCGAACCAGCGGGAGACGCTCTCGAGGCGCAGCTCGCTCATGTGACCGCGACCGACCGATAGCGCCGAAGGAGCAGGCCGTAGCAGGCCAACACGAGGGCGACGGTGACAGCGACGAAGACTGCTGAGCCGAGGGTGCCCGGCGGGCCGGCGACGGAGGTGGGGTCGGAGCTGAGCAACCAGGTCTGCACGCCGTCGACCAGGGTGAACGGCGAGACGAGCCCGGCGTAACCGGCCACGTCGAGGTTGCCCTGCTCGAAGGCGATGCCTTGCGTGACGGCCGAGATGCCCGACAGCACGAGCAGCACCGCGATGATCGCGGCGACGCCGACCCCGCGCCTTGGAGTGAAGGCAGCGATCAGCAGGCCGATCCCGGCGAGGACCACGGAGAACAGCAACACCCCCACCAGGCCGACGAAGAACAGTCCCGTCTGCTCCCAGAAGGGCAGCTTGGCAAGCAGCGCCCCGACGAAGAGGACCAGGAGAGGGGCGGCCATCAGGATGAACAACGCCACGGTCATGGCGAGGAACTTGGCGTTGACGTACGTCGACCGGCTCAGCGGCCGCGCGAAGTACAGGTCCACGACGTGGAAGCGCAGGTCACGGGAGACCATCTGCGGCGCCTGCGACGCGACGAAGACCGCGATGACGATCTGCAGCTGCACGGCATAGGCGGTGTAGTCGACGGGGAGCTCTTTCTGGCCGAGCGCATTGACCACCGACACGATCACCAGTGCGGGGGCGATCATGAACGCCAGCAACAGGAACGGCATCACCTTCGTGCGGGTCGCGCGGCCGAGCCCGTACGCCCCGCGCAAGCTGTGCACGAACAACGACCGACCGATGTAGTCACCCCCGCGCCGCGGGCCGGTGTAGCCGCGGTAGCCGATGTCGTGGATGACGCCGCCCTCTCGCATGTCACTCACGACGACCCTCCGTCTCCCTCGGGACGGAAGATGTCGAGCATGTGGTGGCGGCCGCGCTGCAGCCGCACGAGGCCGACGCCGAGGTCGGCGACGGTGTCCCGGACGGCGTCGTAGGTCTCCGGGCCGCGCAGCTCGAGCTCCAGCGTCGTGCCCACGGGCTTGACCCCGATGCCGGCCGCAGCCAGCTGGCGGGCGACGTCGTCGGTGCGGTCGCTGACCTCGAGGGTGAGCAGCTGGGTCACGGCCGTGAACGATGCGGCGGGCGACGACCGCATCAGGTGGCCGCCGTCGACGACGACCACGTGGTCGCAGACGCGCTCGAGCTCGCCCATGAGGTGAGAGGTGACGAGGACGGAGATGCCGAAGTCGGTGCCGATCCGCCGGATCAGGGTGAGCATCTCGTCGCGCCCGGCGGGGTCGAGGCCGTTGGTGGGCTCGTCGAGGAAGACCAGCCGGGGATCGTGAACGAGCGCCTGGGCGAGCTTCACGCGTTGACGCATGCCGGTCGAGTAGTCGCCGATGGAGCGGTAGCGCTCCTCGTAGAGCCCGACGTGGCGCAGGACGTCGGCGGCCCGCTCGCGGGCGGCGGTGGTCGGGAGGCCGGACATGCGCCCCATGTGCACGACCAGCTCGGTCGCGGTGAGGTCGGGCGGCAGGCAGTCGTGCTCGGGCATGTAGCCGACGAGCCGTCGGATGCGCAGCGCGTCGGTCTCGACGTCGAGGTCGAAGACGGTCGCCGTGCCCGAGGTCGCCCGGGACAGGCCGAGCAGGATCTTGAGCAGGGTCGACTTGCCCGCACCGTTGGCGCCGACCAGGCCGATCACGCCCGGCTCGAGGTCGAGAGTCAGGTCGGCGAGGGCCGTCACCCCGCCGCCGTACTGCTTGGTCAGCTCCCGCGTACCGATCAAAGACACCCACGCAGCCTAGTGAGGCGCTGTCTGCGCATACGCCGCCATGGCAGTACTCAGCCACTCGGGGAAGCCCTCAGCCATCGCGTCGTAGCGGGCCTTGAAGTCCGGGTGCTGGACATACATCTCACCCAGACCGGCGTACGCCTCCGCGGTCGGCGGCTGGCCCCAATAGCTGGCGGTCAGCTCCCAGTGGCCGACGAGCGCCTCGAGCACGCGCGGGTCGTCGGGCCGGGCCTGCGCGCGGTAGAGCGCGAGCAGGGCTGCCTCGATCTCGGCGCGCCGCGCCTCGTTGGCCGCGATCCCTGCAGGGCCCAGGGACGCGACCGCCTGCCGCGACTCGTCGATGGCCCCCTGGCTCACGCCCCAGTTCGCGACGAGCTCACCCTCGTAGGCCTTCTGCCGCTCCGGGTCGAACCCCTCGAACAGCTGCTCCTCGGACATCGGTGCTCCACCCTCCAACTCCTCGATGGTCGCGCTGACCGTGTCGATCAGCCCGTCAAGCCGCTTGCGCTCGGCCCGCAGACGGCCGCGGTGGTCGCGCAGCGCTGCGGCTCGGTCGACCGTGCCGTCGACGACCTCGCGGACCGCCGACAGGCTCAGGCCCAGCTCGCGCAGGATGAGCACCTGCTGCAGACGCACGAGCTCCTGCCGGCCGTACAACCGCACGCCGCCTGCCCCCACGCCCACCGGCCGGACCACTCCCTGCGCGTCGTAGTGGCGCAACGTGCGTGAGGTCAGGCCGGTCAGCCGCACGACCTCCTGCGTGGTCCAAGGGCCTCGGCCCGGACCTCTGTCTCCCTTCATGCCAACGACGGTAGGGGTTGACGTTGCGTCAATGGCAACGGTGGACGACCGCTCACACTGGGGAAGTTCACGGTTGCCCCAGCAACACCTAATTACCCCGTTGCGGGGGCGCGCCGGTGCGGAGGGCTGTCGGGGGGGCCTGGGAAGGTGAGGGCATGGATCTTGCGGGGCTCGTTCTCCTTCTCCTCGGGCTGGCGGTCGGTGCCGCCCTGGGGGGTGCGCTCGCTCGCGGAGCCTCCGCCCGTACGGCTGCCGAGCGTGACGGAGCGCTCGCAGAGCGTGACAGCTTGGCGGCGACGGCCCAGGCCCTCGAGCAGCGGGCCGGCGCGGCCGAGCGCGAGCTGGTGGCGGCGACCGCGACCCTCGAGGCCGAGCGCGACGCGACCCGACGCCGCTTCCAGGAGATCCGCGAGGCCGAGGCCGAGCAGTCCGAGCGCTTCGAGGCCCTGGCCGCCGCGGCGCTGCGCCACAACAACGAGGCGTTCCTGACCCTGGCCGACGAGCGGCTCAAGGCCAGCCAGCAGACCCAGGCCGCCGAGCTGGCCAAGCGCACCACCGAGGTCCACCAGCTGGTCGAGCCCATCCGCGAGACGCTCGGCAAGGTGGCGCAGTCGATCACCGACACCGACAAGTCGCGGGTCGCCTCCCACGCCAGCCTGATGGAGCAGGTGCGGCTGTCCACCCAGACCGCCCAGCTGCTCCAGACCGAGACCCGCACGCTCGTGCGTGCCCTGCAGGCGCCGCAGGCGCGCGGGGCCTGGGGCGAGATGCAGCTGCGCCGGGTCGTCGAGCTGGCCGGCATGCTCGAGCACTGCGACTTCGAGACCCAGGTCAGCGTGACGACCGCCGACGGCGTGAGCCGCCCCGACCTCGTGGTCCACCTCGCCGGCGGCAAGCAGATCGTCGTCGACTCCAAGGTGTCGCTGGCTGCGTTCCTCGACGCCTCCCAGTCCGAGGACCCCGACGTGTCGCTGGCGCGGCTCACGGCGCACGCGCGCCACATGCGCGACCACGTCAACCACCTCGCCAGCAAGGCCTACTGGCGGCAGTTCGGCAACGCGCCCGACTTCGTGGTCCTGTTCGTGCCCGGAGAGTCCTTCCTCGTGCATGCGCTCGGCGTCGACCCGGGCCTGCAGGAGCACGCGATGGAGCAGCAGGTCATCATCGCGACCCCGTCGACCCTGCTCAGCCTGCTGCGCACGGTGTCCTACGCGTGGAAGCAGGAAGCTCTCGCCGACAACGCCCGCGTCGTCTTCGACCTCGGCCGGGAGCTCTACGACCGGCTCGGCACCCTCGGCTCGCACGTCGACAAGCTGGGGCGTTCGATCGGCGCAGTCGTCAACAACTACAACACCGCGGTCGGCTCGCTCGAGTCGCGGGTGCTCAGCAGCGCCCGCAAGCTCAAGGAGCTGAAGTTCGTCGACGAGCCGCTCGACGCGCCGCGCTCCCTCGACGCGGCCATGGTCCGACCGCTGGTCACGCCCGAGCTGCTGCTGCCGGCTGAGCTGGCTGAGCCGGCTAAGCCTCATGTGCTGGCCCCGCCCGACCCGCGCAGCGACGCCCGCAGCGACGCCCTCGATGAGGAGCTGGCCCGCGACTCCCGCTACGGCGTCGACGCTCCCCTGCAGCTCGGACTCGGCGACGACTCCCGCGACTCCGACGACAGCGCGGATACCCTCGGGGCGTGAGCGAACTCCCCCCCTCGATGTCGCCGCGCCAGGAGCCGGCGGCCAGCTTTGCGGACCTGCCCGCGCGCCCGGCCGGCGTTCAGCGCGCCCAGCACGGACTGACTACTCCCGGGGTCGTCGTCATCGTGGTGGCGTTCAGCCTGGTCGGCTGGCTGGTCGACCGCTTCACCCTCGACAACGGCACGATCTTCGCCGTCGCCTTCATCGCGTCCTGCGTCTACGTCGCGCTCCAGGTGCGGCGCCGCGACCTGCTGGCGGCGGTCATCGTGCCGCCCCTGGTCTTCGCCGCCCTCACGGTCGTCAAGAGCCTGGTCGACAACCGCACCGGCGGCTGGTCAGACCAGGTCCTCGACATCGTCTCCGAGCTCGCGACCGAAGCCCCTGCGCTGTGGGCGGGTACGGCGCTCGCAGCCGTCATCGTCGTCGTGCGATGGCGGCGCGGCTGACGGTCGAACGGACGCTCAGGCCTTCGACGCGGCCTTGAGGTCGCGCCGCAGCTCCGGCGGGAGCGCGAACAGCAGGCTCTCCTCGGCCGAGCGCACCTCCTCGACCCGGTCGTAGCCTCGCTCGGCCAACCAGGCGAGCACCCCGCTCACCAGCACCTCGGGCACCGACGCGCCACTGGTCAGGCCCACCGTGGTGACCCCCTCGAGCCACGCCGGGTCGATCTCGTCGGCTGAGTCGACGAGGTGGGACGCGCCAGCGCCGGCCTCGAGGGCCACCTCGACCAGGCGCACCGAGTTGGAGGAGTTGCGGGACCCGACGACGATGACCAGGTCGCTGTCCTCGGCGATCTCCTTCACGGCCACCTGTCGGTTCTGCGTGGCGTAGCAGATGTCGTCGCTCGGCGGGTCGACCAGGTTGGGGAGACGCGTGCGCAGCGCGTCGACCGTCGCGAGGGTCTCGTCGACCGACAACGTCGTCTGCGAAAGCCAAGCCACGCGTTCGGGGTCGGCGATGTCGACGGCCGCCGCCTCTGCCGGCCCCTCGACGATCGTGATGTGCTCCGGCGCCTCGCCCGTGGTGCCGACCACCTCTTCGTGACCTTCGTGCCCGATGAGCACGATCTGGTAACCCTCCTGGGCAAACCGCCTGGCCTCGTGATGGACCTTGGTCACCAGCGGGCACGTGGCATCGATGGTCTTGAGCTGCCGGGCGGCAGCGCCTGCGTGAACCTCGGGAGAGACGCCGTGGGCGGAGAAGACCACGACCGCGCCCTCGGGCACCTCGTCGGTCTCCTCGACGAACACCGCACCGCGCGCCTGCAGGGTCTCCACGACGTGCTTGTTGTGGACGATCTGCTTGCGCACGTAGACCGGCGCACCGTAGAGGTCGAGAGCCTTCTCGACGGTGATGACCGCCCGGTCGACCCCGGCGCAGTACCCCCGGGGCGCGGCCACGAGCACGCGGCGAGCGCCGGGTGCGTCGGTTTCAGTCATAGGCTCGGTCACCCATCCATCGTAGGTGGCGGGCGCAGACCCGCGACCCGGTCGTCCGCGCGAGGAGCCGCACGAAGCCCATGGCCCTGCAGACCACGCCCGACCAACCCGTCCCCGTCCGCACGATCGCCCGACTGATCGGCGAGTGGGTCGGACGGCTCGGCCGGGTGTGGGTCGAGGGGCAGGTCGCCCAGCTGAACCGCCGCCCTGGTGCCGGCATGGTCTTCCTCACCCTGCGCGACCCGGTGGCCTCGGTGTCGATGACCGTGACCTGCCCGGTGGCCGTGCTCGATGCGGTCACTCCCCCGCTGACCGACGGGGCCCGGGTCGTGATCCACGGCAAGCCGGACTTCTACCTGGCCCGCGGCACCCTCAGCCTGGTCGCGACCGAGATCCGGGCCGTCGGCCTGGGCGCGCTGCTCGCTCGCCTCGAACAGCTCCGGACGATGCTCGCCGCGGAGGGTCTGTTCGCCGCTGAGCGCAAGAAGCCCCTCCCCTTCCTCCCCGGCCGGGTCGGTCTGATCTGCGGTCGCGGGTCGGCGGCCGAGCGCGATGTGCTCGACCAGGCTCGGCAGCGTTGGCCGCAGGTGGACTTCGTCGTCGAGAACGTGGCGGTGCAGGGCGCCTTCGCCGTTCCCGAGGTGACCGACGCGCTGCGCCGCCTCGACCGCGACCCGACCGTCGAGGTCATCGTGGTCACCCGTGGCGGCGGCTCGGTCGAAGACCTGCTGGCGTTCTCCGAGGAGACCCTGATCCGCGCCGTGGCCGAGTGCCGCACCCCGGTCGTGAGCGCCATCGGCCACGAGCAGGACGCCCCGCTGCTCGACCTGGTCGCCGACGTCCGGGCCTCCACCCCGACCGATGCCGCGCGCCGCGTGGTGCCCGACGTCGCCGAAGAGCTCGCCCGGCTCGACTCCGCGCGCCTGCGCGCCAAGGCCGCCGTCGTCACGCTGATCGACCGCGAGCAGCGCGGTCTCGACGGCGCTCGCAGCCGGCCCGTGATGGCCGATCCGCTGGTGCTGGTGGAGGGGCGAGGCGAGGCGGTGGCCGAGCTGCGCAGCCGTACGGCGCGGACGCTGACGCACCGCATCGACCGGGCCGTCGACGAGGTCGGTCACCTGCGCGCCCGCGTGGTGGCTCTGTCTCCCGCGGCGACCCTTCAGCGGGGGTACGCCGTCGTGCAGCACCACGACGGACGCGTCGTCACCGAGCCGGACGAGGTGGACGCCGGGGAGGAACTGACGCTGCGGGTCGCCGGCGGAAGCATCGCGGCCACGGCCCTAGGGTGAGCCGGGTGAGCGACGAAAGCACCAAACCCGGCGACGCCGCACCAGCGAGCGCCCTGTCCTACGAGGCGGCCCGCGACGAGCTGGTCGAGGTGGTGCGCCGCCTGGAGTCCGGAGGCACCACGCTCGAGGAGTCGCTGGCCCTGTGGGAACGCGGCGAGGAGCTCGCCGCGGCGTGCCAGCGATGGCTGGACGGCGCACGCGAGCGGCTGGCCGCGCGAGCGCCTCACGCGGATGACGATCCCGAGGACGACGACGCCTCGGCCGACTGACGGGCTCGACGGGGTTCGGAGGGGCTAGGCCGTCTTCAGCGGCTCGAGGGACTGCGCGAGCACCGCGAGCTCGGCGTCTGAGGCGGTCCCGTGGACGATGACCGTGGAGTCGTCCAGCGTGAGCACGTAAGCCGTACGGTTCTCGCCGTCGACGACCCATCGCTGCCAGCCCGCGAAGATCCCCTCAGCTTGCTGGTCTGAGTCCTCGGCTCGGGCTCCCCCGGGAAGCACCGTCTTGATCAGGACCGCCGCTTCACCATCGGCCTGATCGATGCCGGCGAACTCCGTGGACGGCGTGACGTAGCCGACGTGCCAGACCGACGCGTTGGGGACCGTGCTGCGGCTGGCGGGCTCGTAGCGCGCGCTCGTGGCGCGCCAGGCGGTCGGCAGTCCGGTCGGGACGGCGGGAACGAACGGCGCCTGCGCCTTGGCCGCCTCCGCGGCGGGCGCAGGATCGACGACCTGCACGGCATCGGGCTTGTCGCGATAGGTCACGGCAAGGATGAACGCCACGAGGATCCCGACGACCGCGAGCGACCAGACCATGTCGCGGACGGTCTCCCGGCCGCGGCGGGACGGGCGGGCCGTCGGATCGGCCGGAGCGGCGGCGGCTTCGGGGGCCGCGGGGCCGTCCGAGGCATCGGGCTGCGAGGTGATCACGCCTTCGCGCTCGCCGTCACGGTGGCCCTCGCCAGCACCTTCACCCACCCCTTCATGGTCGCACGGCCGGTCTGACCCAGCCGGGCTCACCCCGCGGGGTAGACCGTGGTCTCGACGGCCTTCACCGACACCCAGACGTCGACGCCGGGTCCCAAGCCGAGTGCCGCCACGGCATCCATCGTCACATCGGCCAGCATCGGGACCGCACCCTCGACGTCGAGGCGGACCCGTTCACCCTGCGGCTCGAACCCGCTGAGCCGACCCTGAAACACGTTGCGCGGGCTGCCTTCCGGACGCGTGCGGTGGACAGCGACCGCCGACGGCGCGAACGCGACGTAGACCTCACCGACGGCCGGATCGGTCACGGTCAGCTCGGCCCCGGACGGCAGCCGCACCCGGTAGTCGGCGGCAACGCCGCGCAGGAGGTTGAGGCCGACCAGCCGGGCGACGTACGGCGTCCGCGGTTGTCGGGCCACCTCGCGAGGCGTCCCGTCCTGCACGACCCGGCCCTTCTCGAGCACCAGCAGCCGGTCGGCCAGGGCGAGCGCGTCCACGGGGTCGTGAGTGACGAGCAGGGTGACCCCGCCGAAGACGGCCAGGTCGGCGCGCAGCAGAGCGCGGACGTGGACGCGGGTCTGCGCGTCGAGCGCCGCCAAAGGCTCGTCGAGCAGAAGCACCTCGGGCCGCAACACGAGCGCGCGGGCGAGAGCCACCCGCTGCGACTGGCCGGCCGACAGCTCCTTCGGCTTTCGCGCCGAGAGGTCGCCCACCCCGAGGGACGCGAGCACCTCGCGGGCCCGCGCCTCGGCGGGCTTGCGCCGCAAGCCTCGGGCGCGCATCCCGAAGGCCACGTTCCCGAGAACGTCGAGGTGCGGGAAGAGCATGAGATCGGAGGCCACGTAGGTCAGCGGCCTCAGGTGGGGTCGCTCGCCCTCCACCCGTTGCCCATCCACCGAGACCTCGGTGCCGGCCTCGCCCGGCTCGAGCCCCGCGAGGACCCGGAGCACCGTCGTCTTGCCGGCGCCGTTGGGTCCGACCACACCGACGACCTCACCGGGATCCGCCCGCAGCGACACGTCGACCAACAGGTCGGGACGGCGCTGGACCACGCGCGCTTCCAGGCTCATGCGCGCACCCACCAACGCTCGCGCAGCGCGAACAGCACCAGCACGGACACGGCGAGCAGCAAGACCCCGAGCGCCAGGGCCGCCCCTGGGTCGGTCTCCAGCGAGAGATAGACCGCGAGCGGCATGGTCTGGGTACGGCCCTGCAGGCTGCCCGCGAACGTGATGGTCGCGCCGAACTCGCCCAGGGCGCGGGCCCACGCGAGGAGCGTCCCGGCCGCGAGCCCCGGCGCCACCAGCGGCAGCGTCACGCGGCGAAAGGTCGTCCAGGGTCCTGCTCCGAGCACAGCGGCGGTCTCCTCGAACCGGGTGTTGCGCTGCCGCAACGCTCCTTCGACCGTGACCACGAGGAACGGCAGCGCGACGAACGTCTCTGCCACGATGACTCCCGCCGTGCTGAACGGCAAGGTGATCCCCGTCGCGGTCTCCAGCGGAGCGCCGAGCAGTCCGCGTCGCCCGAAGGCGGCGAGCAGCGCGACGCCGCCGACCACCGGCGGCAGCACCAGAGGGACGGTGACCAGAGCGCGGCCGAGGGCCGCCCACCGCCCGCGTGCCCGCGCGAGGACCGCGGCCAGCGGCACTCCGAGCACCAGGCAGATCAGGGTGCTGATGCTCGAGCAGACCAGCGAAAGCACGAGCGCATCGACGACGACGGGCGACGTGAACAGCTGAGCCGCGTCGCTCCACGGCACCCGCACCAGCAGCGCCACCAAGGGGCTGACCAGGAGAAGGAGAGCGAGGGCCGCTGGCAGGAACAAGGCCCGCGGCGGCGCGGCGGCTGGCGTGCTCACGGCGCCTGGAAGCCGTACGACTCCAGCACGGCCAGCCCCTCGGGAGAGGTGACCAGGTCGATGAACTGTTGTGCCGCCTCGGGATTTGCGGACGCCGTGAGCGCGACGATCGGGTAGTCGGTGACGATGCGCGCGGCCACGGGCAGCTCGATCATGTCGACGGTGTTTGTCGCTGAGGCAGCATCGGTGACGTAGACGACTCCGGCGTCGGCCTCACCCGAGGAAACCTTCGCGAGGACCGCTTTGACGTCCTGCTCCGCGGAATCGATCGATGGGCTGACTCCGGCTGCCTCGAACGCCTGGGCGGCTGCGGCCCCGCAGGGCACGGCCGGAGCGCAGACCACGACGCGTAGATCGGGGTTGGCCAGGTCGGCCAACCCCGTGATCGAGGCGGGGTTTCCCTTGGGCACGACCAAGGCCAGGGAGTTGCGGGCAAAGACGGTGGGGCTGCCCACGGTGACCGCTCCGTCGACCGCGTCGTTCATGGTGGTGGGGCTCGCCGTCGCCAGGACGTCGGCCGGGGCCCCGTCGAGAGCCTGGCGCACCAGGCTGCTGCTGCCGCCGAAGGAGAACGTCACGGTGGACCCGGGGTTGGAGTCCTCGAACGTCGCCCCGAGCTCGGTGAACGCCTCGGTGAGCGACGCGGCGGCAAGGACGAGGAGCTGCCGGTCGCCCCCGCTGCTGCCGGCGCCACCGGACGACGAACAGCCGCTCAGGCCCAGCGCCAGCACGGTCATCCCAGCCGCCAGGGCTCGCCCCCGACGGCTCACTCAGTCACCTCGACGACCACCTGGGTGGACTTCACCGACGCCACGGCCACGACACCGGGCTCGAGCCCGAGCTCGTCGGCGGCCTCGCGGCTCATGAGCGAGACGACCCGGTAGGGGCCGGCCTGCAGCTCCACCTGCGCCATGACCGTGTCGCGCACCACCCGGGTGACGATGCCGACGAACCGGTTGCGGGCCGACGCCGCCGCAGTCCGCCCCGGAGGCTGGGGTTCGTGGAGGTCGGCGGCCAGCGCCGCCAGCGAGGCCCCATCGACGACGCGTCTCCCCGCCTCGTCCTCGCCGGCCTCGACGCGGCCGCTGTCGACCCAGCGCCGGACGGTGTCGTCGCTGACGCCGAGCAGGCGCGCCGCCTCCGCGATCCGCAACTGCGTCATGGATAGGACGATACAGCCGCAATTGCGGAGTCGCCAGGGACCCGGTGAAGCGGACGGCCCGGCTGCCTAGGATCGCGGGCATGGTCGAGACCCCTGACAGGAACCTCGCACTCGAGCTCGTCCGGGTCACCGAGGCCGCCGCGATGGCCGCCGGGCGGTGGGTGGGACGAGGAGACAAGAACGGCGCCGACGGCGCGGCCGTCAACGCGATGCGCCAGCTGATCTCCTCGGTCTCGATGAACGGCGTCGTGGTCATCGGCGAGGGCGAGAAGGACGACGCGCCCATGCTGTTCAACGGCGAGCACGTCGGCACCGGCGACGGGCCACCGTGCGACGTGGCCGTCGACCCGATCGACGGCACCACGCTGTGCGCCAAGGGCATGACCAACGCGATCGCGGTGATGGCCGTGGCTCAGCGAGGCACCATGTTCGATCCCTCGGCCGTCTTCTACATGGAGAAGCTCGTGACGGGTTCGGTTGCCGCCGAGGTCGTCGACATCACCGCACCGGCCGGCGACAACGTCCGCGCCGTGGCCAAGGCCAAGGGCGAGAACCCCGAGGACGTCACGGTCTGCATCCTCGACCGGCCCCGGCACGCAGAGCTGATCGACGAGATCCGGGCGACCGGGGCGCGCATCAAGTTCATCACCGACGGCGACGTCGCCGGCGCGATCATGGCCGCCCGGGCGGGCACCGGCATCGACCTGCTGCTCGGGATCGGGGGCACGCCCGAGGGCATCATCACCGCCTGCGCGATGAAGTGCCTGGGCGGAGTCATCCAGGCCCGGTTGTGGCCGCGCGACGAGGACGAGCGACGCAAGGCCCTCGACGCCGGGCACGACCTCGACCGGGTGCTCGTCACCGAGGACCTCGTCACCAGCGACGACGTCTTCTTCGTCGCGACCGGCATCACCGACGGCGAGATGCTGCGCGGTGTGCGCTATCACGGAGGCGGGGCCGAGACCCACTCGCTGGTCATGAGGGCGCGCAGCGGCACCATCAGGCTGATCCAGAGCGAGCACCGGCTCGACAAGCTGCGCGCCTATGCCGCCGTCGACTTCGAGCACGCCGGGCAGTCACCCGAGACCGGCTCCGCGCCCGTCGCGTGATCACGGTCTGCGGCGAGACCGTGGCCGACCTGGTCGGCCAGGACGACGGCGCCTACCGTGCCTATCCGGGTGGGTCGCCGGCCAATGTTGCGCTCGCCCTGGCCCGACTCGGAGACGAGACCTCGTTCGCGGGCCGGCTCGGCCCGGACGTGTTCGGCCGCACCATGCGCGCCCACCTCACCGACAACGGCGTCGACCCGCGCCACCTCGTCGACGCCGCCGAGCCCTCGACGCTGGCCGTGGTCTCCTTCGACGCCGAGCGCCGGGCGTCGTACGACTTCTGGGTCGAAGGGACCGCCGACTGGCAGTGGACCGATGGGGCGCTCGCCCAGCACCCAGCCGCAGGGGTGGTGGCCTTCCACACCGGGTCGCTGGCGTCCTGGACGCCTCCGGGAGATTTGGCCCTGCACCGACTGTTTGCTCGAGCGCGCTCGGCCGCCACGTGCACGTTGTCCTACGACCCCAACGTGCGCCCCCGGCTGCTCGGCGACGTGGGCTCGGCCCGCGAACGCATTGAGGCCATGGTCGGCCTGGCGCACCTGGTCAAGGTCAGTGACGAGGACCTCGCGTGGCTGTGCCCCGGCGAGGACGTCGAAGCGGTGGCCCGGGCGTGGGTCGGGCTCGGCGCCGACCTGGTGGTGGTGACCCTCGGCCCCGACGGATCGCTCGCGGCGCGGCCGGGCCAGGGTGGTGCCGTCAGAGCGGTCGTCCGAGAGCCGAGCCCTGTGGTCAGCGTGGTCGACACCATCGGAGCCGGCGACACCTTCACCGCTGGGCTGCTTCACGCCCTGGCCGGTCGCGACGCCCTCGGGGCCGCACCCAGCCAGCGACTGGCCGGCCTCGACGAGTCGGCCCTGCGGGCGGTGTTGCGGACAGCGGCAGCGGCGGCGGCGCTGACCTGCACGCGCGCCGGCTGCGACCCGCCGACCCGAGCCGAGCTCGAGGCCTTCGAGGTGGGCGGGTGAGCCAGCCCACCTCGGGAGACGTGCTCTCTCGCGCGCGAGCGCTGCTCGTCGACACCCACGACGACCACGACGCCCTCGACGTCCTGTCTCGGCTCGAGCGCTGGCTCCCCGACCTGCGGGCCGGTCTGGATGCCGTCTACGGCGACCCGGAGCTGGTGCATCGCGTGGTGGAGCTGGTCGTACGCGGCCATGTCGCGCGCCCCGAGCGGTTGCGCGCGCGCGACCGGCAGCGAGTCCTCCAGCCCGACTGGATCCAGCTCCCGTCCGCGATCGGCTACGCGGCCTACGCCGACCGTTTCGCCGGCGACCTCGCGGGCGTGCGCGAGCGGGTGCCGTACCTCGTCGAGCTCGGGGTCACCTACCTGCATCTCATGCCCCTGCTGAAGGCGCGCCCGGCGCCCAACGACGGCGGCTACGCCGTGGTCGACTACCGGGCGGTCCGCGACGACCTGGGGACGATGGCCGACCTCGCCGACCTGGCCGGCACCCTGCACGACCACGGCATCGCGCTGACCCTCGACCTGGTGATCAACCACGTCGCGCGCGAGCACGGGTGGGCCCGAGCGGCGCTCGACGGCGATCCCCGCTACCGGCGGTACTTCCGGATGTTCCCCGACCGCCGTGAGCCCGACGCCTACGAAGCCAGCCTGCCCGAGGTCTTCCCCGCCACCGCTCCGGGCAACTTCAGCTGGGACGCGGAGGCCGGGGCATGGGTATGGACCACGTTCCACGACTGGCAGTGGGACCTCGACTGGTCGAACCCCGACGTCCTGTGCGAGTTCGTCGAGATCATCCTGTTCCTCGCCAACCAGGGCGTCGACTGCCTGAGGTTGGACGCCATCGCGTTCATCTGGAAGCGCCTGGGAACCAACTGCCAGAACCAGCCCGAGGTGCACGCGATCACCCAGGCGCTGCGTGCGGCGGCGCGGATCGGCGCCCCGTCGGTGGTGTTCAAGGCCGAGGCCATCGTCGGTCCTCGCGAGCTCATCGCCTATCTCGGGACGGGCGAACGGGCCGGCGCCGTCAGCGACCTTGCCTACAACAACTCGCTGATGGTGCAGGTGTGGTCGTCGCTGGCCGCGCGCGACGGCCGGTTGCTGGTGCGCGCCCTGCGCCGGTTCTCGGCGAAGCCCACGACGACGGCGTGGGCGACGTATCTGCGTTGCCACGACGACATCGGCTGGGCCATCGACGACGCCGACGCCGAGAGCCTCGGGTGGACCGGTTTCGGGCACCGCGACTTCCTCAGCAGGTTCTACTCCGGCGCGATGGACGGTTCGTTCGCCCGCGGTGCGGTCTTCCAGCACAACCACGACACCGGCGACCGCCGCATCAGCGGCACGGCCGCGAGCCTGGCCGGGGTCGAAGCCGGGCTCGAGCAGGGCGATCGCGTGCACGGCGGGGGAGACCTCGACCTTGCGCTCTCGCGGCTGGGTTGCGCCCACGCGGTGATCTTCGGGTTCGGCGGGATCCCGCTGCTCTACATGGGCGACGAGCTCGCCCTGCTCAACGACCGCGACTACACCTCCGTGGCCGAGCACGCCGACGACAACCGTTGGCTGCACCGTCCCGCGATGCCGTGGGGAGCCATCGCGGACCGCCATGACGAGGACACGGTGATGGGCAGGACCTTCCAGTGGGTGCAGCACCTCGGCCGGGTCCGCCGAAGCCTGCCCGCGCTGCACGCCGCTACCGAGACCGAGATGTGGGAGACCGAGAACCCTGCCGTCGTGGTCGGCGTACGTCGGCACGCTGCAGGCACCCTGGTTCAGGTCTACAACGTGTCGGAGCGCGAGCAGGTCATCGACCCGCAGGCCATCGCGCGGCACCTCGAGGAGCCGTGGCGCGAGCGGCTGTCAGGCGTCACGGTGACAGCGGAGCCGGGCGGGGGGGTCCGGCTCCCGCCCTACGCCGCGTGGTGGCTGACCAGCGACATACGCTGAGGGTCATGGCTGAGGGCACCTACACCGATCTCCTGCCGCTGGGCGAGGACGAGACGCCGTACCGCTTGCTCACCACCGAAGGTGTCAGCACCCGATCGGTCGGCGATCGGACGTTCCTCGAGGTCGAGCCGGAAGCGTTGCGGCTACTCACCTTCGAGGCGATCCGCGACATCTCGCACCTGCTCCGCCCGACGCACCTCGCGCAGCTGCGCCGCATCCTCGAGGACCCCGAGGCCTCCCCCAACGACCGGTTTGTGGCGCTCGACCTGCTGAAGAACGCGAACATCGCGGCCGGCGGGGTGCTCCCCATGTGCCAGGACACGGGCACCGCGATCGTCATGGGCAAGCGCGGGCAGCAGGTGCTCACGGCTGGGCCGGACGAGGCTGCGCTGAGCCAGGGGGTGCACGACGCGTATGCGCAGCTCAACCTGCGCTACTCCCAGATGGCTCCGCTGACCACGTGGGAGGAGAAGAACACCGGGACCAACCTGCCCGCACAGATCGAGCTCTACGCCGACACGACCCCTGGCCACGAGACGACGTACAAGTTCCTGTTCATGGCCAAGGGCGGAGGCTCGGCGAACAAGTCGTACCTGTTCCAGGAGACCAAGGCGATCCTGCGGCCCGAGCGGTTCATGGGCTACCTCGAGGAGAAGATCCGCTCCTTGGGGACGGCCGCGTGCCCGCCGTACCACCTGGCGATCGTCATCGGCGGCACGTCCGCGGAGTTCGCGTTGAAGACGGCCAAGTACGCCTCCGCCCACTACCTCGACGGCCTGCCAAAGACCGGCTCCGAGCTAGGGCACGGGTTCCGCGACCACGAGCTCGAGGCGGAGGTGCTCGCGCTCACCCAACGCCTCGGCATCGGCGCGCAGTTCGGGGGCAAGTACTTCTGTCACGACGTTCGGGTGGTGCGCCTGCCTCGCCACGGGGCCTCGCTGCCGATCGCGCTGGCCGTGTCGTGCTCGGCCGACCGACAGGCGCTGGGAAAGATCACGCCGGAAGGCGTTTTCCTGGAGGCGCTCGAGCGCGAGCCGGCGCACTTCCTGCCCGAGGTCACCGACTCTCACCTGGATGACGGCCTCGGCGAGGCCGTCGCGATCGACCTGAGCCGGCCGATGGCGGAGATCCGCGCCGAGCTCTCGCGCCACCCGGTGAAGACTCGGCTGTCACTGAACGGGCCGATGGTGGTCGCCCGCGACATCGCGCATGCGCGCATCCAGGAGCTCCTCGACTCAGGCGGCGAGATGCCTGCCTACCTGCGCGACATGTGCGTCTACTACGCAGGACCGGCGAAGACGCCGGAGGGATACGCCTCCGGCTCGTTCGGCCCGACGACCGCAGGGCGCATGGACTCCTACGTCGACGCCTTCCAGAAGGCCGGCGGGTCGTTCGTCATGCTGGCCAAGGGGAATCGTTCGGCTGCCGTGACGCAGGCCTGCCATGACAACGGCGGCTTCTACCTCGGCTCGATCGGCGGCCCGGCGGCCCGACTCGCACAGGACTGCATCACCTCGGTGGAGGTGCTGGAGTTCCCCGAGCTCGGGATGGAAGCGGTCTGGCGCATCGAGGTCGAGAACTTCCCCGCATTCATCGTGGTGGACGACAAGGGCAACGACTTCTTCACCGACCCCTCACCCACACCCGTCATCACTCACGTCCCGGTCGGTCCACCAGCCGGCTGATCGCTCGTGCCGGCAGCGGCGAGCGCTTCACGGACGCGGGCGCACAGCTCGTCGGCGGCTCGACGGGCCTCCCGATCGAGGCCTGCCCAGTCGTCGATCGTTGTCCCCAGATAGCCCTCCCGCGCGAGGCCCAGAACCTCGGCCACGGATGTGGGGGACGTGGTCCCCACAGTCTGGGCGGCCACGTCCTTGGGCACGATCTCGCCCGACTCGAGAGTGACGATCATGCGCGCCAGGGTCAGGAGCACGTTGCGTTCATCGCCCACCAGATCATCCATGAGCGCAGGCACACAGTCCTGAATCGCCCGACGAACATCGGAGGCAGGAATGGGCTGGATCAACGCGGTCAGCGGCTGACCGCGAAGCGCGGTACTGCAGTCACGAGCAGAGGCGAGCATGATTGCCAGGTCAGGCTGCGAACGCGGCTCCGGAAGCAGGCCTCCTGCGAAGTCATCTCTGAGCCACTCGCCGTACTGGTAGTCGCTGACGGGCGGGTACGCCCAAGGCGTGACGGATGAGAGGACCACCGACGTCAGGTCAGCCGGACGGCCTGGCTCCTGAGTCGCCCGGCGCCCAGAGAAGCGGAGCAGCAGCGCGGTCAATTCCTCTCGCTCGCCCTCGGTGAGGGACTGGCGAGTCACCAGCAACAGATCAATATCGCTGTCCTGCCGAAGGCCGCCCAGCGTCGAAGACCCGTGGAGCGACACACTCAGCAGCTCACCGGGATCGTGGCGGTCACAGTGGTCGAGGAGCCGCTCGACGAAAGTGGGCATCCGCACACCCTGCCGCACTCCTCCGCCCCAGTTCGCCCCTCTTCGACGGCTAGAAGGGCGGTGGGTCCAGCGCGGGATCGGGTTCGGCGGCGCGGGTCGGGAGTGTGACGGCGATGGTGCCGACTCGGATGCAGCGCCTCGTGGGGGTGGTCCAGGTCAGGGTGCCGTCGGCGTGGTTGTGGAGGTGCCAGCCGGGGGCGTGGTGTTTGAGCAGGTGGTGGTGCTCGCACAACGGCGCAAGGTTGCACACACAGGTCGGACCGTCCGGATAGCGCTTGGAATGGTCGAGGTGACATCGGCGGGAGGACCGGGCGCACCCGGGGAACACGCATCGGCGGTGCCTGACCCGGATCAACCGTTTCAGTGCCTCGGGTGGCTGGTAGGGGCCCGGGCCGTCCCGGTCGTGGACCGCTTGCCCGGGGCAGGACTGGTCTCGGGCGATCCCGCCCGTGACGGCGCCGCCGGAGGACTCCGCAAGGTCGAGCAGGTCCCGCACGGTGTCCGCGCAGACCCGACCCACCCCGGCCAGCTCCCCCACGCTCACGCCACCGTCACCGTCACCGGTGACGTCGATGATCACCTCGAGATTCACCGGGACCGGCACTGGGACCGGCGCGGCTTCCGAGGACAACGCGGTGTCGGTCAGGGCGCTGTCGATCAAGACGGGGTGGCCCAGGAGCAGATCGATCATCACGTCGGCGCGTTTGGCGGCCAGGGTCCGGGGGTCGGGACCGTCAACGCTGTCGGGGAGGGCGCGGGCGAGCTGGTCGACCCGTTCGTAGGCGGCCGCGGCGCGGGCGGCGGGAGCGTGGGCGGTCAGCCACGCCAGCCCGTCCGACCCGGGCTCGAAGGACACCCCCCGGCCGGCACGGGCCCGCTCACGACGGCGGGCAGAGGCGTCGGGGTCGACCCGGTCGGTCAGATCCCGGGCCGCCCGCCCCACATAGGCCGTGGTCGCCCGGGCGGACACTCCAAGGACCAGGTCGGTCGGCAGCGCCCAGAGCTCGACCGGGGTCATCTGCCCCAAGGCCACGCCGATGGGGCGGCCCAGCCGGTTGAGCAGCCGTTCCTCGACCGTGGCGCAGCCCTCAGCCTCCAGACCGATCGTGGCCTCCACCACCCGACGAGCCGCGGCCGCAGTCACCAGACCGGCGGCCAGCGCGGCCAGCGTTCGCGGGTGCCGGTGACTGAACACCTCCGCCTCCGCGACGCGGGCACGGGCCACCCCCCGCGCGACCCCGCACGCCATGGCGACCTCGTCTAGGGCGTAAGCGGACAGGCCCGCCTCATCCGGGTCACCCGAGCACCCCGGGCGGCGGGCCGCCAGCTCCTGAGTCAGCTGATAGGTCCGGGCAGTGGCGTAGCGGGACAACCGCTCCAGGCGGGACAGCTCAGCCACCAACCCACGGTCGGTCCACCCCGCCAACGAGCCGGTCAACGCGGCTGCATCCGCTGCCAGCTGCTCGGCCTCGACCAGCGAAGCGAGCTCCTCGCCCCAGGCCCTCAACGCAGGATCGGAGTCCTCGACGCCGCTGGGGCGACCCCACCCCTCATCCCAGTCGGCGTCATCGTGGCTCAGCGCGAAGTCGGCGAAGTCCGCCGAGTCTTCCCACACCAACCCGGACAGGTCCGGGTCGGCGAGCTCCGGGCACGGGTCCCGAAGCCCATCCATGGATACGAACATATGTAGGATAATAGCTCAAGCCGAGGACAGTCTGCAAGACCCCTAGGGACAACAATCATCAATAACGTCAACAGTTTTCGCCCAGAGGGCTCGCCCATGAGCAGCCCGCCGGACTGTGCACAACGCGCCTAGGCAACCCCGCGGTTCCCCACCTTTGGGTTCCGCCGGGCGCAAGGATGGGGGCATGAGCGACTCCCTCCCGACACGCACGGAGCACGATTCGCTCGGGGCGGTGGAGGTGCCGGCCGAGGCGCTGTGGGGAGCCCAGACGCAGCGGGCCGTGCAGAACTTCCCCGTCAGCGGAGAGCCGATGCCCGCGGAGGTCATCCGCAGCCTCGCGCGGATCAAGGCCGCCGCCGCCACCGCCAACGAAGCCCTCGGCGTCATCGACGCCCCGACGGCGCAAGCCGTACGCGCTGCCGCATTGTCGGTGGCCAGCGGCGAGCACGCGGACCAGTTCCCCGTCGACGTGTTTCAGACCGGGAGCGGCACGTCGACCAACATGAACGTCAACGAGGTCGTCGCCCACCTCGCCTCGGACGCGCTCGGACGCGAGGTCCATCCCAACGACACCGTCAATGCCAGCCAGTCGAGCAACGACACCTTCCCGACGGCCCTCCACGTCGCGGCAGCCGTCCTCGCCACCGACGACCTCGATCCGGCTCTCGCGCAGCTGGCCGAGACTCTGCGCCGGCGGGCGACGGAGCACGCGACGACGGTCAAGGCGGGGCGCACCCACCTCATGGACGCCACCCCGATGACCTTCGGTCAGGAGCTCGGCGGCTGGGCGACCCAGGTCGAGCTCGGGCGCGCTCGCGTGGGCGACGCCCTCGCGCGCGTGCGGTCGTTGCCGCTCGGCGGTACGGCCGTCGGCACCGGGCTCAACGCGCCCTCAGGCTTCGCCGCAGCCGTGATCGACGAGCTCGCGCAGGCCTACGGGCAGCCGTTCAGCGAGGCGACCGACCATTTCGAGGCGGCAGCGTCGCGCGACGCGCTCGTGGAGCTGTCGGGACAGCTGAGGGTCGTCGCCGTCTCGCTGACCAAGGTGTGCAACGACCTCCGCTGGATGGGCTCCGGCCCGGCGGCCGGGCTTGCCGAGATCCACCTCGCCGACCTGCAACCCGGATCGTCGATCATGCCGGGCAAGGTGAACCCGGTCGTGCCCGAGGCCGTGCTGCAGGTCTGCAGCCAGGTCGTCGGCAACGACGCGGCCATCGCGTGGGCCGGCGCCTCGGGTTCCTTCCAGCTCAACGTCCAGATGCCGCTCATGGCGCGCACCCTGCTCGGGTCGCTTCGGCTGCTGGCGGCAGGAGCACGGCTGCTGACCGGCGCCGTCGACTCGCTGACCGCGGATACCGAGCGGATGCGTCGCTACGCCGAAGCGTCTTCGGCCGTCGTGACCGGGCTGAACCGGCTGCTGGGCTATGACGAGGCTTCGACCATCGCCAAGCAGGCCGCCGCCGAGCACCGGCCGGTGCGCGACGTGGTCATCGAGCGCGGTCATGTCGAGCGGGGCACGATCACCGAGGAGCAGCTGGATGCGACGCTCGACGTACTGACCCTGACGGGTACGCCCAAAAGCTAGACGGGCGCGCCCATTTCCGCCGTCCTCGCGCGGCCCTCAGCTCGCCGCGGCAGGGTCTCCCCGGTCATGCCGGGGCGGCAGGTTCTGACGATGCCCGAGCGACTCGAGCCACGTCACCAGCTGACGATGCACCGCTTCGGCGCCGACCAGCTCACCGTCGACCTCCCACCCAGCGGGGTGCACGAGGATCGGCTCGGTCTGCCAGCCGCCCACGCCACCGTGACAGCCCACGAGCTCCTCGAAGGCCGCGACCTCGAGGGTGTCGGGATCGAAGACCGAGTTGAGGTAGAGATCAGGCGCGTTGCTGAACGACGCAGCGCGCGCGAAGTCGGCCGCAGCTCGCTCGGCCTTGTCGCCGAAGACGGCGAACGGATCGACTCCCTCGACCATCCCGGTGCCCAGCACGCGCACCCCGTCGCGGCCCAGCGCGACCAACCCGTCGGCCGCCGACATCGCCACCACCACCGACACCCCGGGATGGCGGGCCAACGCCGACACCATCCCCGGCCAGCGCTGCTCCATGTCCTCGATGGTCAGCCGGCCCGGCTCGCGCGCGAACCACACCAGACCCAGGTTCCCTGACCCCGCAACGACGAGCTCCGGGCGCTCGCCGGCGTCCTGGCTCGCCTGGGCGCGTGGCCCCAGCGACACTGCACCACCCTCTTGGCGACCACCGACGACGGCGCGGGTCATCGATGCCGAGAAGCCCGATTGTCGGGACAGATCGGACAAGAAGATGTTGAGCGGGCCCCAGTCCTCGTCGTTGCCGGTCGCGGCGGCCACCCCGTCGGCTCCGCCCATCAGCTCGCGGACCGTGTCCTCGAGGGACGCCCCGTAGCGCTGGAGGAACGTCGCTCCCTGGCTCTGCCCGTGGTCGGACAGCACGACGAAGTGATAGGGCCGAGGAGCTTGCTCGGACACCCTCTGCAACATCCCGATGACCTTGTCCACGCCCTCCATCGACCGCAGTGACTCCTCGCGCGCGACGCCCGCGTGATGGGCGACCTCGTCGTAGTCGAGGTAGTCGGCGTAGAGCACCTTGGTGCCGGCCAGGAGCTGTTCGGCCATCAGCGCCGTGATGAGGTCACGCTGGATCACGTTGGTGATGCCGCGCAATGCGATGTAGGAGCCGTGTCGATGAATGCGGGGCTGCATGTCGCGACTGACCTGTCGCCGTCCCTGGAACCACTCCTTGACCATCTCCCCGATCGTGCGGAACAACGACCGAGTGAAGCCGTAAGGCGTCGCGAAGAAAGCGCCGTAGTCGCCGGAGCTCCCGATGCCTCCGCGGCGATCCTTGCCGAAGCTACTCATGGTCAGCATGGAGACCGGCGCGTCGCCGCTGAACAGATTGCTCACGCTGACGCCGCCGTCGGCCAGCAGACCGTGGCCGTCCGAGATCCGCGCCTCGATCACCGCCGCGTCCGGTGGGTGGTTCGCGACGAGGAGTTTGCCGGACTCCTTTTCATACCAACGGAAAGCCGGCATGTCCTCGGTGTAGCCGTGCAGGATGCCCGCCTGGGAGATCGGCGTGGTCGACGGCACGCGTGCCGTCCACCCGTTCAAGGTGTGGGTGCCCTCGCGGATCCAACGGCTGATCGTGGGCACGGTGCCGTTCATCACGGCGAACCTCAACAACGGCTGCGGCACACCGTCGAGCTGGATGACGACCAAACCGGGTTCGTCGGTCGCCTCCACGACACCTTGGCGTCGGCGGGCGGTGCGCACCACGTGCGCGAGAAACACCTCGTCCTCGTCGACGGAGTCGAGGAAGCCGACGGCCGTCGCGACCAGCGCCGCCAGCCATGCCGCAGCGAAGACCGACAGCAGGGAGGTGTACGAGACGTCGCGCGCGATGACGATCGCCGCCCAGAGCACGACCGTCTGCGCGAACAGGGCGAGGATGAAGATGCCGACCCAGCCGAGAGCGAGGGCCAGCCGGTTGAGCAGCGGCCTGATGACCAGTCCGACCAGGCCGACGACGAGGGCCAGACCGACGATCGAGCCGAAACCGTCGTGGTCGAGTCCGGGCACGACCTCGAAGGCGATCCACAGCGACACGGCCGTGACGATCCACGTCCACAAGAGTCCTCGTAGTCGGGGCCAGACCCCGTGGCGCGCACCCTTGACGAGCGCCGTCCCCTGAGCGATCGCTGCCCTGTCGGGCGCGCCGGGAGTCGGCGTCGGCTCGGTCATCTCGGCTGGCCTCCTAGGGCGTGAAAGTCACGCGCATGCCTGGTGGGGTGTGCAGAACCTGGACCGGGAGCTCCAGACGCGTCACCGCTGACGCGAACGCACGAGGAGGATCGTAGAGCCGCGACGGCAGCGCCCGTCGCATTCCGTAGGGATAGAGCGTTCCCCAGTGGACGGGGACGGCGAAGCGAGCGCCTACGACCCCTGCCGCCTGGGCTGCCCGCTGCGGATCGAGGTGTCCTGGCCCGAGGTTGGGACCCCACCCCCACACCGGGAGCAGCGCGACGTCGACCTGGTCCGCGAGGTCGGCCATGCCTGGGTAGAGATCGGTGTCGCCCGCGAAGTAGACACAGGCCTCCCCCGCTTCCAGCACGTACCCGATCGCCGCGGCTCGCGGTCCCAGCGGCTCGCGCTTGCCGTCGTGGACGGCGGAGACCGCCCTGACCGTGAGCTCCCCATCCACGTACGTCTCACCGACACCGATCTCGTGAACGTTGGAGAAACCCTTGCCACGTAACCAATTCTCCGGCGCCGATCGGCACCATGATGACCACGTCGGGACCGAGCATCCGCAAGGACGGCAGGTCGCAATGGTCGTGGTGGAGGTGGCTGATCAGGACCAGGTCGAGGTCGGCGTACGACGAAGCGGGCAAAGGGATCGCCAGCCGCGCCAGGAAGGTCACCCGCTGGCGCAGGACCGGATCGGTGATGACCCGGCGGCCCCCGATGTCCAGCCGGACGGCGCTATGGCCCAGGAAGGTGAGCGCCGGCAACGTCTGGGCCACCGGATGACACTAGCCGCAGCAACTCTCTTCCCGAGCTCGGCCCTCACGCAACCGACAGTGACCTTGGGTGCACGCTGCGCGCCCGGTGCTCTTGGATAGCCGATCGTGATCTTCCCTTCTCCGGTCGACGGGGGTATACCGAGTTCGTTCGGTCTTCTCGGTGCGCCGCAATTCGTTCGGTCTTCGCGTTGCACCGCAACAGGAGGGTCAGGTCACGATGAGAAAGTCACGGATCGGCTTTGTCACGGTCGCTGCCGCTGTGGCGGCTCTGGCGCTCTCGGGCGTCCCTGCCGCCGCCTCCGGGCACCACACGCCCAAGCCGAAGCACTACACGTGTACCGGCGGCGAGGTCCCGTCCGGGCACTACGCCAGCCTCACCGTCAAGGGCGAGTGCGCCGTAGCGCCCAATGCCGTGATCCGCGTGGACCGGAACCTGAAAGTCAGGCGGCACGCGACCTTTGACGCGCAGAGCGCCCCGTCGAAGATCTTCGTTCGCGGCAACGTCTTCGCAGGCCGGGGCTCGCTGCTCGGTCTCGGCTGTCAACCGCCGTCCTACACGGGCAACTCCGCGCATGAGTGCGCGGTGGACCCGATGGGACACTCGGACATCTTCATCAAGGGCAAGGTCACGGCCATCAACGCGACAGCCGTCCTGCTGAACGGGATCAGGGTCAGAGGCCACGTCAGGGTGATCGGCGGCGGCGACCCGATGATTCCTTGGTCGATCAAGAACAACACGTTCCGTCGCAACCTCACCGTGATGGGCCAGACCACCGAGTGGGTCGGCGTCCTCTTCAACCGGGTCGGCGGCACCGTCCGGCTGCGCAACATCACGCTGCACGACGTTGATCCCGGCGCACCCGGCGTCTACATCGTGCAGAACAAGATCCGGCACAACCTCATCTGCAGCAACCTGAGCCCGGGGGTGTCCGGGGGATTCACTCCCGGAGCGGTCAACATCGTGGGAGGGCGTGCCACCGGTCAGTGCGCAGCACTGGTCTGAAACGTGGCCTCGTCGCTCGAACCCGTCCGGCTGCCACCGCTGTTCTGCCGGTGGCAGCCGGACGGCTCGTTCTGAGGAGCCGGAGTCAGTACCAGCCCTTGGACTGGAACGCGCCCCACGCACCACACGGCGTGCCGTAACGGTGGCCGATGTAGTTGAGGCCCCAGGTGATCTGGGTCTTCGGGTTGGTCGCCCAGTCCGATCCTGCGGCCGCCATCTTCGATCCAGGCAGAGCCTGCGGGATTCCGTAGGCGCCCGAGGAGTTTGCGGCTCGCTGCGACCATCCGGACTCGCGCGTCCAGAGCTGGTCGAGACACACGAACTGCTGGTCTCCCCAACCACGAGCGGCGGCCATCTGCTTGCCGAGCGCGCGGTTGGTGCCGGGTCGTACGGCTGCGGCTGAGCGGGTGGCCCGAACAGCCAGCGCCTGGCGCGCAGCAGCCGCACGCTTCGCGGCCAACTTCTGAGCAGCCTTCTTCTTGGCCTTCTTCTCCGCCTTCTTCTTGGCGGCCTTCTTGGCGGCGGCCTTCTCAGCGGCCCGATGCTCGGCCTTCGCGAGTGCGGCACGGTGGTCGGCTGCTGCAGCCGTGCGCACGTAGGCGGCCTGGGCCGCGACAACGGAGTTGGGTGAGGAGGCGACGATCGGTCGGTCGACCGATCCGAACGCGTTCTGGGTGACGCCCAGGGTGGCCGTGGCGACCACGACCGCGGTGGCAACGCCCAACCCTCGGAAGAGGGTGGGTTTGCTGGTAGACCGGATGGAAATCCGGTGCATCGCATGTTCCTTTCGGCGTGCACGGACCGAGCGCCTCAACCGGTCGGACTGGCTGGGCCACGAGGCCGTGCGCGGAACCCCTTTCGCGGGCCGGCCGCCGACGTTGCTGTCAGGGTCTTTCCGGAGGAGACCGGGGCAAGACTGACCGTCGAAGCGACAAACTCAGACCCGCTCCGTCGAGGTCGTGCCGCGATGAGGGCACGTCGAGGATCGGGCGGCGTACGGCCGCGGGGCCGGTCTCTCCACAGCGATCACCGGTGGCGTTCGGTAGGAACCGAAACGCCTCGAGATCGGCGGAGGGGCGGCCCGCGCGAGGGGAAGAAAGGGGCCTGAGCTAGGTGCTCTCAGGGCGCCGTACGCGGGGTCGGACCGTTCAACCATGGCAAGGTGCACCGACACATGCCAACTCGAAGCCACGTGGGCTGAGTCACATCCTGTGGATAACTACAGCGCGTAACGGTCGATCTGATCACTCTGCGTGACCATTCGCCGGCTGCCAACCGTCCACCCCCACTCTCGACCGTCACACGGACAGGTCCTCCAGCATCTCGGTGACGAGCGCCGCGATCGGGGACCGCTCGCTGCGGGTCAGCGTGATGTGGGCGAACAGGGGGTGCCCCTTGAGCTTCTCGACGACGGCGACGACTCCGTCGTGGCGGCCGACCCGGAGGTTGTCGCGCTGGGCCACGTCATGGGTCAGCACGACGCGTGATCCCTGCCCGATGCGCGACAGCACGGTGAGCAGAACGTTGCGCTCCAGGCTCTGGGCCTCATCCACGACGACATAGGAGTCGTGCAGCGACCGACCCCTGATGTGGGTCAGCGGAAGCACCTCGAGCATGCCGCGGTCGACGACCTCCTCGACCACCTCGGTGGTCATGAGCGCCGACAAGGTGTCGAAGACCGCCTGCCCCCAGGGGCTCATCTTCTCCGCCTCGGTGCCCGGCAGGTAGCCGAGATCCTGACCCCCCACCGCGAACAGCGGTCGGAAGACCACGACCTTGCGGTGCTCTCGTCGTTCGAGAACGGACTCGAGGCCGGCGCACAGGGCCAGGGCAGACTTCCCCGTGCCCGCGCGACCGCCGAGGGAGACGATGCCGACCTCGGGGTCGAGCAAGAGGTCGAGGGCCACCCGTTGCTCCGCGCTGCGACCGTGCAGACCGAAGGCTTCTCGGTCACCGCGGACCAGCCGGATTCGCTTGTCGGGGGTGACCCGCCCGAGCGCGCTTCCGCGATCGCTGAGCAGGACAAGACCGGTGTGGCAGGGCAGCTCACGGGCCTCCGGCAGGTCGAGCACGTGCTCGTCGTAGAGCACGTCGAGGTCCGCGCTGGCGATCTCCAGCTCGTCCATCCCGGTCCAGCCGGACTCTACGGCCAGCTCCGCGAGGTATTCCTCGGCTCGCAGCCCGACGGCCGACGCCTTGACCCGCATCGGCAGGTCCTTGCTCACCAGCGTGACGTCGTGCCCTTCGGCCTGCAGGTTGCGGGCCACCGCAAGGATGCGAGAGTCGTTGTCCGCCAAGCGGAATCCGGCGGGCAGCACCTCTGCGTCGGTGTGGTTGAGCTCCACCCTGATGGTGCCGCCGGCGTCGCTGACGGGCAGCGGCTCGTCGAGGCGGCCGTGCTTGACCCTCAGGTCGTCGAGCAGCCGCAACGCCTGCCGGGCGAAGTAGCCGATCTCCGGGTGCGACCGTTTGGCCTCCAGCTCGGAGATGACCACGACCGGGAGCACGACCTCGTGCTCGTCGAACCGGAGTAGTGCGTGCGGGTCGGAGAGCAGCACGCTCGTGTCCAGGACGTAGGTGCGTCGTCCGGCACGGCGGCGGGTGGTGACTGGCACGAGGCAGGCCTCCCGTGGCGACCCGGCGCCCTGCCCGGCCGACCCCTCCGACGCTACGTCCGGCCGATGAACGATGCGCGGAGGCTGGGCCTCCGCGAGATGGCGTGTCGGCGATCCTCAGGCGCCGAAGCGCCGGTGCCTGGCTGCGTAGGCGCGCACGGCCCGGAGGAAGTCGACCTTGCGGAAGGAGGGCCAGTAGGCCTCGCAGAAGTAGAACTCCGATCGCGCGCTCTGCCACAGGAGGAAACCCCCGAGGCGCTGTTCTCCGCTGGTACGGATCACGAGGTCGGGATCGGGCTGGCCCTTGGTGTAGAGGTGGGCCGCGATGTGATCGACGTCGAGCACCTTGGCCAGGTCGTCGAGGGTGGTGCCGGCGTCGGCCTGCTCCTGCAGCAGCGACCGTACGGCGTCGGCGATCTCGCGCCGTCCTCCGTAGCCGACCGCCACGTTGACGGTGAGGCCGTCGATGTCGGCCGTGGCGTCTGCGGCCGCCTTGAGGGCGGTCGTCGTGGACGAGGGCAGCAGATCGAGCGCTCCCACCGGGTTGACGACCCACCGGCGGCGGGCGGCCAGCTCGGCCACCGTCTCCTCGATGATCGCCAGCAGCGGCGCCAGCTCTTCCTGCGACCGCGCCAGGTTGTCGGTGGAGAGCAACCAGACCGTGACGATCTCGACGCCGACGTCCTCGCACCACCCGAGGAGATCCTCGATCTTCTCGGCCCCGGCGCGGTGCCCGTGGGCCGTGGACTGGCCCGACGACCGCGCCCACCGGCGGTTGCCGTCGAGGATGACCCCGACGTGGCGCGGCCGCGTGGCCGGGTCGATGGAGCGCAGGAGATGGCTTTCGTACGCCCCGTACACGAGTCCGATCGGCCCCATGCGCCCTCCTTCACCCCCAGGGTAGCCAGCCGGGCGGCCTGGTCCGGCCAGGCCGGGAAGGACGGGTGAGCCCAATCGTTACTGGCTAGTAACTTACGGAGCCGTAGGTTAGTCTCGTCTGGTGAGCGACCCGCAGCGGCCCGACGTCGAGGGTCATGTCGACGGTGACGTCGAGGGAGCCGTCGCGCGCACCCTGGACCGTACGGTCGGCGCGGCCGTCGAGCGGGCCGGGGAGCACGTCCCCGAGGCGCTACGACCCAAGCTGCGCGGGTGGCTGCACCTGGGCGCCGCGCCCGTGGCCGCGATCTGCGGGCTCATCGTCATGGCTGTGGCTCGAGGGACGAGCGAGATGGTCGCCGCGACGGTCTACGCCTTCACGACCACGCTGTTGTTCACCGTCTCGGCGACCTATCACCGGGGTCGGTGGTCACCGCGGGCGCACGGTTGGCTCAAGAGGTTCGACCACGCCAACATCTTCTTGCTCATTGCCGGCACCTACACCCCGTTCTCCGTGATCCTGCTCGAGGGTGGGCGGCAGGCGGCGCTGCTGTGGATCATCTGGACCGCCGCGTTCGCCGGGGTCGTGTTCCGGGTGGCCTGGGTGAGCGCCCCGCGCTGGCTCTACGTCCCGGCCTACGTCGCCATGGGCTGGACTGCGGTCTTCTTCCTTCCCGACTTCACCTCGCGCGGAGGCGTCGCGGTCCTCGTGCTGCTGTTGGCCGGTGGCCTCGTCTACACCGTCGGCGGGCTCGTCTACGCCCTCCGCCGACCAGACCCGTTCCCCTCGTGGTTCGGCTTCCACGAGATCTTCCACGCCTGCACGATCGTGGCCTACATCCTTCAGTACATCGCCGTGGTCATCGTCATCGCCACGAACTAGACGGTCACCGCGCAGCCCACGCGATCAGGGGCGATCAGGCGGTCGGACCCTCCGCGCGCACCTTGGCGACGCCTTCCATGGCCGAGCGGAGGTCCGCGAGCCACGCGTCGCTGTTGGCCGCGACCAGGCGTACGCACCAGGCCAGGGCATCCGAGCGCGAGCGCGCAACGCCCGCCTCCACCAGGGTGTCGAGGACCTGCCGGTCGGCTTGCCGCAGGCGGGTCATGGCCGGCACCGACAGGGTCGTGAACAGTCGGCGACGGTCACCGACCTCCACGCCCCAGCTGACCTTGCGGCCGGTGCTGTGCTCGATCTCACGAGCGATCTCGATGCGCTGGTCGCGCGTCGACTCGCGGAAGGCCTTGATCAGGCCGGCGACCGCGGCGTCGCGCTCTCCCTCGGAGGCGTCGGCGGCGGTGGTGGGCGGATTCAGCGCACCGACAACCGTGATCTCGTCGCGGTCGGCGACCACGTCGACCGGGCCGGTGAACCAGTCCTGGGGCAGGCGGCCGGTGAACCACCCGCGGATCTCGTCGGTTGTGCTCTCACTGGACAAAGAATGTGTCATGTAATGATGATTACACAATTACACGACAAGTCAACTGGCCTTGGCTCTCGCGTCCTATCCCCGCAGCACGACCACCGGGCAGTCCGCGTGGCGCACGACCTGCTCAGACGTCGACCCGATCAGCAGCCCCGTGAACCCGCCGCGCCCCCGCGAGGCGACCACCAGCAGGGCGGCGTCCGCCGACACCCCGACCAGCACCGCGGCAGGCGATCCGTGGACGGCGTGCAGCCGTACGTCGAGTCCCGAGGGGTCGCTCACCACCCGAGCAACCGCGTCCTCGAGGTCTGCGGTGACCGCGGCGGCGTACTCCTCCTCGGAGGCGACCACACCCGTGGGCGTACCGGGCGGGCGAGCTGTCGAGGTCACCGACCAGGCGCGCACGACGTGCAGCGGCAAGCCGCGAAGCCTGGCCTCATCGGCCCCGAAGGCGAGGGCACGGTCAGCCGAGGTCGAGCCGTCGTGGCCGACCACGACACCACCACCAACGGTGGGTAGATCAAGCGATCGAGCGGGCATGGCAGCAGTCAGCTCCTCAGGTTTGGCGCCAGGGTGGGTGCCGGAGGGTCTCGGCGTCCGAGCAGTGCGCGGAGATCGTCGGGGTCGGTGACCGGCCGGTCGCAGACGAACCCGCGGCAGACATAGGCCGTCGCGGTGCCGCCGATCATCGGCCGGTCGAGCAGCAGGGGGATCGTCGAGGCCTCGGCGGGGTCGCCCACGGCCACCACCGCGCCCGGCGCCGAGCTGCCCAGCGCGGCGCGATGGAGCACCCCGGTGTCATCACGACCCGCCGGTCCGACGACGGCGACCTCGCGCGGCCCGTCGACCAGCGCCTCCGAGACGGCCAGGCCCCACCCGGCAAACCGGGGGTGGCGGCGGCCCAGCTCCTGGTACGGGCCGAGCGCCGCCTCTGCGGCCCCCCGGTGCCGGGCGGAGCCGGTCAGTGCCGCATAGCTCAGCAGGGCTCCGGCGGCTGCCGCCTGCCCCGACGGAGTCGCGTTGTCGCCGGGGTCCTTGGGGCGCTGAACCAGCACCTCTGCGTCGTCGGCCGTGTCGAACAGCGAGCCGTCGTCGGCGCGGAAGTGGTCGAGAACGACGTCGAGCAGGCGACCGGCCCGGTCGACCCAATCCTGATGGCCGGTCACACTGCCGAGCGCGAGAAATCCCTCGGCGACGTCGGCGTAGTCCTCAAGCACCCCGGCGTGACGACCCGCCTGACCCGCGCGCGACACACGCACGAGCCGGCCGCTGGCAGAGCCCTCGCCTCCCTCGCCCAGGTGCACCGTCACCAGCAGGTCGGCGGCCGTCCGGGCCGCAGCCACCCAGTCGGGTCGCTCGAGGAGGGCGCCGGCCTCGGCGAGAGCGGCGATGGCCAGTCCGTTCCAGGCCGCGACGACCTTGTCGTCCCGACCCGGTTGCGGCCGCGCCCGCCGGGCGGCAAGCAGCTGCCCACGAGCCCTCGACCAGCGTTCGACGTCCGTCCGCTCGGGGCCCTCGAGGAGCTGGAGGGTCGACGACCCGTGCTCGAACGTGCCCTGGGGCGTGACGCGCAGCAAAGACGCGGCCCAGGCCCCGTCCGTCGGTCCGAGCACGTCGATGAGCTCGGCGGGCGTCCACGCGTAGGTGAGCCCCTCGACCCCGTCGGTGTCGGCGTCGAGCGCCGAGGCGAAACCACCCTCGGGCGTGCGCAGGTCGGTGAGCAGGAACTCGGCGGTCTCCTCCACCACCCGTCGCGCCAGCGGGTGGCCGGTCGCGCGCCACCAGTGCAAGTAGACGCGAAGCAGGAGGGCGTTGTCGTAGAGCATCTTCTCGAAGTGCGGCACCACCCAGTCCGCGTCGACCGAGTAGCGCGCGAAACCCCCGCCGAGCTGGTCGTAGATGCCGCCACGCGCCATCGCCTCGAGCGTGCCCTCCGCCATGGCCAGGGCGCGCTCGTCGCCGGTCCGGGCGTGGTGGCGAAGCAGCCACTCGAGAACCATCGACGGAGGGAACTTGGGTGCTCCGCCGAAACCACCGCGCGCAGCGTCGTACGTCGTCGACAGCGTGGTCACCGCGGCGGCGAGGTCGTCGGCGGCGGGCGGCGTGGACCCGGCCGGGAGATCGCTTCGGCGCTCGGCCAGCGCGGCGGTGATGCGGCTTGCGGCCTGGTGCACGTCGTCGCGCCGTTGCGCCCAGGTGGTCTCGATCGACTCGAGCAGCTGCCCGAAGGACGGCAGGCCGTGCCGTGGCGTAGGTGGGAAATAGGTGCCGGCGTAGAAGGCCTCGCCGTCCGGGGTGAGGAAGGCGGTCATCGGCCAGCCTCCCTGACCGGTCAACGCCTGGACGTAGTCCATGTAGACCGCGTCGACGTCGGGGCGCTCCTCGCGGTCGACCTTGATGTTGACGAACGCGCGGTTCATGCGCTCGGCGGTGGCGGCGTCCTCGAACGACTCGTGCGCCATGACGTGGCACCAATGGCAGGCCGCGTAGCCCACGCTGAGCAGGACGGGTACCTCGCGGCGGCGCGCCTCCGCAAAAGCCTCCGGACTCCACTCCCACCAGTCGACCGGGTTGTCCTGGTGCTGCAGGAGGTACGGCGAGGCCGAGGCAGCCAACCGGTTGGGCATCGACCCATTGGATCAGACCGGATGCCCGGTGGCTCCCCGTCCGCGCGGACGGTCCTGACATGCTGGCTCGATGGGCTACGCCGATGTCATCCGACGCCTCGGGCACCAGCGCTGGTTCGCACGGTTGGGCCGGGCCCTGGTGCCGGTGGACCGGGCCGTGCAGCGGGCCAGCGGCGGCCGCTGGAGCGTGATCGGCAAGGGCGTGGTCCCCGAGCTGCTCCTGACGACGACGGGGCGCCGCTCCGGGCTCCCCCGCGACGTACCGCTGCTGTATGCCCGCGACGGCGACGACTACGTGGTCACGGCCTCCAACTGGGGGCAGGCGCATCACCCGGCCTGGTCGGGCAACCTGCTGGCCACGCCCACGGCGGCGGTCACGCTCGAGGGCGAGCGGATCCCGGTGACCGCGGAGCTGCTCGAAGGGGCTGAGCGCGAGCGCGTCTGGTCGCTGGTGACCAAGGTCTGGCCCGCCTACGACACCTACGCCGCACGTGCGGGGCGCGAGATCCGCGTCTTCCGGCTCAGTCCCGTCCCCGCCTGAGGGTGCGTCCGTGCCCGGCGATCTGCGCGTGCGCGCCACGGTCATCCCCGAGCGGGAGCTGACGTGGCGCTTCTCCCGCTCGTCCGGGCCCGGGGGCCAGGGGGTCAACACGAGCGACTCGCGTGCTGAGCTGTCCTACGACGTGGCCGCCTCGACCGCGTTCAGCCCGACCCTGAAGGCGCGAGCCCTTGAACGGCTCAGCGGCCGGCTCGCCAACGGCGTCCTGACGGTGGCTGCCTCCGAGCAGCGCAGCCAGCTGCAGAACCGGGAGGCGGCCGAGGCCCGGCTGGTGGCGCTGCTGACCGAGGCGACCGCCCCGCCCCCGCGCAAGCGGCGTCCGACCAAACCGTCCAAGGGGGCCACCGAACGACGGATCTCGGCCAAGAAGAGGCGCGGGCAGATCAAGAAGCTGCGAAAGACCTGACCCGGTCACCCGGCGAGCGGCTGGCGAGGGGCCACTTGCGCATGATCACGAAGAAGGGGTCGGCGGGGCGGGCTGAGGCAGGCGGGCGACGAGGGGCCACTTGCGCATGATCACGAGGGAGGGGTGGGGGTAGGGGTGGCCGGGGGGTCGTCGGGGGGAGGTGTCTTCGCGCGACCGTTGCCGGGATCGTCCTCGTCGAAGTCGACCTTGCTCAACTGATGCCTCATCGACCGGAACAGCAGGTAGCACGCGGCAACCAGCGCCAGGAACACGCCGAACCCGAGCCACCCGGGCCGCACGATCTCGTCGGTCAGCTCACGAGGCTGCGTGGACGGTGTACCCAGCCAGACCGCGGCGGCCGACACGGTGTCGACCAGGGTGTCGACCACGGGGGTCCCCCACGCGGCCAGGACGGCCATGGCCGTCAGCCCGACTCAGCGAGGTCGGCCGACATCCGGATCCCGGCGAACAGATCGTCCTCCGGCAGTGCCGTGTCGACCAGGGAACGAGCCAGCTGGTAGTCCTCGGTCGGCCAGGCCTGCTGCTGCAGCGGCAGGGGGATGGAGAACCAGGCGCCGTGGGGGTCGACCTGCGTCGCGTGGGCGCGCAGCGCCGCGTCGCGCACGGCGAAGAAATCGCCGCACTCCACCCGCGTAGTCAGCCGCTCCAGGTCTTCCGGCTTGTCCTCCCAGTCTTCCAACCACTTGGCGAAGGGGGGCTCCAACCCGGCCGCGACGGCAGCTGCGTCGAGCGCCTCGATCCGAGGCTTGTGGAAGCCCAGGCTGTAGTAGAGCTTCAGCGGCTGCCACGGGTCGCCGGCAGCCGGAAACAGGTCGGGGTCTGCGGCGGCTTCGAAGGCGGCCACGGCCACTTCGTGGGTGCGGATGTGATCGGGGTGCGGATAGCCGCCGTTCTCGTCATAGGTCGTGATCACGTGCGGCCGGAAGTCACGGACGATCCGCACGAGCGGCTCGGTCACCTGCTCGAGCGGCAGCGCGGCGAAGCAGCCCTCGGGGAGCGGCGGCAACGGGTCACCCTCCGGGAACCCGGAGTCGACGAAACCCAGCCACTCGTGCCGGACCCCCAGGATGTCGCGAGCATTGGCCATCTCGGCGCGGCGGGTCGCGGCGATGTCGGCCTGGATCGTCGGGTCGTCCTTCAGCGCAGGGTTGAGGATGTCGCCGCGCTCGCCGCCGGTACAGCTGACCACCAGGACGTCGACGCCCTCACGGACGTAGCGCGCGGTCGTCGCCGCTCCCTTGCTCGACTCGTCGTCGGGATGGGCATGGACAGCCAGCAGCCTCAGCGGCTCAGTGGGGTCATCGGTCACGCGTCCATGATCCCAGACGCGGGAGGCAGCGAGACACAACGCCCCCCGACAGAATGGCGGGGTGACCGACCTCGACGCGCGCTACGGACGCCGTCCGCCGCGCTCGGCCCGACGCCGTACGGCGCTGGCGTTGACGGCCGTGATCCTCGCAGTCGTCGCGGTCCTGGGCTTCGGCGCCTGGTGGTGGTCAGCCCAGGATCCGTACGCCGCCCGGGTGCGGACCTACACCGTGGAATCCGACGCACAGACCCGCGCCGTGATCGAGATCACCAACAGGGGCAACCAGGTGGTGCGTTGCGAGATCGTGGCCAAGGACCGCTACACGCAGCCGGTGGGAGTCGAGATCGTCGAGACCCCAGCGGTGAGCCCGGTGTCGGTCGTCGAGACGACCCTCACGACGACTGGTCGAGCCGTGACGGTGATCGTGCGTGACTGCGGCGGTGTCGGCACGCGCGTACCCTGAGACGTTCACCACGCCCGCGAAAACCCCCGATCCGAGGAGATTCACACCGTGACCACCTGGCTGACCCAGGAGGCCTACGACCGCCTCAAGGCCGAGTACGACCACGCGACCGGTGAAGGACGCTCCTTCATCGTCAAGCGGATCGAGGCTGCCCGCGAAGAGGGAGACCTGAAGGAGAACGGCGGCTATCACGCGGCCAAGGACGAGCAGGGCAAGAACGAGGCCCGCATCCGCCAGCTCCAGGCGCTGCTCGAGGACGCGTCGGTCGGCGAGGCGCCCGCCACCGATGACGGGGTCGTCGGTCTCGGACAGGTCGTCACGGTGGACCTGATGGGCGACCCGCTGCGCTTCCTGCTCGGCAGCCGCGAGGTCAGTCCGGGTGACGACTTCGAGGTCTACAGCCAAGGCAGCCCGCTGGGTGCGGCCGTTCTTGGCGCGGCCGTCGGTGACACCGTCGTCTACACCGCCCCGAACGGGCGCGACATCACCGTGCAGGTCAAGGCCGTGGAGCCCTACGCCGGTTGACGGCGCTGGCCAGCTGAGTGCGCCCCTGTCCCGTCTGCCTTGTGAGGCCTAGCGGGTCGTCGTGCGATAGCGATGGATGCCCAGCGGCACAAAGACGACGAGGGTCCCGACGATCCAGCACACCGACACCAGGAACGGGTGCTGCGCGGGGAAGGCGTCGGTCGAGAACGGGTTCGGATTGCCGAACAGGTCACGCAGCGAGGACGTGAGCGTGCTCACCGGGTTCCACTCGGCGATCGGCTGCATCCACGACGGCATGGTGGCGATCGGCACAAACGCGCTGGACAGGAACGACAGCGGGAAGATCACGATGAAGCCCACCTGCTGAGCCACCTCGACGGTGGGCACCCGCAGGCCGACATAGACACCGACCCACGCCATCGCGTAGGCGAAGCCCAGCATCAGCAGGCAGCCGAGGAGAAAGTCGCCGACGTTGGTGTGGACCCGCCAACCGACCGCCAAGCCGGTGAGCATCAGGACCACGATGATCCCGGCGTTGTAGACCAGGTCAGAGGTCGTCCGGCCGGACAAGACCGCCGAGCGAGCCATCGGCAAGGACCTGAACCTGTCGATGATCCCCTTGTTCATGTCCTCGGTCATACCGATGGCGGTGGTGACGGACGCGAAGGCCAGGGTCTGGATGAAGATTCCGGGCATCAGGAACTCGCGATAGGAGGCTCCGCCCGGAAGCGGGATCGCCCCGCCGAACACGAACGCGAACAGGAGCACGAAGACGACCGACTGAATGATCGCGAAGATCGCCAGCTCGGGGATGCGGGGGATGCGCTTGAGGTTGCGCCACGCCACGGTGAGTCCGTCGGAGACGGCCGGCGGCAGGCTCCGCTCCGTCGAGACGACGGCCGGCGGTGGGGACTTCACGGTGCTCATGACGGGCTCCCGGGGGTGAGCGATGAATCGGCTGGAGTCGCCTGCTCGGAATCGCCGTCGGCTCGACCTTCGTCCACCTCGGCCGCGTGGCCCGTCAGGCTGAGGAAGACGTCGTCGAGCGTGGGCCTGCGCAGTCCGACATCGTCGATGGTGATGTGTTCATCGCCAAGCGCTCGGACGACATCGATGAGCTGATTGGCACCTCCGGCCGCAGGGACCGTGATCCGGCGCGTGTGGGTGTCCACTCCGACCTCGAGATCGGACGTGCCGCGGATCAGACCGACCGCCCTCGCGACGTCGTCGTGGTGATGGACCACGACCTCGATACGTTCGCCGCCGACCTGCCCCTTGAGGTCGTCAGCCGTGCCCTGGGCGATGATCCGACCGTGATCGACGACGGCTATCTCGTCAGCCAGCTCGTCGGCCTCTTCAAGGTATTGAGTGGTCAGCAGCAGCGTCGTGCCGTCTCGCACCAGGCCGCGGATGACGTCCCACATGCCCAACCGGCTGCGCGGGTCGAGCCCCGTCGTCGGTTCGTCGAGGAACAGCAGTGAGGGTCGGCCGATCAACGCACTGGCCAAGTCGAGGCGTCGGCGCATGCCGCCGGAGTAGTTCTTGGCGACGCGGTCGCCGGCGTCGCTGAGAGAGAACTGATCGAGCAACTCGTCTGCGCGTTGGCGCGACACCTGCTTGGACAGTTGGTAGAGCCGGCCGAACAGGTAGAGGTTCTCCCGCCCGGTCAGGTTTTCGTCCACGGCGGCGTACTGGCCCGAGAGACCGATGACCCGCCGGAGCTTGGTCGCGTCCTTCACGACGTCATAGCCGGCCACGGTGGCGCGTCCGCCATCGGGGCGCAGCAGGGTCGCCAGGATGCGCACGGTGGTGGTCTTGCCAGCACCGTTGGGCCCGAGCAGACCGAGCACGGTGCCCTGTTGCACCCGAAGGTCGACCCCGTCGAGGGCCCGGACCCCGCCCTTGAAGGTCTTGACCAGACCCTCCGCCACGATGGCGTCGGTCATCAGAGGTTCCTCTCGTCGTGGTCGGGGTCACGGTGCGGTCGACCGTGCCGTCGACCGTTTCGCTGCGTTGGAGCTGGTGCTGGCGGCACGGGCACGACTCACGCTAGGCGGGGGCACCGACACAGCACCACTCGGTTTCCCGGGCGGCACCACACGCCATCACACGGGATCACCGCGCGACGCTGTGCGAACACCCTGCGAGCGGTCAGGCCTGACGGCGGGACAGCCGGGGGGCGTCGGCGAGCCTGATCAGGGTCACCCGGGCCTGGGCTGCACGCCGTTCGGCTCGCTCGAGCCGACGGCGCGCCCGGGCCTCGGCGATCACCTGGCGCCACTGGCGCTCGCGTGCGGCGGCGGTCAGTCGGTCGCTGTGGACCTGTGCGTGGAGGGGGGCCTGGGGATACATGACGTGCTCCTTCGGTTCGTACGACGGTGTGCGGGCGTGAGAGGGAGAGCTCCCGGCAGGTGCGCGGGAGCGGGGGGTCGGTGGATCAGCCGAGGCCGAGCGAGCGGAGAGCCTCCTCGGCCTCGTCGACGGACACTCGACCGGCGGCCAGGTCTGCCAGGACCTTGTCGCGGTCGACGGGTGGCTCCGCGCCGCCACCCTCGAGCTCGAGCCTGACGAGCAGCTCGGCGAAACGCTGGCGTGCGGTCGGATAGCTGACACCGAGATGCCGCTCGAGCTCGCGCATGTTGCCGCGGGAGACGAGGAAGACGCGCAGCATCTCGTGGTCCTCCGGGGACAATCCGGCGAAGGGGGAGAGCTCGAAGGCGCCGGACAGCTCGGTGCCGCAGGCCGTGCACCCGAGCCGGGTGATCGTCAGGTGGGCCGCACAGACCGGGCAGTCGCCCGGTGGGCGATGCACAGTCGAGCCCTGGTCGCCGTAGGACGTCACCTCGCGGGGAGTCATTGGGCCACCCCGACCTTCACCGAGCCGAGCTCGACGGCGACGTCGAGACTGGCGTGGCCGGCACCGACGACGAGGGACCGACGTCCGTCACCCGTCGCGGTTGCGCCGGGGCCCAGCTCCACCGAGCCGAGCTCAGCCTTGGCCAGGACGGTGACGTCGGATCGCGGATCGAGGCGCATCTGGATGCTGCCCAGCTCGCACCGAAGCTTGGAACTGCCTCGATCGAGAAGCCAGTCCAGCTTGGCGCTGCCCGCCTCGACACGGCCGTCCAGCGGGCCCTGGCAGTCCGACGCCTTGAGCGATCCGGCCTCGACCACGAAGCGGAGCCCGCCCTCGAGCCTGGTGGCCACGATGCTGCCGGCCTGGACGGTCACGTCGACGGGGAGGTCCGGACGGAGCCTGACCACGACCGTCTCGCCACCCCTCCACCGGCCGAGGCTCCACCCACTCTTGGGACGGTCGCTCTCGTAGGAGAACCCACCCGGCGACGGCTTGGCCTCGGTGTCGATCACCAGAGCGCCTCCGTCGCGTCGGGCGACGTGGGGGCCCTCGACGGCAGCACCGGCCACCGTGGGGTCGCCCAGCAGGACCAGCTTCACCGCCTGGGCTCGCACCACGACTCGCTCGACCGGGCCGGAGGCCGTCGAGCCGCGGGGAGCGGCGGGCGGCGGTGGCGGCTGGGGAGGGTGCGGCGGGGTCGGCGGGAGGACCCGCACCCCGCTGGACGGGGCCTCGGCCGGCGCAGCTGCTGAGGCGCCGGTCTCGTCCGCCGGGTCTGCGGGCCGGCGGTCGGACAAACGGGCGCTCGCTTCATCGGGAGCCACGGTGCCGGAGGCCACCTGGGCCAGGAGGGCGCGGAGATCGTCATCGGATGTGGAAGCCATGTTGTGTATTTAAGACTCCTCCTTCCCTAACTGTCAAGTCTTTCTTCTGTATTGATAGATCCGATCGGGAAAGGGCGGTCATGGGGCTCAGTCAGGCGGGCGGTTGAGCGCGGACGCCGTACCCGGCTGCCTCCAGCCGGGCGACGACCTCCGCGCAGTGCTCGGCGCCGCGGGTCTCGAGCTGCAGCCCGATCTCCACCTCGTCGACGCGCAGCCCCGGATCGATGCGGAGGTGCTCCACCTCCAAGACGTTGGCGTCGACCTCAGCGAGCGTTGCGAGCAGCGTCGCCAGGTTCCCGGGTCGGTCCGGGAGGCGTACGTGCAGCGCCAGGTAGCGCCCTCCCGCGGCCAGCCCGTGGCGGATGACCCGCAACATCAGCACCGGGTCGATGTTTCCCCCCGAGAGCACGGCGACCACCGGCGGCTCGAAGGCGCGCGGGTCCTCGAGGATCGCCGCCACGGCGGCGGCACCCGCCGGCTCCACCACGAGCTTGGCGCGCTCGAGGCACAACAACAACGCCCGCGAGAGCGACTCCTCGGAGACCGTGCGGACCTCGTCGACCAGGGCCGAGATGACGGCGAAGGGGACGTCGCCGGGACGACCGACGGCGATGCCGTCAGCCATGGTCGCCATCGACGGCAGTGACATCGGGTGCCCCGCAGCCAGGGAGGGCGGATAGGCCGCGGCGGTCTCCGCCTGGACACCGACCACCCGCACGTCCGGGCGGGTGGCCTTGACCGCGAGCGCGACCCCGGCGAGCAGGCCTCCTCCCCCCGTGCACACGACGATGGTCCGGACCTGCGGGCACTGCTCGAGGATCTCCAGACCGACCGTCCCCTGCCCCGCGACGATGTCGGGGTGGTCGAAGGGGTGGATCAGCACCGCCCCGGTGGACTCGGCGAACTCGTGCGCGGCGTGCAGGCACTCGTCGATGGCGAGCCCGTGCAGCCGAACCTCGGCGCCGTAGGCCCGCGTGGCCACGACCTTCGGCAACGTCGCGCCCTCGGGCATGAACACCGTCGCCCGAATCCCCAGCAGCTGCGAGGCGAGCGCGACCCCCTGCGCATGGTTTCCCGCGCTCGCCGCCACGACCCCACGCGCCCGCTCCTCGGCCGAGAGAAGCGCGATGCGGTTGTAGGCGCCGCGGATCTTGAACGACCCGGCGCGCTGCAGGTTCTCGCACTTGAGGTGCACCGGACCACCGACCTGCTCGGTGAGAGGGCGGGAGCCTTCCATCGGCGTCCGCCGCGAGACGTCGACGAGCCTGTCGCGCGCCGCCTCCACGTCAGCCAAGGACGGCACGGGAACAGCTCTCGCGCTCGCCGCCGGAGAGGACGGATCGACTGGACCGCTGGCGATGACCATGGCGGGAGTCTGGCACCCGGTGAGACAGTGGGGTCGATGAGTGCTGAGGCGGCGTCGAAGGCCCCGCCAGGATCCGGCCCGCGCGGGCGACGCCGCCGGGTCGCCCGCCCGCCCGGGCCGAACTCGGCAGGCTTTGTGGCCGGCCTGGTGTCCGGCCGCGTCCTCCCCACCGAGGCCTTCGCGTCGATCGCCCGTCGCTACCCGAGGATCGCGCACATCCGGTTGCCGTCCGAGCACCTGTACGTGCTGAGCCATCCCGACCTGGCGCGGGCCGTCTTCGTCACGCACGGCCGATCGACGATCAAGGGCCGAGGCCTGCAACAGACCCGACCGCTGCTCGGAGACGGGCTCCTGACCTCCGAGGGTGAGCTCCACCGGCGCCAGCGCCGCCTGGTCCAGCCCGCCTTCCACCAGGATCGAATCAGGACCTACGCCGAAGCGATGGTCGCGGCGACCCAGGCCCACGAGCTCGGCTGGACCGACGGGGATCACGTCGACCTGACCGAGGAGATGTCAGCGCTCACCCTCGACATCGTGGGGAGAACGCTGTTCGGAGCCGACCTCAGCGGCGCGGCCGAGGAGGTCGCCGATTCCCTGTCGGTGTTGCTCAGCGGCTTCCAACGACGCATGTACGGAGCGGCTGGAGGCACGCTCGACCGGCTCCCGACCGAGGGCAACCGACGTCGGGCGGAGGCGCTCGACCGGCTCGACTCGATCATGGACGGCCTCATCTCGGGACGCCGCGCCGCCACAGCTGAGTCGGACGAGGCTGGGTCCGGCGACGACGTGCTGTCGATGCTCTTGAGCGCCCGCGACGAGGACGGTGACGGCCAGGGGATGACCGACCGCCTCGTGCGCGACGAAGTCATGACCCTGGTCCTGGCCGGGCACGAGACGACGGCCAACGCGCTGACCTGGGCCTGGTTCCTGCTGGGTCGCCATGAGGACGCGCGGCGGCGGTTGCACGCCGAGGTCGACGCCCTGGAGCACGACCCCGGCATGGACCAGGTCGCCGCGCTGGCTTGGACCCGAGCCGTGGTCGCCGAGACCCTCCGCCTCTACCCACCGGCCTGGACGATCGGGCGCCGGCTCACAGCCGACATCGAGCTCGATGGCTGGACCCTTCCGGCCGGATCGCTCGTGCTGGCCAGCCAGTGGGTGCTGCATCGCGACCCCCGGTGGTGGGGCGACGGAGCGTCGTTTCGGCCGCAGCGTTGGCTGGACGCCTCCGGGGCGTTCGACGAGGCCGCGCCCGGCCAACCGAGGGGCGCTTGGTTCCCCTTCGGGCTGGGATCGCGCGTGTGCATCGGCGAGTCTTTCGCCTGGACCGAAGCGGTCCTGGTGCTGGCGACGCTGGCCCGGCGCTGGCAGCCCACGATCCTCGCGCCCAGGGAACCGCAGGTGCGCCCGGCCGTGACCCTGCGCCCGCGCGACGGCATGCCGGCCGTGATCCACGCCCGGTCCACGCCAGACTCGCTACGCCCAGAATCGCTACGCCCCACATCCGTACGCCCAGAATCCGCGGAGCGCGACGAGCCGCGGCCAGCCCCAGCAGCGAGGAGCCGACCGTGATCCATCGCAGTCCGTTGCCCGAGATCGAGATCCCCGACCAGCCGCTGACCGACTACCTCCTCGAAGCGGCGGGCCAGCACGCGGACCGCCTGGCCATCGTGGATGGCCCGACCGGGCGGTCCCTCACCTACGGGCAGCTCGATCGTGGCATCCGGGCCTTGGCCGGCGGGCTGGTCGGCCGGGGTTTCGCCAAGGGCGAGGTGCTCGCGCTGATGGCGCCGAACCTGCCGGAGTACGCCATCGTCTTCCACGGCGTCGCCATGGCCGGCGGGATCGTCACCACCATCAACCCGACCTACACGGCGCGGGAGGTGAACAAGCAGCTGATCGACTCCGGGGCCACCATCCTGGTGACGGTGGGACTTTTCGTGGACGTCGCGCGCGAGGCCGCCGCGGACACGTCGGTCTCCGAGATCTTCACCATCGGGGACGTGGACGGCGTCGCCCCGTTCACCGCGCTGTTCGGTGCGCCGCTGGCCGACCATGTGCCGGTCGAGGCGGGCGACGTGGTCGCGCTGCCGTACTCGTCAGGAACCACCGGCATCAACAAGGGCGTGATGCTCACCCACGGCAACTTGGTGGCCAACGTCGCCCAAGTGGTGAGCGCCGCTGACATCTCCGAGGACGAGACGTTCATCGCCGTCCTGCCGTTCTTCCACATCTACGGCATGCAGGTGCTGATGAACTGTGGCTTGCGGGTCGGGACGACGATCATCACGATGCCGCGCTTCGACCTCGAGATGTTCCTGTCCTTGCACCAGCAGTACGGCATCACGCGCTCCTTCGTGGCCCCGCCGATCGTCGTCGCCCTCGCCAAGCACCCCATGGTCGACAACTACGACCTGACCGCACTGCGGCAGGTCTTCAGTGGCGCGGCCCCGCTGTCGGCCGAGCTGGCCATCGAGGCGGGCGAGCGGCTCGGGTGCGAGGTCGTCCAGGGCTACGGGATGACCGAGAGCTCCCCCGTGACGCAGCTGACGCCCCCCGGCGGCTTCAAGCCGGGCTCGGTCGGTGTGACGGCGCCCAACACCGAGCTGCGCATCGTCGACCCCGCCTCTGGTGAGGACCTGGGCGAGGACCTGGACGGAGAGATCTGGATCCACGGCCCGCAGGTGATGAAGGGCTACCTCAACAACCCGGCCGCGACGGCCGCCACCGTGGACCGCGAGGGCTGGCTGCACACCGGTGACATCGGGCACGTCGACGCAGACGGCCACGTCTTCATCGTCGACCGGCTCAAGGAGCTCATCAAGTCCAGCGGATTCCAGGTAGCTCCCGCGGAGCTCGAGGGTCTGCTCCTGACCCACCCGGCCGTCGCTGACGCCGCCGTGATCGGGCGACCCGACGAGGAGCGTGGCGAGGTGCCCGTTGCCTACGTCGTCCTCAAGACCGACCAGGCGGCCACAGCCGCCGACCTCGAGGCGTTCGTGGACGCGGAGGTCGCGCACTACAAGCGGCTCGGCGAGGTCATCTTCACCGACGCGATCCCGAAGTCGGCGTCCGGAAAGATCCTGCGCCGCATGCTGCGCGACACACCGTCCCGATAGTGGGGACATAGGCGTCTCCCCATCCGCCGACTACGTCATACGGCCGAGATCGGGCCGGCCATTGATCCCGTCACGGCCGGTCCCATCCGCCGACGCGGGCAGCCATGGCTGAGCAGCACCCTCGAGGGATCAACCAGAAGGGAGCTCCGGATGAGCACCACCCAATGGATCCTGTCGATCGCCCTCCTCACCTGGGCGCTCGTGCGAAACGTCGGCAGCCGTGAGGTCACCCGCGGCACCTTCGTCCTGCCGACCGTGATCGTTGTCGCCGCAGCATCGTTGTTCCTCTTCCCGCTCCCGACTGCCGGTCACGACCTCGACCTCGTCCTCTCGTTCGGGATCGTCGGTGCGCTGTTCGGTCTGGCCGCCAGCCGCGCTACCCGCCTTGACGACCACGACGGTCGGCTCGTCGCAACCGCCGGCGCTGGCTTCGCCGCCCTCTGGCTCATCATGATCGGCGGGAGGATCACGTTCGCCGAGTGGGCGAACGGCGCGGGAGCGCGGACGGTCGGCCTGTTCTCTCGCGATCACGCGATCACCGGCGCCGATGCCTGGACCGCCGCGTTTGTCGTGATGGCGTTGGCCATGGTCCTCGCTCGAACGGTCGCTCTCGCGATCCGTGCTCGCCGGGCGGGCGCGACCCGCACGCCGGCCACCGCCTGAGTCCCACGTAGCCCCGTGATCGGTCCCGTTGCGGTACGTGTTCTCGTCGTCGACGACGACGCCCGCGTCCGCCAAGCGCTGCGCCACCTGCTCGACGACCTCCCCGGGTTCGAGTGCCTCGCCGTCGACAGCGGACAGGCCATGCGTTTGGCGACCTGGGGCTCGGCCGTGACCGATGTCGCCGTCATCGACCTGCCGGCGACCTCGGGCGGCACGGCCGAGCTGATCAGGCGGCTGATCGAGCGGTTGACCGACCTCATGCCGGTGCTGGTTCTGAGCATGTCGGGGTCGTCGCGCGTCGCGGCACTGGAAGCGGGCGCAACCCGATTCTTCGAGAAGGACGGCGATTCGCGGGCACTTGTCGCAGCCATCCGAACGGCCGTGTCCCAGCACCCGGAGGCCCTCGCACCGAGGGTCGGGCTGCGCAAGAATGTCGCCCGGGAAGGCTGAAGCCCCGGCGTCTCGGCGCCGGGCGGGCGCGCGCAGAGAGGTCGGGCTGATGCCAGGAACCATCGGTGACGCCGGGGCGGAGCTGCCAGGCGACGAGGACCAACCGATCACGGTCTTCCTCGTCGACGACCACACGGTCGTGCGTACCGGTCTGAAGGCGTACTTGAACACCGAGCCCGGGATCGAGGTCGTCGGCGAGGCTGCAGACGGACTGGAGGCGCTGGCTCGCCTCGGCGCACTCGCGTCAGGGACCGGTGTCCCCGACGTGATCCTCATGGACCTGCAGATGCCGAACCTCGACGGGGTCGAAACGACCTCGCGCGTGAAGTCCACGTGGCCCGAGATCGACGTCATCGCGGTTACGTCGTTCATCGAGGAGGCACGGATCCGAGCCGCCCTGGAGGCCGGGGCCACGGGCTACCTGCTCAAGGATGCCGACGCGCAGGACGTCGCCGATGCGATCCGCGCCGCCGTGGCTGGCGAGGTCCGCCTCGATCCGGTGGCCGCCGCCGCACTCGCGTCTGGCATGCGGGCGCCGAAGTCGGCCGTCGCGGACCTCACCTCACGCGAGCGGGAAGTCATCGTCCTGGTGGCGGAAGGGCGAACCAACCGCGAGATCGGCCGTCGCCTCGGCGTCGCGGAACGGACCGCCCGCACGCACGTTTCCAACATCCTCACCAAGCTCGGCCTGGCCAGCCGCACCCAAGCCGCCATGTGGGCGGTCCGCGAGGGGCTCATCGACGCCTCGGATGTCACTTCGTGAATGACGCAGGTCGAGGTGCTCGCCCTTCTCCGCTGCGCAGCACGTCGATGCCCACGGAGCCCGAAGTCGAGGAGCTCGGCCCGACGCTGACGTCGATCGATGAGCAGATCGTCGCCCTGGCCCTGGACCGCGTTCCTTTCGGCCTCGCGATCTTCGACCTCGAGGGTCACCTCAAGCAGTGCAACCGGACGTGGGTCGGCTTCTTCGAGCACTACTTCGGTGCCGAACCCGGCTACGTGGCCCCGGGGCGTCACCTCAATGACCTGATTCCCGGCAGCGAGGCACTCGTCGCGGACCTGTTCTCCACCGTCCGCTCCGGCAAGGTGTTCCGGCAGGCTGCTACGCGTATCGATGTCCCGGGCACGACGACGTACTGGGACGTCCTGTTCGCGCCGCTGTACCAGGACGGTCACTTGAGCGGCGCGCTGGACATCGTCACCGACGCCACCGATCGGGTCCTGTCTATCGAGAGGCTCGAGGCACGCGTCCGCGCCTTCACCCGCGTCGCCGCAGGGATGACCGTTGATCAGCCGCTGCCCACCACGCTGGAGCAGATCCGATCCCAGATCCGGGCCACCACGTCCGCCACGGCCTGCTCGATCGTGGCGTGGCAGGGTTCGACCACCGCAGCACCCCACCTGTCCACCGTCACCGATCCTGTCTTCGGTCCCGGCTACGCCGACGCGATGCTCTCGAGGTACGTCGCCTCGCGCGCTGACGAGTTGACGGCTGACGACGTGGAGCCGATCACGCTCGTCCGGGGCGCACGGACGGCTGCCCTCGCCGACCCCGCCTATGAGCCCGTTCATCCGTTCTGGTCGCAGCCGTCCCCTGCCTGGGAAGACCTGGTCGTCCTTCCTCTCGTCTCGGGCAGCGTGTTCTTCGGTGAGCTCGACGTTCACCTGCCCGCCGGCGCGCGGTTCGGGGACGACGACGCCGACTACCTGCTGGCGATGGCCGACCACGCGGCGCTGGCGATCCAGAACGCCGCCCTCTTCCTCGAGCAGCGCGAGTCCGCTGGCGCGGCTGAGCGCCAACGCCTGGCACGGGAGCTGCACGATTCGGTGAGCCAGGCCCTGTTCTCCATGACGTTGCACGCACGCACCGCGGAACGCATGCTCGAACCCCTGGGACCGGACGCCGACCCCACCCGCGCCGAAGTAGCGCGGTTGCAGGAGCTCACGAAGGGCGCGCTGGCCGAGATGCGGGCCCTCATCTTCGAGCTGCGGCCGGGGGCGCTCGCCGAGGAAGGTCTCGGGTCTGCGCTGGTCAAGCAGGCGGCCGCGATCGCCGCCCGCGAGCAGGTGCCCATCCAGGTCGAAGCCCCGGCTCACCGCCTCCCGCTGACAACCGCGGCCGAAGAGCATCTGTACCGGATCGCCTTGGAGGCCATGCACAACGCGGTCAAGCACGCGCGCCCACGCGAGATCGCGGTGACGATCTCGATCGACGACGCAAGGCAACAGGTCGCGCTCACCGTGGTCGACGACGGCATCGGCTTCGACACCCAAGCGGAGCACCTCGGACACTTGGGCCTGGGCACCATGCGGGAGCGCGCCACAGTCCTCGGCGGCACCACGACCTTCGAGTCCCAAAGCGAGGAGGGCACACGAGTCACGGTCGTCGTGCCGTTCGACGCCGCGCCTCCCGAGGCCCAGTAGCCCGACACCGTCGGTCCCGCCGGCCTACGTCATCCGGCCGAGATCTGGACGGCCGTTGTTCGCACCCCGACCGGCCCCTACCACCGACGCGAGCACCCATGCCGGCGCGGCACCCTCGAAGTATCCAGAAGGGTGCAAGCCCGCCCGGCTGGGAGCCAGACAACGGAAGGGCACAGGCCCTGCCGCCGTCCTTAGCGATCAAGGAGTCGATCATGAACCCGCATCTGCACCTAGGCGTCGTCCAGTCTCTTCGCGCCGAGCGCGAGGCGGCTGCCCGCCGACAGCAAATGGTCAACAACGCCAAGCATGTTCGCAAGCTCGAGCTCCGCAGCCGGCTCGTGCGCTCGGGCCAGTGGCCGTTCACCCTCTTGCGCCGTCGCGCCAAGCTCGCCGACGGAACCGCTGCGTGCCACAACCTCGCCGCATGACCTCAACGCACGGCGTGATCCGGTCCGGCGACCGACCGCGGGTCTCCAACGATGGCGCTCAGCCTCACCCGCCTCGGTGGAGCCTCGTGAAGTCCAGGATCCTTCCCCAGGCGTCCTCGCAGGCCGCGGCGTGCTCGGCGAAGCTGCGGTCGAAGAACGAGTGCGGAGCGCCTTCGTAGACGTGTCGCTCGCAGCTGATGCCGCGAACCGACAGCCGTTGCATCAGGCCGTCGAAGGACGCGGGTTCGATGTTCTGATCGGCGCCGGCAAGCAGGATGAGCAGAGGTGCGGTGACGTCCGCCTCCACCTCCTCGACGCCCGACGCTCGACCATAGAAGCCGATAGCCCCCGCCAGGCCAGGCGTGTCGGCTGCCTGGCGCCACGAGTTACCACCCCCGAAGCAGAAGCCGACGGTGAACAGCGAGCTCACCGAGCCTCCGGCGAGCGACCGAAGGTGCGCGGCCGCCGCCGCGGTATCGGCGGCGATGCCGGCCGGCGTGGTCTGTTCCACGTGGGGCCAGAACTCGAAGGTCTCGCTGCGGTCGTCGCCGTCGGCCGTACGCCCGAAGTAGTCCAGCGCCACCGCGTGGAAGCCTGCCTCGGCGAAGCGGATCGCCAGATCGCGGTAGTAGGCGTGCAGACCGCGGACGTCCGGAAGAATGATCACGCCGACGCTCGACGGTGCATCGGGATGGGCCTCGTAGGCCATCAAGCGATTGCCGTCAGCGGCCTGCAGGTCGAGGCCGCCGTGGCTGGCCACCGCACCGATCACCGGTGGCGCTGGCGGCCTGCTGTCGTCGCTGTGACACATCGCTGGGTCCCTTCACGTGGGCTCACCGGACGGGTCCGAGCGTACGTCCGCCTTGAGCTCAGGCGGGGGCGAGGCCGTGACGCGCGCGGCGAAGCAGCACCTGGTGCAAGCCAGTGGTGACGACCCACACCACGAGCAACCACAACAGTGCCTGGTTGCCGAGATCAAAGCGCCAATCCACGAGCAGCACTGCGCCCGTGAAGAGTGCGGTGATGAGCAGATAGGTGCCCACGGCCACACGTTCCTTGCCCTTCAGGACCTCTGAGTTCTTGTGAAACTCCGCACCGAGGTCCTCGGGAGCCCCGAAGGATCCCAGTGCCGATGCGAAGGCGTCCTCTACGGCGGCGCCGCCGTCGATGCGCGCCTGGGCACTGGAGCGCACGTGGTCCGCAAGTTCATCGAGGTGGGGGATGAGTTCGGGGTGAGTGGCGCACAGTTGCTCGGTCCACTGGCCGATGAGTGCGTCAAGCGAGGGCATGGGTTCCTCCTGGGTACGGGACCCTCAGCGCGGCGAGGGTCGAGGCGATCAATTCGAAGTCGCGCGTCTGGGCTTCGAGGTGGTCGCCGCCCGCGGCCAGGAGGTGGTAGTACTTCCTGACCCGTCCGGCGTCCGACTTTGCTTGGTAGCTCTCGACAAAGCGTCGGGATTCGAGGCGGTGCAACAGCGGGTACAGCATCCCCTCGGTCCATTCGAGCCGTCCGCCTGACGCCGACGTGATGTCCTGCAGAATCGCGTAGCCGTAGCTGTCTCCCCTGCGGAGCACGGCGAGCACAAGTGGCGTGGCCGAGGCCGCCACGAGGTCCTTTGCGAGTTTCACCGGGTTTCTCCTCGTTGACGGCGTATACCTAGAACAGCGAGGTACTATACCCAACAGTGCGAGGTATGGCAAAGACTGGCCTCTCGGCCGTCAGCCCGCCACCACCACGCGTTCGTGATGCTGTCGAAGGGAATGCACTCATGACCGTCGCCCTCAACCACACGATCGTGCACGTCCGCGACAAGCAGGCGTCCGCGGCGTTCTACGCCGAGATTCTCGGACTTCCGGCCGCCACGGCCTTCGGGCCGTTCGCCGTCATCACCGTGGCCAACGACGTGTCGTTGGACCTGCTGGACGGTGAGGGCGAGCCGCACCCCCAGCACTACGCCTTCCTGGTGGGAGACGACGAGTTCGACGAGATCCTCGACCGGATCAAGCAGCGCGGGCTTCCCTACTGGGCCGACCCTGGGCTCAGCCGTCCCCAGGCCATCAACCACAACGACGGCGGCAAGGGCGCGTACTGGCAGGACCCCGACGGCCACGTGCTGGAGATCATCACCCGTCCCTACGGTTCCGGCACCTGACCTGCCGACTTGCCATCGAGCCGTCGACCCGATGTACTTGCTTGGTGCAAGCAACTATCAAGCCACCCACTCGCAGCGACCGGGCGCTGGCGAGCGCCCTGTTCGCCGTCGTCCAGGGCTCACGCCATGCGATGCAAGATCCCGTCGACCGCGTGACGGCCACCGTGCTGGCCGACGTCGGCCGGCTTGGGCCGGTCCGTCCTTCCGACCTCGCCGACCAGCTGAGGCTTGACCTCTCCACGGTGAGCCGGCACGTCTCGTCCCTCGTCGACAAGGGCCTGCTCGAGCGCTGCACGCATCCGGACGACGCCCGAGCCCAGCAGCTGACCCTGACCGACGCGGGCCGCCGCACCCTGGCCGAGGTCCTCGACAACCGCGCCGCCGTCCTCGGTCGGGCGATCAAGCACTGGTCGCCGGCCGACCGTGCCCAGCTCAACACCTTGCTCGAACGCCTCGCCGACGACCTGAAAGCGGAGAACCACCGATGAGCGACACCGGTCGCGGCACCAATCTGCCGCTGACGCAGCCAGCCGGCGCGCCAGGACTTCTCAGCCACCGCCAGATCATGATCGTCCTGACCGGTCTGATGACCGGCACCCTGCTGGCGTCCCTCGACCAGACGATCGTCGCGACGGCCCTGCCCACCATCGTCGGCGAGCTCGGGGGCATCGACCACATCTCGTGGGTGGTCACCGCCTACCTGCTGGCCTCGACCGCGTCGACGCCGTTGTACGGCAAGATCAGCGACCTCTACGGCCGTCGGCCGGTCTACCAGTTCGCGATCGTCGTCTTCATCGTCGGCTCCATCCTGGCCGGCCTGTCGCAAGAGATGTGGCAGCTGGTCGGCGCCCGGGCCATCCAGGGACTCGGTGGAGGCGGCCTCATGTCGCTGGCCTTCGCCATCATCGGCGACATCATCCCGCCGCGAGAACGCGGTCGCTACCAGGGCGTCTTCGGGGCGGTCTTCGGCGTCTCGAGCATCGTCGGGCCGCTGTTGGGCGGGTTCTTCGTCGACCAGCTCACCTGGCGCTGGATCTTCTTCATCAACATCCCGCTGGGGATCGTCGCCCTCGTGGTGACCAGCTCGGTCCTGCGCCACCTGCACCATGTACGCCGCGACCACCAGATCGACTACTTCGGTGCCGTACTCCTGGTCGGCGCCGTCTGCAGCCTGCTGTTGGCGCTGGTGCGCGGTGGTGACCTCGGGTGGGGGTCACCGTTCATCCTGACCCTGCTGGCCAGCGCTGCAGTCCTGACCGCGGTGTTCCTGTGGTGGGAGAGCCGCGTCGCTGAGCCGATCCTCCCCCTCGACCTCTTCCGCATCCCGACCGTGCGCGTCGGCGGCGGGGTCGGGTTCCTGGTCGGCTTCGCCATGTTCGGCGCGATCGTCTACCTGCCGGTCTACTTGCAGATCGTCCGTGGCGTCTCCCCCACGCAGTCCGGGCTCATGCTGCTTCCGCTCATGCTCGGACTGCTGACGGCCTCGATCATCTCGGGCCGGATCATCACCCGCATCGGGCGATACCGCATGTTCCCGATCCTGGGGACGGCTCTCGTCGTGGTCGCGGTCGCCCTGCTGTCCTCGCTCAGCACCACGACGCCGTACTGGGAGATGGCCGGCTTCCTGCTCATCCTCGGCGTCGGGCTCGGGTGCACCATGCAGGTCGTGGTGCTCGCCGTGCAGAACGCGGTCGACCCGAGCCAGATGGGCGTGGCCACCTCGACGGCGACCTTCCTGCGGTCGATGGGTGGAACGTTCGGCACCGCGATCTTCGGCACGGTGCTGATCAGCTCGCTCACCACCCAGCTCGCGATCCGTATCCCCCCGGAGGCCATGGCCGGGATCGACCCGAGGAGCCTCACCGGATCGCCGCAGGTGATCCTCGCGCTCCCCGACGCCCTGCGGATCCCGGTCGTGGAGTCCTTCGTGCACGCGCTCGACGTGGTGTTCCTGACCGCGGTGCCGGTCGCGGTCGCGGCCTTCGTGCTGAGCCTCTTCCTCAAGGAGGTCAGGCTTCGCGGGCGCAACGACGCCCCCGCCATGGCGGCGCCGGGACTCGGCGAGGAGCTAGCCGAGGAGACGGAGCTAGCCGGGGAGACCGCGCTATCCAAGGAGCCAGAGCTAGCCGAAGAGACGGCGGCCGGCGCCGGACGGTCCGGGGATCTCTAGCGAGACCAAGGCGCGACGGCGCTGGTGGGGTCAGTCCGCAGACCAGTACCCGGGCGCGGCCACCAGTGCCGCCGCGCCGATCAGTCCTGCGGTCCGCGGGAGCCCGCTGGACAGCAGCCGCGGAGGCTGCACATACGAGAGCCGCGCATGGGCGAGGAAGGCTTCCTCGGCCGGGCCAAGGAGGAGGTCGCCGGCCAGAGCCAGACCTCCGCCGACCACCACGGTCGACAGGTCGAGCAGGTGAGCCGCGGAGGCCAGCGCGACTCCCAGGGCGTGCCCAGCACGCTGGAATGCGGCAGTAGCCACGGGCTGGCCCGCGGCTGCTGACGCGGCCAGGGCGGCCCCTGAGGGCGACTCGCCGTGGTTCGGCTGCCAGCCCTGCTCGACCGCCCAACGCACCGAGGACGGGCCGCTGGCGATGGCCTCAAGACACCCGCGCCCCCCGCACGACGCACGGCGGGCCGTCCGGGTCGACCACCACGTGACCGAGATGACCGGCGTTGCCGGTGGCGCCGTCCAGCACCCGCCCGTCGAGCACGATGCCGCCACCGACGCCCGTCGACACGACCACCCCGAGAAGGTCTCGACTCCCCCGGCCGGCGCCCCGCCAGTGCTCGGCGACGGCGAAGCAGACCGCGTCGTTGTGCACGCGCACCGGGACACCCGGGTAGGTCCTGCTCGCCTGCTGGCGCAACGGGAAACGACGCCAGGCCGGGATGTTGAGGGGCGAGACGAGCGCGTCCGGCCAGCCCGTCATCGGACCGCCGCAGCCGATCCCCACTCCAGCGATGGCCGCGCCCGATCGGACCCGCTCGAGCAGCTCGTGCATCGCGGCCCACAGGCGGTCGTGATCGCCGACTCCAAGTCGAGGGGTCGGCTCCCTCACCTCACGGACGACGGTCCCGTCGGCGGCGACGAGGCCGGCCGCCAGCTTGGTGCCGCCGACGTCGAGGGCGAGCACCGCGCCGTCCGACGTCGGCGTCACGACGGTGGCGCGGGAGGCGCGGGTGGCGCGGGGAGCGAGCCAAGGACGAGCATGGACGCGGTGAACGCGTGCAGGTAGTTGCGGGCCCCCACCGGGCCGATCTCGCCGTTGGCGAAGAACCCGCCCACCCGGCGGGTGCCGAGCCCGGCCCGCACGGTGAGCACGTCGTGGTCGGCCGCTCCGAACAGGGCCTCCCCCCGGTTGTTGCAGGAGAACAGCAAGGCTCCGGCCGGCTCGAGGTCGGAGACCGACCTGAAGCGCGCGAGGGAGGCCCGAAGGTCCGCCGAGGCTGCCTCGGCGTCTCGCACGTGGAAGCGGACCGTCCGCCCGACCTCGACCACGTCGCCGACGGCGAGGGCACCGCGGTCGTCATCAGCCCCGACGAGCCCGCGCACGAGGAAGTCACCGGGACCGTGGTCCTCGACGTACTCGTCCATCGCGATGCCGAGCTGGAGGCCGCCCGCGGCGCGCAGCTGGTCCTCGGGGTCGAGCCCGGCCACCACCTCGCGCAGCTTGTCGAGGGCGCGTCGACCCGCCAGGCCGAGCAAGAGGTTTCCCTCGGTGGCGGTCACGGTCATGGTCGGACCCACCGGTCGACAGCCCTGGCTCACCAGGGTGCTCGTGGAGGCACCTCCCGAGAGCATCAGTCCGACCGCACCGCGGTTGACGACGCGTCCGTCGACCAGCAGACGGGTGCCGCCAGCACCGGAGAGCCCTGTGGCCACCCCGCCGACCAGCGGAAGACCAGGGAGCGTCTCACTGCTGCGGCTCACGAAACCGTCGACGGGGAACGTCCACGGATCAACCAGCAGCAGGCCCGCGGTGGCGTCGCCGACCTCAGGCATGCCGACCACCGTCAGGGCGGCATCGCTGCGCAGAACTTCGAGGTGATAGGACCGCAGGCGTACGTCGGGCAGCGAGGCCAGCCAGACCGAGACCGCGGGCAACCCCTCGACGGCTTGGCCCGCGCCCAGCACCCCGTCGGCCGAGCACCCGATCACGGTGCTGGCCCCCGACAGCTCACCCGCCTCGATCAGCGCCCGACCCGCCGCTTCGGGTTCGAGCCCGCTCACGAAGATGCAGGCCAGGTCAGGGGTGGCCCCAGCCAGGGGCAGCATGGCCTCGGTGACGGCCAGCTCGACCGCGCGATCGGGCGTCAGCCCCACCGCGAGACCGTCCCCGCACCGCACCACGCGGCCCATCCAACCCCCTCCGTCCCCTCGCTGAGCGGGCGGGCCTGATGCGCGTTGGACCGGGGCGTCGTACGTTCGTGACGTGGATCCCGTGAACGCCGCCGCCCAGGCCGCTCCCCAGCCCCCGCCGCCCGAGCTCCCGACGACCCTCGGCGCCCTGCGGGCGTCCGGTCACACCTTCCGCAGCGTCAAGGAAGAGGTGCGCGCCAACTTGCTGGTGCGACTGCGCTCCGGCGACGACCCCTTCCCGGGGATCATCGGCTTCGACGACACCGTCCGCCCGGAGGTCGAGCGCGCACTGCTGGCGGGGCACGACATGGTGCTCCTCGGCGAGCGCGGACAGGGCAAGACCCGGCTGATCCGCGCGCTGGTGTCGCTCCTCGACCCATGGACCCCGGTCCTGGCCGGGTCGGAGCTCAACGAGCACCCGTACGCCCCGATCACCCCGTGGGGCCGGCGACAGATCGCTGACCTGGGGGACGACACCCCCGTGGACTGGCTGGCCGCGGCGGACCGGTACGGCGAGAAGCTCGCCACTCCCGACACCAGCGTCGGCGACCTCATCGGCGACGTCGACCCGATCAAGGTCGCCGAGGGTCGGACGCTGGGCGACCCGGAGACCGTTCACTACGGTCTGGTGCCGCGCACCAACCGCGGGATCTTCGCGGTCAACGAGCTCCCCGACCTCGCCGAGCGGATCCAGGTGTCCCTGCTCAATGTGTTGGAGGAGCGAGACATCCAGGTGCGTGGCTACCGATTGAGGCTGCCGCTCGATCTGCTGCTCGTGGCCAGCGCCAACCCCGAGGACTACACCAACCGCGGCCGGATCATCACGCCGCTGAAGGACCGGTTCGGGGCGGAGATCCGCACCCACTACCCGCTTCGGGTCACCGACGAGATGCGTCTGGTGCGCCAGGAGGCCGAGCTGGTCGCCACCGTGCCCGAACACCTCATCGAGGTCATCGCCCGCTTCACCCGCGCCGTCCGCGAGTCGTCGGCGGTGGACACCCGCTCCGGGGTCTCGGCGCGCTTTGCGGTGGCCGCGACGGAGACGGTGGCCGCGTCGGCGCTGCGTCGCGCGGCCATCACCGGAGAGGCGCACGCGGTGGCCAGGGTTGGAGACCTGTCCTCGGTGATCGCCACGATCCGCGGCAAGGTGGAGTTCGAGGTCAGCGAGGAGGGCCGCGAGCTCGAGGTGCTGGAGCACCTGCTGCGCCGGGCCGTCGCCGAGACCTTCCGCGCCCGGCTGGGCGGGTCCGACCTGGCGGCGTTGACGGCACGCTTCGAGGAAGGCGGGACCGTCGAGACCGGTGACCTCGTGACGGCCGCGGACCTGCTGGAGCGGGTCGGTCCGGTCGAGGGACTCGGCGCGCTGGTGACCCGCCTCGGGGAGGACTCCACCGACCCAGGTGTGGTGGCAGCCGCCGTGGAGCTGGCCCTCGAGGGGCTCTATCTCAACCGGCGGATCTCCAAGGACGCCGTGCCCGGCCGCACGGTCTACGGCGGCGGCTGACGTGCCCTCGGCCTACCGCTACGGCGCCTTCGACGACGGGCCGGACCCGCTCGCGCCGCCGTACGACGTCGCTGAGGCCATCGACGCGCTGGGCGACGACGTGCTCGCCGGAGCGTCGGCGTCGGAGGCGTTGCGCGACCTGCTCGACCGCGGCACCGAGCGGCTGCGAGGCCTGGACGCGCTGCGCCGGCGCACCCAGCAGCGGATGCGGTCGGTGCGCGAGCGCGGCGAGCTCGGCGGGACCCTGGACGAGGTGCGGGAGCTGCTCGACGAGGCGGTCGCCCTCGAGCAGGGAGCGCTGTTCCCCGACCCCTCCGACGACGCACGGCTCCGCGAGCAGCAGCTCGACCAGCTTCCCTCCTCGACGGCCGCGGCGGTGCAGGAGCTGTCCGACTATCAGTGGCGCTCCGCCGAGGCCCGCGAGACGTACGAGCGCATCGGCGACCTGCTGCGGCGCGAGGTGCTCGACCAGCAGTTCCGCGGGATGAAGCAGGCCCTCGAGTCGCCGGACCCTGAGGCGATGCAGCGCGTCAAGGACATGCTGGCCGACCTCAACGCCATGCTCGCCAAGGACGCGCGCGGGGAGGATGCCTCTGAGGATTTCGAGCGGTTCATGGAGTCCTACGGGGATTTCTTCCCCGACGACCCGCAGACCCTGGAGGAGCTGGTCGACTCCTTGGCCCGTCGGGCCGCCGCCGCCGAACGGATGATGGCGTCGCTGACGCCGGAGCAGCGCGCCGAGCTCGGCGCGCTCATGGATCAGGCCATGGGCGACCTCGACCTCGCCTCGGAGCTGGCCCAGCTCGGTTCGCAGCTGCAGGAGCGCCGTCCCGACCTCGACCGGGCCAGCCGCGCGCGGATGCGCGGGGACGAGCCGCTCGGCCTGGGCGACGGGACCTCGGCCCTCGAGGAGCTCGCCGACCTCGAGGGGCTGGAGGGATCTTTGGCTCAGGACTACGCCGGGGCCTCGCTGGCCGACGTGGACGAGGAAGCGGTCGCTCGCGCCCTGGGCCGCCAGGCCGTCGACGACCTCGCGCAGCTGCGGCGCGTCGAACGGGAGCTGGAGGCCCAGGGGTACCTCACGCGCCGCGACGGCGAGCTGGAGCTGACCGCGAAGGCCGTACGCAGGCTCGGCCGCACCGCGCTCGGCAAGGTGTTCGCGTCGCTCGAGGCTGGTCGGCGCGGCGCCCACGACCTGCGCGACGCGGGCGCGGCCGGCGACCTGACCGGCGCCACCCGGGCCTGGCACTTCGGGGATGAGCAGCCGATCGACGTCGTCCGTACCGTCTCCAACGCCGTCCTGCGGTCCGGCCCGCGCGACCCCGGGCAATCAGTGCGGCTCACCGTGGACGACTTCGAGGTGCGCGAGACCGAGCGGCGCACGTCGGCTGCGGTCTGCCTGCTCGTCGACCTCTCGTACTCGATGGTGCTCAACGGGACCTGGGGGCCGGCCAAGCAGACCGCCCTGGCCCTGCACACCCTGATCTCGACGGCCTATCCGCAGGACGCTCTACAGGTCGTCGGGTTCTCCAACTACGCCAGGGAGCTGCAACCGACTCAGCTGGCGGCGCTCGACTGGGACATGGTGCAGGGCACGAACCTGCAGCATGCGCTGCTGATGGCCGGGCGCTTCATCGACCGCCACCCAGACGCCGACCCGGTCGTGCTCGTGGTCACGGACGGAGAGCCGACCGCGCACCTGACTCGTGACGGCCGGAGCGTGTTCGACTGGCCGCCAGCACCGGAGACGCTCGAGCTGACGTTGGCCGAGGTGGACAAGATGACCCGCCGCGGGGCGACGCTGAACATCTTCATGCTCGGCGACGAGGACCGCTTGCAGCGTTTCGTGGAGGAGGTGGCACGCCGCAACGGGGGACGCGTGTTCAACCCCGATGCGGGGCGGCTCGGCGACTACGTCGTCAGTGACTTCCTGCGCGCCCGCGCCGCTCTCACCCCCCGACGCCTCGCAACGGGGTAATTCACCGGTGCCCTAGCACCGGTGAATGACCCCGTTGCGAGAGGATGCCCGTCCTATGAGCGCGCCCGTCCCCAGTCCGTCGTCCGGCCCGAGCTGGGTCCGTCGGCTGCCGATGTACGGGCTGCCGCGCGAGGTGTGGGTGCTCACCGCCGTGGCGTTCTTCGTGGCGCTCGGCTTCGGGATCCTCGCGCCGGCCATCCCCGTGTTCGCCAAGACGTTCGGCGTCTCCAACCTGGCCGCCTCGTCGGTGATCAGCGTGTTCGCCCTCATGCGCTTCGTCTCGGCCCTGGCCGGCGGCCGCCTGGTGGATCGCTTCGGCGAGCGCGTCATCCTGGCCACGGGCATCGGCATCGTGGCCGTCTCGAGCTTCGTCGCGGGCCTGTCCGAGTCCTTCCCGCAACTGTTGCTGCTGCGCGGGATCGGCGGCGTCGGTTCGGCGATGTTCACCGTCTCGGCGCTGAGTCTGCTGTTGCGCGTCTCGGCCCCGGAGCAGCGTGGCCAGGCCAGCGGATCGTTCCAGTCCGGCTTCCTCCTCGGGGGAATCTTCGGGCCGGCCTTCGGCGGACCGCTGACGGAATGGTCACTGCGGGCCCCGTTCTTCGTCTACGCGGCCACGCTCGCCGCGGCCGGCACCGTCGCGATGGTGTTCCTCGCCCACTCCTCGCTGCGTGCCAAGGACCAGAAGTCGGGAGCCGAACGCGCCCCCACCTCGCTGAAGACGGCCTTCCGCTCCTCGGCCTACCGGGCCGCGGTGATCAACAACTTCGCGAACGGCTGGTCCATCTTCGGGGTTCGAGCCGCCCTGATCCCCATCTTCGTCGTCGAGGGTCTCGAGGTCGGGGCCAAGTGGACGGGCATCGGTTTGGTCGTCGGAGCCGTCAGCCAGGTCTTGGTTCTCATCCCCGCGGGTCGGCTGGCCGACACCCGCGGCCGCAAACCGTTCCTGCTGGCCGGAGCGGCGTTGGCGCTGCTCGCCGCCGTGGTGCTGGCGTTCTCCGGCAGCGTGCCGCCGTACCTCATCGCGATGATGCTCTTCGGCTCTGCGTCGGCCATGATCGGGGTGTCGTCGGCCGCGGTCGTCGGCGACGTCATCGAGGGCCGAGGCGGCACACCCGTTGCGGCGTATCAGATGGCCGCCGACGCTGGCACCTTCACCGGCCCCCTCGTCGCGGGCGCGCTGTCCGACACCTACAGCTATGAGACGGCGTTCCTCGCCACCGCCGGCGTCTCCGTGATCGCCCTGCTCACCGTCCTCGGGATGCCCGAGACCAAACCCCGGGAGCCGAACGAGCCGGTCCGCAGCGGCAGCGAAGACCCCCCGCCCTAGCCGCCCCACCCCCCCTCCTCGTGATCATGCGCAGATGGCCCCTCCCGGGAAAGGCCGAGACTCCGCACAGCAGTGGCCGGGCAACCCTGCCCCACCCCCACTCGTGATCATGCGCAGATGGCCCCTCCCGGGGAAGACCCGAGGCTCGGCACAGCAGTGGCCGGGCAACCCCACCCCACCCCCACTCGTGATCATGCGCAGATGGCCCCTCCCGGGGAAGACCCGAGACTCCGCACAGCAGTGGACGAGGCAACCCTTCCCCACCCCCACTCGTGATCATGCGCAGATGGCCCCTCCCGGGGAAGACCCGAGGCTCGGCACAGCGGTGGCCGGGGCCTGCCCGTCTCGCCTACCATCCGGCCTCGCTGCGCTCGGCCTCCCGCCAGGCCCGCCACGGCTTCGCCGGGCAGGCCCCGGCCACCGCTGGATCATGGGACATGGACGTCAGCGTCGGGTTGCGCCGAAGCGACGGCCGTTGGCGCAAGGGGCCATCTGCGCATGATCACGAGGGGAATGGCCGTCGCCGGCGGCTTGGGAGCGTGGGACCAGGGGCCATCTGCGCATGATCACGAGAAGGGGGTGGTGGGGGGAGCTGGTGGGTCAGGTGTCGTAGCCGGGGGCCACGCGGGGCCAGGGGCGGCGCGCCTCGAGCTGGGCCGCGAGCCCGAGCAGGACCACCTCGCCACCGGGCGGGCTGACCAGCTGCACGCCGAGCGGAGTCCCGGCCTCGGGGTGGATCCCGGAGGGCACGGACACGCCCGGCCACCCCAGCACGTTCCAGGGGGCCGGGTAGGGCGCGTAGCGCGCGTTGGCCCAGATCGACCGCGCCCACGAGCCACGACCCCACTCCTGCGAGGAGATGGGGGGCTGGGCCAGGGTGGGCGTCAGGAGGACGTCGTAGCGCCGGAAGTACGCCTCCGCCTGCTCGGTCCACGCGGCCTTCTGGGACTCCTTGACCAGGTCGAGGCGCCGGACCACGTCGCCCAGCCGCACGTGCATGCGGGTGCGGCGTTCCATCGCCTTGCGGTCCAAGCCGTCCGCGTCGAAGGACGCTCCCCCGAACCAGCGCATGAGCGCAGGTCCCGCGTTCAACGGGTAGGGGAAGGGTGCCTCCTCCACGACGTGGCCCGCATCGGCCAGCGCCTCCGCGGTGAGCCGTACGCCGTCGGCCCAGGCGTCGTCGAGACGCGACACAGCCACCGGGCTACGCAGCGACCATCCGATGCGCAGCGGGCGGTCGGGCTCGCGCACGGTGGCGTAGCCCGGCTCGCCGGCCAGGACGGACAGCATCAGGGCGGCGTCAGCGACCGTGGTCGCGAGCGGCCCGTTCTCGGCCATGTCGTACCAAGAGTTGGCGCCAAGACCGGAGGGCACGACACCGTGGCCCGGCTTCAGGCCGACCAGGCCGCAGCAGGCTGCGGGGATGCGAATCGATCCCATCCCGTCGTTGCCGTGCCCCAGCGGCACCATCCCCGCGGCCACTGCCGCCGCGGACCCGCCGGAGGAGCCGCCGGGCGTTCGCGTGACGTCCCAAGGGTTTCGGGCTACACCGAAGGGTGAGTCGGTCGCGCCGAAGATGCACAACTCGGGTACGCGGGAGAGACCGACGACCACCGCACCCGCGTCACGGAGGCGTTTCACGACGGGGTGGTCGGCGGGGCGAGGGGCGGCCGACGTCGCCAGCGAGCCGTCACGCATCGGCTCGCCGGCCACCGACACGTTGTCCTTGATCACCACCGGAACGCCAGCCAGCGGGAGCTCCGCCAGGTCGGCACGCGCCGCCACCTGAGCCGCCTCTGCGAGGGCCCGCTCAGCGCGGACGACCTGCATGGCCCCGACCTTCGCGTCGTGCGCCGCGATGCGGCCCAGCGCCACCGCCACCGAGTCGGTGGCCGACAGGTCACCAGCTCGTACGGCGGCGGCGGTCTCGCTGGCGGTGCGCAGGGTCATGCCCCGACCCTAGGTGCGGTGGGGCTGCTTGGCGGACCGATCGAGCTCAGTAGCGGTAGTGATCAGACTTGTACGGACCCTCGATGGGGATGCCGAGATAGTCCGCCTGCACCTTGGTGAGCTCGGTGAGCCGTACGCCGAGCGCGTCGAGGTGGAGCCTGGCCACAGCCTCGTCGAGGTGCTTGGGCAGGACGTGCACCCCGAGGGCGTAGTCGGCCGGGTGGGTGAACAGCTCGATCTGGGCGAGGACCTGGTTGGTGAAGGAGTTCGACATGACGAAGCTCGGGTGACCCGTGGCGTTGCCGAGGTTCATGAGCCGACCCTCCGACAGCACGATGATCGAGTGCCCGTCAGCGAACTTCCACTCGTCGACCTGCGGCTTGATGCGGATCCGCTCGACACCCGGCAGCTGGGCGAGGCCGGCCATGTCGAGCTCGTTGTCGAAGTGGCCGATGTTGCCGAGGATCGCCTGGTGCTTCATCCGGGACATCTGGTCGGCGGTGACCACCTCGTAGCAACCGGTGGCGGTGATGAAGATGTCAGCGGTGTCGACGACATCCTCGAGCGTGGCGACCTGGTAGCCGTCCATGGCCGCCTGGAGTGCGCAGATGGGGTCGACCTCGGTGACGATGACGCGAGCACCCTGCCCGCGCAACGACTCCGCGCAGCCCTTGCCGACATCGCCGTAGCCACACACCACGGCGACCTTGCCGCCGATGAGGACGTCGGTGGCGCGGTTGAGCCCGTCGATGAGCGAGTGGCGGCAGCCGTACTTGTTGTCGAACTTGGACTTGGTGACCGAGTCATTGACGTTGATGGCCGGGAAGCGCAGGGACCCGCCGCGGTGCATCTCGTACAGGCGGTGCACCCCGGTCGTGGTCTCCTCGGTGACGCCGAGGATGCCGTCGGAGATTTCCGTCCATCGCGTGGTGGACTCCGCGAGCGAGCGGGTCAGCAGGTCGAGGACGACCGCGAACTCTTCAGACTCCGCGCTGGCTACGGCCGGTACGGCTCCGGCCAACTCGTACTCGCGACCCTTGTGCACCAACATGGTGGCGTCGCCACCGTCGTCGAGGATCATGTTGGGCCCACCGGTCGTGGACCCCGACGATGCGGGCCAGGACAGCGCCTGCTCGGTGCACCACCAGTACTCCTCGAGCGTCTCGCCCTTCCAGGCGAAGACGGGGACGCCTTGCGGGTCGTCGGCGGTGCCCGTGGGACCCACAGCGACGGCCGCGGCGGCGTGGTCTTGGGTCGAAAAGATGTTGCACGAGGCCCAGCGCACGTCGGCACCGAGCTCAACCAGCGTCTCGATCAGCACGGCCGTCTGCACGGTCATGTGCAGGGAGCCGGTGATCCGCGCGCCGGTGAGCGGCTTGGACTCGCCGTGCTGGGCGCGCATCGCCATCAAGCCGGGCATCTCGTGCTCGGCGAGGCTGATCTCCTTGCGCCCGAAGGGGGCCAGCGAGAGGTCGGCGACCTTGAAATCGTTCGATGAGGCAGACATGCGTCGCTCCACGTATCGGTGGGTCAGGTGGCGGCGACGGGCGGCACGAGGCTTCGATGGCTCGTCAGGGCGGCTGAGCCTGTGAGTAACCGAACCTCAACGGGGCCAGGGCCGCACGCCCATTGTGCCACGGTCCGCGCGAAGCTGCCGCGCTCAGCCGCCGGCAGAGCCACCCGGCTGGGCCACCCACGCCGATCCCTGCCCGAGCAAACGCAGGTCGGCCGCCGTCGCCGGTACGTAGGCGGCGTGCCCCGGACGCACGGTCGTGGACCCTTCCTCGGTCGCGACCTCCACCGAGCCCGCGGTCACCAGGACCAGGCGCGGACCGTGACTGTCGACGGGCACCGGCGTGCCAGCGACCCGCACGTGCAGCAACCGGAACGCCGAGACGCCGGAGTCGTAGACCTCGACCCCGTCGCAGACGCGGACCGGGGCCACCCACGGGATCGGGCGGGCGCGGAAGGTGACCACGTCGAGCAGGGCCTCGACGTCGACGAACTTGGAGGTCAGGCCTCCGCGCAGAACGTTGTCGGAGCTGCCCATCACCTCCACCGCCCCACCACCGAGGTAGGCGTGCAGCGTGCGCGACGGCAGCGCGATGGCCTCGCCCGGCTCGAGGGTGACCGTTTGCAACAACAACGGGGCGAGCGCGGCGACGTCGCCGAGGTGGAGCAGCGCCAGTCGGGCGACCCACGCGTACGCCCGGGCGTCGGCGGGCGCGGTCGACGGGTCCGCCGCGTGGCCCGCGGCCGCGGCGGCGGCTGCGATGACGAGCGCGGTCCGTCGCTCCGGATCGACGGTCATGCCCACGGTGAAGGCGTCGCGCAAGGCCTTCTCGGGATCGGCCTGGTCGAGGGCCTCCGCCAGGGGATCCAGCGCGGGGCAGTCGAGGGCACGGGTCAGGCGCAACACCTCGGCCGGCTCGCGAAACCCGACGAGGGCCGAGAACGGGGTCAGCGCGACCAGCATCTCCGGCTTGGCGTGGGAGTCCTTGTAGGTGCGTTCCGGGGCGCCGTAAGGGATGCCCGCGGCTTCTTCGAGGGCGAAGCCACGCCCGGCCTGCTCGGCGTCCGGGTGTGCCTGGAGCGAAAGCGGCTCGACCGCGCTGAGCAGCTTCAGCAGGTAGGGCAGGTCCGGCTCCACCTCGGCGAGGCTCCGGCCGTCGGGCAGCAGCGACGGCCCTCCGGGGTGTGCACCCACCCATAGCTCGGCCCACGGGTCGGCCGTCGGGGCGGGGAGCCCGAGCAGCGCCGGGATGAGGGTCCGCGACCCCCAGGCGTAGTGCTGGACGACGGTCTCCAGCGGTTGCGGGGCGCTCACGAGGACATCGTGCCGCGATCGATGTCCGGCTCGAGGTAGATCACCAGAGCCACGGGTACGGCTTCGCGCACCCGGCGCTCGGCGGCATCGATGGCCGCGGCGATCTCCGCGCCGGTGTCGGTCGCTGTCACGGCGATCTTCGCGGCCACCATCAGCTCGTCCGGACCGAGATAGAGCGTCTTCATATGGATCACCCGGTCGATGTCCGACCCGCTCACGAGCGCAGCCTCGATGGCCGCGAGATCTGCGGGGAGCGCGCCCTCGCCAAGCAGCAGCGACTTGGTCTCGATCCCGAGGACGACGGCGACGCCAACGAGCAGGACACCGATCATGATCGTCCCCAGACCGTCCCAGACCCCGTTCCCGGTGACCGCGGCCGTGACGACTCCGAACATCGCGAGCACCAGCCCGATCAGCGCCGCGGTGTCCTCGAGGAGGACCACCGGGAGCTCCGGTGCCTTGGCGCGCCTGACGAACAGCACCCACGACTGGCCGCGGGGGCGGATGTGGTTGGACTCCCTGACGGCCGTACGCAACGACCAGCCTTCGAGGGCCATCGCGATGATCAGCACCGTGATCGGCAGCCAGGCATCGGTGATCGGCTCGGGGTGCTGGAGCTTGTGGATGCCCTCGTAGACCGAGAACAAGCCACCGACGCTGAACAGGACGATCGACACGACGAACGCGTAGAGGTAGCGCTCCCGGCCGTAGCCGAACGGGTGTTCCGCGTCGGCTACCTGGCGGGATCGGCGACCACCGATGAGCAGGAGCACCTGGTTGCCGGAGTCCGCCAGCGAGTGGATCGACTCGGCGAGCATGGACGACGAACCGCTGACCAGGTAGGCCACGAACTTGGTGACCGCGATGCCGAGATTGGCCAGCAGCGCCGCGAGGATGGCCTTGGTGCCCCCGGATGAGCTCATCGGGCCGTCTGTTCCCGCAGGTCGGCGACGTGCGGTGAGGTCGCGGGATCAAGCCCGGCGCCGAGGGCCAGGTAGGTCGAAGCGAAGTCGGTGAGCGCCACGAGGCCCGCGATGCGGGCCAACGCATGCTCGCCGGTCGCGGCCAGCTCGTCGACCCGCACCCCGCTCGCGGTCGCCGTGTCGCGGACCACGTCCGTGACCTGACGAGTCTCGAGGTCGACCTGGTCATCGCGCAGCAGCAGCAGCCGCAGTCGTGGCGCGCTGTCGGGACCATCGAGGTCTGGATCAGCGAAGATGTCGTCGTCGCCCCCCGCGAACGGCCCGTCGAAGGTCGCCACCACGGTGGTGGCGTCGTCAGGCAACGTGCCGTGGCTGGCGGGGTAGCGCGCGCTGCGGGCAAGCTCAGCGGCCGCGCGTACGGCGGCGGCGCCGGCGTAAGGCCCCTCACCGAGGACGAGCGGCACGGAGCCAGCCAGGTCGAGAGCCAAGGACTTGGCCGGGTTGACGAACGTCTCGGACGAGGGACGGGCCCGCTCGGCGACGTCGTCGAGCACGGCCGCCGTCTCCTCCAGCCCGGCCGCCTGCAGGTCGACCAGATCGAGGGCGTGGGCCGCGAGGAGCACCGGCACCGACAGCGCCCAGATGCTCGAGCGGGACGACTGCAAGGAGCGGCTGGTCGGCACGTGGATGCCGCGAGCCTGGGCGGTGACGGCGGCGAGCGGGCTGTCGGCGGCGCCCACCGTGAGCAGCCGGCAGCCACGGCGGGCCGCCTCCGCCGCCACGGCGAGCGGCCCCTCGGCCCGACCCGACAACGACACCGCCACGACGAGGTCGACGGGGCCGACCCATCCCGGCAGCGCCTTGGTGCGCACAGCCTGCACCGGAACGGGCGCCCACGGTCCGGCCAGGGCGGTGAGCAGGTCGCCCACGGCCGTCGAGCCGCCAAGGGCCGAGACCACCACCGCCCTGGGCCGTCCGTCCTCTGCGACGCGGACGACCTCCGCCTCGGCCGCCAAGGTCGCCGCCTCGCGCACCTGCGCGCCTGCCGTCGCCAGGGCGACCAGCGCGGACCGCGAGTCTGCCGCCGCCAGGGCGTCCGGGTCATCGAGCAGGCGCTCGTCCAGCTGAAGGGGCATGCCGGATCTCACGCCGGATTCGAGTCGGCCGCTTCGCCGACGCCGCGGGGACCCGGGGTCGCGTCGTCGAGCAGCATGACCGGGATGTCGTCGATGACCGGGAAGGTGGTGCGGCAGTACGAGCACACGATCGTCTCGGCCTCGTGATCCGGCGTCACCGGCTCGTGCCGCGGGCACGGGCAGGCCAAGATTTCGAGCAGCGTGGGGTCGAGTTCCATCAGGCCTCCTCGCGGATCAGCGCGAGGACCTCGTCGCGCACCCGCTCCATGGTCGTCCGATCGTCGGCCTCGACGTTGAGGCGTAACAACGGCTCGGTGTTGCTCGGGCGAAGGTTGAACCACCAGCCCTCGGTCGCCACGGTCAGGCCGTCGAGATGGTCGACGCTGACCCCGTCCAGCCCTGCGTAGACCGACTCGACCGCGACAGCCACCGACGCTGGGTCAGGGACGCGCGAGTTCACCTCACCCGAGTCGACGTAGCGCTGGAACGGCGCCAGCAGCGCCGACAGACCCACCCCTTCGGGAGTTTCGCCGAGCGCGGCCAGCACGTGGAGAGCAGCAAGCAAACCGGAGTCGGCGCGCCAGAAGTCGCGGAAGTAGAAGTGTCCGGAGTGCTCGCCGCCGAAGACGGCGCCGGACTCGGCCATCACGGCCTTGATGAACGAGTGCCCGACCCGAGTGCGCACGGGGTGACCCCCGCGCTCGAGGATCACCTCCGGGACCGCGCGGCTCGTGATCAGGTTGTGGATCACGGTCGCTCCCGGCTCGCGAGCCAGCTCTCGCGCGGCGATCAGCGCGGTGATCGTCGACGGGCTGACCAGCTCGCCGCGCTCGTCGACGACGAAGCAGCGATCGGCGTCCCCGTCCAGGGCGAGCCCGAGGTCCGCGCCGTGAGCGATCACGGCGGCCTGCAGGTCGACCATGGTGGCTGGGTCGATCGGGTTCGCCTCGTGGTTGGGGAAGGTCCCGTCGAGCTCGAAGTACAACGGCGTCACGGCCAGCGGCAGCCCGTCGAAGACCACAGGGACCGTGAGCCCACCCATGCCGTTGCCGGCGTCGACGACGACCCGCAGCGGCCGAATGCCGTCCAACGGGGCGAGCTTCCTCAGGTGAGCGGCGTAGGCGTCCAGGATGTCGGTGTCGGAGATGCGCCCCGGTCGGCCAGCCGGCTCAGGAGCCGTTCCGCTCTCCAGCAGGGTTCGGATCTCCCGGAGTCCGGTGTCCTGGCCGACCGGCGTGGCTCCCGCCCGGCACAGCTTGATGCCGTTGTAGCGCGCGGGGTTGTGGCTGGCCGTGAACATCGCCCCCGGGATCCCCATGCTGCCGCTCGCGTAGTACAGGGCGTCGGTGGAGCACAACCCGATGCGCACGACGTCGACGCCCTGAGCCGTGACTCCGTCGGCGAAGGCGGCCACCAGGCCGGGAGAGCTCGGGCGCATGTCGTAGCCCACGACGACCCGGTCTGCAGCCGCAGGACGGTCTGCACGAAGAAGGCGGTCGGGGCTGGTGCCGCGGACCACCACCTCGGCGAAGGCGCTCCCGATCCTGCGCGCCAGCGGCTCGTCGAGCTCGTCGGGGACCACCCCGCGAATGTCATAGGCCTTGATCAGATGGCCCAGGTCGGGAGGGCTCTGCAAGGGGGCGTCAGGCACGGCGCGAGCCTAGTCGCCACGCCGCCCACGGCTGCCGGACCGGTCTGCTCGACCGGGCCCGTGACCCGCGGTCAGCGGGGCTTGCGGGCCTTGCTCAGCACGGCCGCGCGCCCGAGCACGTCGCCGCCGACCTCGGTCCAGCTGCGGTGCTCGCAGCGGTGGCAGGACGTGAAGGAGACCGGGGTCCCGTCGGTCAGGGTCATGGCGAGCCTGGTCACGCAGTCGCTGTCGCAGATCTCGCACCGGACGCCGTCGCGGGCTCCCGGCTGGGTAAGCGATCCCAGCGGGGCGCTCGGCTGCACCCGGGCGCTGGAGCGCGAACGCGAGCGCTTGCGCGGGGCCGGTGCGGTGGTGGCGACCGAAGAGGAGTCGAGCTGGGTGGCTGCGGAGCGGGGCACGGGGTCTCCAGGGGCGGGGAAGGGGCGGATGGCCGGCACCCGAGGCGTAGAGCGCGAGCCGTTCGGCCGGGGTGCAGGAGGTTCCTCGGCATAACCCAGGGAAAACCTTGAACTAAGGGCGATTCCGGCAGAAAGCAGGCAAACCGGACACAGCCACCGATCGAGCCCGCTCAGAGAGAGTCCGAGACTCAGAGGTTCATAGGTCCACAGGTCCACAGGTCCATGGGTTCAGAGACTCACACGTGGGCGGACGGCTCCGGCGAGCGCAGCACCCGCAGGTGCCCGCGGCGCCCGATCTCGTGGCCGACCCCCACGGGTTCCGGGTCGTCGACCGGCAGCGGCAGGGCGGCCTCACGCACGGCGTCGGCCAGCGCGACGAGATCGTCGGACGTGGGCAGCAACGAGTCGGGGTCGGGCGCGAGCCGGACGACCTCCCAGCCGCGCGGCGCGGTCAGCCGCTCGCTGTGTTCCTGGCACAAGTCGTAGCCATGCGGCTCGGCGAAGGTCGCCAGTGGCCCCAGGACGGCGGTCGAGTCGGCGTAGGCGTAGGTGAGCGTCGCTACGGCCGCGCGACCACAGGCCGTCCGCGAGCAACGCCGAATCAGGCTCACGGGCTCGGAACCTACCGGCGCGCACGGGCGCCTGCGCGCAGGCGCGCCGCCCGCGGGCTTACCCTCGGCTCGTGCGCATCCGCAGAGCAGCGCGGTCGTCCGCCGGTCGCGCCACGACGAGCCCGCCCGTCCCACGACGGCGGCGCCGTGATCGCCGAGGGCGTGGGCTGCGGGGACCCCTCGCCCCGCCGCAGGTTCCCGTCGCACGCAGTCGGGCCGAGCGCTTCGACGAGGCCGTCCTGGAGGCCCTCGAGCGGCTCGAACGGCGCTGGGCCGCTGAGCTTGGCGGGGTTCAGGTCCTCGTGGAGGACGTTCCGCCGCCGCCCGCCGGCACGGGTTTCTCCGGAATCGGCACCGAAGCCTCCCGTTCAGAGCTGGATGGCTCAGATCTGGCCGGCTTGGATCTGGGAGAAAAGGCGACTGCTGAGGACGAGGCCTTGGGTTCCGAGGTTCCGTTGGGTCGGGTGGACCCGGCCGGGCGGCGGCGCCCGGCCCGGCTGGTCGTCTATCGCCGACCCGTCGAAGCCAGGGCCGTCGACGACGTCGAGCTCGCCGAGCTCACCCGACGCGTCCTCACCGGCCTGGTGGCCGACCTGCTCGGGCTGACCGTCGACGACGTCGACCCCGACGCCTCGACGGACCCCTGAGCGCGGCTCAGCCGCGCACGCCGGCGGCCGGGTCGGGTCGTGCCGGCGGGACGACGACCGTGGCGGTGCCCGACGTCATCGGCACCGTGGACACGAGGACGCCATCCGGGCGGGTCCAGCGCAGCTGAAGGGCCGCGGTCACCCCGGACGGCGCGATGAGTGCTGCGCCGCCCGCATCCGCGCCGCTCGGGTCATCGGCACCCCCGCCCGCCGCCGCATCCGGCCCCGTCGCTGCGGGGGCTGGGGCGACCTCAACCACGGTGACCACCACGGCGGAGCCCGCGGGCATCGCGGGCAGCGCATAGCGGAAGGTGGTGCCCGCAGGCACCGCCACCTCGGTGGTGCGCAGCTCGCCTCCGACCGGAGGGACGACCGTCACGGCCACCACGGCCGGCCCACTCGGCGCGGTGAGCATCAGGCTCGCGCCGTGGGCCTCGTCGACGTTGACCGGGCCGAAGGCAGCCGCCCCACTCACGGGCAGGGTTCCGGCCGTGTAGGTCGTTTCAGCCCGGTTGCCGCCGAGCGGGAGGACGGTGCGCAGCCCGGCGACGACCGGCACGTCGCTGGACAGCAGGACGGCAGCCGCGGTGCTGCCGTCGAGATACTTCGCGAGATCGACCGAGGCCACCGAGCCGGCCGGGATCTCGATCAGCGCGGCCGACTCGGGGGCGAACGTGCCGTCATCGGCAACGATCCGCACGTCAACGATGGCGTCGGTGTCACCCGGGGAGGCCACCTGCAACACGCGCCGCCCCTCCGAGCCCCCCAGCACACCGGGGACGACCACGGTGGTCGACGGCGCGGCCGAGGCAGGTACGAAGTCGGCGCCCCGGGGGATGAGTCCCACGGTGTCGACGTCGGTCACCGCAGCAGCGACTCGGCCGGCTCGGGTCACGACGTGAAGGGCCGCTCGCTTCAAGCCGGGTGTGAGCACATCAAGGCGCAACGACTGCTGGCTGTGCGGCGCAACCTCGACACCGATCGCTCCGGGCGTCTCCACCCGACCGTCCGGTCCAAAGATGTCGAGGTCGACGACGGCCGCCGTCGAATCGGTGTTGGTCAGCCAGACGGTCGTGCGCCGACCGACGGCGCCGCCGCCGCCGACGAACCACGCGTCGGCCGACGGCGCCGCGCACGAGGTCGCCATCAGCCCTCGGCCGCGGCCCCCGGTGACGCGAGTGACCTGTCCCGCCGCGAAGGAGGGCGCCAAGGCTCCTTCGGCTCGGGCGATCAACGGGTGGGTCCTGCGGCCTTGTGCCACCTCGATCGTGCCCACGGCCGGAGCCGAGGTCAGCGAGACCAAGGGCGTCGAGCCGACCTTCAACCGGGACAGCTCCGCCCGACCCGTGCTCGCCGGGTCCGCGGACGCCACCGGCGCCTCGGCCTCGGTCGCACCGAGGGTGACCATGCTGATGCGCGACCCGGTGACCGAACCGGTGCCCGGGCGAGGGCAGGCCAGCACGGCGGCCTCGACCGGCCGCACCGTGGCCGCGGGCTCCGCGGGGACGGCCGGCCGAGCCGCCACAGCGGCGCCGCAGCCGAGGCCCATGACCACCACCACGGCCAACGTCGCGCGCAGCGGCGACAGCGACGGAACCCTCATGCGGGCACTCCTGCGACACCTGCGGTCTGGGCCGGCTCGTGGGCCGACTGGTTGCTCAGGCGCGTCGCGGGCTGGTCGCCCGCACCGTCCGGGTCGTCGTCGCCCTCGTCGAGCTCGCGTCGACGACCGGGTAGGGCGATGACCACGGCGGCGAGCAGCACGGCGGCCTCGACGACCAGCCAACGGGTCCGCGCCGAGCCGTCATAGCTGACCTCGATCGTCCCTCCCGCGGTCGGAAGCGCGAAACGCTGGGCCCAGGTGGCCGAGGGGCCGGCATAGGCGGGGACGGGTGGTTCCACGGCCACGGGTTCGCCGATCGGCAGCGCCGACAGCGCGACACCATCGAGGCTGGCCCGCCATCGCGCGTCGGGGGCGTCGGCCAGCGCCAGCACCCGAGGCTCGACGGCGTCAGCGGCGCCTGCGGGCGCCGCCACCCCCAGATCGGCGGTGCCGTCGACCGGACCGGACGGGAGGACGACGGCGGACCCGTCGGCTGACTGCGCCCGCAGCCGAGCGGCCGTACCCGCGACCCCCCACAGCGCGCTGCCGTCGGTGGCCGCCAGCCGCTCGAGACCAGGAACGGTGTCGAGCGCCTCGGCCAGACCCGGGTCGGCGGGGCTCGGCACGAGCACGTACCCGGTGCCGTAGGTCGACAACCGAGCCGCGACGTCGTCACCGGCGCGCCCCGACGCGAGGTCTTCGACCAGCGCGTCGAGCGGTCCAGCAGCGGAGGCGGCCGGTGCGACGTCAGCCTCACCCAGGGTGAGCCCGGACCCCCGCAGCAGCGCGTACGTGACCGGTGCACCCTCGCTTGTGGAGAGCAGGAGGGTGCTGGGCTGGGACTCGCTCGCCGAGGCAGCGACGACGAAGGCCGGCAGGATCTGGGCCGACTGCCGGTCCAACGGTCCTCCCGCGCCGCGCGACAGCCAGGCGGCACCCGTCACCAGGGGGGTGACCAACGCCACGACCACGACCAGGACAGCAGCCGGTTGACGCCACCCGAAGGTTTCACGCGCCAGGGAGGTCCGCAGGCCCTCGGCCCCGATCACCGCGGCCGCGATCATGCCGCCTCCGACCATGAGGGTGGCCACCCCGGGCCACGGCGTGACCGCGGCGTCCAAGGACGGCACCTGGACGCGCACCACGACGGTGACCAAACCGAGAGCCAGCCCGATCAGGGCGCCGCCCCAGGCGATCGCGACCAGGCGGCGGCGTCGACCGCCGAGCAGCGCCGCGAGACCCGCCACGAGCACGCCGCCGGTGAGCCACCAGGTGGGAACGCCCGGGCCGCCGGGTGAAGCGGCGACGAGCGCCCACGGCGACAGCTCGGGGTCAGCGAGGCCGGCGCCTTGAGCACCCGCCTCGAGGAGCACCGTGGCTGGATGAGCCACCACTGACCACGACCAAGGGAGCAGGACGAGGATCGCGACGGCCAGCAGGGCCGTGGCCTTGATCCACCACTCTCGCGCCGCCCGTCCCACGAAGCCGGTCGTCAGGATCGCCGCCGCGACCGCGACCCAGATGATGGGGACGAAGGCCGAGGCCAGCGCCAGGAGCAGCCCGGTGGCGGCCACCCCGCGCCATGAGGGCGACCGCTCGGGCCGCGGGGTGAGCCGGGCCAGGGCGAGCACCAACAGCGGGAGGAGACAAGCCACCACGACGGTGCCCACCCGGCCGGCGGCCACGGCCCCGGTCACGCCGGGCAGCAGCGCGTACGCCGCGGCGCCCCACCACCGCAGTCCGCGCGAGGTGGTGAGCCGCCGCAGCACCAGGTAGGCGCTCAGCCCCGCCGCGGGCACGGCGAGCAGGAACAGCAGACTCAGCAGCGCTCCGGGGTCACCCAGGGTGAGCCACGAGGGAACGGCCAGGGCGGCCACCCACGGGGGGGTCGGTGCCGAGGATCCAACGCCCACCGTGTGCCAGGGCTCCAGGTAGAGGCCCCACAGGTCCGCAGCCCCCGCAGGGGCGGGCAGCAGCGCCCCGCCCTGCAGCGCCCCGCCGAACAGCAGGCCGCGCCACGTCAGCAGCGAGAGCAGGATCAACGCCCCGCCCAGAGCGACCGACGGTCGGCTGGCCCAACGACTCAGCGCGCCGCTGCCTGCGGCGACCATCGAGTCGGTGTCTTCCTCGCTTGGGCCCGACTCCAGACCGCCCGGATTCGTGCTGGGCCCTCGATTCCCCAGCGCTCCGAGGGTCGCCTCCAAGCCTCGTCGAAGATGGGCGCCGCTGGGCGCGAGATAGGGGCGAAGGGCTGACCACGGCTCGGTCGCCGGCCGGCTCCGGCGCCTCCGTGCCTTAAGCACCCGATCGGGACGTCCGACGACCGCGGCCACCGCGACCAGCTCAGACCAGGCATCCTTCGCGTCCTTGCCCAGCAGGAGCACCAAGGAGCGCAGCAAGGACCCCGCGATGAGACGGACGTAGGTCCAGGGCAGGGCGCGGGCGGGGAGGTTTCCGAGGAGGAGCAGCATCGCGGAGCGACGGTCCGCCGCGGCCATGCTCACCACGGGGACTCCTGGGCTTCGGCGCCCGTGCGCAGCAGCCTCGGCGTGGTGCACCACCGCGCCCGGCGCGACGACGACCTGGTAGCCGGCTCGGCGGGCGCGCCAGCAGAAGTCCACGTCGTCGCGGAACAGCGGCAGATCCTCGGCGAATCCGCCGAGGGCATCCCACACATCGCGACGGATCAGCATCCCGGCGGAGCCCACCGCGAACGTGTCGTGGCGGTCGTCGTGCTGACCCTGATCGGTCTCCCCACGCTCGAGGTCGGTCTCACGCCGACCGCTCCGACCCACCGTCAGGCCGAGCTCGAGCAGCAGACGCCCGTCCTTCCAGCCCCGGACCTTGGGTCCGATCACGGCAGCGGCCGGGGTCCGCTCCGCCTCGGTCAGCAGGGCTCGCAGCGCATCCGGCTCGGGGGCGCAGTCGTCGTGCAGCAGCCACAGCCACTCGACGACGGGGCCCTCGGTCGCACCGGACGGGAGGCCGGGCGCGCCCTCCAGCGCCGACACCGCGTGGGCCAGCGCCTCCCCGAACCCGGCGCCGACGGGTCGGTGCAGGACGCTCGCTGCGCCAAGGGATTCCGCCAGGAGGTCGCAGGAGGCGTCGGACGACCCGGTGTCCACGGCGACGACCCGACGCGGCGCTCGGTCGAGGTCGGCCAGGGCCGCGAGGCAGAACCGCAACCAACGGGCACCGTCGTGGCTGACCAGGATCGCGGTGACATCGTGGCGCGCCAGCCGCTCCTCGAGGGCGGCGGCCTGCGCGGCCTGCGCCTGCTCGTCCACCGGTTCGTCGTCGGCCTCGTCGATGAAGGCCCTCCACAGCGCGGCGGCCTCGTCGACCTCCCCTGCGGGCCGAGAATCGGTGGGCGCTGACTCGGGATCAGCGGCGGGCTCGGGAACAGGGTCGGGAACGAGAACAGGGTCAGGGCCGGAGTCGGTCGACACCTCCGCGGGCGCGTCCAGACCGGAGCCGACGATCGGGGCCTGCCGGGGTGCGTCCTGGTCCGGGCCTGCGGCATCGTCGGCGGCCACGTCTGATGCGGAGGCGCCGAACGGCAGGGGGGCGGCCGGTTGAGCGGCGACGCTGGGGTCGGGCTCAGCGGGCGTCTGAGAGGGCGGCACGGGGCGCCCAGCCTACGCGCTCACAAGGGACATCTCGGACGTGCCGTGGCCGCTCATCGACGGACGCGGATCCCCGCTGCCTCAGAAAGCACCTGCTCTAGACGGCGGCCTTCTTCAGCCGACGCCGCTCGCGCTCGGACAGCCCACCCCAGATGCCGAAGCGCTCGTCGTGAGCGAGGGCGTACTCAAGGCACTCCGATCGCACCTCGCATCCGGTGCACACGCGCTTGGCCTCCCGGGTCGAACCACCCTTCTCCGGGAAGAACGACTCGGGGTCGGTCTGTGCGCACAGGGCACGTTCCTGCCAGCTGAGCTCGGCCTCCGCGGGATCAACCAGTGCGGCGGCGACCTCGGCGGTTGCGAGCACGGGAGCACTCTCCGGCTGCGCCACGCTCATCGCGTGTCCTCCTCGACCCTGGTCCGGGTTCGTCAGCACCGTCCAGCGTGGACGGCGCGGGCCGGCGAGCTCTCGCTGCGCTGGCAACCCGAACGACATGCGTGGAATTACAGGGGAGTAAGCAGCCCCGCGTCAAGGGGTCGACCGGTCTGACTTGGCAACGATCTGACTACGGTGCGTGATTGACCGATTACCGGATGCCGGTTTCGGAGCCGAGAGCAGCGGTGGATCGACGGTCTCGGGACCCTCATCGGGCCTGACCAGACCAGGTCAGGGTGACCAGGTCCCGAGCCGGTCCGGCCAGCTGCTCCCGCGCCCGTGCCACGTCTGGCTCGGCCTCGACGGGCAGGCACAGCCGGCGGGTGATCAAGGCGAGGTCCACGGGGTGGCCGGGGTCCGGTGCGGTCCAGCGGTCCACCGTGAGGCCACGCACGTCCTGCTCCACGAGCACGGCGGCCAGGTCGTCGGTCGTCGGGGTCGACGGACGCACAATTCCGTGGAACTGCAGCCACAGCGGGGCCATCCACGTCTGGGGATGCACAGGCGGGACCTCGAGCACCACGCGTCGGCGAGCAGCCGCCGTGAGCGCCCCGAGGAAGGCCTCGATCTCCGGCACGTCGTAGACGACGTGATGGCAGACCACGACGTCGTGCGACCCGACGCGATCGGCCACGTGCGGCCAGCGACCGACGACCGTCGTGGTGGGCACCTCGGGGGCCACCCGCGCCGCCCGGGAGGCCAGCAGCTCGAGCATCTCGGCCGAGGGGTCGACCGCAGTCAGGGCCGTCGCCCGGGCCAGCAACGGCAGCCCCCCGGCTCCGACGCCCGCCCCCACGTCGAGCACCGTCCCGGGCGGGCTCAGCGCCTCGACCGCCCGGCGATAGCTGACGCCGGAGCGATCCGTCAGGGCCGTGTCGGCGCGCAGGGCGAATCGGTCGGCCGGATGACCCCACGGCGAGCGCGTCGCCGCACCCTCGACCTCGGCGGGGATGCGCCACTGCTCGAGGTCGGCCTGCCACCGCTGCGCCGCCGTCCCCATGCGCCCCATCCTGGCGCCACCAGGCCGAGGCGCAGCCGGACTTACGAAGATCTGACGCTGCCCGCCGTCGACGAAGCTGCGACCCCGGGCGGCCGTACCCTCGGGCTATGCCCCATGTGCTCGTCGTCGAGGACGACCCCACCGTCGCGGAGGTCGTCATGACCTACCTCCGGCACGCAGGTCTCGAGGCGACCCTTGTGTCCGACGGGGGCGAGGCGCTGCCCACCTTCACTGCGACCAGCCCCGACCTCGTCGTGCTCGACCTGATGCTCCCCACGCTGGACGGCCTGGAGATCTGCCGACGCCTGCGGGCGCTGCCCCCGCCGGCCAACCGGGTCCCCGTGGTCATGCTCACGGCTCTGGGGCAGGAGGAGGACCGCGTCGCCGGCCTCGTGGTCGGTGCCGACGACTACGTCACGAAACCGTTCTCGCCCCGTGAGCTGGTCCTGCGCGTCCAGTCGGTGCTGCGCCGCGCCGCCGGCGGCGACGGCGGCACCGGCGCTGGCGCTGAGGAGACGCTCGTCGACGGCGATCTGGTCATCGACGTGACGGGACACCGGGTCTCACTCGCCGATCGCGAGCTGGCCCTGACCACGCGCGAGTACGACCTGCTCTGCTTCTTGGTTCGACATCCCGGCCAGGCGTTCACCCGCGCAGACCTGATGGAGCGCGTATGGGGCTGGACCTACGGTGACCAGTCGACGGTGACGGTGCACGTACGTCGGCTCCGCGAGAAGGTCGAGACCGATCCAGCTCAACCGGTCCGGCTGGCCACGGTGTGGGGCGTCGGCTATCGCTGGGATCCCCGTGAGCCCTGACCTGCAGGTGGTGCTCACCGCCGCCGTCTCGTCCGGGCTGGTGGGCCTGCTCGGTTGGGTGGCCGTGCGGTGGGCCGGCCGTAGGTCGGTCCGGCTGGCCGCGGTCCTCGCCGCCGTCACGACGGTGGCTGCGGTCACTGCCGGAGTCATCGCCACGTCCAGCCGGATGTTCTTGTCCCAGCACGATCTCGGGGTCGTCCTGATCGTGTGCGCCGTCGCCGGCGTGGTGGCGATCGTGGTCGGGACGACGCTGGGCCGTCAGGTCCAACAGCTGCAGGCCGAGGCGGTCCGCCTCACCGAGCAGCGGGACCGTGACGCCGTCGTCGAGGCGTCGCGACGCGATCTGGTGGCCTGGGTCAGCCACGACCTGCGCACCCCGCTGGCTGGCCTGCGTGCCATGGCTGAAGCGCTCGAGGACGGCGTCGCTGACGACCCCGGGCGCTACCACCGGCAGATGCGTCTCGAAGTCGACCGGCTGTCCGGTCTGGTGGACGACTTGTTCGAGCTCTCCCGGATCCAGGCTGGCGCGCTGTCGCTGGTCCGCGAGCAGCTACTGGCTGCCGACCTGGTCTCCGACACGATCGCGGCCGCCGACCCGCTGGCTCGTGCCGGTGGCGTGCGCCTCGCTGGTACGGCCTCCGGACCGCTGCCTTTGTCGGCGGACAGCCGCGAGCTGGGGCGGGCGCTGAGCAACTTGGTGGTGAATGCGATCCGCCACACGCCTGCCGACGGCGCCGTACGGATCACTGCGGACTCCGACTCGGGTGACGTCGTCCTCACCGTTGCCGATGGCTGTGGCGGGATCCCTGAGAGCGACCTCGACCACGTGTTCGACGTCGCCTGGCGCGGCAATGCCGAGCGCAACGGCCGAGCCGGCGGCGGCCTGGGGCTGGCCATCGTCCGCGGCATCGCCGAGGCCCACGGAGGGGGCGTCGCCGTGCGCAACATCTCCGGCGGCTGCCGCTTCGAGCTGCGCATCCCCTCGGTCGCCTGAGTCAACCGCACGCGATCGGCGTGAAAGCGCTTAGGTGGATCCCGTGACGACATCAACGGCGCCAGAAACACCCCGTGACTACTCGACACCACTGGCCCGAATTGCCGCCGAGCTGGACTCCCTCATGGCCCACGGGACCACCGATGCGCTGCAGCGACGAACTGAGTGGGCCGCAGCCCTCGACCGGCCGACGCCCACGGAGGGCGTGCCCGCCGAGGCCGTGATCGACGAGATCGTCGACACCTTGATCCCCAACGGTTCCAGGCTCTTCGACCGGCGCATGTGGGGCTGGATCGTGAGCGTCCCCGGACCCGTGGCTGTGGCCGCGACGGCTGCCGCCTCGGTGGCCGGGTCCCAGCGCTACACCATCCATGCATACAACCTGCTGGAGGAGGTCTCGCTGCGATGGCTGGCCGACCTCTGCGGCCTCGACAGCGACCGGATGAGGGGCCTCTACTCGAGCGGCGGTTCCGTCGCGAACCTGGTCGCCCTCGGCGCAGCCCGCCAGTGGGCGTTCGAACAGCGTGGCATCGACCCGGCCGCCGAGGGCCTCGGCGGTACCCCTGTGGCGGTGTACGCCTCCGCGGAGACCCATCACACCGTGCACCGTGCCGCTGCGGTGCTCGGGCTCGGACGGTCCAGCGTGCGCACCGTCGCCACCGATGACGCGCAGCGGATGATCCCCGACGCCTTGGGCGCGGCGCTGCGAGCCGACAGGGACGCTGGGGTGCTGCCCATCGCGGTCGTCGCCAACGCGGGCACCACCAACACCGGAGCGATCGATCCCCTGGCCGCGCTCGGAGCGCTGGCCCGCGAGCACGGCGTGTGGTTCCACGTCGACGGCGCCTACGGCCTGCTCGGGGGACTCGATGACCGGATCAGCCATCTCTACGACGGCCTCGAGCTGGCCGACTCGGCCATCGTCGACCCCCACAAGTGGCTCGCCGCACCCACCGGCATCGCAGCGACCTTCGTCCGCGACCGCTCGATCCTGCACCGCGCCTTCACCCAGGAGCCGGCCGCCTACCTCGAGACGGTCTTCTCCGGCGACGGCGAGGACATCCAGACCTCGGTGGAGCACGTCGGCATCCCCTATTCGGAGTTCGGCGTCGAGCTGTCCGCTCCACCAAGGGGCGCCGTGGTGTGGAGCATCCTTCGCGAGCTGGGACGGGACGGCGTGACGGCTCGAGTGCGGGCGGACAACGACTGCGCCCGACAGCTGGCGGCCCGGGCGACCGGTCATCCGCGACTGGAGCTCATGACTCCACCCACGTTGTCGATCACCTGCTTCCGCTACACCGACCCGCGGATCGCCGACCTCGACTCGTTCAACGAGGCGCTCTACTACCGGCTGGTCCGGGAAACCCCCTACATCCCCAGCACGACACGGGTCCGCGGCGGCTTCGCCCTCCGTCCGTGCTTCGTGAACGACCGGACCCGCGCGGAGGACGTGGACGGCTTCGCTGACGCCGTCGTGCAGCTCGGGGACGAGATGCTGGCCAGCGTCGCCGCTGGGTGACTGCGAGAATGCGCTGATGCGGATCACGGCGCTCGCGGGCGGCATCGGCGGAGCCCGGTTCCTGCGTGGGCTGCGCGGTGCACTCACCGACGATCCGACGTACGGCTCGGCGGGAGCCAACCCCGCTGACATCACTGTCATCGCGAACACCGCGGACGACATCATCCTGTTCGGCCTGCAGGTGTGCCCCGATCTCGACACCTTGATGTACACCCTCGGCGGGGGCATCGATGAGGAGCAGGGCTGGGGCCGGGCCGACGAGTCCCACGCCCTGGCCGAGGAGCTGGCCGCCTACGGTGTGGAGCCGACCTGGTTCGGTCTCGGCGATCGCGACCTGGCTACACACGTGGTGCGCACCCAGATGCTCGACCAGGGCTACACCCTGTCGCAGGTCACTGAGGCGTTGTGCGCACGGTGGAAACCGGGGGTCAGGCTGCTGCCGATGTCCGACGACCGGGTCGAGACCCACGTCGTCATCGACGACCAGGACGGCCGTCGCGCGATCCACTTCCAGGAGTGGTGGGTCCGCTTGCATGCTGCCGTGCCAGCGCTCCAGATCCTTCCGGTCGGCGTTGAGGACGCCAAGCCTGCGCCCGGTGTCATCGAGGCGATCGCGGAGGCCGATGTCGTGCTGCTCCCGCCGTCCAACCCGGTGGTGTCGATCGGGACGATCCTCACCGTCCCTGGGATCAAAGACGCCCTGCTCGCCACGGATGCGCCGGTGGTGGGAGTGTCGCCCATCGTGGGAGGCGCGCCCGTTCGCGGCATGGCCGACGCGTGCCTCACGGCGATCGGGGTGGAAACCTCGGCCGCTGCGGTGGCTTCGCTCTACGCCGGGTTGATCGACGGCTGGCTGGTGTCGGCGCAGGATGCTGAGGCCTCCTACGCCCCTGGGTTGCGCGTCGTCGCTCGACCCCTGCTCATGTCGGACCCCCTCGCCACCCGGGCCCTCGCCCGGGCCTGCCTGGATCTGGCCCTCGACCTGCGCGATGCACGATGACGCTCGCCAGGCGCGGCCGGACGGAACCGTGACGACGCTGTCGGTGGCCGGAGTCCACGGCCTGCCGGAGTTCACCCCAGGCGACGACCTCGGCGAGTTGTTGGCCGAGCCGGTCGCGCAGACACTCGCCGCTGGGACGGGTCCTTCAGACGGCGCCGTGGTCGTCATCACGAGCAAGATCGTCAGCAAGGCGGAGGGGCGAGTCAGGGCCGCCGACGACCGGGCGGCCGCGATCGAGGCCGAGACCGTCCGGGTCGTGGCCCGGCGCGGCGACACCCAGATCGTCGAGACCCGCCACGGACTGGTGCTTGCCGCCGCCGGCGTCGACGGGTCCAACACCGCCGCTGGGACGGTCCTGCTGCTCCCCGAGGACCCCGATGCCTCGGCCCGCCGGATCCGCGCGACCCTGCAGCGACGCTTGGGCGTCCGGCTCGCGGTGGTGGTGAGCGACACGGCGGGGCGGCCGTGGCGCCTGGGCCTGACCGACCTGGCCGTCGGCGTCGCGGGTTTGGTTTCGCTCGACGACCACCGGGGCCGCCGAGACCCGGAAGGTCGCGAGCTGGAGATGACGGTGACGGCCGTCGCCGACGAGGTGGCGTCCGCTGCGGAGCTGGTCAAGGGAAAGCTCGCGCGCGTGCCGGTCGCCGTGGTCACTGGCCTGGGCGACTTCGTCACTGACGCGGACGGTCCCGGAGCCGCCGCCCTCATCCGGCCCGCAGCCGAGGACATGTTCCGGCTCGGCCACCGCGAGGTCGTACCCGCACGTCGCACCGTGCGGTCGTTCGCCGACGAACCCGTGACCCGCGAACAGGTTCTCCGCGCCGTCGCGACGGCGATCACCGCCCCAGCGCCGCACCACACGACCCCCTGGCGGTTTGTCCTGATCGAAGACGTCGACCGGCGGCAGCGGCTGCTCGACGCGATGGCGGAGGCCTGGGCCCGAGACCTTCGCGGAGACGGGTTCACCGACGAGCAGGTGACCCGGCGGCTTCGCCGCGGCGAGGTGCTGCGCGTGGCGCCGTACCTCGTGGTGCCCTGCCTGGTCACCGACGGCGCGCACGCCTACCCCGATGCGGAGCGCGCGACCGCCGAACGCGAGATGTTCCTCGTGGCTGCCGGTGCGGGAGTCGAAAACCTGTTGGTGGCCCTCGCCGCTGACGGCCTCGGCTCCGCATGGGTGTCGTCGACCCTGTTCTGCCGTCCCGTCGTCCGGTCCGAGCTCGACCTTCCCGACAGCTGGGATCCAGTGGGGGCGATAGCGATCGGGTACGCGTTGGAGCCACCGGCCGCACGGGCACCGCGCGATCCCGAGGACTTCATGGTGCTCCGATGAGGGCCCGGTTCGATCGCCGGTGACGAACTGGCTGCGCGCGCAGGCGCTCCTGTGCGATCTGGACGGCACGCTCGTCGACTCCTCCGGCTCGGTCGAGCGTTCCTGGCGGCGTTGGGTCGATCGGCGCGCCTCGGCCATGGTCGGCAGCCTGGACGACCTCCTCGACCACCAGCGCGGACGGGTCGCCGACGACACGATCGCCACGTTTGCACCCTCGCTCTCGCCGGACGAGGTCGCCGCAGACGCCCGTGCCCACCTGGCCGGCCAGGCCGAGGACTCCTCGGACACCGTGGCCCTACCCGGTGTTGCCCTGGTGCTCGGCGAGCTGTCGGGCCTCGGCGCGCCGTGGGCCGTCGTCACCTCGGCGGACCGACGCCTGGCGCAGGTCCGGTTGCAGGCGGCCGGGCTTCCCCCGGCGCCGGTGCTCCTGGCGGCCGACCAGGTTGAGCGCCCCAAGCCGGACCCAGAGGGCTACCGGATGGCCGCAACAGCCCTGGGCGCCGACCCGAGCCGCTGCCTGGTCGTGGAGGACGCGCCGGCGGGAGTCGCGGCGGGCCTCGCAGCCGGGTGCCGGGTCCTGGTGGTCGGTGCCGAGGCGGCGGCCTCGACCCTTGACCCGGCGGCCATCCCGTTCAGCTGGGCCGACGTCGTCGACGTGCGGGGCGGGCCGGACGACGTGGTGCTGCACCTGCGATGACCGCGCGTTCTCGCGGGTTCAACGCGAACGATGATCGAGCGGGGCATAGCGCGGTCCGCGACGTGGCTTAGTCACTCCCGACAGCTCGATCATGCGGATGGCGCGGTAGCGGTGGCCGGCATAAGGCTCCAACAGCTCCAGCATCCGCGCGTCGTCGCCGTCCGTCGCTCCGGTCAGGGCGTACACCACCTGACCGGCCAGGTGGAAGTCTCCGACCGAGACCGCGTCGGGGTCACCATGGGCCCGCTGCCTGACCTCGGCGGCGGTCCAGACACCCACCCCCGGCAGCGACCGCAAGGCCGGCTCGACCCGCTCCAGGCCGAGGTGGAGGGTCCGCTCGAGAGCCGCAGCACGCCTGGCCGCACCGGTCAGGGTCCGAGACCGCTCGGGCCCTACGCCAGCTCGATGCCACTCCCACGACGGGATCTGAGCCCAGGTCGCTGGCGAAGGCACGACGAACAAACCGCCGGGACGGCCCTCCTCGGGTCCCGGCGCGGGCTCCCCATAGGTGCGCACCAGTCGTCGCCACGAAGCGCGGGCCTCCTTCCCGGTCACCTTCTGCTCCAGGACGACGGGGGCGAGCGCCTCGAAGACGAGGTTGGTGCGGGGCACGCGCCAGCCACGATGTCGACGCCACGCCTCGCGGACCACGGGGTGCCGCGGGGTGAACGCCGCCGCAGTGAGGTCGGACGCGCCCAGCAGGTCGGGCAGCGCGTCGAGCACCCAGCCGGCACCAGGACCCCACGCGCGGGAGACCACCGAGCCATCGGACCCGTCGACGAAGAGGTGCTGCGTCGCAGGCCCGTCCGGGGTCCGGGCGGTGCGCCAGGCTCCGGTGTCCGCGGCGATCCGGAAGGTCGGCTCCGCCGCGCCTCGACCGAGCACGCTCAGCGTGGCGCCGAGGTCGATGGGATGGTCGGGCCGCCAGACCCGCTCTGAACTCACGCGTCCGAGGAGAACCTGATCGATCCATCCGCGAGGATCGCTCCGGCCCACACGCGTGCGCCCGACAGGAGCTCGCACCTCGCGCCGACGGTGGCGCCCTCGCCCACGACGACGCCGTCGAGCACGGCCCCCTCTCCGATCACGGCCCCGGCCCCGACTGCAGACCGACGGACGACCGCGTCGGATGCCACCTGGACACCGTCCTGGAGGACGCTGCCGTCGATCGTTGCCCGGGCGCCCACCGAGGCGCCGCGACCGACGACAGATCCGCCGCTCACCGTTGCGTCGCCCGACACGGTCGACCCCTCGAGGTCCAGCCACTCGCCCGGAACCCCTGGGAGGGCTGTCGATTCGATGATCCCCCGGACCAGGTCGGCGGAGCCACGGACGTAGGCCTCTGGAGTGCCAAGGTCGAGCCAGTACGACGAGTCGACGTACGCCTGGATCAACGCGCCGTCCTCGAGGAGTCCCGGGAAGGTCTCGCGCTCCACCGAGACCGGTCGACCCGTCGGGATGGTGTCGATCACCGAGCGACGGAAGACGTAGCAGCCGGCGTTGATCGCGTTGGTCGGTGGATCGTCGGACTTCTCGACGAACTCCAGCACCCGCCCGGTGTCATCGGTCGGCACGGACCCGAAGGCGCGCGCGTCGTCGACCTGGACGAGGTGCAGCGTGACCGCAGCATCCGTGGATCGATGCTCGGCCAGCTGGCCAGCGAGGTCGTGCCCGGACAGCACGTCACCGTTGAGAATCACGACAGGGTCGTCGGCGCGGCTGCGCAGGGCCGCGGCCGCGTTGCGGATCCCGCCACCTGTCCCGAGCGGCTCGGCCTCGTGCACGTGGACCAGCTCGACGCCGATCTCGGAGCCGTCCCCGAGCGACGCGAAGACCTCCGGGCGGAACGAGGTCGCGAGCACGACGCGGGTCACGCCGGCCGCTCGGGCTCGGGCGAGCTGGTGCAGCACGAACGGCACGCCGGCGACCGGCAGCATCGGCTTGGGGCAGGACACCGTCAACGGGCGCAGCCGAGTACCCATGCCCCCCACGAGCAGGACCGCCTCGACGCCGTTCATGGCCCGGAGCCTATGCGCGCGCAGGCGCTGAGCGGCTTAGCCGGTGACGTAGCCCGCGACGTCCACGCGGATCTCCGTGGCGCCCTTGGGCGCATAGACCTGGACCGCACCGTTGGCCCCGACCTTGGCGACGACGGTGCTTCGGGCCGTGACCGTGGCGTCGTAGGCGAGGGCGCGGGCGGCCGGGCGCGGGATCCCGGCCGGATAGACCGCGAGCATGCCGGAGGCCTGCGGCGTGGCCGCGATGACCGTGAGGACGACGGCCGAGACGCCGGTGGCCGGGACCCCGCCCTGTCCGAGCGCCGGAATGGTGACGGTGGCGCCCGCCGAGAGCATGCCCACCTTCACGTCGGCGCTGTCGTAGATCCGGGCGGGCTCGATCAGCCGTACGCGACCCTTGGCGGCCGTCCCCGAGTCGACCACGAAGCGGCCGTAGACATCGAGCAGCACGCGCGGTCCGCTGCCCGAGGCGAGGATGTGCACGCTGCCATCGGCGGCGAGCGGAGCCACCACCAAGACGGTCCGCTTCTCGCCGGCCGGGACCGTGACGACGGGTACGGCCGCCCGGGAGGAGCCGTCGGGGGACAGGCGGACCTTCGTGCTGGTCGCCCGGGCTTTGACCGTGGCGTGCAGGAGGACCGCAGGCGTCCCCGCCCGCACGCCCCCGTCGCCGACGAGCGAGACCCGCTTGTCGCCGCCGGGCACCTGACCCGACGCGGCTCGCACGGGATCAGTTGGCTTGAGCCGTTGCCCGACCCCGCCCTTGCGCGTCTGGTAGCCGACGACCTGGACGCGTACGTCCGCCGCTGTCGACGCCTTCACCGTGACCGAGCCTCCCGCTCCCGGGCGGGCAAAGATCAGGTTGGTCGTGCTCCGCTCACCCGACACCGTCTGCTGGGCACCGCTCACGGTGGACCCGGTCGGGCTCACCTTGAGCCAACCCGTCGATCCGGCTGGGTCCTTCGCCGTGACTCGAAGCGTGACGCCCAGGACGTGGGACGTGGGGACTCCCGCGACGCCGAGCACGTCGATGTCGCGCTCACCTCCGGTGGCGAGGGCTCCCTTCCACAGCAACGTGGCGGGCAGGGCGCGCTGGTATCCGAACGGCGAGGTCGGGGTCACTTCAGTCTTCGCCGACCGTGAATGCCCCCGCGCGTTCTTCGCTCGAACGGCCACCGTGTAGGTGTGGCGGTTCATGAGCCGGTCGACGGTCACCGACCGGGTCGTGGCTGGCACGGTGATGACCCGGTCTCCGGGGCTGATCTTGAGCCGGTAGCCGGAGATGGCGGCCGACCCCGACGAGCTCGGCGCCTTCCAGGACACCGTGGCGATCCGGTCACCTCGGGCGGTGTCGAGGCTGCGAACCGTGGTGGGGACGCCAGCCGTCGGCGATCCCTTGGGGATCACCACCTTCGGGGCCGGCGGCGCCACCTGCTCGGCCCGGAACCACTCGCTCTTCAACCCGAGTGCGCTGCGCAGAGAGGTCCCGCTGACCGTCACCTTTCCGGTGGACCCTTCCAGGCGTACGGACGTGACCCGGCCGCCCCAGTCCCCCTGGCCGACCCGGCCGGTGACGACGATGCGCGAGATCTTGCCGATCGCCGGGTACGCCGACTGAATGGCTGCGGCCGTGACGTCCTTGGTCCAGGCGTGACCCCAGTTGGCCGTGCCCGTCAGGACCCCGTCGTACGGGTCCTGCTTCGCAACGAGGTAGGGCTTGCCGCCGTCGGACGTCCAACCACCGTTGGCAGAGCTGAACTCCGCGAAGATCGGGGCACCGGCGTAGGTCAGGTAGATGCCGGCCGTGGTCGTGCCTGCCTTGGACTCAGGCGAGGTCTCCCCGGAGTAGCCGTTGTACGCCTGGCACTGGGTGGTGTCGCAGATGTGCCACGCGCTGCCGGCTGCCACCGCGGCCGTGCGCTTGAACATGGCATAGCTGCGCGCCGCGATGGCCTGGGCCTCGTAGGCGGCGGTACTCCAGCCGCCGGGCATCTCTGCGGACACCACGGACTTGACGTAGTCGTCCAGCAGGACGATCGACACGGCGTTGAGGTCGGTGTGCGCACCGTTGCGTCGCGCCTCGATCGCTCCGCGATAGACGACCTCGGTGCCACCCGGACGGATGAGCGTGACCCTCGCGGTCGTTGGTGCCGTCGGGGCATTGGTGAAGCGGAAGGGTCCGTCGCGCCCGGTCCAGCCGCTGACGGCCTCATAGGCGGAGCCGGTCCACCCGTACAGGCCCAGGGTTCCGTTCTTCAGCAGCGCCCGCCAGGCCTTGATGCGCTTGCCGCCCACCGACTGCGGGAGGACGAGCGTGCGATCCCCCTCGGAGACCTGCAGCCCGGCGACGGGGCGAACCTTGACGTCTGGTCCAGCGGTGGAGGCACGGACCCCGGCGGAGATGCGCACGCGGATCTTCTGACCGTCCGGCGCGGACGCCTGCTTGGTGCCCGGGTAGTAGAAGTTGACGATCTGTGAGCTCGTGAGTCCCTTGCGGGCGGCACCCTCGGCACCGAACTGCGACAGGCCGTGCCCGTGTCCGTACCCGAGCCCCTCGAGGCGGAAGACCCCGTCAGAGGGACGGTCGAAGACGTCCGGGTCGGCGAACAAGCCGACATTGACGGCATAGGGAACGGCAGCGGCCGTGTCGTTCCACGACTGCAGGGTGACCGTATAGACGCCCTCGGGCACCTTGGAGCCCGAGGAGTCCTTCAGGTCCCAGCTGACGTCGATCAGCTCGTCCTTCGCGGCCGTGCCCGAGTAGGACCGGATCACGTTGCTCGTTCCCTCGGCGACGACCTCGAGCCGCCAGCTCTGGGCGGTCAGGGCCGTGCCTCGGACCCGGATCGGCGTGGACTCCCCGCGAGCCACCACGAGCGGGCCTGCCTTGGTCTTCACCAGGCCGGCACCCATCCGGGCCTCAACGCCGGCGCGGATGCTCGGCAGGAGCGCATAGAGCTTCGTCCCCGGGCAGGCGGTCGATCCAGCGTCGCGATGCCCGGAGATGACGTCGAAGGTCACCTTCGTCCCATCGCTGTAGCGGGCCGTCGTGCCGGCGCCGTACTGGGCGGTGAGCTTCGCCGTGCCTCGGGGGTCCATGTGCTCGAGGCCGAGCTTCCAGGCGAGCACCTTCTCGATGGAGTTCTGCAGGGCCGTCGTCACATCGGTGCCCACGTAGTTGCCGATCGCGGACACGGCCCACGACTCCCCGTTGAAGCCACCCGTGGCGCCCGACCGGACCGCACGCTGCAGGCCGCCGTAGCGGCCCTCGAAGACCTGCCCGAACTTGTCGACGAGCACGTTGTAGGCGATGTCGGACCAGCCGAGGCTGTTGACGTCATAGGCATACATCGCCCTGACCGCGGCTGCGGCCTGCGACTTGGTGTAGGAGCTCGATGACGCCGTGTGGTGCACGAAGGCGACCTTGATCTTCGGTTCGTACGTCGGCCCGGCGTTGCGCAGGGACTCGTCGGCACCCCACTGAGCCCTCGTGATGATGTCTGGCGCCCCGGCGGCGGCGCTGGCTGCTGAGAGGGGGGCCGCCACGAGCCGGTTGTCCGCGTCAGAGACCCCGGGGTCGACGAGGTCCGCGCGCAGGCCCGCGGGCAGCGAGCCGGCGAGCACGTCGACGCGGACTTGGATCCCGTCCGAGGGGCCCGAGAAGTAGGGCGAGCTTCCGACCCGGGCAGGCCGACCGGCACCGTCAGCGCCCTCGACCGGCACCACGCCTTCGCCCTCGGCGGGCCCATCGCCGGAGTCGGTGGACAACGTGGCCCAGGGTTGCCAGGTCCCGCTGCTGTGCGTGCGAACCATGATGCTGAGGTCGCTGGCCTCCACCGGCACCGACTGCTGCTGGTCCCAGGTCACCCCGACCAGGCTGAAGTCCGCGGTCGACACAGGGGCCGTGAAGACCTGGGGTCGCTCTCCGGGGACCCGCACGATGTTGGCATCTGCGGGTGCCGGCGCACTCGTCTCGGCGGCCCAGGCCTGATCGTCCACGCCGGCGAGCGCGACGGTCGTCAGGGTGGGCGTCACCGGATGCGGGGCGGAGGAGGAGCCTCCGATCGTCGGCACCACCACCACCAGAGCCGGGACGGCGAGGCTTAGGGCCAACAATGCGGCGGGGCGGCGCACGAAACAAACTCCTCGACGTCGGGCGTGACGCGCAGGGTCGGCCGACCCTGACCTGTCACCTATCGGCGTAACCCTCTCCCACCCTGAGCCGGACACGCCATGCCTGCCAAGGTGGAACCTGTGACGACCGACCCGACGCCCTACCAAGCGATGCTCCTGCGCGCGGATGCGGACCCCACCTCACCGCTGATCATTGATCGCGACCTGGCTGCCGACAGCCGGGTGGAGCTGTCGGTCAGCAGCGTCGCGAACGGTGCGGCCAAGGCGGCCCACCTCTTCGCAGGGCTCGCCTCGGACCTCGGCCGGCCCCCCCGGGTGGGCCTCGTGCTACCCCTGCACTGGCAGGCGATCACGGTGGCCCTGGGTTGTTGGGCCGCGGGCGGTCAGCTCGTCGTCGGCCCTGAGGCCGCCGACCCGGAGTCTGCGGACGCGGTGGTCGTCGGGCCAGCCGGGGCCTCGGCGCCGTCCGCTGACTGGCCGGATCAGGTGTGGGCCAGTCGGCTGCACCCGTTCGCCCTGCCGTTCGACGTACCGCCGCCCTACCCGCTCGACGACCTCACCGTGGCGCTGCGGGAGCAGCCAGACAGCCCCCCGCCCGACCGCAGCAAGCGCGCAGAAAGCGCCCTCCGGGTCGGCGGACAGGTGCTCACCCATGCCGAGCTGGCTGAACGCGCCCGAGCCATCGGCCGGGAGCTCCCCCGCGGGGTCCGGGTGCTCACCGGCCTCCCGTGGGAGTCAGTGGAGGGCTGGCTGGCAGCGGTCGCCATTCCGCTCCAGCACGCCGGTTCGGTGGTCCTCGTCGGCGGTCTTGATCCAGACACCCAGCACACCGGAGCGCAGACGTCCCGAGGGCCGGCTGGAGCGACGCTGACGCAGTGGTGCGAGGCCGAGCGAGTGACCGCAACCGCGGGCCTGAGCGTGCCCGGGATCATCCGAATCGTCTGAGCCCGATCACCTGACCCGGGAACCCCCGGCTCCGACCGTACGTCCCACGGGTGAACGGCGCGTCGGTGCTTGCCTCCGTACACTGTGCCGATCCCCGAAGGAGTCCCAGTGTCGAGCGCGCGCTCATGACTGAACCTACGCCGAGCGAACCGGCAGAAGCGGCCGAGGGGGCCGACGGCTCTGTCGCGCCCTCGACCGGCTGGTCGCGCCGCCGGCGGGTGCTCACGGGCCTCGGGGTCGCCCTCGTCGTCCTGATCGCCGGCACGGCCGGATTCGGTGTCTACGCGTACAACCACTTCAACGCCAACATCTCGACCATCGAGGACACCCAGGACCAGACCGACCGACCTCAGGCGATCCAGCCCTCGGCGGCCGCTGCCACCACCCCGTTGAACATCCTGCTCATCGGGTCGGACTCGCGCGCAGGCGACAACGGTTTCGTGGGCGGGCTCGCGGGCCCGGGCCTCTCCGACACGACGATGCTGCTGCACGTCTCGGCCGACCGCAGTCGGGCCTACGGCGTGAGCATCCCTCGTGACTCCATGGTCGAGATGCCTTCGTGCAAGACGAACAACGGGGGCACCAGCACCGCAGGACTCCGCCAGTTCAACTCGGCCTACTCCCTCGGGGGCGCTTCGTGCGTCCGTCGCACCGTCGAGCAGCTCACCGACATTCGCATCGACCACTACGTCGTCGTCGACTTCGCCGGATTCCGCGACATGGTGGATGCCCTCGGCGGGGTCAGGGTCTACCTGCCGAGTGCGGTGAACGACATCGAGCACGGCATCTCCCTGCCGGCCGGGTGCAACGTCCTGGACGGAGACAAGTCGCTGAAGTACGTCCGGGTCCGCCACATCGGCGGCGGCAGCGACATCGAGCGACTTCAGCGGCAGCAGGCCTTCTTGTCCTCGGTGATCCAGAAGGTCACGTCCCGGGGCACGCTGACGAATCCCGTGAAGCTCTACAGCTTCCTCGACGCCGCCACGAAGTCCTTGTCCGCCGACAAGGAGTTGGACAGCGTCAAACGCCTTGCATCCCTCTCGCAGGACCTTCGCTCGGTCGGCCTGGATCGCATCGAGTTCTTCACCATCCCCTTCGAGGCCTACCCCCCCGACCCCAACCGACTGCAGTGGACCGCCGACGCTGACAAGGTCTGGCGGGCGATGCGCAACGACAATCCGCTGCCCGGGACCGGGGCGGACTCGAAAGCGCCGCCGCTGGTTGCTGCGCCAGCCACGATCAACGTGCGCGTCGTTGACGCGAGCGGCGCCGACCGCGGTGCCGACGTATCGGCGCAGCTCGAGGCGCTCGGCTACCGGGTCGTCGGCGTCACGACGACGGCCAACCCACGCGGAGCGACCGTGGTGCGCTGGTCGGTGCCGCGCGACGAGTCGGCGCGGACGCTGGCCGCGGCGACCCAAGCCAAAGTCCGGCAGGTCGACGGCCTGGGCCAGGTCGTCGAGCTGGTCGTCGGCACCGACTTCACGGACGCCACCAAGGTGACGATCAAGTCCAGCGCATCGCCGAGCGCGACCATCGTGACCCGGACCGCGGACACTCCGATCTGCGAGTAGGCGCACGTCCGGCGCACCTTTCGGACCAGTCCGGAATCTCGGGGACGGCAGCGAGGCGCGTCGTCGCGCGGGCTAGGGTCTGCGCCATGGACAAGGTCATCTCATCGGCGGCCGAGGCGGTCGCTGACATCCCCGACGGCGTGTCGATGGCGGTCGGTGGTTTCGGGCTGTGCGGCATCCCCAGCCTGCTCATCAACGCGCTCTACGAACGCGGCGTCTCAGACCTCAAGGTCGTCTCCAACAACTGCGGCGTAGACGGTTGGGGACTGGGCATCCTGCTCGGGGCGAAGCGCATCTCGCGGACGACGTCGTCCTACGTCGGGGAGAACAAGGAGTTCGAGCGCCAGTTCCTCGGCGGCGAGCTCGAGGTCGAGCTCGTGCCGCAGGGCACGCTCGCCGAGCGCCTGCGGGCCGGGGGCGCCGGCATACCGGCGTTCTACACCGCGAGCGGCGTGGGCACGCAGGTCGCCGAAGGCGGCCTCCCCTGGCGCTATGCACCAGACGGAACGGTCACGCTCGCCTCGCCCGCCAAGGAGACCCGAAGCTTCGGTGGACGCGACTACGTCCTCGAGGAGGCGATCACCACCGACATCGCTCTGGTCCACGCGCAGGTCGGAGATCGGCACGGCAACCTCGTCTTCCATGAGTCAGCACGGAACTTCAACCCGCTGTGCGCTGCCGCTGGGCGACTCACGATCGCGACCGTCGAGCGCCTCGTCGAGCCAGGGGACATCGACCCCGACCATGTCCACACCCCGGGGATCTTCGTGCAACGCGTGGTGGTCTTGGACCCGTCGGCGCCGGAGGCTCACAAGCGCATCGAACGACGCACCGTCCGCCCGCGCACCGACGATCCCGCCCAGGAGGCGTGAGTCATGCCGCTGACCCGTGACCAGTTGGCCGCCCGCACGGCTCGCGAGCTCGCCGACGGCCAATACGTGAACCTGGGCATCGGACTCCCCACCCTGATTCCCAACTACCTCCCGGACGACATCCACGTGGTGCTCCAGTCCGAGAACGGCATCCTCGGCGTGGGGCCCTATCCGCTTGACGGGGACGAGGATCCAGACCTCATCAACGCCGGCAAGGAGACCGTGACGGTCCAGCAGGGCGCCTCCTACTTCGACTCCGCGGCGTCGTTCGGCATGATCCGCGGCGGCCACATCGACGTGGCCGTCCTCGGCGCCATGCAGGTGTCGGAGTCGGGCGACCTCGCCAACTGGATGATCCCGGGCAAGATGGTCAAGGGCATGGGCGGCGCCATGGACCTCGTCCACGGCGCCCGCCGAGTCATCGTGATGATGGAGCACGTCGCCAAGGACGGCTCACACAAGATCGTGACGGAGTGCGACCTGCCTCTCACTGGCCGCAGAGTGGTGCATCGGATCATCACTGATATGGGTGTCCTTGACGTGACCGACGCGGGGCTCGTGTTGCGTGAGACGGCGCCAGACGTCACGGTGGACGACATCCGAGCTGCAACCGGGCCGATGCTGACCGTGAGCCCGGAGTTGAGTGACGTGTCACTGGGCTAGCAAGAGCCCGGGACGCTCACCACGATGCACGCCATGATCCCCCATCCGGGTGATCAGACGCGTCGCCGAACTGCCGAAGGGGTAGGGGTGAGAGGCATCCTGACGCGTGGCGCAGCAGCGGCCACGCTGACAGCGCTTGCGCTCGCCGCGGCCTCGACGGTCGCGCCGACCACCCCCACGTCGGCGGCCCCCTCACTCACCTACTGGTACGGCACCGTCACCAAGGTCGTGGATGGGGACACCGTCTTCGTCGACATCGAGGGAGATGGCACGAGCGCCTCGTACGAGGTGCGCAATGCGGGGATCCAGGCGACGGAGCTGGCCAACAAGGTCCTAGGGATCCCGAAGGACGAGTGCCACAGCCGTGAGGCCAAGGAGCGCATGCGGGAGCTCGTGTTCGGTGCGAACCGCCACGTACGGCTGTCCGCCTATCACGCGTCCAGTCGCAGCCTGGGTCGCCTGCTCCGCTATATCGATGTCGACGTCAACCCCGACCCCAAGGTCGACGAGTGGGTCGACATCCAACGTGTCCTGCTGGAGGAGGCTTACGTCTGGTGGAAGCCGGAGGAGGTTGAGAGCGCGAACAACGGCGCCTACAACGTCTACGCCCAGCGCGGCATGCAGACGAGCAACGTGCTCTACGACCAGAACTACCTCCGCGGCGCGTGCGAAAAGGGACCGCGCCAGGGGACGCCCATCACCACGACGGTCCAATACAACGGCTTCCACCCACGCAAGGGCACCATCGTCAACCGCGAGTGGGTGAAGTTCCGCAATGGCGGGACCAAGGCGCTCCCCCTGAAGAACTGGACGGTCCGCACCGCCAGCCACAACAAGTACTTCCACTTCCCGAGCTGGGCCAGCATCCCTGCAGGCGGCTCCGTGCTGCTGCGGTCCGGCCAGGGTACGGCGAAGGGCCGGACGTTCTATTGGGGAAGCCGGACCAACATGCTTCCCAACCCCGTCCACGGACGTAACTTTCCGGGGAAGGGCATCTACCTCGTCGACCCCGACGGTGACGTCCGGGCCACCATGATCTACCCGTGCCTGGTCAACTGCTCGGACCCGCTCGAGGGCAAGGTCGAGATCAGCAACGTCGTCGCCGACTCGCCAGGGCAGGATGCCTCCAACGTCAACGGTGAGTACGTCGAGATCCGATCGACGGGCGGACGGGTGAACCTGTCCGGCTACGTCATCGAGCGGCAGGCCTACAACAAGATGCTTCCTGGGGGCACGGTCCTCGAGCCCGGTGATCGCCTGCGGTTGCACATGGGCCGTGGTCACAGCGACCTGAAGGGTCCGGCGTTGAACCTCTACATGGGGGCCAACCACCCGATCCTCGGCAACAGCGGCGGCAGCGTCGTGATCCGCACCGACCGCGGCGTCTGGATCGACTGCTCCGCGTGGGGCAACGGCAGCTGCTGAGGTTCAGCTCGAGGCAGGCAGGGCGCTTAGCGGGAGCGCTCGGCTAGGGCTCAAGGTCGGCCACGTAGGCATCGAGGACCTCACGCAGCTCACCGTCGAGGATCAGCCGGCCCTCGCGCAGATAGAGGCCTCGCGTGCAGAAGCGGCTCAGGTCTCGCTCGCTGTGCGACACGAGGAACAGGGTGCGCCCGTCGCCGAGCATCTCCTCCATCCGTCGGTAGCACTTCCGCTTGAACTTCTGGTCCCCGACGGCCAAGACTTCGTCCACGAGCACGATGGGCTCGTCGAGCTGGGTGACCACCGAGAACCCGACCCGGACTTTCATCCCGCTCGACAGGTGGCGGTAGGGCATGTCGAGCCGGTCCCCGATCGCGGCAAAGGCGACGATGTCGTCGAACCGCTCTTCGATGGCCTCGCGGCTGAGCCCATGCAGACCCGCAGTCAGGGCGATGTTGTCGCGAACCGTCAGGTCGTTGACGAATCCGCCCGTGACCTCGATCAGCGGAGCCACGCCGCCGTGGACCTTCACCGAGCCCTCGTCCGGGATCATCACCCCGGCGACCAGCTTGAGCAGCGTGGACTTGCCCTGCCCGTTGGCACCGACGAGCCCGACGGCCTGGCCAGGCTGAACGGAGAACGAAACGCCGCGCAGGCCCCAGAACTGCTCGGTCGGGCGGACCATGCCCGGGCGGAACAACTGGTCTCGGAGGGCCGCACGTCGACGCCGGCTCTTGAAGAACTGAATGCCGAGGTTGTCCGCGACGATGGCCGGCTCGGTCATGTCAGAGCTCCTTCAGCACGGCGGACTCGAGCCTGGCAAACGTCACCATTCCCACCAGACAGCTGATGATGCTCACACCCGCGGAGATCCCCACCAGCCACCAACCCACGAACTCCTGAGGGAACAACGCCGCCCGATAGAGCTCGAGGATCCCGACCATGGGGTTCAACGAGTAGGCGATCTGGACGATGTCAGGCACCTTGCTCGCCTCGTCATAGACCCGCTGGGCGCTGTAGAGGATCGGGGTCATGTAGAAGGTCAGGCGCAGCAAGATCTTCACCAGGCGCTCGAGATCACCGACCAGAACGGTGACCGACGCCACGAACAGGGACAGTCCCACCAGAAGGACCGCCTGGATCAGGATGGCCAGAGGGATCGTGAGGACGTACCAGGTCGGCGCCACGGTGAACACCAGCATGAACAGGATCACCACAGGGACGCTGAGCATGAACTCGGCGAACTTGGCTCCGACAAGTCGCAGAACCCAGATCTCGCGGGGCAGGCTCGTGGACCGAACCAGCTTCGACTGACCGGTGATGGCCTTGGTCGCCCCGTTCACCACGCCGTTGAACCAGTTCCACGGCAGCAGCCCGACAAGCAGGAACAGGATGTACGGCTCCGCGCCGATGCCGGATCCACGCCCCGGCACGACCACGGTGAAGATGAACCAGAAGACCAGCGCCATGAGCAGCGGGTCGAGGATGCTCCACAGATAGCCGAGGTAGGAGTCGGCGTAGCGGATCTTGAGGTCTCGCCCGATCAGGAGGCGAAGGATCTCGCGGCGGCCCCACACCGCTTTGATCCGGGCTATCACCGAGGTCGTCTCCTGCTGTCCCAGCGTCCACGGGTGCCGGGGCACCGCCACGAGCGTCCGCGGCGCGCACGCGCGACGCAGCCTAACTCAGCGCTCCGCTGAACCCCCGACACGACCGCGCACGGATCGAGGCTCCGCCGTCTGGCCGGATGCGGCACGTACGCTCGACGGTGGCGTTGCTCACACCGGCGGCGGACCGCGAACCATGCGCCGCCGCCACGCGTCTTACCCACGAGGCGGTGCACGACCCGCCACGGACCCGACGACTGGACGGCGATGACCAAGGACACGAGCTCGACGCCGAGCGCGCTGCCCCCGGAGCTCGACCCCCGGGGGCGCGGTGGCAGCGCGTCGCTGCGTGGACATGGTCTGGGCACCGTGGTCGCTGGTCTCGCGGCCGCTTTCGTCCTCGTCGTGAGCGGCGGCGGCTGGCTGGCCCTCGAGCGCATCGATGCGAGCCTCAACAAGCAGGACGTCGGGATCTCTGGCGAGTCCTCGCCCATCGCCGACGAGGCTCAGACGATCCTGCTCGTGGGTTCGGACAACAGGGCCGGCCTGTCCAAGAAGGAGGCCAAGGCGCTCCACGTCGGCACGGGGACGGCCGACAACGGGGCTGGCCGGCGTTCCGACACGATGATCTTGATGCACCTGTCGAAGGAACGCGACCAGGTCACGATGGTCAGCCTTCCGCGTGACTCCTACGTACGCATCCCCGCTTGGACGGACAGTCAGGGAACCAAGCACTCAGCGGGCAGGAACCGGCTCAACGCAGCATTCGCCCTGGGCGGCCCGAAACTGACGATCGACACGATCGAGGCCAACACCGGTGTGCACATCGATCACTACGTCGAGGTCGACTTCGTCGGGTTCGCGGCGATGGTCGACGCCATCGGTGGCGTCGACATCTGTGTCAAGCAGGCCATTCAAGACAGCAAGTCCGGACTCGACATACCCAAGGGCCACAGCACCCTCGACGGGGTCGAGAGCTTGTCCTTCGTCCGCGCGCGGTACTTCGATCCCCGTGCTGACATTGGCAGGATCGAACGCCAGCAGCAGTTCCTCGGAGCGATGTTCCGCGGGGCGACGGCGAGCGATGTGCTGCTCAACCCGTTGCGGCTCAACAAGCTCCTCGATGCGGTGCTGAAGTCGGTCACGACCGACAAGGGGATCACCCGAGACGACATCGTCGCCCTCGCGGGAAGGCTGAAGCAGGTCGCGGCGGGGAATGTCGCCTTCCTCACGGTGCCGATCTCCAACTACAACTACAGGACCGCCGACGGCGCATCGGTCTTGCTCTGGAACCAGTCTGAGGCCAAGGCCCTGTTCGAGAAGATCGAGGGCGACGAAGTCATCGTGCCTCCGGCCAAGGCCACAGTCGCCGACGGCCCGACCGTCGCTCCCGGCCAGATCACGGTGCAGGTGCTCAACGGCGCCGGGGTGACCGGGCTGGCCCGCACGTCGGCCGACGATCTGGCGAGGGTCGGGTTCGCCATCTCGGGCGAGCCCGGCAACGCGGCGACCACCGGCGCCACGCAGACGGTGATCGCCTACGACCCCAGCTCGGCTGAGGCCGCCAAGACCGTGGCCGCGGCACTTCCCGGCTCAGAGCTCAGGTCTGTCGAAGGACAAGGTCCGGTCATCCAGGTCATCGTGGGCTCGGACTACAGCGGGGCCGAGACGCCTTCCCTCACCGGCAAGAAGACGACCAAGACCAGCGATGTCCGCACGGCCGCCAACAAGCGCTGCGGCTAGGCCCTGCACCCTCGATCGATCCGGCGCGCCTCGAGCGTCAGGACAGGCTCGCGCCAGCGTGCCCGTACGTCTGCTGACGACGATGCCGGAGCCGTCGAGCCAAGCCGACATTGATGACCGCTGCTCCCGTGAGGGCGAGGATGCCGATCAGGGACGTCGATGTGGTGAACCAGCTGGCCGCTGACTCCGTGCTTGCCGCTGCGACGGCGGCACCACCGTCAGCGCTGCCCCCCGAGCCCGAGCTCACCGAGGGGTTCGCTCCGGGCACCAAGGCGAGCAGGCCGTAGGCCAGGTAGAAGCCGGGGACCGCGATCAGGCTCATGGGCAGCGTGAGGATCACAGCGACCACGAGGGGCCAGGTGGACTTCCCGACGAAGCCGACCGTCGCTACCGACGCGACGACCACCACGTAGAGCAACGAACCAGCACTCGCCGCTCCGAGGAGGGCCTTGAGTTTCACCTCCCGATGGTCCCGCATCTTGAGCGATCACGACAGGCAAGCCGCTGGCGCTTCGGAACGCTCCAGGGCCTCAGCATCGACGTGGTCGGTCTAGGGTGCCCGGGTGTCGATCAGCTGGGCGCAGGCCCTGGCCTGGCGGATGCAGCGGCAGCTGCTCGAGCCCGTCAGGCGTGAGTCGGTCGGAGACGTCGTCCGCCGGCTCGGGGCGGTCCTTGCGATGGACGAGGGCGCAGCAGAGCTTGCCGTTCGCGCGCGACGAGCCGACTCACGATCCGGAGACGTGGCCCGCGCCCTGGAGGACGGGCAGGTCATCAAGGTGTTCGCGTTCCGCGGCGCTATGCACTACCTCTCAGCCGAGGACGGCGGAGCCTACCTCGCGCTGCGCTCGGCCGGTCGGCAGTGGGAGCAACCGAGCTGGCGGGACTACTACCGGTTGGAGCCGGGCGACTGGCCCGGGTTTCGGGCGACGGTCCGGCAGTCGCTGGTGAACGGTCCCCTGACCCTCGGCGAACTCGGTGCGGCGGTGACGCGCAAGGCGATGTACCGGCACCTGCGACCCATCTTCGACGAGGGTGCCGGCACGCTGATCAAGCCACTGACCTGGCAAGGCGACATGAGCTTCGGCCCCCCGCGCGGTGGGCAGCCCACCTTCCAGCGGCTCGAGGACAATCCGCGGTGGGCGGGGGTCTGGGACCTCGACGACGCGGGGCCGCACGCCATCACCGCATACTTTCGCGCGTATGGGCCGGCGACCCCGGACCACGTCCACTACTGGCTCGGCAACGGGCTCAGCGCCGGGCGGAAGCGTCTGGAGTCCTGGCTCACTGACCTGCGCAAGCGGCTCGTGGAGGTCGAGGTCGCCGGCGAGTCCGCGTACGTGCTCGAGGACGATGTCGACGAACTCATGGCAGCCCGACCCACGACGTCAGTCCGACTCCTTCCCGGACACGACCAGTGGGTCATGGGGCCCGGCACGAAGGACGAGCACGTCGTCCCGCGGGCCCGTCGTACGCCGGTCACCCGGAAGGCGAATCTGGTCGTCGCCGGAGGCGTGGTGAGTGGCACCTGGTCTGCCACGCCGGGCGAGATCCAGGTGACGTGGTTCGGGGAGAACGGGAAGCCGCCGCTGAACGCCCTGGAGGAGGAGGTGGCCGGACTGTCCAGCGTTCTCGAGCGACCGCTGGTGCCACGCATCCGAATCGGGTGATCGTCCGGACGCTCGGAACGGATCCGACTACCGCCCGCGGAGCTTCTTCTTCAGACGCTTGGCCGGCTTCGCAGTCAGGCGCCAGGACTCCAGCCTCTCGAACGACGACGCCACGAAGCCCTCCTTCGGAGGGTTGGCGCGCTTCGGCCTGACGCCGGCCTTGTCACGCACCCCGGCCGCGATGCTCCCGATGACCGCGTCGCGGGCGACATCGACAGGGACGACGATGGTCTCGGGCTGGGCTACATCCTCGACCGAGGAATCCGGCGGCTCGCCCAACGTGGCCAGATCGCCAACCACGTGAACCCCGAGCGTGGCGATCTTCTCTGCGGCTGCCGCACCGATCTCGGCGGCGCGCTCGAGAGCCCATCGCGGGGTCGTGATCTGCGGCTCGTCCGGTGACGGCCGGTGCGTCTCTTGCAGGTGCTGGGCCATGGCCAAGACGTAGGTGCGGTAGAGGCTGTCCGTCCACCCCCGCTCGTTGAACTCGATGCTGATCCGGCGAACCAGCTCGATCTCGCCGAGGGTGAAGGATCGGTTCGTGCGCCCGGGCTCGGGCTGCAAGAACCCGCTCGGCAGCGCCAGCATCTGCTCGACCGTGCCGGTCAGCATCGACCGGTCCTTCTCGTCAAGCACCAAGACCGTGACCCGCTCGGGGCCGACGACCGAGGCCCATCGTTCGATCACGATGTCGTGGTGGTGGCGTCTCCAAAAACTGGGCGTCGGCTTCTCGAACGGGGGCTTGCGCAGCATTCCGTCGAGCCAGACGTCATAGGGGGCCACCTGCCCGTTGCGGACGTACTGCTGCCATGCAGACGGCATGATCTTGGTCAGCGGTCGCAAGGTGACGAGCACGTGGACCCGCGGCCCGCCGAGACCGTCGACCATGCGTCGCGCGGTGTCGACATCGGCCTCGCAGAAGAACTCGCTGCTGACCATGACCCGCTGTGAGGGCTTCGCGGCCGCAACCTGCGCAACCAGCTTGTCCCAATCGGCCAGCGACGAAGGCGGGGCGCCACGGTTGGGTCCCTTCGCACCGGTGAGCGCCAGGGCAGCCTCGGCGTGCTGGCGACGCTTGGGGTAGATGACCCCGTGGTCGGCCAAGGACCTGCGGGCGAAATGGAGCGCCCCCTGAAGAGCGGTCGTGCCGGTCTTGTGCGGGCCGATGTGCAGCAGCGTGGTGCCAACCGGCAGCTCCAGATCACTCACCGCGAGACGTCCTCCCCATGGTTGTGCCGCTGCTGTGGGGTGAGTCCCCACGGGCTTCGTGCCGCCGTGCAGAGTACCGTGATCGCCGAAACGCCCGGCGTTCTCGACCGGGCCCCAGCCGACGACACGGAGCATCACACGTTGACGAGCACTGGGACCGTTCCCCCTCTGCGGACCATCGCGGTCATCCTCGCCGGGGGTACGGGCACGCGCGTGGGACTGGAAAAACCCAAGCAGCTGCTCAAGGTGGCAGGCAAGACCATCCTCGAGCACACGATCGAGGCCTTCGAGGACTCACCGGTGATCGACGAGATCATCGTGCTCATGGCGTCCGGGTGGGTCCCGGAGGCCACCGACGTCATCGAGAAGGCCGGGTTCACCAAGGTCACTCGGGTCATGGCGGGGGGCGCCACGCGCAACGACACCACGATGGTCGCGCTCGGTGCCGTCGGCGAGGACGACTGCAACCTGCTGTTCCATGACGCGGTCCGCCCGCTCGTCGAGCACCGCATCATTCGGGAGTGCGTCGAGGCGCTGGCGACCTACCGTGCTGTCGACGTGGCCATCCCCTCGGCCGACACCATCATCGAGGTCGCCGGCGGAGTCATCGTCACCATCCCCTCCCGCGACGGCCTGCGGCGCGGACAGACGCCGCAGGCGTTTCGCGCGTCGACCATCCGGCAGGCGTACGCGCTTGCGCGCAAGGACCCGGAGTTCACGGCCACGGACGACTGCTCGGTGGTCCTGAGATACCTGCCCGACGTGCCGATCTATGTGGTGGAGGGCTCCGAACGCAACATCAAGGTCACGCATCCCATCGACGTTTTCCTCGTCGACCAGCTCTTCCGGCTCGGGACCCACTCCACGCCACGCGAGAAGGACCCGTCCATCTATGCCGACCGGATGAAGGGCCGCACCCTGGTCGTGTTCGGGGGCAGCTACGGCATCGGCGCCGAGATCGCTGACGTCGCCCGCGAGCTCGGCGCGCACGTGTTCAGCTTCAGTCGGTCCCAGACCGGCACCGCCGTTCAAGACCCGGCCGCCGTGGCCGCGGCCCTCGCCGAGGCCCACGAGCAGACCGGCCGGATCGACTACGTCGTGGTGACGGCCGGGGTGCTGCACCGAAGCGCTCTCACCGAGTCCAGCGAGGAGGTCATCCGCGAAAGCATCGACATCAATCTCACCGGACCAGTCCTCATCGCTCAGGCCAGCGCCCGCTACCTGACCCAGAGCAAGGGCCAGCTGTTGCTGTTCACCTCCAGCTCCTACACCAGAGGACGAGCCGGCTACAGCCTCTACTCCTCGACGAAGGCTGCGGTGGTCAATCTCACGCAGGCCCTGGCCGAGGAGTGGAAGACGCTGGGCATCAGGGTCAACTGCGTCAACCCTGAGCGCACCAGCACCCCGATGCGCACCAACGCCTTCGGGGACGAGCCTGGCGAGTCGCTGCTCAGCGCACGCACCGTGGCTCTGTCGTCCATCGACGTCCTCGTCTCCGACGAGAGCGGGCACGTCATGGACGTGCGCCTGTCCAGGAGCGAGGAAGCCGATGGAAATGACCCTGCCGCAGCCATAGCCCACGCACTCGAACGCGCGCAAGAGCAGGCGCAAGACGCTGACCCGGCGCCCGAGCGTCGCGGGTGAGGCGCCTGCTCAACCTGCCGCGCGGCAGGATCGTGCTCGCGGCGTGGGCCGTCTCGCTCGTCGTCGGATACGTCGGCCTCGCGGCGTCAGCCGCTGCGGCCTCGCCGCTGCTCTGGGCCGCGTTCCTCCTCCTGGTGCTGGGGATCGAGGCTCTGCTCCCCAGCCGCGCAGAGATGCTCGACGAGCTGCTGTCCCTGGCCTCCGCAGGCCCGAGCAGCCGAGCGCTCGTGCGCGAGCTGACCTTCGCCGTACTGGTGGCCAGGAGCGCGTGGGAAGGTTCCTTCCTCGGCTTCGTTCTGATCCTGCTGCTGCTCATCGGCGCTCGCGCTGGCTATTTGCTCGGTCAGTACGTCCGCCGGACCAGGTTGGTGCGACCCCTCGAGGTGCTCAATATCGATCTGGGAGACCTCTCCGCACCTGCCGTCCCGGGGCTGCTGGCACGCGTCGACCAGGCGGCCGTGGCCCGACTGTCGGCCATCCCGCTCCTGGTGGGCGCCCTCGGTCTCGAGGCTGACCTGCTGTGGCCGTTCGTCGTCACCGCGCTCCTCCTCGCCGCAGCGCTCGTGAGCGTCACTGCGGTCATCGTGGCTCGTGCGTTCGGGCTGACCAGCACCCTCACCAACGCGGCGTGGGAGGCCAAGGCGCTGGCCCGGCTCCGGGCCTTGGACCCAACGGTGGTGTTCTACTTCAGCGGGTCGGCTGAGGCGGTCTACCAAGCGAACATGTGGCTCAAGCCGCTCGCCGACCTGGGCCGCCCCGTGCTGATCGTGCTGAGAGAGCGCGCGGTCCTCCGCAGTCTCGACCCCACCGATCTACCCGTGGCGTGCATGCCTGACTCGGTCACGGTGATGAACGCCAAGCTCACCACCGCCCGAGTCGCTCTCTACGCCGCCCACACCGGCAAGAACATCCATCTGCTGCGCGAGCCCGGTCCGCGTCACGTGTTCATCGGTCACGGAGACAGCGACAAGGTGAGCAGCATCAACCCGATGGGCAAGGCCTACGACCAGCTGTGGGTGGCCGGCCGTGCCGGAAGGGATCGTTGGGCCAAGGCCGATGTCGGCGTCTTCGATTCGGCCGTCGTCGAGGTGGGGCGGCCCCAGCTGCACGTGATCGAGCGCGGCAGCGTCGGGACTGACGGGCCCCCCACGGTGCTGTACGCACCGACGTGGGAGGGATGGACCGACGCCGATTTCGGCACCTCCGTCACCGACATGGGCCCGGTGCTCGTGCGTCAGATCCTGGCTGCCGATCCGCCGTGGCGACTGATCTACAAGCCGCACCCCTTCACCGGGATGCGCGACAAGCGTGCCCGGCGGGCTCACGACGCGATCGTGGCCAGCATCGCGCGGGCGAACCGGGGCGCCGGCAGCGACTCTCGGTCCGGTGAGCTGAAGGAGCTGGAAGCCCGCCTGGCCCGACCGGGGATCAGCGCCGCGGAGCACGACAAGCTAACCGCCCGTTGGAGCGAGGTCTACTGGGCCGGTCGTGGCGTCGGAGAACACCTGGTCGTCACTGGGCCCCGCCCAGCCTTGTTCGACTGCTTCAACCGGGCCGACGTGTTGTTCTCCGACGTGTCCAGCGTCGTGTCGGACTTCCTCGCGAGCGGAAAGCCGTACGTCTGCGCCAACCCCCAGGGCCTCGACACAGCGCGCTTCATCGAGGAGAACCCGAGCACGAGCGCCGCCTACATCCTCGGCCCCCAGTGCGCCGAGCTGCCCGAGATCCTGGCCACGCTGCGCGGCGACGACCCGAAGAAGGCCCAGCGAGCGGCGTTGCGGACCTACCTGCTCGGCGCGGACCAACCGACCTCGATCGAGCGCTGGCGTCGCGCGGTCGACGAGCTGGCAGCGACGGCGCACGCCGGCCGTTCAGCCGGCATCGATCCCGACCTGCTCGACCACACCGGGACCCTGTTCGAGGCTGCCCTGTTCGAGGACGTGGGCCATGAAGGCGAGCCCGAAGATCTCCGTGAGTCGGCCGGTTGAGCCCGGCTCAGCTCACCGAGGAGGAGACGACGAGCCGCGCTGGCTGACCTTGAGGTAGACCGCGAGCGCCGAGGCAGCAACCCGGTTGCGATCGGCCATCGACGCCCCGGCCCGACGCGTGCGGTAGGCCGCGTTGCGCGTGCTGCTTCCCCACCGGACCCGCAACGAATCGGGTGGCACGGCGGGCTGATCGTCCTTACGCCGGCGCCACCACATCGTCGCGTGGCGTTCGGCCAGGCCCGCCAGCGCGAGGGTCGCCGCCTCGCCGTACTCCTCCGGCGTGACCTCGTCGGGGCGGCGTGCCGCCGAGGACGGCTTGGGCATCAGCTCGGCGAGGTCACCGACAACGTCGTAGCCCCCGTCACGCAGGTGGTCGATCTGCCGGCCGGCCTCAGACTCAACCCAAGGCTGGTCCTCGGCCGGTAGGCCGTATCGCTCGTCGGCTCCGTTGCGAACCAGGTGCGGGACAAGGACAGCATTGACCAGGTGCCCGTGCTGCCGCTGGTTGAGCCTGCGCCCCAGCGCGGTGTTGAGCCTCCGGATCACCTCGGTCCCGGCGACGCCGAGAGACGCGTTGTCCCACGGCACCGCCTCGGTGAGGACTGTGGGATCGAAGCCCACGACGGAGGCGATGCGCTCGACCAGGACCGCGGGGTCGGCGCCGGTGGGCGGCACCGTGACCACGTGGATGCGGTCCTCGGGCACGTGCTGACGCCAGGTCTGGAGAATCACCGGAAGATCCTGAGCGCGCCAGAACCCACGCGCGGGGTTCTGGGCGCGTCGGTGCGGATCCTTCACCGACGAGATGAACTCCTGCCACGTCCACGTCTTGCCGTTCTTGAGGTCCTCCTGCCAGGCCGAGACCACAACGCGGCCCAGGTCGCGGCAGGTCACCAGCACGTGGATCTCACGATCGGGGAAGCTGCTGAGGCAGCGCGCGACCTGCTTGTTGGTGGCGACGCTGAGCCCCTCCTCCGACAGCAGTGCCGTCGGCAGGGACGACGCGGCGACCACGTCGCTGAGCGCCTGCCACTGACCCGGCATCCGCTTGTCCGCGACACCCCTCGGACGGCGACCGAGCAGGTCCCACGCGGCCATCCGTTGGACCGGCTGGCCCTCACCGCCCGGGTAGTAGACGCCGGCGGCCTCCAGGTGGTCGCGATTGACCCGCCAGGCGTTCTGGAGGTAGGTGGTGCCCGTCTTGTGCAATCCGATGTGGAGCACCAGGCGTCGCTCGGAGTCGCCGGCGCGACCCGCTGCAGCAGGCAAGTCCTCTGGCATGACGTCAGGCTATCGGCGCTCAGGGACCGGCCGGACCGCGCGCGGTGATCGCTGCCCAGGCCTGGTCGCGCCGGTCGATGACGTGGGCACAGGCCTCCAGAAAGCGCTTGGTCGAGGCTCCGGGTGACACATCACCCAGGTAGTAGTCGACCAGCTCCAAGCGCTTGTCGCGATCGGTGTCGTCAGCGATGAGCCCCACAACCAGGTCGACCACCCCCGGGAGGTCCTCGACGGTGAGCCGTGGCACGAGATCGAGCATCGCCGTCGCCGCCGTCGCCGCGGCCGCGTCGGCCGGCTGCGTGACCACGAAGGGCTTGCCCGAGGGCAGCCAGTCCATGGCCACCGCCGAGACGTCGCAGATCAGCAGGTCCGCGTCGGCGAACGACGCCTCGAGCGGACCCTCCGTCTCCACCCGATGCCCCGCACTCGGCTCGCGACGCTGCGCCTCTGCGACCAGGGCTCTGATCTGGGCATCGGCTGTGCCGTAGAGCGGATCGGTCACCCCCGCGAGCGGATGCGGTCGATAGACGAGAACCGCGCGTCCGCTGTCGAGCAAGGCGCGCGCCAGCCGTACCCCGTGGGAGGCGATGGAGCCGTACGCCACCGAGGGCTGAGCACCTTCCCAGGTGGGGGCGTAGAGAACGGTCGGCCGGTCCAGGTGTCCCGACCCGGTCGACACCACCGGGAGGGAGTCGAGCTGAGGCCGACCGATAGGGATGCACCACTCACGTGGATCGGTGAACATGAGCTTGTCCACCATCCGGTCGATGGCCGCCTGACCAGCGACGAAGCAGAAGTCATAGGCCTTGCCCTGGTTGGAGACGGACACGCCTTTGTCGCTGTCCCCGTGGGTGAGATACACGTGTGCGAGCGAGGTGAACCGCAGCGCCGAGAAGTTTTGGGGGCTGTGATTGACGTACAGCGCGAGCTTCACCTCGCTGCGGGACAACAGATCGTCCAACCGGCCGTAGCGGGCGATGGTGAGCACCGGCAAGCCCAGCTCTTCGCGAACGATCGCCGCCGTGCGCGAGTCTTGGAACACGCACACGACCGGGTAGCGAGCGTTCAGCTCCCGCAACGCGGCGTACCACGGTCGCAGCTGGTAGAGGCTCTCTCGTGTGTCCGGGAAGTACAGCATCACCGTCTGGTCCAGTCGGCTCCCCACCAGCCGGTCGTCGTCGCCGAGCCGGTCCGGGATCGTCGACGGCAGCAGGCCAGACCGCCGGATCGTTCGGATCCCGAAACGCTTGAGCCGCCTGACCGGCCCGTCCCCGCGGGCGCGGCTCACGAGTCCCCCCGGCCGAACAGGGGTCGCACTCGGGCGTCGTAGGTCGACAACGCCGAACCGATGGCCATGTGCATGTCGAGATATTGGTAGGTGCCGAGACGGCCGCCGAAGATGACGTCGGCCTCACCCTTCATCAGGTCCCGGTAGCTCCTGAGCCGGGCCCGGTCCTGCTCGGTGTTGACCGGGTAGTAGGGCTCGTCGCCCGGACCGGCGAAGCGCGAGAACTCGGTCATGACCACGGTCTTGTCCTGCGGGTAGTCGCGCTCGGGGTGGAAGTGACGAAACTCGTGGACCCGGGTGTGGGGTACGTCGAGATCGGCGTAGTTCATCACCGAGGTCCCCTGGTGGTCGCCGACGTCGAGCACCTCCTGGTGGAGGTCGAGCGTCCGCCAGGTCAGCGCACCCTCGGCCTCGTCGAAGTATCGATCGACCGGTCCCGTGTAGACGACGGGCAGCTGACCGACCACCGCGCGCTTGTTGACCGGCTGCGTGTCGTCGAAGAAGTCCGTGGACAGCCGCACCTCGATCGAGGAGTGGTCGGCGAGCCGCTCCACCCAGGCGGTGTATCCGTCGGTCGGGATCCCCTGGTGCGTGTCGCCGAAATAGCGGTTGTCGTAGGTGTAGCGAACCGGCAGCCGGCTGATGACCTCCGCGGGGAGCTCGCGAGGGTCGGTCTGCCACTGCTTGGCCGTGTAGCCGCGGATGAACGCCTCGTAGAGCGGACGACCGACCAGCGAGATCGCCTTGTCCTCCATGGAGATCGCCGCGGCGCCATCCACCTCGCCGGCCTGCTCGGCGACGAGGGCGCGCGCCTGGGCCGGTCCCAGCGCTGCGCGGAAGAACTGGTTGATCGTGCCCAGGTTGATCGGCATCGGATACACCTCGCCGCGCAACGTGGTGTACACCCGGTGCTGGTAGTCGGTGAAGCTGGTGAAGCGGTTGACGTAGGCCCAGACCCGCTCGTTCGACGTGTGGAAGATGTGCGAGCCGTAGCGGTGCACCTCGATGCCGGTCGTCGGTTCGACCTCGGAGTAGGCATTTCCGCCCACGTGGTCCCGACGATCGATGACGAGCACGCGCAGCCCGAGCTCCGTGGCGCAACGTTCGGCGACCGTGAGGCCGAAGAACCCTGAGCCCACGACGACGAGATCCACGTCCACGTCCCCAGCACTCCTGTCCTTCGGCGACCGCCAGACTAAGGCGTGGCCGAGCCCGGCCTGCGCAGGACGAGCCGACGATAGGCCGTGGTCCGCACCGACTCGGGAACGAGGCGGTAGCCGCCGCGCAGCATGACGTTGCGGGCGTACTGGGACCGCGTCGTGAAGCCCTCCTGCCGGAACGTGCGCTGCAGGCGCAGCTCAGAGCGCAACAGCGACAGCCCCCCGCGCCGGGCGTAGGACCCCGCACCGACCCGGTAGAGCACCAGTGGTTCGGCCACGTTTGCGACCCGGGCGCCACCGGCGATCATGCGAGAGAACAGCCAGTAGTCCTCCATCAGCGCCAGTGGCTGATATCCGCCGGCCGCCGAGACCGCAGACTTGCGGTAGACGACCGACGGGTGGTTGAACGGGTCGTGGAAACGCGCATAGTCGGCGATCTCGCGCGACGTGAGCGGAGGGTGGCGGACGACCCCGCGCACCTGCTCGTCGTCGACGAACTCGGCGATCGCTGAGCCGACCAGGTCGAGTCCGCCGGCGACGAGCGGCACCTGGGCGGCGAACCGACCCGGCAGGCTGACGTCGTCAGCGTCTGCCCGGGCCACGATCTCGTGACGGCAGTGAGCCAGGCCGGTGTCGAGGGCGCGGGCCAGGCCGACGTTTCGCGGCAGTCTCACCACGGTGACCCCCGAAGCATCGGTTTCGAGCGTCGTGAGCACCGCCTCGAGATCAGCGCCCACGGGCCCGTCGACGACGACAACGACCTGCTCCGGAGGAAGGTGTTGATCGGAGGTGGCTGACCGATAGGCGCGCTCCAGGAAGGCGGCGCGGTCACCGGCGTATACGGGCAGCAACACCGAGAAGGCGGCCTCTGAAGCATCCGTCGGATCAGGCACGTCGGACCGTCTCGAGCTCGGCTACGTCGTCCGAGACGACGCCAAGTCCGGCGAGCACGTCCGACGTCGGGCGGGGGGCATGGCGCAGCCCGGCCCCCAAACCGCGCGTTCCGGCTTTCAGGAGGACCCTGCGGGCCTGGGACCGCCGTAGCGTCCTGGCCCAGCGGCGCAGGCTCGCGCCCAGATAGACGACGCGCTCGCCCGGACCGAGCGACGGGGATCGCGTGAGCATCCAGACCTTGTTCCGCACCTCGTAGAAGAACCGCTCCCCCGGGTCGGCGTCGGTCGCGCCGAAGGTCTTGGTGCGGTGCTCGACGACGCTCGCGGGCACGGCCAGCCCGACCTCGCGGCGCAGAAGCCGGCAGGAGTACTCGAAGTCGTCGTTCCAGATGAAGTAGTCGGCGAGCGGCAACCCATGCGCTCGTACGGCGTCAGCAGTGACCAGCATGGAGACGAACGAGCTGGACCGGACCGGCATCGCCTCGACTACTGCCGCCCGTTGGACGTCGGTCTCGGACACACGGGGACGACGCCGCGGAGTGTTCATGGGGTGATCGCGCCCGTCGCCCCAGACCACCCGGCTCCCGGCGAGTGCCACCCGGCCGGGAAAGGCCTCCATGGCGTCGACCAGGCCCGCCAGGGCGGTGGGTGTCGGGATGGTGTCGTCGTCGAGCAGCCAGAGCAGGTCCGGGGAGTGGGCGGCCATCGCGTGCGCGATGCCCGCCGCGAACCCACCGGCTCCCCCGGTGTTGCGCGCGAGCGAGACGACGTCCGCCCCGACCGGATGAGCCCTGGCTACCTCGACCGAATCATCGGTCGAGGCGTTGTCGACCACGACCACCTGCTCGCACGTCCTCGACTGGGACTCGAGCGCATCAAGACACGACCGGAGAAGCTCACTGCGGTTGTAGGCCACGACCACTGCGACCACCCGGGGTCGGCGGTCGTCCGGTTCGCTCCCCGACCACGCCTCCGCCATGCGCACCAGGTTAGGTGGTGCGAGGCGCAGAACCTCTCAGCGGTCGACGGGGTGATCCGCGATGCGCTCGCTCACGGCGTCGCCGGCCTGAGCGACCCTTTCGCTGACCTGATCGGCTCCGGTCTGCAGCAGGTCCGACGAGCGCTCGGCGAACGCGTCGTGGACGTCTCCCACGGTCGACTTGGTGCTGCCGACCACCTGGTCCATCGCCGGGGCGAGGCCGAATTCGCTGGCCGTACGACGCGTGAAGTCGACGATCTGGTCATAGCGCTCCCGCCCGGCTCGCGCCCCGAGCACGTAGCCCACCCCGGCGCCCACACCGATCCATGTCCAGCGCATGATCCTCATCGAATGCTCCTCTGCGGTGCCCTGCTCTTGTTCACGTCAGGTGACGTCCCCCACGCGATCGGTCCACCCTGACGTGCCCGCTCGGACCTCGATCAAAACTCCGATCGCCCGACCAGCGACTACTTCAGGAGATGCCGAGCCATCACGACCCGCTGGATCTGGTTGGTCCCCTCGTAGATCTGGGTGATCTTCGCGTCGCGCATCATGCGCTCGACGGGGTAGTCCTTGACGTAGCCGTAGCCGCCGAGCAGCTGGACCGCGTCCGTGGTGACCTGCATGGCGGTGTCGGAGGCAAACGCCTTGGCCGCCGCCGCGAAGTAGGTGGCGTCAGCGTCGCCCCTCTCGGACTTCTCGGCAGCCGCGTAGGTCATCAGCCGGGCCGCGTCGAGCTTCATAGACATGTCGGCGATCATGAACTGAAGACCCTGGAACTCAGCAACGGCCTTGCCGAACTGCTTGCGTTCCTTCACGTAACCCAGCGCGAAGTCGAGGGCGCCCTGGGCGACGCCCACGGCCTGGGCAGCGATGGTGGGCCGTGTGTGGTCGAGCGCCCGAAGCGCCGTGGAGAATCCGGTGCCGGGTTCGCCGACGAGCCGGTCCTCGCCGAGACGGACGTTGTCGAAGAACAGCTCGCGGGTCGGCGACCCCTTGATCCCCATCTTCTTCTCGGGGGCGCCGAGACTGAAGCCCTCGTCGTCGGCGTGGACCACGAACATCGAGATCCCCCGAGATCGCGCCTCAGGATCGGTCACTGCCATCACGGTGTAGTAGGTGGAGACGCCAGCGTTGGTGATCCACCGCTTGCCGCCGTTGAGGATCCATCCCTCTCCGTCACGCACGGCCTTGGTCCGCATGGCGGCGGCGTCACTGCCCGCCTCGGGCTCGGACAAGGCGTAAGAGAACATCACATCGCCGCGGGCCAGTGACGGAAGGTAGCGCTGCTTGATCTCCTCCGAGCCGGACAGCAGCAACCCGGTCGTCCCCAGCTTGTTGACGGCAGGGATCAGCGAAGACGACACGCAGGCTCGGGCGATCTCCTCGATGACGATGCAGACGGCCACGGCGTCGGCGCCCGCACCCCCATACGCCTCCGGGACATGGATGGCGTGCAGATCGGAGGCCACCAAGGCTGCATGCACGTCCCACGGGAACTCGCCGGTCTCGTCGATCTCCGCGGCCCGAGGGGTGATCTTGTCCTCTGCCAGCGCACGAACCGAGGCTCGCAGGAGCTCGTGCTCCTCGCTCGGGCGAAACAGGTCGGACACGTCTACTCCACGGTCACGCGTTCGGAAGGCCAACCCGTCGATCGTAGGTGGCGCTCGCGTGGCAGCAGCGGCCGGGCTGGTGCCGGCCGACCTTCGCGAGGCTCAGTCTGGGGCGAAGCCGGTGGTACCTGAACGCCTCCGGCGCAACGCTTCCCCCTTCACCGTCGCCTCAGCGGTCAGGGCTGCCTGGAATTCGAGCATCCGCTGCTGCAGGGCGGGGTCGGTGGCCGCGAGTATCCGCACCGCGAGGAGCCCGGCGTTGCGGGCCCCTGCGACCGAGACTGTGGCGACCGGAACGCCAGCCGGCATCTGCACGATCGACAGCAGTGAGTCCAGTCCGTCGAGGTGCTTCAGCGGGACCGGCACGCCGATCACCGGGAGCGGAGTGACAGCGGCGAGCATCCCCGGCAGGTGGGCGGCGCCACCGGCGCCGGCAATGATCACGCGGAGGCCGCGCTCGTGGGCCGTACGGCCGTACTCGAGCATCAGTGCGGCCATCCGGTGCGCCGAGACGACGTCGACCTCGAAGGCCACGTCGAACTCGGCGAGCGCATCAGCCGCCGCTTCCATCACGGGCCAGTCGGAGTCGCTTCCCATGACCACTCCCACGAGCGGTGCGTCGACGACCTCACTCATCGATGTCTCCTCGCAGATAGCCGGCCGCGTGCCGCCCTCGGTCGAGCAGGTCGGGCAGGTCGTCGCCGATCACCGTGACGTGTCCCACCTTCCGACCGGGCTTCACGTCCTTGCCGTACAGGTGGATCCGAGCACCTGGGTCGCGGGCCATGACATGGCGGAAGGCCGGGTGCAGGTCGGGAAGATCGCCCCCCAGGACGTTGACCATGACGGAGAAGGGGGCGATCGCTCGCGGGTCCCCAAGCGGCAGGTCGAGAATGGCCCTCAGGTGCTGCTCGAACTGGCTGGTCACGGATCCGTCGATGGTCCAGTGCCCGCTGTTGTGCGGCCTCATCGCCAACTCGTTGACGAGGACCCCCGACGGGGTGTCGAACATCTCCACCGCGAGCAGTCCGATGACGCCCAGCTCACCAGCCACGGTCAGCGCCACCTGCTGCGCTCCCGTGGCCTGCTGCTCCGACAGTCGGTCGGCAGGGGAGACCACCTCGCGGCAGACCCCGTGCACCTGCAGGGTCTCGACGACCGGGTAGGCCACGGACTGCCCAGAAGGCGACCGCGCCACGAGCGCTGCGAGCTCGCGGGTGAAGGGCACTCGCTCCTCGGCCAGCAGTCCCGGGCCATCGGTGGACAGCCGGGCCAACCAGTCAGCGGCCTCGGCGGAAGAGGCGACGACCCGCACGCCCTTTCCGTCGTAGCCGCCGCGAGGCGTCTTCAGGACGACCGGACCCCCGGACTCGGCGACGAAGGCGTCCAGCTCGTCAGCGGAACCGATCTCGGCCCACCGCGGACACGGCACCCCGGCCTCGGTGAGCCGGCGCCGCATGACCAGCTTGTCCTGGGCGTGCTCGAGCGCGTCCGGCCCCGGCCGGACCAGCACCCCGTCGGCCTCCAGGGCTCGCAGGTGGGAGGTAGGAACGTGCTCGTGGTCGAAAGTGATGACGTCGCACCCGCGGGCGAACGCGCGCAGGGTCTCGAGGTCGTCGTGGTCACCGACGACCACCTCGTGCACGACCTGCGCGGCGGAGGAGTCTTCTGCCTCGCTCAGCAACCGGATCCGGACATCGAGGGAGATCGCCGCCTGATGGGTCATCCGGGCCAGCTGGCCGCCGCCCACCACTCCGACGACCGGGCCCATGACGGCGAGCCTAGCGGCGCCTCGGAGTGACGCTCCGTGCGACTCCAGCGACCGGCCGTGACCACCGGCTCCCCCGGACGGCTCGAATCGGTGACGACCCCGTCACTCGGCTCGACAACCAGCCAACCGGGACGACAGACTGCCGACGTCGTAGGGGAGGCGACGAACCTCGGGTGCAGCTGGTCGCACACCGCCCGGGGGGAGCCACAGCGAAACCGGCCCTGTCGGCCGGAAGGGTCCCCGACCCTTCCGTCGCGCCGTCATGCTCGTCGGAGGAAGTTGCATGTCTACCCACTCGGCCGGTTCCCCAGGGAGCCACGCCAGGCCCGCTCGCACGGTCGTCCCTGCCAGGCCCGCCCCGAGGCGGCGCCCGAGGGCGGCCCTGGCCGCAGGTGCCGCGCTCGCGGTCGCCCTGCTCGGGGTTGTCTGGCCCAGCCCGGTCGGCGCGAGCGGCTACAACGAGCCGCGCGTGGAGATCACCAAGTCGGCCGAGCAGTCGGGGGTCGCCATCGACGCCGGCTCGCCGCTGCTGCCTGGCGACTCCTTCGACTACGTGCTGACCGTGGAAAACACCGGCGGCACCAGGGTGCGCCAGGTCACGGTCACCGATGACCTTCCGGCGACCGTGGAGCCGGACGGCGACGTGACGGTGAGCGACGGCGCGACCGTGGTTGACATCGTCCCCGGCGCCGATCCCCTGGTCGTGTCGTTGGGCACGCTCGATGTGGGCGATGCTCGGACGGTCACGATCCCGGTCCGCGTCGTTGACAACGCCAAGGGATGCGTGACGTTCGACAACACCGCCGAAGCCACCTATGTGCACGGCTACGGAGACACCTACGCGGCCCAGAGCAACACGGTGACCTTGTCCGTCGGCTGCGCTGACCTCGTGATCAAGAAGAAGGCCGACGTCAACGGGCCGGTCGTGGCCGGCGATGAGGTCACCTTCGACATCGTGGTCTCGCTGGCTGATGTCGCTTACCCCGTCGCGGTGAAGCCGGTCGTGATCACCGACGAGATCGACACCGACCAGTTCTCCTTCGTGTCGGCCAGCGACGGCGGGGTCTACGCCGGAGGCGTCGTCACCTGGACGCTCGCGGATGGGCTGGTGCCCGGCGGGCCTTCAGAGACGGTGTCACTGACCCTCAAGCTCATCCCTCCCGCCAAGGGCGGGCCCAGCAACGGGGTCTACACCAACACCGCGTGTGTCGCTCTGACGCCCGGCGACCACACCCCCGTGGTGAAGCCCGGCGACGACTGTGACGAGGCGCACGTCTCGACCGGCTCGGTCGACCTCAGCCTCGGCAAGCTGGTCAACGGCCAGCCACGGGTCGAGGTCGGCGTCGGCGACACCGTCACCTATGAACTGACCGTCTCCAACGCCGGCCCCGACGACGCCACGGGCGTCGTGGTCGAGGACGCGATCCCCACAGCGGTCAGCTTCATCCAGCAGACCGGCGGTGACGGGACTCTGTCCGGCAACGGGTCCACCTGGACCGTCGGCGATGTCGCGGCGGACAGCAGCGCCAGCGTGACGTTCACGGCGACCGTCGACCAGGCGGGAACGCACACGAACGTCGCCGAGATCACCACGGTGGATCAGCCTGACACCGACTCAACCCCCGGCAACGGCTGCACCGGGCCCTACGCGAACGAGGACGACTGCGCCAAGGCCACGGTCGTGGCCGGTTCAGGCGCTGGCAGCCTCAGCCTGGTCAAGACCAACGACCCGACGGGCACGCTCGACGGCTGGCTCGACGGCGACGGCGCGCCGCGCACGATCGACTACACGCTGACGGCGACCGCCGCCGGAACCGTCGACCAGCAGGACGTGACGATCACCGACACGGTGCCCGCGGGCACGGTTCTGGTCGACGGTTCGCCCAGCTGTGATTCTGGCCCCAGCGACTGCGCCACAGTCAGCGGCGCAGAGATCACCTGGACGCTGGGACAACTGGCCGCTGGTGGCTCGTCGACCGTCCGCTTCACCGTGGCGCTGACCGCACCGACGAGCGAGCAGGAGGCCGCTGGAAGCTGGACGATCACCAACGTCGGCGTGGCGACTTCGACGACCGACAAGGCGACCTCCAACGAGGTGGACAATGAGGTGACGGTGCCGACGACGACCCCCTCGTCGTTGACCATCGTCAAGTCCAACGACCCGGACGGCTACGTGAAGTTCGGGGACACGATCACCTACACGATGACCGTCTCGATGCCTTCGACCGGCACGGCCCCGCAGACCGGCGTCGTCGTCACCGACACGATCCCCGGCTACGACTCGAGCCAGCCGACGTCGGGTACCGCGACCTACGTTCCCAGCTCGGCCGGATGCGTAGGCGAGCCACCGGCAGGTGGCACCTGCGTGGTCACCGAAAGCCTTACCGGTGACACCACCACCGGACTCGCCTGGGCCCTCGGGACCATGGAGCCGGGGACCTCCCGGCAGGTGACCTTCCAGGTCACCGTCGAGGAGCAGGACGCCGTCGTCGAGGGGTCGGAGACCGTCGACTTCATCAACGTGGCTGCGGTCGAATCCGACAGCCAGCCGCTGACCCCTTCCAACGAGGTCGTCAACACCGTGGTGCTCACCAAGGTCTCGGACAACACGCCGCCGGACCAGCTGCCGCAGACGGGTAGCGCAGTCCCGATCACGCGGCTCGCGCTGTTCGGCGGCGCCTTGCTCGGCCTCGGCGTGGCCATGGTCCGCCAGCCCCTGACGATCCCCGCCCGCCGGCCCCGAGGAAGGCACGCGGCCCGGTAGACGGGATCACCTGGGTACGGCTCCGCGCAGGCCCCGCGCGGAGCCGTACTCAGAGACCGAGGTCTCTGGCGATCAGCATCCGCTGGACCTCGGACGTCCCCTCACCGATCTCGAGCACCTTGGCGTCTCGGTAGAAGCGGCCGACCGGGTAGTCGTTCATGAAGCCGTAGCCGCCGAAGACCTGGGTGGCCGCGCGGGCGTTGTCCATGGCTGCCTCCGAGGCGACCAGCTTGGCGATGGCCGCCTGCCGCTTGAACGGCTGACCGGCGCTCATCCGCGCGGCCGCGTCGTAGTAGGCCAGCCGGGCGATATGGGCGCGCACCTCCAGGTCGGCCACCTGAAAGGCCAGGCCCTGGTTGGAGCCGATGGGGCGGCCGAAGGCCTCGCGCTCCTGCGCGTAGCGCACCGACTCATCGACGCAACCCTGCGCCAGGCCGACGGACAGCGCGGCGATCGCGATCCGACCTTCGTCAAGGATCTGGAGGAACTGGGCATAGCCACGCCCTAGCTCCCCGACCAGGTGGTCTGCCGGGACTCGGCAGTCAACAAAGCCGATCTCATGAGTGTCCGAACATCGCCAGCCAACCTTCGAGTACGACGGCGCAACAGACATCCCTGGCGTGCCGGTTGGCACCAGGATCGTCGAGATCTCCTTCCCGCCCGAAGCGGTCTCACCCGTGACCGCCGTGACCGTCACGAACCCCGTGATCTCAGTACCGCTGTTGGTGATGAAGGCCTTGGTGCCATTGATGACCCAGGCGTCGCCATCGAGGCGGGCCGTCGTGCGAGTAGCGCCTGCGTCCGTGCCGCCACCCGGTTCGGTCAACCCGAAGGCACCCAACCGCTCCCCGGTGGTCAGCTGTGGGAGCCACGTCTTTTTCAGCTCCGTGGACCCAAACCGGAACAGGGGCATCGCCCCCAGCGAGACCGCCGCCTCCAACGTGATCGCCAGCGAGGAGTCCACCCTCGCGAGCTCCTCGATGGCCAGGCACAACGCGAGAAAGTCGCCGCCCATGCCTCCGTACTCCTCGGGGAACGGTAAGCCGAACAGACCCATCGAGCCCATCTGGGCGACCAGGTCGAGCGGGAACTCCCCTCGTTCGTACAGTTCGCCGATCCGGGGAGCGACCACGTCTTGGGCAAACCGCTCGACAGTGGAGCGAAGCTCCTCGTGCTCGGACGCAAGCGCGAAGTCGACCATGCATTCCTCCTCGGAGCGGCCAGGGCTCGAGCCCGACTGTGACAGACGTCGCCCTCGAAGGCGCCATGGTGTCACGGGGGCTGTCGGTACAGTTTTGGGCATGGCCGGACTCCCACCCGCGGCCCGACGCTTGGCGCACGAGGTGGCGAAGTTCGGAACGGTCGGACTCGTCGCGCTCGTGGTCGATGTCGGGACCTTCAACCTGCTCCGGTTCGCCGGCGGAGAAGGCCCGCTCTACGGCAAGCCCCTCACGGCCAAGGTCATCTCCGTGGTGCTGGCCACGATCGTGGCCTACTTCGGCAACCGGTTCTGGACCTATCGCAACCGCCGCCACCAGGGCTACCTGCGGGAGTACGTGCTGTTCTTCGTGTTCAACGCGATCGGGCTCGGCATCGCCCTGTTCTGCCTGTGGTTCTCGCACTACCAGCTCGGGCTGACCAGTGCGCTCGCGGACAACATCTCTGCGAACGTCTTCGGACTGGTCCTGGGAACCATGTTCCGGTTCTGGGCCTATCGCACCTTCGTCTTCCAGCGCTTCGACGCCGACGACGAGCTCCAGGCCGGGCTGCGGGCACCCGTCTGAGCTCAGCTCTTCAGCTCAGCTCAGCTCAGTTCAGCTCAGCTCAGCTCAACTCAGCCGAGCACGGCGACGGCCAGCAAGGACCGAGCGGCAGGGAGCACCCCGAGCAGGGTGGTGGCTTCCGAGCCATGCAGCTCCAGGAGCCAGCCCCCAGCGGTGACGACGCCGACCCGGGCGACCCCGCGAATGTCGGCCAGAGGCGCGTCTTGGTCTCCCGCCAGGAGCTCCACTCCGTGCACCCCGGCCTGCTCGACCCACGGCGATGCCGCAGGCGCTGGGAAAGCATGCCCGGTCAGGGGTTGGCCGTCGGGCCAACCCACCGGGGTGGCCACGCCGTCCCGCAGCGAGGACAGCACCCAGCCGGTCGCTCCCCACTCCTCGGCCAGGAGCATGGCCAGCGCCGACAGGCGCTGAACCGTCGGCAGGCTGCCGGTCGCGCCGATCTGCCGCAGGGCGCGCGGGATGAGGTCAGCTCCGGCCGACCCCCGCCAGCGGCGTCGTTCGAACGGCTGCCCCGCACCATCGCGACCCGCCACCACCGGCGCGACGGAGCCGGCCGCTTTGGCCACATACTGCGCCTCGTCGGCCCAGGCGAAGAGCTGTTCACGACCCACGGGCCCCTGGGCCAGCTCGGTGCTCGCGACCCCGACGGCCACACCGCGGATGTAGGGCGCGTCGGACGCCAGCCGTACGAACTCCTTGGCCAGGGCTTCGGCGACAGCGAGGCCGCCATCGACCACCGCGCAGAACTCGTCGCCGCCGATGCGGCCGGCCACCGATCCCAGCGCGCGCCCGGTGGCCTGGGACAGGGCGAGGGCCACGGCCTTCAGCGCGGCATCGCCCTCGGCGTGAGACTGGTTGCGGTCGTTGGCGGCCTTCAACCCGTTGACGTCGGCCATGACCAGCGACACCGGCTGCCCGTTTCGTCCGTGGGTGGCCAAGGCCTGGTCGAGCCGCTCCTCGATGAACCGCCGGTTGCCGAGACCCGTCAGGGAGTCGGAGTAGGCCATCCGGCGCACGCGTTCGTTGTGAGCGAGCTGTCCCAGACCTGCTGACACGAGGCCGGCGAAGGCCACCCCGAAGTCGATGTCGCGACCATCGAACGGCTCCGCCGTCCCTCCCCGACTGACGAACAGCTCGCCCCACACTGCGCCCTCCAGCAGCACTGGAACGGCCAGCCCGCTGTGCCGACCCAGCGCACGCAGCAGCTCGCGAACCTCCACCGAGCTCTCCGGGTCGGACACGGAGAGGAGCCAGGGCTGCGCGTCCTCGATCATCGCGGCGAGCGGCGGGAAGTCGACGATCCGGTAGGTCTCGTCGACCGGCTCGGCCTCCTCCCAGTCGGCCAGCGCGCCGGCGTTGACCAGGGTCCGCACGACCCCGCGCTCCGGCTCCAGTCGGCTGATCGAGGCGGCCTCGGCGCCGAAGGCGAAACGAGCCTCGGCGGCCGCAACCCGAGCCACAGCTGCCTCAGAGCGGGCGGCCACCAAGGACCGGGCGAGGCGGGCGAGGCTGCCCAGGCGGTCGACCCCTGTGCTCACCGCGTGACCAGGGCGAGGGCGACCAGGGCCCGTAGCGTCGGCGCCAGCTCGAGCACCGGAGCGCTGATCTCGTCGGTGAAGATCTCCACCAGCCAGCCAGCGCCCTCGGCATCGCGTGCACCCGCCATGAGGTTCGCCGTCCAGCCGGAAGCCGTGAGGATCGCGATCTCGGCGGGGTCGCCACCGGCGTCGTCGGCCAGCACCAGGGCCGACCCTCCCTCGACGGCTCCGGCCGAGACCGGGTAGTTCGCGAGGTCGAAGGCCTGATCCTCCGCCGAGTCGGGGGCTTCACCGTCGACGGGTTGGCTCGGCGAGACCCGGATGGCTGAGAACCCGACGCTGGCCAGCTCGGTCGATCCCGGTGCCACAGAGGAGACCCACCACGAGGCGGCGTCCACGAGGCGGCTCATCGCGTCGGCGACCACCTCCAGTCGGCTCCGCACATCACGAGCGGCGCTGTGGTCGAGCGTGGCCACCACATCGTCGAGCACACGGACCGGTTCGACCACGCCGCGGGAGCGGATCCGACGGCGGTCGTCCCCCGCCGAGCGGCGGACGTCGGCCAGCCTGACCGTGGCGTCCTGCGGGAGCCCGCGACCGGCCACGACGGGACCCCGAGACCTGCTGCGCTTGGCTCGGGTCTGAGCAGCGTCAGCGAGGCGGAACAGGCGCGCTGCCGAGTCGATGCGACCCACCGGGTCCGCGGTGGACGCCACGCCACAGGCCACGCCCTCGTCGAGGCCAGCAGCCGCACGGCGACACAGGTCTTCGGCCACCCAGACGGCGTGATCAGCCGTGGCGCCCTCGATGACCACGCAGAACTCGTCGCCCGCCAGGCGCCCGGCCAGGCTGCCGGGCACCAACCCGGCGGACGCAGACAAGAGCCCGGCGAAGTGCACCAGGGCGCGGTCACCTGCTTCGTGGCCGCGGTCGTCGTTGATCCGCTTCAGTCCGTTGACGTCGGCGATGACCAGGCTCACCGAGGTGCCGTGCTCGCGGTGATGGGCGAGCGCCGCGTCGAGCCGGTCGTCGATGGCTCTGCGGTTGGCCAAGCCCGTGAGCGGGTCGGTGTAGGCCAGCCGGGCGACGCGTTCGAGGTGCTGCACCTGCGCGGCGCCGGCGGCGATCTGCCCGGCGACTGCGAGCGCGAAGTCCAGGTCGTCGGACGTGTAGGGCCGGTCGCCGACGTAGCGAGTGGCGAACAGCTCCCCCCAGACCAGGCCCTCGAGCACGATGGGGACGCCCATGCACGAGCCCTTGCCCAGGTCGTTGAGCAGGGCGACGACCGACGGGTCATGACCCGGACCCTCTGGATCCGCATCCACCCGCTGGACGTACGGGCGCGCCTCGAGAAGATCCTCGATGCACGGGTAGTCGGCCACCGTGTAGACCTCGCCCCTGCCGTCCGGCGACTCCTGTGGCGCCAAGTCGCCGACGTTGAGCAGCACGCGCAGCCAGCCACGGTCGCGATCCCAGACCGACAACGACAAGCTGGCCGCGCCGAGCGCGGCGCGGGCCTCGGTGGCCGTCAGGCGCAGGACGTCGTCGAACGCTTCGGCCGCCGCCACCACCTTGGCGATCGCGACCAGCGCGTGGAGGCGGGCGGCCGAGTCTTCGGCGGGCAACGCGGCAACGGTCGCCTTGGCCGCGGCGGCAGCAACGACGGTCGGTGCGGGAAGGGGCGGTCGGATGGGGGCAGGGTCCAGCGCGCTCATAACCCACCTCCCCCGTCCGTGATCGTTCCTGTAGTCATTCGTCGGCGCGCAACGGCTCCGCGTTGACCACCGTTCGCCCATTCGGGTGCCGGTCTTCTCGCGAGAGGACCCAGGGCTCGATGAGTCCGAGCCCACGCACCGAACGCGGGGCCAACGGTGCGACCCCGACGCCGGCGACGTCGAGCGCGCCCTCAGCCGTGGCCGCATCGCACCACACAGCGCGGGCCGGGGCGAGCGCGGTGAGCCGGCTGGCCAGGTTGACCGGGGTCCCGAACACGTCACCCATCCGGTGCACCACGCGTCCGGTGGCCATCCCGACGCGAACCCCCGGAAGCCCGTCCCCGGGGCCCGCAGCGAGCAGCAGCGCGGCCTCGATGCCCACGTCGGGCTCGGTCGCGGCAAACAGCACCTCGTCCCCCAGGGTCTTGACCAGCCGCCCACCGAGCGTGATCACGATGTCGGCCGCCCAGGTCTCGAAGCCCTCCACGAGGGTCCCCAGCTCGTCCTCGTCGAGACGGCGCGACAGAGCGGTGAAGCCGACGAGGTCAGCGAAGCCGACGGTCAGGGACACCGCAGCCAGGCCCTCCTGCTCCGCGTCGAGCACCCGCTCGACCGCGGCGAGCAGGTGGCGCCGCCACGCGTGCACGAGCATGCGCTCGAGGTCGGGCAGGATCCGCTCGAGACGGGCGACCGTGCGACGGCGATCCAGCGGCCGACCCTCAGCCTGGAGTCGGTCCACGGCAATGTCGACCTGCCAGTCCGCCAGCCGCGCCATGGTGTTGCCCAGCGCGCGAGTCAGCGCGAGCACGTACTTCTCGTCGATGTTGCCGTTCTCGATCAGGTCGACGGCCCGCTGGAGCGCGACGATGTCGGTGTCTGTGTAGGGCGACTCGCCGGGCTCGGCGTCGGAGAAACCCAGAGCGCGCCAGAACATCCGGGCTCGCTCGACATCGATGCCCGAGGCGTCCACGAAGGCAGCCCGGTCGTAGCGCGCGGCCGCGCCGAGGACCAGCGACTCGAGACCCGTCAGCAGCTCGTCCCCGCCGGGGAACTCACCGCCTGCCGGCTCCACGTCCCGACCAGAGGCGTCCCCACCGGAGGCAGCCGGCGGCTCAGTCGTCGGCGACACCGCTGTCGGGAGACTGGCCGCCGTACGCCTTGCGGCGACGCTCCTCCTCGTGCTCGCGCAGCCGGTAGATCTCGCGCTGGATGTCTTCCACGTGAGGGACGTCCGCGATGATGAGGTTCTCGTCAGAGGCGGACGAGATGTTGAGCGTGCCGCAGGAGATGATCCGGTCAAGAACCGTGTAGTTGAACGACACGTCGTTGACCTTGGACAGCGGCATGTCCCGCCCGCTGCGGGCGATGATCCCGGTGCGCGTGATGATCCGCCGATCGGTGAAGACGTACTGCGTCGTCAGCCAACGCAACAGCGGGCGGACGAACCAGCCGATCAACACCACCAGGCCGATCAGCACGATGGCCCACGTCATCACCGTGCCGGTCGAACCGTCAGGAGCCTGAGCGAGCAGGAACCCTCCGACGACGAGCGTCGCGACGAGGACGAACGCCGGGAAGATCATCGACTTCCAGTGCGGTCGCATCTCGAAGTCGATGCGCTCACCCTCGGCCAACAGCTTCGCGGGGTAGCCCATGGCGACATCCTCGCATCCGAGCGACGCGGAGCGCAGGCCGTCCTCTGGTTTCAGCGCACGTGGACGACGTCGCCAGCGGTCACGGCCGTACGCGCTCCGTCAGCACCGACGACCACCAACCGAGCGTCGGCGTCGATCGACTCCGCCCGACCGTGCAGCGATCGCCCCGAGGGTCGGTCGATGCGCACGTCCCGGCCCAGGGTCGAGCACGCGGCCCGGTAGTCCGGCGACGGTTCCGCGCCCGAGGCGAAGTCCACGATGCGCCGGCGGAGGGCGCGCAGGACAGCGACCAGGATCGACTGGCGGTCGCTGGGATCGCCGCCCGCACCGACCACAGACGTTGCGGCCAACCCGGAGAGCTCGGCGCGCGACGTGGTGACGTTGATCCCGACCCCAACCACGGCGAGCGGCCCCTCAGCGACGTCCACGCGCTCGCACAGGATGCCCGCGAGCTTGAGCTCGTCGGCGAGCACGTCGTTGGGCCACTTGAGCCTGGTGTCCAGCTCCGAGGCGGCGAGCAGCCCGTCGGCGACGGCCATCCCGGCCAGGAGCGGAAGCCAGCCCCAGCGCTGCACGGGCACCCCAGGCGCCACGAGCGCGGAGAACGTCAGCCCGGCGCGAGGCGGGCTCACCCACTCACGCGCCAGTCGCCCCCGACCCGAGACCTGGCTCTCGGCCACGAGCACAGCACCCGCGCCACACTCGCCGCTGGAGGCCCCCCGCGCGAGGTCGGCATTGGTCGAGCCGGTCTCCCGGACGACGGTGACCGAGGTCCACCCGGACCCGGGGCGGACGAGGGCGCGGCGCAGGGGGGCAACCGCCAGCGGCGGCCGTCCCAGGTCGGCGAAGGCAGATCCGTCGGTCACGTCCGCGGGCACGTGGCTACGCTACGCGGCGAGCCCGTGGGCGCCGCGCCCGTGAGCCCACCATCGTTGCGAGGAGGCTGGCGTGGCCGCAGACCCGTCCGAGGGCCAGGTCGGCGCGCTGCCGGACCTGCACACGACGTCGGGCAAGCTGGCTCAGCTCCGACACAAGGTCGACGAGGCGGTTCATGCCGGCTCGGCCAAGGCGGTCGACGCCCAGCACAAGCGGGGCAAGATGACCGCCCGCGAGCGCATTGCCGGCCTGCTCGACGAAGGCAGCTTCGTCGAGACCGACGCCCTGGCCCGCCACCGGTCCACGTCTTTCGGACTGGCCGAGCGGCGTCCGTACGGCGACGGCGTCATCACGGGCTACGGCACCGTCGACGGGCGCCAGGTGTGCGTCTTCGCCCAGGACTTCACGGTCTTCGGAGGCTCCCTGGGCGAGGTCTTCGGGGAAAAGATCGTCAAGATCATGGACCTCGCACTCAAGACCGGGGTGCCCATGATCGGCATCAACGACTCCGGAGGGGCCCGTATCCAGGAGGGCGTGGTGTCCCTGGGGCTTTACGGGGAGATCTTCCGGCGCAACGTCCTCGCGTCGGGCGTCGTTCCCCAGATCTCGCTGATCATGGGCCCGTGCGCCGGGGGGGCGGTCTACTCGCCCGCCATCACCGACTTCACGGTCATGGTCGACCAGACCTCGCACATGTTCATCACCGGGCCCGACGTCATCAAGACCGTCACCGGCGAGGATGTCGCCTTCGAGGATCTGGGCGGCGCCCGGGCGCACAACACCAAGAGCGGCGTGGCCCACCACATGGCCGCCGACGAGCCCGACGCCCTCGACTACGTGAAGGGGCTGTTGTCCTACCTGCCGAGCAACAACCTCGACGATCCCCCCATCTTCGCCTCAGAGGTCGACCTCGAGGTGAGCGAAGAAGACCTGCTGCTCGACACCATCGTTCCCGACTCGGCCAACCAGCCCTATGACATGCACACGGTCATCGAGGCGATCGCCGACGACGGTGAGTTCCTCGAGGTCCAGTCGCTGTTCGCCCCCAACATCGTGTGCGGTTTCGGGCGGGTGGAGGGCCGATCGGTCGGGGTCGTGGCCAATCAGCCGATGCAGTTCGCCGGGACCCTCGACATCGACGCCTCCGAGAAGGCAGCCCGCTTCGTGCGGACCTGCGACGCCTTCAACCTTCCGGTGCTGACCTTCGTCGACGTGCCCGGGTTCCTGCCAGGGACCGACCAGGAATGGAACGGGATCATCAGACGGGGCGCCAAGCTGATCTACGCCTACGCGGAAGCGACCGTGCCCCTCGTGACCGTCATCACGCGCAAGGCGTACGGCGGGGCCTACGACGTCATGGGCTCCAAGCACCTCGGAGCCGACGTCAACCTGGCGTGGCCCACCGCGCAGATCGCTGTGATGGGCGCCCAAGGCGCCGTCAACATCCTGCATCGCAAGGAGATCGCCGCCGCCGACGACGTCGACACCGAGCGCGCGCGGCTGATCGCGGACTACGAAGACCATTTGCTCAACCCCTACGTCGCGGCCGAGCGTGGCTATGTCGACGCGGTCATCGAGCCGTCCGAGACACGCAAGCAGATCGTGCTCGCGCTGCGGGCCCTGCGGTCGAAGCGGGAGAACCGGCCGCCCAAGAAGCACGGGAACATTCCCCTGTGAACGGGAGCGGGTCGCCCGCCGGGGCGTCAGCGTCGAGCCCTCCGCCACTGCTTCGTGTCGTGCGCGGCACACCCACCGCGGAGGAGCTAGCGGCCGTGACCGCTGTCGTCGCCGCGACCGCAGTCCAGCCGTCCTCGGCCCCTGAATCACCGCGCCGACAGTGGGCTGCGCCCGGCCGCAACGTCCGTCCCGCGCTCGGCCACGGCACCGGGGCCTGGCGCGCATCCGGCCTTCCCCGCTGAGCCGGGATCAGCGCGGTGACCGGCCCATGACCCGCTTCGTCCTGGCCTCCGCTTCGCCCGCTCGCGCAACGATGCTTCGCAACGCCGGCGTCGATCCCGAGGTCCTGGTCAGCGGGGTCGATGAATCGGCGGTGCAAGGCGCTCCCGACCAGGTGGCCCTCGAGCTCGCTCGCCGGAAGGCGGGGGCGGTGGCGGCTGTCCTGGCAGACCCCGACGCCGTGGTGCTGGGCTGCGACTCCGTCCTGGACCTGGACGGGCACCCGCTGGGTAAGCCGACCGACGCGGCCGAGGCCATCCAGCGTTGGCGAGCGATGCGGGGACGCACGGGAACCTTGCTGACCGGCCACTGCCTACGGCGCGGGTCGACCGAGGCGAGTGGAGTCGCCGCGACCGCAGTCCGTTTCGGCTCCCCGTCGGACGAGGAGGTCGAGGCCTACGTCGCGACGGGCGAGCCGCTTCGCGTGGCGGGCGCGTTCACCATCGACGGCCTGGGCGGCTGGTTCGTCGACAGCATCGACGGAGACCCAGGCACGGTCACCGGTCTGTCACTCCCCCTGCTGAGGTCGCTGCTCGCGGACGTCGGCCTCGGAGTGGCAGACCTGTGGGCCGCGAACACCCCGCCCGGCTAGGCTGCGGCGCGCCGGGCGCGTACGGACGTGGCGCGGGCATGAGCGCTGGAAGGGGTATCGAGGCGTGCGCAAGGTCCTGATCGCCAACCGCGGAGAGATCGGCGTTCGCGTGGCGCGAGCCTGCCGGGATGCCGGATTGGCCAGCGTCGCGATCTATGCCGACTCCGACCGCGACGCCTTGCACGTCCGCGCCGCAGACGAGGCCTACGCGCTCGGCGGCGACACTCCCGCCGAGACCTATCTCGACATGGCCAAGGTCCTCGACGTCGCCGTACGATCCGGCGCGGACGCCGTGCACCCCGGCTACGGCTTCCTGTCCGAGAACGCGATGTTTGCCCAAGCGGTCATCGACGCCGGTCTGATCTGGATCGGCCCGCCGCCCTCAGCCATCGAGGCGCTTGGCGACAAGGTGCGCGCGCGACACATCGCGCAGAAAGCGGACGCCCCGCTGGTCCCCGGCACCGCAGATCCGGTGGCCTCCGCGGACGAGGTCGACGCCTTCGCGCGCGTGCACGGCCTCCCGGTCGCGATCAAGGCCGCCTTTGGCGGCGGCGGCCGAGGACTCAAGGTGGCACGCACCCTCGAGGAGATCCCCGAGCTCTACGAATCCGCCGTCCGGGAGGCCGTCGCCGCGTTCGGTCGCGGCGAGTGCTTCGTCGAGCGCTATCTCGACCAGCCGCGCCATGTGGAGACCCAGTGCCTGGCCGACACCCACGGCGGCGTGGTCGTGGTGTCGACCCGGGACTGCTCCCTGCAGCGAAGGCACCAGAAGCTGGTCGAGGAGGCGCCGGCGCCGTTCCTCACCGACGCCCAGCGCGCGGAGCTGTACCGCGCATCCAAGGCGATCCTGCGCGAAGCCGGCTACGTGGGAGCCGGAACCTGTGAGTTCCTCGTCGGCACCGACGGGACCATCTCCTTCCTCGAGGTCAACACCCGCCTGCAGGTGGAGCACCCGGTGTCCGAGGAGGTCACCGGAATCGACCTGGTCCGCGAGATGTTCCGAATCGCCGACGGGGAACCCCTCGGCTACGACGACCCGGCCGTGCGCGGTCACTCCATCGAGTTCCGCATCAACGGCGAGGACCCTGGTCGTGGCTTCCTTCCCGCGCCAGGAGCGGTGACCACCTGGGTGCCGCCTTCTGGCCCCGGAGTACGGCTCGACAGCGGCGTCGAGGCGGGCTCGGTCATCGGCGGCGCGTTCGACTCCCTGCTCGCCAAGCTCATCGTCACCGGCGCCACCCGGCAGCAGGCGCTCGAGCGAGCAAGACGCGCGCTCGCGGAGTTCGAGGTCGACGGCATGGCCACCGCATTGCCGTTCCACCGGGCCGTCGTGTCCGACCCGGCATTCGCACCACCCGATGATGCCGCGTTCACGGTGCACACCCGATGGATCGAGACCGAATTCGACAACGCGATCCCGCCGCACGCCGGCACAGCAAACCCGTCAGACGAGGCTGCCGGCTCGCGCACCTCCGTGGTCGTGGAGGTCGGTGGCAAGCGTCTCGAGGTGACCCTGCCCGCTGGCTTGGCGGCGCTGGGCGGCGCCACCTCCGTAGGCAACGCCGCTCCACGTCGGGGAGGCCGGAAGAAGGCCGGGGCTGCCGCGTCCGGGGATGCGCTGACCTCACCCATGCAGGGCACGATCGTCAAGCTCGCGGTGGAGGACGGCCAGGTGGTCGAGGCCGGCGAGCTGGTCGTCGTCCTCGAGGCGATGAAGATGGAACAGCCCCTCAACGCCCACAAGGCGGGCACCGTCACCGGCCTGGCCGCCGAGGTCGGCGCGACGGTGGCTGCCGGCGCCACCCTCTGCGAGATCAAGGACTGACGCCGCTCGGCGAACGACCGACGCAACCCTGGCGTCGGTGCGCTGGACTCGGTGGCTCGGCGGGGCGTTGGGACTGGGGGGCCGACGACGTCAGTGCTCCGAGGAGATGAGCTCACGCGCGGCGCGCAGCCCGCTGCGCAAGGCGCCCTCCATGAGGCCTGACCAGGCTCCTGCGGTCCATTCCCCGCAGAGGATCAGGGGTCCGACCGGTGCCGCGACCACCTCGTCGTCCCCGGGTCGCGAGCGCAGCCCGGCCGCGGAATACGCCCCCAAGGCCCAGGGGTCGTCGGCCCAGGTCGTCATCAGGGCACCTTCGACGGAGAGATTCAGCTCGGGTCGGAGCGCCGCGAGGTCACCCACCCAGCGCGCTGATCCCGTGGCCACCTCGAGCCGTTCCAGGGCGGCCGTCGATCCCGCGAAGCAGTGGACAGCGGGCAGCACGGGCTCTGGCCCCCCGTCACCACCAGCCGATTCAGCGGGCCCGGCGGTCAGAGTCCACGACCAGTAGCGCCCAGGGATCGACATCACCGCTGATGTCGCAACCGGCTCGAGCAGCGGCACCTGGAGCTTGGCGGCATGGCCGTACGACGTCCGCGCGAGAGCCGCGGCGACGGCCTGGGGCAGCTCTGGCCGGACCTCGAGATTCCTCAGGACGGGCAAAGGCAACGCCAGGATGACCCGGTCGGCCGCCACCTCGCCGGCGTCGGTGCGCACGAGGACTCCCGCGTCGTCCCACTCGACCCGGCGGACGGGCGTGCGCAGGTGCACCGCGTCCCGCAGGCCATCCGCCAAACAGAAGGCGAGCCGTTGGTTGCCTCCGACCACCCGGCCCGACGGCAGCGGGTCGAACGAGGCCAGGTGATCGAGAACTGAAGCCGACAAGCCCTCGGCTGCGTGGGCGCTGGAGATCTCGATGCGTGCCATGAGCGCGTCGCGTAGGTCAGGGGCGAGGCCAAGGGCATCCATCACGTCATCGACGGACGCACCCGGGTCGGACGCCTCGGCAGTGGTGAGCAGACCCCGAGCCGCATCGGCCAGGTCTCGAGCGGTCAAGACCGCTCCGCCGCGCGGCTCGCGGACGTAGTAGCTCATGCCCGTGTCCGCGACCTCGAGTCCGTGACGGGCGCAGAGCTCGCCCATGACGTCGTAGCCGTCGAGCACGAACTCGGCGCCCCGTTCGACGACGGCCGAACCCAGTGGACCCTCGACACTCGAGGACCACACCCGGCCCCCGACGCGATCGCGAGCCTCGAGCACCACCACCTCGTGACCGGCGCGAACGAGCTCGTCGGCGCAGGCCAGCCCGGCGAAACCCGCCCCCACCACCGCGACCCGCATGCGGACCTCGCCCTCGCACCGTCCTGAATGACCGTTCAGGACGCTAGCAGACGCTCGCGGCCGGCACACCCGACCTAGCCCACACGGCCCACACGGCCACCACAGGTCGTCCACAGCATTCCCTCAGGTGCGCCCCGCACAGTGACTGCATGAGCCCATCCACGGTCCCCAGCACGACCCGACCGCTTCCGGACCCGAGGGCTAGGGCGAGCGCGCAGACCTCGGGATCGCGTTCCAGCCGCCGAGTCGACGGCGCCATCGCGCTTTTCGCGCTCGGCGCCGGATTGCTCACTGGTGTCGCCTGGATCACTCAGGAGCCCGGCTTTGCAGCCGTGCCCGGCGGCTGGCTCACCTTCGTCGGTCGCCTGACCGGGTTGATCGGCACCTACACCGCCCTGGTGAGCATCGCGCTCTCAGCCCGGTTGCCCTGGGTCGAGCGGCGCCTGGGTCACGACCGACTGGTCCACGCCCACCGGCGCCTGGGCACCTCGACGCTGGTCCTGCTCGTGGCGCACGCCGCCTTCATCACGGCCGGCTACGCCGCGGCCTCCGGCACAAGCCTGGTGAGCGAGCTGTGGACCATCGTCACGACCTACCCCGAGATGCTCAAGGGAACGGCAGGTTTCCTGCTCTTCCTGGGCGTCGGCGTCCTCGCCGTCCCCGTCGTGCGTCGACGGATTCGCTACGCCACCTGGTGGGTTCTGCACCTGGCCACCTACCTCGCCGTCGTCCTGGCCTGGGGTCATCAGCTGGCCACCGGTACCGCCTTCGTGGGTCACCAGACCCTGAGCCTGATCTGGACCGCCATGACGTACGGCGTCGCAGTGCTCGTCGTCTACGGACGGCTCCTCGTCCCCGCCCTGCGCTCCGCACGCCACCAGGTCCGGGTTCACTCGGTGGTGCGCGAAGGTCCCGGCATCGTGAGTGTCTATGTGACCGGTCGCAACCTGGCTGCCCTGGACGTCCATGGAGGTCAGTACTTCCTCTGGCGCTTCCTGACCCCAGACCTCTGGTGGCGGGCCCACCCCTACTCCGTGTCGAGCGGACCCAATGGGCGCTTCCTCCGCCTCACCGTCCGCGAGGTCGGCGAGCACAGCTCGTCTCTCGCCGCTCTCCACGAAGGCACGCGGGTCTTCATCGAGGGGCCGTACGGACGCTTCCACGCTGCCGAGCACGGCGAACTGGCCGACCAGCCGTTGCTCCTCATCGCCGGCGGCGTGGGCGTCGCTCCCGTGCGGGCGATCCTGGAGGAGCTGGGGCCGCGGCCGGGCACGGTGGTGCTCTATCGCGTGCGGCATCGCGACGACGTGCTGTTCCACGACGAGTTCGCGCGGATGGTGAGCGCGTACGGCGCCTCCGTGCAGATCCTCGCCGGGTCGCGGCACGAGCAGCCGATCACCGGACCGAGGCTGCGCCAGCTGGTTCCCGACGTGGCCCACCGGACGCTTTTCGTGTGCGGACCGGGCGACCTCGTCGAGGGCGTCCGCCGCGCCGGCGCAGACCTGGGGATTCCCTCGGATCGAATCCACGCCGAATCCTTCGCCTTCCTCCCCGCCTGACCACTGAGCGACATGAAGGGTCTCCGATGAACCGCACACTCCTCTCGATCGCGGCCGCGGCTGCGGGGTTGACCGGGGTCGTCGCGCTCACCCCGCACCTGAGCCCCGGCGTAGCCAGCGCCTCGACGACGCTCCCCCACGCTGGGGCAGCCGCTGGAAGCGGCACTTCCGGTCACACGAAGGCTTCCGGTGGTTCCACGTCCGCGGGGTCGGGCGCGGCTTCTGGTTCAGGCGCTTCCGCCGGGTCGGGCTCGGCTCCTGGGTCGAGCGGCTCCGGAAGCTCCGCCGGGTCCACCACGGCACCCTCGGGCACGGTCACGGGCGACGTCGCCAACCAGCGCTTCGGCCCCATCCAGGTGGAGATCACGGTCGCCAAGGGGACCATCACGGACATCCAGCTGCTCCAGCAACCCAGTGACGGGCGGTCCCGCTGGATCAACAGTCAGGCGGTGCCGATCCTGGTCTCCCAGGCGCTGCAGGCCCAGTCGACCTCGATCGATGGAGTGTCGGGCGCGACGCTCACCTCGCAGGCGTTCGTCACCTCCCTGGCGTCCGCCCTTCAGAAGGCCGGGCTGTGACCAGCGACTCGAGCTCCATCGACCACGTGCAGCTGGTCATGGGGACCGGCGTCCGCATCGCGCTGCGCGGAGTCCGCGACGAGCGGGAAGCCCACAGGGCGCTCGAGGCGGCCTCGACGTGGCTGCAGCACGTCGATGCCGTCTTCAGCACCTACAAGCCGGACAGCGCTGTCACCCGGCTCCGGGAAGACCGCTTCGTCGAGGTCGAAGACCTCGAGGTTGTCGAGGAGGTCATCGAACGCTGCGAGTTGGCCCTGCGCCGAACTCGTGGCGCGTTCGACCCCTGGGCGGTGCCCGGTGGGTTCGACCCCAGCGGCCTGGTCAAGGGCTGGTCTCTCGAGCGCGTGGGTGAACTGCTGGCTCCTGTGTGCACCGGCTTCCTGGTCGATGCGGGTGGAGATCTCCTGGTGAAGGGTCGACCCGAGGACGGGCGCGACTGGACTGTGGGGATCCGCCATCCACTGGACGAGGAATCCGTCGCCTGCGTGCTGGACATGCACGGCACAGCGACGACCGCCGTGGCCACGTCGGGTGGCTACGCGCGGGGCGACCACCTCATCGATCCCCATTCGGGAAAGGCGGCGCAGGGGATCCTGTCGGCGACCGTGGTCGGTCCCGATGCAGGACTCGCCGATGCGCTCGCGACCGCCTTGTACGTCCTCGGCGTCGACGGCCTTGACATCGTGGTGGATCTGGCCGACTACGAAGCCTTCGTCATCGACCAGGATCGTCGCACGTGGGCGACCCCAGGGTTGCCGCTCCAGTCAGCGGCGTAGGTCCGCGCTGTCACGGATCTTGGGCCGGGACACGACGGCATCAACCGTGCGGATGAAGTTGTCGAGCCGCCTCGGCCACCGACCCTGACAACGACGGATAGACGGTAAAAGCCGCAGCGACCTCGTCGACCGTGAGCCGCTGCTGCACGGCCAGCGCCACCGGGAAGATCAGCTCGCTCGCGCTCGGCGCGACCACCACGCCCCCGAGGACCGTACGCATGCCGCCCGTCGCGAAGATCTTGACGAACCCGTCGGCGATCCCCTGCATCTTGGCGCGAGCGTTGGTGGCCAGCGGAAGCTTGACCGAGACGATGTTCGGCGCTCCGCCGTCCACCTCCGCCTGAGTCACGCCGACCGTGGCGATCTCCGGGTCGGTGAACACGTTCGACGACACCGTCTTCAGGTCGAGCGGCGCCACCGCCTCGCCAAGCAAGTGGCGCATGCCGATCCGACCCTGCATCGCAGCGACTGAGGCCAGCATCAGGATCCCCGTGCAGTCACCCGCGGCATAGACCCCACGCGCCGAGGTCCGAGAGACGCGATCGGTCTCAACGAATCCCCGCCCGTCGAGCCGTACGCCAGCCGCCTCGAGCCCGATGCCCTCGGTGTTAGGGACCGAGCCGACGGCCATCAGGCAGTGCGACCCCTCGACCGTACGACCATCGGTGAGCGTCACCTCCACGGCCTCGCCTCGCCTCACCACCGACGCGGCTCGCGACTGACCAAGGACGGTCATCCCGCGTCGCTGCAAGACGTCCTCCAGCACCTGGGCCGCGTCGGAGTCCTCGCCCGGCAGGACCCGGTCGCGGGAGGAGACCAGAACCACCTCGGAGCCCAGCGCCAGGTAGGCCGAGGCGAACTCCGCGCCCGTGACGCCCGATCCAACGACAATCAACCGCTCCGGCAGTGAGGGCAGGTCATAGATCTGCGTCCACGTGAGGATGCGCTCACCGTCGGGGTCGGCCCCCGCCACGACGCGCGGGCGGGCGCCGGTCGCGACCAGCACAGCATCGGCGGTCACCCGATCTCCGCCTGCCTCGACGACGAACGGCTCGACCAGCACACCCGTTCCTTCGACGAGCCGGACGCCCTCGGCGATGAGGCGGGTGCGGATGTCCTCGGACTGGGCCACAGCAAGCCGCTTCACGCGATCATTGACGGCAGCCAGGTCAACGCCGACCCGCGGTCCGCCCTCGTCGCCGGCGATACGCACGCCCAGACCGTCGCTCTCAGCCGCGAGCGTCATGACGTCTGCGGTCGCGACCAGGGTCTTGCTCGGGACACAGTCGGTCAGCACCGCCGAGCCGCCGACGCCGTCGCGGTCGATGACCACGACGTCCGCGCCATGCTGGGCCGCCACGAGCGCCGCTTCGTACCCGCCGGGACCGCCGCCGAGAATCGCTACCCGAGTCACGCCGGTCATCGTCGCAGACGGGGCCGAGCGGCCCAACGAGGACCCGAGTTGGTCGCACCGCCAGGCACGCGATTCCGTAGGCTTCGCCCGTGGCTCTCTATGCGGCGTACGGGAGCAACTTGGACCCGCGGCAGATGGCTGCGCGGGCGCCGACTTCGCCCCCACGGAGCACTGGCTGGCTGGACGGCTGGCGGTTGACCTTCGGCGGCGAGGAGCTCGGCTGGGAGGGCGCCCTCACCACCGTGGTCGAGGCGCCTGGAGCACAGGTCTTCGTGATGTTGTACGACCTCTCGTCGATCGATGAGGTGTCCCTCGACCAGTGGGAGGGTTCAGACCTCGGGCTCTACCGCAAGATCCACGTGCGCATCCACACCCTCGACGGTGAGGCGGCGGCGTGGTTGTACGTGCTCGACGCCTACGAGGGTGGGCTGCCCGCGGCACGCACCATCGGGATCATCGCCGATGCGGCCGAGGTGGCCGGGGCCCCCGACGACTACGTGAGCGAGCTGCGCAACCGACCGTGTCGCTCGACCGGCCTCTGACGCCCTCCCACCCTCCGTCCCGTCAGATGCCCGTAGATTCTGGTCAATGACGAGCGACGCAGATCGAACGGCCGCGGCCCTTGAGGGCCAGTGGACCCAGATGATCGGGAATGCGCCCCCGAACCTCTGGAGACAACTGGACGATGGGGTTGTCGGCTTCATCAGTGAGCTCCCGACACCCTCGATGAATGGCGTGTACGTCTTCCGTCCCGACGTCGACGTGGACAAAGTCGCGGAGCTACTGACGGAGGTCTCGCAGGCAAAGGTGCCGTTCTGCCTCCACGCACGGGCAGCGCTACGCAGTGCGTTGGCCGGAGTGGCCGACGCGGTGGGCCTGAGCCCGGACGCGGACGTGCCGATGATGGTGCTCGATGACCCAACGGCACTGGCAGAGGCAACGCAGATCGAAGGCCTCGACCTGCGTGTCCTGACCGACCAAGAGCAAAGCACTCACGAGCGTCTCTTCGCGGCCGGCTTTGGGATGCCGACGGAGATGGCCCACATCTTCATGCAGTTCCTGGGAGCCGCTCCGGGCCTTCGTGCGTTCGTCGGTCACGTGGCCGGCACCGGGGTCACCACCGCGGTGACGTTGCCCTCAGGCGCTGACTCCGTCGGTGTGTACAACGTTGCCACGCCACCGGATCAGCGCCGCCTTGGGTATGGCGCGGCCGTGACGGCCTACGCGACTCTCGATGCGTTGGACCGTGGTGCCTCATGGGCGTGGCTGCGGACTACACCCGAGGGGCACTCCGTCTACGAACGACTGGGATTCCGAGTGGTCGAGCAGTGGCCCGTCTGGGTGTCCCGCGCGGCGAACTAACCCGCTGCCCCGAGGCGTCGAACGCACCGGCTACGTCCATGGGTCGCACGACACGCTCGGTCGATGCGTCGGCTACCGCTGAGAACCCACTCAACGCCGATCCCTCGAAAGGCCCGGCTGGACCATCCGAGCAATAGGGTGCGGGCAGGCAGTCCTCCCCGATGAGGTGCGACATGGACGTGCACGCGGAACGAGTCACCGCCTTCCACCAGCTTCACGCTTCCGATTGCTTCGTCATGCCCAACCCCTGGGATGCGGGCAGCGCCCGAGCGCTGGAAGGTCTCGGGTTCAAAGCTCTGGCCACAACCAGCGCTGGCTTCGCGTGGACCTTGGGCCGCGCGGACAATCAGGTCGAGCTCGATGCGGTGCTCGAACACCTACGGGCCGTCGTTGCCGCCGTGAGGCTGCCTGTGAACGCCGATTTCGAGGGAGGCTTCGCTGTCGATCCCTCTCAGGTAAACGCAAACGTCAAGCTCGCCGCATCCACCGGGATAGCGGGCCTGTCGATCGAGGACTCTTCCGGCGACCCATCGCAGCCTCTGTACGCGTTCGACCTCTCTGTGCAACGTGTCCGCGCTGCCCGTGCGGCGATCGACGAAAGTGGCACAGGCGTGGTGCTCACCGGTCGATCCGAGGGATTCGTCGTTGGGCGCCCCGACATCGGCGAGACGATTCGGCGGCTGTCGGCGTATGCAGAGGCGGGTGCGGACTGCCTATACGCCCCTCGGATCGAGACGGTTGAGCACGTCGCCGCGGTCGTCGAGGCCGTGGCGCCCAAGCCGGTCAACGTCCTGATCAATGCGCCCTTCCTGACCGTTGCGGAGGCGAAGGATCTTGGGGTGCGGCGGATCAGCGTCGGCGGCACGCTGGCGCGCACGGCGTGGGCAGGATTCCTGCAGGCGGCAACGGAGATCGCCGACGTGGGGACGTTCTCGCTGTTCCAGGGCCTGCCGAACGTCGATGCGCTGTTCCAGCAAGGCTAAACGCTCGTTCATCGCGCCGCGTCAGCTCGTACTCGGATCGCTAGCGCCCGGGCAAGGAGAGACGGAACACTCGGTGCCGGCTCCGGAACCCGCATCGATGAATGGCACGTCGGGCGGCCCGATTGCCGGGTTCCGTCGAGCACAGCGGCAGCAGGTCCGCGGCAACACTGATCTCGGCGAGGGTCTGGAGCAGCCGTGTACCGATGCCCCGGCTCCGGCCGTCGGCCGCGACCACCATCCCGAGGTGTGCGTAACCCTTCGTCCTCAGGTCGACGCGGCACTCTCCCGTCGCAACGATTCTTCGGTCCGTCTCGACGAGATAGAGCTCGTGGCGCTCGATGACGCCGGCCAGGTAGGGCTCCAGGAACGATGGGGAGGCGTCCATCGCCTCTTGGTTGTGGACGACCGCGGCGGCATGATCAGCCATCGTTGCCATGCGTACATCGATCGGCGTCGGATCGGTCGGCGCGGCCGGGCGGTCAAACAGCAGGGCGACGGTTTCGGCCTGAGCTCCCGCTTCCAAGCTCAGCGCGAGGAACAAGGGATCAACCGTGCTCGCCGCGGACGCGGCGACAGCCAGGCGATCGACCACCTCGCCGAACAGTGCGGACGCGCTCTCCTGAAAGTCGTCGCGCAGATAGAACGTGTGGAGCAGGTGGGTCTCGTCCATGGAACAACAGCCGGCGATCTCCCCATCAACGAGGATCGCGTAGGGCTCGGCGAGGTCCGCGAAGGTGGCCCACATGTCATCCTCGGGACCGACCAACCGACGACGTCGCTCCGGTGCACACTCCCGATAGGTCTGCCGGGCCCCCGCCGCGACCTCCACCCTCGCCCCATCCGAATTCATGGGCGCCATTGTGCCCGGCCAAGCGGGAGGGAGGTGCTGTGCGGGTTGCGCTCAGTGACGGGGGCGCTCGAAGAACTCGTTGATGACCGGGCCGACCCTATCGAGCGCCTCCCACGCCGGCGCGAGGTGAGTCAGTGGCAGGCGGACCACTTCGACCAGCGGGTTGGCGGCCGCCAACGACGCGAGCTCGAGGTCCAGGACCGGCGGCGCGCCCGACTCTGTGCACCGGATGATGAGTGTCGGGCTGCGCACCTGCCTGTACATGCGCAGCACGTCGAGCTCGGCGTCGTCAGAGAAGGCATCCTCGAACACCAGCCGCGCCGGGTGACGCCGAAAGGTGCCGTCGTGGTTGTCGACGAAGTTCCGTTCAGCCACCCGACGAGCGTTGGGAGCGAGGTAGCCGATCGCAGGCAGGATCTCGCAGAGCACCTCGACCTGCGCGTCGCGCCAGGCACGATCCCCGACCTCAGGTGGGGTCGTCATGGCCAAGAAGCTGCCCTTGTTGCCTGCCTGGAATGACCGAAACTCATCCCGCTCAACCTCAGTACCGAGGGAGACGCTCCCTGGACCGAAGCCATCGATGCTGACCACGCGAGTGTCGGAATGCTCGGTGGCGAAGAAGCCGGCGACGAAGCCGCCCAAGGAATGACCGACCACGTCGACAGGCCCCATAGCGAGGGCGGCGACCACCTCGGAAACGTCTTCGGCGACGTCGGGCAGCCGGAAGTGTTCGGGGTCCCCGGATTGACCGAATCCACGCGCGTCGATGGCTACGGTCCGACGACCCTCCCCGAGCAGCGCGGCGTACTGATCCATCGATTCGAGATTGGCGCCCCCACCGTGCAGAAGCACCAGACCTCTGCCCGCACCGCCATGGTCGCGAAAGGCGATTCGAACGCCGTCCCGCACCACCAGTGATCCGTCTGCCACGTCGCCCCACAATCCGTGATCGCCGCGCGCAGACGATCACCCGGTTGACGGACACCTTGACGCAGTTCGGGCCACCGGTCCACTGGCGGCGGCCGTCGGGCGAGCGGACGATAGCGTCGGCTCATGGACGATTCCGCCCGCAAAGACCCCGCGCAGACTTCAGCCGAGATCGAAGGTCGGGCGCACGATGCCGCGGAGGCGCTGGCCACCGTGACCGGGGTTGCCCGCCACGATGTCGCCGTCGTCCTCGGCTCCGGGTGGGAGCCTGCGGCGGAGTTGCTCGGAGAGACAGCCGCAGACGTCTCCGTCACCGCCCTCCCCGGGTTCGCCCTTCCCGGCGCCGCTGGCCACGCCGGGCGCGTGCGATCCATCCGCGCCGGTGATCGTCGGCTGCTGGTGTTCCTCGGCCGCACCCACCTCTACGACGGCCGCGGCGTCGCGGCTGTCGCCCATCCGGTCCGTACGGCCGCTGCCGCAGGCTGCGGGGTCATCGTCCTGACCAACGGCTGCGGCGGGCTCGATCCTGCTTGGTCTCCCGGGACCCCGGTGCTGATCAACGACCACGTGAACCTGACGGGACAGTCACCCTTGGTTGGGTCCCAGTTCGTCGACCTCACCAACCTGTACTCGCCCCGCCTGCGTGCCCTGTGCCGAGAGATCGAACCGACGCTGCCCGAAGGCGTCTACGTCCAGTTCCCCGGTCCCCACTACGAGACTCCGGCCGAGATCACCATGGTCCGGACGATCGGAGGGCACCTCGTAGGCATGTCGACAGCGCTCGAGGCCATTGCCGCCCGAGCAGCGGGGATGGAGGTTCTCGGGCTTTCTCTTGTGACCAACGCCGCCGCCGGCATGACCGGCGAGCCGCTCAACCACGAGGAAGTGATCGAGGCCGGACGAGCTGCTGCCACCCGGATGGGCGCTCTCCTTGCTGCGGTCGTGGCCCGAGTATGAGAACAGCCCAGGAGGCCCGGCGACCGTGACCACGCGGAGGTGCCGATGAGCGTCGATCTGTTCGAGCGCGCGTGGGAGTGGGTGGCAGAGGACCCAGACGAGGACACGCGCACCGAGCTCGAGGCGCTCCTCGTGACCGGTGACGTCGAGGAGATCGCCGATCGCTTCGCCGGATCCTTGGAGTTCGGGACCGCCGGCCTGCGGGGCGCGATGGGCGCCGGGCCCAGTCGGATGAACCGCGTCGTGGTCATCCGAGCCGCCGCCGGGCTGGCCGCCTATCTGCGGGAGTCCGCACCCGATGGTGCCGACGGTGGCGTGGTCGTCGGCTACGACGCACGCCACAAGTCAGACCTGTTCGCTCGCGACACGGTGGAGGTCATGGCTGGGGCAGGGTTGCGGGCGCTGCTGCTGCCGAGACCGTTGCCCACCCCTGTGCTCGCCTTCGCCGTACAGCACCTGGGCTGCGCGGCCGGCGTCATGGTGACGGCCAGCCACAACCCGCCGCAGGACAACGGCTACAAGGTCTACGACCGCTCCGGCTGTCAGATTGTCGCGCCCGCCGACACGGAGATCAGCGCCAAGATCGACGGCGTGGGACCCCTGTCGGGCGTGGCCAGGTCCTCCGCCTGGGAGCAGCTCGACGACCAGGTGCTCGACGCCTATCTGGCACGAGCGACTGGACTTCTGGATCCTGAGTCACCCCGCGCCGTCACCTTGGCCTACACGCCCTTGCACGGCGTGGGTCGGGATGTCGTGCTGGCGGCCTTCGACCGCGCAGGTTTCCCGGCGCCCCACGTCGTGGCCGCGCAGGGCACGCCCGATCCTGACTTCCCGACTGTGGCGTTCCCCAACCCCGAGGAACCCGGAGCGATCGACCTCGCGGTCGCCGCGGGCCGCGGCTCGGGCGCCGACCTGGTCCTCGCCAACGACCCCGACGCCGATCGCTGCGCGGTCGCCGTACCCGTCGACGAACCGGGCGGGGACTGGCGGATGTTGCGTGGCGACGAGGTCGGCGCCCTCCTCGCGGAGCACCTCCTCCGTCGAGGCAAGCGGGGCACCTTTGCCTGCTCCATCGTGTCGTCGAGCCTGCTCAGTCGGATGGCCCGAGCGGCCGACCCGCCCCAGCCGTACGTCGAGACGCTGACGGGCTTCAAGTGGATCGCTCGCGTCCCCGAGCTGGCCTTCGGCTACGAAGAGGCCCTGGGTTACTGCGTCGACCCCGAGGGCGTCCGCGACAAGGACGGGGTCACCGCCGCGTTGATGGTGGCCGAGCTGGCGGCGGCGCTGAAGACCGAAGGCCGTACCCTCCTCGACCTGCTCGACGACCTCATGCGCCGCCACGGCGTGCACGCCACGGACCAGCTGTCGGTGCGCTTCGCCGACCTCGACGAGATCCCGTCGGTCATGGCACGCCTGAGGGCGGAGGTGCCTTCGACGTTGGGTGGGCTGGCGGTGGCCAGCGTGGATGACCTGGCGACAGGGTCACCCCAGCTGCCGCCGACCGACGGGCTGCGCTACCACCTCACCGGTGACCAGGTCGTGAGGGCCAGAGTCGTCGTGCGACCGTCCGGCACCGAGCCGAAGATCAAGGCCTACCTGGAGGTCGTGCTCTCGCCGCCCTTCGACGCGGGCGTCGGCCTCGGTGACCTGGCGAGCGACCGCGAGCTGGCCGCCGAGCTGCTCACCGGGTTGCGCCGCGACGTCGCCGCCGCCGCCGGCCTCTGACCCTCCGCGAACCCTCCGCGAACCCTCCGCGAACCCTCCGCGCTGGCCCTCCCCCCGCGCAAACCCCGCGATGCCTCCCCAGCCCATTCCTCGTGATCATGCGCACGTGGCCCCTCAGCGCACGTTCGACTCACCCCCGCACACCCACCACCCTTCGTGATCATGCGCAGATGGCCCCTCGACGCGCCCAGCCAGACTTGACCACTCCGCGGGATGCCAGGGGCCATCTGCGCATGATCACGAAGGGGTTGGTGGGTTCGCCGGACGGGGCGGCTACCGCTGCCGAGGGACGTCTGAGCGGATCACGGAGTAGCTGACCAGGTCGTGGTGGATTCCATCAGCCCGGTACTGCGCCCCGCGGAGGACACCCTCGCGCACGAACCCAGCCTTCTCCAGCGCGCGCTGCTCGGCCACGTTGGTGACGTCGGTGGACGCCTCGACACGATGGATCGAGGTCGTCGTGAACAGGTGCTCGACGAGCAGCCGTTGAGCGATGCTCCCGATCCCGCGTCCCCGGGCCTCGACGGCCAGGTCGATCCCGATGTTCAGCGCCATCGACCCCAGGTTGGCGCCGTAGGTCTCCGCATGCCAGGACATGTCACCGACTGGTCGGTCGTCTTCGAGCACGATCATGCGCCCGAGCGTCGTCACGGGTACCGCTCCGGTGCGGTCGCCCCAGTCGCCGTACGGCCCCGGGTCGGCGTTGAGCTCGTCGAGAAAGGGCTGGTCGGCCTCGGTCGCGAGCCGGATCGTCACCGTCACAGAGCCACATCCTGCCCGAACGCCCCGGCGTAGAGTGACCCGGTGACGACCACAGCCGACGTCGACCGGGCGAACGCCGGGACGGCCGTCGACGCCCTGGCTCAAGCCGCCTCATCCGAGTCCAGTCTCCGGACCTTCCTCCACGGGCTTCCCGGCGTCGACCAGGTGGGAGCCGACGGCCGAGCCGCCGCACTCGCGACCCGCTCGATCAAGACCGATGCCAAGGCCTGGGCGATCGATCTGGCCATCACCATGATCGACCTGACCACGCTCGAGGGTGCCGACACCCCCGGCAAGGTGCGTGCCCTGTGCGCCAAGGCCCAGCGCCCCGACCCCGCCGATCCGACCGCCCCGGCCGTCGCGGCCGTCTGCGTCTACAACGATCTGGTCGGCGTGGCCAAGCAGGCGCTCGGCAGCTCCGGTGTCCGGGTCGCGGCCGTGGCCACCGCTTTCCCGTCGGGGCGAGCGTCGCGCTCGGTCAAGCTGGCCGACACCCGTGACGCCGTCAACGCCGGAGCCGACGAGATCGACATGGTCATCGATCGCGGCGCCTTCCTGTCCGGGCGCTACCTCCAGGTCCACGACGAGATCGCCGCCATCAAGCAGGCCTGCCGATCCGAGGGGCGCGACGCCCATCTCAAGGTGATCCTCGAGACCGGAGAGCTCCAGACCTACGACAACGTGCGCCGTGCGTCCTGGCTGGCCATGCTCGCTGGTGCGGATTTCATCAAGACCAGCACAGGGAAGATCGCCCCTGCAGCCACCCTGCCGGTCACGCTCGTCATGCTCGAGGCCGTACGAGACTTCCGGGCCGCCACCGGCCGCCAGGTGGGCGTCAAGCCGGCAGGCGGGATCCGCACGACCAAGGACGCGCTGAAGTACCTCGTGCTCGTCAACGAGACCGTCGGCGACGACTGGCTCGACCAGGACTGGTTCCGACTCGGTGCCTCCAGCGTGCTCAACGACCTGCTCATGCAACGCACCAAGCTCACGACGGGCCGCTACTCCGGCCCTGACTACTTCACTCTCGACTGATGCGCCCTTCCGACGGACAGGACCGCCCATGACCGGCAAGCGGTTCGACTACTCCCCCGCACCCGAGTCCCGCGCGATCGTCAACCTCCGACCGTCGTACGGCTTGTTCGTGGGCGGTGAGTTCGTCGAGACCCTCGACGGCTCGGCGTTCAAGACCATCTCACCGGCGAGTGAGGAGGTCCTGGCCGAAGTCACCGAGGCTGGACCGCAAGACGTCGACCGTGCCGTGGCTGCGGCCCGCAAGGCCTACGACGAGACGTGGTCGCGGCTCAGCGGCCGCGAGCGCGGCAAGTACCTGTTCCGCATCGCGCGCTTGATGGCCGAGCGCGGCCGGGAGTTCGCCGTCCTGGAGAGCCTCGACAACGGCAAGCCGATCAGGGAGTCGCGCGATGTCGACATCCCGCTGGCCTCGGCGCACTTCTTCTATCACGCGGGCTGGGCCGACAAGCTCGACCATGCGGGCTTCGGTCCGACGCCCAGACCGCTGGGAGTCGCAGCCCAGGTGATCCCCTGGAACTTCCCGCTGCTCATGCTCGCGTGGAAGGTCGCACCGGCACTAGCCACGGGCAACACCGTGGTGCTCAAGCCGGCCGAGACCACTCCGTTGACGGCGCTGTTGTTCGCCGAGATCTGTCAGCAGGCCGAGCTTCCCCCGGGTGTGGTCAACATCCTTACGGGTGCAGGCGACACCGGCCGGGCCCTCGTCGAGCATCCCGACGTCAACAAGGTCGCGTTCACCGGTTCGACCGAGGTCGGCAAGCAGATCCGGCGCGCGGTCGCCGGCAGCTCCAAGAAGCTCACGCTGGAGCTCGGCGGCAAGGCCGCTAACATCGTCTTCGACGACGCGCCGATCGACCAAGCCGTCGAGGGCGTCGTGCGGGGCGTCTTCTTCAACCAAGGCCACGTCTGCTGCGCCGGCACCCGGCTGCTCGTCCAGGAGTCAGTCGCCGACGACGTGCTCGCGTCGTTGCGGCGGCGCTTGGGCACGTTGCGGCTGGGCGACCCCCTCGACAAGAACACCGACATCGGAGCGATCAACTCCGCCGTCCAGCTCGCCCGGATCCGGGCGCTGTCCGATGTGGGCGAGGCCGAAGGCGCCGAACGGTGGTCGCCGCCTTGCGATCTCCCAGACCGCGGGTTCTGGTTCCCGCCGACGGTGTTCACCGGCGTCTCCCAGGCCCACCGGATCGCCCGCGAGGAGATCTTCGGCCCGGTCCTGTCGGTCCTCACCTTCCGCACACCAGCCGAGGCCGTCGAGAAGGCCAACAACACGCCCTACGGCCTGTCGGCCGGGGTGTGGACCGAGAAGGGCAGCCTGATCCTCCACATGGCTCAGAAGCTGCGGGCCGGTGTCGTCTGGGCCAACACCTTCAACAACTTCGACCCCGCCTCGCCGTTCGGCGGCTACAAGGAGTCCGGCTTCGGGCGCGAGGGCGGCCGTCACGGGCTGGAGGGCTACCTCGATGTCTGATCGTCGTTCCACGACTGCGGATGATCGCCTCGATGTCCGCAAGACCTACAAGCTCTATGTGGGTGGCGCCTTCCCGCGCAGCGAGAGCGGGCGCAGCTATGAGGTCGCCGACGCCAAGGGGCAGTTCCTGGCCAACGCCGCGCTGGCCTCCCGCAAGGACGCCCGCGATGCGGTCGTCGCCGCTCGCAAAGCGTTCGCCGGATGGAGCAGCGCGACCGCCTACAACCGGGGACAGGTGATCTATCGAGTCGCCGAGATGCTCGAAGGGCGCCGGGCGCAGTTCGTCGACGAGGTCTCCGCCGCGGAAGGGCTAACCGCCCGCAGGGCCACGGGACTGGTCGAGGCCTCGATCGACCGGCTGGTCTGGTACGCCGGCTGGGCCGACAAGTACGCGCAGGTCCTCGGTGGGTCCAACCCGGTCGCGGGACCCTACTTCAACTTCTCCGTCCCTGAACCCACAGGTGTCGTCGCCATCATCGCGCCCCAGCAGTCGTCCTTGCTGGGCCTGATCTCCTGCCTGGCGCCGGCGATCACGACCGGCAACACCTGCGTCGTGCTCGCTTCGGAGACTCGTCCCCTCCCGGCGGCATCGCTCGGCGAGGTCTTGGCAACCTCGGACGTCCCTGGCGGCGTGGTGAACATCCTGACTGGTCGCGTATCGGAGGTCGCTCCGCATCTCGCCGCCCACATGGATGTCAACGCCCTGGACCTCACCGGAGCGGGGCTCGGCGCAACCGACCTCGAGATCGCGACCGCCGACAACCTGAAGCGAGTCCTTCGGCCAGCCGTAGACCCCAAGGGCCGCGACGTCGACTGGACCGCAGTGCCAGACCTGGTACGGCTGAGCGCCTTCGTCGAGACCAAGACCGTCTGGCACCCGGTCGGTGTCTGACGGGCCATCCCAGGCGGTTCGGGCTTCGGCGCATCTGCGCGCGCAGGCCATCCGCCGGGCCGCTGAGGTCGTCGAAGGGCCTCCTGGGCTGATCGGCGTTTTCGACTCCGAGTGGCCGGTCTCGCACCTGTCCAACCGGGTACTGGTGACCGCAGACCTCGAGGCGGGAGTGCCCAGCGCTGACGTCCTGGACTTTGCCGACTCGGCTTTCGCGGGGCGCGGGCTCACCCATCGCAAGATCGACGTGCTCGATGACGGACTCGGCAGGCACCTCGGCCCGGATCTCGTCCAGGCGGGATACGAAGCCTCGCCCGTTCTGATCATGGTCACCAGCCGCGCGCCAGGGCGGCCGCCGCCCGACGTCCGTGTCGAGGTCGTCGACGAAGCCGAGATCCGGAGGCTGGTGGCGAAGGGGTGGCGCATCGAGGCGGCTGACTTCACCGACGAAACCGTGCGTCAGCTCGTTGACCGTCGCGACGCGCTCGACCGCGCCGGGGCCGTGACCCGGCTGGCGGTCCGCGACCCCGCCACCGACGCGCCCGTCGCCAAGGCCGATCTCCTCGTGATCGACGGGGTGGCCGAGGTCGACGACGTCCTGACCCTGCCCGACCACCGCGGACGCGGCTACGCCTCGGCCCTGGTCATCGAAGCCGTGGCGCGGGCCCTCGCCGGCGGGGCAGACCTGGTCTATCTCGAGGCCGCCGAGGACGACTGGCCGAAGGAGCTGTACGGACGGCTGGGGTTCACGACGGTCGGCAGCGTGCACGAGCACACGCGACTCGATGTGGACCCGGAATCGTGAGCAAGACCGAATCCCACCGCGAGGCGCTCACCGACGGGGCCGGGCGGCTCGTGCTCACCTATGTCCGCACCACCCGTGATGGGCTCGAGGCCGCTGACTTGGTCGAGCCCAGCCCCGGGATGCCGCTCCGCCAGGTGGCCGACGCGGCTGTCAGCCCGTTCGCCGGCTGGGCCGTCTCTGCGCCCCCGGAACTGGGGCGGATCCTCGTCGACCTCGGGGCCACCACGCTACGGCACGCTCACTGGCTGGCCCGCGACCTCGTGGAAGATCCGCCCAACCCGGCCTGGGCGGACCTTGTGCCCGCTATGCCTGGGTTGCGTGTGGCGCCGGCCAGCATGGATCCGTGGGCCTACCTCGATGCTGTGATCGCGGCGTACCCGCCGGATCATCTCGACTTCGAGGTGCGAGCCACCCCCGCCGAGCGGGTCGCCGAAGACCTCGCCCCGCTCCTCGATGGCACCTACGGGCCCCTGCTCGCCGCGAGCGGCACGGTCCAGCGCACCAGCGTGGGCGATGTGCCCGGGGAGGTCGTCGCGACCTGCCTGGTCACCGACCGGGCGCCCGCCGGCCCCTGGGTCGTGGACGTCTTCCGTCGGCCCGAGCCCGACTACGCGGGTCTCGGCTCGCTCCTCCTGCGCCGCGCGTTGGCCCTCCTGGCGCAGGGCGGCTGGCCCACGCTCGGCCTGTCGGTGACTGAAGGCAACCCGGCGCGGGCCACGTACGACCGGCTCGGCTTTCGCCCGGTACTCGAATCCCTCACCGTGCGCCTCCCCGACTGATCGAAACTCGGCGCGGAGTTCGTGCTCACTCCTCCTGCGCGGCGAGGAGCGTGGCGTAGCCCGGCTTGATGACGTCGTCGATGAGGGCGAGGCGCTCATCGAAGGGGATGAAGGCCGACTTCATGGCGTTCACCGTGAACCAGCGGAAGTCCTCGAGCCCGTAGCCGAAGGCCTCGGCCAGCAAGGCGAACTCCCGGGACATCGACGTGCCGCTCATCAGTCGGTTGTCGGTGTTGACGGTGACCCGGAACCGCAGCTGCGTCAGGAGGCCGATGGGGTGTTGAGCGATCGACGCGGCTGCACCGGTCTGGACGTTGGACGACGGACACAGCTCCAGCGGGATCCGCTTGTCACGCACGTATGCGGACAGCCGGCCGAGCACGACCGACCCGTCCGGCGCGACCGAGAAGTCGTCGACGATGCGTACTCCGTGCCCCAGCCGGTCGGCTCCGCACCACTGGATCGCCTCCCAGATCGACGGGAGTCCGAAGGCCTCGCCGGCGTGGATCGTGAAGTGCGCGTTCTCCCGTCTGAGGTACTCGAAGGCATCCAGGTGCCGGGTCGGCGGAAAACCCGCTTCGGCCCCGGCGATGTCGAACCCGACAACCCCGGCATCGCGGTACGCCACAGCGAGCTCGGCGATCTCGCGCGACCGGGCCGCGTGCCTCATCGCGGTCAGGAGCGTGCCGATCCGGATGGGGTGGCCCGCCTCGGCGGCACGGGCGCTCCCGAGGTCGAACCCCTCCTGGACCGCCTCGACGACCTCCCCAAGGCTCAGCCCGGCCGCCACGTGCTGCTCTGGGGCGTAGCGCACCTCGGCGTAGACCACTCCGTCGGCGGCGAGGTCCTCGGCGCACTCGGCGGCTACCCGCACGAGCGAAGCCCTCGTCTGCATGACGCCGACCGTGTGCTGGAACGTCTCGAGGTAACGCTCGAGCGACCCCGACGTGCATGCGTCGACGAACCATGCGTCCAACGCATCGACGTCTGTGGTGGGCAAGGACGCGTAGCCGCTCTCCTCGGCCAGCTCGACGATCGATCGGGGTCGGAGCCCTCCGTCGAGATGGTCGTGGAGGAGAACCTTCGGTAGGGGGATCCAGCGCGCGAGATCGGTCACGAATCCCACGGTAGCGGGGCTCAACCTTTCTCCGGTTCCCGCCGACATAGACCGCATGCCGGCAGTGGAGGAGACCAGGGTCATCCGCCCTGCGGCGGTGCTCGACGAGCGGACGACCGTACGGGTCATGACCGAGCTCTCGAGGCTCGATGTCGCGGTCGGTGGGCTGTGGAACGCCTCATCGTCGCTCTGGCAGCGTTACGACAGGCCTTGGGACGGCCTCGGCGGCACCCGAGGCAACGCCCGGCTGCTCGGCTCGATCGCGGTCATGTACGACTCGCCGCACCGCCACCAGATCACCATCTACAAGGTCACGATCACGGTCTTCGGAAAGGAGCAGGGCTGGGGCGTCAACGCCTTGTGCGACGACGCCCTGACCTGGGTCGGCCTCTCGCTCGAGAGTTGCCCGAGGGCCGAGCTCACTACGCCACCCGAGCGCGACCCCTTCAAGGAGTCCACCCGCAAGGAGTCCACGCGCTGATCCCCGGCGTGGCTCCACACAGCGCAGGACGGTCAGGGACAGCGAGAGACGGATCGTTGCGGTTCAGGCGTCGACGCGCTCGAGGATGAGCGGCAGCCGCTCATCGCTCCCGCCGACCTCGATGCTCCCCTCCAACGCCTCGAGGCCTCGCTCGAACCGGGCAGCGTCATCGGTGCAGAGCGTCAGCAACGGCTCCCCGGCCACCACGGTCTCGCCAGGCTTGGCGTGCATGATCACGCCAGCACCGGCCGAGACCGGATCCTCCTTGCGTGCTCGGCCGGCACCCAGCCGCCAAGCTGCGACCCCGACCCCGAAGGCGTCCAAGCGGGTGAGCGTTCCCGACGACGGGGCGGCGACGACGTGGGTCTCCCGGGCGGTCGGGAGCGGGGCGTCGGGGTCGCCGCCCTGAGCCCGAATCATCCGCCGCCAGTGGTCCATCGCGGTGCCGTCAGCGAGCCGATCCGCGGGATCCACGTCAAGGCCGGCCGCCGCGAGCATCTCGCGTGCCAACGCCAGCGTGAGCTCGACGACGTCCGCCGGACCGCCGCCCGCCAGGACTTCGACCGACTCCGTGACCTCCAGCGCGTTGCCCGCCGTCCGCCCGAGCGGGGTGTCCATAGCCGTCAGCAGCGCGACGGTGCGAACCCCTGCCTCGGCGCCGAGCCCGACCATGGTCTGGGCCAGCTCGCGCGCGCTCTCGACATCTTTCGAGAACGCTCCGGATCCGACCTTGACGTCCAGCACCAGCGCGCCCGTGCCCTCCGCGATCTTCTTGCTCATGATCGAGCTCGCGATGAGCGGGATCGACTCGACGGTGCCGGTGACGTCGCGAAGCGCGTAGAGCTTCTTGTCGGCGGGGGCCAGCCCAGGACCGGCCGCGCAGATGACGGCACCAGCCACCGCGAGGACGTCCAACATCTCGGCGTTGGTGAGGTCTGCCCGCCAGCCCGGGATCGACTCCAGCTTGTCCAGGGTGCCGCCGGTGTGACCGAGGCCGCGCCCGGACAGCTGCGGAACGGCGACCCCGCAGGCGGCGGCCAACGACACCAGGGGCAGCGTCACCTTGTCACCGACACCGCCGGTGGAGTGCTTGTCGACGGTCGGCCGGTCGAGTCCTGTGAAGTCCATCCGATCGCCGCTCGCGATCATCGCCGCGGTCCATCGCCCGATCTCGCGCTCGGTCATCCCGTTGAGCACGATGGCCATGGCGAGCGCAGCCATCTGTTCGTCGGCCACGCCGCCGCGGGTGTAGGCGTCGACCACCCAATCGATCTGGGAGTCGCTGAGCTCGTGCTGGTCACGTTTGGCCGCGATGACCTCGACGGCGTCGTGGGCCTCAGGCATGTCAGGCGCGCTCAACGAGGTCAGTCGGACCGAACGCGTCCGGCAGCACCTCCGACATCGGCTTGATCCCGCTCACCGTGTCGATCAAGCACTCCGGCCCCCCGTTCTCGAACAGCAGCTGCCGGCAGCGACCGCACGGCATCAACGCCGCCCCGTGCTGGTCGACACAGGCGACAGCGACCAGCCGGCCGCCGCCTGAGGCGTGCAGCGCCGACACCATGCCGCACTCGGCGCACAGACCCACGCCATACGAGGCGTTCTCGACGTTGCACCCGACGACGATCCGACCGTCGTCGACGCGGCCAGCGACGCCCACCTTGAAGTGCGAGTAGGGCGCATAGGCGAGTCGCATGACCTCTACCGCTGCAGCGCGGAGTTCGTCCCAGTCCACAGCTTCGCTCACGGCCGTCACGACTTCTTGAACGGGATGCCGTCAGCACCCGGGGCCCGGACCTTGCCAACCAGACCGACCACGGCGAACACCGTGACCAGGTAGGGCGCCATGAGGAGAAACTGGCTCGGAATCGGCGACCCGATGATCGACAGCACGTTTTGCAGGTTGTAGGCGAAGCCGAACATCAGGGCGGCACCGACCGCTCCTAGGGGGGTCCAGCGGCCGAAGATGACCGCAGCCAGGGCGATGAACCCGTTGCCCGCCGTCATCTCCTTTCCGAAGGCGCCGACGGAGCCGATGGTGAAGAAGGCGCCGCCCAGGCCGGCCACGGCAGACCCCATCAGCACGGTGCGGAAGCGCGTCGAGTTGACAGCGATGCCCACCGAGTCGGCGGCCCCGGGGTGCTCGCCCACGGCACGAACCCGCAACCCCCATCGAGTCGAGAAAAGCCCGAACTGCACGAGTGCCACGACGATGAACATGAGGTAGACGATGACGTTCTGCCGGAACAGGATCGGGCCGGCGACGGGGATATCCGACAGGAGCGGGATGTCGATCCGTGTGATGAGCGGCGGATTGTTGAGCGTGTCGGGGTACTCGGACAGGAACCGGCTGTAGAGGAATCCGGTCAGCCCGACGGCCAACACGTTGAGGACGACCCCGACCACGATCTGATCGACGAAGTAGATGGTGGCGAAGACCGCCAGGAGCAGACCGAGGAAGAGCCCTCCTGCGGCGGCCGCGGCGAGGCCCGCATAGGCGTTGTGAGCGATCGACCCGACGACGGCAGCCAGGAAGGCCCCGGCCAGCAGCTGCCCCTCGATGTTGATGTTGATCACTCCCGAGCGCTCGCAGAGCACTCCGGACATCGCTCCGAAGATGAGCGGGACGGCGAGCAGCAGAGACCCCTGGAGAAGCCCCGTCACCGGGAGGGTCTCCCCGGCTGCGGACCAGGAGAGGAAGGACGCGACGAGCCCAAAACCGACCATGGCCGACTGAACCCGCACGCTCTGGCGCCGAGCGGCGCGAGGCCACGCCCACAGTCCTCCGGCCACCGCGAGCAGACCGAAGGCCAGCGCGGCCCAACGAGTCGAGACCGTCCAGTCTTGGAGTGACCAGATTTCGTTGCCCAGGCCGAACTTGAAGGTCGTGGACTCACCCGGCGCGGAGAGGGCGGTGAACACCAGAGTCAGGACCACCGACGACACGATCATCACCAGGGGGCCCCTTCGCGACGGTGGCGCGAGGGAGATCTCAACCGCGGACGGTTCGGTGGCTGCGGTCATCGTGGTCATCCGTTCCACCCCTTGGACACCGAGAGTGAATCCGCCACCGGTGTTCGCAAGCGGAAGACGCTTCGCACCAACGCGGGGGCTGCGATGAACAGCACGATCAGAGCCTGGAGGACGAGCACGATGTCGATCGGCGTTCCCGTGCTCGCTTGCATGGCCAGTCCGCCGGCCTTGAGACCGCCGAACAGCAGTCCCGCGAACAGCGTGCCCACGGGGCTCGCTCGGCCCAGCAGGGCCACGGTGATGGCGTCGAAGCCGACGTCACCAACCACCCCCGCCGTCACCACCTTGTCGGTGCCGTTGACGTTCATCGTGATCGCCAGCCCGGCCATGGCTCCGGCCAGGAGCATGGCGATGGTCCAGACGCGACCAACGTTGATCCCAGCCGTGCGAGCCGCTGCGTTGCTCGCGCCGACCGCATCCAGCCTGAAACCGGTGACGGTCCGCTTGAGGATCCACCAGATGACGGCGACGGCGACCAGAGCCACGAAGAAGCCGACGTGGACCCGGAGGGAAGTCCCCGGGATCAACCTCGGGTAGACAGCCGAGTCCTCGAGGATCGGACTGATGGGGTCGTTTCGACCCTCCCGCTGGAAGTAGTCCTGGGTCAGGAGATAACCCAGGAAGTAGAGCGCGATGTAGTTGAACATGATCGTGACGATGACCTCGTGCGCCCCGGTGCGAGCCTTGAGGAAGCCGACGAGCCCTGCCCAGAACGCGCCGAACACCATGGCCGCAAGAACCGCCAAACCCAGGTGCAACCCAGCCGGAAGCGCGAAGGCGAAACCAACAAAACCGCCTCCGATCGCACCGAACGTCATCTGCCCGAGCACGCCGATGTTGAACAGCCCCGCCCGGAAGGGCACCGCCACGGCGAGACCAGCGAGGATCAACGGTGCGGAGACGGTCAGGGTCTCCGACAGCGGGCTGAACGCCCGTTCCCATTGGCCCGCCCGGAGCGCATCGATGTTGACCGTCGCACCCTGGAGCAGCGCCGAGTAGGCCGAGGTCACCGAGTGCCAGATCGCGGAGAGTGTCGCGGACGGCTCCTGGAAGAAGTACTTGGAGGCATCGATGACTTGGGGTGACGAGATGGCGATGAGCACCGCCCCGATGAGCAGGGCCAGCACGACGGCGAGCAGGGAGGTGCGGATCTCGGCTCGAAGGACCCTGGCGCGTAGGTCACGGTGCGAGAGTTCTGGCGGGGCCTCGGCAGGGGCCGTGGCCGCCGACCCGCTCATGCCGCACCGTCTGACGAGACCGTGGCGCCTGCCATGAGCAGCCCCAACTCGTTCCGAGGGGTCTTCGGCGAGACCATGGCCACCACCCGCCCTCGATACATCACGGCGATCCGGTCAGCCAGCGCGTAGACCTCGTCGAGCTCGCTCGACACGATCAGCACGGCCGTTCCGTCGTCTCGGGCCTGCACGATCCGTCGGTGGACGAACTCGATCGATCCGACGTCGAGACCGCGTGTCGGCTGGGAGGCGACGAGGACCTTCAGCGGGCGGGACATCTCCCTCGCCAGCACCACCTTCTGCTTGTTGCCCCCGGACAGGCTTCCCGCCGGGCTCAGAGCGCTCATGGCACGCACGTCGAACTGCTCGACGAGCGCCGACCCGTTCTCATCGATCGCCTTGAGGTCCAGGACGCCGCGCTTGCTCCACGGCTCACGGTCGATGACGTCGAGCACGAAGTTTTGAGCGAGGCTGAAGGACTCGATCAGCCCGTCGACCTCACGGTCTTCGGGCACGAAGCCGACCCCCTGCTCGAGGATCTGCCGGGTCGAGCGGCCGACTAGCTCGTGGCCGTCGAGCTTGAGGGACCCCGCAACCCGATCGGCCAGCCCGACCATGGCCTCGGCGAGCTCGGTCTGACCATTGCCCTGGACTCCGGCGATGCAGAGGATCTCTCCAGCCCTGACCTCGAAGGTCGCGTTGTCGACGACCGCGCGATCGTCGGCGCCGTAGACCATGAGGCCGCGCGCCTCGAGCACCACACCCGCCGGGGTTGCCTCGTCCTTGTCGACGGTGAGGCTCACCGAACGCCCGACCATGAGCGACGCGAGCTCGGCCTGTGGCGTCTCAGGTGGTACCGACTCGGCCACGACCTTGCCTCGGCGGATCACCGTGATCACGTCTGCCACGTCCTGCACCTCGCGCAGCTTGTGGGTGATGAAGACGATGCTCTTTCCCGAATCCCTGAGTCCCCGGATGATCTCGAGGAACTCGTCGGTCTCCTGTGGGGTGAGGACTGCGGTGGGCTCGTCGAGGATCAGGCACTCGGCGTCACGCGTGAGCGCCTTGATGATCTCGACCCGCTGCTGGACTCCTACCGGGAGGTCCTCCACGACCGCTTTCGGGTCGACCTCGAGGCCGTACCGCGAGGACACCTCACGCACCACCTGCTCGGCCTCCGCCGTTCGCAGCACACCGAGGCGCCCGACGCGCTCGTCGCCGAGCTCGACGTTCTGGGCGACGGTGAAGACCGGGACGAGCATGAAGTGCTGGTGGACCATGCCGATGCCAGCCGCGATCGCGTCTGCCGGGCTGGAGAACTTCGTGGGCACGCCATCGACGAGGATCTCGCCCTCGTCGGGCTGCAACAACCCGTACACGACGTTCATCAGCGTGCTCTTGCCGGCCCCGTTCTCGCCGAGAAGCCCGTGGATCTGACCGGGCCGAACATCGAGGCTGATGTCGTCGTTGGCCACCAGCTCGCCGAATCGCTTCGTGACGCCCCGAAGCTCGAGCCGCATCAGGGCCTCCTCAGACGTCGGGCGGACGAACAGGTCCGGAAACCGCATGGTCCGGAAAGACCGCGACCCCCGGACCGGCACGATAGCGCGCGGGTCCAGGGGTCGCTGGTTTGCGTCAGATTACGGCGCGACGGTGATCGTCCCGTCGATGATCTGCTGCTGCAAGGCATCGATCTCGTCCTTCAGCTCCTGCGGAACCTCAGAATCGAAATCGTGGTACGGGGCCAACTTCGTACCTTCGTTGGCCAGCGTTCCGACGTACAACTCGTTGCTGAACGTGCCGTCGACTCCCTCGTTGACGACCGTGTTGACCGAGCTGTCGAGGCCCTTCATCACCGAGCTGAGGAACACGTCGCAGTACTGCTCCGCGCTCACGCAACCGTCCGTGTCGACCCAGATGACCGAGACCTTGCCGTTGGTCGCCTGGGCGGCCGCGGCCGTACCGAGACCCACCGGGCCGGCCACAGGCAGGATGATGTCAGCACCCTGCTGGATGAAGTTGTTCGCGATCTGCTTTCCCTTGTTCTGGTCGTCGAACCCACCAGCATAGGTTCCCTTTTCCGGATCCTTCGGGTCCCAACCGAGCACCTTGACCTTGGTGCCCTTCTGCTCGTTGTAGTACTCGACGCCTTGGTAGAAGCCGGTCATGAACACGGTGACCGTCGGGATCTGGAGACCGCCATAGGTGGCCACCGTTCCCGACTTGGTCATGCCGGCGGCGAGGTAGCCGCCCAGGAAGGCGGACTGCTCGGTGGCGAAGACGATGCCCTTGAGGTTCTCCGGCGGAGCCTCGTAGGCGTAGTCGACGATCGCCCAGTCGATATCGGCGTTCGCCGTGGCCGCGGCTTCGGTCGCGTCGCCGAGCAAGAAGCCAACGGTGACGACCATGTTGCAGCCTTGCGACACCGCCTGGTTGATGTTCGGCTGGTAGTCGGCGTCGGTCTTGCTCTCGAGAGCGACAGTCTGGAGGCCCAGGTCGGAGACCGCCTGGTCGAGGCCAGCCTTGGCCGACTCGTTGAACGAGCGGTCGTCGAAGCCGCCGGAGTCAGAGACCATGCAGGCCTTGTAGTCGACGGCCGAGGCCGTCGGCGAGGGGCTATCGCCAGCGGACGTACTCGACGGCGAGCTGCCACAGGCAGCGAGTGCGAGGGCCGCGACTGAGGTCGCGCCCACGATCTTGATCACCCTGAACAAGGGCGTTCTCCTTCCGGGTCGCGCCCTGGCCGTTGCCGGCGCGTTCGCGCCAGCCTAGTAGCAGCTCGATGCCCTCCGGGACCAGGAGCCGCCCAGGAGGGAAGTCGTTACGAGACTGTGCCGTGCCACCGAAACTCAGTGCCAGCGAAATTCAGTGCCAGCAAAACTCAGTGCCGTCAAAACTCAGTGCCGTCAAAACTCAGTGCCGGCAAAACTCAGTGCCGGCAAAACTCAGAAGGCGTCGGCGGGGATATAGGTGCCCCAGACGTCCCGCAGGGCGTGACAGACCTCGCCGACCGAGGCGGCAGCCGCCAGGGCGTTGCGCATGGGCGGGAGGCAGTTGTCGGTCCCCTCGGCCGCGCGTCTCAGGGCATCCAGCTCGCGCTGGACGGCCGCGGAGTCTCGACCGGCTCTGACCTGGGCCAGACGTTGCGCCTGCTGGGCCTCGATCGCCGGGTCGACCCGCAGCGGCTCGTAGGGCTCCTCCTCGTCGAGCGCAAAACGGTTGACCCCGACCACGACGCGTTCGCCGGCGTCGATCTGCCGCGAGACGGTGTAGGCCGACTGCTCGATCTCGGCCTTCTGGAAGCCGGCCTCGATCGCCGCGACCGCACCCCCCAGATCCTCGACCTTGCCCATCAGCCGACGCGCCTCGTCCTCGAGAGCGTCGGTCATCGACTCGACGACGTACGACCCAGCGAACGGGTCGACTGTGGCGGTCACGTCGGTCTCATAAGCCAGCACCTGCTGGGTGCGCAGCGCCAGCCGGGCCGATTTCTCCGTGGGGAGAGCGATCGCCTCGTCGAAGGAGTTGGTGTGAAGGGACTGGGTGCCGCCGAGGACGGCCGCGAGGCCCTGGACGGCGACCCGCACGAGGTTGACCTCAGGTTGTTGGGCGGTGAGCTGGACCCCGGCCGTCTGGGTGTGGAAGCGCAGCTGCAACGACTTGGGGTTCTTGGCCCCGAACGTGTCGCGCATGACATGGGCCCAGATCCTGCGCGCAGCGCGAAACTTGGCCACCTCCTCGAGCAGCGTCGTCCGCGAGACGAAGAAGAACGCCAGCCGCGGGGCGAACTCGTCGACGTCCTGTCCGGACGCGACGGCTGCGCGGACGTACTCGATGCCGTTCGCGAGGGTGAAGGCGATCTCTTGTGCGGGCGTGGCCCCCGCCTCGGCCATGTGGTAGCCGGAGATCGAGATCGTGTTCCACCGCGGGAGCTCCTCGCGGCAATAGCTGAAGATGTCGGTGATCAGCCGCAGAGACTGCTGCGGCGGGTAGATGTAAGTCCCCCGGGCGATGTACTCCTTCAGCACGTCGTTCTGGATCGTGCCGTTGAGCGCGGAGCCGTTCACCCCCTGCTCGGCTCCCACTTGTTGGTAGAGACACAGCAGCAGCGCGGCGGGTGCGTTGATGGTCATCGACGTCGACACCTGGTCGAGCGGGATCCCACCGAACAGCGTGCGCATATCCTCGATGGAGTCGATGGCGACCCCGACCTTGCCGACCTCCCCGGAGGCGACCGGGTCGTCGGAGTCGTACCCCATCTGCGTCGGCAGGTCGAAGGCCACCGAAAGACCCGTGGTCCCTGCCGCGAGCAGCTGCTTGTAGCGGGCGTTGGACTCCGCGGCCGTGCCGAAGCCGGCGTACTGGCGCATGGTCCACGGGCGGCCGGTGTACATCGTGGGGTAGACGCCGCGGGTGAACGGGAACTCCCCCGGCGCCCCGAGGCGTGCGTCCGGGTCCCAGCCGTCGAGCGCGGCAGGTCCGTACACGGGCTCGATGGGCAGGCCCGACTCGGTCACCCGCTCCGTCACCGCTCCGTCCCCCTCTCGGTCGCCCGCTCCGCGCTCATGAACCCGGAGGCTAGCCGTCCCGAACCAGGCGCCCCCGCCCCACCCTTCTCGTGATCATGCGCAGATGGCCCCTACCGCCCAGCGCAGATCAACCCGAACCCCCCCAACCAGTTCGTGATCATGCGCAGATGGCCCCTCGCTCTCGAGCCACCGAGGGGCCATCTGCGCATGATCACGAACGAGGGGGTGGGCTTGGGGAGAATCGGAGGGTCAGGCTCGGCGCGCTTCCCACCGATTGCTGGCGTGCTCGAGGGCCTCGCCGAGGATCTCGGTGATCCGCCCGAGAAGGTCGCGGTCGGCGACCAGCGGCGGAGACAGCTGAATCACCGGGTCCCCGCGGTCATCGAGGCGGCAGAGCAGGCCCAGGGCGGACATGCGCTCCGACAGCACCTCGCGCAGCAGCCAGTCGGCTTCGTCGCCCTCGAAGGTCTCCTTGGTCGCGCGGTCCTTGACCAGCTCGATCGCCCAGAAGTAGCCGGCTCCGCGTACGTCTCCGACTAGCGGGATCCGGTCGAGCTCGCGCAGCCGCTGCTCGAAGAAACCTTCGTTCGCGCGCACGTTCTCCAGAACACCTTCGCGCTCGTAGACGGTGAGCGCGGCGCCGGCGATCGCGGTGGCGAGGGGATGACCGCCATAGGTGAGGCCATGCATGAACATCTGCTTCGTGACGAACGGCTCAGCGACCCGATCGCTCATCAACACGCCGCCGAGCGGGGCGTGTCCGCCGGTCGCTCCTTTGGCGAACGTGATCATGTCCGGGCGCGCGCCGTAGCGCATCGACCCGAACCACTCGCCCACCCGACCGAACGCGGTGATGACCTCGTCAGCCACCAGCAGGATGCCGTAGCGGTCGCAGAGGGCTCGCAGGCCGGTCCAGTAGCCCCGCGGCGGGGTGAACGAGCCGCCGGAGTTCTGCACCGGCTCGGCGATGATCATCGCCACCTGGTCGGGGCCTTCGAAATTGATGGCGTCTTCGATCTCGGCCAGCAGCGCCGCTGTGAACGCATCCTCGTCCGCGCCGAGCGGGTGCCGATAGGCGTTGGTGTTGCTGACGTGATGGGTGGGCACGGCCAGGGGCTCGAAGGGCCACCGAATCTCGGGGATCCCCGTGAACGACAGCGCACCCAGGTGGGTGCCGTGGTAGGCGACCTTGCGGGCGATCGCCTTGCGCCGCTGAGGTTCGCCGTTGGCTGTGTGCCACTGGCGCGCCAGCTTCCACGCGCTCTCGACCGCCTCGCCGCCGCCCGACGTGAGGAACACCCGAGTGAGGCCGAGCGGGGCGGCCTTCTCGGCGAGCCTCGCGGACAGGTCGGCCGCCGATGGATGGGTCACGACCCAGGACGGGGTGTAGGCGAGCTGGGCCAGCTGAGCCGCGCCCGCCGCGCCGATCTCAGCGCCGAACGAGTGCCCCAGGTTGGTGCAGTAGAGCCCCGAGAGCCCGTCGATCATGCGTCGACCATCGTGGTCGATGACGTGACACCCGTCGCCTCGGACGTAGACCGGGACGTCGGGGCGCTCGTCGGAGCTCCAGTCGGTGAAGTTCAGCAGCATGTGGTCGCGGATCTCGCGCTGCACCTCGGTGCGGCGGTCCGGGCTCAGTGCGCCCTCCTGAGGCGCCGTCGGGGGCTCCGTCGATCGGGACTGCGCTGATCCAGCCTGCGTCGATCCAGTCTGCGTCGATTGGGTCTGTGTCGATTGAGTCTGCGTCGATTGAGTCTGCGTCGACGCTCGGACGTCGGACCGGAGAGTGCCGGTCATGGATGTCAACTCCCAGTTCAGCCGTCATATCCTGAACCGTCGTTCAGGATCGGCGATTCCGAGGGTACCCGGCCACCCTCCATCCTGACCAGTCGTTCAGGACCCCTCCCCCTTCACCCACGACTCGCCGATCGTGCGCAGCGTCGACCTGCGCGGCGCCGGCGAGTCGTGGGTGAAGGCGCGAGGTCAGAGGGTGGCGTCGAGCTCGAGGGCCGCCGCCGCGAGCCACAGCTGCTGCATCCTCGCCGGGGTCATGCCTTCGTCCTCGAGGGCCAGCTGGATCGCCAGCCCGTCCATCAGGCAGGCCAACCGCTCGGTGGCGTCGGCGGGGTCGGCGGTACGGAAGTCCCCTTGGGCCACCCCCGCGTCGACCACCTCGCGCAGGCAGGTGCGCCACCGCCGGTCGAGCTGCTCGCGCGCCGCACGGGCGGCGGGGTCGCGCAGCGCCCGGACCCACAGCTCCAGCCAGAGAATCCAGTCCCCGACAGCCGGCCCAGATCCTGACCCGAGCTCGGCGATGTGGCGCAACTGCTCGACCGGCCCATCCGTGGCCGCCAGATCCCGCTCAAGATCGTCGTAGAACGCATCCTCAAGCGTGGTGAGAGCCTCGGCCAGAGCACCGGCGAGGGACGAGAAGTGGTAGAGCACGAGCCCGGAGGACGTACCCGCCGCGTCGGCGATGTCGACGACCCGCGTCCCGGCATAGCCGCGTTCGCGCAGGACCTCGACGACCGCCGCGAGGATGCGCTGGCGGCGCGCTTCTGGCGCCTTGGCGGGGATCGCCACCGGCCGACTCCTCTCGTGGCGGGCTTGACGTTGTTCTGAATGCTCATTCAGGATATGCCCGCGGCCCCGCACCATCATCCCCGACGCGGACCGTGGAGGGGGCGTGGACACCTTGTCGCAGCTCAGCGCGAAGGAACAGGCGCTCTCCGCGCGCGCCACCGAGTTCGCCGAGCAGGTCATCCAGCCCGTCGAGCTGGAGTCCGAGCTCGCCGGCGGGCCGATCTCCAGCGAGAGCCAGCAGCGCATCCGTAGGGCAGCCCTGGAGGCCGGCCTTCAGGGCGGACTCCACCGAATTGAGGACGGTGGCAACTCGTGGAGCCACCTCGAGTGGTTCCTCGTCGAGGAAGCGCTCGGCCGCACCACCAACGCCGTGAGCTGGTACATCCCCAACGCCTACAACGTGTGGCGGGCCGCGAGCCCCGAGCTCAAGGCACGCTGGCTGCACCCGGCCCTGCGCGGTGAGCTCCACGACGCCTACGCGGTCACCGAGGCCGGAGCCGGATCAGACCCGAGCATGATGCTGAGTACGGCGACCCGCGTCGACGGCGGCTGGGTCATCAACGGCGAGAAGTGGTTCGTCACGTTCGGCGACGTCGCCGCGGTGATCGTGGTCAATGCCTGGGCCCTCCCCGACGGGCCAGACGGGCCGCGGGTCTCGACGCTGTTCGCCGTCCCCTCCGACGCGGCCGGCATCGAGGTGGTCGACCAGCCCGCGTTCACGCACAACTACCCCCATGGCCATCCCACGCTGCGGTTCAACGACGTACGGGTCACCGACGCCGACGTCATCGGCGGCGTCGGGCAGGGCGACGAGCTGCAGCGCTCGTGGTTCGTCGAGGAGCGCCTCGGGATCGCCGCCCGCTGCGGGGGCGCGATGCAGCGCCTGCTCCAGGAGTCCGTCGACTGGGCCGTCGGCCGCGAGCAGGGGGGCGCGCGCCTGATCGACCACCAGGGCGTCTCGTTCCCGCTCGCCGACTCGGCTGCCGACGCCGCCGCCGGTCGGCTGCTCGCCCTCGAAGTCGCGCGGCTGACCGACGCCGGAGCGGATGCCAAGCTGGTCCACGGCAAAGCGTCCATGGCCAAGTTGTTCTGCACCGAGTCCGCCTACCGCTGCGCTGACCGCGCCGTCCAAGTGTTCGGCGGTCGCGGCTACATGCGTACGACGGCCGCCGAGCGCTTCTGGCGCGAGCTACGCGTGGACCGCATCTGGGAGGGATCCACCGAGATCCAGCGACTCATCGTGGCCCGCTCGCTGGAGAAGCGTGGCGTCGCGACCATGCTCACCTGATCAGAGACCGTTCTCTCATGGACCTTTCGCGCCTGCTCGCGCCCCGTAGCGTGATCATCGTGGGCGCCACCGATCGCCCCGCGTCCTACGGCGGTCAGACCGCCCGCAACCTCATCAGCGCCGGGTTCGACGGTCCACTGATGGGCGTCAACCCGACCCGCACGGAGGTGCACGGCATTCCCTGCGTCCCCACGCTGGCCGAAGCCGTGACCGGCCTCGGCACCCCTCCGGACGCCGTGGTCGTCGCCACCCCTGCGGCCGGCGTACCCGGCCTGGTCGACGAAGCCGGCAAGCTCGGCGCCGGCGGTGTCGTGGTCTACGCCGCTGGGTTCGCCGAGGCGCCCGGCGAAGATCGCGGCGGCAGCCTGCAGGCCGAGCTGGTCGCCGCGGCGGCTCGGCACTCCCTGCCCGTGATCGGCCCCAACGGCAACGGGCTGGTGGCGGTGCACAGCAAGGCACCCCTGTGGGGCGATGCCGTGACGCTGCGCCGGCCAGGAGGGATTGCTCTGATCACCCAGAGCGGCAACATCGGGGTCAATGCGCTCTCGCTGGCCTCCGGACCCAACTTCCACACCGTGGTGTCGGGAGGAAACCAGGCTGTCGTCGACGCGGCCCGGCTTCTTGACCACCTGGCTGGGGTCGACGGTGTGCGCGTCGCAGCGCTCTACCTGGAGTCCGACGGGGACGGGGCCCACCTCGCCGAAGCGCTGGCGCGGTGCAACGACAACGGCGTGCGGATCGTTGTCCTCAAGGGCGGACGCACCGAGGCCGGTCGCGCCGCAGGCGCCGCCCACACGGCATCGCTGGCCGGCGACACGAAGGTGTTTCGCGCGCTGATGGACGAGGCGGGCGCGATCGTGGTGACCGACTTGAGCGAGCTGCTGGCCGTGGCCCAAGTCCTCGACCGACCCCCTTTGAAGCGCAGGCAGGGCGCGAGCTCGGTCGCCGTGGTCACGTGCTCGGGTGGCGACTGCACCATGGCCGCCGACCTCGCGGGCGATCTGGCCATCCCGCTCGCGACCCTCGTCCCCGACACCCGGCAGCGGCTGCGCGCGGCGCTCCCGCCGACCGCCACAGTGGTCAACCCGCTCGATCACACCAACGCCGTGTTCGGCGACGCTGACGCCGTCGCAGACATCGTCCAGGCGATGGCAAGCGACCCAGAGGTCGGCGTCGTGCTCGCCCTGCAGGACCAGCCCATCGATCTCCCCGACGATGCCGCGCAGCAGTGGCGCGACACCCTGGTCGGAGACGTGCGTGGCGCCGCCGCAGCCGACGTCCCGATGGTGATCGCCTCAACACTTCCGGAGCACCGCCCCGACCGCGACGACGCGCTGGGCGGTCTACGCGCAGGTCTCGTGGCCGCCCATGCCCTCGTGGCGACCACTCCCGCCGACGGCACCCGGCTGCGCGCCGTCGCCGCCGCAGCCGCCCGCGCCCTCCCCTCTCGTGATCATGCGCAGATGGCCCCTGGCGACGGGCCATCTGCGCATGATCACGAAGGGTTTGGGGGGGGCGGGGGGATGTCGGAGGGCGAGGCCAAGGAACTGCTCGCCGGGGTCGGTGTCCCCGTTCCCCGCCACCGGGTCGTGGGGACGCCCGAGGAGGCTCTCGAGGCTTTCGCCGCGCTCGGCGCGCCGAGAGTGGTCGTCAAAGCCGAGCACCCCGCCTTGGTCCACAAGAGCGACATCGGCGCCGTGGTGCTGGATCTGACCGATGGAGAGGCGGTACGCGCTGCCGCGCAGCGGGTCCTGGCCGCTGCGCCGGCTGGCGCGCGGGTCCTCCTCGAGGAGCAGGCCGACGCGGGCCTGGAAGTCGTCGTGGCCGCCCATCGCCTAGGGGTTGTACCTGTGGTGGTCGTTGGACTGGGAGGCCTGTGGGCCGAGGTCCTCGACGACGTCGCCGTGATCCCGTTGCCGGCCGACGCCGCACGGGTGACCGCGGCCCTGCTGTCCCTGCGCGCCGCACCGGTGCTCACCGGTTCCCGGGGCGGCCAGCCCTACGCCATCGATGCTCTGGCCCGGCTGGCCGCCGCGGTCGGAGGGCTGCTCCTCGATCGCGACCTCACCCTCGTGGAGATCAACCCGGTGATCGTCGGCCGCGGGCCCGCGGGGGGAGCCGTGGCGGTTGATGCCGTCATCACCGCTCGACCTGGACCGGATCCGGCGCATCCGCAGGTACTCTGAACGCCGCCATGCACGCTGTCAGCCGCCGCGCCTCCCTCACGCTCACCTCAGGCGTCCTTGTCTCGGTGGCCCTGGCCGGCGCCGGAACCTCCGCAGCGGCGACATCGTCCGCTCCGCTGCGCCCGGCTACATCGGTCACTGGCCAGGCCGTGCCGCTGGGCGGACCGGGGTTGGCCGGACCGGGCGTCCTGGTGTCGTACGGGCCCGAGGCCAAGGCGCTTCCGACGATTCTGGCCAAGTCCTGGCTCGTCGCCGACGCAACGACCGGGGAGGTCCTGGCCGCCAAGGCCCCCCACCGGGCTCGGCCGCCGGCAAGCACGCTGAAGACGCTCACCGCCCTCACCTTGTTGCCGCGTCTCGAGCCGGAGGCCCGCTACCGCGCGACGTGGACGGATGTGTCGGTCGAAGGCAGCCGGGCCGGGCTCGTCGATCGCGCCAGCTATACCGTCGACGACCTGTTCTACGGGTTGTTGCTCCCGTCCGGCAATGACGCAGCCCACGCCCTGGCCCAGGCCAACGGCGGTGTGCGCCGCACCGTGGCGCAGATGAATCGGGAGGCGCGACTGCTGCAAGCCATGGACACCAGGGCCAAGACACCTCATGGCCTCGACACCCCCGGGCAGGTGTCCTCGGCCTACGACCTGGCCCTGATCGCCCGTGCGGCCCTTCTGCTCCCAGAGTTCCGCAGCTACGTGACGACCCTGAGTCACCCCTTCCCAGGCCGACCGGCGAAACACGGGAAGAAGCGGCAAACCTTCCAGCTGTGGAACCAGAACCCCCTGATCCAGGACGGCTACCGCGGAGCCCTCGGCGTGAAGACCGGCTACACGACGCTGGCTGGCCGCACCTTCATCGGCGCGGCGAAGCGCGGCCAGCACACGCTGGTGGTCACGATCATGGGCCTCCAGCAACCCACGCGAGATGCGTCCAGAGCCCTGCTCGACTGGGGATTCGCTCAGCGCACCAACGTGGTGCCGATCGGCAACCTGGTCGATCCACTGGACGAGACAGCCGCGACTCCCGCTGCACCATCGGCCACCGCCGCCTCTGACGAGCAGCCGGCCGTCGCCGAAGCTCCGCTCGCAGCGGGGGCGCCTACCGGCTCGCTGTCAGTCGGCAGTGCGGGTGTGCGCTGGCTCGGTGGCGCGCTGGTCGTCGTCGGTATCGTCGTCGCCTTCCTCGGATCCCGGCGGCGCCGCCGCAACGCCACTGACCGACAGCGGCTCATCGCCGCCGCCCGCCGCGCCCGGTAAGAACTGCGTCCCCAGTCCCTCGTCATCGGCCACCGCCACCCAGGTCGCCACCACGAGGACCCACTTCACGGTGAAGTTGATCCAGACGAGCAGGCCGATGGTCACGGCGAAGACCCCGTAGACCGGGTTGCTCATCGATCGGCCGATGATGTACGCCGCCGCGAGCCGGAGCACCTCCAGACCGATCGCGCCGACGATCGCGCCCTGGATCAACGGCGTGCGGCGCAGGGGGCGTCCAGCCAGGCGCGCCATCACCAAGCCGAGGACGACCGCGCCGGCGAGGAGTGAGACGGCCACGGCCGCGATCCGCACCAGACCATCGGCGCTCGGAAGGTTGAGGGTGCCGGTGAGCCAGGTCGCCGACGCCGTCGAGATCGTCGACAGCACAACGGACCCAAGGAAGACGACCCCGAAGAAGCCGAGCAGGACCAGATCAGCTGCGATGCGTCGGCCCAGCGCGCCCTTCGGCGGTGCGCCGCCGTTGACGAGGGCGATCGCCTCCCGCAGGGACTCGATCCAACGCACCCCTGCGTACAGCAGGAAACCCAGGCTGATCAGCCCGAGCCCGACCGCGGCCCGTTGCAGCTGGTCGACGATCTCTGGGCTGAGACCGAGCGTCGACGCGTTGTCTGTGACCGAACCGACGATCGCGTCGTCCAGCTTCGGGAGGTAGCGCGAGAGGATGCCGAAGACGGCGAAGGCCAGGGCCGCGAGCGGAAACAGGGCAAGGAACCCGTAGTAGGTGACGAAGGCGCTGAGCCGGCTGACTCGCACCTCGACATAGCGGGCGGCGGTGCGCCACAGACGAGCGATGAAGGGCCGATCGACCACGTAGCTCGTCGCTCTCGCCTGCAGAGCGGCCACGCGAGCGGCCGTCTCGGAAGTGCTCATGACGCTGGCGGCGAGGCCACCGGTCCGGGCAGCTGGTGCCCCAGCAGGAAGTCTCGCTGGGGTCGCCAAACCCCGCCGACGTGCTCGTACAGGCTAAAACCCCAGACCGTGAACCTGGCCTGGTAGCTCGCCAGCTCGGCGAACGCCCAATCGAGAGCTTCCTCCGGAAGGTCGTGCGCGACCGTCACGTGCGGGTGGTAAGGGAAATGAAGGTCGCGGCTCAGCGGCCCCGACCGCACCCGCCGCTCGAGCGCCTCACAGCCGGCAATCCCTTGGGCCAGCTGAACGAACACCACCGGCGACACGGGGCGGAAAGTGCCCGTGCCACGCAGCTCGATGTCGAACGGACTCGCCGACTCCGCCACGCTCCGGAGATGGCTCTCGATCTCGGGCAGCAGCGACCCATCGACGGTGAGCGGAGCGAGCACGGTGACGTGGGTCGGGATCACGGCGGCGAGCGGGTCCCCGAAGCGCTCGCGCCATTGCTGCAGCTCGGAGCCGTACGGCTCGGCGATCGCGACCGCGACCCCGATCACGCGGGCAGCCAAGCCCCCGTCAGTGGTGGTGGATCCCTCGCTCACCGCGACGGGGCGGGCAGGAATCCCACCCGGTCGTAGACCTCAGCCAGGGTCCCTGCCGCAACCTCGCGTGCCCGCTCCAGGCCCCGCGCCAGCAACCGGTCGAGCTCGGCCGGGTCGTCGAGCAGCTCGAGCGTCCTCGACCGGAAGGGCGTCACCGCCTCGACGTAGACCTCGGCCAACTCCTTCTTGAGATCCCCGTAGCCCCGCCCCGCGAAGTCGGATTCGAGGCTCGTGATGGATCGACCGGACAAGGCACTGAGGATGGTCAACAGGTTGCTCACACCAGGCTTGTTCGGCGGATCGTAGATGACCTCGCGTCCGGTGTCGGTGACGGCGGAGCGGATCTTCTTGGCCGAAGCATCAGGATCGTCCAGCAGCCAGAGGCAGCCCGCGCCACCGATGCTCTTGGACATCTGCTTGTCGACGACCTGGAGATCGTAGATCTTGGCCGTCTCTTTCATGATGTAGGCCTCGGGAACGGTAAACGTCTGCCCGAAGCGGGAGTTGAATCGCTGCGCCACGTCCCGCGTCAGCTCGAGGTGCTGGCGTTGGTCTTCTCCGACCGGCACCTGATCGGCTTGGTAGAGCAAGATGTCGGCCGCCATCAGCACCGGGTAGGTGAACAGGCCCACGCTGGCCGAGTCGGCCCCCTGGCGCTGCGCCTTGTCCTTGAACTGCGTCATCCGGCTCGCCTCGCCGAAACCCGTGATGCACCCGAGCACCCAGGCCAGCTGGGTGTGCTCCGGGCACTGGCTCTGCAGGAAGAGCACCGACTTCTCCGCGTCGACGCCTCCGGCGATGTACTGCGCCGCTGTGACACGGGTGCGCGCGCGCAAGGCCTCAGGATCGTGCCCTGCGGTGATCGCGTGCAGGTCGACGATGCAGTAGTAGGCCTCGTGCGTCTCCTGCAGAGCCACCCACTGGACCAGGGCGCCTAGATAGTTGCCCAGGTGAAGCGAGTCGGCCGTCGGTTGCATACCCGAGAACACTCGGGGCCGGGAGGTAGGAGCAGCCACGTCGCTCATTCTGGCCTACTCGGGCCAGGCGGCAGGGCCTCGGGCGGGCTTGCCGCGCCCTCGACGCCCGGTTGAGGGGGATCGCCCGGCTCACCCACCACCAAGTCGGGCCCCTCAGCCTCTTGCCCTTCAGCCTCTCGCCCTTCGGCGTCCTGCACCTCGGTCACGCTCACCCGAGCGATCCTCCGGCCGTCCAGCTCGAGCACCTCCAACCGGTGGTGGTCCGCCAAGATGGCATCGCCGACCTCCGGAAGGCGGCCCAGCACGGCGACGACGAACCCAGCGACCGTCTCGTACGGCCCGTCCGGGAGCTCGAAACCGACCTCGTCCTCGAAGTCCTCCAGGTTGAGCAGACCTTCCACCTCGAAGGAACCCCCGATGAGCCGACGGGTCTCGCCGCCGACCGCGTCGTACTCGTCGCGGATGTCGCCGATGAGCTCTTCGACCAGGTCCTCGAGGGTGACGATGCCCGCCGTCCCGCCGTACTCGTCCACCACGATGGCGAGGTGGTTTCCGGCCGAGCGCATCTCCGACAGCGCAGGGAGCACCCGCTTGGTGGCGGGGAAGAGCTGAACGTCGCGGGACAGGTCCGAGACCCGAGCCGAGCGCGTAGCCACGGCGGGGTCGAACAGGTCACGCACGTGGACGAAGCCGACGACGTCGTCCACGGACCCCCGGACCACCGGGTACCGCGAGTGGGGCTTGTCGCGGCACTCGCGCACGGCCTTGTCGACGTGCATCGCGGCGTCGAGGAAGTCGACCTCGGTGCGCGGGAGCATCACCTCACGCAGCTGCCGGTCCCCCACGTCCAGGACGTCCTCGACGATCCGGCGCTCCTCGTCGCTGAGCGACTCGTTGGCGGTGACGATGCTGCGGAGCTCCTCGGCCGAGATCTCCTCGCGCTGGCGGCTCGGGTCGCCGCCGAGCAGGCGGACAACCAGGTCGGTGGACCGTGACAGCAGCCAGATCACCGGACGCAGGACGCGCGCGGTCACCTCGATGATCGGGGCGACGACCAACGCGATGCCTTCTGCGCGTTGGAGCGCGAAGCGTTTCGGAGCGAGCTCGCCGAGAACGAGCGAGAAAAACGAGATCACGACCGTGATCGTCACCAGGGAGAGCGGCGCGGCCAGCGACTCGGGGACGCCCCAGTCGATCAGTACCGGCTCGAACTTGTCGGTCAAGGTGGCGGCCCCGAGCGCGGCGGACAAGAAGCCAGCCAGCGTCACGCCGACCTGGAGGGCCGCCAGGAACGTGTTGGGCTCGGCCACGAGGCGCGCGACGGCGTGACCGCGCCTGCCCTTGCCCTGGATCGCCCTCACCTGGCTCTCCCGAAGCGAGATGAGCGCCAGCTCAGAGGCCGCGAAGAAGCCCCCGATCAGGATGAAGACCAGGATCAATGCGACGTTGAACCAGACGTCGCCCATGGGCGATCAGCGTAGGCGATGGTCGGGGGCGGGCCGGGCAGCCTGGGTTGAGAGACAATGGACCCGTGGTCATCGCGCGGCTCGACATGGACTCCCGAGCGGAAGCGCTCCGCCGGATGGAGTCGGAATCCTTCGACGTCTTGGTGGTCGGTGGCGGGGTGACCGGAGCGGGGGCGGCCCTGGATGCCGCCTCCCGCGGACTGTCCGTGGCGCTCGTCGAACAGCGCGACTTCGCCTCCGGCACGTCCAGCCGCTCCAGCAAGCTGGTGCACGGCGGGCTGCGCTACCTCGAGCAGAAGGACTTCCGGCTGGTCCGCGAGGCCCTGCACGAACGACGACAGCTGATCACGACGATCGCTCCCCACCTGGTGAGACCCCTCCCCTTCTTGTATCCCCTGAAGCATCGGATCTGGGAGCGTGCGTACGTCGGAGCCGGCGTGACGCTCTACGACGCCCTGGCGGGTACGTCAGCCGCCGTCCCTCGCCACCGGCACCTGTCGCGGACGGCGGCGCTGCGCCTCGCCCCGTCCCTGGCCGAGGACTCGCTCACCGGCGCGGTGCGCTATCACGACGCGCAGGTGGATGACGCCCGGCACACCCTTGCGGTGGTCCGGACCGCCGCTGGCCTCGGGGCCGCGGTCGCGTCAGCCGTCCGGGCGGTCGGGGTGATCAGGGAAGGTGACCGGGTCGTCGGCGCGCGGGTGCTCGACACCGGCTCGGGCACGGAGATCGCCGTTCGGGCCAAGGTCGTCATCGGGGCTGTCGGGGCGTGGACCACAGCCTTCGAGACGATGGCCGGAGTTCCTGATCCGGTGCGGGTCCGCACGAGCAAAGGTGTCCACCTCATCGTCCCCGGTCACCGCATCCAGTCCTCGACGGCGTTGATCCTGCGCACGGAGACGTCGGTCCTGTTCGTTCTGCCCTGGGGGAACGACCGCTGGATGATCGGCACGACTGACACCGAGTGGACCCTTGACCCAGATCATCCCGCGGTCAGTCGCGCCGACGTCGACTACCTCCTCAACCAGGTCAACTCGGTGCTGCGCGAGCCCCTCACCCCGGACGACGTCGTGTCGTCGTTCGCGGGGCTACGGCCACTGGTCGATCAGACCGGGCTGTCCTCGAGCCAGATCTCGCGCGAGCATCTCGTCCGTCGGCCCGTAGCCGGACTGGTGACCGTGACGGGCGGCAAGTACACGACCTACCGCGTGATGGCCGCCGACGCCGTCGACGCGGCGGCACCCGACCTGACGTCCGGCGAGCTGCCGAAGAGCGAGACCGCCGAGCTCCCACTCGTCGGGGCCGGGACCGCAGCCGAGGTGCGCTTGGCTGCCGCGCGGCACCCGGTGGCCGAGGCGGTCGGCGACGACGCCGTCCAGCGCCTGGCCGGCCGCCACGGGATGCTCGCCGGCGAGGTACTCGACCTGGTCGCCGACGATGCGTCTCTGGGCGCTCCCTTGCGCATGGCTCCGGGCTACCTGCGGGCCGAGGCCGTCTACGCCGCCACCCACGAAGGGGCGCTCGTCCTCGACGACGTGCTGACCCGTCGGACACGGGCCTCGATCGAGGCCGTCGACCGCGGCGAGGCCGCGGCCACCGAGGTGGCCGATCTCGTCGGGGACGTCCTCGGCTGGGGTCCCGCTCGTCGCGCGGACGAGGTGGCTCGCTATCACCGTCGCCTCGACGCCGAACGGCTGGCCCGCGAGGAGCCCGACGACGTGTCGGCCGACCGCGTCCGAAGGGCCGTACGAGACCCGCGACTGGTGGACTGATGCGCCCCTTCGCCATGGGGTATTTCACCCGGGCTAGAGCCCGGTGAGTTACCCCATTGCGGCCTGAAGGTTGGTGTCGATGCTGGCGAGGAACTCCTGGGTGGTCTGCCACGGCTGGTCGGGACCGACGAGCAGCGCGAGGTCCTTGGTCATGGCACCCGACTCGACCGTCTCGACACAGACCCGCTCAAGGGTGTGGGCGAAGTGCGAGACCTCGGGTGTGCCGTCCATGCGCCCACGGTGGTTGAGGCCCTGGGTCCAGGCGAAGATCGACGCGATGGGGTTGGTCGACGTCGGCTTGCCCTGCTGGTGCATGCGGTAGTGCCGGGTCACCGTGCCGTGGGCCGCCTCGGCCTCGACGGTCTTGCCGTCCGGCGTCATGAGCACCGACGTCATCAGCCCGAGTGATCCGAACCCCTGCGCGACGGTGTCCGACTGCACGTCACCGTCGTAGTTCTTGCAGGCCCACACGTAGCCGCCTTCCCACTTCAGCGCGGCCGCGACCATGTCATCGATGAGGCGGTGCTCATACGTGATGCCCGCTGCTGCGAACTCGGTCTTGAACTCCGACTCGTAGACCTCGGCGAACAGGTCCTTGAACCGGCCGTCGTAGGCCTTGAGGATCGTGTTCTTGGTGGACAGGTAGACGGGGTAGCCGCGATCGAGTCCGTAACGCATCGAGGCGCGCGCGAAGTCGCGGATGGAGTCGTCGAGGTTGTACATCGCCATGGCGACTCCCCCAGCCGGGAAGTCGAAGACGTTGAGCTCGATGGGCTCGCCGCCGTCCTTGGGCGTGTAGGTCAGGGTCAGCGAACCCTCGCCCGGGATCACCAGGTCGGTCGCCCGGTACTGATCCCCGAACGCGTGGCGGCCGATCACGATGGGCTTGGTCCAGCCCGGCACGAGCCGCGGGATGTTGGAGATCACGATCGGCTCACGGAAGATCACGCCGCCGAGAATGTTGCGGATCGTACCGTTGGGCGAGCGATACATCCGCTTGAGCCCGAACTCCTCGACGCGCGCCTCATCGGGGGTGATGGTCGCGCACTTCACCGCGACACCGTGGCGCTTGGTCGCGTTCGCGGCGTCCACGGTGACCTGGTCGTCGGTGGCGTCCCGGTGCTCGATGCTCAGGTCGTAGTAGTCGAGGTTCAGGTCGACGTACGGCAGGATCAGCTGCTCCTTGATGAACTGCCAGATGATCCGCGTCATCTCGTCGCCGTCCATCTCGACGACCGTGCCCTGCACCGTGATCTTCGCCATCAACGTCCGTCCTTGCGTCTGTGGATGCTTGCTCGGATTGGGGAACTTCACTGTCGCCCTGGCGACAGGAAGTTACCCCGTTGCGGAAAGGTGTCCCCTGAGAGAACGGGTCAGAGGAGGCCGAGGGCTTGGACGGCTTCGCGTTCCTCGGCTAGTTCGGACACCGAGGCGTCGATGCGGGTGCGGGAGAATTCATCAAGCTCGAGACCCTGGACGATCTCCCACTGCCCGTTCACGGACCGGCAGGGGAACGACGACACCAGGCCGGTCGGGACGCCGTACGACCCGTCCGACGGCCGTGCCACCGACGTCCAGTCTCCCTCGGGCGTGCCGTGCACCCAGGTGTTGATGTGGTCGATCGCAGCGTTGGCCGCACTCGCCGCCGACGACGCCCCCCGCGCCTCGATGATGGCGGCACCACGCTTGGCGACCGTCGGGATGAAGGTGTTCTCGAGCCAGTCCTGGTCGTCAACGACGGCTGCCGCCGAGCGCCCTCCGATCTCGGCCCGGAAGATGTCGGGGTATTGCGTCGCGGAGTGGTTGCCCCAGATCGTCATCCGCCGGATGTCGTCCACCGCCACCTCGGCCTTGGCGGCCAGCTGGGACAGGGCGCGGTTGTGATCGAGCCTGGTCATGGCCGTGAACCGGTCGGCTGGCACGTCTGGTGCGTGGGCCGAGGCGATCAGCGCGTTGGTGTTGGCGGGGTTGCCCACCACGAGCACGCGTACGTCGTCGGCCGCACCGGCGTTGAGAGCCTCGCCCTGGGGCTTGAAGATCCCGCCGTTGGCCGACAGCAGGTCGCCTCGCTCCATACCGGCCGATCGGGGTCGGGCACCGACGAGCAACGCCACGTTGACGCCGTCGAAGGCCGCCCGGGCGTCGTCAGTGATGTCGATCCCCTTCAGGAGGGGGAAGGCGCAGTCGTCGAGCTCCATCGCCGTTCCCTCCGCGGCCTTGAGGGCCGGGGTGATCTCGAGGAGCCGCAGGCGCACGGGCACGTCCGGGCCCAACAGCTGGCCGGAGGCGATGCGGAACAGCAGCGCGTAGCCGATCTGGCCTGCTGCCCCTGTGACAGCGACGGTTGCGGTAGGTGCAGAACTATGAGGCATGGCGGTAAGGCTACCGGTCACGACGGAGGGGGTACGAGCAGCGCCAAGGTCGTCAGTCCCAGCCCCAGCACGGCCAAGGTCACGACATCAACGCGTTTGCCACGGACCTTCAGCAGCCCTCCGCGGGCATCGGGCAGCACCGTACGCAGCCAGGCGGCGAAGACCACCGACGCGGCCAGCAGGATCGTTCCCCTCCTGAAATGGCCCGCCGCCACAACGGCGAGACCCGACGCGACAGCCAGCAGGACCACGGTGATCGGCCACTCGCGTCGCCAGCTGATCACGTGATCGGAGCTCACGACCCGGAGACCGACCGTTCCGCCGCCTCGACCACATTGGTGAGCAGCATCGCTCGAGTCATCGGGCCCACCCCTCCGGGCATGGGTGCCAGATAGGACGCCACCTCGCGAACCTCAGGCGCGACGTCGCCGACCAGTCCGGCTTCGGTGCGACTCACCCCGACATCGAGCACCACAGCCCCGGTCCGCACCATGTCGGCCGTGATGAGACCAGGCACACCGACCGCAGCCACGACGATGTCGGCGGTCCGGGTGTGCGCGGCAAGGTCGCGCGTCCCCGTGTGGCACAGGGTGACGGTGGCGTTCTCCTGCCGGCGGGTCAGCAGCAGGCCGAGCGGGCGACCGACGGTGACCCCTCGACCGACGATGCACACGTCAGCACCTGCCGTGGGTACGTCGTAGCGCGAGAGCAGCTCGACGATCCCTCGCGGTGTGCAGGGAAGCGGCCCCTCCGCTCCGAGCACGAGTCGGCCCAGGCTCACGGGGTGCAGTCCGTCAGCATCCTTGGCCGGGTCGACGAGCTCGAGCACCCGATTGGCGTCCACGTCGGCAGGCAGCGGCAGCTGGACGATGTAGCCCGTGCACGTCGGGTCGTCGTTGAGCTGAGCCACGGCCGCCTCGACGTCGGCTTGCGAGGCCGTCGCTGGAAGGTCGAGCCGGATGGAGGCGAGGCCCACCTCGGCGCAGTCGCGGTGCTTGCCCGCGACGTAGGACCGGCTGCCCGGGTCTTCGCCAACCAGGATCGTCCCGAGCCCGGGGGTGAGCCCGTGTTCGGTGACCAGTCGGTCGATGCGCATCGCGAGCTCGGACTTGATGGTGGCGGCAGTCGCCTTGCCGTCGAGGAGGATGGCGGTCACGACCCCAGATCCTGCCAGGGTTTCGATGGTGCCTCCCCGGCCGGGTCCGCGGCCGCGGGAATCGCGGCACGTCGCCTTGAGCGCCGAGACTGCGAAGACCGGTGCCGAACGTCCTCTGCCGCCCCGCCCTACGGCGCCGGGTACGGGCTCCGCACCGTGAACGCCTCGGCGCTCGGACCGTCGCGCGTCAGCCTCTCGAGGCGGTCCCTGGCCTCCTCCGCGGTTGGCCGATGCCCGGCCGGGATCCACCAAGCCACGACCGCGGGTGCGCCGAAGGGCTCGAACCACTCACGGCGGCGGCGGAGCACGCCCGCGTGCGCCTCGCCGTACATGAACGCGGTCAGCGCGTCGACGGACTCCCAGACCGACAGGTTCACGATGATGTCGTCGCCGAAGGGACGGATCCCGGTCGCGTCGCCGGACTCGTCCTGAAGTCGCCAGACGAATCCCGGAGCCGCGTCAGCCACCTCGTTGACCGGGTCGAGGGCGGCGACAAAGTCGGCCAGCTCGGGGCTGTCGATGGGGTCGGTGAGCCGCGCGACGTTGAGCTGGGCGAGGTGCCAGGTCGTCGAGCCGGAGGTCATGAGATGACTCTGGCAGTTCGCGGTCGGTACGCCGCGTAGGCCACCGCGACCCCCGTCATCAGGACACCGAGGATGAGGTGCAGGCTCACGACCGTTCCAGGGGTCGGCGCGATCAGGTCGGAGGCCAGCGATCCCGCCAGCTGACCGGCGGTGACGAGCAGGCTGAGCAGCAGCACGCCGAGCGGTCGCACCACGACGGCGGCCGTGAAGATGAAGGCCACACCGATCACGCCACCCAGCCAGAGGGCCGGCTGCTCCCACGGTGGAGGTGGCGCCACCAACGCGTGTCCGGACACCTGCTCGACGCCCAGGGCCAGGGCGAGGGCGAAGGTCCCGACGACGAAGTTCACAACCGCGGCGACGAGCGGCTCTCCCGTCCGGGCAGCGATCTGGCCGTTCAAGGCCGGCTGGACCCCGGTGCCGGCGCCGCCGAGCAGCGCCAGCAGGACGGCTCCGAGGGCCAGGTCGCCGGCGGAGAGTCGCCCCGACACGGCCAAGGCAACCCCAGCGATCGTGCCGAGGGCAGCAACGACGCGCCGAGTTGTGACGGGGCGGCGACCCCCCGGCCCGATCCCTGCGACGTCGGTGACCATCGACGCAGTGGTGTTCCCGGCAACCGCGATGACCGTGAAGAGCGCGACACCGAGCACCGGCACCACGAGGCCCTGTCCGGCCACGAAGGTTGCGCCAAGCAGCCCGCCCACGAGGTGCCACCAACGCAGCCCTCCCGAGCGCACCTGAGCCGGGAGAGCACGCAACAGCGCCGCGCGGGGACCACTCAGCAACAACGAGACCACGACGACCAGGAGCAAGCCGCTCGCGAAGGAGATGACGGCAGCGAGCAGACCGCTCTGGACCTTGATGGCCATCTCGCCGTTGATGCGGCTCTGGACGGCGGCCAGCACACCAACCAGGAAGGCGAGGGCCAGCGCCCAGATCGGTGGGTGCTGGCTCGGGACCGGCCCTGCATCGTCCAGGCCGGCACCAAGCGGGCCGCCGGTCACACGACCGTGAAACTGGCGGGCAACGGAAGAATCAATGGAAGAAGTGCCTGGTGCCGGTGAAGTACATCGTCACGCCGGCAGCCTCGGCGGCGGCTCGAACCTCGTCGTCGCGCAGGGAACCCCCCGGCTGGACGATCGCCTTCACGCCGGCTTCGGTCAGCACCTCCAGCCCGTCCGGGAAAGGGAAGAACGCATCGGACGCCGCCACGCTGCCCGCCGCGCGACCATCGCCAGCCCTCGCGACGGCCAGCTTCGCCGAGTCGACGCGGTTGACCTGACCCATGCCGACGCCGACGGCCCCTCCGTCGTGAGCAAGCAGGATCGCGTTGGACTTGACCGAGCGGCAGGCCCGCCAGGCGAAGACCAGGTCGGCCAGGGTGGCCTCGTCGACCGGGGCGCCGCACGCGAGGGTCCACTCAGCGGGGTCGTCTCCGGCCGCGTCGACCTTGTCGATCGCTTGCAGCAGCAGACCACCGGAGATCGGACGGATCTCCACCCCGGCCCCCGTCGGGACATCGGGGGCAACCAGGAGCCTGATGTTCTTGCGATCCCTGAGGATCTCCAGCGCTTCGTCGTCGAAGCCGGGAGCAACGACGACCTCCGTGAAGACGTCGGCGATCTGGCGCGCCAGCTCCGCGCTGACCGGCCGGTTGGCGGCGATCACCCCGCCGAAGGCCGACACCGGGTCGCAGTCGTGGGCCTTGCGATGGGCCTGGGCGACGTCGACGCCGACCGCGATCCCGCACGGGTTGGCGTGCTTGATGATCGCCACCGCGGGTTGATCGTGGTCGTACGCCGCCCGTCGCGCAGCGTCGGCGTCAACGAAGTTGTTGTAGGACATCTCCTTGCCGTGCAGCTGCTCGGCCTGCGCCAAGCCTGGGGCAGGCGCGTGGTTGTTGCGATAGATCGCGGCCGGCTGGTGCGGGTTCTCGCCGTAGCGCAGCACGTCGGCCCGCTGCCAGGAGGCGCCGATCCAGGCCGGGAAACCCGTTCCCTCGTCGCTCGGGGCGAGCACGCTGCCCATCCACGACGCTACGGCGACGTCATAGCTCGCCGTGTGCACGAACGCCTCGACGGCCAGGGCTTGACGGGCGGAAAGCGTGAAGCCACCGGCCCGTACGGCTTCGAGCACAGCGCCATAGCGCTCGGGCGACGTCACCACAGCGACGGATGGATGGTTCTTGGCTGCCGCGCGCACCATGGACGGCCCGCCGATGTCGATCTGCTCGACGCACTCATCGGGCGAGGCCCCCGAGGCGACCGTGTCCGCAAAGGGGTAGAGGTTGACGACCACCAGGTCGAAGGGCTCGACCCCGAGCTCGGCGAGCTGGGCCACGTGATCGGGCTTGCGCAAGTCGGCCAGGATGCCGGCGTGGACCTTGGGGTGCAGGGTTTTGACGCGTCCGTCGAGGCACTCCGGGAAGCCGGTCAGGTCCTCGACGGGGGTCACCGGGATCCCGGCGTCGGCGATCCGAGCCGCTGTCGACCCGGTCGAGACGAGCTCGACCTGGTGGTCGTGCAGACCCTGGGCCAGCTCGGTGAGTCCTGACTTGTCGTAGACGCTGATCAGCGCACGACGGACGGGGCGAAGCTCGTCGCTCACGGGATGGAGACCTTCCTGCCGTTGATGGACCAACCCAGGCGGGCCATGCGGCCCACCTGCTCGACGAGCAGCTCGCGCTCGGCCGACTTGATGCGCTCGTGAAGGCTTTCCTCGTCGTCGTCGGGATGCACCGGCACCGCGGCCTGCGCCACGATCGGGCCGGTGTCCACACCTTCGTCGACGAAGAAAAGGGTGCATCCGGTGACCCTCACACCGTAGGCGAGGGCGTCACGGGCGCCGTGCATGCCTGGGAACGACGGGAGCAGGGCTGGGTGGGTGTTGACGTAGCGCCCGGCGAACCGTCCGAGGAATGATGAGCCCGCCAACCGCATGAACCCCGCTGAGACCACCAGGTCCGGGGCATGGACGGCGACCGCAGCGGCGAACGCAGCGTCCCACGCGTCACGGGTCTCGAAGGCGCTGACCTCGAGCACGAAGGTGGCGACGCCGGCGGCGGCCGCCCGCTGCTCGGCCGCGGTGCCGGGACGGTCGGAGCCCACCGCGACGACCTCGACGCCGTACGCGGGATCCTTGGTCGCATCGAGCAGGGCCTGGAGATTGGTCCCGGTGCCGGACACGAGGGCGACCACACGGAAGGGGGGCGCATCCGTCACGGGCGCTGAGCCTAGTAGGGATGGATTGAACAGCCGAGCCGCCTCAATCGGTCTCGGTCGTCGTCAGGTCGATCGACGAACGGCGCCGCACGAGGCGCCGCCACTCCCAGCACACAGCAGCGGCGACCACGGCCATCTCCAAGCCCGAGACGACCGCGACCGTGAAGCCGGCCGGGCCGAGCTCGGCCATGCGGCCGCCGCCGAGCGAACCGGCCGACAGCGCGCAGAGCAGGCCGAGGGCCAGTCCGCCCAGGGCACCGGCTCCCGCGGCCAACGCCGCCGGCCGCCAACCTGGCGATCCGGGCCCCTCCGCCCTTCCATCGCGCGCCACGAGCACCCCAGCCACCACCCCGCCTGCAAGCGGGAGGAGCAACGCGGCCAAGGAGGCCGGTGGCGCCTCCCCAGCGCCGGGGAGGGCTCCGAGCAGCGGAAGGACCGGCACGGCTCCGACCACAACGCCGGTCGGCGCCACCGACGTCCCGATCCCCACGGCGAAGCCCGGGCCGACGGCGTACGCGCTGGCCCAGAGGACGGCGTTCGGAACCAAGCAGACCGAGAGCAGGAGCAACAAGGCGGCACCGGTCGGGTCTGGCCCGAGCGCCGACCAGAGGTCGCCGACCTGACCGGCGTGCACGAGCATCGACGACGCGACCAGCACGCCGCCGCCAGCCACCACGACCGCGAGCGCGCCGAGCCCGCCGCGCACCACCGGGATCAGGGGCGGGGGCAGGACGTCCAAGAGGCCCGACCAGAGCCCAGCCGCACGCAGGACGCCCCAACCGCCAGCCAGGAGGGCGACCGTCGCCGTCCCCAGGCCGGCGGACCACGGGTCGGGCTGCACCGCCGGTGTTGAACAGCTCAGAGCGACGCCCGTCCCGATCAGCCCGTAGACCACGACCAGCAGCCCGGTCGTACGTGCGGCATCAGCCCACGACCGCACGTCGGCAGCGCGCGACGCCCAGGCGCCCGAACGAGCGAGCACGAACATCGGGAGGAGCAGCAGTCCCAACGGCGTGAGCGACAGCGAGCCGTCGGTGAGATCGAGCGTCGCGCCCTGGGCCAGCAACCAGGCCTGACCGCCCGCAGCAACGGCGATCCGTGGCGGGGTGCCCGCGTCCGGTGCAGCGGCCCAGCCGACGACCACCAGCACGGTCACTGCGGCCAAGCCGACCGCCGCGGACCAGAACGCGGCCGGGAGGGCGGCGCCGAACGGTGTGCGCACGTCGGCCACCGAAGGCGCAGGGGAGGCAGACGTCGACCGGGTCTTCTGAGCCGGGCCGCGCCGGCGCTGAAGGGTCAGGGCCACACGCTCCATCGTGCGGGATCCACCCGCCGCTCCGGCCGACCGACACGGCCGATCACGCTGTCGATGCAACCGGTTGGCTCGTTCGGGAGTTGTCCTGAGTATGACGACCCAACGCGTCGCCGAGCGCGAGATGATCCATCCGGTGAGCGGATCGACGAGCGACGCGTTCGATGCCTTCTACGTCGGGTCGAGGGCGCGAACCCTGCGCACGGTCTACGCCATGACCGGCGACCTGGGGGATGCTCAGGACCTCGTCCAGGAGGCGTACGCCCGAGCCTGGCAACGATGGGCCACCGTCTCGAGCTACGAAGATCCCGAGGCGTGGGTCCGCACCGTCGCGTGGCGACTGGCCGCAAGTCGGCTCCGCAAGGCGCGCAACGGCGTGGCGGCACTTCTGCGCCATGGCCCGTCGGGCTCGGCACCCGGGCCCGGGCCGGACAACGTCGATCTCATCGCGGCGCTCAAGAAGCTCCCGGACGCGCAGCGCCGGGCCATCGTGCTGCACCACCTGGGTGGCCGGTCGGTGAGCGAGGTCGCGCGCGAGACCGGCGCCCCTGAAGGGACGGTCAAAGCTCGCCTCGCCCGAGGACGGGCCGCTCTGGCCGAGCTCATGGACGATCCCCGGTCCGCACCCGTTCCTGACCAGCCCAACACGGAGGTAGGCCGCAATGACTGACCCGACTGACCACGGAGCCGACCCCCTCACCCACGAGCTCCGCACGCTGACCGACGAGGTGGACCGAGTCACCATGGCCGACTCGGCGGACGTACGGGTCCGGGGAAACCGCAGGCGCCGGGCGACCCAGGCCGGCACCGTGCTGGGCGTCGCAGTCCTGGCTGTCGGCGTGGTCGGAGTCGCCGGCGCCTTGAATGATCGACAGAGCGGCGCGCTACCGGTCTCAAGCACCTCTCCATCACCGACACCGACGCCTCATTCCAGCCCCCCCGCTACGACCGTCCTCGCCGACAGCCCCTTCCTGCGGGTCGACGACCTCGCGCCCATCGGGCCGTACGCCGCCTTCGCGACAGTGCCGGGCGACGGGAACCCCAGGCTGTCGTGCCTGTCCGACCCCGCATCGTGGGGGGCGACCTCGCTCCGTTCGCAGGCTTACGCCAGCGACCTCGACGCGACGTTCGTCGAGACCGTTCTGCTGTTCCCCGACGTCGCTTCGGCCACGGCCGCTGCGAAGCAGCCCTTGGCAGAGTTCAACGCGTGCCCGACCGGCGATCCCGCCGAAGCCTCAATAGTGGACGGGAACAGCGCCCTTCTCGTCGGGGATGTCGCCTACCGCTTCTCGCGCCTCACCACGCCCAGCTCTGACGCGGACTTGATCTACAACGAGGTCGCGGTTGCGCGCGAGAGCAATGTGGTCGTCGTGCTCGACTGGTCGTCGATGGGCCGGCCGGGCGAGGGCAACAGCGGCGCCTGGACACCTGGACAACTCCGGCTCGCGCTCGACCGCGCGGTCTCCTGAGACTCCCACGCTTCGAGTGAGCCCGGCCTCAGCTCCCCATCAACCGTTGCGGTGCCTCAGGAGCTGATGATCTCCCGCATCAGAGCGGCCGTCGCGCTCGGCGTCTTGCCGACCTTGACTCCGACCGCCTCCAGGGCCTCCTGCTTGGCTATGGCCGTACCCGATGAACCCGAGACGATGGCGCCCGCGTGGCCCATGGTCTTGCCCTCAGGAGCGGTGAAGCCTGCGACGTAGCCCACCACCGGCTTGGTGACGTGGTCCTTGATGTAGGCAGCCGCCCTCTCCTCCGCGTCGCCGCCGATCTCGCCGATCATGACAATCGCCTCGGTCTCGGGGTCGTCCTGGAACGCGGCGAGGCAGTCGATGTGCGTCGTGCCGATGACCGGATCGCCGCCGATGCCCACGCACGTGGAGAAGCCGAGGTCGCGGAGCTCGTACATCATCTGGTAGGTCAGCGTGCCCGACTTTGACACCAGGCCCACGCGTCCCGCCTTGGTGATGTCGGCAGGGATGATGCCCGCGTTGGACTTGCCGGGGCTGATGAGCCCGGGGCAGTTCGGGCCGACAAGCCGGGTGGTTCCCGCGTTCTGGACGTACTGCCAGAACGCGGCCGTGTCACGGACGGGAACACCTTCGGTGATGACCACGACCAGGGGTACGCCGGAATCAACCGCTTCGACCACGGCACCACGCGTGAACTTGGGTGGCACGAACACGACGGAGACATCGGCGCCGGTCTCCGCTACCGCCTCCGCCACGGATCCGAAGACAGGCACCTTCTGCTCGGCGAGCTCGACGACCTGACCACCCTTGCCGGGGGTCACCCCACCGACGATGGCCGTGCCCGACGCCAGCATGCGCGCGGTGTGCTTGGACCCTTCGGATCCGGTCATGCCCTGCACGATGACTCGCGAGTTCTCGGTCAGAAAGATCGCCATGGTCTGTGATCCCCTCAGGCCGCTGCTGCGGCGAGCTCGGCGGCGCGGCGCGCTGCGCCGTCCATGGTGTCCACGCGCTCGAGCCCTGGCAGGCCCGCGTCGTCAAGGATCTGACGGGCCAGCTCGGCGTTGTTGCCGTCGAGCCTGACCACCATCGGCTTGTCGACCGGTTCGTCACGCGCGGCGAGCAGGGCGAAGGCCTGGACGATCCCCTCGGCCACCGCGTCGCACGCCGTGATGCCACCGAAGACGTTGACGAACACGCTGCGTACGTCCGGGTCGGACAGGATGATCTCGAGCCCGTTGGCCATCACCTCGGCCGAGGCGCCACCTCCGATGTCCAGGAAGTTCGCCGGCTTGACCGCGACGCCACCGTTGGCGCTGGCCACGTCCTCCCCGGCGTAGGCCACCACGTCCAACGTGCTCATCACGAGCCCGGCCCCGTTGCCGATGATGCCGACCTCGCCATCGAGCTTGACGTAGTTGAGGTCCTTCTCCTTGGCCGCGAGCTCCAGCGGATCGGTCTCCTCCCGGATCGCGAGCGCCTCGTGGTGAGGCTGCCGGAAGGCGGCGTTGTCATCCAGCGTGACCTTCCCATCGAGGGCGATGACCTCGTCGTCGGGCGTGCGCACCAGCGGGTTGACCTCGACGAGGGTGGCGTCCTCGTCCCGGAACGTGACCCACAGGGCCTGCAGCACCTCGATCACCTGGTCGCGGACCTCGGCCGGGAACCTGCCGGCATCGGCGATCTGGGCGGCCTTGGTCGCATCGACGCCGGCGAGCGCGTCGACCGGGATCATCGCCAGGGCTTCGGGCTTCTCCACGGCCAGCTGCTCGATCTCCATTCCACCGTCGCGGGAGGCCATCGCGAGATAGGTGCGGTTGGCCCGGTCGAGCAGGTAGGAGACGTAGTACTCCTCCCCGATGTCGGCGGCCGGCGTGACGAGCACCCGATGGACGACGTGGCCCTTGATGTCGAGTCCGAGGATGTCACCGGCGTTCGCGCGCACATCGTCGATGCCCGCGCAGAACTTCACGCCACCGGCCTTTCCGCGCCCGCCGGTCTTCACCTGAGCCTTGACCATGACCGGGAGCCCCAGGCGTTCGGCCGCAGCGACGGCGTCATCGACCGTCGTAGCGACCTCGCCGGGCGGACAAGGGACTCCGTGCTTGGCGAACAGCTCCTTGGCCTGGTACTCGAACAGGTCCACGTGCGCTCCAACCTCGACGGACGACTGACGTCGGGCAGGCGCCCGGGTGCGACCCGGCGCTCCGACGCTCCTCGTCGCGAGCCTAGTCGGGCTGGCATCCTTGCGGGTGCTGGCCCCCGGCCAGCGCAAGACTCCTCAGATCGCGCCGGAGGCAGTACGTGGACCCCCGACACGCCGTCTTGTTCGAGCCGATCACCATCGGTCCCAAGACACTGCCCAACCGCTTCTACCAGGTCCCGCACGCCTCCGGATTCGGCGTCGAGAAGCCGCGCACCCAGGCGGCCTTCCGGGCGATCAAGGCCGAGGGCGGCTGGGGCGGGGTCTGCGTGGACTACTCCTCGGTGTCGGTGGAGAGCGAGGAGACCCCGGCCGTCTCGGCCGTCTTCTGGGACACGGAGGACGCCCAGGCGTTGGCCTTGTCGGCCGAGGCGATCCACGCCCACGGGAGCCTTGCAGGGATTGAGTTGTTCCATGGCGGCGGGCTGAGCGAGAACGGTCAGTCCCGCGCCCACCGGGTTGCGCCCAGCCAGCTGACATCGCCCGTTCAGTGGGGCGGGCTGGCCCGGGAGCTCACCACGTCCGACATCAGCCGGATCCAGCGCGAGTGGGTCGAGGCCGCCCGTCGTGCTCGAGACGTGGGCTTCGACATCGTCTACGTCTACGGGGCCCACGGCTATCTGCTGACCCAGTTCTTCTCGCGCCGGACCAACCGCCGCACCGATGGCTACGGCGGCAGCCTGGCCAATCGCCGCCGGTTCTGGCTCGAGACGCTCACCATGATCAAGGAGGCGGTAGGCGCCGACTGCGCGGTCGCCACACGCATCACCATCCACGGGCGCGACGGACTGCCCGGTATCGAGATCGACGAGATGCTCGAGCACATCTCGGCAGCGAGCGACGTCGTCGATCTCTTCGATGTCACCGTGGGCGAGTGGCCCGAAGACTCCGGCACCGGCCGCTACTACCCCGAGGGCCACCAGCGCCCCTGGACCGACCGTGTCAGGGAGGCGACGGCCAAACCGATCGTCGGGGTCGGCCGATACACCTCGGCCGACGTGATGGCCGACATCGTCCGCACCCGCTCCCTCGACATCATCGGCGCGGCGCGACCGGCGATCGCCGACCCGTTCCTGCCCCGCAAGATCCGCGAGGGTCGTTTGGACGACATCCGCGAATGCACCGGGTCCAACGTCTGCATCGCCCGCGAGGAGACCTTCAACCACGTCGGGTGTATCCAGAATCCCACCGCTGGAGAGGAATTCCGCCGCGGCTGGCACCCTGAGCTGTTCACCCGAGCAGCCAACGCGGACCACGCCGCCCTGGTGATCGGAGCGGGCCCCTCGGGGCTCGAGTGCGCCCTCGTGCTCGCCAAGCGTGGGTTCGAGGCCGTCCATCTCGTGGACGCCGCACCCGCGATCGGGGGCCGCCTGAGGTGGACCCGAGCGCTCCCGACCCTGGGCGACTGGGGTCGAATCGTCGACCACCGAGCCGTCCAGCTGGCCAAGCTCTCCACCGTCGAGGTGATCACCAGCCGGCGGCTGAACGCGGCCGAGGTCCTGGACTACGGCGCACAGCTGGTTGTGTGCGCCACCGGCTCGGTCTGGCGTGGGGACGGCCAACAGCCGGAGCGAGACGAGCCCGTCGAGGGGGCCGACGCGAACCTGCCGTTCGTGCTCACTCCCGAGCAGCTCATGCTCGAAGGCCAACGCCCTCCGGGACGGCGGGTGGTCGTCTACGACACCGACGGCTACTACGTCGGGCCAGGCGTCGCCGAGCTGCTCGCCGACGAGGGCTACGAGGTGCACCTCGTCACCAGCGATCCGATCCTCTCCGCCGTGTCCGACGCGAGCCTCGAGGGGGACATGCTCAGGCAGCATCTCCATGACTGCGGTGTCGAGGCCCACCGAGGAGTGACCGTCGAGCTGGTGTCACCGAACGCGGTCCGTGGGGTCGACGAATACGGACGTGACTGGGCGTTGGCATGCGAGGGCGTCGTCCTGGTGACCCAGCAGACCAGCGACGACGCGCTCTACCGCGAACTCGTCTCTGACCCCGCTGCACTCGAGGCTGCGGGTATCGCGGCGGTGCACCTCATCGGCGACGCCTCCGCCCCGCGCCCGATCAGTGAGGCCATCTTCGACGGGCACCGTCTCGGCCGCGAGATCGACAGCCCGGACCCGACACAACCGCTCCCCTACCTTCGCGAGCGGCCCCCCATCATCGGGTTGTGACCGCCCTCAGGTGAGGGCCGACTCCCCCAGCGTCGACGTGACCCAGGAAATGATGTCTCGCGTCGGAGTGCCCGGCGTGAACACTTGCCGGACGCCGAGCGCCTCCAGCTCCGGCAGGTCAGCCGCCGGGATGATTCCACCGCCGAAGACGACGATGTCCGCGGCCCCGCGCGCCTGCAACAGCTCGATGACCTTGGCGAACAGGGTCATGTGGGCACCGGACAGCACCGAGAGGCCCACGGCGTCGGCATCCTCTTGGATCGCTGTCTCGACGATCTGCTCAGGAGTCTGGTGAAGACCGGTGTAGATCACCTCGACGCCAGCGTCGCGCAACGCACGGGCGACCACCTTGGCGCCGCGGTCGTGCCCGTCGAGACCGGGTTTCGCGATGACCACACGGATCTGGTTGCTCGCCACGTCGACCCCTCTCGCTGGCTGCCGCGCTCAATCGTGGCGGCAGCCACCAGCGTATTCCCGCGCTGGTTCGGCGTTTCGGTGGCCCCTGAACCGACCGTTCGGCCGGTGGTGTGCCACGGTAAGGCGGCGGCAGGCTGAAGATCTGGTGACCGGGAGGCCAACGATGGGGGACGTCGACGAGGGCAGCGCGTCCGCCCCGGTCGACGCCGTCGTCCGGGCGCTGGCTCGCGGCCGGGGCGCTGGACGATCCGCTCAGCGCAAGATGTCACGCAGCGCCCACGCGATCCTGTCGCCGCACGGCGTACGAGGTGCGGCCCTCGAGGTGGCGTGGATCGGGGCCCATCTGGCGCTCTATCCGTTGGGGGCCGTCCGCGAGCGGGCACGGGTCGAACGCGACCGGCTCGGGGTGGCCAGCCTCCCGCCGGTGCAGCGCGGGCTCGTGATCGGAGACGTGGAGGCAGCGGGGACCCCGATCCTCCTGGTCCACGGGATGGTGGACAACCGCTCCATCTTCACCCTGCTCCGCCGCGGCCTGAGGCGTCGAGGCTTCGGCCGCGTCATCGCCCTGAACTACAGCCCGCTCACCGGTGACGTTCGCGAGGTCGCAGAGACCTTAGGAGCGCTCGTCGAGCAGGTCTGCGCCGAGACGGGATACGAGCGCATCCATGTGGTCGGGCACTCGATGGGCGGGATCGTTGCGCGCTACTACGTCCAACGCCTCGGCGGCGACGAACGCGTGCACACCCTGGTCACGCTAGGGACGCCCCACGGAGGCACCTTCCCCGCCCGCTTGTTCCCGCACCCACTCGTGCGCCAGCTCCGACCCGGAAGTGACGTCGTGGCCGAGCTCCGCGAACCCGCGCCCAACTGCAACACCCGCTTCGTCGCCATCTGGTCCGACCTCGACCAGATGATCGTGCCCAAGCGCGCGGCCACCGTCGACCACCCAGACCTGAGTGCGCGCAACGTGTTCGTGCGTGGCGTCGGCCATATGTCGCTCCCCGTCGACGGAAGAATCGTCCACGAGATCTCCACGACCTTGGCTCACCTGGATGTCGACGGACAGACCGTGCTGAGCGGCGTCACACCGATCTCAAGCACGAAACCGACTCGTCGAACCGCACGACGTGCGGCCCAGGGCAGCAGGACGGGCCGCACGCGCGCCGAGCAGGAGTGAGACCGAGGTCACCCCGTCCGAATTCGGCGGGCGCGGGCCGCTCGGGTCACCATGGAGGAACTCCCTTCCCGATCCTGAGGTTTTCGCATGCCCCCGCACGCCCCGAAGCACGCCCGCGCCGATTCGGTGCAACCGTTCGGTCGCCTGCTCGCTGTGGCAACCGCCATGATCACCGCGGCGGTCCTTGTTGCGGTGCCGGCGACGGCGCACGAGACGGGCGCTGAGGCTGCGTCGACGGGGACCGTTCCCCCCAGTCCTACCGCCGAATCCGGCTCCACCACCCTCGAGGGCGACCCGCTGGCCGGTGCGGTGGAAGCCCCGGAGGCCTTCGGCCAGCTCCTGGACGCTGCGCACGACCGCGCACAGGCGATCAAGGCCCTCGCGCGACAGCATCGGCTGGCAGAAACACGAGCACGGAAGCTGGCAAGGGAGAAGGCGCAGGCGCGCAAGCATGCAGCCCTGGTGCGAGCCAGCCGCGCGTCCCTCAGATCCACGGTCGTGCGTCCGGTGGTCGGGGGCTACCACCTCACGGCGCGGTTCGGAGACACGAGCTCACGCTGGGGTTCCGGACGCCACACCGGGGTGGACTTCGCCTGCGCGTCCGGCACTCCCGTGCGAGTCGTCGCCAACGGTGTGATCCTCAGCGCCGGCTACGACGGGGCCTACGGGAACCGGATCGAAATACGGCACGCGGACGGCGCGGTGACCACGTACAGCCACCTGTCGAGCATCGCCATCGGCGCCGGCAGCGTGAAGGCCGGTCGGGTCATCGGCCGGGTGGGCTCGACCGGCAACACCACCGGGGCCCACCTGCACTTCGAGGTGCTGCGCGGGGGATCGTTCGTCGATCCCGAGCGATGGCTGCGCGCCCACTTCGTCACGTACTAACCCTTCCCACCACCGCCAACCCGCCACGTACCCACGTGCAGTTGCCGTCAGGACCGAGTCGGTCGGGGGCAGCGGTGGCCGGGGCCTGCCCGGCGAAGCCGTGGCGGGCCTGGCGGGAGGCCGAGCGCAGCGAGGCCGGATGGTAGGCGAGACGGGTAGGCCCCGGCCGCCGCCGCCCCGGAGCGACGACAAGGCGAGCGGTGCCCCCGGTGGGAGTCGAACCCACACTGGATCCCTTTTAAGGGGACTGCCTCTGCCCTTGGGCTACGGGGGCTCCCCCAGGGTAGGGCGCCACGTCGCCAGCCACGATGATCGCGGCGTCAGCATCAGTGTCAGCGTCTGCGGCCGCCACGCGAGCCTGATGGGTCTGGCTCGCGTGACGACCCACCAGCGCGAGGGCGAGCACCCCGACCCCGGCCGAGGCCACCCCGCCGATCAGGAGGCCCGAGCGCGGCCCGACCGTCTCGCCCAGCCAGCCGATGATCGGCGCGCCCAGGGGCGTACCCCCGAGGAAGACGGTCAGGTAGATCGCCATGACCCTGCCCCGGAACTCGGGCGCGACACCGAGCTGCACGGTGGCGTTGGCGGCCGTCATGACCGTGAGCGCAGCAAAACCGCACGGCACGAGAGCAATCGCGAAGGTGGTGTAAGTGGGCATCAGCGCCGCGACGACCTCGAGCAGGCCAAAGCCCACGGCCGCTGCTGCGACCAACCGCACCCGCGGGTGTCGACGTCGGGTTGCGACGAGGGCGCCGAGCAGGCTCCCGGTGCCCAGCAGGGTGGCCAGGAGGCCGAACCCCTGAGCGCCACGGTCGAAGACCTGGGTGGCCATCAGGGCGATGGTGATGGAGAAGTTGAGCCCGAACGTGGCGACCACACTGACGATGACGAGGACGAGCACGAGGTCTCGGCGCGTCGCCAAGTAGGCCACGCCGGCGCGGATCTGACCTGGGCCCCTCGGTGTTCGCGGCGTGGGCTCGAGCAACCGAGGATCCATCGCGAACAGGCTGCCAATGACGGCCAGGAAGGTGAACGCGTTGATGAAGAACACCGACGCCGTCCCGACGGAGGCAATGAGGAGGCCCGCGATGGCCGGGCCGATGATCCGCGCGCCGTGGAACGCGGTGCTGTTGAGCCCCACGGCGTTCGGGAGATCGTCGCGACCGACCATCTCCACGAGGAACGCCTGACGGGTGGGTCCGTCGACCGCCGTGACGACCCCTAGCAACAACGCCAGCAGATAGACCCCGCCCAGGGTGATCACGTCGAGGGCATCCAGCACCCCGAGAGTCAGGGCCAGCACACCCAGCGCCGCTTGGGCCAGCACGAGGACCCGGCGCTTGGCGAAGCGGTCCGCCAGCACACCACCCCACGGACCGAGCACGAGCAGCGGAAGGAACTGGAGCGCCGTGACGATCCCCAACGCCGTGCCGCTGCCACCGGACAGCTGCAGCACCAGCCAGTCCTGGGCGATCCGCTGCATCCAGGTGCCGATGTTGGAGACGAAGGCGCCCGACAGGTACAGCCGGTAGTTGCGATTGCGCAGCGCCTGGAAGGTTGGGCTCACGAGCAGCTGATCCGATCAAGGATCGCGGTCGCGGCCTCGAGCGTGGCGCGTTCTTCACGGCTCAACGAGGACAACCGGATGGCGAGCCACTCGTCGCGGCGGTGCCGGTCGACCCGCAACATCTCGCGGGCGGCACCCGTGGCCGACACCAGCACCTGCCGGCCGTCGGTCGGGTGCGGGGCGCGCGCCACGAGTCCCCTTGCTTCGAGGGCGGCGAGAGTACGGGTCATCGACGGGGGTTGGACGCGCTCGTGATCAGCCAGCTCGGTCGGCGTGAGTGGACCCTCTCGGTCGAGGACGGCGAGGGCCGCCAGCCCGCCGAGGGACAGCGACTCGTCCGAGCGCTCGGCGCGCAACCTGCGGGCCGTACGCATCACGGCGATGCGTAGGGCGCTGGTCATCTCGGCGGTACGGGCTGGCGTCGGCACGATCGTTAGTCTAAGTCATTACCCTTGCTAAGGACAATCGTGTCCGGGGCGGACCCGCGTCAGGGCTCGGCTTGCGCATCGGCTTGCGCATCGGCAGGGGCCGGCGGCTTGGGGCCGGAATCGATGGCGACCTGGAACTCATGGAAGGGCTCATGGATCCCCCACAGCGACACGATCTCGCGACGGAAGAAGAAGGCCTGGGTCCAATCGATGAGCACCTGAACCTTGCGCGCGAAGGTGGGCATGCGGCTCATGTGGTAGGTCCGGTGCATGAACCAGGCCGCGAAGCCCTTGAGCTTGATCCCGTAGACCTGGGCAACCCCCTTGTAGAGGCCCAAGGACGCGACCGAACCGACGTACTTGTGGCGGTACTCCTCGGGCTCGAAGCCCCGCATCGTGGCGATGATGTTGTCGGCGAGGGTCTTCGCCTGCCGCACCGCGTGCTGCGCCGACGGCGTGGTCCACGCGTCCTCGCCGTTGGCGAGGTCGGGAATCGCCCCGGCATCGCCCGCGATCCAGGCGTCGTCGAAGTCGGCGACCTGCAACGTCGCCCGGCCGAGGAGCCTGCCCTTGTCGTCGAGGCGGAAGCCGGTGTTGGCGACCAGCGGGTGCGGCTTGACGCCCGCGGTCCACACCAGGGTCTCGGTGTCCATCTCCTCACCCGTCGAGAGCACGACGTGCCCGCCGACCGCGGAATCCAGGCGGGTCTCCAGATGGCAGGCGATGCCACGTCCGCGCAGCTGCTCGAGCGCGTAGAGGCCCATGTCGACGCCCACCTCCGGAAGGATCCGGTCCGACGCCTCGACGAGCACCCACCGCAAGTCGGACGGCTCGATCGTGCGGTAGTAGCGGGTGGCATAGCGGGACATGTCCTCGAGCTCGCCGAGCGCCTCGATCCCTGCGTACCCGCCGCCAACGACGACGAACGTGAGGTTTCTCCGCCTGATCTCCTCGTCGTGAGTGGACTCAGCGATGTCCATGGCCTCGATGACTCGGTTGCGCAGCTGGATGGCCTCCTCCACGGTCTTGAAGCCGGTGCCCACCTCGGCAAGTCCGGGGATCGGAAGAGTCCGGGACACCGAGCCGACAGCGACGACGACCTGCTCGTAGCTGATCTCGTAGGCCTCTCCCTCGAGCGGCTCGATGCAGGCGACCTTGCGAGCGTGGTCGAGGCTGGTCACTCTCCCGGTGACGATCTCCGCTCCACCAAGCACACGCCGCAGCGGCACCACCACGTGCCGGGGCTGGATGGAGCCGGCCGCGGCCTCGGGCAGGAAAGGCTGGTAGGTCATGTAGGACTTCGGGTCGACAACGGTGACGACCGCCTCGTCCCGGCGGAGCTTCTTGAGCAGCCGCAAAGCCGTGTACATGCCGACATAGCCCCCACCCACGACCAGGATCCGTGGAGGGTGCCTGCGCTCGCTGGTAGCCATAGACCAACCGTACGACGGCCCGGGACACGCTGCCTCGGCGTCGACGGTGGGGCCACGGTGTGAGATGCGCCGCACGGACGTCTCCTCGAGCGGCGGAACATCAGCGTCCTGCTGCCCCCGCGACCGTCAACTAACCCGCAGCGAGGGTGCCCGCGCGGGAGAAGACGGCGTCGAGCATGGACTCGGTGAGCCGGCCGGTGAAGGTGTTTTGCTGGCTCGGGTGATAGCTGCCGATCAGGCACACCCCGTCGACAACCACCTCGGCGCCATGCCCGAAGCGCGGGGTCGGTGACGGCACGGCTCCACCGGCCCGGCGAAGCGCGGCGAGGCACGCGGTCCAGGCGAACCCCCCCAGGCCGACCATCACCCGCACGGTCGGCCTGAGCAGGGCCAGCTCCCGATCCAGCCAAGGAGCGCACGTGTCGCGCTCGGCTGGAGTCGGCTTGTTGGCCGGTGGCGCACACCGGACCGCGGCCACGACGCGAGCACCCAGCAACACCAGCCCGTCGTCGGAAGCGATCGACGTCGACTGATTGCTCAAACCCGCGCGATGCATGGAAGCGAACAACCAGTCACCGCTGCGGTCACCGGTAAACACCCGCCCGGTGCGGTTGGCGCCGTGCGCGGCCGGGGCGAGCCCCACGACGAGGATCCGCGCGGCGGGGTCGCCGAAACCGGGTGCAGGGCGCCCCCAGTACTCCTGGTCGGCGAAAGCCGCTCTGCGTTCGACCGCTACCTGCTCGCGCCACTTCACCAGCCTCGGACAGGCGCGACAGACCGACTGTCGCGCCTCGAGGCTGACCAGATCGCGCGCTGATGCCGCCAGCCGTACGACGTCGGTAGCTTCGCGGGCCACAGGAGTGCGCGTGGTCGCCGGGTCCCCCGGCCATCCCGACCCGGGCCGTACCCCTGTCACGCACGGTCCTCGCGAGCCGTGTCAACCATCGACGTCGGCCAGCGACCAGGCGATGCCATCAAGGATGTCGTGCTCGCTCACCACCACCGAATCGATGGCGGTCGTCGACGCGATCCGTTCGACGATGGTGTCGAGCACCAAGGCTCCGCCGCCGATGACATCCACGCGGCCAGGATGCATCACCGGCAAAGCCGCGCGCTCCGCCCGAGTCATCGCCAGCAGCCCTCGAGTCACGGCGTGCACCTCGGAAGCGCTGATGCGGGACAGGTGGATGGCTTCGGAGTCGTACGCGGTCAGGCCCAGGTTGAGGGCCGCCACCGTGGTCACCGAGCCGGCGAGCCCAACCACGGTCGCCGCCTGCTCGAGCGGCACGACCGCGGCCGCTTCGTCGATCAACCTCTCGATGTCAGCCCGCGCCGCTGCGACCTGCGCCGCGGTCGGAGGATCTGAGACGAGGTGACGCTCGGTCAGCCGGACGCATCCCATGTCGACGGAGCACGCAGCCGTCGGTGCGGTGTCTCCGAGGACGAACTCCGTCGACCCACCTCCGATGTCGAGCACCAGGTACGGCGCCACCGCCCGGCCCGCCAGGTCGCGGGTCGCCCCTGCGAAGGACAGGCGCGCCTCTTCGTCCCCGGTGACGACCTCCGGAGACGTGCCCATGAGCCGCTCCACGCCGGACACGAAGACCTCGCGGTTGGTGGCGTCGCGCGAGGCCGAGGTGGCGACGAACCGGACCCGAGAGGCCCCGAGCGCATCGATCGCCGCGGCGTATCGACCACACGCGGCAAACGTCCGTTCCAAGGCAGCCTCCGAAAAGGCGCCTGTCCGGTCAACACCCTCGCCGAGGCGCACGATCTCCATGGTGCGCTCGACGTCGACCAACGTCCCGACCTCGGCGTCGACGTCGGCCACGAGAAGGCGGATCGAATTGGTGCCACAGTCGATGGCCGCCACTCGAGCAGTGCTCACGGAGACGATCCTGACGGGTGTTCTGCCGATACGCACGGGCCGCTGGTCCACCACGGCTGCAGCACCGCGAGTGCCTCGTCGCCGAACGGATTCACGCCCGGTCCCTCAGCCAGCGCATGCCCGACCAGCACGTGCAAACACTTCACCCGGTCAGGCATCCCGCCGGCCGAGATCCCGTCGATCTCCGGGACGTCGCCGGCAGCGGTTCGCGCCGCGAGATAGGCGGTGTGGGCCCGTAGGTACGCCTCTGCGAGGACGGGATCTTCGGCTAGTCGCGCCTGCATCAAGCGCATCAATCCCGAGGCCTCCAAGGTGGACACCGCGCCCGTCGCCCTGGGGCATGTCAGGTAGTAGAAGGTGGGGAAGGGGCTGCCATCGGCGAGGCGCGGTTCGGTCTCGACCACGTCTGGAAGCCCGCAGGGGCAGCGATGAGCCACGCGTCGTACCCCCCGCGGCGGACGACCGAGCTGGCCCTGGACGGCCGCGAGGTCTTCTGACGCGACAGGCCGTGCGGGCTGGTCAGCCGGCATCGACGGCTGCGCCCTGCACCGACTGCCACAGGGCGTCGAACCACGGGGTCTCGGCGACGGCCTCAGGGACACGCGGCGTCACGGGCGCCGGGGCGGTATCGGGTGCTATGACGACATAGGCCGTCTCACCAGGCCGAACGAAGTGCAGCCTGGCCCTGGCCTGAGCTTCCACGTAGGCCCTGTCCTGCCAACGGTCCAGCGAATGACGCAGGTCCGCCACGCGCTGCTCGGTGGCCCGATTCTCCGCGCGGAGCGCGGCCACGGCTCGGCGTTGATCGACCAGAGCGCGAGCCGGCCAGGCCAGCGTCACGGCGAGGGCGGCAAGGACGAGCAAAAGGATGGCCGCGCGCCCAGTGAGGTGCGGCCGTACGGGCCCCCGCCTTGCCGGAGCTCGAGGTGCGGGCTTGGCCGCCGACGCGAGCGGCTCAGCTGCCGGCGCAGCGGCGCTACTGCCGCGCCCAGATCCGGTGGCCCGGGCGCCCGGCCGAGCCGCGCGCGTCCGGCTCGGCGCGGGGGCAGCAGGGCGCCGTCCAGCGCGCGTACGACCCTGACCCATGCGACGAGGATGCCTCGATCAGGCCGTGAAGCGCGGGAAGGCGGCCCGTCCGGCGTAGCGCGCCGCGTCGTCGAGCAGCTCCTCGATGCGCATGAGCTGGTTGTACTTCGCCACGCGTTCGGACCGCGCTGGGGCCCCGGACTTGATCTGACCGGAATCAGTGGCGACCACCAGGTCGGCGATCGTCGTGTCTTCGGTTTCACCCGAGCGGTGGCTGAACATGCAGCGAAAACCGTTGCGGTGCGCCAAATTAACGGCGTCGAGAGTCTCTGTCAGGGTGCCGATCTGGTTGACCTTCACCAGCAGGGCGTTGGCTGAAGCCTCATCAATCCCCCGCTGAAGACGGACAGGGTTGGTGACGAACAAATCGTCTCCGACGATCTGCACCCGGTCGCCGAGCTCGCCCGTGAGGGTCTGCCAGCCCTCCCAGTCATCCTCCGACAGGGGATCCTCGAGCGACACGATCGGGTAGTCAGCCACCAACCCGGCGTAGTAGCTGGTCATCTCCGCGGCGGTCTTGGCGCTCCCCTCGAACGCATAACTTCCGTCCGCATGGAACTCGGTGGCTGCGACGTCGATCGCGAGCGCGACGTCGCCGCCCAGGCTGAACCCGGCCCGGCCGATGGCATCGGCGATCAGGTCGAGGGCCGCGCGGTTGCTCGACAGGGAAGGCGCGAAGCCTCCCTCGTCCCCAAGTCCGGTGGCCAGCCCTTGCTCCTTGAGCACTGACTTGAGCGAGTGGTAGACCTCCGCGCCCCAGCGCACGGCCTCAGCGAAGGTCGGGGCCCCGATCGGGGCGATCATGAACTCCTGCACGTCGACGTTGCTGTCGGCGTGGGCCCCGCCGTTGAGGATGTTCATCATGGGCACGGGCAGCAGGTGAGCGTTGGGTCCACCGACATACCGGAACAACGGCAGGTCGGCTGAGTCGGCCGCGGCCCGGGCGACGGCGAGCGAAACACCCAAGAGGGCATTGGCTCCCAGCCGGGACTTGTCCGTGGTGCCGTCGAGGTCGATCAGAGCCTGGTCGACGAGGCGTTGCTCGGTGGCGTCGAAGCCCAGCAGCTCGGGGCCGATCTCGTCGAGCACGGCGAGGACGGCCTGCTCAACACCTCGGCCGCCGTAGCGGCTGGCGTCGCCGTCACGCAGCTCGACGGCCTCGAAGGCGCCCGTCGAGGCACCACTCGGGACGGCCGCGCGCGCGAACGTTCCGTCGTCGAGGCCGACCTCGACCTCGACCGTGGGGTTGCCGCGCGAGTCGAGGATCTCTCGCGCTGCGACGGCTTCGATGCTGGCCACAAGCATGCTCCGGAAGTTTGGAAGACGAGGGAGGGGAAGTCCCGCTGACGCAAGGCCAGACTATCGGGCGCGGCTCCGGGCCCGCCTCGTCTCCACCTCGCTCCCGGGAAGTCACCGGGAAGTCACCGGGAAGTCACCGGGAAGTCAAGACGACATCTCGGTCGCGCGAACCGCGTCGGCGTAGCGGCGGGCGGCGGCACGCAGCGCCGCCTCGGGGTCGACGCCGGCCGCGCGGGCCTGAGCCACGATCACGAGCAGGACGTCACCGATCCACTCCTCGCCGAAGGTTCCCTCCTCCGCCCCCTCCGGTGGCGACCAACCGACTGGAGTCGAAGGCAGCGGTACCTCCAGCCCCGCTCGCTCCGCACGAGACATCAGCTTGGCAGCCAGGGCGAGCGCGGGCTGGGCGAGGGGGACTCCGTCCACGGCCGACGTACGCGCCTTCTCGGTCCGTTTCAACTCCTCCCAGGACGCCTCGACTTCGGCCGGGGAGGAGGCCGTCCCGTCGGCGAAGACATGCGGGTGGCGCGACACCAGCTTGGCGACGATCCCGTCGGCCACCGCGTCGATGCCCCACGGGTCGCGCGCGTCCTCCTCGGCGATCCGGGAGTGGAACGCGACCTGCAGGAGGAGGTCTCCGAGCTCTTCCCGCAGGCCGGCGCGGTCATCTGCCTCGATGGCTTCGACCACCTCGTAGCTCTCCTCGAGCAGAAACGGGAGCAACGATGTGGCGGTCTGGGACGCATCCCAGGGGCACCCACCCGGCGAGCGGAGCCTGTCCATCACCGAGACCAGGTCGAGCAGGTGCGCCCCAGGCAGGTCGACAGACCCCACCAGCACCTCGACGTCGAGGTCGATGTCGAGGGCGGCCAGGGCAGCGTGCAGCGCGGTCACGGACCCTGGCCCCTCAGCCGAGCAGAGCCAGACGACCGCCCCGGACGTCGCCGCGGCTCGCTCACGGAGGAAGGCGTCGGGCGCAGGGCCGGCGCCAGCGGATTCGGCCGAAGAGCCCGGCAGAAGGGGGAAGACCTGGATCCCCTCGGCGATCAGCGCGTCGCTCTGCGGGTGCCCCTTCTCGGCTCGGACCTCGGCGGCCTCGGCGAGCACGCGCCAGGCAGCGGCGGTCAGCTGACCTGCGGAGACGCGCGGCGAGGTCTCGAGCAGCACGACTCGACCCACGAGGGAAGCGCCCTACTGAGGGGTCGGAGGCGGCGAGCCGGCGCCCTGATCGACGGGCGCGACGGCGAGGGGCCGGGACAGGTCGTCCGCGCTCCCGGTGATGGCGCCCAGCGTCGGGTCCCAAGCGCCGTAGCGTGGGCTGACCGTGACCCCGACCTCGGCAGCGGTCTGAACCACGCGTGCACGTGCGGCCGCGTTCTGGGCGGCCACGTCGGTGCCAGGCACCAGCTTTTCGCCGAGCTTGCGGTTGACGAGGAAGTCGTAGGCGAACTCGTTCAGCTCCGAGGGCGGGACGGCCAGCTGGGCGGCGACCGTGGCCTCCAAGACCGGGCGCGGCTGGCCGCCGGAGGCCTGGTTCAGCAGCTCATCGACCTCGGCCTGGGTGACGACGATGCCTTCTTCGGCTGCCGTCCGTGTGAGCAGCACCGAGCTGATGAGACGGTTGGCGTTCTCCCGCATGAACTGCGAATTGTCGAGAGCGTTCTCCGGCGTGTCCGGAAGGGTGGCCGCTGCGTCTGCAGCCTCGGACGCACCCTCATTGACCCGGGTCTCGGTGATCCGGACGTCTCCGACCACGGCTGCTGCCCCAGCCTCGGCCGGATTGCACCCTGCCAGGGAACCGGCCAGCAGGCCGGCCACGACCACCACGAGGAGCGGGCCGGCGATGCGGCGCGTCGGGCTGGGCGGGCGGGTCATGCGGTTCCCTTCGATGACGCGGACGCTTCGTCGGCCCCGGCAGCTGGCGAACCCGACAGCAACACAGCATCCACGAACTCGCGCGCCCAAGCCAGGAGCGTGGTGTCACGCAACGGGGTGCCGGCGACCCGAGCCGTGCGCGGATGGGGTACCAGGATGGTACGGACCGCCGCCTTGACGACGCTCCCCGGGTAGAGCCGGGCCAGGCGCACCCGCCCCGAGTCGGGCAGCTCCACCGGGCCGAAGCGGACGTTGGCTCCCTGCACGGAGACGTCGGTGAGCCCTGCTCGACGCACGTGCGCCCGGAACCGTGCCACCTCCAGCAGGGTTTCCACCGGCCGCGGCAGGGGTCCGTAGCGGTCCAGGAGCTCTGCCCGCACCTCCGCCACCTCGTCGTCGGAGCTGGCCGCCGCGATCCGCCGGTAGGCCTCGAGGCGCAACCGCTCCCCCGGGACGTAGCCGTGGGGGATGTGAGCGTCGACCGGCAGCTCGACGCGTACGTCCGGTGGCTCCTCGACCGCGTCGCCGCGGTAGGCGGCCACCGCCTCACCGACCAGCCTGATGTAGAGATCGAAGCCAACGTCGGCGATGTGCCCGGACTGTTCGCCACCGAGAAGATTGCCCGCGCCGCGGATCTCGAGGTCTTTCATCGCCACGGCCATCCCCGAGCCCAGATCGGTGTTCTGGGCAATGGTGGCCAACCGGTCGTGAGCCAGCTCGGTCAACGGCTTCTCCGGCGGGTAGAGGAAGTAGGCGTACGCGCGCTCACGTGCCCGACCGACCCGGCCGCGCAGCTGGTGCAGCTGCGACAGTCCGAACACGTCGGCTCGCTCCACGACCAAGGTGTTGGCGTTGGCGATGTCGATGCCTGACTCCACGATGGTCGTGCACACCAGGACGTCGAAGTCCTTCTCCCAGAAGCCGACGATCACCTGCTCGAGCTCGTGCTCGTGCATCTGCCCGTGGGCGACCCGGATGCGCGCCTCCGGCACCAGGTCGCGCAGCCGCTCGGCGGCCCGGTCGATGGAGTCGACCCGGTTGTGGATGTAGAAGACCTGTCCTTCGCGCAACAGCTCACGACGGATGGCGGCCGTGATCTGCCGGTCGTCGTAGGGGCCCACGAAGGTGAGCACGGGATGGCGCTCCTCCGGCGGGGTCGTGATCGTCGACATCTCCCGGATGCCCGTGACCGCCATCTCGAGCGTCCGAGGGATCGGCGTGGCCGACATCGTCAGGACGTCGACGTGGGTGCGCAGCGCCTTCAGGTGCTCCTTGTGCTCAACCCCGAAGCGTTGTTCCTCGTCGACGATGACCAGTCCCAGGTCCTTGAAGGTGACGCCGGTCGTGAGCAGCCGGTGGGTGCCGATGACCACGTCGACGGTGCCGGCGGCGAGACCCTCGAGCACGGCCTTAGCCTCGGCATCGGTCTGGAACCGGGACAGACCTGCGACGTTGACCGGGAAGTTGGCGAATCGCTCCCCGAAGGTCGACAGGTGCTGCTGCACGAGCAAGGTGGTGGGAACGAGCACCGCGACCTGCTTGCCGTCCTGGGCGGCTTTGAACGCCGCCCGGACGGCGATCTCGGTCTTGCCGTAGCCGACATCGCCGCAGACCACCCGGTCCATGGGTACCGGGCGCTCCATGTCGGCCTTCACCTCGTCGATCGTCGACATCTGATCGATCGTCTCGACGTAGGGAAAGGCGTCCTCCAGCTCGCGCTGCCACGGCGAGTCGGGGCCGAACGCGTAGCCGGGCGCGGCCATCCGGGCGCTGTAGAGCCGGATGAGCTCACCGGCAATCTCCTTGACCGCCTTGCGCGCCCGCCCCTTGGCCTTGGCCCAGTCGGCGCCACCCAGCCGGTGGAGGGCCGGGGCCTCACCACCCACGTAGCGCGTGACCTGATCGAGGGAGTCCGAGGGAACGTAGAGCCGGTCACCCGGCTGGCCGCGTTTTGCGGGGGCGTACTCGATCACGAGGTATTCACGGGTGGCCCCGGCCACCGTCCGTTGCACCATCTCGACGTAGCGGCCCACGCCGTGCTGCTCGTGCACGACGAGGTCTCGGGCCCGCAGCTGGAGGGGGTCGATCTGCTGGCGCCGCCGAGAGGGCATGCGACGCATGTCCTTGGTGGACGTGCGCTGGCCGACCAGATCGCTCTCCGTGAGCACCGCCAGCCGGAGTCCGTCGTGGATGAATCCGTGCTGGAGGCGACCCGTGGAGACGTGCACGATCCCGGGCTCGGGTGGGTGCTCGAGATCCACATCCAGCCGGGCGGCCACGTCGGCCTCGCGCAAACGCTCCACGAGGCGCTCGGCGGGACCGTGGCCCTCGGACAGGAGCACGACACGCCATCCGTCGCCCAGCCAACCCTTGGCGTCAGCCATCGCGCGCGCGGTGTCACCGCGGTAAGCCTCCGAGGCCCTGAACCCTGTCGCCACGGTGGCCTCAACAGCGGGCTGGGCTGCCTCCCCGGCATCGAGGGCTGACCCCTCAGGGACCCGCAACTCCTCGTCCACCCCGAACGGTGAGATCGACCACCAAGGAAGTCCGCGCTCAAGCGCGTGCTGGCGCACCTCCGACAAGGTCCGGAAGGACGCAGCGCCCAGGTCGAGGGGCGCCGTGCCGCCTTCAGCGGCGACGGCCCAGGACGCGGCAAGGAACTCGTCGCTGGTGGCCACGAGGTCGGCGGCCCGCGCTCTCACCCGCTCGGGGTCGCAGACCAGCACGTGGGTGCCTTCGGGGAACTGGTCGACGACGAGTTCGAGCTCTTCGACGAGGACCGGAGCCAGCGACTCCATACCTTCGACGGCGATGCCTTCCGCCAGCTTGCCGAGCACGTCGGCGAGGGCGGGGTGCGCGAGCAGGAGCTCAGCGGCACGAGCCCGTACGTCTGCGGTCAGCAGCAGCTCACGGCACGGCGGAGCCCACAGGCCGTGGCCAGCGATCTCGAGACTGCGCTGGTCGGCGACCTTGAACCACCGGACCTCCTCGACGGTGTCGCCCCAGAACTCCACCCGAAGGGGGTGCTCCTCCGTGGGCGGAAAGACGTCGAGGATGCCTCCACGCACGGCGAACTCCCCGCGCTTCTCGACCAGGTCGACCCGGCTGTAGGCGGCGTCCGCGAGCCGCTGGACGGCATCCTCGAGCGGCACGTCGTCGCCAGCCTTGAGAGCGACGGGTTCGAGATCGGCCAGCCCGGGGACAAGCGGCTGGAGCAGGGACCGCACCGGCGCCACGATCACGCGCAGGGCACCGGTGCCGGGGTCGAACCCCTCGCCGCGCGCCGTCGGGTGAGCGAGCCGCCGCAGCACCGCGAGCCTCCTGCCGACGGTGTCGGAGCGGGGAGAGAGCCGTTCATGGGGCAAGGTCTCCCACGCCGGGAAATCGGCGACCGTCTCGTCCGGGAGCAGGTCCGCCAAGGCGATCGCGAGGTCTTCGGCCTCGCGGCCGGTCGCCGTCACGACCAGCACCGGTCGACCGGCGCCCACGTCGGGGTCGGCCGCGATCAGCGCCGCCACGAGCGGCTGCAGCGAGTCGGGTCCGGTGATCTCGAGGGGGTTGGCCGGCGCGGCGGAGGAGATCTCCGAAGCGGCCGTCGAGCGCAGCCCGGCCAGCGCCGCATCCTCCGCGGCGACGGCGAGCAGGCCGGTCAGGCTCATGGATCCCTCTGAGGTCGTGTGCGGGAAGGTCAGTGCGGGAAGGTCAGTGCGGGAAGGTCAGTGCGCGCAGGCCGAGACGCCGCGCTTCGCGAGGAAGGACGGCTGCTGGTCAGCGTAGGCGCCTCGTCCGACGGGCTCGATCCGGACCCAGGAGCGAGACATCACCGCGTCGAACGGCTACTCTCGTCATTTCCTACTTCTTCAGTCGGAAAGGTTCGACAATGGATTGGTTCGACCCCGGGCTGGCGCTGGCTGGTCTGTTCGTCGGCGTCATCGTCGGCCTCACCGGCATGGGTGGGGGCGCGCTCATGACGCCGATCCTGGTCTTCTTCTTCAAGGTCGACCCGCTGACCGCCGTCTCCAGCGACCTCGTGGCGAGCCTGTTCATGAAGCCGGTCGGGGCGATTGTTCATCTCCGTCGTGGAACGGTGAACCTCGAGCTCGTGAAGTGGCTGTGCATCGGCTCGGTCCCGGCGGCCTTCTGCGGAGTCCTCGTCCTGCGCTGGATCGGGGATGGCGAGGACCTCGCGAACATCGTCAAGAAGGCTCTGGGCGCAGCGCTGCTGATGGCCTCGGCAGGGCTGGTCATCCGCGCCTGGATGGTGCTCGTCGAGAAGTCGAGCATCGCCGGGGAGGGCCCTTCGGGCCGAGTGCGTGCACCCGAGATCGTCGTACGGCCCCTCGCCACCGTCGCCCTGGGCGCGGCCGCCGGCCTGATCGTGGGCATGACCTCGGTCGGCGCCGGGTCGATCGTGATCGTGATCCTGCTGTTCCTCTACCCCGCGCTCAAGGCTTCCCAGCTGGTCGGCACCGACCTCACCCAGGCGATCCCGATGGTCGCGGCAGCCTCCCTGGGGCACATCATCTTCGGCGACTTCGAGCTGGCGTTGACCGGCACCATCCTGATCGGGGCCATCCCCGGGGTCTACATCGGAGCACGCTTCTCCTCGCAGGCCCCGGGCGGCCTCGTGCGACGCGCCCTCGCGATCGTGTTGCTGGCCTCGGGTCTCAAGCTGCTGGGCGCGAGCAACATCGTCATCCTGGCCGCTGTCGTCGCGGCCCTGGTCCTCGGCAACCTGGCCTGGATGGTCATTCGCTCGCAGTACGCCAAGCGCCGGCGCGCCCTGCGCGCCAAGGCCGCCGAGACGGGCGAAGACCCGGCACGGCAGACTGCTGGCGTGCACTCCGACGATGCAGGCTCCGCGGGGGCCTCGCCGCCTGATCAGCCGTGACCGACCAGCCGACCATCGACTGGCACGCCCTCGCCGAGCTGCCCGTCCGCGGGCTCGACGGAGCGCCGCTCGACGACCTCGAACTGGTCGTCGCCGGCGTCCTGGACGGGCCGCCGCACCTTGCGCTCGATCCGGCCGAGCAGACGGCGGCCGAGACAACCGGCTTGGTCCTGACCGACCCCCAGGGCACACCACTCGCCCTCCTGCGCGACGGTGGCCTCACGGGGTTGCGACCAGCGGCCCACGGCCCGGGCCGGGCCTGGCGACGCCCCCCCGTGGAGGTGGCCGAAGCGGGGCCGTCGGTCGCCGTGGCCTTCCGGGAGGTGCCGACCCGCGCCGACCTCGACGCGGCCGTCGCCACCCTCGAGCACTCGCCCGCATCCCGCCTGCTGCTCGTGGCCGTCGTGGGTCACGGGGCACCCAAGGACGTGCGGGCGCCCGATCTTGTCCGCGCGGTCGTGGCGGCGGCCGACGGGATCGCCGGCGCCGAGGCCTTGGTGCTGCCACTCACCCCTGGCCCCGAGGACGATCGCTGGTCCGCGCGCCTCGGTCACGCGCTGGCTGCCCACGGCGCGGTCGAGGTCATCGATCCCACGGCGGAGCGCCAGCCCGAGCAGGCCGACGCCCTTCGGGCGGTGCTCCAGGGTGCCGACGACCACGGGCTGCTACCCGCCGCCTCCCTCGCGGCACTGCGGCGCTCGCACCCGGTCGGCACGGACCGCGGCGCCGTGGTGCTGCTAAGCGGCTTCTCCGGGTCTGGCAAGTCGACCGTGGCCCGCGCACTCGCCGAGCGGGTCGAGGACACGACGGTGCGTCGGGTGTCGTTGCTCGACGGGGACGAGGTCCGTCGCCTGCTCTCGGCCGGGCTCGGCTTCGACCGCGAGTCACGCGAGCTCAACGTCCGGCGGATCGGGTACGTCGCGGCCCTCGTCGCCGAGCACGGCGGTGTCGCGATCTGCGCTCCGATTGCCCCGTTCGAGGCTGCCCGCGCCGACATGCGAGCCAGGGCCGAGGCCGTCGGGGAGTTCGTCCTCGTCCACGTGTCAACGCCGCTTGAGATCTGCGAGGAGCGGGATCGCAAGGGCCTCTACGCCAAGGCCCGCGCGGGCCTCGTCCCCGAGTTCACCGGTATCAGTTCGCCCTACGAAGTCCCGACGGACGCCGACGTCGTGGTGGACACGACAGACACTCCGGTGGACGACGCCGTCGACCGGATCGTCGCCGAGCTGAACCTCCGCGGACTCCTCAGCTGACCCGTCGTCGCGCGTGCGCATCCTGTCCGGAGCCGGGCTGCGGCCGACGGCTACGCTCGCCCGGTGACCTTTCGCGCTGACGACCGAATCGATCCGCCCCCGGCAGCCGATGAAGCGACCACGCTGGTGGGCTTTCTCAACTACCAACGCGACACGCTCAGGTGGAAGTGTTCAGACCTGAGCGCGGCGCAGCTCGCCACGGCGTTGGCGCCCACGACGATGACCCTTGGCGGCTTGCTGAAGCACCTCGCCGTGGTGGAGGCAGGATGGCTCAACCTGACCTTCGCCGGCGGCGTGGAGATGCCCTCCTGGTTCAACGACCTCGACCAGAGCGACCCGGACTGGTCCTTCACCTCCGCGTCGGCCTCCGCTCCCGAGCAGCTGTTCGCGTGGTTCGACGAGTCGATCGCCGTGTCGGATCGGGTCATCGCCGACGCCCTGGCCAGCGCGGAGGGTCTTGGCTCCCTGTCCGAGGAGGACGACGGGAAGCGGTTCTCGCTGCGATGGATCCTGTGTCACCTCATCGAGGAGTACGCGCGCCACAACGGCCACGCCGATCTGCTTCGGGAGTCGATCGACGGCCTTTCCGGCGAATAGCGACGACCCGACATGCCGGACGAAACTCAGGGCAACCAGACTCAGCGCAACCAGACCCAGCGCAACGTCTTGGGGGGTCCCCTCGAGCCATGCGGCGACGACCCGGTCACCGGCTTCTACCGCGACGGATGCTGCACCACCGGCCAGCAAGATGTCGGCAGCCACACGATCTGCGCGGTTGTCACCGCAGACTTCCTCGACCACCAGCGCAGCCTGGGCAACGACCTGAGCACGCCCATGCCGGCGTACGCCTTCCCTGGGCTGGTCCCCGGAGACCGGTGGTGCGTCACGGCGCTGAACTGGGCGCGTGCCTACCAGGACGGGGTCGCAGCACCCGTCGTGCTCGCCTCGACGAACGCAGCGGTCCTCTCCATCGTCCCGCTCGACCGGCTGCGCGAGCACTCCGTCGACGTGCCAGCCGACACGCGCACCATCGACGAGCCCGAGAACTGACCTCAGACCGACCTCAGACTGACCCCGGCTGACCCGGCTGACCCGGCTGACCCCGAGCTACTCGGTGGAGGTGATCATCCCGGCGGCGACCGTGCGGTTGGTCTGCTCGTCGATCAGCACGAAGCCGCCTGTTGTGCGGTTTCGCGCGTAGTCGTCCGCGAACATCGGCTGCGTCGTCCGCAGGCGGATCCGGCCGATCTCGTTGAGCGCCAGACCCGACGCCGTCTCGTCGCGGTGCAAGGTGTTGATGTCGAGACGGTAGTTCACGTCCTTCACCAGGGCGCGCGCCGAGCGCGTGGTGTGCTTGACGGCGAACTTGGCGCCAGCCTTCAGCTCCACCCGCTCGTCCATCCAGCAGACGAGCGCGTCCAGATCCTGGGTCGTGTCGGGCATGTTGTGCGGACGACAGATCATGTCCCCGCGGCTGATGTCGATCTCGTCGGCGAGCCGGATGGTCACCGACATCGGGGGGAACGCCTCGTCGACCGGACCGTCGGCGGTCTCGATGCCCTCGATCGTCGTGGTGAAGCCCGACGGCAAGACCATGACCTCGTCGCCCGGCTTGAAGACCCCGCCAGCCACCGTGCCCGCGTAGCCGCGGTAGTCGTGGGTCGAGTTCGACTGTGGGCGGATGACGTACTGCACCGGGAACCTCGCGTCGACCAGGTTGCGGTCGCTCGCGACGTGGAGGGTCTCGAGGTGGTGGAGCAGCGACGAGCCTTCGTACCAAGGCATGTTCTCGCTGCGCGTCACCACGTTGTCGCCCTTGAGGGCCGACACAGGGATGAAGGTGAGGTCGGGCATGTTGAGCTTGGTGGCGAACTCCCCGAACTCCTGCCGGATGTTCTCGAAGACCTCCTCGGAGTAGTCGACGAGGTCCATCTTGTTGATGCAGAGCACGATGTGCGGAACGCGCAGCAGCGTCGTGAGGAAGGCGTGCCGGCGACTCTGCTCGACCAGGCCCTTGCGCGCATCGACCAGGATCAGCGCGAGGTCGGCGGTGGAGGCTCCGGTCACCATGTTTCGGGTGTACTGAATGTGCCCGGGGGTGTCGGCGATGATGAACTTCCGCCGGGGCGTGGCGAAGTAGCGGTAGGCGACGTCGATCGTGATGCCCTGCTCGCGCTCGGCGCGAAGTCCATCGGTCAGCAAGGCCAGGTCGGTGTAGTCGTCTCCGCGGTCGCGGCTCGTGCGCTCGACCGCGTCGAGCTGGTCCTCGAAGACCGACTTGCTGTCGTAGAGAAGCCGTCCGATGAGCGTGCTCTTGCCGTCGTCCACCGACCCGGCGGTCGCGAACCGCAGCATGTCCGTCATCAGAAATAGCCTTCCTTCTTGCGGTCTTCCATGGCGGCTTCGCTCACCCGGTCGTCGCCGCGGGTCGCGCCCCGCTCGGTGAGCCGGGTGACCGCGACCTCCTCGACGACCTTCTCGACCGTGTCGGCGTCGGAGCGTACGGCTGCCGTCAGGTTCGCGTCGCCCATCGTGCGGTAGCGAACCCGCTCGACCGACGAGGTCTCTCCGTCGCGCAGCGGGACGAACTCGTTCACGGCGTAGAGCATCCCGTCGCGCTCGACCACTTCACGGTCGTGGGCGTAGTAGAGCCCGGGTAGCTCGATGTCCTCGTCGGCGATGTAGGACCAGATGTCCAGCTCGGTCCAGTTCGAGAGCGGGAACACCCGGATGCTCTCGCCCGGAGCGACCCGGCCGTTATAGAGGCTCCACAGCTCTGGGCGCTGGTTCTTCGGGTCCCACTGACCGAACTCGTCCCGGAAGGAGAACACCCGCTCCTTGGCCCGGGCCTTCTCCTCGTCGCGTCGGGCACCACCGAACAACGCGTCGAAGCGGTACTTCTCAGCCGCCTCGAGCAGCACAGGGGTCTGGATGCGGTTGCGCGAGCCATTGGCCTCCTCGGCCACCACACCCCGGTCAATGGCGTCTTGGACCGACGCGACCACCAGTTGGATGCCCAGCTCCTCGACCCGCCGATCGCGGTATTCGAGCACCTCGGGGAAGTTGAGCCCGGTGTCGACGTGCATGATCGGGAATGGGATGCGGGCCGGCGCGAAGGCCTTCTCAGCGAGCCGGAGCATGACGATGGAGTCCTTGCCGCCAGAGAACAGCAGGCAGGGGCGAGCCATCTCGGCCGCGACCTCGCGGATGATGTGGATCGTCTCGGCTTCCAGCGCGCGGACATGACTGAGGCGGTATTCGCTCATGAAGGGGCGTGGCTCCTAGGTGGTGCTGACCGTCTGGAGTGCAGCGACCAGTGTCCCAGCAATCTGCGGGTGCGCGACCACCAGGTCGGGCAACCAGGGGTTCGGTTGGTTGTAGACAAGCGGCGTGGAGTCCACGCGGCTGGCCCAGAAGCCACCCGCGCGAGCGACGGAGACCGGTGCGGCCGAGTCCCATTCGTACTGGCCCCCGCCGTGCACGTAGGCGTCAACGTGCCCCATCAGTACCGCGGAGGTCTTGGCGCCCGCGGATCCCATGGGGACGAGCTCACCGCCCAAGGCCTCGGTCAGTTCGGCCAGCCAGGCCGGGGGGCGCGACCGGCTGGCCGCGATCCGCAGTGGTTCGCCGGCGTCTCTGACCCGCGGGAGCGGTGGGGCCGCAGTGGTCAGCACCTCACGTTGCGCGGGGAGAGCGACGGCGCCGGCGACCAGATCACCATCGGCCCACAGCGCCACGTGGACGGCCCAGTCATCACGGTCGAGCTCGGAGAACTCCCGTGTTCCGTCGAGCGGGTCGACGATCCACACCCGTCGTGAGTCAAGGCGGACCGCATCGTCCTTGCCCTCCTCGGACAGCACGGCATCGTCCGGGCGCAGCCGGCCGAGCTCGGCCATCAGGAAGTCGTGAGAGCCCTGGTCGCCAGCGGCCTTCAGCTCCGCGCCCTCGAGCCCTTGGCTTCGGATCGCGAGCAGCAGATCACCGGCCTGTTCGGCCAGGACTGCTGCTAGCTGATGGTCGTCGGTCGTCGCCCCGCTCAGGTCTGCCATGGGTCCATCATGCCGGGGCCAGCACGATGCTGAACGCGGTCGCCTTGCTGCCAGACGTCGAGGCGGTGGCAGCAGCGCCGGGCCAGGTCCCCACAGGCACCGGCCCGCCGGAGTCCGCACTCACGGTCGATACGGCTCCGCCGCCGCTCCCGACGACGACCTCTCGCTGGCTGAGGCTCCCCGGCACCGACCACGTCGTCGAGCCCGTGCTCTTCTCTGCCCAGACGACAACCACCCAGGAGCCTGCCTCCGTCACCGCTACCGAGGGTGATGCGTGCGCCGCGCTCGAGCCCTGCTCGCTGGCCGAGGCATACGCAGGTGGGCTACCGGCGTCGACACCGGAGTAGGCGAGAACGGTGGCTGTCGTCTTCTGAGTCGATGACACGGTCACCGACACCGTCGAGCCGGCGTCGCCCGAATCGGCGCGCCGGGTCCACACCTGGGTGAGCAGGTCGGGGGACCCGTCCTCCTCCGTTCCCAGAAGCGTCCACCCGGCTGGCGCCGCGAGCGACGTCGAGCCGTTGGCCGTGACGGACAGCACCAGGAGGTCGTCGGGCTGCACCGAACCCGGGACGTCGACGTTGGCGTTGCCGCCGCTGGAGTAGGCCGAGGAAGCGCCTCTGAAGGTGACGGCCGACGCGGGGACGTCACTGACCGTCACGTTCTTGGTCACCGAGTCCTGGAGGCCACCGTTGTCGGTGACCGTGAGGGTCACCGCGTACGAGTCCGCGGAGCCATAGGCGTGACTGGGGCTGGTCCCAGAGCCGGTCTCGGAGTCCCCGAAGGTCCACGAGCGCGACACGATCGCCCCGTCGTCGCTGCTGGCCGAGCTGTTGAACGAGCAGGCCAGGAAGGTGCAGCTCGACGTGAACGCCGCGACCGGCGCCTGGTTGGCCGGAGCGGGGATACTGACGGCCAACCCGCGAGCTCTCCAGTCGCGGGTGGCGTCAACCTCGACGACCCCTCCGCTCACCACCCCGCCGGCGAAGCCGATGGAAGACAGGCGCCCGTTGGTCGAGTCGGCGAAGTACACCTTGCTGCCGGACAGGAACATGCCGCGCACCCGGGTGGGGTTCAGCGTGGAGATCGAGCCTGATGCAGTGAAGCGAGAGCCGCCGACGTAGCCGGACTCCGGGAGGAAGTAGCGGTAGTAGAGCGAGGAGCTGCCGGACATCGTGTAGTACATCCGGCCGGAGTCGTAGAACATGCCCGTGATCGACGGCACGTCGACCGAGAACGCATTGAGGCACGTGCCGCTGGACGAGGTGCAGGCCGGGCCGGCATTGAGGTTGACCAGGCTGCGGGGGCCGACGGAATTGCCGCTCAGGGGGCTGGCGTACAGGCCCCGGTCGGACCAAGCGGTGTAGAGCGTGTTGCCGACGATCATCGCCCCGCGCGCGTTGGACCAGCTGTCGCCCGTCGACACCGTCGAGGTGGCGCCAGGGGCCCCAGACGCAGACACGTCGGTGGTCGTCACCGCGTTGCTCGACGCCGCGCCAGGGCTGACGCTCAGGACGTCGCCCGGCAGAGAGCCGACCGGGTCTCCCGGGATCGCCGAACCTGCGGCGAGCGGGAAGAAGCCGATGCGTGGGTGGTATTCGCTGCCCAGGGTGTCGGTGTCTGAGCCGACCCAGAGCCCCTCCGAGGTGGCCAGGAAGTCGTAGACGCCGTAGCCGCGCTCGCGGGTCGGGTTCCAGTCGTAGGGCATGCCGTTGACCGGATCGAGGGCCGCCAGTCCGGTGCGTTCAATCGCGCCCTGGCCGGGCTTGTCTCCGGCACTCGGGTTGTTGGACCAGCGGAAGTGCCCGCCCGTGTAGACGACGGATCCGACGATGGCGACGGCCGTGGTGGTGTCACCGCCCGTCATATTGATCCAGGTCGGGGTGACCCCGGACGAAGAACCGCTGATCTCCAGACGGGACACCGTGTCGCACGACGTGTTCGCCCGGTAGGAACCGGTCGTGGCGAAGACGGCGTAGGTGCCGTCCGGCGAGATCGCCACGTCGCGCATGACCGTGTCGAAGGCACGGGTGTTGCACACCGAGCTGAAGAAGCTGGTCTGCCAGCCGGACAGGGTCGCCGTCGGCCCGCTGATGTCGATGAGCGCGACCTGGTCACGAGTGGCGCCGTTGACCTTGGTGAAGTTCCCAACGGCCAGGAGCTTGGTGTTGTCAGGGGAAATGGCGATCTCGCGGATGTTGGTGCTGCCGGCGTGCGCGGGGTCGGAGACCTCGTTGTGCTTGCCCGAGAACACCAGCGTGCTCTGGTTCGTCAGGGCACCCGTGGTGGCGTTCACGGTGGCCAGGTAGCCGCGACTCTGACCCTCGACCTTGGCGAACTGCCCGGCGATCCAGAGGGTGTTGCCGACGCGGCGTACGTCGTTGACGCGGGCTGTCACACCCTTGGCCTTGAACGCGGACACGAGGGAGCCGTCGGCAACCTTCACGAGGGCCAGCTTCTTCCGCGTCACACCATTGACGGTGCTGAATGCTCCTGCGGCGTACACCGAGGCGCCATCGGCAGAGACCTCCAGCGAGGTGACCTCGCCGTTCAGCGTCGGCGCGAACGCCGTGGAGACCGCACCCGTCGTTGCGTCGAACGCGGCCAGCCCAGAGCGGGTGAAGGTCGTCGTGCCCCTGACGACCTGGGTGAAGGTGCCGCCGATCACGATCTGGTTCCCCACCTGGACGACCGACTCGACGATGCCGTCCTTGACGAACGGTGTGAAGTCAGCGGGGTCGGTGGAGACGAGCCGTGGATGGACCGCGGTCCCGTCACCTTGGGCCTGGGCCGGCGCCATGAGCGCGAACGACGTGGTCACGACCAGTGCGGACACCACGCCAGCCACGAGTCTCTGGCCGCGGACGGGTGTGGAGGCGGAGATGGTGCGGTTCATCGACGGGTCCCCCGTGGTGCGTAGCAAGCGCGGCGTCTGCGGACACCGTCGAGGAGATTCTCACCGATGGCCGGGCCGCCCGTCGCCGGCGCCACTCCCGTCAGGCGCGCTTGGCCGAGAAGTCTGTCCGTTCGTCTGATCCACCTGGTAGCACCAGGTATTCGCGAGGTGACTCAAGGTAGTGGGCTCCCCCATGCACAGCAGCGTCGACGCGGGCGACGAGGCCGGGGAATCTCGCCTCATCGAACTTGCGCGCGAAGTCAGCACCCGAGTTGAGGGCGCGTGCCAGCGAGTCCTGATCCAGCACCGCGGCATGGTTGCCCGTGCGTTGGGTGAAGTCGGCGAACCGGCGGTTTTCTCGCACGAGCGCCAGGTCACCGAACTCTTCGAGGACCGTCTGAAAGAAGACCTCGGCGGGACTGACCACACCGGCGAACCAGTCCATGAGGGCGGGCCGTCGCGAGGCCGTGCCCAGCACCCGGGAGACAGCTCGCGGTCCGAAGGCCCCGAAGAAGGATCCGCCGCGCAGGCGGCCATCGCGCAGCTCAGCCGGCAGGCCGTGCCGAATCGCGAGAGTCGGTCCGGTGGCCGTGCTCACGCGAACCAGGGGCTGGACGTGGGAGGCCGCGCTGACCCAGCGGGCCAGCCGACCGCGGCCCGGGCTTGAGGGCGCTAGACGTCGGTGGCGGAAGTGGTAGCGGTCCCGCGCGACCCGGTTCGGCCAGGCCGACTCGGTTGACCCGACCTCGACGCTCTCGAGGAAAGCATCCACTCCAGTCGCGGCGGCGCTCTCCAGCTCGTCCTCGATGGTGGGTACAGGACGCAGGGGATAGCACTGGCCGCTGAGGTTGACCAGCCAGTCGTACGGCTCCGCTCGCTGCGCCAACCACCGCGCAGTGGTCAACCATCGCGTCACATGGTGAAGGTCTCCGTACCCGCCCTCGTCACGGCGGACCACGACGCGCGGCAGCCGACCCAGCCCTGGCGAGAGCGGAGCGGCGCGGCGATCATGGCTCACGACGATCCAGGAACGCGGCGCCCCGGCATGAAGGACACGCACCAGGTGCTCGACCTGGGCGGGCCTGGTGTGCGTCTCGACGTGGTAGCAGACGCGCACCAGGCACACCCTGCCGTCAGTTGGGCTGGAGCACCACTGTCCAGCCCGTGGCCTTGGCCGTGGTGGCCGAGGCCGTGGCCGTCTTGCCGGCATAGGGTCCAGCCGCCACGGGTCCCTGATCAGCCGCGAAGCCCGAGATCAGACCGCCACCCGCTCCGGCATCGCTCGCGCGCGGCGTCGTGCCGCCCGGTGCGGTCCACGACGGCACCGTCGACGAGACCTTCAACGCCCAGAAGGACACCACCCATGACCCGGCTGCATCCACGGAGGCGTCGGGAGCCGGGTAGCTGCCCGACGACCCGCTGGTCTTGGCCGCCGACTCGGCGGCGGTCGGAAGAGCCACCGCGTTGGAGTAGGCCAGGACGGTCACGTTGGTCTTGGTGCGTTCCGGCCAGTCGATGGCCCCGAGGTTGTTCCCGCCCGGTGCGACCCGCTGGTAGAGCGTGGTGCGCAGGTCGCTGCCGTCGAACTGATCGCCGACCAGCGTCCAGCCGGCGGGCGCCGACGTCGGGCTGAGGCCCTTGTTGCTCGTGACGAAGAGCAGCAGCGCGTCACCCGACTGCATCCCGCTGGGAACCGGGACGTCGACGCCGGTGACGTTCCCGGCGTCGGTCGCCGCACCGCGGAACGCGATGTCCGAGCCGGAGGGCACCGACACCGTGACCTGCTTGGTCAGCGCATCGGTCGCCCCGTCCCCGTCGGCGACCGTCAGGGTCACGTCGTAGCTTCCCGGTGCGGCGAAGGTGTGGGTCGGGGTCGCGCCGGTGTTCTCGCCGCCCCCGCCCTGGTAGGTCCAGCTCCAGGACGCAACGGTGCCATCTTCGGGGTCGCTGCTGCCCGTTCCGTCGAAGTCGCAGACCAGCAGGGTGCAGGTGTAGCTGAAGGCCGCGACGGGATCCTGGTTGCCCGGGGCGGGATCCGACGGGGTGGCCGTGATCGTCGCCGAGTTGGTCGCGCCGTCGTTGTCGGTGACCGTGAGCGTGACCGATCGGTCACCGGCGCTGGCGTAGGTGTGGCTCGGGTTCTGCTGGTTGCTCGTCGCTCCGTCGCCGAAGGTCCACGCGTAACTGACGATCGAACCGTCCGCGTCGTCACTGCCGGCCGAGCTGAACGAGCAGGTCAGGTCGACGCAGCCAGTCTGAGCCGCGACCGCGACCGGGGGGTCGTTGCTGGGTGGCGGCGGGGGCGCGCCGTCGTCGGAGAGGAACATCGCCCGCGCCCGCCAGTCAGTGGTCGCGTCCACGGTCGTCGCCGACCCGGAGACGGATTCGCCCGACAGGCTGACGCGCACGAGGTCGCCGCTGTCGCGGTCGGCCGCATAGAGACTGGTTCCGGACAAGAACATGCCTCGGACCCGGTTCGGGCTGAGCGCTCCGGACCCGCTCACCGTGTAGCGGACGGCGCCGACGACGTCGCTCTCGGGGCTGAACCAGCGCCAATAGAGCGTGTTGTCGCCGAACAGCGTGTAATAGATCCGGCCCTGGCTGTAGGTCAGACCGGTCAGGTTGCCGATGTCACTGCCGAACGAGCCGCCATACATCGGGAGCACGGTCGGGGATCCGAAGGTCGACCCGTTGAACGTCCGACGGCTGAACGAGCCGTCCGCTGAACCGGTGTAGAGGACGTTGTCGACGAGGAAGGCCCCGCGCGCGAGGCCCCAGGCGTCCGTGCCCGCTGAGGTGATCGGGGTGCCGGCGTCGGTCCCGTCGAAGGGGACGACCCGCACCGAGTCGGCTGCGCCGCTCCCACCGCCACCACCGCTCTGCGATCCGGTCGTGATGATCTCGATCCCGTCGACCAGGGGGTTCTCCGTGATGTGGAGGAAGCCCAGGTCCACGCTGCCGTCGCTGGTGATGTCGAAGGACTCCATGGCGCCGACCTGGTCCCCGTAGCGCTGCACCAGGTCCCAGTTGTCAAGGACGGTGGCGCCCTCGAGGGTCACGTCGAAGACGCGCTGGCCGACCTGGCTGGTCCCCGAGTAGCGATTGGCGAGGTACAGCCGAACAGTGACGGCGGTGCCGGCCGGCACCGGGAAGTGCCACTCCATCTCGTTGCCAGAGCTCGAACCCCAACGTTCGGTCGAGAACAGGGCGACCGGAGCTCGGTCGTTCGCCGAGTTGGGCACCGACGCGTTCGTCGTTGCGGAAGACGCGGTGGATGAGGTGTTGCTCGAGCCGGACCTGTACGCGGCCGCCTCGGAGTCCGACAGCCAGTCGGGCCCGTCATCGGCGGACTGGAGCGCCGGACCGCCCGCGTTGACGCGATAGAGAACACCCGGGTCCGACGTACCCGCCGACTGGCCCAGGAGGTAGGCACTTCCGGGCAGAACGGGAAGGTCCTGAGCCGGCGGAGTGGTGCCCCCGGCGAGCGGGAAGAATCCGATCTTGCGGCGCGTCTCGCCACCGAGCCGGTCGGTGTCGCTGCCGACCCAAAGCCCGCTTGAGGTCGCCAACATGTCGAAGACGCCGACCCCTCGCGCCCGGCCGGGGTTCCACGACAGCGGAAGACCGCTGACGGGGTCGAGTGCGGCGATCCCCTCGCGCGGCACGGCGCCCGGTCCGGGCGCGTCACCGGCATAGGGGTTGTTCATCCAGCGCATGTGCCCGCCGACGTAGACCGCGGCTCCGGTGACCGCCACGGCATACGTCGTGTCACCGCCGGTGTAGTCGCGCCACGTCGCCTGCTGACCAGGGCCAGTGGCCGAGGTCTCCCACCTCGTGATCACGTCGCAGGGCGCGTTCGAGCCGCCGTACGCGCCGGTCGTGCTCACGACGAAGTAGGAGCTGTCGGGCGAGAAGTCGAGATCACGCATGTAGGTGTCGAACTTCTTGTTGCAGGTGTTCGTGTAGAAGTTCGTGGCCCAGCTGGACAGTGTTGCCGAACCGCCCAGGTCGATCTTGGCGATGAACTGCCGCCCTTGGCCCTCGATCAGGGTGAAGTTTCCGATGACGACCAGCGTGCTGCCATCAGGGGATACCTCCATCTTGATCACCTGTCGGGCGCCGCCGTTCAGCGGATCCGCGAACGCCAGGTCCGCGTAGCTGGTGAGGGTTCCGCTGGTCGGGTTGAGCGACGCCAGGGCCGTACGGCTCTGGCCTCCGACGGTCGCGAAGCTGCCACCGATCAGCAGCTGACCGTTGACCAGATCGACGTTCTTGACCACCGAGTCGATCGACGGACTGGTGAAGCCGGCGACTTTCTGCCCGGTGTTGACGTTCAGCTTGGCCACCCGGCTCGAGCCGCTGCCATTGACCTGCGTGAACTGTCCGACGACAAAGACCGAGCTGCCGTCGCCGGCGGACTCCACGTCGTAGACCTGGCCGGAGACCGTGGGTGCGAAGGTCGTGGAGATCGCCCCGGTCGTGGCGTTGAAGGCGACGATATTGTTGCGTGTGAGCGTGGCGCCGCCGCCCGAAGCCTGCACCTGCGAGAAGTTGCCGCCCGCGATGATGAGATCACCGATCTGGGCGAAGGCCACGACGCGACCGTCCAGGACGTTGGGCGTGAAGTTCGCTGGGTTGTCGCTCACGATCGCCGGTTGGGCGACGACCTGTGCTGACGACGAGGTCGCCAACGGCACGAGCGCCCCGACGGCGAGAGCCGCAGCTGCGAGGACGGCGAACGGACGATCGATCAGACGGCGTCCTCGGACGAACATCAAGCGAATCCCTTCCACAGATCTCGGCCCGACGAAAAGAAGGAAGGCTCCCCCGCCGTGACCCGCGACCTCGCCATCGTGCCTCGCTCGGCCGACCAGGTGAACCCCTGGGGCGCCGACCGGAACCCCTGTCGGCAGAAATCCACCGAACAGGGGATGCGGTTCTTACGCACAGCGAGGCTGGGGTGACGCTTCGTGGCTTTGATCAAGCAGAAGGCCAGGGCCCGATCGCGTCGAGGTCTTCGAGGTCGTAGCCGTAGTGGGTGGCGCGGTCGCGGTAGCGCCGCACCAAGGCCGTGCGCTCCCATCGCCGCCACGGTGCACGGTCGTGGGCCAGCTCGGCCCACCTCGACGCGTAGCTGCTGCTGCGTCCACCCTCCAGTCCTTCGGAGGAGATCGGCGAGTCGAGACCCAGAAACGTTTCGATCGCCTCGAGCTCGATCCTCGGTTGGGTCAGGAGAAGCTCGTACTTGACGACGTGGACGTGCTGGAGGTGCGTGGCGTCGGACGCGAACAGATCGTGGGCCGTGAACCAGTGCGAGAACGGCGTGGTGAGCCGTCGCTTGCGCACCCACTTGTGGGTCGACAGGGCGACCACGACGGGGTGTCGCACGATCACGACGAACCGCGACCCGGGAAACAACCCCTGCAGCATGCGGGTCATGACCAGGTTAGGAGGCGACTTCTCCAGCAGCACCGGCCGGTCGAGATCCCAGTGCGGCGACCAGGAAGTCAGGAGGCGCTCCGCGTTCTCCGGGTTGACGAGTGGCGAGGACTCCGTGAGGTGCGCGCTGGGGTCGGAGGCGAACCGCCCTGCGCCTCCGTAGGTGCGCGCGGCGGGGTAGACGTCTTGGAGGTGTTGGCCCTCGTCCTCTTTGGCTGACGTGCCCGAGAACCCGCTGACCTGCGGGTGCGCGCTGAGCAGGCGGGCCAGCGGCGTGGTGCCACTGCGGTGGAGGCCGGCCACGAAGACCAGCCGAGAGGCATCGATGGTCGCGGCGAGCGGGCTCGTCATGGGGTCCCCGTGATGATCTGCGACCAGGCCGCTCGCGACGGCGCGTCGTCGAGTCGGTAGTCGGTGCCGGTGATGGGTGAGTCGAAGTAGGTGACGAAAGGTGCCTGCTCGTCGATCAGCTGCACGGCTACCTCTTCCAACCAGCGAGCCCGCCCCGTCCCATCGTCGCCAGGGACGATCTGCGAGCCCAGCTCGGCGATACCCAACGGGCGACCCACGCGTTCTGCAACCGCCAACAAGGGTGCGAGGAAGGTGCTCGCGTCCGGGTAGCTGCCCGCCTTCACCTCGCGGTTGTAGCAGTCGAAGCCCATCACGTCGTAGAAGTCCGATCCGGGGTCGTAGTCGTCGACGTTCCGCCCGAAGGCCGGTTTCGTGCTCCGGCACTGCAGAACCAAGGTCGGGTGCAGGGTGGGGTTGCTGATCTGGCGGGACAACACGCTGATGTGCCGGAAGGCGTCCCTGAACTGCTCTGCGGTGAAGTGTCCGTCCTCGATGTTGTCCTCGGGCTCATGGAAGTAGACCCACCACACATCGGTGTCGGCCGGGACCGAAGCGAACCAAGCGGCGAGAGCCTCGTCGTGCAGCCCTGCCAGGACCTCACCGGGGGGCAACTTGAACGAGACCACCACGGGGCGATCGGCGAGCTCGGCCGGGCTCCCCGGCCACGGAGGTGGGTCACCTGGATAGAAGATGCGGGCCACCTGGAGACGACCGAACCGATCGTCTTGCCGTGCCAGGGCCTGCTCGAACGTCGCGTCTCCGCGGTAGACCGTCGTGCCGAACAGCGTGGTGCGCTCAGCCGGGCCGGGGATCGTGATCGGCGCTTCCGGCGGAGGAGCCGGGGAGCTGCAGGCGGTGAGCACGGCCACCGCGCTCGACACCAGGATCACGACGGCGCGGACCCTCATGCAACGGCCCCGCGGGACGCCCGTGGGTGGAGCAAGACATCGAGGGTGAACAGCTCACGGCCCCGCCACACGAGGCCGGTGTAGGCGAGCAGGCCGAGCACGAATGCCGCCAAGACGACGCCTTCGGGTGCGGCCGCCAGCGACAACGCCCCCGGCACCACTCCGAGACACCCGAGAGCGACGGCGGCAGCCATGGCCGTGCTTCGTCCGAAGGGGTGCAGGCGGAGCTTTACGCCCACCTGGGTCAGCGGCACCAGGTTGTTGTAGAGGATGGCGATCATCCAACCGACGGCCGCGCCGTTGATCCCCCAACGGGGGATGAGCAGCAGGTCGAGAACCACGTTGAGCCCGAGCGCCACGAACGCGTTCGCGAACGTCCAGACCGTCTTTCCAGCCATCGCCAGGACGACGTCGACCAGTCCGCAGCCCGTGGCGACCAGCATGGTGAGCCCGAGGATGACCAGGACGGTCGATCCGGCCGCGTACTTCTCCCCGAAGATGAGCGGCAGCTCTCGGGCGAAGATCACGAGACAGAGGTAGACGGGCCAGGTCGCGAGGATCAGCCAGGTCGTGGACACCCGGTAGACCGTCCGCACTCCCTGGTCGTCCCTGAGCGCGACCAGACGGCTGAGCCGGGGCTGAGCCACCGCGCCGATCGATCCGGCCGCCAGCTGTCCGAACACCAGGAATCGGGTCACCGCGGCGTAGACCGCGGCCTGCGCGGGCCCGGCGATGGCCGCGACCAGGATGATATCGAGCCGGTTGAGTCCGATCTGGGCGATGCTCTGCAGCCATCGGGCCCACGTGTAGCCCCAGAACTCCCGATGCATCGTGCCCGTCCGCGGCGCGACGACCCCGCGCTGCCGCTCGGTGTGACGGAGCAACCGCCACAACCAGTACCCCGCGAGCGCCGCGGCGGGCAGGTAGGGGAACACCCAGGCCAGGGCCAGCGCCGACGAGCCGCGAGCGCCGAGCGCGATACAGAGGGCGATGAGTCCCACCTGGAGCAACGGCCGCCCGATGCGGTCGATGACCACCAGAGGCCTGAGACGGTGCAGACCCCGCGTGCCGAACAGGCACACATCCATGACGGCGGCGAAGGGCAGGAATGCGGCCATGACCCGGATGGGCCCGATCGCTGTCTCCGGGTGGGCCGGCACGACCAACCGGGCGATGGGTCCGGACAAGGCGACGAGCACGACTGCGGCGACGACCGAGAACGCCACGACAGGGACGAGCGCCGAGCGCAAGACCGAACGCAGGCGGTCGGACTCACCCAGCGCCGACAGCCGAGCCACGAAGTAGACCGCTCCGGTCGAGGCACCCAGTCGGACCACCGTGAACGCGAGCATGAACAGCGACGTCGCGGTGAAGATCACACCAACCGTCACCGCATCGATGTTGCGGGTGAGCAGGACGGTCAGGACGAAGCCGGCCAGTCCGGCGGTCACCGATCCGGCGAGGACGAACACGCCTCCCCGAGCCAGGCTCCGCAAGTCGGTGCCTTCAGTGTCGGGCGCCTCGCTGTCGGGTAGCGCCGAGGCCGGCGCCGCCTGCGAGTCGGGTGGACCCCCCGGTTGGGCAGCCGGCCGGGGGTTCACCCCATCCATCGGGGCGTCCAACCGAGCCAGGCGGCCAGCCGTTCGTCGTAGGGCTGGAAGTGCTCCTCGAGGCGGCGGCGCGTGCTCTCAGGCATGGGAGTGCGGGGGCGCGCATTGTGACGCTCGTAGGTGATTCCCGTGGGCTGCGGCAACTCGAGGAAGTCGAAGACCTCGCGCATCGCCGGGCCCGGATCCTCAAACAGGCGATGACTGTCGACCACGAGCAAGTGGTCGCGACCGATGTACGAGGCGAGGTGCTCGACCTGCTCGATGTACGTGCTGCGCGCGAGGTAAGCCTGATGCTGGAACGTGAAGCTGAGGTAGCGCGGATCCTTGACCATCTTGTCCCGCTCGCCCCGGGTCCGGTCGGCCTCGAGTTCGAGGGCGCGCTCGAACGGTTCGGTCTCATAGCCGCGCGCAAGCTCGTGAGCGTGCGCGGAGAAGGCCCGCTCCACGGGGTCTCGCACGAGGGTCAGGACTCGCACTCCGGGTAGGTCACGGGCGATGCGCTCCGCGGCCAAGGGGTGGAACAGGTAGTAGGGGCTGGACTCGAAGGAGATCGCCCTGGTCCCGGTTCGTCGGCCGACCCGCTCGGCGGTGAGCCGCAGGGGGAAGTGCGCGCGATACCAGGACAGCGACTGGTCGTAGTGAAGGTCGAAGTAGTGGACGCCCTTCTGGAGCACCGCAGGAAGCACGCTGGGGTGCTCGGCCAGGGCGCGGTACATGCTCGAGGTCCCGCTGCGCTGGGCTCCAGCGATCAGGAAGGAAGGGAGCATGCGAGCCGACGAGGTGGCTCGGCCGAGGCCGAAGGCGACGCTCCGGGCGGCCTGGCCGGCGACCCTGTTCATCATGACGGACAGCCGTAAACCGGCGGCGGCGCGAGGAGCACGCACGCCTCCCTTCGGCACGGGTTCGGACGGATTTTGAGCCTACGGCACCCACCGGTCGCCTCCCTCCGACTGAACGGCTACTCCTGGCTCGTCCGTTGGCTCAGTCGTGACTGGAGAACGACGCTCTGGCGCGCGTCCTGGATAGACTCACGACTCCGTCAGGAGGCGAAAACCTAGAAAGGCAGGTCCGGTGGGCTCTCGGCCGGCCAAGCCCACCCACGGGCCGCATCGCGTGCTGCTTGTCGGGTCGAGCGGAGGGCACCTCGCCCAGCTCATCGCGCTTCGGGGCTGGTGGTCCAACGGGGACCACGCCTGGGTCACCTTCGACACCCCGGACGCACGGTCGTCGCTGGACGGAGAACCCGTGACGTGGGCCTTCCACCCGACGACCCGCAACATCCCCAACCTGCTGCGCAATGCGCGCCAGGCCCGACGCGTCCTGCGCGAGTTCCGACCCGACGTCATCGTGAGCACCGGAGCCGGGGTCGCGCTGCCGTACTTCGTCCTCGGTCGGTTGCGGCGCACGCTCACCGTCTACGTCGAGGTCTATGACCGGGTCGAGACCGCCACGCTCACCGGAAGGCTGTGTCGGCCCTTCACGCGGCTGATGCTCGTGCAGTGGCCGGAGCAGCAGAGCCTCTACCGGGACACCCACGTCGTTGGCCCGCTGCTTTGACCGCCCACCCGCGGGTGCTCGCGCTGCTGGGCACCGACCACCATCGGTTCGACCGTGCGGTCGCCTGGCTCGACGCCTGGGCCGCGGCCCACCCTGACGCCGAGGTGATGGTCCAGCACGGCCGGTCCACGGCACCAACGGTCGCCGGCGGGAGGCCCTTCCTCGACCACGCCGAGCTCACCGCGCTGATGACGTCGTCCGATGCTGTGGTCTCCCACGGTGGGCCGGCCACGATCTCCGAGGCTCGGGCGGCCGGACATCGTCCCGTCGTCGTCCCGCGCGACCCGACTCTTGGGGAGCACGTCGATGACCACCAGAAGCGTTTCACCGCGTGGTTGGCGACCAAGGACCTCATCGATCGACAGACCGACCAGGACGGGTTCGTCGCCGCGCTGGACGCCGCCGTTCAGCGTGGCCGAAGCCCGCTCGTCGGGGCTGACGCCGCGAACGTTCGAAGCGTCGCTCGCCTCGAACAGCTGGTCGACGAAGCCCTGGCCGGAGGTCGCGTGCGCGACCCGGAATCGCCGGTCGTGGTCTACATCGCCGGCCTCGGTCGCAGCGGCTCCACCCTGCTGGAGCGCCTCTTGGGCGAGTCGCCGAAGATCTCCTGCCTGGGTGAGGTCGTGCACGTGTGGGAACGCGGCCTTGCGGCCGACGAGCGGTGTGCCTGCGGCGAGGCCTTCAGCGCCTGCCCGCATTGGCAAGCGATCGGCGATCTCGCGTTCGGCGGCTGGCACACCGTCGACCTGGCCCGGGTCCGAGAGCTGCGCTCTGCGGTCGACCGCCAACGGCGGATCCCCCGCACAGCGCTGCCAGCGTGGTCCCGGGCCACTCGGTCGGCCCTGATCGAGTACGCCGCGCTGTACTCAGCGATCTACCGGGCCGCCGCCCAGGTGGCCGGCGTGCCTGTGATCGTCGACTCGAGCAAGCACGTCTCCACAGCGTTCGCGCTCAGCCACGACGCCGATCTCGACCTGCGGGTGGTGCATCTGATCCGCGATCCGCGCGCCGTGGCGTACAGCTGGTCGAAACAGGTCCGTCGGCCCGAGGCCGACGACGGCGAGGACGCGCTGATGGCGCAGTACTCCGCCGCGGGAAGTGCCCGACGGTGGCTCACGAGCAATCTGCTCGTGGACGGGCTGCGCTCCCGCGGGCTCCCGGTGGCTCGGATGCACTATGAGGATCTGGTGCGCGACCCGGACGCAGCGCTGGGTCGACTTGCCGTCTCCCTCGACCTCCCGGTGCGCCCCGAGGTCACTCGCGTGGGTGGCGAGGTCGTCCTCGGACCGTCCCACTCCGTCGCCGGCAATCCCATGCGCTTCGTCACCGGGCGTCTCCCTCTCAGCCTCGACGACGCCTGGACGCACTCGTTGGAGCCGCGGCACCGCCGGCTCGTCACCGGGCTCACCTCCCCGCTCTACCGCTGGTACGGCCGGTGACGCATCGGCGCGCGTAACGCCGGCCATCGAGCGACGGAGCGGTGATAGCGGCTGACTAGCAGGCGACAAGCAGGGGATAACGCCTGTGGACAACGTCACATCGTCTCAACCGGCGGACCCCTAGAACCCCATGAGTCACAAGGGAATCAGTCGCCTCACCCCGCCGTGAGTCGCTTTGCATCTGCGGCCTCCGGCACCTACTGTCGACGAGCCCAGCCGAGTCGAGCCGGGCCCGATCTCGCAACCGCCGAGTCCTGCCGCGCGCGATCGGAGCCATCACCATCCGTTGGCAGGAGCGGGGGACCCGTGTTCGGGCACCCGCCAGGTGTCCTAGGGGTTAAGTCGCATCATGCGGCCGGGCTACCTCCAGCCCGAACCCGACAGCTGACCTCGCAGGCGTCGGAGAGAGAACCCTCGTGTCGACCATGCACGCCCCCACCTCCCTCACCCCGGCGGTCCGCCCATGAGCCTGACCCGTCGAGACCTACTCAAGTACGCCTCCGTCGCGGCCGTTGGCGCTGCTGGAGTCACCACGGCCACCATCACCGGCCCGGCCGATGCGAGGGCGAAGAGGAAGAAGTCGTCGTCCGCCGCCAAGTTCCCCGGCCACAAGCCGGGGCACATCTACCTCGGGGTCTCAGCAGCCGGAAGCATCCAGCAGGCCATCAGCCGGACCGGTCCGGTCGGCCTGGCCCGCACCTACTACAAGTGGAACGACGGCAGCCGCGAGGACAAGAACATCCGCGCCGATCACGCCGCGGGTCGACTCCCCTGGATCTCGTTCAAGCCTGCGTCCACGGGCAGGGGCGGCTGGGCCGCGATCGCCTCGGGTCGCTATGACTCGGAACTGCGGGCCCGCGCTCGCCGCTATGCGAAGTTCTCGAAACCGATCATCGTCACCTTCAACCACGAGCCGCACAACGACAAGACCGGCTCGGCCTCGGACTTCGCCCGAGCGTGGACGCGAGTCCACGACGTCATGAAGAACGAGACGGGCCTGAAGAACGTGATCTCCGTGCCGATCCTCGGCGACTGGGAGTTCAACCCGGTCAACCGCAAGGGCGACCCGGGGGCGTTCCTCCCGAGCTCGGTCCTGAGCCGATGCCACTTCCTGGGGGTCGACCTCTACCAGAACAAGTCGGGCCAGGGCTACGACGTACGGCTCGGCCGCATCATCAGCTGGCTCAACTCGCGTGGGCACTCGGATCTGATGGTCGGTCTCGGAGAGACCGGTTGCACCGACGACTACCGAAGCCCCTCAGGCGCAGCCTGGTGGACCAAGTCATGGAACTGGGCTGCGGCCAACTCGAACCGGGTCGCGGCGATCGCCTACTTCAACAGCCAGCACAACAACAACTCGGGCAACACCTGGGTGCTCACCGAGTCGGCGAGCAAGCTGTCGGCCTTCAAGAAGAGCCTGGCCTCGAGCACGGCCTGCAAGCTCTGACCTCACCTAGCACGGGTCCCACGCTGTGAGTGGGCGGCGTGGCCGGAGTCGTCACAAGGCGACTCCGGCCACGACCGGCCGGTGAGAACACTGCGGTCTCGTTGAGTGCCGTTCAGCGTTGACGGCGGCTCGTGCGTGAGACCCAGAGGCCCGCCAGCGCGCCGAGGCCCACACCCGCGACGAGCACGGCCACGCGGATCTTCTCTCGCAGGGCGTCCGGCCGCACGGTCGTCGAGATGATCCGGCCCGAGGACGCGGAGGTGTCCGAGGCCGCGTTCTCCTGCGCGGTGAGGGCTGCGGCCCGTTGGCTGAACACCTTGAGCATCTCCGGGCTCAGGACGATCGCATCGCCCGGGGGTGCGAGGGCGTCCTTCTGCTGGTTCAGCTCTTCCTGCTGACCGGCCAAGATCTCCAGGCGTGCGGCCCCAGCAACCGCAGCCCGCGCCTGGCGTTCGTCGAGGGTGGCCTCCGCAACCCGGGTCACGATCTCCTGGGCCTGTTCAGCCGAGCCAGCTCGGTAGCGCAGGATGATGACCGAGGAGTTGGGCACGATGCGCACCGTCAAGCGCCGCCGGATCAGATCCGAATTCGGAACGGTGCCCTCACCGGCAGCCACGCGGCGCAGGACGGCGTCGGACTGCGGGAGGTGCGACTCGGTCTCGAGATCGATCAAGGCGTTGCCCGAATGATCGGAGAAGGCATTGCCTGGCAGCGGGACGAGAAGCAGCGAGACTTCTGCGGAGACCTGCCGGTCGAGCCGCGTGCCGATGGCCAGGCCCAGCAGTCCACCCGCGATGGCCAAGAGGACGACCCACACCCCACGCTTCAGCCACCGGCTTCGCCGGCTCGGTCGACGCGACGACGGCTCGACGACCGCGGCCGCCGGGGACTGGGTGATCGTCATGCGTCCACCAGGCTACGAGCAGAGTCTCGAGCGGAGTCACGAGGCGAGGCGGCGACGAGGGGTCGGTCCGACCGCCGCGCCGAGCGGCGCCGCCACTCCCAGGCCAGTCCGGCCGCAAAGCCGAGCAAGGCACCGAGGCTGACCCCCGTGACCAGCACGACATCCACCGTTCCCCGGCGTGCCGACGGGGCGCTGGCCGCAGCGACGACCGTCCCAGCGACGGGCAGCTCGACCTGGAACCGCTGGGCACGCTCGAGCCGCCGCTCGAGCGCCGCCTGTCCCTGCGAGACCGAAACGGTCCCCGCGGCGTCGGTCTCGGCCCGGACATTCTCGTTCTGGTTCTGGACGGTGATCGTCTGCTCGCTGATCTCGGCCAGGTACTGGCGCACAGGATCGATGACCAGCCGGTCACGAAGATCGAGGAAAGACTCGGCGGCGGCCGTGGCGCCCTCGCGCGCAGCGTCGGGGGAGATCGTGGTCGTATAGGTGACCTCGAGAACGCGGGAAAGGGGCCGGGCGCGCACGCTGAGATGTCGCGCCACCTCGTCCAGCTCGAGTCCCGTCGTGGCCGCCACGGCCTTGGCGACACCCTCAGAGACCGCAAGGGTGGCGTCGGTGTCGACCGTCACCTCGTTGATGACGGGCCCCGTGGGGTTCAGGTCGACGAGCGGAGCCACGGGCGACAACTCGAGAGCCACGGTCGAGTCATAGCTGAGCGGCCGGGTCTCGAGCCAGGCCAACGAGACCAGGCCTCCGACCACGGCGCCCACCAGCAAACTCACGAACGCGAGCCGTCCGGCCCGGAGAATCGGATCGCGCTCCCCCACGAGGACAGGCAGTCTCATCCCAGCCACCTCACCCTGGTCGGACGCCCCACGGCCGCCGCGAGTTCCCCGAGAGACCTGGGTTCCTGCGTGGTCACCGTCACGTCTCGCCGCAGCTCGCGGGCGGACTGGAGCAGCTGGCGCGTCCGGGCCGCCAGCGTCCCTGGAGGTTCGGCTCCCCCCAGGGACAGATAACGATGCAGGATCTCGACCACGTACAACGAGATCGTTGCCTCGACCTGCGCCTCGGAGGAGTACCACCGACTGAGCAGCGCTGTTGACTCCGAGAGCACCGAGGCCAGGGACAGACCCTTGGTCCCGCCGAACCGGAACTCGCGCTGGACCAAGAAGTGCACGGCATCGAAGCCGAGGGGGACGGAGTCTCGCGACTGCTCCCAGTCCCACAGCTGGAGCCGCCCGTGGGCGCGGCCCATGTTCCACGGGGCGAAGTCCCCATGCCAGCGGCCGAACCCCAACTCCGTGTCCGCGTGTGAATCACGGACCGCAGCCGCTAGATCGAGCACCTCCCGCGCGCCCCCGCTCGGCCCTTCTGCAAGCTGGGTCAGCCGGTGCTCGAGGTCTTGCCAATAGCTGCTGGCTGCCAGCGGGGCCCAGGTCTGCCCAGCAGACTCTGCGATGTCGACCATCTCTTCCGCGGGTACCTGCCAGCTGGAGGAGTAAGTCTGAGAGGAGCTCATCGGTGACACGAGGAGCACCTCCAGGTCGTTCCAGGATCCGAAGTAGAGGAGCCGTGGAACATCTACGGTGCCAAGCTCTGACCGTCCCAGCGTCTCGAGGACGGTCGCCTCGTGAGTCACCAGGACGCTCGATGTCGCGTCGTGCCCCACCTTGCCGAACGCGACCGTCTGCCCTGACCGATCGAAGACCTGAAGGACCGGCTTCGCATTCGCCCGCGGCGGCCCCAGAAGCACGCCGACGCTCGCGGCAGCCGGAATCCGTTCGCCAACCATCGAGTCAATCGACTCGATCCCCGCACCAACTGGACGAAGCCTGGCCACCGGCAGCATCCCGAGAAGGTTGTGACGAAGACCGAGGGCCAGCAGCCGCTGAGCCACCGACTGCAGTCGACTGCGGGACTGACGGTTGAGCATGACGGCCGCGCCAGCAACGCCACTGGGAACGAGCATCCGAGGGCGCCGGCTCGAGGGAAGCACGAGGAGAGCGGGTCCGCGGCCCGGCCGCCGTGACCAGATCCTGCTCCCGCCGGGCCAGAGAGACCTGGCCGAGGGGACCCGGTCGCCCCAATCCTGACCGTGGACGGCGGTCATCGTTCGACCTCCGCGCCGAGAGCGCGGCTGGCCTGCTGGGTCAACCGCTGTCCACGGTCCATGATGCGCTCACGGTTCATCACGCCGATCGCCAGCATCAGCACGAGCAGAGGCATCTCGAGGGAGTCGTAGACGAAGAAGAACAGCAGCGACGTGGCGATCGTGATGCAGCCCAGCGTGGAGTAGGGATCGCGTCGACGCACGTGCACGAGGAACTGGACGGCCAAGAACCCCAAGAACACCGCCGTCCCCACGAATCCCGTCGTGAAGATCAGTCGCCACATGAACCCCTGGGTGCCGAGCGGGGGGGCCGCGCATTGACGGCAGTTGGGGTTGTCGCCGCCGGCGATGGAAGCAAAACTCCCCTCGACCTTCCGTGTCGTCCCGAAGCCCACGAGCGGAGACCCTTGCCACGTGGTGCCGGTCACCACCTCGGCAACAGTGAGGCGACGATCGTTGCTGTGGGGCGTTGCCACCCTGAGGGTGATGGTCGCCCACAGCGGCGACAAGACGATCAGCACGCCAGCGAGCAGGATCGCCGTCGCCAGCACCCACAGCTCGGTGAAGCGACGCAGCCGAGCCAGGGCGACGCCGGAGAGAACGACGATGAGCCCGATGCCCAGCCAGAGACCGCGGTTGAGCGAGAAGGCGATCGGAATGGCCGCCAAGGCCAAGCCGAAAGGCACCAGCGCCCGCCACTGCCCCCGCGGGTCCAGGACGACGGCGACCGTGGCCACGATGACGAGGACGAGCGGGTTAGGGCCGAGCAGATAGGCGGCAGCCAGCACGATCGCGGCGGGGAAAAGCAGTCGTGGCCACGGCCGCCGGTCGGCCCAGGCTGAGTAGACGAAGAACGGGAGCAAGAGCCCGATGTTGTTTCCCCACGCGTTCGGGTAGGCGAAGGGGGCCTTCGGGCGTGGCTGCTCGTAGCCGAGGAAGTCACTCGCCGTGGTCAGTGACGGGTGCACCAGGGCGTTCAAGAAATCGCTGGTCTGCGCCCACGGGACCAGCAGCTCCACCGGAGAGAGGAACTCGAACCGCGGCCAGATGACCCCGGCCAGCCCTCCGATCACGCAATACATGAACAGCACCCCGAGCCAACGCACCACGTCCCGCGACGGGAGCTCACGAGGCGACATGTTCAACGTGTAGAGGACCGCAACCGTGATGGCGAGATACCAGAGCACGCGGTACGCGTAGGGAATCAGCCGCTCTGGCCCGCCTCCGTCCAGGGTTCCTGGAGCGTGGGCCCAGAGCAGGAGCACGCCCACCAGCAGCCAGACGAGAAAGACGACCCACAGACCGAATCCGACGGGGACCCGGATCGTGCGGCGGCGGACCAGTTGGACAGTCATGACAACGGCGGCCGCCAGGCCGGCGAAGCTGGACACTCCGAGAGCCCACCAGAGCGGAAAACCCAGGAGCAGCGCCTTCAGTGGCCAGGCTGGCCCGAGCCAGCGCACGATCCACGAGCGATACTCCGGCGCGTCGGTGATCACGCCACGCTGGGTCTCGAGAACGGTCACGACGCCTCGGCGTCCGGCTCGCGCCCGAGGTCGTACGCCCCCGGCCAGCCCCACCGAGCGGCCAGGTCGAGCCCGTAGAGCCGGTCGAGCTCGGCCACCTCGGGGGCCAAAGCCTCGTGCACGGCAGCTCGCTCAGCCTCCGACAGCTCGGGTCGACCGTCGCGCAGGGGCACGTACAACAGGCGCTGCACCATCGCCGAGCGCTTGACCCGGCCGATGACGTTGGCCCCGTCCAGCCGCTCACGAACGATGTCGGCTCCCGCCCGGACGGCCCGGGACAAGGCCATGGAGCGCGCGCGAGCAGCCGGAAGTCGCGCCGCAAGAAGCTCAGGGGTCAAGGTGAGGGGCTCGAGCTGGAGCCACGCCAAGAGGGCCCCGATGAAGGCCTGCGGATCCTTAACGAGGTCATCGAAGACGGAGACATACACAGCCTCGTCGCCGAAGGTTTCGTTGAAGCGCCTGAGGCCGGTGGCGTACCTGCCGTGCTCGATCAGCTCTGGTCGAGATTCGAGGGCCTCCAGGAAGGTGCCCGGCGTCTGTCCCTGCTTCAACATGTAGAGGTAGGACGAGAAGGCGCGGTCGGCCGGATCGCGCAGGGTGACCATGAAGCGAGGGTTTCCCAGGCTCTGCTTGATCCGTTCCGGTGCCCGAGCGGAGAACAGGTAGTCCTGGCACACCTCACCGACCACACGATGCTGCTCGCCAGCGGCTTCGAACTGCGAGAGATACCAGTCCAGCCCTCGGTCGTAGTAGCGGTCGAAGAAGTAGAGATCCTTGGCTTCGGGCATGAAGACCTGAGGGTGGGTGAGCAAGACCTCGTGCAGCCACGACGAGCCGGCCTTGTCCGGCCCGACGTAGATGAAATTGGGGGTCGTCATGTCACCGTCCTCGCTCGTCGCTCATCAGCCATCAACTCAGGTCCAAACGGTTGCGCTGGAGCTCGTCCCACACAACCCCGGCGGCGCGATCCATCCGGTCCACGTCGACGGGCAGCAGCCGCGTGCGCCAGCCCTCGATGACATCCGAGGCTTCACGTTCGAACCCGTGCAGCTGACCCTCTTTCACTGCCGATGACGCGGGGCGGTCTTCAGGGCTGGAAGCCTTGTTTCGCGGGCTGAGGCCAGCGGCCCTCATCACACGAGCCACCGCGACCCGACCACCGGACGTCAGCTCGGCGTGGGACACCACGATCGTCCCGGGAACGCGATCCAGCCAGGCGAGGACACCGGAATAGAGAAAGCTCCAGAACTCAGCCATGGCCTCGACATCGTCGGCGACCGGCTCCGCCACGGTTCGGCCCTGGAGGCGGTGCGCCTCTGTCAGGTCGGCGGTCCAACCCATCCGTCGATAGCTGGCGAGCACCGCACCAGGGTGCCGATAGAGCACGACGGGGACGGCGCCGGTGTGCTCGACGACGGCGGGCACGGACAGCAGGGCAAAGGGGTCCTTGACGATGGTGGTCGTCCACGGCCAGGGAGCCAGCCATCGACGGAGTCCGTACCGGCTGTAAGTCCTCGGCTCAAGCCCGGCATAGCACCGTTGGAGAATCCGTACCTGCGCCGACGTCGGTCGCTCCAGCCGGGCCCAGCCTTCGAGGGTCCCCCCCAGCGCGAACTGGCCCGGTCGCGGATTCATCGGTTCACGCCCTGGCAGACCCGCACGGCGCGCGTGCGCCAGCTCTCGAGCCAGCCAGGTGGTTCCCGAGCGCGGCATCCCTGTCACGAGAACCGAAGGGGGTCGACCCGCACGGCGAGAGGGTGCCGACGGCGCCCCGGAGTCCACGCCGTCTCCTAGCGTCCCGACCCGGCTGCCTGTGGCCTCATGAGAGGCCACGGCCCACCAACCGCGCCGATCGGAGCAAGAGCCGGGGGTCCACGTCGAAGACTGTCTGGACGGCTGCCATCCCCGCTTGCGGGGCGAAGGGCCATCGGGAAAGTGACCTGCCGATCCAACGCCACGCTTCCTTGCGGTGGCCGAGGCTGGCCTCGGCGAACGCGATCTGACCCAGGATGCGCGCGTGGCCCGCCCGCGAACGGCTGATCTCGGGATGCTGCACCAGGACGTACTGCAGGGCTTGGGACACGACCTCGTTGCGCTCACGAAACCAGGACTGACCGTCCTTCTTGATCGTGGCCAAGGGCTCGCGCACCACACCGATAGGTCCCAAGCGCACGGCGCGCAGCAGCCATTCGTAGTCTTCGGCATAGCTGTGCGGCAGGGTCTCGTCGTACAGACCCACGCGCTCGAACACCGAGGTCTTCATCAGCAACGTCGAGGAGTGGAGCTCCTTGCGGCGCGACCGGAAGAGGTCGTCCTGGGTGACGAGATCCGCTGGGCCGAGCCACTCGACCAGCCGATCCTCGGCCATCCGCAATCGGATTCCGGCGCCCACCACCATCAGGTCGGGATGCTGCTGCAGGCGCTCCATCTGACGTTCGAGCTTGCGCGGGTGCCACGCATCGTCGTCATCGCAGGAAGCCGTGAAGTCGTTGGAAACTTCGCGTAGGCCTGCATTCCGTGAAGCGGCCAGGCCAGGGCGCCCCTCGTTGCGAATCGCCCGCACCGTTCGAGTGGGCGTGGTGAGCTCGTCGAGCGAGGTGTCGGCGGGTTCTTGATCGTGCACGACGACGCAGTCGATCTGACCGGGATAGGTCTGAGAGAGGATGCTCTCAACGGCCACGCGCAGCAGGTCGGGACGGCCACGCGTGGGCACGACGACCGAGATCGGTGGCGCGGCAGGGTCACTGGTCGGCACGTCCGGACCCCTCCTCGACGAGTGCGGTGTCGCCGCTCAGATCGACGTCCACCTTCGCGGATCGCGCCGACCTGCCCTTGGCCGTACCACCGGACGGCTTCGTAGCAGTCGCTGCGTGGCTGGCGCTGGACACGGACACGATGCCGGCCACCTGATCGGCCACTCCGAGCCAGTTGAGCTGCTCCACGGCATAGGCGAGATCTTGCTGCTGACTCAGCCCGACCTTGACGACGACGAGCACGGGCCCGGCTGTCTGCAGCACACTTTGCGCGAGGGCCCCGTCGAAGGGGACCTGCACATGAGCAAGCACCGTGCCGTATTCCTCCTCGAGGTCAGACCACACGTTGGCGAGCCGGCGCCGCTGGGTCGCCGGAGGGAGCTCCAGCTTGGCCAGCCCGACGCCGAGCACAGCCTGACGGCCGGCCTCGACGACCTCCACGGTCCCGTCGACCGGCCATTCGCCGCTGAGCACGTCGGTCAGCCCGCGACCGGCCACGGACATGCCCCTGGAGCCGGGTGCGCTCTGCTCGGTGAGGACCAGCGCGCTCCCGCCAACCGCCGAGGCCCAGGCGTCGCTCAGGGCGAAGGCTGCGCCGGTCATCAAGGCGGGGTAGTCGACGCCCACCACGATCACCGGGCCGTCGGGACCGCCGCGACCGGCGATAGCGACGGCCAGCTCACCCAGAGCGGCGGCCTCCGCTGCTGACACGGTCCCGGCGTCGTCGAGCTCGAGGGAAGCCAGCACCTGCAGTCCGGAAGCAGCGTCCTCACCGCGGGGCCTGTCTCCTGCTTCTTCTTCGGAGGCCATGGGCACGCCGACCGCTGGCGAGACGGGTGCGGGTACGTGCCGGACGACCGCTGGCGCTGGAGAGAGGGCTGGCACGTCGGCCGGTTGCCCGGTTGATCGCATCCGATCCCGGGCCAACACGATCCCGGACCCGATCAGAGCACCAAGGAGCAGCCCAGCGGCCAGGTCGATCCAGAGCACGGGAGACTGGGGGTTCTGCGGCAGCGGAGCCTCACTGATGATCTGCCCGCCCTGGGTCGTCTGGACCCGAAGGGCGACCAGCCTGCTGTTGACGTCAGAGATCTGGCTCTGCGCGAGGGCGATGTCGGCCTCGGCTTGAGCCTCGTCCGCGACCTTTCCGGCCACTCGGGCCGCAGCCAGAGCGACCGTGGCCTCGGTCAGGTTCGCCTGTGCTTCGGTGAGCTTGGATTCGAGAACCCCAACGGCGTCGTCGCGCGCCTGCTTCGCGTCCGCCGAACGACGGTCGAGATAGGCCTGGGCCAACGCCTGCGAACCGTCGCGCGCGAGCTCCTGAGTCCCGGCCGAGAAGCCGATGACCAGCACCTCGCTGTTCGGGCTGGTCGTCACAGTGCCGTCGGCCATCAGCTCCTGGGGCGAGGCCGCGCCGTCGAGACTGTCCGAAGCGGCCGCGGCCACCTGGGCGGAGCCTGCCACCTCCGCCTCGGTCTGGATCTGCACCTCACCGGTCCTGGTCCCACCGACGCTGGAGTCGAGCCCGCCGGCTGTGGGAAGGACCAGCACGGACGTCTCCGACTCGTAGACCGGAGACTGCACCGAGTAGAACGCGAACCCCGCGAGGCCACCCAGCAGGACGCAGACCACGACGATCGCGATGGTTCCCCGCTGCCGCCCGCCGCGTCCCTGTCCCCCGTCTGTGGCAGCCAACAGTCAATCCTCACGTCGAGACGGCACTGGTGATCCGAGGAGCTGGCCGCACTCGGCCGACGAAGACCCCCGGGAACGTCACGACTAGTGTCGCGCCGGTCGCTCGAAGTTACATCATCCGATTCGGTGACGACCGATGCGCCGAACGGCCGGTAAGGCCGTCCGACGCATCGCGTGCCGCTCGTGGGGCGCTCGAGGCGGTCCTCGAGCGGCGCTGTCTCAGCTTCCGCTGACGACCGCCTTCCAGGCTGCCTTCGACGGCCCGTCGAGCAGCCGGTACTCGGGGTTGGAGACCGCCCCTCCGAACGCGTCGAAGTAGTTCACGAACGCCGCGTCGTGCGAGACGGCATAGTCAGCCGAGGCCTGGAGCCATGCCGCCCGACCCTTGCCGTCGTCGCCGGCAGCGAGCTTGCTCGCGTACTCGCCGAGACCCCACGGCTTGCCCATCGACTCCGACGTCTTCCGCAGGTCGTCGAGGATGCTGGCCGGTGAGTCATAGCTGCCCGTGTCGCGGCCGCGGTTGTAGCAGTCCCAGCCCATCAGGTCCACGACGTCCGACCCGGGGTAGTAGTCGCGCCAGTCTCGACCCGAGCCCGGCTTGAGGTCGTAACACATCCAGATCGTTGCGGTCTTGAGGTGCTTGTTCCCCGCCTGGTCGGCCAGCGAGTCCAGCCGGCGCAGGGCCTCACGGTATTGAGCAGCCGTGAACTCTCCCCGCTCGATGTTGTCCTCGGGCTCGTGATAGTTGGTCCAGTAGATGTCCCGATCGCGAGGAGCCTGGTTGAACCAGTCCTTGAAGAAGGCGTCGAGCTTGCCCGTCACGACCTCCTTGGGGTTGGCCTTGAACGAGACCACGACGGGACCGCCCGTGGTTCCGGCCTTCTTCTCCCATGCCGTCGGCAGACCGGGGTGGAAGACACGGACCACCTTGAGGCCGCCGTATGCGGCGTTCGACCGCTTCAAGGCCTCGGCGAACGACGTCCCGTCGCCCGTGTAGACACTGGCCCCGAACAACGTGCTGCCCTTGGCCGGGGGCGCCGGGGGCTTGGCCACCTCGCTCGTGGTCGGCTCCGGCTTCGGCTCCTGCGACGTGGTCGGCTCGGGCTTGGGCTCCTGAGTCTTGGTCGGCTCCGGCTTCGCCTCGGGCGCCGGCGCCTCCTCAGCGGGCAGCTGCATCCGGACATCGACATCGTCGACGCTCAGGGTCGTTCCCTTGGCCACGCGCATAGCGATCACCTGCACGGCGATCTCGCTGCCAGACCGTGCAGCGACGTACTCCGCCTTGATCTGCTGCCAGTCCCCGCCGCCAAGCCTGACCTTGGCCTCCCCTCGACCGACCAGCGTGCGCCCGACAACCTCGCGGAAGCGCAGGGTCGCCGTCAGGTTGCGGCTGTCACTGCGAACCCAGACCGACGCTGCGTACCTGGTGTCGGCCTCCGCGGACCGCACGATGTTGGGACTGTCATTGAGCAACAGGTGCGCACCGTCAGCGGTGGCCACGAGCTGGGCCGCCCGGCCGCTGTCGTGCCCGGAGCCACTGCCCAGCCGCGCCTTGGGGTTCTGGGTGTTCCATCCGGCGTTGCCGGACTCGAAGTCGGGGTTGCTGACCAGGTTGTCCGACCAGCGCGGCGCTTTCGCGGTGGCGGCACCATCGACGCTCAGGATGCCGGCCACGACCGCGACGGCAGCACCTGCGGCCACGACTGAAAGAACGGCACGAGGGCGTTGAACAGCATGTCGACCCATGAGGGGCTCTCCGGTTTCTGTGCAGACCCGCGCACGGGTGTGGCGGAACAGTCCGTCCCGCCTTGTTTCGGCCTTGGTCCGGGGGCCCTTGACCCACCCCGACCGGTCTGGGCGTCGACGGTACGTAGCCACCCCGGCGTTGACCAAAGCCGCACCACGCACACGTGGAACGACGTCCCACCCCACGACGGGGGGTTCGACTACCGAGAGTCACCACATGCCGTGGAGGTGGCCCGGGCCGTCGCGCGCGTCCGCACTCAGGGTGAACGCACGGTGAACCACGTCACATCGACGAGGGCCGACGTGACATGCGCCACTGCGACGTCGAACGGCGAGAGGGATGACGTCGCCGCGGGAGAGTTACGGCAAACGGGTGACACCCGAACGGGTGAACGGATCAGCCCCCCGACGAGCGCCCTCGAGTCGCCTCAGTAGGCCCCGTGACCGTGAATCACGGCCCGCACGGTCTTCCAGAGGATGACCAGGTCGAAGGCCACCGACCAGTTGTCGACGTAGCGAAGGTCCAGGCGCACGGACTCTTCCCAGGGCAGGTCGGCGCGGCCACTGACCTGCCACAGCCCGGTCATGCCTGGCTTGACGAGCAGCCGACGCTTGACGTCGTCGTCGTACTCGGAGACCTCTTGGGGCAGCGGCGGCCGCGGGCCGACCAAGGACATCTGCCCCATCACCACGTTGAGCAGCTGGGGCATCTCATCGAGGGAGTAGCGGCGCATCCAGCGGCCGACGGGAGTCACGCGCGGGTCGTCGTGCATCTTGAACATCGGCCCGTCGCGGTCGGTCTGATCCAGGAGCCCGTCTCGCTCGGCCTCTGCGTGGACCACCATCGAGCGGAACTTGACCATCTTGAAGGTGCGCCCCGCCCGTCCGATGCGGGTCTGCCGGAAGAACACCGGTCCGGGAGAGCTCCGCTTGATGGCGAACGCGATGCCCAGCAAGAACGGGCTCAGCGCGATGAGCGCAGCCAGGGCCGTGATGCGGTCGAACAGGCCCTTCCCCACGCGACTGAGGCCGCTGAAGCGGGGCTTGGCCAAGTTGAGCAACGGGAGACCGTCCACAGGAGTCACGTGCACCCGAGGACCAGCGACCTCGATCAGTCCGGCCGAGACCAGAAGCTCGGTCTCGGTCCCTTCGAGATCCCACGACAACCGGCGCAGGTTGGGCCCCGCCATGACCGGACCGGTCAGCACGGCCACCACGTCGGCGTCGTGCTCACGGACGGCCTCGACGGCGCGCTCGACCCCGACGAGGGTCGGCAGGCCTTGGTCTTGGACCGAGGAGTGATCGCTGCCGTAGGTGAGACAGACGGCCACGGGCTCGAGTCCGTGATGGGGGAAGCGCCGGAGCTGGGTGGCGAGCTGAAGAGCGGCCCTGTCGTCCCCGACGATGACCACCCGCTTCATGCATTGCCCCTTCGCGCGGCGACGGTGCAGCCGACGGCGAAGGAGGTAGCGGCCGCCGAGGTCGAGGACGACGGTGAAGGGCAAGACGACCAGGACGAAACCGCGGGCAATCGTCAGCTGGAAGGCATACGCCAGGAACGCCGCGCTGGCGATCAGGGCGACCCCAGCCGACAGGACGCGTCGATATTCGTCTGATCCGATCCCGAAGATGCGTTCGTCATAGGCCCGAGCGAGCGCCAACATCGCCACCCAGACGATCGGCAGGGCGAAGGCGGCGGCGACCATGATCGGCCGTTGAAACGCGCCCGGCCGGACGATGACCGTGAGCACGGAGGCGTCCAGCGCCACCAGGACGTCGAGCAGCAGGACCGAGGTTCGGTATCGGCGCTGCCAGCTCCGCGAGGCGGCCGCGGGCGCCTCGGATGGCGAGTCGCGAACGACCTCGAGGGTGTCCACGGAGATCGTGACCGATGACGGATCGTCCGCTGCGGTCGCGGTGTCCGTCACCTCTCCCTCCAGCTCGTCGCCAGCGACCGTGATGTCAACAACCGTGAGTCGCGCGGCGGATTGCGCCCCAGGCGAGGACGCACCGACATCTCCTTGCCTGGGCAACGGCGTGAGGCCGCGGCTGCGCGCCGAGGGGCCTTCAGCCAGCGGGCTCGACAGGTCGGTGCCTGTCCGAACCTCGTCCTCGACCGACATTGCCCCTACCCCGAAGGTTCCTACCGCCCGGAACCGATTTCAGCAGGCGGTGCAAGGAGTCAAGCAGAGCCACGGCCGCCCCGACAGGCCTAGGGTAGGGAACGGTCCGAACGGACGACCCTGATCGGTGACCAACGGACTAACCCAATGGTGTCAAGCCGCCGGCCGGCCCCTCGTTCTGCGACACGAGCGTGACCTGAGAACCCGTCAAGGCTTGGGGTTGAACAGGTTCTGGGCCCGCTCGAGCCCCTCCTCGACGATGCTCAGGCAGGCGTCCGCGGCCCGGTCGACGACAAGGCCGAGGTGCGCACGCTCCGTAGCCGAGAAGTCACGCAAGACAAAGCTCGCCGGCTCCATGCGTCCCGGTGGACGTCCGATTCCGACCCGGACCCGGACGTAGTCGGGTCCAAGAACCTTGGTCACGGACCGCAGCCCGTTGTGACCGTTGTCGCCACCCCCGCGCTTGAGCCGAAGCACCTCGAAGTCGAGGTCCAGCTCGTCATGGACGACGACGACCTGCTCGGTGTCCCCTCCGAAGAAGTCCCGGAGGGCGGCCACCGGTCCGCCCGATTCGTTCATGTAGGTCCGGGGCTTGGCCAGGACGACCCGCTGGTCACCCCACCGCGTCTCAACGACGTCCGCGCGGCCCTTGTGGGACTTGAACCGGCCACCCGAGCGGTCGGCGAGCAGGTCCAACACCCGGAACCCGACGTTGTGTCGGTGCCCGGCGTAGTCCGGCCCGGGGTTGCCCAGCCCGACCACGAGCCACACGCTGCTCATCGACGAACGCTCATCGCTGGTCGCCCCTCAGGGTGAACGCCGGAAGCTGCCGAAGGGCGGGTCGCGTGGAGGTCAGGCCTCGTCGCTCGCCTCGGTGGGCGCGTCGCCCTCGGCCGCGGCCTCGTCAGTCTCCTCGACCTCGACCTCGGGTTCGGCCTCGACCTGCGGGGACAGGACGTGGGCGACCAGCGTGTCTGGGTCGATCTGCAGGGTCGTGCCCGCGGGGAGGACGAGGTCGCTGGCGTGCACCTGCATGCCCGGGGTGCTCTTGTCGAGGTCGACCGTGAGCTCGGAGGGGATGGAGGTGGCTTCGGCTTCGATCGTGATCGTGTTGGCCACGATGTCGATGACGCCGCCGTCGACCGGCGAACCGGTGACGTGGAGCACGACCTCGACTACCACCTTCTCGCCACGCTTCACGACGATGAGGTCGACATGCTCGATGCTGCCCCGGATCGGATCCCGCTGCACCGACTTGGGGAGGGTGAGCTCCTTGTCACCGGACATGTCGAGCTCGAGCAGCACGTTGGCGCTCTTGAGGGCCAGCATGAGTTCGTGCTCGGGGAGCGTGACGTGGCGCGGGTCGGTGCCGTGGCCGTAGACGACAGCCGGCACCAGCTGAGCGCGGCGAGCGCGGCGAGCAGCCCCCTTGCCGAACTCGGTACGGGGTTCGGCGGCGATCTGGATCTCGGGCATGCGGTGGAGCTCCTCGAAGGCGGCGGTGCGACAACAGACGGCGGTCGACCCGGCGACGCGACGCGCACGACACGGGGACCGCGTCGATCACGGAGGACGGGCCGCTCGCGCGACCTGCTCCCTCGCCGGGGCAACAGGCGCTGAGTCTACGGGGTCCCGCGGGGCTGCCCAAACCGCGGCATGCTCGAGATCACCGACAGGCGGCGGGATCGGGTGCCAGCGGCCCCGCGGTCACGCGTTCCCGTCGAACAGGCTCGTGACCGACCCGTCGTCGAACACCTCGCGGATGGCCCGGGCCAGCAGCGGCGCGATGCCCAGCACCGTCAACTTGTCGAAACGCATGTCGTCGGTGATCGGGAGCGTGTCGGTGACCACGACCTCGGAGACGCGCGAGTTCTTCAACCGATCGACGGCCGGCGGCGAGAAGATGGCGTGCGTGGCCGCGATGATGACGTCCGCGGCCCCGGCCTCGAACAACGCGTCGGCAGCCTTGGTGATCGTGCCGCCGGTGTCGATCATGTCGTCCTGCAGGATGCAGATGCGACCAGCGACGTCACCGACGACTCGGTTGGCCGTCGCCTCGTTGGGCCGGTCGGGATGGCGTGTCTTGTGGATGAAGGCCAGCGGCGCGCCTCCGAGCGTCTCCGACCAGCGCTCAGCCAGCCGCAGTCGACCGGCGTCCGGCGACACGACCGCGACCCTCGAACGATCCACCCGGCGGCCGACGTGGGATGCGAGCAGCGGCAGGGCGAAGAGGTGGTCGACCGGACCGTCGAAGAAGCCCTGGATCTGGGCGGTGTGCAGGTCGACGGCCATGAGGCGGTCGGCGCCGGCTGACTTGAAGAGATCGGCCATCAGACGCGCCGAGATGGGTTCCCGGCCACGGTGCTTCTTGTCTTGGCGGGCGTAGCCGTAGAACGGGAGCACCACGGTGATGCGCTTGGCGGACGCCCGCTTCAGGGCGTCGACCATGATCAGCTGCTCCATGATCCACTTGTTGATGTCGATCGAGTGCGACTGCATCACGAAGGCGTCGCTGCCGCGGACGGACTCCTGGAACCGGACGAAGATCTCGCCGTTGGCGAAGTCGTAGGCCGCCGTCGGCACCAGCTGGACGCCGAGATGCTCAGCCACCTGCTCGGCCAGTTCAGGGTGTGCGCGGCCGCTGAACAGCTTGAGCGTCTTCTCGTTCGCGGTCTTGATGCCGGTCACTCGGCTTGCCCCTCGCTGGAGTCCGATGGGGGTGAAGGTATCGGGTGGTCCTCGGACCCTGATTGTGCCCTGTGAACCGCCTGCTCGGCGGCGGCCGCCGATGAGGTGCCCGCGCGACGTCGGGCGACCCATCCCTCGACATTGCGCTGCCGTGCCCGCGCGACCCCCATGGCGCCGGGCGGCACGTCTGAGTCGATCACCGAACCGGCTGCGGTGTAGGCGCCGTCTCCGATGGTGACCGGGGCCAGGAGCATCGTGTCACTGCCGATGCGCACGTGATCGCCGACGACCGTGCGGTGCTTGTCGACGCCGTCGTAGTTCACGAACACCGTCGCGGCCCCGATGTTGCTGCCTTCGCCGATATCGGCATCGCCGACATAGGACAGATGAGGGACCTTCGAGCCGTCCCCGATCCGCGCGTTCTTGGTCTCGACGTAGGCGCCGATCTTGGCCCCGGCCCCGAGCACCGTCCCCGGACGAACGTAGGAGTAGGGCCCGACCACGGCGTCGGCCCCGATCTCCGCCGCCTCGAGGTGGCTCCTGACGACCGTGGCGCCCTCGTCGACCACGACGTCGCGCAGGGTGGAGTCTGGGCCCACGGTGGCCCCGCTGCTGATGGCCGTAGTGCCGTAGAGCTGCGTGCCCGGGAGCAACGTCACATCGGGCCCAAGGAGCACCGTGACGTCGATCCAGGTGGTGGCGGGGTCGGCGATCGTGACCCCGGCGCGCATCCACCCACCGACGACGCGGTCACGCATGTGCGCGGACACCGCTGCGAGCTGGGCCCGGTCGTTGACTCCCAACACTTCGAGCGGATCCCGGACGACCAACGAGGAGACCGTACGGCCCTCGGCGACGAGCAAGCCGACGACGTCGGTCAGGTATTCCTCGCCCTGGCTGTTGTCTCGCCCGACCGCAGTCAGGGCCGAGCGCAGCTCGCGAGCGTCGAAGGCGAAGACCCCACTGTTGACCTCGGCCAGCGCCAGCACCTCGGCGTCGGCGTCGCGGTGCTCGACGATCGCCGCCACGTCACCGTCGTCGTCGCGGACGATTCGACCGTATCCAGTGGGATCCGTGAGAACGGCGGTGACGACGGTGGCTGCGGCTCGGTCGTCGGCGTGCCTGGACACGAGGGCGGCCAGGGTGTCGGCGCTGAGCAGGGGGCTGTCCCCTGAGACCACCACCACCACGCCCTCGAGGTCTGGGTGCGCCTGCAACGCCAGGCGGACGGCGTGACCGGTGCCGAGCTGTTCGGCCTGCACGACGGTCTCGGCCGCAGCGTCGGCGCCCCGCACGTGGCTCGCCACGGCCTCCCGCCCGTGCCCGACCACCACGATCAGGTGCGAGGGGTCGAGGGCTCGAGCGCTGTGCAGGACGTGGGCGATCAGGCTGCGCCCGGCCACCTCGTGGAGCACCTTCGGCGTGCTGGAGCGCATCCGCTTGCCCTCACCCGCGGCCAGCACCACGACGGCCGCGGGACCGGTCGCGCCCACCGGAGACACCGGGCTCACGCTGCTCCCTCGACGACGACGGCGTGCGGGACTCCAGGGTATCGGTGCGCCGGACCTCCTCGGCAACGCTCCCGGGCGTGGATTCGAACCACGATGACGACTTCCAAAGAGTCGCGTCCTGCCATTGAACGACCCGGGACAGCGGGACCCAGGGTACGGCCGGACCAGCGCGGCACCCGCCCGCTGGCTAGTAACCTACGCAACCGTAGGTTACGGTGGCGTAACCATCAGATCTCCGACGACGTTCCCATCCGATCCCGAACGAGGGGCAGCCGTGACCCAGCCAGACACTCCAACCGCCCCCTCGCCCCCGCTTCGTGAGGGTGCGAAGACGGCGCCCCCTGAGCCGGACGGCAACGTCTTCCACGGTGACGACCACAAGCGCACCTGGGAGCAGGTCGCCCTGGGGATCTTCGTGGGCGTCCCCTTCCTGGCCATCCTGCTGGCTATCCCCGTCGCCTGGGGCTGGGGCATCGGCTGGGTCGACCTCGGACTGCTGGTCGTCTTCTACCTGATCTCAGGGTTCGGCATCACCGTTGGTTTCCATCGCTATCTCACCCACGGCGCGTTCAAGGCCAAGCGCCCGCTGCGGGTCGGCCTCGCGCTCGCCGGGTCTCTGGCCATCGAGGGACCGGTCATCCGCTGGGTCGCCGACCATCGCAAGCACCACGCGTTCAGCGACCGTGAGGGGGATCCGCACAGCCCCTGGCGGTACGGCGAAGACGTACGGGCGCTCACCAAGGGTCTCTGGTACGCGCACGTGGGCTGGCTGTTCGACGTCGAGCAGACCAGCCAGAGCAAGTACGCCCCCGACCTCATGCGCGACCGCGACATGGTGCGCGTCTCGCGCGCCTTCCCCTGGCTGGTCGCGTTCTCCCTCCTCGTGCCGGCGCTGCTCGGCGCCCTCCTCACGTGGTCGTGGCAGGGCGGGCTCACCGCCTTGTTCTGGGCCGGCTTCGTCCGGGTCGGACTTCTCCACCACGTCACCTGGTCGATCAACTCGCTGTGCCACGTGTACGGCGCCAAGCCGTTCACCACGCGTGACCGGTCCGGAAACCTCGCCTGGATGGCCGTTCCGAGCCTCGGTGAGTCGTGGCACAACCTCCACCATGCCGACCCCACGGCAGCGCGGCACGGAGTGCTTCCCGGACAGATCGACCCCAGCGCCGTGCTGATTCGCGGCTTCGAACGGGCCGGCTGGGCCTACGACGTCCGGTGGCCCGATGCTCAGCGGCTGGCCAGCCGCAGGGCGGCCTGAGTGGACCAGGTTGGAGCGGGCGCCGCCTCGGTCGTTGCGCCCCAGCCCACCAAGGTGGGCCGCGGACGCATGACCGGTGCCGAACGACGCGCCCAGCTGATCGAGGTCGGTCGCAAGCAGTTCGCCGAGAAGGGCTTTGACGGCACCAGCGTCGAGGAGATCGCCAGCAAGGCGGGCGTCTCCAAACCAGTGATCTACGAGCACTTCGGAGGCAAGGAAGGCCTCTACGCCGTCGTCGTCGACCGCGAGATGCAACGGCTGCTCGAAGGTGTGACCTCTGCGCTCACCGGCGGACATCCTCGACTGCTGCTCGAACAAGCGGCCCTGGCCCTGCTCGACTACATCGACGACAACGCGGACGGCTTTCGAATCCTGGTCCGCGATTCCTCGGTGGGCACCTCAACGGGTTCGTTCGCAAGCCTGATCAACGACATCGCCTCCCAGGTGGAACATCTGCTCGTCGGCGAGTTCAAGGCCCGGGGCTTCGACGCGAAATTCGCCCCGATGTATTCGCAGATGCTCGTGGGCATGGTCGCTCTCACCGGTCAGTGGTGGCTCGACGTGCGCAAGCCCAAGAAGGCCGATGTCGCCGCCCACTTGGTCAACCTCGCGTGGAACGGGTTGTCCGGGTTGGAAGCACGCCCACGCCTGTCCGACCGAGATCCCACCTAGCCCGACCCGCGTGCGCGTTGCGCACTTGCGCACGCCCCGCACGGGACCGCTACCGTCCTCGACCATGAGCGAGCCACAGGACCCGTACGCAGCGCCCACCCCGGATCCCCAGCAACCGCCCCAGCAACCACCTCAGCAGCCGCCCGGCTATCCGCAACCGGGCTACCCGCCCCAGGGATACCCACAGCAGGGGAGCCCTCAGGGTTACCCGCCGCCCGCGGCTCCGCCCGGCTACCCCGCCGCCAACCCCGCAGCTGGCTACCCGCCTGGTACCTATCCCCCGCCGTACGGCGTGGCACCGGGCTACGGCGAGCCGAGCCGCGAGCTGCCCAAGGGGCTAGCGGTGGGAGCGCTCGTCGTCGGCATCATTGCTGCTCTGGGGTTCTGGTTCCCCGTCATCGGGGCGCTCCTGGGTTTGGTGGCCTTGGTCATCGGCATCATCGCCTGGCGCAATGCCAGCAACGGAACCGCAGGCGGACAGGGGATGGCGATCGCCGGCACCATCCTCGGTGCCCTCGCCCTGATCGGCGGGATCCTCATCACGATCCTCACGATCTGGGTGTTCTCGACTGCGGTGGACTGCCTCGACCCCAACCTGACCGACGCGCAGATCCAGCAGTGCCTCGAGGACCAGTTCAACAACTGAGACCGTCCGCCATGACACGGCGCGCGAGTCCCCTGAGTTCCGCTTGGGGTTGCACCGTGCGGATACCTCATTGTACATTGACTCAATGGTCATTGAGCAATCAGAGCCTAAGCGCGCTGACGAAACACGCGCGGTCCGAGCGGCGAGGCACGCCGCCCTGGCCGACGTCTCCCGTCTTGCGATCGTGGACTCCCTCGCGGTCTCCGACCTGGCCCCCGTCGAGGTCGGACGCCTGCTCGCCTTGCCGTCCAACCTCGTGGCTCACCACGTCAAGGTCTTGCGCGAGGCCGGACTCATCCGTCAGGTGCGATCCGAGGGCGACCGCCGGCGCACCTACCTTCAACTGATCCCCGGGGCCGTCTCGAGTCTCGCGCTCGACGCTGAGGTCTCCGGTGAACGCATCGTCTTCGTCTGTCGCGGGAACTCCGCGCGGTCACAGCTCGCCGCGGCGCTGTGGCGGGAGCGGTCCTCGATCCCCGTCGCCTCGGCCGGCACCCGCCCCGCGGACCGGCTGCACGAGGGCACGATCGCGGTCGCCCGGCGACGACGACTCCCGCTCAAGGGAGCCACGACGAGCCGACTGGAAGACGTGCGCCGCTCCGACGACCTCTTGATCGCCGTCTGCGACGAAGCCCACGAAGCCCTGCTGGCCAGCGACCGAAAGGTCCTGCACTGGTCGATCCCCGACCCGGTTCGCACCGGCGAAGACGCGGCGTTCGACGCCGCCTACGACCTGATCGAGGAACGAGTCCATCGAGCCACCACCCCGACGCCCACGGAGGCCCTGTCATGACCGATCCCGCACGCCCGACGCCATCGATCGACCAACAGCTGGCCCTGAAGACGGCTGCAGCCAATCTTCGGACCGAGTTCGCCGGGATCTTCGGGCAGGAAACGATCGAAGGATTTCTGACTAGCAGCTACGACCAGTTCGCCGACCACGCGGCCGTCCCGGCCTTTCTGCCCCTGCTCGCCGAGCGGTTCGCCCGCCAGCGACTCCACGCGCTGGCGCGGGTCGAGGGGAAGGGCGGGAGCGGCAAGCCGATCGTGCTGTTCTTGTGCGTGCACAACGCGGGGAGGAGTCAGATGGCCATGGGCTTCTTCCAGCACCTGGCCGCCGGCAACGCGGTGGCCTGGTCCGGCGGCAGCGAACCGGGCTCGTCGGTCAATCCCTCGGCCATCGAGGCCATGCACGAACGCGGGATCGACATCTCTGCCGAATTCCCCAAGCCGTGGACCGACGAGATCGTGAGGGCTGCTGACGTCGTGGTGACCATGGGCTGCGGCGATTCCTGCCCCGTGTTCCCGGGCAAGCGGTATGTCGACTGGGCGCTGGACGACCCGGCCGGCAAGTCCGTCGCGGACGTACGCCCGGTCCGCGACGAGATCGAGCACCGCGTCCGCGAACTGCTGCTGTCTCTGGGAGTCGAGCTCGCGGCCTGAAGACCCGGTGAGCGTCTGGGGCCTCTCCCGCCCCGATCAGTCTCTCGACGTCGAGAGACTACGGTGGAACCCGTGGAGGACGAGGTCGATCGACTGGTCGAGGCCTGGCGCCGCGAGCGCCCGGACCTCGACGTGTCCCCCCTCGGCGTCCTCTCCCGCGTGACCCGGCTCGCCCGACACCTCGACCGCGCCCGACGCCTCGCCTTCGCCGAACACGCGCTCGAGCCGTGGGAGTTCGATGTGCTCGCCGCGCTGCGTCGCGCCGGTCAGCCGTACGAGCTCTCGCCCGGCACCCTCCTGACGCGGACGCTGGTCACCTCAGGCACGATGACCAACCGCATCGACCGGCTGGAGAGCAAGGGACTCGTGGCCCGGCGGCCCGACCCCGACGACCGCCGGGGGGTGCAGGTGAGCCTCACCAACTCTGGCCGTGCGCAGGTCGACGCGGCGCTCGCCGACCTCCTCGTCCACGAGCGAGCCATCCTCACCGGTCTCAGCGATGAGCAGAGCGCGCAGCTGGCGGACCTCCTACGGGTCTTGGTCTCCCCGTTCGACGCCGAGGACACTCCGGCGCCGTAGACCTAGAGGGCGACGAACCGTCCGCTGGTGAGGACGGGGACGACGTCGTCCACGTCGAGGTCGTCCGCCATCTGCACGTCGCTGAGGAAGCCCCGCTCAATCAGGTCGGCCCCGCTCGGGCATTCCGCCAGCGGTCGACGCGCCTGGAAGGCGAGGGCGGCAGCTTGCGCGTCAGGACTCGAGCCGCCCGACGCCGCCCCGAGCCCCGCGGCCACCGCACCGGCTCCGATCCAGTCCTCGTACGCGGGGCGGAGACTGCCGTCGGGCCATCGTTCTCCGGACGGCACCAAGCCGACGCGGTCGACTCGGCTGACCGCGGCGACGACAGCGGACACGTTGCGCAGCGACGCGGCGTAGACGGGAATTCCACTCGAGATGACGGCGTGCGCGATCCCTGAACCGTTGGGGGAAGGAAGGATCAGCCTGGTTCCGGGAGCGAGGTCGAGCAGGCTGGCCGGAGACAAGGTCGGACCCTCGCGCGTCGATCGGCCGCGGGCGAGGACCGCGCCGATCTCACGAGCCAGGTGCTCAGCCCCGTCGACACCCCAGGCGTGGGGCCACACGGTGACACCACGGCGCACAGCGACGGTCACCGCCGTCGTGAAGGACAGCACGTCGACGAGGACCAGTGCGTCACAGTGCTCGGCCAGAGCGCGAGCCCCCGTGGGTCCCCACTCGAGCTCGGCGGACGGCATGCGGCTCCTGAGGATCGCGGGAAGGTGCTGCTCGCTGACCCTACGGGACCGAGCGAGGCCGGGCTCGGGGCGCGGGCTCACTCTCCTCCAGGAGGTGCGCACGCTCGAGCCACTCCTCCTCGAGCCGAGCCTTCTCGGCCACCAGAGCACGGTGGCTGACGTCGAGACCGAGCAGCCGCTCGTGGTCGGTGGCCGCCTCGACCAGCTCTCGATGCAGAGCTGCTTCTTCCTCGGTGATCCGGGCAAGCCGCCGCTCCATGCGTGCGAGGTCCTTGCGGGCCTCCCTCAGGTCGGACGCGCTGAGGACCTGAGAGCCCCCTTGGCCTGCCGCGCCGATCACGTCCGCGGGTTCCGGCGGCGACGTGCCCGCGGGCGCACCGGCCCGGCTCGGCCGAGAGACCTCCGCGGCCATGGCCGCGCGTCGCCGCTCAAGGTATTCGTCGACGCCGCCCGGCAGGTCGCGCAGGCGTCCGTCGCCGAGCAATCCGAAGACCCGATCACACACCCGTTCGACGAGATACCGATCGTGCGACACCACGACGATCGGCCCTGCGAAGCCGTCCAGCAGGTCCTCGACACTGGTCAGCGTCTCGATGTCGAGGTCGTTCGACGGCTCGTCGAGCAGGAGCACGTTGGGTTCGTCCATCAGCAGGCGCACCAGCTGGAGCCGGCGACGTTCACCCCCCGACAGGTCGGCCACTCTGGTCCAGGCGCGTTCGGCGGGGAAACCCATCCGTTCCACGAGCGACGCGGCGGTCAGCGTGCGCCCGCCGCCCAGGTCGGCCGTACGCCGTACCGCCTCGACGGACTCGATCACGCGCTGGTCGCCGTCGAGCTCGTCGACGTCTTGGGTCAGGAAAGCAGGCCGCACCGTGAGCCCCGTCCGCACGTGTCCGGCGCTCGGGCGCACCTCGCCCGCCAGGAGTCGAAGGAGGGTGCTCTTCCCGGAGCCGTTGACGCCCACCAGACCGATGCGGTCCCCCGGGCCGATCCGCCAGGTGAGGTGGTCGAACAGCACGCGCCCCCCGAACTCGACGGTCACGTCCTCCACGTCATAGACGCTGCGACCCAGGCGGGTGGTCGCGAAGGCCTGAAGCTGCACGCCATCACGGGCCGGGGGGACGTCCTCGATGAGAGCGTTGGCCGCCTCGATGCGAAATCGTGGTTTCGTGGAGCGGGCCGGCGGTCCCCGGCGCAGCCAGGCCAGCTCCTTGCGCAGGAGATTCTGCCGCCGCGACTCGGTGGCCGCCGCCATCCGCTCGCGCTCAGCCCGGGCGAGGACATACTCCGCGTAGCCACCGTCGTACCCGTGGACGCGGCCCTCGGCCACCTCCCACGTACGGGTCGCGACCGCATCGAGGAACCACCGGTCGTGCGTCACCACCACAAGCGCCCCCCGGCGCTGGGCGAGGTAGTCGGCCAGCCGAGAGACGACCTCGACGTCGAGATGGTTGGTCGGTTCGTCGAGCACGAGCAGGTCGGGATCGTCCACGACCAGCCCGGCCAGGGCAACGCGTCGGCGCTCGCCACCAGACAACGGGCCGATGGTGGCATCGAGCGGTACGTCGCCGAGAAGGGCAGCCACCGCGCTGCGGACCCGGAAGTCGGCGTTCCACTCGTGGTCGGCCCGGTCCCCGGCGACGACGGTACGGACGGCTGCCCCGTCGTCGAGCCCATCGTCCTGGGCCAGCATCCCGACGGTGACGCCGCCGGTCCGGGTCACGCGGCCAGAGTCCGGCAGAACAACTCCAGCGATGAGGGACGCCAAGGTCGACTTCCCGTCGCCGTTCCTCCCGACCACGCCGATGCGATCACCCCCGGAGACACCCAGGGACACACCGTCCAGGAGAGTTCGCGTGCCGTAGGCCTTGGTCACGGCTTCGAGGTTGACCAGGTTGAGCGCAGGTTGCTGGGGTGAACTCACTCTGGACACCGGCCACGCCCGGCCCCTTGTCGCTGCACCAGACCCGACTAGGAGGAGTCGACGATGCGGGCGCCGTGCACAGGCCCGTCGGCGCGCTTGACCGTGCGACACACCCCGGCTGAGGAGAGCGCGACGGCCAGGTCGAGCGCATGCTCCTCGTCGCGGGCCAGGAAAGCGCACGTCGGCCCCGAACCGGAGACGACCGATCCGAGCGCCCCCGCGTCGCGGGCCACGTCGAGGGTGAACGCCAGGCGCGGCCGCAGCGAGAGAGCCGCTGGTTGGAGGTCATTGCTCAAGGCCTGGCCGAGCGCCTCGCCGTCGCCGGCTCGCAAAGCTCCCATCAACGCATCGGAGACGCGCGGTTCGGGCAGCACCTTCCCCGTCACCAGCCGGTCGTACTCCGCGTAGACCTCTGCCGTCAGCAGACCCTCATCGGCCAGCGCGAAGACCCAGGGGAATCGGCCGCGTGCCAGGGCCGGCGTCAGTTGCGTTCCCGTTCCGACACCGACGGCCGTTCCACCCAGCAGGGCGAAAGGGACATCCGCTCCGAGCGTCTCAGCGATCTCGAGCAGCGTCTCGCGCTCGAGCCGCGTCTCCCAGAGCGCATCACAGGCGACCAGGGCCGCGGCCGCGTCCGCGGAGCCACCGGCCATCCCGCCCGCGACCGGAATGCCCTTGTGCACCAGAAGGTCGACGTCGGCGGGGACGCCCGCCGCATCGGCCAGCGCGATCGCCGCCCGGAACGCCAGATTCGCGTCATCGGTGGGGACGAGCTCGGCGGAGTCTCCCTCGACCGCGACCGTCACGTCACCGCGACCCGACCGAGCCGTGACCTCGTCGTAGAGCCCGACGGCGTGGAACACATTGACGAGCTCGTGGTAACCGTCGGGACGACGCGCGCCCACCGAGAGCTGGAGATTGACCTTCGCCGGTGCCCGGACGGTGACCGAGGCAGGCAGCATCGCGGCGGAGGTCACGAGGTCGAGCCTAGGGCGCTGCGCTGCTCGGCGAGCGCGGCGAAGGCGTCCACGTCGAGCTGCTCGCCTCGACTCGACGGATCGATGCCGGCCCGCTCGAGCAGCTCACCGGCCGCTGCCGGTGAACCCGCCCACCCCGCCAAGGCCGCGCGAAGCGTCTTGCGGCGCTGAGCGAAGGCGGCGTCAACCACGGCGAAGACCTCCTCGCGCCGGGCGCTGGTCGCAGGAGGCGGTCGGTGCTCCACGAGCACCAGACCTGAGTCGACGTTCGGAGCCGGCCAGAAGACCGTGCGGCTCACGGATCCCACCCGGCGCACGCTTCCGTACCACCGAGCTTTCACCGACGGAACGCCGTACACCCTGCTCCCGGGGTCTGCCGCGAGCCGATCGGCTACCTCGGCCTGCACCATCACCAACGTGCGAGCAATCGTCGGCGCCATCGGCCACAGGTGCAGCAGCACGGGAACAGCGACGTTGTAGGGGAGATTCGCGACCAACGCGGTCGGAGGCGACCCCGGGATCGCGGTGATGCGCAAGGCGTCGGCGGTGATCACCTGGAGTCGGTCGGCCACGCTCGGCGCCCGCGCATCGACGGTCCGCGGAAGCTCGGAGGCGAGCACCTCGTCGATCTCGATGGCCGTGACCCCTGCGGCGGCGGGCAGCAGCCCCAACGTCAGGGATCCGAGCCCGGGGCCGACCTCGAGGACCTGGTCGTCCGGGGCGAGGCCGGCCAACGCGACGATACGGCGGACGGTGTTGGCATCAAGGACGAAGTTCTGTCCGTGGTGCTTGGTCGGACGCAGCCCGAGTCGGGCGGCCAAGGCACGGATGTCTCGCGCGCCGAGCAGGGCGGTCTCGCTGGTCACGCCGGTCAGTCTCGCAGCCGCCCGCGCGGACGGATCAGGTGAACAACCTGGCGCCGCACACCGGCCACGGCTGCGCCCCTCGACTGCGATACAAGAGCTTGGCGCGCAGGGTCTGCTCAGCCGGGGATGCGTCGACCGGGTTCCCCTTGCCTCCGACGCCCGCCCAGGTGCCGAGGTTGAACTGGTAGAGGCCGAAGTAGATCCCTCCACCCCCGACCGCTCGCGGATTTCCGCTGCTCTCACACTGGGCCAAGGCCGCCCAATTGAGCTGGTCGATGGCTGCTCCGGTGCGCGGGTAGCTGATCGTCGGGCGAGTCTTGGTGCCGTACTTCACGACACGATCGGCTGGTCTGCGGGGCACGGTGACTGCGACCTTCTCGCGCGAGACCCGGTCACCGTCATGGAAGGTCAACCGATAGACCGTCCTTCGGACCCCGCTGCGCCCCGCCTTGAGCACCTTGACCTGCCCCTTGTAGAGCGCCGGGTCGCCTCGTCGCACGGTGTCCGGGCGGATCTTCTTCCTGCTCACGACTCGCTCGTGAGTCACGCGGACTATCGACACCGTCAAGCCGTCGACCGGCGGCTGGGTCAGGCGAGCGCTGACCAGGTCGGGCCTACCGAGGTCGACTCCCGCCTCGGCGAGCACGGCTTCGACTGTCGGAGCCGTCGTGACCACCGTGGTCGATGTTCCGTCGTGCTCCACCGTGACGTTCTTCGGCATCCGGAGATCGAGGGTCAGCCCGGTGAGCGGGATCCGCTGCGAGCGCGAAGCCGTCGTCACGGCTGAGGCGTAGCGGCTCCCGAGCGTCGCCGTGAGCTGCTCGACCGTCTGCGCCGTCGTCCACACCTGGCGCGGGAGCCCGTCGACGCGCAGCACGACCAACCGCCCACGGCTGAGCTCGATGCGGGCCCCGTCGACCAAGGGCGCGTCGGAACCGGGCATGACCGCGTCATGCGGGCCCAGAACCAGATCTTGTTGAGCCAGGACTCCGCCGACCGAGGAGGCGAAGGTCCGCACCTGGCGCTCGCCGCCATCGGCCCACACGGTGACGACCTTGCCGGCATTGACGAAGCCGACCGTCCCCACGACGACCGCACCCACCACGAGGGTACGGACGACCAGGGCCGCGCGGTTGTCGCTCACCGGGCTCCAGTGCTCGCAGTTTCCGGGCACAGGTCCGGCGGGGACCCGGACGGACAGCGGCACGCCCCCAAGCGCGGCGCGTCCTTACCCGGACGCGGAGACCGCGTAGGGAAGTCGGGTCGCCCGCCGGGGCTTCCCCGCCCCGGCCGACAAGCCCACGACGGTAGCGGCTCCACCGCGTGACGACCACCTGTCGGTCACCCCGGTGGGGGATCAAGGGCCCCAAACCAGCCAAAACCGGGCGTCTCAGCGCGGAGGCGGTCAGCCTCCGCCTCAGAAGGCCCCGAAGGCGGCGACGGTGTTCGCAGCGACAGCGGTCCCGAGCTCGGCCAGGTCGACCTGTCTCACGTCGGCCATGACGCGCATCGTGACGGGGATGAGGTAGGACGCGTTCGGACGTCCGCGGTAGGGGTGAGGCGTCAGGAACGGCGCGTCTGTCTCCACAAGGACCCGGTCCGACGGCGTGACCGCCAGAGCAGAGCGCAGATTGGCCGCATTCTTGAAGGTGACCGTGCCCGCGAACGAGACGTACCAGCCGCGATCTGCGCACACCCGCGCCAGCTCGGGACCGCCGGAGAAGCAGTGGAACACGACGGTGTCCGGGGGTCCCTCGGCCTCGAGCACACGAACGACGTCGTCGTGGGCCTCTCGATCGTGGATCACCAGCGCCTTCCCGTGCGCCTTGGCCATCGCGATGTGCCGGCGGAACGACTCCTCCTGAGGACCGCGCCCGGCCGATGACGTCCGGAAGAAGTCCAAACCCGTCTCGCCGATCGCACGGACCCTGGGGTTTTCTGCGAGCGAGTCGATCTCGTCCCACGCCGCCTCGAGCACGCCTGGCCCCTCCTCGGCCAGCCTCGGCGCTTCGTTGGGGTGCAGGGCGACGGCGGCAAGAACCCCCGGCGTCGAGGCCGCGACTTCCACCGACCAGCGCGCGCTGGGGAGGTCGCAACCGATCTGCACCATGCCCGCGATCCCGACCTGCTGGGCGAGGGCGATGGCCTCCCGCACGGGGAGCCTTCGGGGGCCGCCTTCGCGCCCGTCGCGGCCGATGTCGAGGTGGCAGTGGCTGTCGTAGACCGGCACAGGCAGCGGCTCCGGGAGCTCCGGGTAGCCGTCCCGCTGCGCCTGCTCCACGTGATCCTCGTGAGCGGTCGACTCCGTCACCCCTCCTCCGCCAGTCGGGCCAGCTCCTCATCCACGACGGCCAGGTCGAGCTTGGTGAAGACCGGCGTCGGGGCTTCCAGCGGAGTGCCCGAGACGATCGGGCGCGATCCCCATGCGGCATGGCCGGTGTAGTCGCCCATGATCACCGGATAGTCCGGTCCGCCGTCGAGATCTGCCACCTCGCGCACCTCGGGGGCCGGGCTCACCACGCCAACACCGCCCAGCAGTCCGTGGACGGTCTGGGCTGAGTGGGGCAGGAACGGCGACAGCAACGTGTTGCAGTCGTGAACCGCCTGCAAGGCCACGTGCAGCACCGTGTCCATGCGCTCGGGGTCTTCGTTCTTGAGCTTCCACGGGGCCTGGTCGGACAAGTACTTGTTGGCCTCAGCCACCACTCTCATCGCTTCGGCGATGGCCGCCTTCTGTCGCGAGGCCCCAAGCAGGTCTCCAACAGAGGTGAAGCCGCTGGTTACGGCCGACAGGAGGGAATGATCGGCGTCGGTCAGCTCGCCGGGAGCGGGCACCGATCCCACGTTCTTCGCCGCCAGCGACACGGTGCGGTTGACCAAGTTGCCCCAGCCGGCGACCAGCTCGTCGTTGGTGCGCCGCACGAACTCCGCCCAGGTGAAGTCGGTGTCGTTGGTCTCGGGGCCGGCTGCCGCGATGTAGTAGCGCAGGGCATCGGGCTGATAGCGGGACAGGAAGTCCCGCACGTGGATGACCACCGAGCGCGAGGACGAGAACTGGCGACCCTCCATGGTCAGGAACTCGCTCGAGACCACCTCCGTCGGCAGTTCGAGCGCCCCGAGGGCCCCCGGAGTTCCGCCGTGGCTCCCCCGGCCGTCGTAGCCGAGCAGAATCGACGGCCAGATCACCGAGTGGAAGACGATGTTGTCCTTGCCCATGAAGTAGTAGGAGGTCGCCTCGGGGTCCTGCCACCATCGGCGCCAGGCCTCGGGATCGCCGGTGCGCCTGGCCCACTCGACCGACGCCGACAGGTAGCCGATGACGGCGTCGAACCAGACGTAGATCCGCTTGTCGGGGCGCTGCTCCCACCCGTCGAGCGGGATCGGGATGCCCCACTCGAGATCGCGCGTGATCGCCCGCGGCTGGAGATCCCCGAGCAGGTTCTGGCTGAACTTCAAGACGTTGGGTCGCCAGTCGGTCCGCGACTGGAGCCACGACCCGAGGGCCTCGCTGAACGCCGGCAGGTCGAGGAAGAAGTGCTCGGTCTCCACGAACTTGGGGGTCTCGCCGTTGATCTTGCTGCGCGGGTTCTTCAGATCGATGGGGTCGAGCTGGTTGCCGCAGTTGTCGCACTGGTCGCCCCGCGCCCCGTCGTACCCGCAGATCGGACACGTGCCCTCGACGTATCGGTCGGGAAGGGTTCGCCCCGTGGACGGGGAGATCGCCCCCAGTGTCGTCTTCGCGACGATGTAGCCGTTGCGGTGCAAGGTGAGGAAGAGCTCCTGCACGACGGCATAGTGGTTGCGCGTCGTCGTACGCGTGAACAGGTCGTAGGACAGCCCGAGGCTTTGCAGGTCCTCCACGATGACCCGGTTGTAGCGGTCGGCCAGCTCGCGGGCGGTCACGCCTTCGCTGTCGGCCTGCACCTGGACCGGGGTGCCGTGCTCGTCGGTGCCGCTGACCATCAGAACGTCGTTACCGGCCATCCGTTGGTAGCGGCTGAACACGTCCGAGGGGACACCGAATCCCGAGACGTGCCCGAGGTGGCGTGGACCGTTCGCATACGGCCACGCGACGGCCGTGAGGATGGGACGGGACATGCGCTCGATCCTAGGTGGCCTGGTCAACAGCTTTGCGTCCGGTGAAGTGCGAGGAGCGGGTCTGGCTAACGGCTCGACGTCATCACCCTTGCGTGCCCGCGGCTTCCTCGAAAGGATGGCCATGGCCGACGACGACAGGGGTCACCATGACCGAATGGCGGACAGCGGCAGTTGCGGGCTCTCATGAACGGAATGAACAGAGCCCCTTTCGGCTCACCGGGCGTTGGCGCGCCTCAGGTTTAGGCGACCACGATCGGAACCTCCCATGAAGCGCCTCGCGATGATCGGGGCCCTGGCTCTGGTGCTGGCTGGGTGCGGTGGAAGTACCGACAGCCCCGCCACTGAGCCGCCCACCGGCGACGCCAATCCCTCGATCAGTCCAAGCGACGACGGTTCGACGGACGCCGGGTCACCCACCGTCGACGGCGTCGGAGCGGCCAGCGTGACGCTCGACGGCGAGACGTACCTGTTCGGCGACACCGGCAGGCCCGGGCTCCAATGCAAAGCCGACTTCCTCGGGGTCTACCTCCTTTCCCTGCCGGAAGTGGACGAAGCCGGCAACGCGGTCCCGGATGGCGCCAGCTTAAGCATCGCGCTTCTCCAGGACGGGACCGATCCGGACGTTGTCGGTCAGCTTCCCGAGGCCACGCTCTCGATCAGGGCCACGAGTGAGGACTGGATTGCCAGCGAGGAGTTCGACGACAACTTGCCGGAGGTCGAGCCGGGGAACAGCCAGGTGGACGACTACACCATTGACGGCAACACCGCCTCGGGCACCGCGACCTTCATCGAGAGATATTCGTATGCGACAGACCAAAAGACCGCGAAGGGAACCTTCACGGCGACCTGTGGCGAGGGCGGGTGACAAGGGTCGACCGAACTCGCACCTGACCGAGCCGCGCTACTGCCCACCCTCCATGGGACGCAGGGAGGCTTCGTACAGGGCGCGCACCGGGAGTCCTGTGGTGGCGGCGACGTCCGCAGCTGCTGACTTGCGCCGTTCGCCGGTGGCGACCCGGTCGCGTACGGCTTCCGCGGCCCCTTCGAGGTCGGCGCGCGCGGGCTCGGGCGCACCTTGCACCACAACCGTGATCTCGCCGCGGACACCCGCCTCGGCCCAGGCCACCAGCTCGCCGAGACCAGCCCGCCGAACCTCCTCGTAGGTCTTGGTGAGCTCACGACACACAGCCGCAGGGCGCTCAGCCCCGAAGGCCCCGGTCATCGCGGCCAACGTGGCCACCAGCCGGTGCGGGGCCTCGAAGAACACCATCGTCCGCCGCTCCTCGACCAAGGCGGCCAGAGCGCGGGAGCGGTCGCCGGCCTTGCGCGGCAGGAACCCTTCGAAGCAGAAGCGGTCCACCGGCAAGCCCGACACCGCGAGCGCGGCCAGGACCGCCGACGGTCCCGGAGCCGAGGTGACCCGGATGCCGGAGTCGACGGCGGCGGCGACCAGGCGATAGCCGGGGTCGGAGACCGAGGGCATCCCAGCATCAGTCACGAGCAAGACGGTTCGTCCCTCGGCGAGCTCCGCAATCAGTTCCGGGGTCCGCGTCGATTCGTTGCCCTCGAAGTAGGACACGACGCGCCCACTCGTCCGTACCCCGAGGTCACGGCACAGCCGACGCAAGCGCCGGGTGTCCTCTGCCGCCACGATGTCGACGGATGCCAACAGCTCCACGAGGCGCGCGGAGGCGTCCGCCGGGTCGCCGAGAGGCGTGCCAGCCAACACCAACAACCCGGTCACACCTGCCAGCCTGTCACGGCGCTGCCAGCCACGTTGATGACAAACCCACCGGCTTCGGGGATCCGACGGGCCGGCCGGCCCGTCGACCTAGCATGAGCCGTGTGACCGCGACGCTGGAGGCTTCCGCGCCCGAGACGCCGCAGCTGTCGGACGCTGAGCGAGAGAGTCTCCGGCAGCGCCTGTGCCCATCGATGCCCGACGACGGCTGGTGGGGCTGGATCGGTCCACTCTCGGTCACCGTGCTGGCGCTGGTCCTGCGCGTGGCTCATCTCGGCCGGCCTCACGCGATCATCGTCGACGAGACCTACTACGTGAAGGACGCGTTGGGTCTGCTGCGTTTCGGCAGCGAGCAAGAGACCGTGCCCAAGGCCGACGCCAAGATCCTCGCCGGCAATCTCAACATCTTCACCGGCGACCCCGGCTACGTCGTGCACCCCCCCTTCGGCAAGTGGGTGATCGCCTCGGGGGAATGGTTGGTCGGGGTCTCGCCCTGGGGCTGGAGGCTCCCGCTCGCCCTGGTCGGGACGCTGAGCGTGCTCGTGCTCGCGCGCGTCGTCCGCCGGATGACTCGATCGACGCTGCTCGGGACGACAGCAGGTTTGCTGCTCGCCCTCGATGGCCTGCACCTGGTGCTGAGCAGGACCGCCTATCTCGACATCGTCCTCATGATGTGCGTGCTTGCGGCCTTCGGCTGCCTGGTCGTGGACCGCGACCGCGTGCGCTCCCGCGCCTTCGCCTGGGCCGAGCAGCGTGGCGGGCTGGCCGGCATGACCCACGACGAGGACGGTCCGTCCTTCGGTTTCCGTCCGTGGCGCTTGGCCGCAGGGGTGGCCCTGGGCCTGGCGTGCGGGACCAAGTGGAGCGGCGTCTTCTACCTCGCCGCGTTCGGGCTGATGCTCGTCTGGTGGGACCACCGAGCCCGCGCGGCCGTCGGCGTCCGCCATCCGCTGCTGGCCATGCTGCGGCGGGACGCGATCCCGGGCTTCCTCTCGGTCGGTGTCACCGCCGTGGTGGTCTACGTGATGACGTGGGCTGGTTGGTTCCTCACCGACGCCGGCTATGACCGACAGTGGGCGCAGGCCCAGGAGACTCCCCCCCGTCCCGGCTTCCTCCCGGACGCCCTGCTCAGCTTCCTGCACTATCACGCGCAGATGCTGCACACCTCGACCGGCATCACCCAGGAGCATGCCTACGCCTCCAAGCCCCTGGGCTGGTTGGTGCTGGGTCGGCCGGTCGCCTTCTTCTACGAGACCGAGCCCGGCTGCGGAACCAACGACTGCGTGCAAACGATCACCGCGCTCGGCAACCCGGTCATCTGGTGGGCCGGCTGCGTGGGCCTCCTGTGGGCCGTCTGGCTCGTGGTCTCGCGCCATGACTGGCGGGCCGGCGGGGCCCTTGTCGGGGTGGCCGCGGGCTGGCTGCCGTGGTTCTTGTTCCCCGATCGCACCGTGTTCCAGCTGTACTCGGTGGTGTTCATCCCCTTCACCGTCATGGCGCTGGTGCTGCTGCTCGGCTCGATCCTCGGCCCAGCCGACGCCCCCGCAGGCCGACGGGCCTGGGGGGCGGCTGGCGTCGGGGCCTACCTCGTCGCCGTCGTCATCGTCGCTGGCATGTTCTGGCCGATCTGGACCGCCCAGCCCATCACGCACGACCACTGGCAGCAGCTGATGTGGTTCCGTTCCTGGATCTAGCCGTTCGGTGCTTGCGGGAGCTCTACTGCCGGGAAGTCGCGACCCGGGCCACGTCGGCAGGATCGATGAGGTGCGAGTGGTCGTCGTCCCCGACGTCGATGACCACGACATCGAGGCGACCGTTGAACCGGCTCGCGCTCGCATAGTCCGCGCTGACCGGTGTTCCGTAGTCGTCACCCAGGTCGGTCGTTTCGTCGGCCGAGAAGATCAACGGCTGGGTCCGGTCGATCCGCCCGGTCCCGACCGAGACCCCGTCGTAGAAGAGCGTCACGTCGCCCCCCTTGGCCAGCCCCCCGCCGTCGTAGGCGAACTCGGCTCGGACCTGGTGCTCGCCGGGAGACAGCGGCTCCTCCGCCACGGTGACGAACTCCTGCATGCCTAGGAGGTTGTAGACGAACGTCGCGTGCCCGTCCTTGACGTAGAACGCCCAGCCGCCGAAGCCGCCGCCTTGCGCAACCATGACGCCGTTGAGGATTCCCGCATCGGGCGCCGTGATAGCCGCCGTCACGGAGAAGGACCGGTTCTTGATGTCGATGACGCTGTGCTCACTCAGACGTCTCATTCCCGGCAGCAGGACCTGCCGGTTGCCCGTGATGAGCTGCGGGCGCCCGGCGATCGTCGCGTTGAGCCGCTCGAAGCGCCGGTCATCGATGGGAAGGACGTTGTACTTCACGGCCTCGATCAACCACAGACGTTGGAGAGCGGCGAGCTTGTCCGGCAGCTCTCCCGAAAGATCCCTCGCCTGCGTCCAATCGGTCGCGCCGTCGTAGAGCTCCCACACGTCATCGTCGAGCGCTGGCAGCACCTCGTTGGGGAGCCAGGGCGTGCTGTGCCGAGTCACCGCGCTCCAGCCCTTGAAATAGATGCCCCGGTTGCCGGCCATCTCGAAGTACTGCAGGTCATGACGCTCCGGCGCGGCCGCGTCGTCGAAGCTGTAGGTCATGCTCGTGCCCTCGATGGGCGACTGCTGAACCCCGTTGACGAACGTCGGCTCCGGAATTCCGGCCGCCTCCAACACGGTCGGGGCCACATCGATGACGTGGGAGAACTGGGAACGCAGCTGGCCCTTGCTCGTGAAACCAGCCGGCCAGTGCACGAGCGTCCCGTTGCGTGTCCCTCCCCAGTGCGAGGCGACCTGCTTGGTCCACTGGTACGGCGAGCACATGGCCCAGGCCCAGCCCACCGAGTAGTGGTTGTAGGCGTCCTTGGTCCCGAGCTTGTCCTTCATGGCCACCATGAACTCCGGCGTCTCGATCGCCGCCAGTCCGTTGAAGTTGGCCATCTCGTTGAAGGCGCCGTTGACCGTTCCCTCGGCCGAGGCGCCGTTGTCGCCGATGATGTAGTAGATCAGGGTGTTGTCCAGCGCGCCGAGGGCCTCGACGGCGTCAACGAGTCGGCCGACGTGGAAGTCGGCGTGCTCCAGGAAGCCGGCGTAGACCTCCATCTGCCTCTCGAGCACCGGCTTCAGGTCGTCGTCCATGTCGTCCCAGCTGGGGATGGCCTCCGGGCGACCGGTCAGCTCGGCGTCCCGGGGGACGATGCCAAGCTCCTGCTGTCGCTCGAACGTGGCCGCCTGGTGGGCGTCCCAGCCGCCGGCGAACGTGCCCGCGTACTTGTCGGCCCACTCCGGAGCCACCTGGTGGGGCGCGTGGGCCGCACCAGGTGCGAAGTACACGAAGAACGGCTTGTCCGGCGCCAAGGCCTTCTGCGAACGCATCCACCCGATCGCCTTGTCTGCAAGGTCTTCGGTCAGGTGGTAACCCTCCTCAGGGCTGGTCTCGGGCTCCACGGGAGAGGTGCCCTCGTAGAGCGCCGGGTAGTACTGGTTGTTCTCGCCGCCGATGAACCCGTAGAAGTGCTCGAATCCCCCACCGCCCGTCGGCCAAGCGTCGAACGGTCCGATGGGGGAGGTCTGCCACGGGGGAACCTCGTGGCACTTGCCGAACTGCGCCGTCGAATAGCCGTTGAGCTTCAACGTCATGGGGAGGGCGGCCTTGGTGTTGGGGCGCAGCCCCGACGATCCCGGCGCTGAAGTCGCCGTCTCGGTGATCATGCCCATGCCGACCGAGTGGTGGTTGCGCCCGCTCAGCAGGGCCGCTCGGGTGGGGGCGCACAAGGCCGTGGTGTGAAATCGCGTGTAGGCGAGTCCGCCTCGCTGGAGCCGTTCGGCCGTGGGCATCGCCACAGGGCCGCCGAAGGCGCTCGACGCACCGAAGCCCACGTCATCGAGAAGGACAACGAGGACATTGGGCGCCCCATCCGGCGGACGAAGCTGCTCGATGGGAGGGAAGGAGGTGTCGGGATCCTTCGCGTCATAGGTGACCAGCCCGAGATGCTGGCGATCCGGGACGGGCAGGCTGTCGCGTCGTCCCAACGATTCCGCCATCGACGGTCAACTCCCAAGGCTCGCCGGGCTTGGCCCGCACTGGTGGAGAAACCGACTCTAGCCACGGGTCGGACGAGCCGCGACGCGTGCTGTGCCCGAGCGTTTGACGCAACCCAGAACCTCATGCGACGGCACGCGTGGGACAGTGACCCGGTGGCGGACGGGGTGGCGCAGCGCAACAGCGACGAGATCGCCCTGGGCGCGCTCCGCGTCAGCCTCGAACGGTTGACCTACGCCACGATCGTGTTGATGTCGGTGCTCGTCGTCTACGACGGGTGGCAGCAGCTGGCCACGTTCGCGGGCGTGGCGATCGTGACCGTGAGCCCGATCATCGCGCTGGCGGCGGCCCACTTGTTCTCCGAGTCCATCAGCAGGCACGCCGAGCACCAACGACCTCTGACCCGCTCGGAGTGGCGCGAGGTCCTTGTCGCCCAGGTGTCGTTCCTGCTGGCGACGGTCCCTCCGTTGCTGATTCTGGGCTTCGGCTGGGTCAGTCCCATGAACCCTCGCAGCACCATCTCCGTGCTGCTCTGGACAGGGGTGATCACCCTGGTGGCCCTCACCGGGCTCGCCGCGGCTAGGGCGGGGATCCGAGGCTGGCGGCGCGTCGCGACCGCCGTGGGCGGGGGGTTCGTCGGCCTGATGGTCATCTCGTTGCAGATCCTGCTCAAGCCCCACTAGCAGGCCGGCACGCGACGATTGGCGCCGCCGCTCTTCTGGGTGGAGCTGAGGGGATTCGAACCCCTGACCCCCTCGATGCGAACGAGGTGCGCTACCGGACTGCGCCACAGCCCCAGAGTCGGTCAGGGTAACAGCGCAACCGCGACGCCCCCGAATCAGCAACCAGCGGCGCTACGGACCTCGCCCGGGCCAGCTGGGAACTACTCGTTCACCACGCGGCGTCGCTCGATGACGAGTTCACCGGTCACGATGCCCTCACCATCGGTGGCTTCATGGCGGACGGCGCTGGCCGACGACGCCCCCGCGTCGCCAGCATCATCGAGGTCGCGGTCAGGCCCCTCGAGAGCCTCAGCGATCAGCCGATCGGCTTCCGCGGGGTCGAGGTGACCCGACGTCCACAAACCTGGCCGGGTCAGATCGATGACCCGCACCGATCGAGGGGCCTTGGGTGCCGTGACGTAGGTGGGCAGGGGGACGGGCACCGGTTCCCAGGCCCGGTCGGCTTCGGAGTCGTAGGGCAGGTCGACCACCTCGGAGGCCGAGGCGACCGCGGCCGAGACCAACTCGGGAGCAGGAGACTCAACGACCTCGACACGCTCCGGCCCGGAGCTCGCGCGCGGAGCACGGGGAAGGATCTGCTCGACGTCGAACCCGGCCGTCCGACGCGTGGGGGCCCGTCGCGCCCGTTCGCGCGCGGCGGCGGTCTGCGCCCGCCGGCGGCGGTCGAGCGCCGCCCGCGCCCGTGTATCCCTGCGCACGTGGAAGACGAAGGCGGCCAGGACGACCACGGGGAGGGCGAGCACCCACGGCTGCACGTAGCCGAGGAGCACGAGGCCCGTCGCGATCAGCGTGGCTCCCAGCACGACACCCAGCGACCGGCGCCTCCGGGCCGCGAGCACCGCGCGACCGTCAGCGACGGCCCTCGCCGGTCCGTCTGCATGGAGCGGATCCACGCGCCGCGCGGGCATGACCACCTCGCGACGATCGGCGCTGGACCGAGACGACAGGGTGCGCATGGCCGAGGAGAACCGGTCGACGGAGCGGGACTCCAGGGCCTCGTCGTGACGGCGCAGCCACATCGGGAGCAGGATCGCGATCCACAAGACGATGATCACTGCATAGAGCACGCCGACCTCCGACCTGACGCCCCGGCGACATGCGTGCTGCCCACGGTGAGTGACGGTACGGCCGCGGCAGGTCCCGGACGCGGAACCCGAGCGGTGTGTCGCCTGCGGGTCGCCCAGGACCAAGGTCGGGCGTACGGAGGTCGGGCGTACGGAGGTCGGGCGTACGGAGGTCGGGCGTACGGAGGTCGGGCGTACGGAGACAGGGGGACGCCGGGGCGGACATGGTCGACACTGGGTAGGGGCGGCGCTCAGCTCGCCGCCTCTGACAGGCTCACTCCATGACCTCACCGGAGAGCGGGTGACCATGAGCGCCGCAACGCCGGCTCCGGCGACCGATCAAGGCAACCCGCTGCGCGGCCTCGACGAGCAGGTGACCGCGATCGTGGAGCGGCACCGCGGCGCCCGCGGACCCTTGATGGTCGTGCTCCACGACCTCCAGGAGGCGCTGGGATACGTGCCTCGCGAGGCGGTCCCTCTGATCGCGCGTGAGCTCAATCTCTCCCGGGCCGACGTCTATGGCGTCATCACCTTCTATCGAGACTTCCGGTCGGCGCCGCCCGCCCCGGTCACGGTGCAGGTCTGCCGCGCCGAGGCCTGCCAGTCGGTTGGTGCCCACGCGCTGGTCGAGCACGCGCAGCGTGCGCTGGGAGCCCAGCTCGGTGGCACCTCGCCCGACGGCGCCGTCTCCCTCGATCAGGTGTTCTGTCTGGGCAACTGCGCCCTCGGACCCTCCGCCACCGTCAACGGTCGGCTGCACGGTCGGGTCGACAGCGCGCGCCTGGACGAACTCGTGGCTGTGGCACGCGCGGGCCAGGACGGTGTTTCGTGACCACGGTCTTCGTCCCCGGTGACTCCTCGTCGCGGTCGGTCGGCGCTGACCAGGTCGCGACCGCGATCGCGGGAGAAGCCGACGAGCGGGGTGCCGACGTCCAGGTCGTCCGCAACGGCTCACGCGGGTTGTTGTGGCTCGAACCGCTCGTTGAAGTCGTCACCGCGGGCGGGCGCATCGCCTTCGGCCCGGTAACCCCCGCCGACGTGCCTGGCTTGTTCGACACAGGGTTCCTGGAGGGAGCCGACCACCCGCTCCACCACGGGCTCACCGACGCCATCCCGTGGCTGGCCCGGCAGCAGCGCCTCACCTTCGAGCGAGTCGGTGTGACCGATCCCCTGTCCACCAGCGACTTTCTCGCGTACGGCGGTAACGACGCCCTGCGCACAGCTCTGGCCACCGACCCCGAACGGCTGTGCGCGATCGTCGCTGACTCTGGCTTGCGCGGTCGCGGCGGTGCCGGTTTCCCCACCGGGATCAAGTGGCGCACGGTCCTCGACAGCCCCTCCGACGTGAAGTTCGTGGTGTGCAACGCCGACGAAGGCGACAGCGGCACGTTCGCCGATCGGATGCTCATGGAGGGCGACCCCTTCCTGCTGATCGAGTCCATGACCATCGCCTCCCGAGCTGTGGCGGCTACGGAAGGCTTGATCTACATCCGGTCGGAGTATCCCGACGCCATCGCCACGATGCGCGCGGCGATCACCTCCGCCTACGCCGAGGGCTGGCTCGGCGACGACGTCCTGGGAAGCGGCCACCGCTTCGACCTCGAGGTACGGGTGGGTGCGGGCGCCTACATCTGCGGTGAAGAGACGGCCATGCTCGACAGCCTCGAGGGTCGACGCGGCATGGTGCGCGCCAAGCCCCCGCTGCCAGCCATCGAGGGTCTGTTCGGCCGGCCGACGGCGGTCAACAACGTGCTGTCGCTGGCCGCCGTGCCGTGGATCATCACCCACGGGGCCGCGGCATACGCCGAGCTCGGTACTGGTCGCTCGCGCGGCACCCAGGTCTTCCAGCTCGCCGGCAACCTGCAGCGCGGGGGCATCGTGGAAACGGCGTTCGGGCTGACCCTGGACGAGCTGGTCAACGACTACGGGGGCGGGACGCGGTCGGGTCGACCGCTCCGCGCCGTCCAGGTGGGCGGACCGCTGGGGGCCTACCTCCCTGCTGACCGCCTCGGCCTGCCGATGGACTACGAAGCCCTCGCCGAGGCTGGCGCCATGCTGGGGCACGGCGGGGTGGTGGCCTTCGACGACACGGTGGACATGGCCCAGCAGGCCCGCTTCGCGATGGAGTTCTGCGCGGAGGAGTCGTGCGGCAAGTGCACCCCGTGCCGTGTCGGTGCAGTGCGCGGCGTCGAGGTCATCGATCGGATCGTCGCCGGCGAGGACCGCGCGAAGAATCTCGTGCTGCTCGACGACCTGTGCGAGCTGATGACCGAAGGATCGCTGTGCGCCATGGGGGGCCTGACTCCCAACCCGGTGCGCAGTGTGGTGGAACACTTTGCCGAGGATCTGGAAGGACGCAGATCATGACGCTGCTCAGGGAGCACGACCACGGGACCCCCCCGGTCCCCGCCCGGCCGGATCTGGCCGACGTCGAGCTGGAGGTGGATGGCCACCCGGTTTCGGTGCCCGCAGGCACGTCGGTGATGCGAGCCGCGTCCCTGGCCGGGATCGACGTACCCAAGCTGTGCGCGACCGACAGCATGGCGGCATTCGGCTCCTGCCGCCTGTGCCTCGTCGAGATCGACGGTCGCCCGGGTTCCCCGGCGTCGTGCACCACTCCGGTCGCTCCCGGGATGAAGGTCTCGACCCAGACCGAGCACCTGGAGAAGCTGCGCCGCGGGGTCATGGAGCTCTACATCTCCGACCATCCGCTCGACTGCCTCACCTGCCCGGCCAACGGCGACTGCGAGCTGCAGGACATGGCCGGGGCGGTAGGACTGCGCGAGGTCCGGTACGGCTACGAGGGCGAGAACCACCTCGACGCGCCGACCGACGACTCCAACCCCTACTTCTCCTTCGACGAATCCAAGTGCATCGCGTGCTCTCGGTGCGTGCGAGCCTGCGATGAGATCCAAGGCACGTTCGCGCTGACGATCGCTGGCCGGGGCTTCGACTCGAAGGTCGTTGCCAGCGACGACAAGACCTTCATGGACTCCGAATGCGTGTCGTGCGGAGCCTGTGTGCAGGCTTGCCCCACGTCGACGCTGCAGGAGAAGACCATCATCGAGATCGGCGTTCCGCGACGCACGGTGCTCACGACCTGCGCCTATTGCGGCGTCGGGTGCACCTTCAAGGCGGAGTTGTCGGGCAACGAGGTCGTCCGGATGGTGCCCTACAAGGATGGTGGCGCCAACGAGGGCCACAGCTGCGTCAAAGGTCGCTTCGCCTGGGGCTACGCCACCCACCGTGACCGCCAGCTCGCGCCCATGATGCGCGAGTCGATCACCGACCCGTGGCAGGAAGTGACCTGGGACGAAGCCATCTCGTTCACCGCGCGACGACTGGTCGAGATCCAACAAGAGCATGGGATCCACTCCATCGGGGGCATCACGTCCTCGCGCTGCACCAACGAAGAGGTCTACGTCGTCCAGAAGATGATCCGGGCGGCCTTCGGCAACAACAACGTGGACACCTGCGCGCGGGTCTGTCACTCACCCACCGGCTACGGTCTGAAGCAGACCTTCGGCACCTCCGCGGGCACGCAAGACTTCCAGTCGGTCGACGAGGCCGACGTCATCCTGGTGATCGGCGCCAATCCCACCGACGGACACCCGGTGTTCGCCTCACGGATGAAACAGCGTCTGCGCGCGGGTGCGCGGCTGATCGTCGCCGATCCTCGACGGATCGACCTCGTGCGCAGCCCCCATGTCGAGGCCGACTACCACCTGCAACTCCTGCCGGGGACCAATGTCGCGCTGATCAACTCGATCGCGCACGTGATCCTCACCGAGGGGCTCCAGGACCAGACCTACATCGACGAACGCTGCGACGCCGCCGACTTCGCCCGGTGGGCGGAGTTCATGCGCGGACCGGAGAACAGCCCCGAGGCCACCGAGCCGATGACCGGGGTGCCGGCTGCAGACCTGCGTGGAGCCGCAAGGCTCTACGCCACCGGGGGCAACGCCGCGATCTACTACGGCCTCGGGGTCACCGAGCACTCGCAAGGCTCCACGATGGTCATGGGGATGGCCAACCTCGCCATGCTCACGGGCAATGTGGGACGCAACGGCGTCGGCGTGAATCCGTTGCGCGGCCAGAACAACGTGCAGGGCTCATGTGACATGGGCTCCTTCCCGCACGAGCTGCCTGGCTATCGGCACGTCTCCGATCCGGCCGCGAGAGCGATCTACGAGGAGATGTGGGGTCGGCCCCTCCAGGCTGAGCCGGGTCTGCGCATCCCCAACATGTTCGACGCTGCGATCGCCGGCACCTACCGCGCGATGTTCGTACAGGGCGAGGACCTTGCGCAGTCCGACCCGAACCTGTCTCACGTCCGTGCTGCGTTGTCGTCCCTCGAACTGCTCGTCGTGCAGGACCTGTTCTTGAACGAGACCGCGGGTTTTGCCCACGTGTTCCTCCCTGGCACGTCCTTCCTCGAGAAGGACGGCACGTTCACCAACGCCGAGCGCCGGATCAACCGCGTCCGTCCCGTCATGGCCTCGAAGACGGGAAAGCAGGAGTGGGAGGTGGCCTGCGAGCTCGCCACCGCGATGGGTTACCCGATGTCCTACGCCGACGGGGCGGAGATCATGGACGAGATCGCGGCCACGACCCCGACCTTTGCGGGTGTCTCCTTCGAGCATCTCGACAAGGTCGGCTCGATCCAGTGGCCCTGCAACGACAAGGCTCCCGACGGCACCCCGATCATGCACATCGACACCTTCGTGCGCGGAAAGGGGCGTTTCGTCGAGACGCCGTTCGTACCCACGGATGAGCGGAGCAGCAGGAAGTACCCCCTGATCCTCACCACAGGGCGGATCCTGTCGCAGTACAACGTCGGCGCGCAGACCCGGCGCACCGAGAACGTGCAGTGGCACGAGGAGGACCTGCTCGAGATTCATCCTCACGACGCGGAGGACCGTGGCATCACCGACGGATCCACGGTGCGCGTCGTGAGCCGGGTCGGCGAGACCCTGCTGCACGCGCGGATCAGCGACCGGATGACGCCTGGTGTCGTCTACACGACCTTCCACCACCCGGTCAGCGGGGCGAACGTGGTCACCACCGACTACTCGGACTGGGCCACCAACTGTCCGGAATACAAGGTGACCGCTGTGCAGGTGTCGTTGCAGACCGTGCCGGTGAAGCCCGCTGCCGATCGACCGACGCAGGTCGTCGCGGGGACGGTCTGAGCCGTGGCGGTGGACAGCCTGGTGCGGATGGCCAACCAGATCGCCGCCAACGTTGCGCACCACCCGTTCGACCAGTCCGTCGAGGAAGTGGCCGCACACCTTCGTCTGTTCTGGGCGCCCACCATGCGCGCCGAGCTTCGGGCCTACGTCGACGCCGACGGCACCGGGCTCGACCCGATCGCTCTCGCCGCGGTCCGCTCCTCGCCTAGCCCGTCGATGCCCTGAGCGCTCGTCGCCGCACAAACCGTCCGTCAGGGCACTGAGGGGCGCACCCTCGTCCAGCGTCGAAGCAGTCCGCCCGGAACCTCTTCGGCGTGCAGTGCGTACGTGTTGTGGTCTCGCCAGGCGCCGTCGATGTGCAGGTAGCGCGGTCGCACGCCCTCGAGGCGGAACCCCAGTTTTTCCACGACCCGGCAGGACGCCACGTTCTCCGGTCGGATGTTGATCTCCACGCGATGGAGCCCGAGCCCCTGCCAGCAGTGGTCGGAGGCCAGGGCCACAGCCGTCGGCATGATGCCTCGCCCGGCCACGGCCTCGTCGATCCAGTACCCGACGTGCGCCGCGCGCAGGGATCCCCACGAGATCCCTCCCACGGTCAGCTGGCCGACCAAAGAACCCTGGTAGTCGATGACGAAGGGCATCGCGCGCGACGCCCTGGCCTCGGCCGAGAGGTGTCTCACCATGGCCGCGAACGACGGAAGCGCGTCACCGGGACCGTCCGGGCTCGTCGCGTCCCAAGGCCGCAGCCACGTGGCATTGCGTGCGCGTACCTCGGTCCAGGTGGTCTTGTCGCGAAGTCGGATGGGCCGCAAGAGCACGGCACCATCGCTGAGCTTGGCCGGCCAACCCTTGGTCACGGCTCTGCCTGGCGAGGGTGGTCGCCACCTGCGACCTGGTCGAGGAGATGTCCGAGCAGCGGTCCGAGCACCGCCAACCCGTCTCGGGCCGCGCCGGGCGAGCCGGCCAGGTTGATGACGAGGGTCCGCCCAGCGAGACCGGCCACCCCGCGCGACAGCACGGCGGTGGGAACGCCGTGGCTGATTCCGTAGGCGCGGATGGACTCCGCCAGGCCGGGGACCTCCCGCTCGATGACGCGGCGGGTCATCTCCGGGGTGTGGTCGGTCGGGCTCAGGCCGGTGCCCCCACTCGTCAGCACGAGGTCGACGGAACCAACGGCTTTGCGCAACGCCACCTCGACCGACTCCCCGTCAGGGATCACCACGGGGCCGTCGACGGCGAGATCGAGGTCGTGCTCGAGCGCGAGGGCTCGCAGCCCATCGACCAGGATCGGCCCGCTGACATCGCTGTAGACACCGCCAGCGGCACGGGTCGAGACCGACACGACGAGCGCGCGGCTCATGGCTCGCGCACCCACCGGCCGCTCGCCCCGCCGGTCTTCTCCTCCACCTGCACCGATCCGATCACGGCCGCCGGATCAACCGCCTTGACCATGTCGACCAGCGCCAGCGCCGCCACCACGACGCAGGTGAGCGCCTCCATCTCGACGCCCGTACGGTCGGCCGTACGCACCGTCGCGCGTATCGCGACCCCGTCGTCGAGCACCTCAAGCCCCAGGTCGACCCCATGAATCGCGATCGGGTGGCACAGGGGAACCAAGTCTGGGGTGCGCTTCGCCGCCTGGATGCCCGCGATCCGCGCCACGGCCAGGGCATCCCCCTTCGGCACGCCGCTGCCGCGCAGCAACCCAACCACCTCGGCCGAGACGGCCACCCACCCCGTGGCCGTCGCGGTCCTCGCGGTGACATCCTTCGCCGAGACGTCGACCATGCGCGCCGATCCGTCTCCGGACAGGTGGGTGAAGCCGCTCACGTGAGCCGACGCTCCAGCACCATCACCTTCACGGTGCCTCCGCTGGGCACCTCGGTGACGTCCTCCGGCACCACGATGAAGCAGTTGGAGTAGGCCAGGTCTCGCACGCGGTGACTGCCCTGCCCCTCCAGCGGCTGGACGACGTATCGGCCCTCCTCGACGCCGAGCACCCCCCGGGCGTACTGCCGCTTCCCAGCCGGAGAGGAGAAGCCGGCCAACGCCGCAGCTCGGACCTCCGGGCGGAAGATGGTCTTCGCTCCCAGCAGCCGGCGGATGACCGGGCGCACGAACACCTCGAAGGAGACGTAGGCGCTGACCGGGTTGCCGGGGAGGGTGTACAGCGGTGTGCGATCGGGGCCGATCACGCCGTGCCCTTGGGGCATACCGGGCTGCATCGAGATCCGGTCGAACTCGACGGTGCCCAGTCGCGACATGACTTCCTTGACCACGTCGTAGGCGCCGACGCTGACCCCACCCGTCGTCACCATCAGGTCGGCCCTGATCAGCTGGTCCTCGATCGCGTCGATGAGCTTCTTGGGCTCGTCCGGAACGATCCCGATCCGGAAGGCCGTGGCGCCGGCCTCCCGAGCTGCGGTGGTGATGAGGAAGGAGTTGGAGTCCCAGATCTGTCCGCTGCCGGCGTTCTGACCGGGCTCGACGAGCTCGCTGCCCGTCGACAGGACCACCACGCGGGGCTTGGGCCGGGCCAGCACGCGGTCGCGCCCGATGGCCGCGAGCAGCCCGATCTGACGTGGACCGAGGCGGGTGCCCGTGGGCAGCACGACGTCACCCTCGTGGAGGTCGTCGCCACCTCGCCGAACGTGCCGGCCCGCGGGGACCGAGCCGTTGATCCGAACGCTGGCGACGCCGCCGTCGGTGAGCTCGACCTGAACGACCGCGTCAGCACCGCTCGGCATGGGCGCACCGGTCATGATCCTGAACGCGGTACCCGGAGCCAGGCCGTGAGCCGCAGGCGTCCCGGCAGGGACGTCGCCGACGACGGGAAGCACCACCGGGGTCGACGGTGACGCCGTTGCGACGTCGGCCGCCCGTACGGCATAGCCGTCCATCGCCGAGTTGTCGAAGACCGGCAGGTTGGTGCGCGCCACCACGTCTTCGGCGAGCACACAGCCTTGCGCGTCGAGCAGCTGAAGATCGATGGGGGCGAGGACTTCGATGCCTTGCAGGCACGACTCCAGATGGGCGTCGACACTCTTCACGGCTTCTCCCCCAGGCGATCGGCAACGGTACGGCTCTGGGCCGGACCCACCGACAGAACGATCATCGAATGCCTTCCTCGCGAACAAAGTCGCGCAGCCAGGCCACGAGTTCCGGGCCGAGGTCGTCACGGTCGCATGCCAGACGCACGACGGCCTTGAGGTAGTCGAGCCTGTCTCCCGTGTCGTAGCGGCGGCCGCGGAAGACGACGCCGTGGACACCGCCACCAGGCTGCTCCGGCGCGGCGGCCAGCACGCGCAGCGCATCGGTGATCTGGATCTCTCCACCCTTGCCGGGCTTGGTCGTGCGCAGCGTGTCGAACACCGACGGATCGAGCACGTAGCGGCCGATGACGGCGTAGGCGCTCGGAGCCTCCTCGGCGCTCGGCTTCTCGACCAGGTCGGTGATGCGGACGACGTCGTCGGTGTCGGTCGGCTCCACGGCGGCGCAGCCGTACAGATGGATCTGCTCGCGCGGGACCTCCATGAGCGCGACTACCGATCCCCCGTGAACGTCGCGCGTCTCGATCATGCGGGGAAGCAACGGGTCGCGGGGATCGATCAGGTCGTCGCCGAGCAGGACGGCGAACGGCTCGTCACCGACATGCTGCTCAGCGCACCCGATGGCGTGGCCGAGACCCAACGCATCGCCTTGCCGGACGTAGTGGACGGTCGCGAGCTCGCTGCTCGCCTGCACCTGGGCCAGCCGGGTCACATCGCCCTTGGCGGCCAGCGCGTGCTCCAGCTCGTGGGCTCGGTCGAAGTGGTCCTCCAGCGCGCGCTTGCTGCGACCGGTGACCATCAAGACATCGTTGAGGCCCGCAGCAGCGGCCTCCTCGACGACGTACTGGATCGCGGGCTTGTCGACGACCGGGAGCATCTCCTTCGGCGTCGCCTTGGTGGCAGGCAAGAACCTGGTGCCGAGGCCGGCCGCGGGAATGACCGCCTTGGTGACGCGTCCGCGGCGGTGCGGGACGTCAGATCGTCCACCTGAAGAGGCCATGCGGGGGAGCCTAACCGGCGGCTTCGAGGGCTTCTTCGACCCCGGCCGCGACGTGCCCCGTTCGGCCGAGTGCGGACCCGTGGTTCGGGGGCACTATGAGCACATGGAGGTCGACGAAGCCAAGGCGTCGCTGCGCACGGTTCTGCGCGGCCGGAGGCGGGTGATGGACCCCGCCGACGTCCGCTCGGCTGCGGCCGCGATCACCCGCGCGGTGCTCGCCCGTGACGAGCTGGCCACGGCACGGACGGTGGCGTTGTACGTCTCCTTCGGCAAGGAACCTGGCACCTCGGCCATCCGGGTCGCGCTCCGCGCGGCCGGCGTCCGGGTGATCCTGCCCGTGCTCCTCGACGATGACGACCTGGACTGGGCCGCGGACACGGGGGACGCCGACCTCTCGCACCCCCTGCGCGGGCCTGCCGCGCCGAGGGGTCCGCGACTGGGTGTCGACGCCATCGCCGAGGCGGACTTCGTCATCGTGCCCGGGCTGGCTGTCGACCGCGATGGCGTACGTCTCGGGCAAGGCGGGGGCTCCTACGACCGCGCACTCACCAGGGTGCGGCCAGGCGTGCCCGTCCTGGTCCTCGTCTACGACGGCGAAGTGCTCGAGACGGGCGGCGTCCCCGCTGACCTGCACGACCAACGGGTGACCGGCTGGATCGCTCCGGCCGATGCGCCGGCGGAGCAGACCGCGCACTGAGGGTCGCTGACCGTCGGCTGATGCGGAGGTCAGGCCGCGTCCGACCGGGTCAGGCCGGGCTGCCAACGCAGCAGCCCCAGGCCTGGGCGAGCTGGCTGCCCGCGATGACGGCGGCGCCGCCGAGCACCAGCGTGAGCACGAGGTAGGTCGCCGACCGCCGGCGTTCCCCGGTGGCCACCAGCCGATCGGTCTCGGTGGCCAGGGTCGACCAGGTGGTCAGACCGCCGCAGAAGCCGGTGCCGACCAGGAGCAGCGCCGTACCGCTGAGCGCGTCCACGGCCCAGCCAAGCGCGAAGCAACCGATCGTGTTGGCGATCAGGGTCGCGACCGGCAGCCAACCGGTGGGCCTGCGACCGTGGGCCAGGGCGTGGGCCAGGAGGTAGCGCAACGCCGCACCGACAGCGGCGCCGGCGGCCACGGCAAGGATCGCACTCATGCGTCGCCCTGCTCTTCGACCGGCGTGAGATCGTCGCCGCGCTCGGCGATCCGCCGCCCGGCGTGCGCCGCGAGCAGGCACAGCACCACCGAAACGACCGCGTACGAGGTGGCGGTCGGACCGTGGCCGTCGCTCGTGAGGGTGTCGATCTGGACCGCGTAGGTGGAGAACGTCGTGAATCCACCGAGGACTCCGGCGCCCAGGAAGGCCCGGCGCAACGGGTCCTGACCGGCCGGGGAGCCGAGCAGCAGACCGAGCAGCAGGCAGCCGAGGATGTTGACCAGGAACGTCGGCCAGGGCCACGGAGACCCGGTGGCCGACGACGACGGCCAGGCCTCTTCGGCGCCGTACCGCGCCAGCGCGCCCAGCGCACCACCCACCGCGCAGGCTCCGACCAGGGTGGTCAGCCGGGGTGAGGTCACCGCCGCAGCGTAGAGATCTCGGCCACGGCTGCCCTGTTGATCGTGAGAGAGGCACGCTCTCCACGGCGTGTCGGCACCATCTCTCACGATCAACGGGCTTCACGGCGCGGGCGGGAACAGATTCCCGCCTCCCGCAGTTCCACAGATAGTTGAACCATCAATTATCTAGGAGCGCATCGTGACCGTCACCCTCGACCGGCCCGTCACCAGCGACGACGAGGGGTACGGCTCCGTGGCCGTCGCCTCGCGCTCAGCCCAGACGTCGGTGCCGCTGCACCCGCTGCTGGCCGAGCGATGGAGTCCACGGGCCTGGTCCGACGAGCCGGTGTCCGCCGACCAGACGCGTGCACTCTTCGAGGCGGCCCGATGGGCGGCCAGTGCGATGAACGGCCAGCCGTGGCGATTCGTGGCCGGCCACCGGGGCGACTCCACCTGGACCGCCCTGCACGACGCGCTCATGCCCGGCAACCAGCCCTGGGCCGAGCGCGCGCCGCTGCTCGTGCTCGCCGTCGCCCAGACGACCGACGGCGAGGGCGCCCCACGGCCGAGCGCGCCCTACGAGCTCGGCCTCGCGGTCTCCCAGCTCACCGTTCAGGCGCACGCCGACGGACTGCACGTCCACCAGATGGGAGGGTTCTCCCGCGAGGCGGTCGAGCAGGCGTTCGGGCTCCCCGCGTCGGTGACGCCGTACGTCGTGCTCGCCATCGGCCACTACGGCGACGCCTCGACGCTGCCCGAGCCCTACCGCGAGCGCGAGCTGACGCCGCGCACCCGCCTCGGCCTGGACGAGCTCGTCTTCGCCGGCGCCTGGGGCCACCCCGCCCAGCTCTCCTGAACCTGGCCCTCCCGCAATGGGGAAGTTCACTGTCGCCAGGGCAACTGCAAAGTTCCCCAGTCCAAAGGCGAATCCACAGAGACCTTACGGTCTGATCCGGTAGCCTTAGCACTCGAGAGCGGCGAGTGCCAACGATGCCGCCGTACGCCCAGCGCCATCCGGAGGACTCGCCGTGCCGACCTATCAGTACGTCTGCACCGACTGTGACGCCCCGCTCGAGGTCGTCCAGTCCTTCACCGACGACGCGCTGACGGTCTGCCCCACGTGCGAGGGCCGGCTGCGCAAGGTGTTCTCCGCGGTCGGCGTGGTCTTCAAGGGCTCCGGCTTCTACCGCAACGACTCGCGCGCCGGTTCGTCGAGCAACGGGGCGGGCGAAGGCAGCGGCGACGGCGCGAAGAAGGACTCGAAGGAGAGCAAGGAGCCAGCGGCCAGTACGACGGCGAGCAAGGACTCCTCCTCCGACAAGGCCAGCACGTCGAGTGACACGAAGAGCTCCGACTCGAAGCCGGCCGCCGCGCCCGCGAAGACCGCGTCCTCGGGCAGCTCGTCGGGGTCCAGCGGCTCCTCGGGCTCCAGCGGCTCCTCCGCCGCCTGAGCCACGGCCCCTCCGGCCACTCAGAACGCCGCCCCTCCCCGGCCCACCCCGCCAAGACCCACGTGATCATGCGCAGATGGCCCCTGCCGGCCACCGACCGAGGGGCCATCTGCGCATGATCACGAGAGGGGGGTTGCCGGGTCGGGGCCGGTGATCGGCCTGTGGACGACGCGCTTGACCACGTCCGGCGCCACTAGCCTCGACGGCATGACCAGCGACGCGGCAGGGCTCGCTCCCTCAGCTCACCCCTCGGCCGCCCCCGAGGGCAGCCCCACCACCGCCGCGACCGCCGAGATCGGCGTCATCGGCGGTTCCGGCTTCTACGCGTTCCTCGAGGACACCGAGGAGGTCGTCGTCGAGACCCCGTACGGTCCCCCGTCCGACCCGATCGTGCTCGGCGACGTCGGGGGGCGGCGCGTGGCGTTCATTCCCCGACACGGCCGCGACCACCGCTTTCCACCCCACCGCGTCCCCTACCGCGCCAACCTCTGGGCGCTGCGCTCCCTCGGCGTGCGCCAGGTCCTCGGCCCCTGCGCCGTCGGCGGCCTGCGCGCCCACCTCGGCCCCGGCACACTCGTCGTCCCCGACCAGTTCGTCGACCGTACGTCGAGCCGGGTGCAGACGTTCTACGACGAGGGCGCCGTGCACGTCTCACTCGCCGACCCCTATTGCCCCACCGGTCGCACCGCGGTGCTGGCCAGTGGCCGGGACGCCGCGTGGTCGCCGACCGACGGGGGAACGCTCGTGGTCATCGAAGGCCCACGGTTCTCCACCCGCGCCGAATCACAGTGGTTCAGCGCGAACGGCTGGTCGGTCGTCGGCATGACCGGTCACCCCGAGGCGACGCTGGCCCGCGAGCTCGCCCTCTGCTACACGTCCATCGCCGTCGTCACCGACCTCGATGCGGGCGTCGAGGAAGGTCACGGCGTCACCCACGCCGAGGTGCTCGAAGTCTTCGCGGCGACCATCGCCCGGCTGCGCGACGTCCTGCTCGACACGATCCCGCGGCTGCCCGCCTCCGCCGACCGAGCCTGTCCGTGCCGCACCGCCGTCGACGACCTCGCGCTGCCGTTCGCCCTCCCGTGAGGCGGGCGTGACCCCGGTCCCGAGCGAAGCGATCCAACGCCGGCGGAGGTGGGCGCGCGCGCTTCGTGCCCGGCGGCGCTGGGTGGCGGTCCTCCTCCTGACCGCGTCGGTGGCGTTCGCCTTGGATGCGCTAGCCCCGGCCGCTCCAGCCACCGATCCGGTCGTGGTCGCCGCGCATGCCCTGGCCCCCGGAGCCACCCTCAACGAGGGCGACGTGCGCCTCGCGGCCTGGCCGACAGCGCTGGTCCCCGCGGACGCGATCCGCTCGATCGCTGAAACCTCCGGCCGGGTCCTGGCTGGCGCGGTCGGAGAAGGCGAGGCCTTGACCGGACTCCGCCTGGTCGGCCCCGCCCTGACCGCTGCGATCGCGGGGGCCGGTCGGGTGGCGGCGCCCGTACGCCTGGCCGACGCGGCGACCGCCCGACTCCTCCGTCCCGGCGACCGGGTCGACGTCGTTGCGGCCCAGGCCGGCACCGCCGACCCGATCTCCGGGGGTACGGCTCCGCCCGGTGCTCGGGTCGTGGCCGCCGCCGCTCTCGTGATCACCGTGGCTCCCGACACCCAGCCGAACGCGCTGATCGGGTCCACCAGCGGCGGAGCCCTCGTCGTCCTGGCCCTCTCCCGCACCGAGGCCCTAGCCGTGGCGGAGGCCAGCGTGCTCGGTCCGATCTCCGTGCTGCTCGTGGGCTGAATGCCGGCCGGCCGGCCCGGCGCCGGTTTGTCCGTGCTCGACCGGGTTGGCTAGTTTCGTCGACGCACGGGGCCGCCTACACCTCTGGGAGCCATGACCATGATCAAGGGATTCCGGGACTTCATCTCCCGAGGCAACGTCGTCGACCTCGCGGTGGCCGTCGTGATCGGCGCAGCCTTCGCGGCGGTGATCAAGGCCGTCGTCGACGGGCTGATCACCCCGCTGATCGCGGCCATCTTCGGCGAGGTCGATCTCAACCAGGTAGGCACGTTCACCATCAACAAGGCGGACTTCAGCATCGGCCTCGTGCTCAACGCGCTCTTCTACTTCCTCGTGGTCGCGGCGGCCATCTACTTCCTCGTGATCGTCCCCATGAACAAGATGAAGGAGCTGCAGGCGAAGAACGCCGACGAGCCGACCGAGGCGGCGGAGTCCGAGCTCGACGTCCTGAAGCAGATTCGCGACCAGCTCAACGCGCGCGACTGAGCCATCGAGTGACGGGAAACGGGGCGTCGCCGCCCCTGATCGCCCCGTTCGCCGCCACTCGACCCTGACGACGCCGGGAGATCAGACGTTGGATCAGTCGCCGTGGTGGGGTGGTACGTCCTGAAGGAAGCGGTCGAGGTCGTCCGGGTCGGAGTCTCGGCCCGCGGCCTCATCCCCCCAGCCGACGTCTGACTCGTCCGAGGTGGTGTCGGGGAGCACTGGCTCGTCGGGACCTCTGCTCAAAGCCGAACCCTCACGCGTCGAGCTCGGCGAGCGCGCCCTCGATCGAGCGCTGGAACGTGGGGTAGGCCCAGATCATCGAGCGCAGCGTGGCGAGCGGCACCTCAGCGGCTACGGCGACCGCCAGCGCCGACATGACCTCGCCGCCCGACGGTCCGACGACGGTGCCGCCGACGAGCACCCCGCGCTCGGCGTCCGCCACGAGCTTGACGATGCCGGTCGCCTTGGCGATCCATCCGCGGGCCGACGTACCGAGGTCGTAGACAGCGGTCTCGACCCGCACCCCCGCGTCGAGGGCTGCAGCCTCGGTGAGCCCGACGGCGCCGACCTCAGGATCGGTGAAGGTCACCCGGGGCATTGCCGCATAGCTCGCGGGCGCGTGGTTCTTGCCGAGCAGGTCGGCGACGACGATCGCGGCTTGGTACATCGCGGTGTGCGTGAACGCACCCTTGCCTGTGACGTCACCGACCGCCCACGCCCGTTCGGCGCCCTCGACCCGGCAGCGCTCGTCGATCGGCAGGGCGCGCAGCGACTCGTCGACGCCAAGGGCGCCGGCGCCGAGAGCGCCCAGGTCGACGCGCCGCCCCGTGGCCACCAGCAGTCGATCCCCGACCACCTCCCCGGTGCTGGTCGTCACGGCAAAACGGGATCCGTCATGGCTGACCTTCTCGGCCTTCGCGCCGGCCAGCACCGTGATGCCCTCGTCGGCAAAGGTCGTCGCGACGACCTCGGACGCCTCAGGTTCTTCCATCGCGAGCAGCCGGTCGGCGGCCTCGATCACGGTGACCCGCGCGCCGAAGCGGGAGAACACCTGAGCCAGCTCGAGCCCGATCGCGCCGCCGCCCAAGACGATGAGCGAGTCAGGGACGTCCTCGGTCTCGACCGCGCCCCGGTTGGTCCAGAAGGGGGTCCCAGCCAGCCCGTCGATCGGGGGTACGGCCGCCGACGACCCGGTGGCCACCACCAAGGCTCGCGTCGCTTCGTACTCGACCCCGTCCACCTCGACGACGCGTGGCGCGACGATATGCCCGGCGCCCTTGAGCACCGTGGCGCCCTTGCCGACCAGTCGGTCGACGGCGACCTGGTCGTTCCACGTATCTGTGGCCTCGTCGCGAATGCGCTTGGCGACCGGCGCCCAGTCGGGTGTCACGGTCGCGGAGCCCGCGAGACCGTCGATGCGCCGAGCCTCGGCCAGGGCATCCGCGGCCCGGATCATCATCTTGCTCGGGATGCAGCCCCAATAAGGACACTCGCCACCGACGAGCTCCTTGTCGATGCCGACCACCGACCAGCCCGCCTCGGCAAGCTTTCCGGCCACGTCCTCACCGCCCGGCCCTAGGCCAAGCACCACAGCATCAACAACCTCGCGACCAGCCATCCCCTCAGCCTGCCACGCTCAGCCAGCGGCAGCCGTCCCAGACATGGCTACGTCCGAGGAAGTGGGGCCTATAGCCCTCACTTCCTCGGACGCAGGGACGTGACGAGGGTGTGGTCTGCTCAGAGGGTGCGGAAGTGAGCGCGACGCTCGTCGAGCAGCGCCTCGAGCTCGGCGATCGTGCGGCGCTCGAGCAGCATGTCCCACGAGGTCTTGCTCGCGACCATGGTGCGCGGCGAGGGCGTCGGGACGCTCAGGTCGCCCTCGGTGAGCGACGCCCGGCGCGCGGCCGTCTCGTCGCGGTGCGCGGTACGCCCGCACTTCGGGCAGTCCCACGTGTCGGGCACCTCGTCGGCGTCTGCCGCGAAGTTCAGGGTCAGCACGTGCCCGGCCGGGCAGTGGTAGACCTCGGGGTGGGTGGAGACACCCACGACGTTCTCTTCGGACTCAAAGCTCCGGACGGACATCCCGTATCCGCGCAACGCTGTCATCTGGGCGCACCTCCTCGTTGGTCCCCGTACGCCTTATCGACGGAGCAGGTTCCCTAATCGTTCGGCCATCAGGCTGTGAGGTGGGACACGTCGCGCACCCCGAACGGCCCAATCCCTGCACAAGCAGACGATTCTCAGCCTTTTCTCAGGCCTTGGGCCCGCTCGCCGCCGCGAGCGGGCTCGCTGAAGAGCCCGACAGGCTCACTCGTTCACGTCCGGCGTAGACGTTCATCGAGCTGCCGCGGGCAAAGCCGACCAAGGTCATTCCCGCCTCTCGCGCCAGATCGACGGCCAGGGTCGACGGCGCGGAGACCGCTGAAAGAATCGGGATACCGGCCATCGCCGCCTTCTGGGTGAGCTCGAAGGAGGCCCGGCCACTGACCTGCAGGACATACGTCTGCGCCGGCAGGAGGCCCTCCCGGAACGCCCAGCCGACGACCTTGTCGACCGCGTTGTGCCGACCGACATCCTCGCGGACGCACACCATCTCGCCCTCGGCCGTGAACAGGCCGGCGGCGTGGAGCCCTCCCGTGCGGTCGAAGGCCGCCTGACGCTGGCGCAGCAACCCCGGCAACCGGGCCAGCCCAGCGGAGTCGACGAGCGGTTTGCCGGCCAGCGGAGGGGTGCCGCGCCGGGCGAGGACCTCCTCGATCGTGTCGCTGCCGCATAGCCCGCACGCGCTCGTCGTCATCCCCAGACGCGCGGCCGGCGGCGTGAGCCCGGGCTCGAGCCGTACGTCGACGGTGTCGTCAGCGCAGGGCACCGCGTCGACCACGTCGCCGGGACGGCTGATGACCCCTTCGGCGACCAGCCACCCAAGAGCCAGGTCGACGTCGTGCCCGGGGGTGCGCATCGTCGTGGCGACGGTGATGCCGGCCACACGTACCGTCAGCGGCTCCTCGACCGCGATGTGGTCGGGCCGCTCGGTGATCACGTCGCCGTCGATGCGAACCACCCGACGGCGGTCGACGAGATGTCCCACGCCTCTACGGTCGCACACCTGGGCGCAGCGGCGCTTACTCGTGGGCCAGCGCGGTCAGGGATCAAGTCAGGGATCAAGCACGAGCACGTCGCTGACCGGCCGACGCGGCGTCGGCGGCGGGACGGGGCCGTAGCCGAAGGTCATCAGCGCCTGCGGGTAGGCGAAGGCCGTGCCCGGGTCACGCAACCACTGCCGGAGCTCGGGCACCTCGACCGGTTGGGTCAGCAGCGTTGCCGAGACCCCGTGGGACGCCGCTTCGAGCAGGACGTGCTCCAGGGCGATCCCCGCCTTGATCCGGTCCGAAGGTGTGTCGAGCGGGGTGAGCAGGACCATCAGGACACCGGCCTCGCCGAAGTCGGCGACGGGGCGGTCAGGCACGTACTGCCGCATCGAGAAGTCGCGAACCAACGCCGAGGGGTCGGCCGGACGCGGCCCGAGTCGGGAGTCCGGGATCCCCGATCCCGGCCTGGACCGTCCGCCGGTCCAGTCGAGCACGTCCTCGACGACCTCGGGACGATCGCGCTGGGCCCGGTCGGCGTCGTGGACGAGTCCCGTGATCGACGCGAGGTGCCACGGCGGCGGCTGGTCCAGCCGGGCTCCCTCTGCCTCGGCCGCCTCCACCAACGCAGCGATGACGGGCTCGGGCACGACACGATCCTCGAACGGCTCACGGCTGGTCCGCCGGTGTGGGATGGCCGCGTGCAGGCGCAGATCTGTGGCGGTCGGGACGTAGTCGTCCCCGGCCACAACCCGTCCGACGATCTCGGGGCGCGCCGCATCCGGCAGGATCGTGACCACCGGCTCGCGGGACTGGGCGGCGACGGCCAGCTGCAGGTTGAACAGGGCCGCGCCGCACGACATCAGCAATTCACGACCCTGGGGATCGAGGTGCACGGCCGCCCGGCTCGGGTCGGTGACCACGTCGACGGTCCCGCCGTACGCGTGGAAGGTCCAGGGCTGGGTGTTGAGGACCGAGGGGGCGAGGACTCCTGTGGCGGCCACCTGAGCCCAGTCGACGTTCTTGGTCCTCGTCATGGCAGCGACCTCCTCGCGGGACGGCCCGAACAGCGAGTACAAAGAGTCCGGACCTCCATCAAGTCAACTCGCCCAGTCAACCGCCAGCGCCGAAGGACCACCCGCGGCGGGACCTTGGTCCCACCCCCAGGACGACCGGATGCGACACCATGGTGCCCGTGACCGACGACGCGCAGATCCGGATCTTCCTGCTCGACGACCACGAGGTCGTACGCCGCGGCCTACGCGAGCTCCTCGACCCCGAGCCCGACCTCGAGGTGGTGGGCGAGGCTGGCACGGCCGCGGAGGCGTTGGCCCGCATCCCCGCCCTGCGCCCCGACGTGGCCGTGCTCGACGCCCGACTCCCGGATGGGTCGGGGATCGACGTGTGCCGCGACATCCGCAGCAACCATCCCGAGATCCGTGCGCTGATCCTCACCTCGTTCGACGACGACGATGCGCTGTTCGCGGCGATCATGGCCGGGGCCGCCGGCTACGTGCTCAAGGACATCCACGGCGACGACCTCGTCGACGGCATCCGTCGGGTGGCGAGCGGGCAGTCGTTGCTCGACCCGGCCGTGACCGGTCAGGTCCTCGAGCGCTTGCGCACCGGGAAGCCCGAGGACCGTCGCCTCGCCGCGCTGTCCGAGCAGGAGCGACGCGTGCTGGCGCTGATTGGCGAAGGACTGACCAACCGGCAGATCGCCGAGCAAATGTTCCTCGCCGAGAAGACCGTCAAGAACTACGTCTCCAGCCTCTTGAGCAAGCTCGGGATGCAGCGCCGCACGCAGGCCGCGATCTTCACGACCCGCCTCGACGCCCCTTGAGGGTCCTTCGACCCTGGTTACGGCGACCAAACCGCCGCAGGCTCGGATCATGCACTTCGACGAATCGACCCCGGCGCGGAGCCCGGGAAGGCTGGACGAACTCAGCCGAGACGAGTGCCTTGGCCTCCTGCGCCGGGGCGTCTACGGACGCGTGGCCTACACCGACCACGCGCTTCCGGCGATCACCCCGGTCAACTACGCGATGGCTGGCGAGTCGATCGTCTTCCGTACGGCTCCGGGAACGGCACTGGCCGAGGGGACGAGGGACGCGGTGGTGGCCTTCGAGGTCGACGAGATCGACGCGAGCGCCCAGGAGGGGTGGAGTGTCGTCGTCGTCGGCGTCGCGAGCGAGCTCTCACGACCGGTCGATGTGCACCGCGCCATAGAACTGACTTTGGTCCCGTGGCCGACCGGGATCCGCAACCGGTTTGTTCGCATTACCCCCACCTACATCACCGGTCGGCGGCTCACGGACGGACGCCTGCTGACGGGCTGAGAAGCTGGTCACTTGGTCAGGGCGACGTCGCGGTAGGCGCAGCGGGCAGCGGCACGCGCCACCGGACCGTGGTTCCCAGGCCTTCCTGACCGTCGACCGTGAACTCGCCACCGAGCACCTCGGCGCGACGGGCCATGTTGTCGAGGCCTCCGCGCCGCCCCGCTCCGAGCCCCCGGCCGTCGTCGTCGACCGTCAGCTCGACCGCATCGTCGACCGTCAGATCGATGTCAACGCGGCTGGCACCTGCATGACGCGCCGCGTTGGACAGGGCCTCGCGAAGCACCGCCATCAGGTGCGGGACGACCTCGTCAGGGATCGCGTTGATCGGTCCGTCCATCGCGAGCTCGGGCATGAATCCCAGGGGCGTACGGGCGCCCGCGACGATGGCCTCGAGGTCAGCACGGAGATCTCCCTCGCCCGGCCGCCGGTGGAGCTGGAAGATCGACCGGCGAAGCTCCTTGACGGTGTCATCCAGGTCATCGACGGCCTGAGCCACCCGCCGGACCTGCTCCGCTTCCGGAAGCGTGCGCGTCGTCATGGTGCGTAGGGAAAGGCCCACAGCAAACAGACGCTGCACCACGAGGTCATGGAGATCGCGGGCGATGCGGTCGCGGTCCTCGTAGACGGCGAGCCTGGCCCGGTCGCTCTGACCACGGGCCAGCTCCAGCGCCAGCGCTGCCTGCTCCGCGAAGCCCGCTGCCGTGGCGACCTCCTGCTCAACGGCGTAGCTGGGTCGAGCTCGTCTCCGTCCCAGAACGAGCAAGCCCAAGGGCCCCGCCGGCCCTCGCATCGGTGCCAGGACGGTCTCGTCGAGCCCAAGCTCTGCCCCCCACTCCTTCGCTTTCACCAGCCGAGCGCGGCCGGCACTCAACGCCTCGGCCAACACCGGGTCGACCTCCACGCTGTCGCCAACGCTCCACGGCGCGGACTCGTCGGCATCGACCACCTCGACGACGAGGTCTTCGGGGCTGCCCAGCAAGATCGCGACCAGATCGGGCTCAGCCACGGCTCGGGCCCGCGATGCCAGCAACCGCAGGGCTTCGGGTCTGGGTGCCGCGGACAGGAAGGCCGCCGTGATCTCCGACGCTGCTCCGAGCCAAGCCTCCCGCCGACGACTTGACGCGTAGCGCTGAGCCTTGTCGATGGCGATGCCGGCAGCCGCCGCCAACGCGACCACGACATCCTCGTCGTCTTGGCTGAACTCTGAACCGTCCTCCCGCTCGGCGAGGTAGAGGTTCCCGAACACCGCTTCACCGGTTCGGATCGGCACTCCGAGGAAGGTGCGCATGGGCGGGTGGTGAGGCGGGAATCCCGACGAACGCGGATCGGTGGTGATGTCCTTGAGCCGCAACGGTTTCGGTTCATCGATGAGCGCTCCGAGGACGCCGTGGCCGGTGGGAAGGTCGCCGATGGCGGCGTGTTCCTCGGGGGTCAGCCCATAGGTGACGAACTCGGCGAGCTGTCGAGCACCTGGCGCCAGCACCCCGAGCGCGCCGTAGCGAGCACCGGATAACGTGCACGCGGTCGAGACGATCTTCTTGAGCGTCTCTGGGAGATCGAGGTCGGCGTTGACGGCGAGAACGGCGTCCAACAGACCGCGTAGCCGCTCGTCACGATCGCTCTCGCCCACGACGGCGACCTTACCCACGGCCCTACGCTCGTCCCGTGGTGACCATCGCGGACGAGCCGTTCGACTCGATCGATGCGCAGGCCCTCATTGGCGAGCTCGACGACTACCTGGGGAGCCTCTACCCGCCCGAGGAGAACTTTCTCGAGCTGCCGTCGGCGGAGGTGTTCCTGATGGCGCGCGATGAGCACGGTGAAGCGGTGGGGTGCTGCGCCCTTCGACTGCTCGACGAGGATGAGGGCGAGGTGAAACGGATGTACGTGCGTCGGCAGGCGCGCGGCCTTGGCATCGGCATGCTCCTGCTGCGAGAGCTAGAGGCAGAGGCACTCAGCCGGGGACTCACCCGTCTGGTCCTCGAGGTGGGCGGCCGCCAGACCGACGCCCTGGCCGTGTATGCCCGGGCGGGCTTCAGTCCGATCCCCCGGTTCGGCCCGTACGTCGATGCGCCGAGCAGCTGCTGTCTCGCCAAAGACCTGGCCATCTGAGCGCAATTGCCCGGAGCGTAGGCCGGCCATGATGATCCTCGGCTAGGGCGCCCACGGCGCCGAGTGAGACACTGGAACTCAATCCGCTCACGTCCTCTGGAGTTCTCACCGTGCCCCGCAAGGTCTCAGCGGCCGGTGGACGGAGACGTCTCACGGCCGTCACCATCGCCTCGGCAGCGGGCCTCGCCCTCGGTGGCTGCGGGGCAGCGAACGTCCCCCGGGGATCGTCCTCGCCGCCGGTGGTCGGCCCCCTACCGGCGTCGACCGCGCCGACCGCGGTCGGTCCGGCCACGGCTCGAGGGGCGTTGCCCACCAGACTCACGCTCCCCACGGTCGGCATCACCTCGACCATCGCGCGCGTGGGGTCGCACAGTCAGCTCCTTCAGCTCCCGTCCAAGCTCGGGGTCGTGGGCTGGTGGCAAGACGGCGTCGGCGTTGGGGCCGGCCGCGGGACCGTGGTCCTCGACGCGCACGTCGACTCCCCGACGGGTGGTGCAGGGCCGTTGGCCCAAGCGGAGAACCTTCAGCCCGGTGACGCCATGACGATCACGGACTACGCCGGCCAGCAGCACCCGTACCAGGTCACGTCGGTGGAATCCTTCGAGAAGGCGGCGCTTCCCTACGATCGAATCTTCTCTCAGACCGGACCCGAACGCGTCGCGATGGTCATCTGCGGTGGCGACTACGACAGCGAAAGCGGCGTGTGGGACTCCAACGTCCTCCTCACCTTCAACGCCGCGTCGCCCTCGTCCAGCGCCTCGCCCCCTACAGGCGCTGGACCTCCAGTTCTTGCCCAGGGCCAAGACGCGTTCGGACTCCCACTCACCGCTGTCGGTGACTCCGTGCTTCTCGGTGCGGCGGATGCCATCACTGCGACGTTCCCTCGCTCAACCGTCGATGCCGACGAGAGCCGCCAGTCGTGGATCGTCTTCAAGCGGATCGAGAAGCGGCGAGGCGCGGGCACGTTGGGCGATGTCGTCGTCATCGACACCGGCACCAACGGCACCCTTGAAAGGGACGAGTACGACAGCGGACTGCAACTCCTCGCGGACCGCTCGCGCGTCGTGCTCGTGACGGTCAAGGCCTCGCGTTCCTGGACGCACAGGAACAACACGTTGATTCGCAGCCTCGCAGCCAAGTACGCCGACGGAAACGTGCGGCTGGCGGACTGGCAAAAACGTGCCGCGGACCATCCCGGCTGGTTCTACAGCGACGGAATCCACGTGAAGCCGGTCGGCGCCAGGAAGTACGCCCAGCTCATCCGCGAGGCGGTTTCGCAGTGACGGCCACGCCCTCGAACCGCTACCAGCTGCTGAGGCCGATGACGCAGGAGCGGCCGGCGGCGCAGATACGCTTGCTGCAGCGGCGCAGACCGCTCCCCGCCCTCGTAGCTCAGGGGATAGAGCATCGGTTTCCTAAACCGTGTGTCGGAGGTTCGAATCCTCTCGGGGGCACCAGACCATCGGCACCATTCCAGTCAGACCGACCCCGATCTCGGTTCGACTCAGCCTGCCTAGAGTGCCGACATGACGCGGTACGTGATCGATGCACCGACGCTCCTGCATGTCGTGGCCAACGATGTTCCGATCAGTCCCGGCCATCAACTCGTCGCACCCACCCTGATTCGCTCCCAGGCCCTGACGCTGCTTCTCAGACGCGTGCGAGCAGGCGAGCTGACCGAGGAGCACGCACTCCAGCAGCATCAGGGGCTCACCGAGCTGAAGATGCGACTGCTCGGTGACCGAGTCTCGCGCCGCACCGCCTGGACGATCGCGCGCGAGCACGGCTGGGAGTCGACGTACGACGCCGAGTATCTCGCGGTCACTCGGCTTCAGGCCGATGCGCTAGTCACCGTTGACACCGACTTCGCGGCCCTGGCGCGCAACCTGGTGCCGCTCGCTCCGCTTGAGTCGTTGAGCCGGGATCCCCGCTGAACTCGACCGGCCCAAGGCTCTCAAGCAACCTGTCGGAGACTCGGGACACCGTTCAGGTGTGGCAGTCAATCGATCAACAATCGATTCTCCAGCGACGTTTCCGGCGGACGGATGGGGCGGCTCGGCGCCGACAGAGGACGAGCGCCGACTGATCGCGGTGCTGGCCGAGCGAGACCGGTGCTACGCGGCCAGTGATTCACCCAGTCGGGCACGGGCAGCCAGCTCTTCGACGTACTGCGGATCGAAGCCCTGAGCCTGAGCCAGCCCGGTTCGAGCCTCGATGACCGAGTCAACCTCCGAAGCACGAAGACCTGCCCGGCGAGCCAACCGGAGCACGGCCTGGTTGTCCGGGCTCATCATCCACAGCAGCTCCCGGACACCGACGCCCTCGGCTGCGGCGCTCACCATCTCAACGCCCGACCCGCCCGACACCTAGTAGCAAACGACAGGCAGGCGTACGATCCGATCCCGTCGGACGCGCTGGCCGAGCCCGGTAGGGGCCTGAGGCCTCACGTTGTCGCAGAGTTCCGTCCGACCAAGACAGGAAGTGGCCATCATGCGCCGCAAGCAGACTGTGGCCGCGACAACGATCGCCGGCACCGTTGTCGCTCTGTCGCTCATGGTGACCTCGTCCGCCTCGGCGGCCGACCTAACCTGCTTCGGAGTCCGCGCCACAATCGTCGGCACTGGCGGTGCTGACGACCTGCACGGAACCGACGGACGCGACGTAATTGTCGGCCTCGGCGGCAGCGACGAGATCGAGGGTCGAGGCGGCGACGACCTCATCTGTGGCGGCGACGGCCGTGACCAGCTCCGCGGCAACGACGGGAACGACCGCATTTCTGGGGGCCGCGGAGGCGACGTCATCAACGGAAACAACGGTGGCGACGACCTCGCAGGCAACGAGGGCGACGACCGTATCTACGGCAACGATGGAGATGACGAGATCGGCGGCGGCCCAGGGGACGACACGTTGGACGGTATGGACGGGGACGACACCGTCCGTGGCGGCGACGGGAGCGACTTCCTCCAAGGCGGACGCGGTGCGGATCACCTCAGCGGAGGTGACGACGACGACACCTTGGATGGCGCGCAAGGTACCGATCACCTGCGTGGCGAGGCTGGCGACGACACTCTTTTCGGGGGCAATGCCGCGGATCATCTCTACGGAGGTCCGGACGACGACTTTCTCGATGGCTCGAGGGGAGACGACGCGCTCAGCGGAGGCGGGGGCGACGACTCGCTGCAGGGAGACCTGATCTATCGAGAGCCGGACGCCGCCAAGGGCGACGATCACCTCGTCGGCGGTTCCGGGTCAGACACGGTGCGGCTCTGGAAGCATGCCAAGGACCCCGGCAACATCCGCGTCGACCTCGCTGCCGGAACCACGCGCGGCCAAGGTCACGACACGCTCGTCGATGTCGAGTCGGCTCAGGTCTTCAGCCCGCACGACGACGTCCTCCTTGGCTCCGCTGCTGACAACCACTTCTACAGCGATGCCGGCAACGACCTCGAAGTCGGGCTCGCAGGCGACGATGTCTTCATCTCGTCCCGCGGCAACGACAGCCAGCAGGGCGGGGAGGGCGTTGACACCGTCACCTTCAGCCGCGTGTACGGCGGCGTGACCGTCAACCTGTTGAGCGGGCTCGCAACCAGCCAGGAGAGCGGGATCGACAGGCTGGACTCGATCGAGAACGTCGACGGTTCCCGAGGCGACGACGTGATCACGGGGAACGACGACGACAACGTGCTTCGGGGGTTCGACGGTGAGGACGCCCTCCGCGGCGGCTCCGGCGACGACATCCTCCGTGGGGGTGCCAACTCCAACATCCCCGACCGTGTCGATCGCCTCTCCGGTGGCCCCGGTGACGACCTCATCGACGGCTACGACGTTGGACTCCCTCAGCGCTACGACACCAGGGACGAAGTCGACTACTCGTTGGCCGACACAGGCGTGGTCGTGAACCTCGACACCGGGACAGCGGACGGAGAGGGTCACGACAGCCTCGTCAACGTCGAGGACGTCGTCGGGTCCGCGTACGACGACACGATCATCGGCAGCGAAGGGGACAACGAGCTCAATGGCGGAGCAGGGGACGACGACCTCGCCGCCGCGGGAGGCAACGACGAGCTCGAGGGCAGCGCCGGTGACGACGCCTATGACGGCGGAGCCGGTGTCGACGTCCTGCAGTTCAACTCCTCCCCCAGCGGCGTCATGGCTGATCTCGATGCCGGCATGGCGAGCGGCCAAGGAACAGACACGATCACCGGCGTCGAGAATCTCACCGGATCGTTGTTCGACGACGTGCTTACCGGCGACTCGGGCGAAAACGTCTTGTCCGGCAGCCAGGGCGACGACCTGATCTCGGGCGGGCCAGGCGTTGACAACCTGAGGGGCAACCGCGGTGACGACGACCTCTCCGGAGGAACCGGGGACGACACTCTTCAGCCAGGCATCGGCGAGGACCGCAGTGCCGGCGACGAGGGCGACGACCTCCTCTGGGGATCGCCTGGATCAGACGATCACTTGGGTGGTGCGGGCATCGACACTGTCGACTACAGCAAGTCCGAAGAGAGTCTGGAGATCGACCTGACGGCCGGCAACGCTGTCGACGGCGACGCAGACACTGTCTCTGGCTTCGAGAACGTCGTGGGGACGGATTTCCCGGATGAGATCAGGGGGAATGCGGACGGCAACAGCCTCGATGGTGGCCTGGGGATCGACAAGATCGAGGGCCTCGGCGGAGACGATGTGCTGATCGGCGGTGGGGGTGACCGAAAGAAGGACTTCCTGTCTGGGGGGAGCGGCGTCGATACCGCCGACTACTCGGCGGCACCTCGGAGGGTGATCGTGGACCTGCGCGCCGGCGTCTCCGAGGGTACCGGCGTCGATGTGCTGTTCTCCATCGAGAACCTCATCGGCTCGCCCTACGGCGACGATCTCAGAGGTGACGGCGGCCCCAACCGGATCATCGCGGGGCCAGGTGACGACGTCATCGATCTGGGGGCTGGAGATGACTACGTCGACGGCGGTCCCGGCACCGACATCGGAGACGGAGGGGCCGGGAGCGACACATGCGTGGTGGAATACGCCTTCGCCTGCGAGCTGTAGGTAGATACCTCGATCCAAGTTTGTAGGGAACGACTGACTCCGTTCGGTGCTGAGAGCCGAGCGCTACGACGAACTCGTCGCGCAGGGCGCCGCCCTGACCCTTGACCAGGCCGTGCGGCTCGCGATGACCGGCAGCACCTGAGGCCGTCATACCGGGTTCGACGCGAACAGATTCAGGCCAAGCCGATCCGCGAGAAACTTGGTGGCCTTCTGACCGCGCACGCTGTTGCCCGCGTCGTCCAAGGGCGGCGAGAAGGTGGCCATGCCCCCCTTGCCCGGCGCAACCGTGACGATGCCTCCGCTCACCCCGCTCTTGCCCGGGAGGCCGATGTCGAACAGCCAGTCCCCCGACCGTTCGTACAGCCCCGCCGTGGCGAGGACGGCCAGCACCTTCGGGCACAAGGCCGCGTCGACGACCTGCTCGCCAGTGACGGGATTGACCCCGCCGTCCGCCAGGGTCGCTGCCATGGTCGCGAGATCACGGGCCGTCACGCCGATCGAGCACTGGCGCGTGTAGAGGTCGGTCGCCTCGTCGGGATCGCCGTACAGCCGCCCATAGCTGTGCAGCAGGTGAGCAACTCCCTGGTTGCGCTGGTTGTTCGCGGCCTCTGAGGCGTACACCTCGCCCTCGAGACCCAAACGCCTTCCCGCAAAGCGCGACAGAGCATCAAGCAGGTGCTCCCAGCGTTCTTCGTGGCTCGACCCCGGGATCAGGCTCGAGGTGGCGATCGCTCCTGCGTTGACGAGCGGGTTCATGGTCCTGGTCGGGTTGAGCTCGACGGCCATGACGGAGTTGAACGGCAGCCCGGTGGCGTTGACCCCAAGCTTGGCGCGCGCCGTCTGATAGCCGATGGCGTGGCACACGACGGCGAACGTGAAGGGCTTGGACACGCTCTGGATGGAGAAGACGTGTGCAGCGTCACCCGCTTCGAACACGCGTCCCGCGGCGCCGACGAGGCAGATTCCGAACAAGTCCGGAGCCGCGTGGGCCAAGACCGGGATGTAGTCGGCGACCACGCCGTCCGTGTCGCCTTGGTAGCGGGACACGGCCTCGTCAACGAGTGCTTGAACGGCCCGGGGGTCGGGCAGGGAGCCAGTAGAGATCGTGCCTGGGTCGCGATGCTCCTCGAGGATGACCGGCGCCACGATCGGACTCTATCGACGCTCGGCAGCCCTCACAGACCCTGCCGGCGCCGCTCCATCGCCAGGTGACACGCCGCTCGCGGTCCCGGGTTCTCCCTGTCACCGCGTGGATACTCGCCGTGACTCAACCTGAACCTGCGAGCAGGGAGGTCGAGGTGCGACTCCGCGAAGTTCTCCGCCGTCCATGGACATCCGCCGACGCTAAGGACGCTACGGGCCCAGCCCCGGTCGTCCTGCCCTACGCCCTCCAGGTCGTGCATTCCGCGGATCTGGACGTGCACTTGGCTGGGGTCGCCCGCCCGCCCGCGTCGAAACCACCGTGGCTGGCGACGCCGTGGGATCGGCACAGCCGCGCTCGGCGCCGCCAGCCGTCTGCGCTGGCGCGAGTCCTCCTCGATCTGCACCCAGCCTTCGCGGGCAGCCCGCCCGAAAATCGGCATTGGATGGAGGTCGAGCAGGCCGAAGCGCTCGCGCTGGAGTGGCAGGGAGCCTGGTTCGACGCGGCGGGCGCCCGGGAGTGGCTGGTGGTCCACCCGCTCATCACGCCCTTGCGAGCCCGCGACCTGGTCAACGCGGGGGTTGCTCCTCGCGACCTAGCCCGGGCCCAGGGCCAGGACCAGGCCCAGGACCAGATCATCGACCTGACCGTGCGATCACCGGACGAGCCTCGGGCTCAGCGCCCGGCATCCGCCGTCAGGTCCAGGTGACCGACAGCTCGTCCTTCTCCCCGAACCGCACCAGGTGGCGGCCGACCACGCCTTGGACCACGGCCAGCTGTTCGGCGTCGGCTGCCTCAGCGGCGAGCCGAACACCTCCGGGTTCTGCCGCCACGACGCACGTACCGGCGGAGAACTCGAGGACCTGCTCGCCGGTCTCGAGGACGCGCAGGTTGTCGTGGCGCCCGAGGTGCGACACGAGCTGCTTGGCATAGCGCTCGGCGCGCGCGGTCGGGACCAAAGCTGTGGACTGCACGGAGCTCCGCTCCAAGATCGGGGTCAATCACGACGGGTGACCTTCATCATGCCGGACCAGAGCTAGGCCGTGCGGGTGCCCCGACCCCACCCGTCGCCTAGGGTCGGCTGATGCTGGAGATCTCGCTGACCGAGTGGGCCATCACGCTGGTCCTGATCGCCGGCTTGTTCGTGCTCGACCTGGCGATCTCGGGCCGCAGACCGCACGCAATCGGATTCAAGGAGGCCGTCTTCTGGTCGGTCTTCTACATCGCGACCGCGGTCGTCTTCGGGATCGTTTTCGGTCAGATCAAGGGCTGGGACTATGGCGCTGAGTACTTCGCCGGCTACGTCGTGGAGAAGTCGCTCAGCATCGACAACCTGTTCGTCTTCGTCATCATCTTCGCCACGTTCGCCGTGCCCGAGAAGCATCAGCACAAGATCCTGACGTACGGCATCCTGCTGGCGCTGGTCTTTCGGGCCATCTTCATCGCCGTGGGCGCGGCCCTGCTGTCTGCGTTCTCGTTCATGTTCCTGGTCTTCGGTCTCATCCTGGTCGTCACCGCGATCAAGCTCTTCCAGCACCGGGACGAGGACCCGACGGTCGAGGACAACGGGCTCGTTCGGCTCACACGTCGCCTGTTGCCGGTGACGGACACCTACGACGAGGGCAGGCTGGTCACCAGGATCGACGGGAGGCGGGTTTTCACCCCGTTGTTCGTCGTGCTCGTCGCGGTGGGCAGCACGGACCTGCTGTTTGCTCTTGACTCCATCCCTGCGGTCTTCGGCGTGACCGACTCGGGCTACATCGTGTTCGTGGCCAACGCCTTCGCCCTGCTTGGCCTCCGGGCGCTGTTCTTCCTCGTCAAGGGTCTGCTCGACCGGTTGGTCTATCTGTCTGCGGGCCTGGCGGTGATCCTGGCCTTCATCGGGGTCAAGCTCATCCTGCACTGGGCCCACACGTCGATCGACGAGGGCATCCCGGAGATCGCCACCTCGACGTCTCTTGTGGTCATCGGTGTCGTGTTGGTAGTCACGACCGTGGCCAGCCTGGTGAAGACGCGGCGTGACCCGACCCTGAAAGCGCACCCCGGCTCGCTGCGGTCCCACGAGGACGGCGGGCCGGACAGCCCCTAGCGAGCCTGCTGGAACCAGCCTGCGCCAGGACCGGTGTTGTCGAGCCCGCCGTCGACGAGCAGAGTCGCCCCGGTGACGTAGTCCCCGGCCGGGGACACGAGGTAGGTGACCGCGTGGGCGACGTCAGCAGCGGAACCCAGGCGTCCCGCGGGGATCGCCGTTGCGACAGCCTCCGGATCCAGGCCATACCGCTCCCACGACTCGGTGTGGATGATCCCGGGCGCTACGCAGTTGAGGCGGATGCCGTGCCGCCCCCACTCGACGGCCATGGTCCGGGTCATGTTCTCGACCCCAGCTCGTGCCGCGGCCGAGTGCGCCATGCCCGGCATCGCCCGCCTCGGGCTGATGACGATGGAGACGACCTTGCCGTAGCCGGCTGGCACCATCCATCGGTTGGCGGCTGCCGTCGTCAGCTGCCACACAGCGTCGAGGTTGAGCCGGGTGACCGCGCGAAACCCGTTCAGGGAGATGTTCTCCGCGGGGCTGACGAACTGCCCACCCGCGTTGTTGACCAGGGTGTCCACCGACCCCAGGTCGGCGCCGACCTGGTCGAGGGCTGCTTCCACGTCAGCGGGTTCGCGGACGTCGACGACGTACGGTCGAACGCTCCCGGGCGTGGACTCAGCCGCCGCGACGGCGACGGTGGCGTCCAGGGTCTCCCGATGCCGGCCGAGGATCGCGACGTCCGACCCCAGCGCGGCCAGCTCGAGGGCGACGGCGCGACCGATCCCAGAACCGCCACCGGTGACCAGTGCCGTACGTCCGTCGAGCAGACCGTCGCTGAACATGCCAGGGACGCTATCCGAACGCCGCGGCGCTGGGGCGACTGGACGCTTCGGAACGGGTCAGGCTCGACCGAAGCTCACGTGCCAGCTGTAGATCTTGCCCAAACCGGTGCGCACGCCGTGCTGGCTGGCGTGGTAGAGGCGACCATGGCCGGCGAAGATCCCGACGTGGTAGATGTGCCCGCTGCTGCTGCGGAAGAAGATGAGATCACCCTTGCGCGCGTGCTTGCGGCTCACGTGCTTGACCACGGAGTACTGCGCAGAGGAGTTGTGCGGGAGCGAGCGGCCCAGCTTGCCGAAGACGTAGCGGGTGTAGCCGCTGCAGTCGAATCCGGAGGGCGTCGTCCCGGCCGTGCGGTAGTAGGACCCGTCGTACTTGCGAGCGGTCTTGAGGATCCGCTTGGGCGTGAGCTTGTTCTTGTGCTTCTTCTTGACTTTCTTGGCGCCCTTGGCCTTGGTGGTGGTCGCGGCCGAGGAGCCCTTGATCGTCGCAGCCGTCGCTGCCGAGACCTCCGTCGTCGGGGCCACCACGGCGTGCGCGGGACTGGCCGACATGACGGGGACGACGAGTGAGGCAGCCACCACGGTGGCCAGGGCAGCACCACGGGATCGGCGCAGGGTCGAGTGAAGCGCGGGCAAGCCGAGCACAGAGGGTCCTTCTCCGACGCCTGCGGGGTGAGCTGTCGGGTTCGGGCCGGAGATGGCCCGGCCGCACCAAGGTGCGGCTTAACCCCAGGGTCGGCCAGGCAGCAGTCAGCCGCCGGGACGAGCCCGTGAAACGTGTGGTTCCCCCACTCCTGCCCAGCGGATCAATCACGCCTGGACCTCGACGCGGGGCAGGACTCGGCGAGCACGTCGGGGCACCCCCGCCCTTGCGGAGGCTGGTCGAGGCTACGTGAGAGAGACCTGCTTTGTCACGTTCCGGTCACGAAAGAGACGAGTCCGCGACATCCCGACCCCACCCATCCTCTCGTGATCATGCGCAGATGGCCCCTGGGCGAGGCCTCACGAGGGGCCATCTGCGCATGATCACGAAGGAGTGGGGGTGGGCGGGCTAGGCGGTCGCGGCGGGGACACCGTCGCTGACGAACACGTGGGCGGCGGTCTCCAGGTCAAGTTCGGCGTACTCCATGCCCGAGCCCACCAGCACGCCGCCGGCGGAGATGGTCACCTTCACGACCTCGCCCGGCCGGACGCCCGCTCGCCGCAACGAGGCCATCAGCCCGGCGTCGGTCTGCACGGGCTCGCCGATCCGGCGCACCACGACGCGATGCGCCTCGGCACCCGCGGACGCGGCCAGAGTCACCAGACCGGCGTCGTCGAAGGGCTCGTTGCCCGGAGGCAGGTCGCCGAGCTCGGCCAGTCCCGGGATGGGATTTCCGTACGGCGAGGCCGTGGGGTGATCGAGCAGCTCGAGCAGCCGCCGTTCCACGGCCTCCGACATCACGTGCTCCCAGCGGCAGGCTTCGGCGTGGACGTCCTCCCAAGCCATCCCGATCACGTCTACCAGCAGGCACTCGGCTAGACGGTGTTTGCGCATCACGCGCGTGGCCAAGGATCGCCCCTGCTCGGACAGCTCCAGATGACGGTCACCCTCCACGGTGACCAGCCCGTCCCGCTCCATGCGGGCGACGGTCTGGCTGACCGTCGGCCCGCTCTGCCCGAGCCGCTCGGCGATGCGGGCTCGCAGGGGGACGATGCCCTCCTCCTCGAGCTCGAAGATCGTGCGGAGGTACATCTCCGTGGTGTCGATCAGGTCGCTCACGAGGGCATGGCTCCGGTTCGGTCCAGTCGGCGAGTCAGGCAGAGTCAGGCAGAGTCAGGCACAGGCACGCTGGCGCCTGGGCCGCTCCATCCTCACACGCGGCGTCGCTGGCCGGAACCGCCTCGGTCCACCCCGAGCACAGTCTCACCGGTCGGGTTGCGACCTCGGGTCGCGTCGTCCACGGTCATGGGGTGGCACCCGCCGTTCATTGGTTCCGTCGTGACCTGCGGGTCTGCGACAACCCGGCTCTGCTCAAAGCCGCCGAAGCGGGCTCGGGGGACGTGCTCGGACTCTTCGTGATCGATCCCCTCCTGTGGGACGCGAGCGGCCCGGTGCGCCGGGCCTACCTGGCTCGTTCGCTGTCCAGCCTCAATGACGCGCTCGGCGGCCGACTGATCGTCCGGTCCGGCGATCCCCGCAGTGTCGTGCCTCACGTGGCGTCCGAGATCCGCGCATCGTCGGTGCACGTCGCAGCCGACTTCGGTCCGTACGGCGCGCGCCGCGATGCCGCACTCGCCTCAGCCCTGGGGAAAGCCTTCGTGCGCACCGGCTCGCCGTACGCGGTGGCGCCCGGCCGCATCCGTAAGGACGACGGGACGCCCTACCGCGTCTACACGCCGTTCTACCGCGCCTGGCGCCAGCACGGGTGGCGCGGACCAGCCGAGCCACCCCCAGGATCGATCAGCTGGGTCACGTCCGCTGCCGGGGAGGCGCTGCCCGCAGCGCCCGACCTGGGGGCCCTGGAACTGCCCCCGGCCGGGGAGGCTGCAGCCCTGGGTCGATGGGCCACGTTCGCCCGTGAGTCGCTCGACGCCTACGCCGAGGCTCGGGATCGCCCCGACCTCGTCGGGACCTCGGGGCTGAGTGCGGCGCTGAAGTGGGGCGAGATCCACCCACGCACGCTCCTCGCCGATCTGGGCGACTCCAGGGGCCACGAGATCTTCCGGAAGGAGCTCGCCTGGCGCGAGTTCTATGCCGACGTCCTGCACCACGAACCGAGCTCGGCGCGTCGCGCCCTGCGCCGGGAGCTGGCCGGCATCGAGACCGATGAAGGGGAGCAGGCGGACGCCGCCTTCGACGCCTGGGCGGCGGGCCGCACGGGTTTTCCTTTTGTCGATGCCGGGATGCGTCAGCTCCTCGCGGAGGGATGGATGCACAACCGCGTGCGCATGGTTGCGGCGTCCTTCCTCGTCAAGGACCTGCACCTGGACTGGACCCGCGGGGCAGCCCACTTCATGCACTGGCTGCGCGACGGAGACCTCGCCTCCAACCAGCACGGGTGGCAGTGGGTGGCGGGGACGGGGACCGATGCTGCGCCGTACTTCCGCGTCTTCAACCCTGTGACCCAAGGGCTGACGTTCGACCCGGAGGGTGACTACGTGAGGCGGTACGTCCCCGAGCTCGCCGAACTCCCCGGCGCCTCCGCGCACGAACCCTGGCGCCAACCGCAGGGATTGCCCGCCGGCTACCCCGATCGCCTGGTGGACCACTCCGATGAACGACAGGAGGCCCTCGCTCGCTACGCCGCGGTGAAGGCCTGAGCCCCGCCCGGCTTGTCTGCAGCGGGCGGACCCGCTCTGCCGGTCGGTACGGCAGACTCGCCAGGTGCTCGTCGTCAGCGTGGTCAGCCTCAAGGGTGGGGTCGGGAAGACCTCGGTCGTGCTCGGGCTCGCCGGCGCCGCGTGGGAGCGCGGGATCCGCACCCTCGTCGTGGACCTCGACCCCCAGGGCAACGCCTCCACCGTGCTCGATCCACCGGAAGTGCGCTTTTCGGCCTCGGACGTGCTCGCCGACCCTGCATCGGGGCTGGTCAGCCACGCGATCACCCGCAGCGGATGGGGTCCCGTCGTGGATGTGATCCCCGCTGACAGCCTCCTCGAGCGTCACAACGTCGTCACGGGTCGCGCATCCACGCTGCAGCTGCGTATCGCGATGAAACAAGTCACGGGCTACGACCTGGTGCTCATCGATGCCCCACCCTCGGTCGGTGGACTCACACGCAACGCGCTCGCCACGGCGCACTACGCGCTCGTGGTCGCCGAGCCGTCGTTGTTCGCCCTGCAGGGCGCCCAAGCCGCCTTGGAGGCCGTCGACCTGGTGCAGGGCGACAACCTCCGGCTACGTACCGCTGGGATCTGCGTGAACAAGGTGCGCGCGCAGTCCACCGAGCACCGGTTCCGGATGCAGGAGCTACGGGCGACCTACGGCGGCCTGATCCTCGAGCCACCGATCCCGGATCGCACCGCTATCCAACAGGCGGAAGGGGCTTGTGTGCCCGTCCAGGCCTGGCGTTCCCCCGGTGCGCGCGAGCTCAGCGACGCCTTCGAGGACCACCTGCAACGGTTGCTGTCCCTGGACGCCGGAGAGGGACCACTCGGGAGGACCCGCAGATGACCAGCGACGAGAAGTCCGAACACCCCCAGAGCCGGAACCCAGCGCCGAGGCCAGCGCTGCGCACGACCAAAGGCACCGGCGGCAATGGAGTGTCGGTCCTCCGGCCAGGTTTGAGCTCCGTCTCACCGGGCACCCCCGACTCAGCGGCCGCTCGCACGTCGGAATCGGCCGGTCCCGACCTGTCCGCCCGACGAAAGGGGAAGCCCAAGGAGGGGCGAGACGACCGCCACGCAGACGAAGCCGGGCACGGCAAGGGCGGCAAGAACAAGAAGAAGTCGAAGTCCCACAAAGCCTCCACCGCGAAGGAACTCGTGGTCGCGCTGCCGAAGCCGGTGCGCAAGGCCTTGGCAGACGCCGCCACCAGGCACGGCACCACACCTGAACGGCTTGCAGCGCTGGTCCTGTCGGAGTGGCTCGACCACTGACGCCGCTTGACCTGCGGCCCGGTCAGGCCGAAACAGGGAAGGTGACGATGATCAACCGCAAGCGCATCTCACTCGCGGCCGCCGTGCTCGCCGCGCTAACGATGACCCTGCCCGGTCCCGCCGCTGCCTCGGTGATGGGTGGGGACGATCTGCCCGGCAGTGCCTTCGACTCCGTCGACCCTCGGCCCCCCGGCGCTGGCGCCCGCGTCTCCGGACCGCTGACCCGGGCCGACGTTCCGTACTCCTATCGACCCGGATGCCCAGTAGCGCCGCAACAGCTACGGCGAATCACCCTCCACTACACCGACTTCGACGGGCGCAAGCGCCTTGGTCAGCTCATCGCTCGCAAGGAAGCCGTCGCTGACCTGGTGCACGTCTTCACGAAGGCCCACCGCGCCGGATTCCCGATCGCACGGATGACCCCGGTCGACGCGTTCTACCGCGGCGGCACCGTGTCGCCTTCGCACTCGGACCTCCGAGCGATGCGGGCGAACAACACCTCGGCGTTCAACTGCCGGCCCGTGACGGGAAACCCCTATCGGTTGTCGACGCACGCGGTCGGGATCGCCATCGACGTGAACCCGGTGCACAACCCTTATGTCACGTCCAGCCGGGTTTACCCCGAGGGCTCCAAGCGCTTCCTCAACCGCGCCAACTTCCGCGACGGCATGATCGTCAAAGGAGGCGTCCTCGCGCGGGCCTTCGCCGCACGCGGCTGGAAATGGGGCGCCCGCTGGAGTCGGCCGGACTACCAGCACTTCTCGTCCAACGGCGGATGAGCACCTCGAGGACCTCGACGTGGACGGGTCGCCGCCTGCTTCTCGTGTCGCTCGGTCTTGCAGCGCTCGTGGTCGGCGCGGTGCTCACCTACCTCGCGCTGGCCGAGCCGAGCGAGCCGAAGACGACGGACCAGGAGCCCACGGTGGGCTCCGCTGCGACCCCCGCTCCCGAGCCAGCAGCGTCGATCCCGGAGCCGTCGATCACCCCGCCAGTTCCCCCGTCCCCAGGAGTCGACCGTCGACCGTCGACCATCCTCGGACCGCAGTGGCGTCGTTCCGGGCCGGCCGCCGACCGACGCGACGCAGACGAGGTTCTCGCCCTCGTCGTCCCGCTGGGCTGCGTCCAGCGCAGCGAGCTCCCACGGCCGGTGCGCGTCGTCGAGGACACCTTTCTGCACAAGCAATCCGACGTTGCTGCGGTCGCCCTTCGCCTGACCTTCGCGAGCCGACAAGACGCCCGCGAGTTCCTCGTGCTCCGTCGTGGAGACCTTCGTGCCTGCCGCGACCAGCCCGACGACCCGTTCTCAGGAGCGGCCGCACCGGTCTCGGGGGTCCGTGGGGCGGGCGGCGCCCTGTCCCTGTCGGAGCGCACCGACCCCTATGCCCCCCGCAAGCGCGCAACCTGGACCGAGCTGTTCATCCGCGACGGTCGCACCGTCACCGGCCTGGCCGTGAACGTCGGCGCCGAAGCCGGTCGATCGGTCGACCTTGCGGCGGTTCAGGCCCGCCTCGTGGGGGGCTAGGGCGCCAGCCGCTCGATCTCCCAGCTCTGGTCGGGCTTGGTCCGGGTGAAGCGCAGGCGGTCGTGCAGTCGGTCACGTCGGCCCTGCCAGAACTCGACGGTGAGAGGGACGACCCGGAGCCCACCCCAGTCGTGCGGCAGCGGCACGTCGGCGGCATCGGGAAAACGCTCTTGGGCCACCCGCCACCGCTCGTCGAGCCAGCCGCGATCCGGGACGGGCTGGGACTGCGGGCTGGCCCACGCGCCGATCCTTGATCCGTAGGGGCGGGTCTGCCAGTAGGCCTCGGTCTCGGTGCGATCGACCTCCTCGACGTCTCCGACGACCACCACCTGCCGCTCGAGCGCGTACCACGGAAACACCAGAGACACCCGGGGGTTGGCCCGCGCTTCTGAACCCTTGCGCGACGTCAGGTTCGTGAAGAACACAAATCCGCGCTCGTCGTACCCCTTGAGGAGCACCGAGCGCGCGCTGGGCCGACCCTCGGCGGACGCTGTGGCGACGACCATGGCGTTGGGCTCGACAACCCCCTCGGAGACGGCCGTCGCCAACCAGCGCCCGAACTGGCTGAACGGATCGGCGGCCACCTCGCCCTCGTCGAGCCCGAGCTCTCCGTACGCACGGCGCAACGCCTGCACGTCGAGACTGGAACGACCCGGAATCCCGCCTTCTGAACCCACCTCCCCAGCGTGACACACCCCACGTACGGTTGAATCTTCGCCACGGACCGCCACGAGTGGTCCCGACGACGACAGCCACGACCGTGGCCACGCGACGAGGAGACGGTGGATGTCGGACTTCATACCGGGGCTCGAGGGCGTTATTGCCTTCGAGACCGAGATCGCCGAACCAGACCGCGATGGCGGGTCCCTGCGCTACCGGGGTGTCGACATCGACGACCTGGTCGGCCTCGTGTCGTACGGACAGGTCTGGGGCCTGCTGGTCGACAACGAGTTCAACCCTGGCCTCCCCCCTGCCGAGCCCTTCCCGATCCCGGTGCACTCGGGAGACGTACGCGTCGACGTGCAGTCGGCCATCGCGATGCTCGCTCCGGCGTGGGGTTTGAAGCCTCTGCTCGACATCGACCACGACGAGGCTCGCGAGAACCTCTCCCATGTTTCGGTCATGGCCTTGTCGTTCGTGGCCCAGTCGGCCCGCGGACTCGGTGAGCCGATGGTCCCCCAGGCGCGCATCGACGAGGCGCGCACGATCGTCGAACGGTTCATGGTGCGTTGGCGCGGCGAGCCTGACCCCAAGCACGTGGAGGCGGTCGACGCCTACTTCGTGTCCGCCGCGGAGCACGGGATGAACGCGTCCACCTTCACCTCACGGGTGATCGCCTCAACCGGCGCCGACGTCGCGGCGGCGATCTCTGGGGCTGTCGGAGCGATGAGCGGTCCACTGCACGGCGGAGCGCCTTCGCGCGTGCTCGGCATGATCGAGGAGATCGAACGCACCGGAGACGCCACCGCCTACGTCAAGCAGGTGCTCGATCGGGGCGACCGACTCATGGGGTTCGGCCACCGGGTCTACCGGGCCGAGGACCCCCGCGCGCGGGTGTTGCGCCGTACGGCCCGCGAGCTCGGCGCTCCCCGGTACGAAGCCGCCGAGGCCCTGGAGAAGGCCGCCCTCGAGGAGCTGCGCGCCAGGCGGCCCGACCGCGTGCTCGAGACCAACGTGGAGTTCTGGGCGGCCATCGTGCTGGACTTCGCCGAGGTCCCCGCCCATTTGTTCACCTCGATGTTCACCTGCGCCCGCCTGGCCGGCTGGAGCGCCCACATCCTGGAGCAGAAGGAGACCGGTCGCCTGATCCGACCGTCCGCGCGCTATGTCGGCCCGGCTCCGCGCAAGCCCGAGGAGGTCCCCGGCTGGGACCCCGACCTGATCCTCCCGTCCGGCTACGCCATCGACTGACGCTCCGGGCACCGGCAGCCGTCTCGCGGGTCGGACCTGGACGTCGCCCCTCCGCGACCTCGACTTACCCTCGTCCCATGGCTTTCGACCCCTCTGACGTTGTCATCCCCGCAGATCTGCTCCCGGCCGACGGGCGATTCGGATCAGGACCGAGCAAGGTGCGGCCAGAGCAGGTGGCGGCTCTGTCGGAGGCTGCGGGGACGTACTTGGGGACTTCCCACCGGCAGAAGACCGTCAAGAGCCAGGTCGGTCGGGTGCGCGCGGGGCTCGGCGAGCTGTTCACCCTTCCCGACGGGTATGAGGTGGTGCTGGGCAACGGGGGCACCACGGCGTTCTGGGATGCCGCGACGTTTGGGCTCATCGAGGACCGCGCGCAGTTCCTCACGTTCGGTGAGTTCGGCGGCAAGTTCGCGACCGCGGCGAAGGCTGCGCCCCACCTCGGCACACCCACCGTGCACAAGGCCGACCCTGGAGGAGCCCCGCCGTTCGTGACCGAGCCGGGGATCGACGTCTACGCCACCCCGCACAACGAGACGTCCACCGGCGTGGCCATCACCCCCAAGCGCGTGGCCGGTGCCGACGAGGGCGCCTTGATGCTCTTCGACGCCACCTCAGGGGCCGGTGGGCTGGCCGTGGACGCCAGCGAGTTCGACGTCTACTACTTCGCGCCGCAGAAGAGCTTCGGCTCCGACGGCGGGCTGTGGTTCGCGTTGATGAGCCCGGCCGCGATTGCACGCGTCGAGCGCATCGCCGCCTCGGAGCGCTGGGTGCCGGCCTTCCTCGACCTCAAGATCGCCCTCGACAACAGCCGCCTGGACCAGACGTACAACACGCCAGCCCTGGCCACGATCTTGCTCATGGCCGAGCAGATCGACTGGTTCAACGGCCAGGGTGGGCTGCCCTGGTGCGTGAGCCGCACGGCCGATTCCTCGTCGCGGCTGTACGACTGGGCCGACAAGACTCCATGGGCGACGCCGTTCGTCACCGACCCGGCGCTGCGCTCCCAGGTCGTCGGAACCATCGACCTCGACGATTCGATCGACGCCACGGCCGTGGCCGGAGTGTTGCGGCGGCATGGAGTCGTCGACGTCGACCCCTACCGCAAGCTCGGTCGCAACCAGCTGCGGGTCGCGATGTTCCCGGCCGTCGAGCCGGCCGATGTCTCGGCCCTCACCTCCTGCATCGAGCACGTCGTCGACGCCCTGACGTGAGCCGGCCCCGGCCGTGAAGCACGGCTGGAGCCGGGACCGACTGACCTGGGTGGTCTACGCGAGCCTCGGCGTCTACGGCTACTTCATCTACGGCTTCGGCCCCACGGTTCCGCTGCTCGGCGATGCCCAGGGCACCAGCCGGGCCGTATCCGCGTTGCACAGCACCGCGCTCGCCGTGGGCGCGATCGTGGCTGGTCTTGCGTTCGCCGGCCTCGCTAGCCGGGTGGGGCGCGGCCGGGTGCTGCGCTGGGGACTGCTCGGGCTCGGGGCGGGGATCGTGGTCTACGCCGTCGGATCCGTGTTTCCCCTGACCCTGCTCGGGGCGCTGATATGCGGCACCAGCGGATCCCTCGTCGTCAACGCGACCGCACCGATCCTCACGGCTCACCACCGAGCCTCGGCCCCCGCGGCGATCAGTGAGGCCAACGCCTGGGCGACCGGGACCGGCACCGTGGCGCCGCTCATCGTCGGGGCCGGCGTCGCCGTCGGCTTCGGCTGGCAATCCGGCATGCTCGTGGCCTTGTTGGGGGTGGCTGCGGTCCTCGTGCTGTCCCGCCGGGTCTCCTTCCCTGACCCGGAACCGACTCCTGGTCAACGCCGTCAACGACGCCGCAGCCGTCCGGTCCCACGGAGGTTCTGGGCCGCGTGGGCGATCCTGGTTCTGTGCATCGGGGTGGAGTTCTCCGTCACCGTGTGGGCCAGTGACCTGGTCCGCCAGCGGCTGGAGGTCACCTCTGGGGTCGCCTCGGCCACGCTGACAGCGGTCATCGCGGGCATGACCGTGGGGCGCGTCATCGGCGCCCGACTCATGGTGCTCCGCTCGCTCGAGTCGCTGCTCCTCGCCGCCCTTGGGGTGGCCGGCGCCGGATTCCTTGTCCTCTGGACGGCGTCCTCGTTCGCGGTGGCTCTCGTCGGCCTGTTCATCCTTGGTCTCGGGATGGGCGCCCACTACCCCTTGTCGATCAGCCGGGCGATAGCCGCCAGCGACGGTCAGCCCGATCTCGCATCCGGCCGCGCGTCCGTCGGCGCCGGCCTGGCCGTCGGCACGGCGCCCTTCCTGCTCGGGTGGTTGGCCGACACCTACGGGGTGCACACGGCCTTCCTGCTTGTCCCCGTCCTGCTCGGCGCGGCGGCTGCGATCCTGCTGGCCGCCCGGCCCGAGCGGGAGACGGTCGTGGTCAGGACCTCGATCGTCGTCGACGACTGACCACCAGGCCGAGTCCGCCTCCGAGGGCGATCCCGAGCAGGGCCACCAGCCAGGGAGACTGACCTGACGAGGAGGTCGTAGCGGCTGACGATGGCTCGCCGGATGGACGAGCGGACGGCGTCGCCTGGGGGGCAGCCGGCTCGCTGACGTCAGCCCCGGCCGCAACGGCTTCCTCTGGGACCGGCACCCGCCACACCGCGCTCCGCCCTCCTTCGCTGCCGACGAGGATGGCCGAGCCGTCGAGCGTCCACGTGAGGGACTCCCCTTGGCGCTGCAAGGGAAGAGGCACCGTCTCGTCGAGTTGGTCGAAGGCCGATCCGATGGAGGCGCTCAGATAGCCCCGCAGCGCGACGCGGCCGTCCGCCGAGAAGGCCCCGTCCGTGACGACTGAGGGTGCGCGGGCTACGCGGGTCAGCTCGTTGACCCGATCGGTCCGGAGTCGACGAGGTGCGCGGTAGACGGCGCCGCCGCCGACCCGCTTCGACACGACGTAAACCCTTCCGTCGCCGGGATCGACGAGCAGGGCCTCCGCGTCGCGCGGGCCGTCGGGGAAGCGGAGGTCGTACGCCGTCCAGGCGACCTGTTGGTCACCCGGCACGCGCGGCTCGGCCACGCGGTACAGGCGGACGGTCGGCCAGGTCGACAGGTTGTCGCCGATGTCACCTACCCATAGCCAGGTGCCGCCGGCTGGTCGAGGACCCACCGCGATCGCCTCCCAGTCCCGAGCCGTTGCACCGGCCAACGTCACCGTGGCGACGGTGCGGCCTTCGCCGTCGACACCGAACACGCGCGGACCGTCGCCGCTGTCGTTCACGGTCCACAGAACGCCAGGCAGCGTCGTGCTGGCCGCCAACCCGCTCGACTCGGTGATCCGCGGGTCTCGGATGGTCAGGACCTTCTGGACCTGATCCGAATCTCGACCCGTCGCGGCTGCCGAAGCCGGAAGGCCCACGCAAACCGCGACGAGAAAGGCCCCGACGGCGGTGCGGCGACCGCGGATCACCGCGGCTCGACGGCGGGAGCCGCGGCCAGCACCGGCCCGAGCTCGGGCGCGAGCAACGCCTCCAACTTCGGGGTGATGCCCCATGCCGCGGTGAGAGCGCGGTAGTCGGAGACACGCGTCGGGTCGGGCGCGGCCCCCGTGCGCACAGCCCGGATGAGCGTGTTGCGTGGCGTGTGCCGGGAGCCAACAAACTCGAGGACGTCGACCCGATAACCCAGCAACCGCAACAATTCCGCCCGGAGGGTGTCGGTGAGCGTGTCGGCGAACCGCTCCCGCAGGATCCCGTGACGCACCAGGGCTGAGTAGGGCGTAGGGGCTTCACTGCCGGCGAGCTGACGCTGGATGTCGTGATGGCAGCAGGGCGCGGCCAGGATCACCGGCGCGCCCCAACGCACCGCGCGAGCGAGGGCATCGTCGGTGGCCGTGTCGCAGGCGTGCAGGGCGAGAACGACGTCGATCTGCGCCGGCACGGGATCGACCTCTGCCTCGGCGATGGAGGACTGGACGAACGTGACGTCCTCCGACCATCCGAGTCGGGCGGCCACTTCTGTGTTGTGCGCGCGAGCCTGTTCCTTGACGTCCACACCGACCACGCGGGCGCCATCGACCTGCCGCTGCGAGAGGTGCCGGTAGGCGGCCAGCGTCAGAGCGGCGTTCCCGCACCCGAGGTCGATCACCCCGAGCGGGCGATCCGCCACGGACGGCACCACGGGATCGAGCATCCGCAGGAACGCGTCGACCTGTCGCCGCTTGTCCGCCCCGGCGCCAGCAGTGGCCGGTGAATCGTCAGTACCCCCAGCGCTCTCGTCCTCGTGAGCTCCGTCGAGGACGTCGAAGAGCGGATCGTCGTCGGCGAGCAACCGCCGTCGAGGGCGATCGTGGCCGGTGCGCTGCTCCCGGGCCACCGCGGCCCGATGGACCTGCGCTTCGCCTTTCTTCGTGACGCGAAGCTGAACGGTCTCGTCGACCGTCTCGACATGCCAGTTTCCGTACGGCTGGCCGAGCAGCCCGTCCACCGCGGCCGCGGCCTCGACCCCGTACTCCAGGTGGCGGGTCGTCGTCTGCACGCCGTCCCACGAAGCGACGAGCAGCCGGCGACCACCCTTCAGATCCACCGGTCGCAGCTCCACTCGGGTCGGAGCCGGCCGCGACAGGCCCTTGCGACGGCCCGCCGCTACCGCGCGCACGAGTCGGTCTGGGGCCAGCACAGCGTCCCGGACGGCGTCCAGCGCTGGCGTCAAGGGTTCAGGCACTACCGGAGCGCCGATCCGACGATGACGATGAGCACGAGGACCAGAAGGACGACGGGCACCAACCACGTCCTGGTGCGAGGGTTCACGATCCTCGAGCGTACGCGGCGCGAGACCCACGGGTTGGCCGCACCGACATAGGCTCTGGTCATGCCTGACCGCGAGCCACCAGCGGCTCCCCACGCCGACGCGGTCGTGCCCGTCCTCGTCGGGACAGCCGTCTGGCTCGTGGCCCTGATCGTCGGACTCGTGATCGACGCTGACCCACCGTGGGTGCAGGTCTGCGCGATCGGCCTCGGCATGGGGCTGGTCGGGAGCCTGATCGTCCTGCGCCGCCGTGACGCCTATCGCCGGGCCGGCAAGTCCGCGTCCGGGCAAGGCTGACCCCGGCTCGACCGCTAGCTGTGACCGAACTCGTCGTAGCCCAGCTCGTCGACCACGTGGGCGGGCAAGCCGGCCGGTTGCCGCGCTCGGCGGGTGGCAGCCGACCCCTCGGAGTGCCCACCACAACCGTGGTCGGTCGAGACCGCGTGACCGTCGCTGGGCGAGTAGACATTGGCGCACAACCCGAAGACCTGACCGAGCGCACCACCGATACGGACGAAGAAGCCACAGGTGTCGCACGTTGCTGGCGCTTGCTCGGCCAGAGGGACGTACGGCCCTCCCGCGCCGTTGATCCAGCGATCGGCCGCCTCGTCGCGGCCCTCGGGCGAGAGCACGCGCCGCCGGGTCAGGCCGAGGTCGCGAGCCACGAAGGTCACCTCGTCATCGAGGCCGTCGCCGTCGTCACTGTCGTCGCGGCCGGCGGTGGACCACCCGGGCTCCAGGCGTACGTCATCCTCGGCCGTGGGCAGGACGTCTCCGACGCCCACGTCGCCCGGCTCCAGCCGGTCGGCCCAGGGGACCCAGTCGGGCCCCAGCAGCGCCGCCGGACCCGGCAGGTGGACGACCTCGTCGACGGTCACCACGCGGCTGCGCGAGACTCGCGCCACGGTCACCGCCCAACGCCAGCCGACGTACCCCGGGAGCAGGCTGTCGAACAGGTGGGTGACGACGCGCTCGCCCTCGGCCTCAGCGCCCAAGGGGTCGCCGACAGCATCGGCGCCCGCGACGGCCACGGCTGCCTCGCGGGCCAGATCGACGGCCGAGACACAGGCTGCGTCAGGCTTCACGGCTCCCGCCGCTTCCTTCAGCGACGCCGCTCGGGGCATGCGATCAGCCTTCGAGCTGGTCAGCGACGGCGCGCAACATCTTGGAGACCTTGCCGGTGTCGGCCGGGTAGCGGCCGCGACGCAAACCGTTGCCGACCCCGTCCAGCACCTTGATCAGGTCCTCGACGATCACGGCCATGTCGTCGGCCGGGCGTCGCTGCGCCTTCACGATCGACGGCAACGGGTCGAGCAGCCGTACGGACAGCGCCTGCTCACCCTTCTTTCCGTCAGCCACCCCGAACTCGACACGGGATCCGGTCGGGAGCGTCTCGACACCGTCTGGCAGAGCCGAGGCATGGACGAAGACATCGCCCCCGTCGTCGCGGGACAGGAAGCCGAAGCCCTTCTCGGTGTCGAAGAACTTGACCTTGCCGGTGGGCACGAGGAACTCCTGCGTCGTCGGGGTTTGATGAGGGCTGGGACGGGGCCGCTGGTGGTGAGCAGGACTCCGCCCAACGAGGTCGTGGACCTCCTAGCCTAGCCCGCCCGCCGTGGTGAGTGCGTCGTTCATCGATCCGCTGCGGAACCCCCGCCGGTCCACGGTGACGACCTCGAAGCCAGCCGCACGAACGGCGTCCGCCACGGCCGGGTCCGCCTCGACCACGGGAACGAGCTCTAGGTCGACCTCGACCCGCGCCTCACTGCCCAGGTCACGCACCCGAAGGTTGGCCGCCGAATGGCCAGCCTCGACGAGCAGGGCGCGCACGGAGCGTTCGGCCTCATCGATGCGGGCCAGTCGCTGGGGGGTGATCTCCACCCCGTAGGCGACCCTGCTGGACAAGCACGCGGCCTGGGGCTTGTCCCAAGTCACGAGGCCCCACCGGCGCGAGGCCTCCCTGATCTGGGCCTTGGTCAGCCCCGCGTCCCGCAGCGGGGTCCGGGCGCCTCGTTCCTCCGCCGCCCTGATGCCTGGCCGGAAACCGGCCACCGCGTCATCCGCATTGGTCCCGGTAGCCACGTGGCGCACGGCGAGCCGATCGGCCACGGGGCGGAGGACGTCGAGCAGCTCCGCCTTGCAGAAGTAGCAGCGGTCACCCGCGTTGGCGCGATAACCGTCGCGGGCCAGCTCGTACGTGCGCGGCGTGAGATGGCGCACGCCCAGCGCCTCGGCGAAGGATCGCGCCGCTTCCAGCTCGCCCGTGGCCAACGAGTCCGACACCGCGGTGGCAGCGACGACCTGCATGGGCCCGAGGGCACGGGCAGCGGCTGCGAGCAGGAAGGCGGAGTCTGCGCCTCCGCTGAAGGCGATGACGACCGAGTCAAGGGCCCGCAGCTCGGCCTCCAAGGCCGCCAGACGGGACTCGAGAACGTGCTCCTCCAACCAGTCGGGAAACCCAGCCAGGCTGTCGAGCACCACAGTGGCCCCGGCCTCGAGCAGCTCGGCCTCGGATGAGCCGCCGGTCATGACCCCAACAGCTGCCGCGCCGGCGGCCCGAGCACCGGCCATGTCACCCGGGTGGTCACCCACGAACACCGTCGCGCCGTGCTCGAGCAAGGCTTGCCCCTTGGCCTCCCCCCACCTCCAGCCCTCCAGCGCGTCGACATCGAGAGCCAGGTGATCGAGATGGAGCTGGGCGCTGGCGGCAAACTTCCCGGTCACCACCACGCTGCTCCCGCCGCAACGGCGGACGGCCGCGAGGGACTCAACGGCACCCGGGAACACGGTGGTCGCCTCGATCGCTAGCGACGGGTAGAGCTCTCGGAAGCGGTCGGCCATGGCCGGCACCTGCTCAGCAGGGAACCAGTGCGCCAGCTCGTCGTCGAGTGGGGGCCCCAGCCGGGTCAGCACCAGGTCCACATCGATCGCTGTGCCCGACTCCTCGGCCAGCGCCCGGAGCACGGCGGCGATCCCGGGACGCGAGTCGACCAGGGTCATGTCGAGGTCGAATCCCACGACCGGCGGGGGCAAGGGCACGCGCGCCAGAGTAGTTGGCCCGCCGGGGGTACCGTCGTTCGGATGACCACAGGGGCCGCGGCGCGCAGCCTGGCCGACGAGCTGCGCGGGTGGGACGACGCTGCGCTGGTGGGTCTGCTTCGACATCGCCCCGACCTGCTGACCCCCGTGCCGACGGACATGGCGGCGCTGGCGGCTCGCGCTGGTTCGCCCCCGTCGGTCGCGCGCGCGCTCGACCAGCTCGACCGCGGACAGCTCGACGTGCTCGAGGCGGTCGCCGTGCTGCCCGAGCCGGTGAGCCTCGAGACCCTGCGACGAGGACTCCCCGCGCTGACGCCCGAGGTCATCGAGGCGGCTCTGGACCATGCGGGGGCCCGGGCGCTGATCTTCGGGCCTCCCGAGGACCGACGCCTCGTGAGGGCGGCGGTCGACGCGTTGGGACCGACACCGGCGGGCCTCGGGCCGGCCATGGCCGGCTCCGACCCGCTCCTGTCCGAGCTGCTCGGCAAGCCCGGGGCCGTCGAGGCGTTGCTGGACGAGGCCCCGGAGGGCGCCCGCGCAGCAGTGGAGCACCTGGCCTGGGGGCCCCCGCACGGAACGGTCGACAACGCTCGTCGGGCGATGACCGACCCCGACCAGGCCCGCACCCCCGTGGACTGGCTGCTGGCCCATCACCTGCTCATCCCGGTCGCCGCCGAGACCGTCGTCCTCCCCCGCGAGGTAGCGATGATCGTGCGCGGCGGTGTGGTCCACCGCGAGGCACGGACAGCGCCGCCAGACATCCAGGTCGAGCGGATCGAGCCCGAGTCGGTCGACCGCGCCGCCGCCGGCCAGGCGTTCTCGGTCGTGCGCCTCGTGGAGTCGCTGCTGGCGGCTTGGGGGCTGGACTCCCCTGCCGTCCTGCGGGCCGGCGGGCTCGGCGTTCGTGATCTCAAGCGCACCGCTGCCGCCCTGGATGTCGATGAGCGTCTAGCGGCCCTCCTGATCGAGACCGCCTACGCCTCCGGGCTGCTTGCCGCCGACGGCGAGCTCGACGAGGCGTACGCGCCGACTCCCGCCTATGACAGCTGGCTCACCCGCGAGACCGCCGAACGGTGGGTCGTGCTTGCCCAGGCCTGGCTCGCGGTCCCGCGGTCGCCCGGCCTGGTCGGCACCCGTGACGAGCGAGACAAGGCCTTGGCCGCTCTCGGCCCAGACCTCGAGCGCCCCGGCGCACCCGACCTGCGCCGCACGATCCTCGCTGAGCTGTCCGCTCTGGCCCCGGGTGAGGCCGCCGGAGCGGATGCCGTCCTCGAACGTCTGATGTGGGTGCGGCCGCGGGGCGGCAGCCGCGTGGGGAGCCGCCTCGTCTCCTGGACCCTGGAGGAGGCCGAGCTGTTGGGCCTCAGCGGTCGGGGCGCCCTGTCGGCTGCTGGGAGGGCGGTGCTCGATGGCAACGAGGACAAGGCCGAAGAACTGCTCGAGACGCTGCTGCCAACCCCCCTGGATCACGTCCTGCTGCAGGCCGATCTGACCGCCGTGGCGCCCGGTCCGCTCGAGTCGGCGTTGGCTGCCGAGCTGGCCTTGCTGGCCGACGTCGAGTCCACGGGCGGCGCGACGGTCTTCCGCTTCACCCCGGCCTCGGTACGACGCGCGCTCGACGCGGGTCGGTCCGCGTCCGACGTGCACGCCCTTCTGTCGGCGCGGTCACGGACTCCCGTGCCTCAGCCGCTGACCTACCTGGTCGACGACGTGGCTCGGCGGCATGGACAGGTCCGGGTCGGCGCCGCTCAGTCGTACCTTCGCTGCGACGACGAGGCCACACTCAACGAGATCGTCGCCGACCGGCGCGCTGCGCCCCTGCGGCTGCGCCGTCTGGCTCCGACGGTGGTGACCTCGCAGGTGTCGGTGGACCAGCTTCTCGAGGGGTTGCGGGCCATGGGACAGACCCCGGCAGCCGAGGCAGCCGATGGGACGGTCATCGTCCGACGCCCTGACTCCCGACGAACCCCGCCGCGCCAGCGCCCGCCCCGCCTCGCCTCGCACGCGGTGCCTCCCGGTGACACCCTCCTCGGTGCAGCCGTACGCGCGATCAGGGCCGGCGAGCGCGCCTCCAGCGCTCCACGTGGTCGCACGGTGGGTGCGCCCCTGGGTGGAGTCCTCCCACGGAGCACGACTGCCGACACCCTCGCTGCGCTGCGTGCAGCCATCGACGAGGGCGCTTCCTTGTGGATCGGCTACGTCGACACCCACGGAGGGGTGAGCGAGCGGGTGGTCGACCCGCTTCGGCTGTCGGGGGGATACCTCACGGCCTTCGACCATCGCCTCGACGAGATGCACACCTTCGCTGTGCACCGGATCACTGGCGTCGCATCCCTCACGGGGCCCGGCACCGGCGCCGAGTCGGACGTCGATGCGCTCGGGTCGTCGACGGTCGGTGATGTGAGCGACAATGGTGGGTCAGCCCCCGTCCCGGAAGGCGCCGCGTGACCGACGGACCCCTCATCGTCCAGTCCGACAAGACCCTGCTGCTCGAGGTCGACCACGAACAAGCCGTCGCCTGCCGACGAGCCATCGCCCCCTTCGCCGAGCTCGAACGCTCGCCGGAGCACGTCCACACCTACCGCATCACCCCCCTAGGCCTGTGGAACGCGCGCGCCGCCGGGCAGGACGCCGAGCAGGTCGTCAACGCGCTGCTGACGTTCAGCCGCTATCCGGTGCCCCACGCGCTGCTCGTCGACGTCGCGGAGACCATGGCGAGGTACGGCCGGCTGCGTCTGCTCAAGCACCCCGTGCACGGCCTGGTCCTGGAAGCGGCCGACCGACCGGTGCTCGAGGAGGTCATCCGCTCGGCGAAGATCCGACCCCTGCTCGGCGAGCGGGTCGACCCTGACACGGTCATCGTCCACCCCAGCGAACGCGGCACGGTCAAGCAGGTGCTGCTCAAGCTCGGGTGGCCCGCCGAAGACCTGGCTGGCTACGTCGACGGCGAGGCTCACGCCATCACGCTGGTCGAGGACGACTGGGAGCTGCGTGCCTACCAGCGCGAGGCCGTAGCAGGGTTCTGGCACGGCGGCTCGGGTGTCGTGGTGCTTCCGTGTGGCGCCGGCAAGACCTTGGTCGGCGCAGCAGCGATGGCCGAGGCCTCTGCCACCACCTTGATCCTGGTCACCAACACGGTGTCGGCCCGGCAGTGGAAGCACGAGCTGGTCCGCCGAACGTCATTGACCGAGGACGAGATCGGCGAGTATTCGGGCTCCCGCAAGGAGATTCGCCCGGTCACGATCGCGACCTACCAGATCATGACGACCCGCCGGAAGGGCGTCTACGCCCACCTCGAGCTCTTCGACGAGCGCGACTGGGGCCTGATCATCTACGACGAGGTCCATCTCCTGCCGGCGCCGATCTTTCGGTTCACGGCCGACATCCAGTCTCGCCGGCGGCTCGGGCTGACCGCGACGCTCGTGCGCGAGGACGGCCGCGAGGGCGATGTGTTCTCGCTGATCGGGCCCAAGCGCTTCGATGCTCCGTGGAAAGACATCGAGGCACAGGGGTGGATCGCGCCGGCCGACTGCGTCGAGGTCCGCGTGACCCTCGCCGAGCACGAGCGGCTTGCCTACGCCACGGCTGAACCCGAGGAGCGCTACCGGTTGTGCGCCACAGCACGGTCGAAGATGTCGGTGGTCGAGGAGCTCGTCAAGCGCCATCACGGCGATCGGGTGCTGGTCATCGGCCAATACCTCGACCAGCTCGACGCGCTCGGGGAGCGTCTGGACGCCCCGGTGTTGAAGGGCTCGACGACGGTCAAGGAGCGGGAGCGGCTCTTCGAGGCGTTCCGGGTGGGAGAGATCCCGACCCTCGTGGTCAGCAAGGTCGCGAACTTCTCGATCGACCTGCCCGAGGCCGCCGTGGCCATCCAGGTGTCCGGCACGTTCGGATCCCGCCAGGAGGAAGCCCAGCGTCTCGGTCGCGTCCTCCGACCGAAGGCCGACGGCCGTACCGCCCGGTTCTACACCGTCGTCTCCCGCGACACCCAGGACCAGGAGTTCGCCGCCCACCGTCAACGGTTCCTGGCCGAGCAGGGCTACGCCTACCGCATCGTCGACGCCCACGAGCTCGACCGCCTCGACGCCCCCGACTGACCCGCGGGAGAGGGCATGGAGCCGCATCACTTGGCGACAGCGTGGATCGTCACGTGCCAGGAAGTCGGCGCGTCTGATGACGTCGCCGGGGCAGGGGCTCGACTGCTGGCTGCCTATGGTGACGCGAGCCGGCGCTACCACGACCTCCACCACCTCGCGGACGTGCTCGACCACGTCGACCTCCTCGCCGACGTGGCCACGGACGTGAACGCAGTACGGCTGGCGGCCTGGTTCCACGACTCGGTCTACGACCCGCACGCCTCCGACAACGAGGAGCGCAGCGCCGCCCTGGCCGAGCACGAGCTGGCCGCCCTGCGCACCCCCAGGCAGGTCGTCGACGAGGTGGCTCGCCTCGTGCGGCTGACCGCCGGCCACGATCCGGCAGCCGGCGATCTCAACGGCGCGGTGCTGTGCGACGCCGATCTCGGCGTCCTCGGCCGGTCCCCCGAGGGCTACGCCGCCTACGCCGGCGCCGTCCGCCAGGAGTACGCCTTCGTCGACGACGCCACGTTCCGGTCCGGACGCTCGGTGATCCTTCGCTCGTTGCTCGACCAGCCGAGCATCTTCCGGACGACCGAGGCCACCGCCTGGTGGGAGGCCAACGCCCGCCGCAACCTCACCCACGAGCTCACCACCCTCGCAACGGGGTAATTCACCGGTGCTAGAGCACCCGCGAATTACCCCATTGCGGGAGGGGGGCGGTGCTTGGGTCGGCGGAGTCCGGCTGCCGTGATCCGGCGGACGAGCTCCTTGCTGGACACCTCGACCGCACCGGCCTCAACGACGGCGGGGCGGTGGGAGGCAGGCACGTCGTAGTGGTCGCGGTCGAACCCGCGCTCCGGGATTCCCAGCGCGCGCGCGAAGGCGTGCAGCTCCTCGAAGGAGACGTCGCTGACCAGGTGGCACCACATCCGGCCGCGGCCCTCCCAGGTCGCTGCATCCACGAGGACGGTCACGACCAGCGAGCGTACGGCGCTGCTAGGGTCATCGCCTTCCCCACCGGCTCGGAGGTGCTTTGCCATGCCCGAAAAGCCCTCCGAGGAGCTCGCCCGGGAGCAAGCCTTCCTGGCCAAGGCTCGCGCCGACCTCGCGCTCATGCGCGAGCGCGTGCAGTCCCTCGAAGCGGTCGGCGGAGACCCGATCTCCGACGGTTATCTCGCCGCCACCCTCGAGGCCCGCGCCGCGGCCCTGGTCGACCGTCCTGACACCCCGTTGTTCTTCGGTCGGACCGACACCGAGGAACGCCCGTGGCACATCGGGCGGCGGCACGTCCAGGACCAAGCCGGTGACCCCACGGTCGTCGACTGGCGCGCCGACATCGCCCTCGCGTTCTACCGCGCGACGCGAAGGTCTCCGATGGGGGTGTCCCTGCGGCGACGGTACGGCTACGACGGTGGCACCCTCACCGCCTACGAGGACGAGCACCTCACCGACCCCAACGAGCAGGACAGCACGAGCGCCATCCTCGCCGCGGAGATCCAGCGACCGCGCAGCGGACCTATGCGCGACATCGTCGCCACGATCCAGCCAGAGCAAGACTCGGTCGTGCGCGCCGACCTTGGGGAGACGGTCTGCGTGCAGGGAGCGCCAGGAACCGGCAAGACCGCCGTCGGTCTGCACCGCGTCGCGTATCTGCTCTATGCCCATCGCGAACGGCTGGGGCGCAGCGGCGTCCTGGTGGTCGGGCCGAACCGCTCCTTCCTGTCCTACATCGGTCAGGTGCTGCCAGCGCTGGGGGAACTGGACGTCGCCCAGACCACCGTCGACGCGTTGGCGGGGGGCCCAGCGGTACGGCGGCTGGATCCCGACGCAGTCGCCAGGATCAAGGGCGACGTCCGCATGGCCGAGGTGCTGCGCCGCGCCGTCTGGTCCCACCAGGTGCGGCCGACCGAGCCGCTCGTCGTCCTTCTCGGGTCCCGCCGCCGGCGCATCTCCCCCGCCCGCGCGAGCGCGGCGGTCGACGGACTGCGCAGCCGGGACGTGCGGTACGGCGCGGGGCGCACCCTGCTCGCCCAGCGCCTGGCCCATGAGGTGCTCATCGAGATGGAGCGCGAGGGGGCCGTGACCGACGACCGCGACCAGCAGCAGATAGCCCGGCATCGCGCCGTCCGCGACTACGTCGACAGCGTCTGGCCCCCGGTGGACCCGGTCAAGCTCGTGTTGCGGTTACTCGGGGTACCCGGCGAGCTAGGTCCCCACGCAGAAGGGATCCTCACCGACGACGAGGTCGCGGCGATCACCTGGGAGCGCCCGGGCCGCGGACCCGCATCCGCACCGTGGAGCGTGGCCGACCTGGTGCTCGTCGACGAAGTCCGCGACCTCATCGACCGCACCCCGAGCCTCGGCCACGTCGTCCTCGACGAGGCGCAAGACCTCTCCCCCATGCAGCTCCGCGCAGTCGGCCGGCGCTGCTCGACCGGCTCGGCCACCGTCCTCGGCGACCTCGCCCAGGGAACGAGCCCAGCGGCGGCCACCGGATGGGAAGAGGCGCTGTCCCACCTGGGTAAGCCAGGCGCCCACATCGAGGAGCTGAGCCGGGGGTTCCGCGTCCCCGCCGACATCATCAACTTCGCGGCGCGGCTTCTGCCATACCTCGGCGTCGACCTCACGCCGCCGTCATCGGTGCGCGAAGACCGCGGACGCCTCGAGATCGTCCCCACCGACCACCTCGACCAGGCGCTGGTCGCCGCCTGCCGCTCCGCCCTGCGGCAGCCCGGATCCGTGGGCGTCATCGCGGCCGACGCTGTCGTCGCCACGCTGGTTACGACGCTGGGCCAAGCAGGATTGGAGCACGCGATCCTCAGCGAAGACCCGAACGACGGGGGGCTAGGGCGAGCGGCGCTGACCATCGTCCCGGCGGCACTGGCCAAGGGACTGGAGTTCGACTGGGTCGTGGTCGTTGAGCCGGCGGACATCGTCGATGCGGAGCCTCGTGGGCTCAACCGGCTCTATGTCGTCCTCACGCGCGCGGTTTCCGGGCTCACCGTCGTGCATGCTCGGCCACTCCCCGACCCCCTGACCTAGGCACCTAGGCACCTAGGCGACACGGAGTCGCGGTCCCGCGTGGCCGTCCCCTCCTCCCGCCACGAGGGCGCGAGATCAGGAGGGCGTCGGCGAACCCCGAAGAGCCCCGGCGAAGGTCTCGAAGTTGGCGACGAAACGCGCCACGTCCTCCTCAGTGTGCTGGACCGACATCGTCCACTGCTCGCACTTGCCCCACGGGGGCAGGAAGACCCCTCCGTTGTGCTGGTAGAGCCAGTGGGCGTTGCCCCACTGGTCCTCGTAGCCGAGGAAGTCGCGATAGTCGTTGAGCCGGTTGGTGAAGATCACCGCACCCTTGGCGCCGAACGACTGGACGTAGCCAGGAAGTGAGTATCGATCCAGGATGTCCTCGCAGCCGGCGACCTGCAGCGCGCGCAACCGCTCGAGCTCGGTGTACGCCTCGGGCGTGAGGACGTCCTCCAACATTGCGCGGGCCGCCGCCATCGTCAGCGGGTTGCCGTTGAACGTTCCGACCTGCTCATAGGTCCTGTCGGCCACCAGCTCCATGATCTCGGGTGTCGCGCCGATGGCCCCGCACGGCAGCCCACCACCCATGGCCTTGGCCACGCAGACGATGTCCGCTGTGACGCCGGACAGTTCAGTCGCCCCACCCGGTGCCACGCAGAAGCCCGTCTTTACCTCGTCGAAGGTGAGGTAGGCACCGTGCGAATGCAGCAGTTCCTTGAGCTCCTTCAGATAACCAGGAGGCGGCGGGATCATCCCGATGTTCATCATGATGGGTTCAACGATCATGCCCGCGATCTCGCCGCGGTTCTCGACCAGAACTCGCTCCACGGCCTCGAGGTTTCCGAACGGCACCACGATCGTGAGCTGGGCCACCGCTTCCGGGATCGACGCCGCCGCCCGAACGGACAGCGGACGGTCGACCGGTCCGACCTGCGAGTCCTCGGGGTAGACCGAAACCTGCGCGGAGTCGTGGTGACCGTGATAGCTGCCCTCAACCTTGATGATCTTGTCGCGACCGGTGGCGATGCGCATGAGATGGAAGGCATCCATCGTCGACTCGGTGCCGGAATTGTTGTAGCGCCACAACGGGACTCCGAACCGACGCGCCAACTCACGGGACACCGGGATGATGTCCTCGGTGGGCTGGGCGAAGTGCGTGCCGAGTCGCACCCGACGGCTGACGGCCTCGACGATCGCCGGATGGGCGTGCCCCGCCAAGCCGACACCGAAGCCTCCGTGGAAATCGGAGTACTCGAACCCGTCGACGTCCCAGACACGGGATCCGGCACCGTGGCTGATCCACACCGCGGCAGGCGGCGCGTCCTGCCACGACGACGCGACTCCGCCAGCCAGCGACGGCCGGGCCTCCTCCCGCATCGCTTGCGACGCGCCAGTGCGTGCGACCAGGACGGCCTCTTGCTCCTCGATCAGCCGGTCCATGTGGGCGAGGTCGACGTCGGAGGTGTGCTCCTGGGTGGTGATGTCGTACGTCGAGGCGTCGGTGAGCGTCATGACAGGCTTCCTTCTCCAGCGAGGTGCGCGCGCAAGGACACGGGCGGGGGAACGGGAGCGATGGGGACGCCGTCTCGGTAGGCCCGCGCGACCTGCTCGGTAAAGGCGTGCACAACGATCTCGTGGTAGCTCGAGAACGGGCCCGGAGTGAAGGACCGGCTGGCGAGGCCGCGCTGGACAGACTCGCACGCGGTCCAGTCCTGTCGGTTCGTGAGGTCCCAGAAGTCGACGGCGTAGGACGGATCGAAGTCCGGCAGCTCGAAGGCTTCCTGCGGGAACAACCATTGGCACTCGACCTTGGTGCGTCCGGGTGCCACAGGGTCCATGCGGTGCGTCATGACGTAGTCAGGGTGAAGGCTGACCAGGAGGTTCGGCGTCACCTGCAGGTAGATGATCTGCGTGATCCGGTCTTCCGGGACGCTCGGGATGTTGACCCCGTGCGACCGACCGTCCAGGGACATGGTCTCGGTCCCGTCCACCAGCACCATGTCGCCGCCGATCCAGGATCCGTGGCCCAGCATGCTCTCCCCCGATGTCGGCGAGGAGACTCGGCACAACTCGGGGTGGATCGACACGCAGTGGAAGCACTCGTGGTAGTTCTCCACGATCAGCTTCCAGTTGCTCTCCAGCTCGTAGGAGTGCGAGGCAGCCGGCCTGAGCTCCGCGCAGCTGTAGCGCGCCATCATCTCGTCGAGGCCCTCGAGGTGGGCGGCCAGGGGTTCGGCGTCACCGGACACGTTGACCATGACGAACCCGTGCCACTCCTCGACAGAGACCGGGCTGAGTGCGTAGGGCTCGAGATTGGGGACATCTTCCCGGTGCAGCGGCGGGATTCCACGCAGCGTGCCGTCCAGGTCGTAGACCCACGCGTGGTAGGGGCAGACGATCGCCTTTCCTGTCGATGCCCCCCCGCAGGGAAGCAACTCGTGGCCGCGATGACGGCACGCGTTGGAAAACCCTCGGAGCTGCCCGTCCTTCCCCCGGACGACCAGGACCCCCTCGTCCCCCACAGTGAACGCGTGCTGCGCCCCGGATTCGGCAAGGTCGTCGGCGCGACCCACGCAGACCCAGCCCTGGCGGAACAGGACGTTGCGCTCCCAGTCGAGCATGGCGTCGTCGACATAGGCCTCGCGCGGCAGCATGCAGCCGGTCGTTTCGGGGTCGAGGACGCGGTCCAGCTCGGCGTCGTCGATCGGAGCGGGGACGATCAACACGAAGCCTCCTCAGGCCGAACGACGGAATCGCCGACGCTTGCGGTCGGACAGCAGGCGCGAGCTGCACAGGTAGCCGGCGATGCCCGTGACGCCTCCGCCACCGTGGGTGGCCGACGAGCACTGGTAGAGACCGCTGATCGGCGTGGTGTAGTCGCTGTACCCCGGCGCCGGACGCATATGGAACAGCTGCTCCGGAGTCAGCTCGCCGTGGAAGATGTTGCCGCCGATCAAGCCGTACTCGTGCTCCATCTCGTAAGGCCCGATGACCTGCCGGTGCAGCACCTGCTTCTTGAAACCGGGCGCCACGCGGTCGTAGAGGTCGATGACCCGGTCGGCGTAGGCCGCCAGCTCCTCCGGATGCGGGTCCTGGCTCCAGGTGTGCGGCACCCACTGCGTGAACATCGACATGACATTGGTGCCCTCGGGGCACAGCGTCCGATCGACGGTCGACGGGATCACCGTGTCGCTGAACGGCTGCTCGGCGGCCTGGCCGGATCGGGCGTCCTGGAAGGCTTTCTCCACGTACTCCAGGGAGTCGCAGAGCTCGAGGACACCCGTGAAGTTCTCCGGCGCCATGTCGGGGTCGGACGCGAACTTCGGCAGGCCTTCGATGGCGAGGTTGATCTTGACGGTCCCGCTCCGGGACTTCCAGCGCTCGAGGTCCTCGACGAAGTCAGCCGGCAGATCGCGGCGGTCGAGCTGACGCAGGAACGTGATCTGCGGGTGCGTCGCCGCGACGACCAGATCGGCGCGGAACTCGGTGCCGTCGGTGAGTGCCACGCCGACCGCGCGGCCGTTCTGGACCAGGATTCTCTCGACCGGAGCGTTGGTGCGGATCTCGGCGCCGAACGATCGCGCACTGCTGGCGATGGACGCGGACACCGCACCCATCCCGCCGACCGGGTAGCCCCAGGAGCCCATCGTCCCGCTCATGTCGTCGTCGCCGACGTCCCCGATGGAGTGGTGCAGCATGACGTAGGCCGTCCCGGGCTCGCACGGACCGGCCCAGGTACCGATGACGCCGTTGATCGACATCATTCCCTTGACCTCAGGCGACTCGAACCAGTCGTCGAGCAGGTCGGCGATGCTCATGGTGAACAGTCGGGTCGTGTCACCGACCTTGCGCACGTCGAGTCCGCGCATGCCCCAGGCCAGCTTGAGCTGGTCCTTCAGGTCGCCGGGGCGCTTCGAGCCGACCTTCGGCGGCGGCTTCATGAGCAGCGGTGAGAGCACGTCGGCGATGCCCTTGAGCCACGCTTCGTACTTCGGGAACGCGTCGGCGTCCTTGGACGAGAACTTGCTGAGCTCGGCATGGTCGTTGGCGTGGTCGCCGTTGAGCAGCATCGACCGGCCATCTGGGAAGGGGATGTAGCTCGGCCCCATGGGGATGACCTTGTAGCCGTGCTGGGCCAGGCGGAGGTCGCGCAGGATCTGCCCGGGCATCAGGCTCATCACGTAGGACAGCGCGGTGACCTTGAACTCGGGACCCCACGGGGTCTCGGTGGTGGCCGCGCCTCCCAGATTGTCTCGAGCCTCGAGAACGAGGGGCTTGAGTCCCGCTCGAGCCAGGTAGGCCGCGGTGACCAGGCCGTTGTGACCGCCCCCGACGATGATCGCGTCGTAGGTGTTGCTCGATGAATCGCCGCTCACGTCACAGCTCCGTCTCTGGCATGGCGTGCCCTGGATGCGGCAGCCGTGAGAGACAGACTAACTGAATGACCAATCAGTTTGGCAAGACTCGGCACGATGATCTGCGGAGAAAACTGATTGGTCGATCAGTTAGTGAAGGGCCGCGCCCGAGGCTACGCTGACGAGCGTGGCACAGACACCAGGGGCCGGCCGCGCCAACCAGGTCGCGGCCCGCAGAGCGGATCTGCTCGAGGCCACCGAGCGCGTCGTCCTGGCGCGCGGTTTCGCCGAGGCCCGCGTGGCCGACGTGGCGCAGGAGAGTGGGGTCAGCGGCGGCCTGATCCATTACCACTTCGCCAGCAAGGACCAGCTGCTCACCACCATGCTGCGAACGGCCGCCGAGCGAGACATCGCGCGAGCCCGGAAGGTGGCCGTCGGGCCGGGATCGGCGCTCGCCCGGCTCGACAAGGTCATGCGCGAGTTCGTGCCCGGCCCTCGGGGCCAGGACGACAGCTGGACGCTGTGGATCGACGCCTGGGGCTCGGCGCTCCGGAACACGCACATCCGTGAGATCTCCGCCGAGCTCGACGGCGCATGGGTCGAGGTTCTGGAGCAGGTGATCCGCGACGGCACCGAGTCAGGCGAGTTCGACTGCCCCGATCCGTCAGCGTCCGCCTGGCGGCTGGCCGCGCTCCTGGACGGGCTCGGGCTGCGCATCACCCTGCAGCGCGGCTCGATGAGCCGCCCTCAGATGATCGAGCACGCACGCTTTGCGGCGGCCCACGAGATCGGGTTGCCGGCGGAGGCCTTCGAGAAGCCGGCCTAGAAACCACTGGCCGGATGGCATGGACCACTCGCTCGTCGCCATCAGCCACCATCAGTCACTCGCGAGAGGAAAGGCCGTGGACTTCGCCTACCCACCCCGACTGCAGGACTTGGCGGAGCGAGCCGACGACCTGGCTGCGTTCATCCAGCCCTATGAGCTGCCGTGCGAGGAGAACAACGGCCTCCCGCCGGACGCCCACAGGAAGATCTCCCAGGAGGTACGGGCCCAGGCCTTGAACGCCATCAACATGCCGACCGAGTGGGGTGGTCAGGGCCTGACCATCCTCGAACAGGTCGTCGTGCAGGAACGTCTGGGCCGGCTGACCAACGCGCTGTGGGACACCGTGTGGCGACCGGCGAACGCTCTGCGCGCCTGCACCCCCGCGCAACGCGAGCGATGGCTGCTTCCCGGCATCCGGGGTGAACGTCGTGACGCCGTAGCCATCACCGAGGAGCTCGCGGGAAGCGACCCTCTGGCGATGGAGTCCACCGCCCGCAGGGCCGGCGACTCTTGGGTGATCAACGGGGTCAAGTGGTTCGTCACGGTCGGAGACGTCGCGGACTACCTGCTGGTGCTCACCCTGGCCGGTGAGGAACGAGCGCCCACGATGTTCATCATCGACAAGGACACCCCCGGCGTGTCTGTCGCCCGGACTCCTCGCTACACGCACACGTTCGTCTACGAGCATCCGGAGTTCGTCTTCGACGACGTTCGTGTCGGGGACGAGCACCGGCTCGGCGACGTGGGCCAGGGGTACGAGCTCACGCGCGACTGGTTCGTCGAGGAGCGGCTGATGATCGGCGCCCGCACGGTCGGTGCCGCGGAACGAGCGCTGCGGGAGGCCACGACGTGGGCGACATCACGGATCCAGGGCGGCGGTCCGATCGCCGGCCACCAGTTGATCCAGGGGATGCTCGCCGACTGCGCCGTCGACATCGCAACCAACCGCGCGCTCGTCCATCAAGTCGCCTGGGAGGCCGACCATGGCCTGACGCGTAAGACCCTGCACGCCAAGGCGGCCCTGGTGAAGCTGTCCGCCTCCGAGGCCGCCGGGCGGGTGGTGGACCGGTGTGTGCAGATTTTCGGCGGCCGCGGCTACATGCGCGAATACCCGGTCGAACGCCTCTTCCGTGAACTGCGAGTCGACCGGATCTGGGAGGGCACCTCCGAGGTTCAGCGGCTGATCGTCGCCAACGAACTGATCAAGCGCGGCCCCGACTCGTTGCTCGCACTTCCCACGACGGCACGGTGAAGACTGCGGCGTCAGAGCGGGGGCGTTCGCCTTCAGACCACAGAATCATCACGATCTGGGCGCTCGAGGAACCAAGCAGCGACCGGGGGGCTCAGAATGTCGACCTGGGGCGCGGCCCTTGTCATGTCCGCCCTATCTCGGCACACTAACTGAACGACCAGTCAGCCAGCTCGCGGAGATTCGACAGTCCCTTTGCTTCAGGAGGACCCGGAATGCCCAGCGATCCCCAGCCAACCGACCGAGCCCCGCAGTGGCGCCCACAGCTGCGCCGCCGCGACGTTCTCCGGCTCGGGGGGTTCGCGGCCGCAGGCTTGACCGCCGCACCCCTGCTGGCCGCCTGTTCGCGTGATGCGACCAACACCGCCGTCCCGGGCGCGTCCGGGGGCACCGGCGCCTCAGGCGGAATCGGCGACGGGCCGTACCCGCTCGCACGGCCGGACGCGCCCGTGACCCTTCCGATCTTCGACGACACCCCAGCGATCGCCAGCGGGCAACCGGTCGAGAAGGTCGCCGCCCTGCGCGTCCTGAACTACGCGGACTACATCGCCCCGAAGGTCAAGAAGCAGTTCGGGGAGAAGTACGGCGTGGAGGTACAGGTCACGCCGTACAACAACTACGACGAGATGTTGACCAAGCTCAGCGCACCCGGCGCCGCGTTCGACGTCGTCTTTCCTGGGCCGAGCTATCTGAGCCGGATGGTCTACGGCCAGTTGCTGCAGCCGCTCCAGCATTCCTACGTCCCCAACCTGAAGAACGTGTGGCCGGAGTACGAGGACCCGTGGTACGACCAGGGTTCGCTGTACACGGTGCCCTACACGGTCTACACGAGCGGCATCGGCTACCGCGCCGATCGCGTCAGTGACCCCTCCGAGGGTTACAAGATGCTGTGGAACCCTGCGTACTCCGGAAAGATGGGCGTCCTCGACGACGCGAGCGAGTCGCTGGCCATGGCGATGCTGGCGTGGGACATCACCCGTGACATCAATACGGCCGACCCCGCGCTCGTCGACTCCGCCCAGGCCAAGCTCGACGAGCTGATCCCGCTCGGCGTGAAGGTCGACATCACTCAGTACGAGACCATCGCGAGCGGCAAGTTCACCGTTCACCAAGCCTGGTCCGGAGACATGATCGCGGCCCGGTGGTACCTGCCGAAGGGCGTGAGCACCGACGTACTGGGGTACTGGGTCCCCGAGGCCAACACCGACCGGGTCATCGGGAACGACAACCTGGCGATTCCCAAGTCCTCCCCGTCCCCGGTCCTCGCGCACACGTTCCTCAACGAGCTGCTCGACAACGACGTCTCCGAGCGGAACTTCAGCTGGAACGGATACCAGCCACCTCTCACGAAGCTGACCGCCGACTACCTGATCGAGCAGGACTACATCAAGTCGAACATGATGCCCGCGGTCGTCGTTCCTGAGGACTTCGCCTCCGAGCTTCAGTTCTTCGAGCGTCCCCCAGCGGTCGAGAACATGTGGCTGGCTGCCTTCCAGGCGTTCCAGAGTGGCGGAAGCTGACGTCGTAGCGGGGGGGAGCAAGCGCGACGCCTCAACCCGCTTCCTGTGGCCGGTCCTGGCAATCCCCGGAACGGTCTGGCTCATCCTGCTGTTCGTGGTCCCCTTCTACGGGATCATGGCGGTCGCGTTCTCCAGCCAGCTCGACCTCCTCGGTCAGCCCATTCCCGAGTGGAACCCGGCCTACTGGGACTTCACCGTCATGCAGCAGGTCATCTCCCAGTCCATCGACGGCACCTACCGGCCGGCCTGGGAGCACACGTTCATCTACTGCACGATCGCCATGACGATCTGCGTCCTCGTGGGCTATCCCGTCGCCTATTACGTGGCCCGTCTCGCGGGCGGAAACCGCGGCCTGCTGCTCGCGCTCATCCTGGCCCCGTGGTGGATCAACTACCTCACGCGGATGCTGGCGTGGGTCGGAATCCTCGGCGACGAGGGCTACGCCAATGACATCGTCAGCACCTTCGGGTTCTCGAAGATCGACTGGCTGGGCGGGCAGTGGTACGTGGTCGTGGCCGGGCTCGTCTACGGATATCTGCCCTTCTTCATCGTCCCGCTCTACGCCTTCCTCGACCGCATCGATCAGCGCCTGATCGAGGCCTCGCGTGATCTGGGGGCGAACGGCTTTCGCACGTTCTTCCGGGTGACTCTGCCGTTGAGTCGGGTCGGGCTGATCACCTCGCTGGTCATCACGGCCCTTCCCATGTTCGGCGACTACTACACGAACACCCTCGTCTCCAACTCACCAACCACGGTCATGATCGGCAACTCGATCGAGCGCTCGATCCAGAGCGGGTTCTCGCGGTCCCAGGGCTCGAGCCTGGTGCTGCTGCTGTCGGCCGTCCTGCTCGTGTTCATGACGTATTACCTGACCATGACCGTGCGAACATCGAGGGCGGCACGATGACCACGATCGGCGTCGACGCGCCGGACGCCTCGAAGGCCTGGGACGACAGCGGCCGGTATGTCCCGCCACCGACGTCTGGGAAGCCGACCAAGAAGGGCTTCGTCCCGCCTTGGCGCAACCCATGGCGCCGCCCGTACGTGCTGGCAACCCTCACGTGGGTGTACGTGCTCTGGAGCCTGGTGCCGGTGCTCATCGCGATCCAGTTCTCGTTCAACGACTCGCGATCGCGGAGCTCGTGGAACGGGTTCACCACCGACTGGTACTGCTGTGGCGGCCCTGACTCCATCGCTGCGGGAGCGTCCGTGGCCGAGGATCCTGCCCTGCTCCTGTCCTTGCGCAACAGCTTGACGATCGCCATCCTGACCACGCTCATTTCGGTGCCGATCGGCGCGGCGTTGGCCCTGGGCCTGACCCGATGGCGCTCCCGCACCAGCAACGTGGCCAACGGCATCTCGCTCTTCCCGCTCGTCACCCCCGAGCTTGTGCTCGGATCGGCGCTCTACCTGGTGATCACCAATCTGTACGTGGGAATCGGGCTCGGTCGTACGGCCCTGCTGCTCGGCCACATCACGTTCTCGATCTCCTTCATCCTGGTCATCGTGCGCGGTCGGCTGGTCAGCATCGGACCCGAGTTCGAGACCGCCGCCCAGGACCTGGGCGCCACGCGCATGCAGGCGATTCGGACCGTCTTGTTGCCCTTGCTCATCCCCGCCATCTTCGCGGCAGCGATGATCACTTTCGCCGCGTCGCTCGACGACTTCGTCGTCAGCAACTTCCTGTATGGCGACGCGAGCAACATCACCGTCCCGGTCCTGCTGTACAGCGCGGTCAAGGCTGCGCCGTCTCCGGCGCTGAACGCCCTCGCCACGATCCTGCTGGTCGGCACCATGACCGCGCTGCTGCTCACCTACGTCGTCTTGCGTCTCCGCCGCAGGGGCGAGGGCGGCTCAGCCCTGGACGACCTCGCCGGCATCGAGATGTAGCGTCCCCGGCGCCGCCTCAACTCAGGCGGCCCACTGGCTCAACCGGTCTTAGCGGCGGGGCTGCTATCGCTCCAGGCGTGGTCCTCGGAGTGCTCGAGCACGCGCAGGGAGTCGGCGAGCATGCGCACGCGGCAGGGGTCCCCGGAGCTCCACGGCTCCTCGTGAACGGCATTGGTCACCAGAGACTGCACGGAGGAACCGTCGGGAAGTCGCACGAACACCTGGGAGGTGGAGCCCAGGTAGACCACGCGTTCGACCATCCCCGGCAGGCGGTTGTCGCCGGTGGCGTCACCCTCCTCGAGGTGGAGGCTCTCCGGCCGGATGACCGCCCGTCCCGGCCCGGTCGGGAACCCCTCAGGGATCTGGGCATCAAGGGTGAACTCGCCCAGCCGGACGCGGCCCGTTCCTCCGGCGCCGGACTCAACCGTGACGTCCATCAGGTTGGCGACTCCGAGGAAGTCGGCGACGAACTCGCTGCGTGGGAACTGGTAGATGTCGCGCGGGGCGCCGACCTGCATGATCCGTCCGAGGCTCATGACCGCCAGTCGGTCGGACATCTCCAGGGCTTCTTCCTGGTCGTGCGTGACGAAGACGAAGGTGATGCCGACCTCCCGCTGAAGACCGGTGAGCTGGGCGCGCAACGAGTGGCGGAGCTTCGCGTCCAACGCCCCGAGCGGCTCATCGAGCAGCAGCACTGAGGGCTCGAGCACGAGAGCGCGGGCCAGCGCGACCCGCTGCTGCTGACCTCCCGAGAGCTGGCTGGGGCGGCGCTTGGCGTAGTCGGACATCTCCACGAGCTCGAGCGCGGCGTCCACCTTCGGTTTCCGCTCGCCCTTGTCCACATCCGCCCAGCGCAGCCCGTACTCGACGTTCTTCCAGACGTCCATGTGCGGAAACAGCGCGTAGCTCTGGAAGACGGTGTTGACCGGCCGCTTGTGCGGCGGCGTTTGGGCCACATCGGTGCCATCGATCATGATCTGGCCGTCGGTGGGCTGCTCGAAGCCGGCCAGCATCCTCAGCGTGGTCGTCTTGCCGCAGCCGGACGGCCCGAGCAGGGAGAAGAACTCTCCGGAGGCGATGTCGAGGTCGATGCCGTCGACAGCGATGGACCCGCCCTCGAACTCCTTGCGGAGCCCCCGAATCGCGATTGAACCGCCACCGGCCTGCTCTGCGTGGTCAGCCATGAGCAGGAGTCTAGGCGGCCCTCGGTCCCACGCGGGGACAATGCCGGAGTATTCAGAGGTCGTCTCGCTACTCTGCGCCGATGAGCGAACAAGGCACCCCAGAGGGCCGCAGCGCAGCCACATTGGACGCCGCCCTCGGGCTCACCCGGTCGGCCGACGAGGGGGAACACGCGGTTCTGCGCTTCGATCCGACCGCACTCGCCATCGGCGCCACCGACCCCACGACCTACCTTCACGGCGGAGCACTGGCGACCTGCATCGACACAGCCGCGTGGGAGGCCGTGGTGAAGGACAGCGACGGCAGCTGGGTCGTCGCCGACATGCGCATCGACTTCCTCCGGCTGGCGCGCGCAGAGCCGCACCGCGTCTCCGCGATGGCTCGCAAAGTTGGACGGTCGCAGGCGGTCGCCGACGTCGAGATCGCCTCGTGGGACGACGCTGATCGAGTGGTGGCCCTGGGCCGCGTCCTGCTGACCAAGGTTGACTGATTCCACCGACACTCCGCGTAGGTTGGGGCGAGGTAGCCGAGCGGCCACCGCCCCGAGGAGTGCCATGATTCGTCGTCTTCACCCTGCGGTCGCCGTCACCCTCGCCCTGTCGACAACCCTTGCGCTCGGCCCAGCCGCGGCTGCCCCATCCAGCACGGCTTCCCACCCGACGGCACGCGCGGCGCTGAGCGCCTCCGAAGGGATCGGTGACCCCTACTACCCGTCAGATGGCAACCCCGGCTACAACGTCAAGAACTACAACGTCTCCCTCGACTACTTCCCCAAGCACGAGACCATTCAGGCGACGACGGTCATCCGGGCGAAGGCCGACCGCGACCTGACCGTGTTCTCACTGGATCTGGACGGGCTGACCGTCGACGCCATCACGGTCGATGACCGCGTGGCCACGTGGACACGCTCCGGCGAGCACGAGCTCGCGATCACCCCGGCCAAGCGGATCCGAACGGGGAACGTCTTCCTGACCGTGGTTACCTACCGCGGCAAGCTCCACAACGTCGACGATGGTGGGGCGCCGAGTGGCTGGATCAGTGGTGGGGGCGCAGCGGGGAGCGGCTACCTGGAGGGCGAGCCACACGGCTGCGCCACGTGGTTCCCGTGCAACGACCACCCCACCGACAAAGCCACGTTCTCGCTCAACGGCACCGTTCCTCGCCCGCTTGCGCTCGCATCTGTCGGTCGCCAGAAGCCGACCACGTCCGGGATGCGCCGAGGCCATCCGGTCCGGACGTACCGGTGGCGGCTCGGCGACAAGACCGCGACCTATCTGGTGGGCCTGTACATCGACCGGCTGACGTTCGAGCGTTCCCGACTGGCGGACGGGACTTTGGTGATCAACGCCTACGGGCCGAACCCTGGCAAGGCACCGGCTCGGGCCCAGAAGCTTCCGAAGATCCTGCGCGTGCTCTCCAACCGCTGGGGCCCGTATCCAGCGCCGCAGGCCGGGGGGATCTTCGTCAGCGACGTCATCCCCTACGAGCTGGAGACCTACACCCGCCCGATCTACTCCACCTCGACCAACCTCACGACCATCGTCCACGAGAACGGGCACCAGTGGTGGGGCGACAACGTGTCGCTCCACCGGTGGAAGGACATCTGCCTGAACGAGTGCCTCGCGTCGTACTCCGAATGGCTCTGGGACGAACACAACGGGGCCAACCTGAATCAGCGTTACCGCGATCGCGTCGCCGAGTACGGCAACAAGCTGTTCCGCGGGAAGCTGTACGACATGGGCGCCGGGCACGAGTTCGACAGCCCGGTCTACGTCAAGGGCAAGTTCTTCGTCCACGCCCTGCGCCACAAGGTCGGCAGCGCAGACTTCTTTCATGCCATGCGAGCGATTCAGCGGTCGCGTGCCGGCGGCAACCTGTCGATGAACGGCCTGCGCGACCAGCTCGAAAGGCGCACCAGCGTCGACCTCACGAACTTCTGGCAGGAGTGGGTGCTCCAGACCGGGCGGCCCTCCGACGCCAACCTCTTCCCGGGCAACCTCTGACCACGACCGCGCTAGAGGACCGCGAACGTCACCGGGGTCGAACACGGGCCGAGGTTGTCGGCGCCGTCGCGTGCGCGCGCCGTGACGGCGTACGGCCCTGCGGCAAGCCCCGGCCCAAGATGGACGCCGGCGCCACCCAGGGCTCCGGCAGAAACGGTGTCGACCGCTGCGCCCGAGCAGTCGTCGGTGAGGTAGACAGTCACCGTCGTCCCGGCCTCGGCCGAACCCGTCACCACGGGATCGGGATCTGGGCCATCCGGGATCGCGTCCAGCGCCGGAGCTCCTGGATCGGTGAGGTCAACAGAGACCGGTTCCGCGGCAGAGCAGCCACCGACATTGCCCGCGTCGTCGACGGCCCAGGCACGCAGCTGATGATCGCCCTCGCTCAGCGGTGAGTCCACGGCGATCCCCGCCCCGGCGAACTGCGCAGCCGTGCCCGTGGCATCCGGGGACCCGGCGCACGCCGAGTCGACGAACACCTGCACCTGAGACCCCGACTCCGCGGTGCCTTGCAGGGCAGGGGTCCGGTCGTTGGTGAGGGCAGCCGGCTGAACCGACAGCCCTGTCGGTGCAGCCGGGGCGACCGTGTCGACGATGACCGTCAACGGATCGCTGCAAAGACTGACGTTGCCTGCGGCATCGGTGGCGTTCGCCCGCACGATGTGCGGGGTGTTCGGCGTGAGGGCGCCCAGGGATAGTCCGGGCGACGCAGCGAACTCAGCCGCCGATCCACGATCCACCTCGGTGCCGCTGCACGAGGTGTCGACGAACACGCGGACCGTCGACCCCGCCTCGGCGTCACCGCGCACGGTCGGGGCCGGATTCTGGGTGGGCGACCCGGGCACAGCTCTGAGCATGGTCGGGGCGTCCGGGTCCGTGTCGTCATGCACGTAGGTGAACGGCGCCGAGCAGGCGCTGTCTGCGCCACCGATCGTGTTGGTGGCGCGCACCGTGAGGGTGTTCGTGGTGTTCGGGGTCATGTCGACGAGGATGCCGGCCCCGGTGAACGTCAGCGCTGAACCGGACGTGATCGGAGCTCCGGTGCAGTCCCCATTCCTGAAGACCTGAACGGTGGAGTTCGCCGGAGCCAGACCATAGAGCCGCGGCTGGTCATTGGGGCTGGGACTCGGTGGCGTCGAGCCGAGGATCCCAGGGGTGAGCGGCCCGTCATCGTCGAGCAAGACGACCATGGCTGACGTCGATCGCAACCGAACGTGATGAGGGGCCGACCAGACCACGTAGAACGTCTCGTTCGGCTCGTCGACGCTGTCAGCGACCAAGGTGACACGCCGTTTCGCGGTGAGCTCACCGGGCTTGAACTTGATGACGCCGGTCTTTCCCAGGAGATCGGAGTTGAGGCGGGCGCTGCCCGGCCGGATCGCATACCGCACGGTGATGACCTTGCCGCTGGGCCGGGACAACGAGGCGATGATCGGGCGCCGTTGATAGATCGCCGTCGAACCCTCGACCACCGTCGTGGTCGTCAGAGACAACTTCGGCCGGGCGTCGTCGTCACGGATGGTCGCGATCGCGTTCCGGTCTCTGAACTTCACGCCGGCCGAGAGATGGGACAGGTGGACCTTGAAGGTCTCGGCATACTCATCGACAGCGTCGGCCTTGATCCGGACGATGAGCACGGTCGAGGTCGAGCCCTTGCGGATCGAAGCCTTAGTCCCCTTGCGAACCTTGACGAAGTCGCCCGCAGCGGCCGACGCGGTGCCCGAAACGGTGCGCCACCTGAACGTGACCTTCTTCTTCGCGGGGGCTGACAACCGCACAGCGAAGGCGACGACGCCCTCACCCCCGGTGCCTTCGGTCACCGTCGCGTTGTAGACCCGAAGGGTCCGCGTCGCCGCTTCGGCCGGGACGGCCGCGACCAGACCTCCCGCGACCATCGCCGCAGTAGCCACCAGGGCTACGAGGACCCTGCGTGCGGTGATGCCGACTGGCATGTGCGGAGACTCTCCGAGATCACGAGCGAAACGATCGAATCGGCCGACACTTCACCCGTCCGGCCCACGGCGGAACGCACCGTGCCTCCCCATTCCACCACCTACGCGCGGCTGGTCCAACTTCGCGTCGGCTCGATACGCCAACGGGCGGCCCCCCGAGGGGGACCGCCCGTTGCGGTGGAGCCGTCTTCACCCGCTACGCGGCCGACCGCAAAACCCGCGGTCGTCCACTTCGCGCGCTCGTCCTAGAAGTCCATCCCACCCATGCCGCCGTCGCCGCCGCCGCCCATGGGCGCCGCCGCCTTCTCCGGCTTGTCGGCGATAACCGCCTCGGTGGTCAGGAACAGCGCCGCGATGGACGCAGCGTTCTGCAGCGCCGAGCGCGTGACCTTGGCGGGATCGATGATCCCTTCCTTGATCAGGTCGACGTACTCGCCGTTGGCCGCGTTGAGGCCCCACCCGGATTCCAGGTTGCGGACCTTCTCCGCGACAACGCCACCCTCGAGGCCGGCGTTGATGGCGATCTGCTTCAGCGGAGCCTCGACGGCGACCTCGACGATGCGAGCGCCCGTGGCCTCGTCCCCTTCGAGCTCGAGCTTGTCGAACGCTGCCTTCGAGGCCTGGAGCAGGGCCACGCCGCCACCGGCGACGATGCCTTCCTCGACGGCCGCCTTGGCGTTGCGGACGGCGTCCTCGATGCGGTGCTTGCGCTCCTTGAGCTCGACCTCAGTGGCCGCGCCCGCCTTGATGACGGCGACGCCGCCGGCGAGCTTGGCGAGGCGCTCCTGGAGCTTCTCGCGGTCGTAGTCGGAGTCGCTCTTGTCGATCTCGGCGCGGATCTGGTTGACCCGTCCGGCGATCTGCTCGGCGTCGCCGGCACCCTCGACGATGGTCGTCTCGTCCTTGGTGACGACCACCTTGCGGGCCCGACCGAGCAGCTCGACTCCGGTCGACTCGAGCTTGAGCCCGACCTCTTCGGAGATGACCTGTCCACCGGTCAGGATCGCGATGTCCTGGAGCATGGCCTTGCGGCGGTCTCCGAAGCCGGGCGCCTTGACGGCGACCGAACGGAACGTTCCGCGGATCTTGTTGACGACCAGCGTCGCGAGGGCCTCGCCCTCGACGTCCTCGGAGAGCACGACGAGCGGCTTCCCGCCCTGCATGACCTTCTCGAGGATCGGCAGCAGGTCCTTGACCGCGGAGATCTTCTGGTTGGCGATGAGGATGTAGGCGTCCTCCAGGACGGCCTCCATGCGCTCAGCGTCGGTGACGAAGTAGGGCGAGATGTAGCCCTTGTCGAAGCGCATGCCCTCGGTGAGCTCGAGCTCGAGCCCGAAGGTGTTGGACTCCTCGACGGTGATGACGCCTTCCTTGCCGACCTTGTCCATCGCCTCGGCGATCATCTCGCCGATCAGCGGGTCAGCGGCCGAGATCGAGGCGGTGGCAGCGATCTGCTCCTTGGTCTCGACCTCCTTGGCCATGCCGAGCAGCTGCTCGCTCACGGCGTCGACGGCCTTCTCGATGCCGCGCTTGAGCGCCATCGGGTTTGCACCGGCGGCCACGTTGCGCAGGCCCTCGCGGACCATCGCCTGGGCCAGCACGGTCGCGGTGGTGGTGCCGTCGCCCGCGACGTCGTCGGTCTTCTTGGCGACCTCCTTGACGAGCTCGGCACCGATCTTCTCGTAGGGATCCTCGAGCTCGATCTCCTTGGCGATGGAGACGCCATCGTTCGTGATCGTGGGGGCGCCCCACTTCTTCTCGAGCACGACATTGCGGCCCTTCGGGCCGAGCGTCACCTTGACGGCGTCCGCCAGGGTGTTCATGCCCCGCTCGAGGCCACGACGAGCTTCCTCGTCGAATGCGATGATCTTGGCCATGGGGTGTCCGTCCTCCTGGAACGGTCGGCCGGGAGCGGCGACGCCCGCGACGGACGGCCCTGAGGCCTCGTCCCCGCGCACCCGGCGGTTTATTGTCACTCTCGGGGTCGGAGTGCTAACTCCTGTTTAGCACTCTCACCCCCCGAGTGACAACCCGGGTGACTCGTCCCAGCACCGGGCCGGGCGCTCAGCCCAGCAGCCTGACCTGCACCGCCGTGGGTCCAGCGGGGAGCCTGGCCACCTCGAACTGCACACGCTGGCCCGCCTCCAGCGTGCGATACCCCTCGGACTCGATGGCCGAGTAGTGGACGAAGACGTCCGGGCCGGTCTCCGGCGCGAGGAAGCCGTAGCCCTTCTCTGCGTTGAACCACTTCACGGTGCCGACCAGCACGCGCGACCTCCGGTGGCGAGAACGAGGGGAGTCGTCGGGCCGGCGTCAGCCGCCGGCGACCGCGGGGATGACCGAGACCGAAGCCCCGTCCGGGGTGGCCGTCTCGAGGCCCGAAGCGAAGCGCACGTCGTCGTCGTCGACGTAGACATTGACGAAGCGGCGGAGCTTCCCCTCGTCGTCGAGCACGCGAGGACCGATCCCGGGGTGGGCGGCATCCAGGGCCGCCAGCACCTCGCCGAGGGTGCCGCCCTCGACGGAGACCTCGCTGGCCCCACCGGTGTACTGCCGGAGGATGGTCGGAACCCGAACCGTGACGCTCATGACGCAACTGCCTCTCGGAACTGCTGCAACGAAGGACCGATCGTCGCAGACGGCCCCACATGAGCCGCAACTGCGTCCAACGTCTTGAGCCCGTCCCCCGTGTTGAGCAGCACGGTTTCGGCCTCGGGGTCGACCGACCCGTCCGCGATCATCGCGCGCAGGGTGGCCACCGTGACGCCGCCCGCGGTCTCGGCGAAGATCCCCTCGGTCTCCGCCAGCAGTCGGATCCCCTCGACGACCTCGGCGTCGGAGACGTCACCGATGGCGCCGCCCGTGCGCCTGGCCACGTCGAGGGCGTACGGACCGTCGGCAGGGTTCCCGATGGCTAGCGACTTGGCGATCGTGTCCGGCCGCACGGGACGCACGACGTCATGCCCGTCCCGCCACGCCTGCGAAACCGGCGAGCAGCCGGTCGCCTGGGCCCCGAACACGCGGTACGGCTGTGCATCGACCAGTCCGAGCGTGCTGAGCTCCCGGAAGGCCTTGTCGACCTTGGTGAGCAAGGAGCCGGAAGCCACCGGGCAGACCACCTGGGCCGGCAACCGCCAGCCCAAATCCTCGGCGACCTCGTAGCCCACGGTCTTCGAGCCCTCGGCGTAGTAGGGGCGGAGGTTGACGTTGACGAAACCCCAGTCGGCCTTGTCGGGCTCGCCGGCGATCTCGGAGCAGAGCCGGTTCACGTCGTCGTACGTCCCCTCGACCGCCACGAGGGTTCCTCCGTAGACCGCGGTCGTCAGCACCTTGCCGGCCTCGAGATCGGCGGGGATCACCACCACCGAGCTCAGGCCGGCGCGGGCGGCGGCGGCCGCCACAGCGTTGGCGAGGTTGCCGGTGGAGGCGCAGGCCAGGGTCCGAATCCCCAGTGGCCGTGCTGCGGCGAGGGCGACGGCGACCACCCGGTCCTTGAACGAGTGCGTGGGATTCCCGCTGTCGTCCTTGACCCACAGGGCCTTCATCCCGAGGACCCGTGCCAGATTGTCGGCCTTGACCAGACGGGTGCGTCCGGGCGACAGCCCAGGCAGCTCGGCGATGTCCCTGGGGACGGGGAGCAGGTCGCGGTAGCGCCACATCGAGTTGGGGCCCCCGGCGATGCGCTCGCGCGTGATCGCACCCGGTTGCAGCGAGTAGGCGACCTCGAGGGGACCGAAACACTCCTCGCACACGTAGCGGGCACCCAAGCCGTACGCCTGCCCGCACTCGCGGCAGGTCAGGCCGGTGGCAGGCCCGAGGACGCCGTCGGTGAGTCCGACGCGGGGTGGGAGGTCGAGTGATGCAGTCACGTGAAGCCCTTCTCTCATCTTCCCCGACGCGGCGGTCGGGACGGAGTTGGCACCTGTCACAGCCGTCGCTTCTTGTCAGACGCGACAGCGTGAGGGTTGCCGGGGCTTCATCGGGCCGTATCCCTCTGCCCCTCTGGATGAGCGGTATGGAGTTGTCCTCTGGCGACCAGCGTGCGGGCCGCACCAGAAGTGGGTCAGACTGTACCGAACGTCGCCATGCTGTCTCAGGGACTGTCCGGCTGGCGAGACGCACGCCTACAAAGGAGTCACGGTGCGACCGGACCTCACGCGATGGTTCGAACGCCGTACCTCGCGGGCGGCGGACTGGCCGATCGACGCGCTGCTCCTGGCCAAGGGGGAGACGAGGATCAGCGTCGTCCTCCCAGCCCTCGACGAGGAAGCCACCGTCGGACCGATCGTCTCGACGATCGTCACCGAGCTCATGGACAGGGCCACCCCCCTCGTGGACGAGGTGGTCGTGATGGACAGCGGCAGCAGCGACCGTACGGCCGCCGAGGCTGCTGCCGCAGGAGCCCGCGTCGTCCACCGCGACGATGTGCTGGCCGACATCGCTCCGGTCCCGGGCAAGGGCGAGGTGCTGTGGCGCTCGCTCGCAGCAACCGACGGTGCCCTCGTCGTCTTCGTCGATGCCGACCTCGAGGCGTTCTCCTCGTCCACGGTGACCGGGTTGGTCGGCCCGCTCCTCGCCGACGAGTCAGTGGCCCTGGTCAAGGGGTTCTACGACCGGCCCCTGCGTGACGGCGGCTCGGTCCTGGCGAACGGCGGCGGCCGGGTCACCGAGCTGGTGGCCCGACCCATCCTCAACCTGCACTGGCCCGAGCTGGCCGGTGTCGTTCAACCGCTCGGAGGGGAGTACGCCGCGCGCCGAAGCCTTCTCGAGCAGCTGCCCTTCCCGACCGGATACGGCGTCGAGCTGGCGCTTCTCGTCGACACCCTCGCTCGAGTCGGCCTCGATGGTCTCGCCCAGGTCGACCTGGGCGTGCGACACCACCGCCACCACGACGAGCAGGCCCTTGGACGGATGGCGGCCCAGATCTGGCAGGCGGCGCTGCATCGCCTCGATCCCTCCGGGCGGACGTTGCGGGCCCACGGGCTCGGAACGACCCTGACCCAGTTCACTCGAGAAGCCGGATCATGCACCCCCACGAGCCACGACGTATCGGTGACCGAACGTCCACCGATGGCCGCCGTCCGTGCCGCTCTCGAGCGCCGGGCCTCATGAGCTGAGCGTGAGTCGACCGCCGATGCGTGCCAGGTTTCGAGCCCGGCAGATCGCCAACGCGGTCAACGGGTCGACGGCAGCCGGGCTCCTTGTGGCGCGCTCGGGCCACAGCTCGCTTCGGACCGGGCCCGACGGCTTGGTCCTCGCCCACGACTGGGGTCGTCGGTGGCCGCGGGCGGCAGCGTTCACCGTGGGCAACGTGATCATCACCCGGCACCCGGACGGCTGGCTGCTCTCCCGGCCCGCCCTGCTCCGCCACGAGGCTCGGCACTCCGACCAGTGGGCGTGCTGGCTGGGACTGCCCTTCCTCGCCGGCTATGCGGCGGCCTCCGCGTGGTCGCTCATTCGCACCGGATCGCCGGCCCTGGCGAATCCCTTCGAGCAGCGGGCCGGTCTCGCCGACGGCGGCTACCTTCCAGCCGACGAACCGGTCACGCCTCGGGAGGCTGGGCAGAAGGCCGTTCACCGATCGCCGCGAGCAGGGCCCGCAGCAGGTCGACGACGCCGGCTGGGCCGTCGACCACCACGTCTGCTGCGGCGCTGACCGAAGGGGCCTCCGTGGAGCTGCTGGCGACGCACAGCCCACCAAGCCCGAACCGACGCAGGGCGACCACCTCGGCAAAAGCCGCCAGGTCGCCGAGGTCGTCACCCACGAACACCACCGAGCGCGCCTTGGATTCGTCAACCAGCCGCCGTAGGGCGGACCCCTTGTCGGCTCCGCCGCGGCGCAGCTCGACGACGAAGCGTCCGGGCTCGATGGCCAGGCCGTGATCCTGGGCTACCGCTTTGAGCAGCGGAAGCAACAAACGTGCGGTCCCGTCGGGATCGACGCAGTTGCGCGTGTGAACGGCGACTGCGCTCCCCTTGCGCTCCACGGACAGGCCCGGCGTCGCCATCTGCTCGACGACGCGGGCGATCTCGGCCCCGACGGCGGCGGGGAGCTCGGCGGGCACAACCGCCGCGTCTGCCGATGGGGGCCACCGTTCGGCGCCGTACGCCCCGAGCACGATCAACCCGGGAATCGCCTCGAGCCCGCCGAGGCGGACGGCGGTCTCGGCTGGGCGACCGGTGATGATCGCCACCTGCGCCACGTGAGCAGTGAGCGCGCTCAACGCGGTGACCGCGCCGTGGGCGGGTGTCGCGGCTGAGGGGTCGTCCACGATGGGGGCCAGCGTGCCGTCATAGTCGCAAGCCACCAGGGCCGTGCTCGGCGAGTCCACGACGGCGCGCAGCCCCTCGCGACCCGCCGTCGTGGAGGGGACCGGCAGCCCTCCCGCGTCGCTCATCGCCGCTGGGCCGGTCAGAAGGGCGGGGAGTTGAGGATCACGGTAAGCCGGTCGCTGCGCATGCCCTCGACGCGGGGGCGGACCCGGTCGACCCCGAGATCGCGCGCCATCCGTCCGGCCTGCGCGGCCTCCCCCGGCGGGTAGTAGACCGTCGTCGTCGGCACCGAGCCGCGCCAGTTGCCGACGCCAGTGACGTTCCAGCCAAGTCCTTCGAGACGGGTGGCCGTCACCGCCGCGAGCCCGGTGATCGAGGTCTGGTTGAGCACGACCACGGGGACGTCGCGGGCCACCGGCTGAGGACGCGCCGAGCTCGAGGGCTTGGGCGACTTCGCCGGCGTGGAGGAGGCCGAGGGCTTGGGTGACTTCGAAGGCTTGGCTGTCTTCGAAGGCTGCGGAGACTTCGACGCGCTGGCGGACGCAGACGGCTCCGGTGTGGTGGATGGCTCAACCTCCGGCGTCGCCGCGGCCGTTGGGGTCGACGCGGCTGGGGATACGGCAGCCAGCGAGTTCGGGTCGTCGCCGACGGTCACCCAGCCATAGACACCGACTCCGACGGCGACCACGGCCACGGCGATGACCACGACGGGCAGCACCGCTCCCAGCGGCGAGCGCCGAGCCCGGTGGACCCCAGGACGGGCCACAACGGTCGGAGCGGGACTGGTCGGCTCATCGGCGCCGCCGGGTGGCGGCGCGCCAGAAGGAGGGTCTCCGCTCACGCCTCGATGCCGAGGCGACGCGCCGATCGCGCTCGCTGGCGGGCGGCGCGCAGCCGGCGGAGCCGCTTGACCAGCATGGGGTCGTGCGCCAGGGCAGCCGGATCGTCGATGAGCGCGTTGAGGACCTGGTAGTAGCGCGTGGCCGACATGTCGAAGAGCTCGCGGATGGCCTGCTCCTTGGCGCCGGCGTACTTCCACCACTGCCGCTCGAAGGCCAAGATCCGCTCGGCCCGCTCATCGAGGCTCTCGCTCTCGGGCCGATCTCCGGCCGTTGCGGTGGGTACGAACGCCGCGTCCATCACATTCCTCGTCACGTGGGTTTCAGTGAATCAGTGGGTTCAGTGCGGTGGTTTCGTGCCGTGCGTTTCAGTGAAGTTATGTGCGGCCCGGGCTTCCCCTCCCGGGCCGCGCGGCCCATCGTAGGTGCCAAACCACATCCATGTCATTCACCCCGCCGACACCGTTGCGCCGATCCCTGAACGGCTCGGGGCCGGGACAGGGCCGTCGAAGGGCGCCACGCGGGTGCCCTAGCCTGCAGCCGTGCCATGCCACGCCATCGACGCCGGCAGCTTCGTCCTCGCTGCCACCCCGCTCGAGCCGTCCCAGGTTGTGTCCGGGGCGCCGGTCGTTGCTGCTGCCACGCTCGACGAGTCGGCGGTCGCCGGCCTGGTCGAGGTCGGCCTCTGGGAACACACCCCTGGGACGTCGACAGACGTGGAGGCCGACGAGATGTTCGTCGTGGTCTCCGGCCGGGCCACGGTCACCACCGACGACGGTGCCACGCTGGAGCTCCGTCCCGGATCGGTGGGCTTCCTGGAAGCGGGCGCCCGCACCACCTGGACGGTCCAGGAGACCCTTCGCAAGGTCTATGTGGTCCGCGGGTCGAGCGAGTCCCCGGAGCCGCTGCCGTGATCGTCGTGATCAGCCAGGCCTGGACCCGCGATGCCGACGGGCACGCCGACGCCTACGTCGCGCTGTCCGAGGGATTCGCGACCTTCTTCGCCGACCACCCGGGCTATCACGGCCGGGTCCTCGTGCGAGGCACCGAGGACCCCACCCACTTCACCCACCTGCGCTTCTTCGACACCCTCGCGTCCTACGAGGAATGCACCCGCCGCGACGGATACGTCACCCACACCGAGCACATGTACGAGCACCTGGCGCCCTACGACGGGTACCCACGAGAGATCGTCGAGGTGGCCCTCGCTGACGGTCCGTTGGCCGCCATGCTCCAGGCCTGACCGTGGCGCGGTTCGTCCTGGTTCACGGTGCCTTCCGAGGCGGCTGGGCCTGGGACCGGGTCCACCCGTTCCTGATCGGGGCGGGGCACTCGGTCGACGCCCCGACGCTGACCCTGGCCGAGCCGGCCAGCCTGGAGCGCTGGGCCGGGCAGGTGGCTCAGGTGCTGCGCGGTGGGGCAGGGGACGCGATCCTCGTCGGGCACAGCCAAGGGGGCGTTGTCGCCCTGGCCGCTGCCGCCTTGAATCCCGACCGGGTCGCCCGACTAGTCCTGCTCGACGCGCCGGTGCCCGAGCCGGGTCAGTGCGCCGCCGATGTGCTCCCCGCTGACGTCCGGGCGGCCTATGGCGACCCGCCCAGGGACTCCTGGCTCCCGCCGACGCCTACGGGGGATCCGTGGGTGGATGCCCAGCTGGTGGCTGCGCCGGCGGCGCCCGCCTTCGACCCGGTCGACCCGCAGGGGCTCGCCAAGACGGTGGAGACCACGTACGTCTTCTGTGCGCGCACACCGCCCGCCTACCCGGCGGTCTACTCGCGGGCGGAGTTCGATCGATCGCAACGCGACTACCGGACGCTCGACGCCGACCACGACGCCCCGCTGCTCCAACCCGCGGCCGTCGCCACCTTGCTGATGGAGCTCGCGGCTTCCGGCCCGGTGGCTGGAGTTACTGGGTGACCGAGAACGCCACGTCGCCGAAGCGGGCGCCGGTCTGGGTCGTGCCGCCCATGGCGGCACTGCCGGCGTGGAACCACTTGTCGGCCCCCACGCTGAGCCCCAGGGTCGCCGCGCCGCTCTTGTAGGGGAAGAACTGGATCACGCCGGCGTTCGCGTGCGTGACCCCGCCGGTGCGGACGTCCTCACCGGGCACTCCGACGACACCACCGTTGACGGAGAACGCCAGGCTGCTTCCGAATGCGTCGCCCGTGTCCGCGGAAAGCATGACGCCCTTGGTGTTCTGAGTGAGCGACTGCTCCCGGCCACCGGAGAGCTTGAAGCTCGAGGTGCTGGCCGTCATGCGGTGGACCATGCCCGCATTCTTGTGCGAGCCCACGTCCTCGCCGGGAACGCCGATCATGACGACGACGTCGAAGGCGCTCAGCGCGGCCCCGAAACGGTCACCGGACTCGGGAGCGTCGTTGACCCGTCCGCCCGACCCCTTGGTGCCCTGTTGGAAGGCGCCCCAGGAGTTGTCGGGGTAGGCCACCGCGATGACCCCTGCGTCCTTCTTCTTGCCCACGTTCTCGTGGGGCACGCCGACGACCGGGACGCGCCCGGCCGCCTCGCCGCTCACGTAACCGCTGAGGACCTCACCGAACTGATCTCCGCTTTCCGCCGTGCCTGGAACACCCTTGGTGTTCTGGGTGATCACTTTGCTCGTGCCCACAGTGCCCGGCAGCCGTACATCGCTTCCGGCGTCGCACGCGTGGGCGCAAGAGCCCCGGAGCTGGGTCACTGCACCAGCGTTCGACTTCTTGCCGAGATCTTCTCCGGGCGCACCGACCCACAGCGAGAAGGCGTCGTGCCCTGGACCGAGGGCAGCGCCGAACAGGTCTCCCGTCTCAGCCTTTCCGGGCACCGGCTTCTTGCCCTGCCGATACATGACCGACCCGGAGCCCCACGTGGTGCCGACCTTGAGGACGTGCACCACACCGGCGTCCTTCTTCGTGCCGATCTTCTCGTGCGGGGCGCCAATAGCGAGCCAGCGCACGCCCAGGTCTCCACCGAACAACACCGATGCGCCAAAGCGATCGCCGGCCTCGGCCGCGCCGCCGACTCCGCCCGACCCTTGACTGAGCACCGAGACCGACCCGGGGAGGACTCCATCCTTGTCGATAGAGAACACGTACACCTTGCCCCTGCCGTTCCCTGCTCCCGGAGCGCCAACGGCGACCATCGAACACCCCGGGTTGACGGTGTCGTCGAAGCCCCAAGCGACGGCACCGCCGAGCTGATCACCCGCTCCGGGGGTCCCGCCCAGGTCGCTCGCATCGAGCGTCAGCGCCTGACTGCCGAACGAGGAGTTGTTCGGCTCGAACACCACGGTCACGGTTCCGGCGCCAGACTGACCGGCGGCGCGGGCCTTCGGGGTGCCGAGCACGACGTCGACCGCGCCGTTGCAGCCGTCCAACGCCGGCGCCGCGGTGACGGGCATCAGGGCGAAGGCGACAGCCAGGACCGGGACGGCAGCGAGCAGCCGCGGACGAACAGACGTCATACGACCATCCTCGACCATTGGACCCCCCGTTCTTGAGCCCGCCCGGAGTGAGGTGTCACACGTCCGGAGCAGCGAGCCAGCCACTCAGGGCATCACCCGAGCGAACATCGCGTCGATCTCGGCCCGCTCGGAGGCCGTCGCTGCACCATTCCGTCGCCGATCCCACTCGTCGCGCAACTCGAGGAGCGCGCGACTGTCGTCCATGTCTTCTGCAGCCGGAGAACCCAGCTCACATGCATCCAGGGTCATCGATGGCCCTCCCTCGTTTTCCTTCATCGGACGCCTTCACGTTAGGCGCACTCGATGAACGCCCCGCGTCGCGCAGATGACACCAGAAGACACCCGGATGTGAGGTAGCCCACGTGCGGCTGCACGTGCATCTCCTCAGGTGGGCTCGGTCACGCGGCGCTTCCGACCCTCCAGCTCGACAGCCACGATCGGGAACAGGAGGACCGACAGGACACCTGCCCCGATGATGGCTGCCTGAGTCGCGGTCGTCATCCGTCCGTTGCTGACGCCAACCTCGGTCAGGGCCACGAGCAGAGGCAGAGCGGTCGAACTGAGGAAGACCAGCTGCCAGCGCTCAATCAGGGGAAGGTCGTTGCGATACCAGAACAGTGCCGGCAGACCGCGGATCAGCAGCATGAGCGCCAAGAATATGAATAGCGGCAACGGCTTCTCGACGATCGCCGAAACATTGAGCGTCATGCCCGAGTACACGAAGAAGATCGGGATGAAGAAGCCGTAGGCGATCGCATCCAGCTTGACCTCCAAGAGCTCGATCTCGCCCGGCGACCAGGCTCGTAGGAGCATCCCCGCGACGAAGGCCCCCAGCACGCTGTCAAACCCCAGCTGGTTGGACACCAACAACAGGACAAACAGAACGGCAATCGCGATGCGAAGGGTCGTCTGGGAGGTCGCGTGCTCACGAGCGAGGATGATCGCCCCGACCCGCGATCCGTCGAACAGGCGAGGCGTCATCGCCGTGAGCAAGGCGACCCCGAGGAACAGAAACAGGGCGATGATCTCCACCGCCGAGCCCGAAGAGCCAAGAAGGATGGCCATGGCCAGGATCGGTCCCATCTCACCGACTGCCCCAGCCCCGAAGACGTACCGCCCGAAACTCCCGCCGAGCATGCCGTTGTCGCGAAGGATCGGAAGGAGGGTCCCCAGCGCCGTCGTGGTGACCGCGATGCCGATGACGATCGGCGAGGAAGTGTCGCCGACCTTGTAGAGCGCCAGGAACACCACGAAGGCGCCGAGCAGGCTCGTGATCCACGCCGTGAGCGCCACGCGTCCTTCGCGATCAGCGAGGAGCCTGGGTTCGAGCTCATACCCGGCGAGCAGGAACAAGAAGCCCAGGCCGATGCTCGAGAAGGTGCTGACGCCAGCTGGCGTCGCGAGGTCGAGGAGTTCGGGACCGATCAGGATCCCGGCGAGCAAGAGGATGACGACCTGGGGGATCCGGATCCGGCCCGGCAGGAGGTCGACGACGATCGGCGCGAGCGCCGCGACGACTACGACCACGACGAGCGACTCAAAACCGTCCGGCACGAGCACCAGCCTGTCAGGCTTACGCCCATGCAGGGCAGCGGTCTCCCACGATCGACACGTGACGGCGCGACTCGTTGTCCCTGTTTTGTTGGGAAGCGCCCGGCGGCGGACCTCGCGCGCTGGCCGTCGACCGGATGACGGACCCCCTCTGGCGCAGGGCCCCGCTGGTGCTCACGGCCTATCGCGGCGCGGGCGCAGGCCTCATCCTCGCCGCCCTCGTCGTGACTGCGGTGGCTTCCTCCGGCCCAGCATTCGTCGCAGCAGCTGGGGATGCGGCACTCGGTCGAGAGTTCGCCCTGCTCTCGCCCAACACCCTCGGCGTTTCGCTGACGACGTCGGGCACGGCCAACGTAGCTGGCTTCCTTGACACCGATCGCGCCGTGACCGACCGGCTGGCAGCGGAGCCGGTCCTCGAAGCTCCCTTCGTGACCGTCACCTCTGAGCGCCGGGTCGGTTATCCGCCGATCGTTGTCAGTGACGGCATGGCTCAGAGCGTGGTCTGGCTCGTGTCGCGCACCGGGGTGCAGGACGCCCTGGTGCCCGTGAACGCGGATGGGGCCGAGATCACGAACGATGCCGCGACCCAGACCGACCACGGCGCATGGATCCCTCAACCGTTGGCGGCGGACCTCAACCTCTCTACCGGAGACCCCCTGGTTCTCCATCGGGAATCAGCCTCAACCAGCGTGCGGATCGCGGGCCTCTATCGCATTCCCCGGGCCGAAGATGCGGCTGGGTACTGGACCGGCGTGACCAGCCAGCTCACCTCTCGGTTGACGGTCAACCCGAGCCTGCAGGAAGGAATTCAGTCCCTGATTCCAGCACCCCTGTTCATGCGCGCCGCGGAGGTCGTCCGCACAACCAAAGCTCTGGGCGGGCGCGTTGACGTCACCTGGGAAGCACCGCTGGACTCGAAGGGCATGGCCTTGGCCGACGCGACCGAGGCGCTGGCCGCGTACAGCAATCTCGACCTTGAGCTCGCCGATCCCGAGACTCCGCTGGCCGAGAGGCTGAGCGACTTCCACGGCCAACGGACCGTGCTCAGCTCGCGCACCATTCTGACGACGGCCGTTGCCAAGGCGCAGACCACCGAGGAGGCTTTGCGGCCCTCGGTGCAGGCACTGACGCTCATGGGCACGACGCTCGGGCTCGCTCTGGTCGCCGCGGCTGGCGTCGCCTTGGTCCGGCGGCGCTCGATCGAGTCACGACTGCTGGAGACCCAGGGCGTCAGTGTGAGTACTCGGGCTCTTCGATCCGGAGTCGAGGCGGCCCCTGCGCTGATCATCGGCGGGGTATTGGGGTGGGCCGTCGGGTTGCTGGTCGTGACGGCCGTGCCGCCTGTCCTCCCACTCCCACCTGAGACGGCCCGCGCCTCAGCCATCACAGCTGCGTGGGCCGCTGCCGCGTCTGTCGGCGTACTCATGGCCTCTGTTGGTTGGGTCGAGGGCCGCCTCGGAACGCTCGTGCCGCGTCGCGTGCGCGCGGCACCCGTGCCCTGGGAGCTGGCACTCGTCGCCTTCGCGGTCGTGGCTGGATACGAGCTGGTTTCCAGCCCGTCGTCTGCCCCGGGCAGCACAGACATCCTCACGCTGGCCTTCCCTCTGCTCCTCCTGGCCGGAGCAGCCACGCTCGGTGCGCGCGCCTTGTCGTCACTCTCCGGACTTCCCGGCGAGCGCGTCAGGCGCTGGCCGCTGGCCTTCTACCTCGCTGCACGACGCGTGTCGGGAGGTTCCCAGTCCACCCGAGTGTTGGTTGCGGTGATCGCGGTGGCCACCGGCATGGCGATGTACGGCACAGTGCTCGTGACATCGACCCGAGCTTCGCTGACCGAGAAGGCCTTGACCATCAACGGCGCACCGTCGAACGCCACGCTCGACCCGGGGCTCGGCCTCGAGTGCGTCGGCGGCGCCCCTGCGGGTTCCTGGCAGTTCCAGGTGACCCCTGCGCAGGCAGCCTCGGTCTGCCAGGGCTGGGATGCGGCGTTGGCGGATCCGGTGCGACCGGTGGATGTGCTGATCAAGCCCGCCGGCCTGGACCCTGGTCAGTTGCCGGCGGACGCCGCTGCCGTGGTGACTGTGGATGTCCGCCCCCGTCCGGCGGTGGGTCGGGCCAGACTCCTGCTCGTCGACCCCGCCACGTACGCCGCGGTCACCGGGGCCGACGACATAGCCGCCGTCGTCGCCGCTGACCCGAGCCCCGGGAGCCAGCGCATCCCGGCCGCGACGGCGGGCCAGCCCATCGGAGGGCCGCTGCCCGAGACGGTGACTGTCGAGCTCGCGGGCACCCTTGTCCGCCTCGACGTGGCACCGGCCTTCGAATCCGTTCCAGGGATGGCCGAGGACGGGCCGACCCTGGTTGTCGACGTCAGCCGTTTCGTTGCGGCTGCAGCGCCACAAGCTTTCGGAGACACGTCGCGGCTCCGCGCCCTGTTCGACAATGCCGTGTGGTCCACCCAAGGCCCGATCAGCCTGGACGCCACCCTGCTCGAGCTGGGCACGCCAAGCCAGACCACGACGACGGCCGACGGGGTGCTCGACCGAGCTGACTTCCGGGCGCAGAACTGGTCGTTGGCCTATCTGCAGGTGTTGGCGCTCACGGCCACCTTCCTCGCCGTGGCGGGGCTCCTGCTGAACCTCTCGGAGCGGCAACGGGGACGACTGGTCGCAGCGGCCCTCATCCGGAGGATGGGAGCGTCCAAACACTCGATGACGCTGAGCCTGGTCATCGAGCTGCTCGCACTGATGCTCCTGGCCACCGGCTTCGGAATCCTGATCGGCCTCGTGGCCGGTGGCTTCGTGGCCACGGGCGTTGACCCACTCAGCGCTGCGCCGCCGCGCGGGATGGTGTTTCCCCTTGCGTTCCCGTTGATCATGCTGGGAGCGTCCGCCTTGGTCGCTGTGATCAGCTCCCTGGTGCTGGCACGCAGCGCGGACCGAGCCGACATCGCGGAGTTGATGCGCCTTGCGGACTGAACCCACGGGTGCCTCTTGTGCTGGGGTCCTTCAGGTCTACCAGTCGGCCGCGGGCGAGGTGCATGCCCTGCGCGGGGTCGACGCCGCGTTCCCTCGGGGGGCGATGACCGCGGTGGTCGGACCATCCGGCAGTGGGAAGTCCACCCTGTTGCAGATCCTCGCCACGGTGGAACGCCCCACGGCCGGCTCGGTCCTGGTGGGTGGGGTCGAGGTGACCTCAAGATCCAAGCGGGAGCTTCGTGCCCTTCGGCGGCGCGAGATCGGTTTCGTCTTCCAGCGTCCGAGCCACAACCTCATCCCGCACCTGGACGCAGCTGACCACCTGCGTCACGCGGCAAAGGTCCGGGGCGGCGAGGTGGATCCGGTACGCCTGCTCGACCTGCTGGGCCTGGGACAGCGCGCCGACCACCGGCCCTCACAGCTGTCTGGCGGCGAGCAGCAGCGGCTCGCCGTCGCCCAAGCGGCTGTCGGTGACCCCATCCTCCTGCTCGCCGACGAGCCGACCGCCGAGCTCGATCACGAGGCCGGCGCCCAAGTCCTCTCCCTTCTAGCGGCTCACGCGGCGGCAGGCTCAGCCGTGGTGATCACCACCCACGACCCCGAGGTCGTAGCACGGGCCGACTCCACACTCGCCCTACGCGACGGTGCCGTGGGCCACGAACAGCGCCTCGACGAGCGCCTTGCCGTGATCGACGCAACCGGGCGGGTGCAGCTCCCTCCGGAAGCCCTGCAGCACTATCCGGACGGACGAGCTCGGATGGAGGTCACGAAAGACGGACACATCAGGATCACCCCCCCGTGAACAGCTCTTTCGTGGCGCCGATCGCCGCCCCGCTCGTTCGGGTGGACAGCGTGACGAAGGTCTATCGGCGCGCCGGCGAAGCCGTCACCGCCCTCCAGGACGTCACCATCGACGTAGGGACCGGCGAGCTAGTCGTCGTCAGCGGGCCCTCCGGCTCCGGGAAGACGACGGTGCTCAACCTCGTGATCGGCTGGGAGACCCCGGACCGCGGGACCGTGCGCTGGGGGGCCGAGGACGACGGCGTCGTCGACGGGTCCACGTGGCAAGAGCTCGCCGTCGTTCCGCAGCGCCTAGGGCTGCTCGACGACCTCACGGTTGCGGAGAATCTCGAGCTGCCGCTCAGAATTAGGGGCGCGTCGGACGACCAGCGCGTAAGCGAGACCCTGCAACGCCTAGGCCTCGCCGATCTGGGCGAACGAATGGCGCGTGAACTGTCACTGGGGCAACAACAGCGACTGTGCCTCGCCCGGGCCGTCATCGACCACCCCCGCCTCATCGTGGCCGACGAGCCCACCGGGCACCAGGATGACGCTTCGACCGCCTTGGTCGTCGCCGCGCTGCTCGCTGCCAAGGACGCGGGCAGCGCGGTTCTGGTCGCCACGCATGACCACCGGATCGCCGACGTCGCCGACCGCGTCGTCAGACTTCGCGACGGGAGGATCGCATGACCCATGCGGGAAATCCCTCCTCGATCCTCAGCGAGCCACCACCGACCGTGGACGGGCCTTGGGTCGAGCGGTTGCTGCTACGGGAGTACGGCTCCGCCGCGAAGATCACTCCGCTGCGCAGCGAGCGTGACCGCAACTTCCTGGCGAGACGTCGCGGACGGCTGGTCAGTGGTGGTCAAGGTCTCCAACTCCGCCGAGGACGGCGAGGTCGTGGCCATGGAGAACGCCGCCATGACTCACGTCGAACGCATCGATCCCGACCTTGCGATCCCCCGAGTCGTGCCTACCGAGTCCGGTGCGCAAGTCGTAGCAGCTACGGCGGACGACGGCCGTGTGCATCTCGTACGCGCGGTGACGCTGCTGCCCGGTGTGGCCGCCGACACGACCGACCTCCCTGCAGGCTTTCCCCGCGAGCTCGGCGACTGGGCGGCCAGGCTGGCCAGCGCGCTGGCCGACTTCGATCACCCTGGGGGTCATCGTCGCCTGGAGTGGGACCCCCGACTGGTCCACGACCTTTCGCCCTATGCGGAGCTGTTACCCACCACCCGCGGCAGCCCAGGTGGTGCGCCTCCTTCAGCGCCTCGATGGCGTCGCCGAACGCACGTCATGGCCTCCCTTCGTCGGTGCTCCACGCGGACGTGACCATGAGCAACGTCATGGTCTCGGGGGGCTCGATCAGCGGCATCATCGACTTCGGAGACGCGCACCACACGGCCCGGGTCTGCGACCTCGCGATCACGCTCGCCTCGCTGCTGCGCGTGGTCGCGATGTCCTCAGGGGACCCGTGGCGCGCCACGAGCGACCTCCTCGACGGCTACCAGCACCGGATTCCCTTGGAGTCAGCCGAGCTGGATGTCCTCGGCGAGCTGGTCCTCGCCCGCCTCGTCGCCACGATCCTCATCTCGGCCTGGCGGGCACCGGACAACCCCGACAACCTCGACTACCTGACCGGACTCGACGCGGGCAGCTGGCTGATGATCGACGAGCTCGGCGCGCTCTCCCCCGCCGACCTGGCCGGGCGCCTGCGCCTTCCCTGAGCCGCGCGGACTGACGTAAAGGCGAACCATCCGGGGAACGTCGGGGCGGCCTAATCATGGGGCTGCGCAACAACTCGCACCCCCTAGGCTGTATGGGCGCCCCGGTAGCTCAGTGGTAGAGCTTCCGCCTTGTAAGCGGACGGTCGTCGGTTCGATCCCGACCTGGGGCTCGACGCGTGAGGCCGCCTGCTGGTGGCCAAGTCGGAGCGCGCACCGTCTGGTGTCCCCCGCCTAGGCGTGCTGGTCGGCGACCCTGTCTGGCTGAACGGACCAGTCCGCGGGCTCGTCATCGGTGTCGGCGTCGGCGATCGCCTTGGTCTGGTGCACCTTGCTCGGCTTGTGATGCTGCGGCGCGTAGACCGTATAGAGCTGCATCGGCTCGTCGCCGATGTTGGTGACGTTGTGCCAGCTGCCGGCAGGAACGATGACGCACCAGCCGTCGGAGACCTCTTCGTCGAAGGTCAGCTCCTCCTTGCTTGACCCCATCTGCGCGCGGCCGCGGCCGCGATCCAGCCGGATGAACTGGTCGGTCTCCCCGTGCTTCTCTAGTCCGATGTCGCCGTTGACCGGGATCGACATGAGAGTGACCTGAAGGTAGTTGCCGCTCCAGGCAACGGTGCGGTAGTTCGGATTCTCGATCGTCTCGGTCTCCAGGTCGAAGGCCTGAGGACGGGGCCCGACATCTGTGATGGTCATGGTTCGACCCTAGTCGCGCCCGGAGCGGGTCGGAGTGCTCAGACCGATCAGTCTGTTGTCGGCGCACGTGCGTAGGCCACCAAAGCCCAGACCGTTTGCTGAGTGAGCGAGAGCGCTCCTGACCTGATCGCTCAGGCGCCCGGCCGGTTCACTCAGCCGGTGCCATCGAGGCGCAGCCCCATCCACGCGGTGGCATCCGCGTTGTCGCGGTAGGGCTCGATGTCGCAGTACCCGGCGCCGAGGTAGAAGCGGCGCGCGTCGATCAGGTCGCGCTTGCTGTCGAGCACCACTCGACCAAGACCACGACGCCGTGCTTCTGCGTGCAGCCGCTCGACCAGCGCGCGCCCGACGCCCTAGCCGCGCAGCCAACTGCACACCCACATCCGTTTCACTTCGGCGACCGGACCGTAGGGCGGAACCTCGATGACCCGCAGACCGGCACCCAACCGCGGCGGGCGGGGAATGTGCCGACCGGATGGAAGGGTTGACCGAGGTACCCCCTGGGGGTATACATACGCATAGGAGGAATCATGCATCCCAGCGACTTGACCCGTACAGCGATCACTGCGACTTGGCATTGCCTGACCGGCTGCGCCGTTGGCGAGATCCTCGGCTTGGCCCTGGCAACCTGGTGGGGTTGGTCGAACGGCGCGAGCATCGCCTTGGCTTTCGGGCTCGCGTTCGTGTTCGGGTATGCCTTCACGGTGGTCCCGGTGTTTCGGGCTGGCATGACCCTGAGGCAGGCGTTGGCCGTCGCGCTGGCAGCGGACACCGTCTCCATCCTGACCATGGAGCTGGTCGACAACGCGGTTGTGCTCGCCGTGCCCGGCGCCATGGAGGCCGGGCTGAGCGATGCCTTGTTCTGGGGCAGTCTGGCCTTCGCCTTGGCGGTGGCCTTCGTGGTCACGGTTCCGGTGAACCGGGCGCTCATAGCCAGAGGCAAGGGGCACGCCGTGGTCCACGCCTATCACCACGCCGCCCACGAGGACCACGATCCGGTCAGGCCGTGACGTCGAACTCCTCGTACATGCCGTTGGCGTAGTGGTTGGGAAGGTTGCAGATCAATTCATAGCGACCCGCGGCCAGCGCGACAGTCACCCATCCCGTTGTGCCGGAGGTGATTCTGTCGGCCGGGCACACGCTGCCCGGCTCTTGCATCCTCGGCCGAGGGCAAGATGACCAGCCCGTGAGTGCGCTAGCTCATGTTCTGCACCACGAAACCGACGTCTCCGGTAGCGACCGATTGAAGCGACGCACGCAGCATCGTGTGAGCGCCCGGTGGGGCCGTCCCGATCACCGTGCGACTCATACCCATGACGCCCACGGCCCAACGGCTAGAGCCGTAGGCCCGTGCCCCGTGGCATGAACCACGCCGCGAACCAGGGCTGATCGCCCACGGCACCCGGACATCACCTCAGGGTGACCCCGAGGGCAAGACCGGTGGGTCACCCGATGCGCCCCAGGGAGCCCGGACGAGACCGTCGAGCACGACATCGCTCCACGACGTGCCGACCAGTCCCGAAGGGCCACCCATGAACAGCGACAGCGCCACGATCCGACTCGCACGATGGTCTGCCCACCACCCGTGGAGGGCGATGGCGGGTTGGCTCGTCCTGGTCGTCGCCTGCCTGGTTGTCGGCGCCTCGGTCGGCACCCGAACGCTGACCGACGCCGAAACAGGGTCAGGAGAGTCGGGGCGCGTGGACCGAGTCGTCGAGTCCGCGGCCTTCCCCGATCCGGTCGTGGAGAACGTCCTGATCATGAGGGCGGACGGCGCCACGCTGTCCCCCGGTCAGCGAGCCGCGGCGATACAAGACCTCGAACGCGCCTACTCCGCGCTTCCTGCGGTCGCCTCGGTCGGCCAGGTCGTTCCCTCCTCCGACGGCACGGCCGCGATGCTGCCGGTGACCATGGACGCTGGGGGCAAGGCCGGAGGCGAAGCGGTTTCGTACGCCTCCGAGCAGGTCGCGAGCATGCAGGCCGCGACTGCTGCTGTCCAGGGCGCGAACCCCGGGTTGATGATCGAACAGGTCGGCGACGCCTCCCTCGAGGCCTCGCTGGGCCACCAGCTCGACGCGGACTTCAAGCGTGCCGAGCTGCTGAGCGTCCCCGTGACCCTCCTGATCCTGATCGTCGCCTTCGGCGCCCTCATCGCAGCCGGGGTGCCGGTGCTCCTCGCCCTCACCGCGGTCGCGGGAGCCATCGGCCTGTCAGCGATCGTCTCGCAGCTGATGCCCGTCACGGATGTTCTGAGCAGCGTCGTGCTGCTCATCGGCATGGCGGTCGGCGTGGACTACTCCTTGTTCTACGTCCGGCGGGCGCGGGAGGAGCGCTCCAAGGGTGCCTCCACGCTCGACAGCGTCGAGATCGCCGCTGCCACCTCTGGACGCGCGGTCGTGATCTCTGGCGCCGCGGTGATGATCGCCATGGGCGGGATGTTCTTGTCCGGCAACGCCGTCTTCACCTCCCTCGCGGTAGGCACCATCCTGGTCGTAGCCATGGCGGTTCTGGGCTCGCTCACCGTGCTGCCCGCCGTGCTGGCCAAGCTCGGCGACCGGATCGACCGTCCTCGGGTTCCCGTCATCCATCGCCTCCGGCGGCCGGCGGGCGAACCGGGCCGCTTCTGGCCGGGCCTCATGCGCGTCGTTCTGGCCCGTCCGGCCGTGTCCCTGACCGTGGGCGTTGTGGCCCTCCTGGCGCTGGCGGCGCCAGCGGTCGGCATGAACCTGCGGGAGAGCGGGCCGAACGACCTGCCGCGAACGATCGCCGAGCTGCGCACGTACGACCGCCTCGTCGCGGCGTACCCGGAGGAGGGCACGACGCACACAGTCGTCGTGTGGTCGGATCGAGCGCTCGACACCACGCTCGTGCGCGCCGAGGCCGACCGGCTCGCGACGGCCGCCGCCGCAACCGGGCTGTTCGTCGACGGCGCACCGGCGCCCGAGTTCAGCCCCGATGGCACGGTGGCCCGCTACGACCTGGCCATGCAGTACGGCGCCGAGGACCCGCGGGCTGCCGAGGCCCTCGATCTGCTTCGCGGCACCCTGTTGCCATCCGTCCTCGGCTCTCAACCAGGCGTCGAGGCCGGCGTCACCGGGGCTATCGCCAACGACGCCGACTTCTCTTCGCAGATGTCTTCTCGGCTTCCCCTGGTCATCGGCTTCGTCCTGGCACTGACCGTGCTGGTGCTCCTGCTGGCCTTCCGCTCGCCGGTGATCGCGGCTACAGCCGTGATTCTCAACCTGCTGTCGGTCGCGGCGGCTTACGGCCTGCTCGTGCTCGTGTTCCAGAACACCTGGGCCGAGGGCCTGCTCGGCTTCCAGTCCAGCGGGGCGATCATCTCCTGGCTGCCCCTGTTCTTGTTCGTCGTCCTGTTCGGGCTGTCGATGGACTACCACGTCTTCGTGGTCAGCCGGATCCGTGAGGCCGTCGGTCGGGGCCTCAGCACGAAGGAGGCGGTCGCGGACGGGATCACCAGCTCGGCAGGCGTGGTCACCAGCGCAGCCATCGTCATGGTCGGGGTCTTCGCGATCTTCGCCACGCTGTCGCTGCTGGACTTCAAGCAGATGGGCATCGGTCTGGCGGCCGCGGTGCTGATCGACGCGACCATCGTCCGCGCCCTGCTGCTGCCGTCTGCGATGGCCCTGCTCGGACACTGGAACTGGTGGACGCCGAAGGCGTGGCAGCCGCAGGTCGCGACCGCAGCGGAGCCGCCCCCCGCGGTCGACAGCATGGTCGACAGCGAGCGTGCCGGGGAGGATGCGAACGTCTCACTGGGCGTGTAGTCGCCCAGTGAGACAGACTTCGCGGCATGGCTCACGCAATCGGCTCCGACACGCCCCTGCGCTGGGGGATCGCCGCAACCGGCGGCATCGCCCGAGCGTTCGCTCGCGACCTGGCGCTGCTCCCCGATGCCGCCTTGGTGGCGGTGGGCTCGCGCAGCCAGGAATCGGCCGACAGGTTCGGAGACGCGTACGACGTTCCGCGCCGCCACGCCTCGTACGTGGACCTCGCCGCCGATCCGGAGGTCGATGTCGTCTACGTGGCCACCCCGCATCCCGCCCACGCGGAGGTGGCCCTGCTCGCCCTGTCTGCCGGCAAGGCCGTGCTCGTCGAGAAGCCGTTCACGCTGAACGCGATCCAGGCGACCCAGATCGTCGACGCGGCGCGCGAGCAGGGGCTGTTCGCCATGGAGGCGATGTGGACGCGCTTCCTGCCGCACGTGGTCGCGATCCGAGAACTGCTCGAGGCCGGGGCCGTCGGGGATCTGGTCAGCGTGGTGGCCGATCACGGCCAGGCCTTCCCCGAGGACGCCACGCACCGCCTCTTTGCCCCCGAGCTCGGCGGAGGCGCTCTGCTGGATCTAGGGATCTACCCGATCTCGTTCTGCTCGATGGTCCTGGGCCGCCCCTCCCGGGTCACGGCAGTCTCGGCCAAGGCCTTCACCGGTGTCGATGCCCAGACCAGCGTTCTGCTCGAGCATCCCGGGGGTGCGCACGGGATCGTCACGACGACGTTGCGATCGTCGACCGCGACGACCGCGGTGATCAACGGCACGTCCGGCCGCATCGAGATCGAGGGACCGTTCTACGCCCCGTCCGCATTCACGGTCGTCGACTCAGACGGCCGACACCAACGGCGCAGCGTGCCCTTTGAAGGACATGGCTTGCGGATGCAGGCCGCGGAGGTCGCCAGGTGCCTACGGGCCGGGCTGACGGAGAGTCCGCTGATGCCCTTGGACGAGACCGTGTCGATCATGGCCACCATGGACGAGGTACGTCGCCAGATCGACCTGGTCTACCCGACCGAAACGGTGCCGTGATCCTCTCCTGACCTCTGGTGAGGATCACGGCACCTGGGTCTCGACGCCGATCAGGTTCATCAGCGCTGAAGCCAGGTTGAGTCCGACGACGGAAATCGTCCAGGAGAGGTGCCGATCGAGCTCGCGGAGGCCATGCGTACCGTGGGACTCAACCACCAGGCGCGCCCGGCGCCCCACTGACCCAGCTGGCGCTCCGTTGTGAGGACACGAATGTCAGGACTGCGAAGGTTTCGTGCGAAGCGACGCTGGGTGTGGCCCGCAGCGTCCGGTGCCCTCATCGTCACGCTGCTGGCCGGCGCGGCAGCCGCCGCGACCGAGACCACCACGGTGGGCTCGTACTGGCGTGGCCTGTTGTGGTCGATCAGCCTCGTGACGACGGTCGGTTTCGTGGGTGCGCCGCCGAAGACCGGGGCCGGCGCGACGTTGTCGGTCGTCCTGATGGTCATCGGCTTCTTCCTGCTCGCGCTCGTCAGCGCGTCGTTGGCGGCGCTGTTCGTCGGCGAGGAGGAAGAGCCCCGCGAGGCCCGGGAACGGGCCAACGAGGACGCGATTCTGGCCTCGCTGGACAGGCTCGAGGTCCGCCTCACGGCTCTGGAGATCCGCATCGAGGGATTGGCCGCCACCCCAAGGCGCGAGGGCGGTTGAGGCCGCCGGCCGGGCCGCATCGCTGAGCGACGGGTCGGTCAGGCCATCGTGTCGAGGATCGTCTGGATGTCGGCGATGGTCGTGCGAGGGTTGACGATGGCAAAGCGAGTGACCGTCTCTCCCTCGTGCGTCGTCGGGGTCACGAACGCGAAGTTGGCCGCCATCAACCGGTCCGACCAGTCGTAGTACTGCCGGCTGGTCCACCCGATCCGCCGGAACACGACCACCGACAGGTCGGGCTCGCGCAGCAGCTCGACGTACGGGCGCTGCCGGATCTCCTCCGCGGCGGCGCGCGCCACGGTCAGGGTTCCTTCGACGGCCTCGGTGTAGGCCCGGGTGCCGTGCGTCGCCAGCGAGAACCACAGCGGAAGACCCCTCGCCCGGCGGGACAAGTGGTACGCGTAGTCGGACGGGTTCCATTCGCCGTCCCCCTCGGTGATGACATCGAGGTAGCCGGCCTTCTGGGTGTGGGCCGCCTTGCCGCGCGCGGGGTCTCGGTAGATCAGCGCGCACGCGTCGAACGGTGCGAAGAGCCATTTGTGGGGATCGACGATGAACGAGTCGGCCCGCTCGATGCCCGAGAAGAGATCCCGTGCGCTCGGCGCGGCCAGCGCGGCTGCGCCGTACGCGCCGTCGACGTGCATCCACAGACCGTGGTCCTGGGCGACCTCGGCGACTCCCGCCAGGTCGTCGACGATCCCGAAGTTGGTCGTGCCAGCGGTGGCGACCACAGCGAAGACATTGTCCTCAGCCCGCTCGTCGAGCGTCCTGGCCAGCGCGTCCCCGGTGAGCCGCCCTCGCTCGTCGCCGGGCACCTTGAGCAGATCGATGTCCATCACGCTCGCCGCGTGGGCGATCGAGGAGTGCGCCTCGGCGCTGCAGGCGACGACCCACCGACCGGGCTGTTCGTCGCGCCGCTCCCGCGCAGCGTGCCGAGCCGCCACGAGCGCCGACAAGTTCCCCAGCGTGCCGCCCTGCACGAACACGCCGCCGGCCTCGGGAGGGAAGTGCGCCAGGTCGGCGATCCAGCGCAGCGCTTGGTTCTCGGCGTACACCGCCCCAGCACCCTCGAGCCAGGACCCGCCATAGATCGAGGACGCACCGACGACCAGGTCGAACAGCGTTGCTGCCTCGGTGGGTGCCGCGGGGATGAAGGACAGGTAGCGGGGGTGGTCAACCGAGATGCACGCCTTGGAGAGAACCTCGTCGAACAGCGCCAAGGCGGCCTCGCCCCCCAGGCCGTCCTCCGTGATCGTCTGGCCGGCGGCGGCCTCCAGATCCTTCAACGGCCGGGGACCGTCCAGCGGCACGGGGTCTAGAGCGAGGCGGCGGCGCGCATAGTCGAGGATCGCCTGGCCCAGTCGGTCGGTCTGGTCGTCGTAGCGATGCACAGCCGGATCCTAGGGCTGCGCTGGGGCTTGTGTGCGCGTGCTACCGAGGGGCCATCTGCGCATGATCACGAAGGGTGGTTCGGGGGGTGGTCAAGGGCGGGCGCGCGGGCGCTGGCGGCGGGGCTTGAACGCCCCGGGACGGGAGAGCTTGGCTGGTCCGGTCGATCCGCGAACGACCAGGTCTGGGCGGAAGACGTACTCCGCGTGCGGTGCGGGGGTGCCATTGATCTCATCGAGCAACGCGCGCACCGCCGCCTGCCCCATGGCCTCGACCGACTGACGAACCGTGGTCAGCGGTGGGTCGGTGAAGGAGATGAGGGGGCTGTCGTCGTAGCCCACGACCGACACATCGGCCGGGACGTCCAGGCCGCGAGAGCGGACCGCGCGGATGGCGCCGAGCGCCATCATGTCTGACCCGCAGACGATCGCGGTGCACCCGGCGTCGAGCAATGCGAGGCCAGCGGCCTGGCCGCCCTCGACCGAGAAGAACCCGTGCGCAACCCAGGAAGCGGCCTGGTCTGGAGGCAGCCCCAGCGCGGAGTAGAGAGCAGCAACGAACCCCCGTCGCTTGCGCAAGACCGGTACGTAGTGGTCGGGCCCCACAGCCAGCCCGATCCGGGTGTGCCCCAGCTGGGCGAGGTGGTTCACGGCCAGGTCCATGGCGGCGACGTCGTCGTCGGACACGAACGGGGCATCCAGCCCCTCCGCGTAGCCGTTGACGAACACGATCGGCAGCCGACGGTCGACCAGTCCTTGGTATCGGTCCCGCGACGCGAGGGTGTCTGCGTGCATCCCGGACACGAAGACGATCCCGCTCACACCCCGCTCAAGGAGCATCTCGACGTAGTCGTCCTCGGTCGCTCCGCCCGGTGACTGCGTGCACAGCACCGGCGTGTAGGCGTATCGAGCCAGCGCCGCCTCGATGACCCCGGCAAACGCGGGAAAGATCGGGTTCTGCAGCTCGGGGACGATCAGCCCTACCAGCCCGGCGCTGCGCGTGCGGAGCTTGGCTGGGCGTTCGTAGCCAAGGACGTCCAAGGCCGTCAGGACCGTCCGCCGCGTCTCGGCGGCCACGCCCGGGCGGTCGTTCAGCACCCGGCTGACCGTGGCCTCCGACACCCCGGCCTGCACGGCGATGTCGGACAACCGGGCCCTCATGAGTGAGCACGGTAGCCGCCATCCGAGGGCTTGCAGCGACCGCGGTCCACGAGACGGAAATGACGAAGGGGTGGTCGCATCGCGACGGGCCCCCTAGTCTCGAGGGCACGGTCGCCCCCGCGGCCGCGCACCCTCCACAACGGATCGTCCGGCACGTACCTGCCGGTGAAGGGACTGTTTCACCATGGCCACGGTCACGTACGACAAGGCATCGCGCCTCTACGAAGGCGCCACCAAACCCGCAGTCGACTCCCTCGACCTCGATGTGACGGACGGCGAATTCCTCGTCCTCGTCGGGCCCTCGGGCTGCGGCAAGTCCACCTCCCTCCGCATGCTGGCAGGGCTGGAAGAAGTCACCTCGGGACAGATCCGCATCGGCGAGCGCGACGTCACCAACCTCGCGCCGAAGGACCGCGACATCGCGATGGTGTTCCAGAACTACGCGCTGTACCCGCACATGAGCGTCGGCGACAACATGGGCTTCGCCCTGAAGATCGCCGGCGTGCCCAAGGAGGAGATCAAGCGCCGAGTGGCCGAGGCAGCCAAGCTCCTCGACCTCGAGGAGTACGTCGAGCGCAAGCCCAAGGCTCTGTCCGGCGGGCAGCGGCAGCGAGTCGCCATGGGACGAGCCATCGTCCGTGAGCCTCAGGTGTTCCTCATGGACGAGCCGCTGTCCAACCTCGACGCGAAGCTCCGTGTCCAGACGCGGACCCAGATCGCTGCCCTCCAGCGCCGGCTCGGCATCACCACCCTCTACGTCACGCACGACCAGGTCGAGGCCATGACGATGGGCGACCGCGTCGCCGTGCTCAAGGACGGTCTTCTGCAGCAGTGCGACACCCCCCGGACGATGTACGACGCACCGAAGAACGTCTTCGTCGCCGGATTCATCGGCTCACCGCAGATGAACCTCGTCGAGGCGAACATCACTGACGGTGGCGTCGAGCTCGGGCACCGCGTGATCCCGATCGAGCGCGACATCCTGACAGCGGCCTCCGCGGAAGGCGCGAAGACCGTCACCCTCGGTTTCCGGCCGGAGGACCTGACGATCACCGACGGATCCACGGGTGTCCCTGTCCAGGCGATCGTCGTCGAGGAGCTCGGCGCGGACGCCTACGTCTACGGCGAGCTCACCGGGCTGGCCGACCAGCCGCTCGACGTGATCGTCCGCGTCGACGGGCGGACCCCGCCGGCCAAGGGCGAGACCATCCACGTAGCGGTCCAGCAGGGCCACGAGCACGTGTTCTCGACCGTCACTGGCCACCGCCTCTGACGGACCACCCACCGAACGGCGGCGCCATGCCGCTGCAGCTCACCGGCTCACCCGACGAGCCCGACCTGATGTTCCTCCCGTGGGCTTTGCCGCTGGAAGAATGGCCGGCCGAACAGCTCGTCGCGCTGCCGCGGGGCATCTCGCGGCACGTGGTGCGCTTCGTGCGCCTCAACGGGCAGGTTTACGCCGTCAAAGAAGTCGGCGTCAGGCTCGCGGAGCACGAGTACGGGCTCTTGCGCCGCCTCGACCGCCTCGACGTCCCGTGCGTCGAGGCGGTCGGGGTGGTCACGGGTCGCACGAACGCCGCCGGAGAGCCGCTCGAGCCGGCGCTCGTGACCAAGCACCTGCAGTTCTCCCTCCCCTACCGCGCCCTGTTCTCCCAGACCCTGAGGACCGACACGGCGACCCGGTTGCTGGATGCGCTCTCACTGCTGCTGGTGCGACTGCACCTGTCCGGATTCATCTGGAAGGACTGCTCGCTGTCCAACACGCTCTTCCGTCGCGACGCCGGGGCTTTCGCTGCCTACCTGGTCGACGCCGAGACGGGTGAGCTGCACGAGAAGCTGTCAGACGGACAGCGCGAGCACGACCTCGATGTCGCCCTGGTCAACATCTATGGGGAGTTCCTCGACCTCGAGGCGGGCGGGATGCTCCACCAATCCGTCGACCCGCGGGACACGGCCGAGGCGATCATCAGCCGCTACCGCCATCTCTGGGACGAGCTCGGCGAGGGCGTCGTGGTCGGCCCCGGCGAGCGCTACAAGCTCGACGACAAGGTCCGTCGGCTCAACGACCTCGGCTTCGATGTCGGTGAGCTGCAGGTGATCGCTGAGGCTGCGGGGTCGGAGGTTCGCGTCCGCCCCAAGGTCGTCGACGCCGGCCACCATTCCCGGCGGCTGATCCGACTGACCGGCCTCGACGTGCAGGAGAACCAGGCCCGCCGCCTGCTCAACGACCTGGATGCCTTCCGGTCACATCTCGGGCTGCCGGAGTCCGAGGAGGAGCTCGTCGCCCACCGGTGGGTCAGCGAGGTGTTCAACCCGGTGGTCAACGCCGTCCCGCGAGACCTGCGAGGCAAGCTGGAGCCCGCGGAGGTGTTCCACGAGGTGCTCGAACACCGGTGGTTCCTCTCGGAGCAGTCCGGCAGCGACGTCGGCACCGTGAGTGCAGCACGCGACTACGTCAGCACGGTGCTCGCCCACCGACCAGACGAGCTCGCCGTCCTGGGCAAGCGGCTCGGCACGCCCAGCGACTCCACCCAGTCCATCCCGCCCATCCTCGACTGAGGCCGAACTGGGACGGGCCCGCCGGGTCAGGAGCGACGGCGCCTCCGGGCGATCTCGTGCAAGACGATCGCTGCAGCCATCCCCGCGTTGAGCGACTCGGTGGCGGCATGCATGGGGATCGACACGGTCAGGTCGCAGGTCTCGCGGACGAGCCGGGACAAGCCCTTGCCCTCCGAGCCCACCACGAGGGCCAGCGGGTCTACCGCGACCTCGAGGTCGTCCAGGTCCACATCACCGTCCGCCGCGAGCCCGACGATGACGCATCCGCCTGCCTGCCACGACGTCAGCGCCCGGTTGAGATTGGTCGCCCGCGCGACGGGGACCCGGCTCGCGGCACCGGCGGAGGCCTTCCAGGCACCCGCGGTCATCCCGGCCGATCGGCGCTCGGGGACGAGCACCCCGTGGCCACCGAAGGCGCCGACCGAACGCACGATCGCCCCGAGGTTGCGCGGATCGGTGATCCCGTCCAAGGCGACCAGCAGCGCAGGACTGCCGGACTCGGTCGCGCGGGACAGAAGGTCGCCGGGGTGGGCGTAGTCGTAGGGCGGCACCTGCAGCAAGAGGCCTTGGTGGACGGCCCCCCGGCTCATCCGGTCGATCTCGGGCCGAGGAGCCTCGAGGAGGGGCAACCCTTGGTTGCCAGCGATCTTGAGCGCCTCGCGGACCCGGTCGTCGGAGTCGATCCGGGCTGCCACGAACAACGCAGAGGCGGGGACCCCCGCTCGGAGCGCCTCGACGACGGCATTACGGCCGACGACCACCTCGCCGGACTCCTTGCTGTGGCCGTCCGGCCGACGCGTGCCGGCCGAACGACTGCTGCGACCTCGTGAGGCGCCCGCCGGTCCCTCCTTGCGGCTGGTGGCGGCCGCTCGCCTCGACGCGGGGTGCCCCTTGCGCACCTCCGCCGGAGGCGTCGGCCCGCGACCCTTCAGCTGCTTGCCCTTCTGGCCGCCCGATCCGGCGGTCTGACCCTTCTTGCTGCCGGTCTTGCGCATCGCGCCTTTTCGCTGGGAGTTGCCGGCCATCATGACCCCCCTTCAACGGTCCAGCGCGGACCGGCGGGAGTGTCCTCGACGACGACGCCAGCGTTTGAAAGACGGTCCCGGACGGCGTCTGCCGCTTCGAAATCCTTGCGGGCGCGGGCTTCCTGGCGATCATCCAGCGCAGCCCGCACCATGACGTCGAGCGCCTCTCGTAGCTGGGGATCGCTGCCGGGCGATCCCGCCGCCCATGCCGAGTCGAACGGGTCGAGCCCCAGCACGCCCAGCATCGCGCGAACCGACCCGAGGCACCCACGCAGGGCTGGCGAGTCACCGCCGGCGAGCAGCTTGTTGCCCTCTCGCACGACGTCGTGGACTGCGCCCAGCGCGGCGGGCACGCCGAGGTCGTCGTCCATCGCTTGCTCGAACTCGGCGCACACGATCGTGGGGTCGACGGGACCCGTGAGCTCGGTCGCCCGAGTCACGAAACCCTCGAGCCGGCGGTAGGCGGCACCGGCTTCGTGCAGCGCCTCCTCGGAGTATTCGATGTGGGACCGGTAGTGAGCAGCCCCGAGGTAGTAGCGCAGCTCGACCGGGCGGATCCGCTGGACCACCTCGTCGACCAGCAGGCTGTTGCCCAATGACTTGCTCATCTTCTCCCCCGATGTGGTCACCCACGCGTTGTGCACCCAGAAGTTCGCGAACCTCTGCCCGACCGCCGTCGACTGAGCCAGCTCGTTCTCGTGGTGGGGGAAGCGCAAGTCGATGCCGCCTCCGTGGATATCGAAGGCGTCCCCGAGGTACTTCCCGGCCATGGCTGAGCATTCGAGGTGCCACCCGGGTCGACCGTCGCCCCAGGGAGTCGGCCAGGACGGCTCGCCGGGTTTGGCGCCCTTCCACAGCGCGAAGTCGCGGGGATCCCGTTTGCCGCGGGGATCGGCGTCCGTGGCCGGCTCCATCTCGTCGATCTTCATGCCCGACAGCTGGCCGTAGGCCGGCCAAGAACGCACATCGAAGTAGACGTCTCCCGAACCATCCTCCGCCGGGTAGGCGTGCCCACGATCGATCAGCGCCTGCATGAGCTGAACCATCTCGGTGACGTGACCCGTGGCCCGAGGCTCGTAGGCCGGTCGCGCGATGTTGAGCACGTCATAGGCCCGCTGGCAGGCCTGCTCGTTGAGGTAGCCCCAGGCCCACCAGGGCATCCCCCGCTCCTCGGACTTCACGAGCACCTTGTCATCGATGTCGGTGACGTTGCGGATGAGCGTCACCCCGTATCCGCGGTGGATCAGCCAGCGGCTGAGCTGGTCGAAGACCAATCCAGAACGCATGTGCCCGATGTGGGGCGGTGACTGCACGGTGACGCCGCACAGATACATCGAGACCTGGCCCGGACGGAGAGGCTCGAAGTCGCGCAGAGCGCGCGCGGCGGAGTCGTACAGGCGCAGGGTCACCGGCCCAGAGTACGGCCCGAGTCGAGCCGCCCTATCGAACGACGACGCGCTCGGGGTGGATGCGGACCACGACGCGTACTCGGTCGGTGCCGTCGTCGCCCGTGAAGCGTTCGACCCCGTCGTACTCACGGGCCAGCCGGTCGATGAGGTCACGGCCCCCCTCGCGGGTCATGGTGACCGAGCCGCGCACCTCGACGTAGGACTCGGGTTGCTCCGCAGGAAACACGAGCAGGGTCGCGCGCGGGTCGTGCAGCAGATTGCGGTGCTTCTGGCGGCCCTCGATGGTCGAGACGAGCAGCTCGTCGCCGTCGCGGGCCACCCACACGACGGACAGCTGGGGGGAGCCATCGGGCTGAAGCGTGGCCAGAGTCGCGTACTCCGGAGCATCCAGCCACTCTCGGGCACGCTGCGGGATCGTGGTCATCCCGCGAACCTACTCACCGGCCGTGCTCCACGCCCGGCCATGCGCTCAGAGCGACGGGTCACCCGGCTCGAGCGATCGGGCCCGCTCCAGGGCGTCGCGTGCGAGGTCCGGCCGCCGAGCGCACGCCAGCGCGTAGCCGCGCGCGCGATAGGCCGACGACTCGGTGGGCGCCAGGGCAACGACGCGGTCGCTCGCCGCCAGGGCCTCGTCGGCCAGCTCACGGATGCGGCCCAGCACGGCCCTGTCGCCCGATCGACCCAGCTGGTCGAGCAGCGCGCCGACGGCGTAGCAGACCTGTTCCCAGGCAGCCGAGGACGTGGGTTCGAGGCGGGTGCCCTCCCGGGCGGCCGCGGCCGATCCGTCGAGATCTCCGGCGCCGCCGAGGACGACGCTGGCCAACCGGTGCGGTTCCGCGGAGTAGGGCAGCACACGGGCCGCCCGGTTCGCGGCGGTCAAGGCTTCGGCCGGTCGCGACGCGGCGATCAGAGCCCGCGACTGCACGCACCACAGGGCTCCGTCGTCGGGGTCCACCGTGAGCAGGATTCCGGCCAGGTCCGCCGCGTCCTGAGCCTGACCCGCGTCAAGCAGCGCGGTGACCTTGGCCCGCTCCGCGTCGGACGTCACGGGCCGTCCCGCCAGACCAGCGCTGTGGCCACGGCCGCCAGGCCCTCGCCGCGCCCGGTCAACCCCAGCCCGTCGGTCGTTGTCGCGGATACCGATACGGGGGCACCTCCGAGGGCAGCCGACAGGACGGCCTCAGCCTCAGCGCGACGCGCTCCCAGTCGCGGACGGTTGCCGATGAGCTGGACCGAGGCGTTCCCGACGGCAAATCCGGAGGCTGTCACCAGGTCCAGGACCGCAGCCATCAAGTCCGCTCCCGCGGCGCCCGCATGCTCGGGGCGATCGGCGCCGAAGACGGTGCCCAGGTCTCCCAAGCCGGAGGCCGACAAGAGGGCGTCGCACAAAGCGTGCGCGACGACGTCGCCGTCCGAATGACCCTCACAGCCCCTGTCTTCGCTCGGCCAGTCGAGGCCGGCCACGCGCATGGGGCGACCCGCCACCAACGGATGGACGTCGACCCCGACGCCGACGCGAGGTCTGCCTTCCCAGCCCGTCACGGCGATCCCTCGATGCTCGAGTGCGCCGCCAGCAGCGCCTCGGCGACGACCAGGTCCAGCGGGCGAGTGATCTTGAAGGCGAGCTCCGAACCCGGGACGACCAACACCGGCACCCCGATCGCCTCGACCAAGCCGGCGTCATCCGTCGCCTCGCCGCCATCCGGCCCGGCCGCGGCCCGGGCCCCGGCCGCATCGTGCGCGGCGGCCAGCACCGGACGACGAAATCCCTGCGGCGTCTGGACGGCCCGCAGGGCCGAGCGGTCCAAGGTGGAGGTGACCCGCTCGCTGGCGTCCACCGCCTTGATCGTGTCCGTGACGTGAAGGGCTGGGACGACGGCATCGGCTCCCGCTCGGACCGCCGTGCCGACCGCCTCGATGAGCGAGACCGGCGTCAGAGCCCGTGCGGCGTCGTGCACCAGGACGACATCGACGTCGTCGGGGAGTGCCGCCAGCGCCAGGCGTACGGATTCCGACCGTGACGCACCGCCGCTGACCACGAGCACCTCGGGCCCGGGCGGCTGCGCATCTGGCCGTGCGAGCAGCGAGGCGACCTCTTTCACCTGGTCAGCGGGGGCTGCGACGACCACGACATCCACGCCAGCGGCCCGCCTGACGGTGCTGACGGCGCGTTCGAGGATGGTCACACCCCCGACCGTACGCAACGCCTTGGGGATGTCGCTCCCCAACCGGTCGCCACGCCCCGCAGCGGGCAGAACCACGGCCGTCCGACCTTGGGGCCGCGCCGGCCCCCCACGATCGGGATCACCCAGGTGGGCGCCCGTCATCCCTCCGCCCCGACCGGATGTCCGGCCAGGGAGAGCGGGCGGGCGAAGACCAATCGGCCGTTCGCGGTCGTGAGCACGCTCGTCACCTGCACGAGGGCATCTTGGCCCACCGCGTCGCGGGCGCGCTCGACGACGACCATCGTGCCGTCGTCGAGGTAGCCGACGGCCTGTCCGGCCTCCTTGCCGTTCTTGGTGAGCAAGACGGTCACCTCGTCTCCGGCGACGACCGGTGGGCGCATCGACAAGCCCAGCGCGTGCAGGTTGAGCACCTTGATCCCGGCCAGGGACGCAGAACGGGCCAGGTTGGTGTCGAGGGTGAGCAGGGCGCACTTGCGGTCGAGGGCGACCCGGATCAGCTTCGCATCGACCTCGGGCACGGCGACCGCCTCGTCATCGATGACCCGAAGGTCGATGCCGGGCTCACGGCGCAGCACCTCGAGCACCTCGAGGCCACGTCGCCCCTTGGCTCGACGGAGGTCGTCCCCCGCGTCGGACAGACCCTGCAGCTCGTCGAGCACCGGCTGGGTCACCAGCATCTCGCCACCGAGGAAGCCTGCACGGACGACGTCGACGATCCGCCCGTCGATCGCGACCGACGAGTCGACCAGTCGGGGCAGCACCGACGCGGACGGGCTCGGTCCGGCCATCCCGGCCTGGGCACCGAACATGCCGATCATCGAGCTACGCCGCACCGAGCCGACGCGATACCCCAGCAGACCGGTCGTGACGAGGACGAACATGAACAGGGGGATGGCGAAGACCTGGCGGTCGAGCAGGAAGACCGGCCACGCGACCGCTGCACCGCCAACGACACCGACGACGGCCCCGAAGACTCCCGCGACGATCTGTTCCGCTGACACATCGCGCAGGGCCCGCTCGGTTCGCTCGACAGCCGTCAGCGTGGTGCGTCCCAGGACCCCGCCGATGACATACCCGACGGCCGAGCCCAGGACGACTCCGATGACCAACGGATCCAGCGCACCGACGTCCTGGACGTCGATGACGAGGGCCACCTGATAGCCGAGCGCCGCACCGAAAACCACGACGCACAGCCGCAGCAGCTCGACGATGGGCTGCGGGACCGAACGACGGGGCACGAGCCGGCGACGCATGCGCACAGACCTTCCACGGTCGGCGCCCGAGATGATCGGGCGCGAGCGGCGACCTGATCGAGGCCGCTCAGCGCGAGGTCAGGAAGCCAGCACCTCGTCGAGGATGGCCTCGGCCTTGTCCTCGTTGGTGTTCTCGGCAAGTGCGAGCTCCGACACAAGGATCTGACGCGCCTTGGCCAGCATCCGCTTCTCGCCAGCCGACAGGCCACGTTCGCGCTCACGGCGCCAGAGGTCGCGCACGACCTCGGCCACCTTGATCACGTCACCCGACGCCAGCTTCTCGAGGTTGGCCTTGTAGCGCCGTGACCAGTTCGTCGGCTCCTCGGTGTGGGGCGCCCGGAGCACGTCGAAGACGCGCTCGAGACCCTCCTGCCCGACCACGTCACGGACGCCCACGAACTCGGCGTTGTCTGCTGGGACACGCACGGTGAGGTCGCCCTGAGCGACCTTGAGAACCAGGTAGAGGCGCTCCTGTCCCTTGATGGTGCGCGTCTCCACCGCCTCGATGAGTGCGGCCCCATGATGGGGATAAACGACCGTCTCGCCGACCTCGAACGACATGCACACCGCCCTTTCGATGACTCCAAGAGTAACACGGCATACGGACCCCCCGGACCGTGTTTTCGCAGGTCAGAGGCCCTGCGGGCCCCCTCCGGGGGCTTGACAGATCCGACGATCCGTGATTTGTCGGCCCCGGAACCCGTGCCGAGCCTCGAGCGGTCAGACTGACAGCATGGTCCGACAGCTTGCCCACCCAGCCGAGGGAGCCAGCATCGTCACGAGGGTTGCCGCGCTGGTCAAGGCGGCCCACCCGGGGCCCTGCGCCACCGTCACGGGGCTCGCCGTCTGGCTCGGAGCGGCGGGGGGGCTCAGCCCGGTCAAGCTCTGGATTCTGGGAGCGGCTGTGCTGGCGGGGCAGCTGTCGATCGGGTGGCTCAACGACCTGGTGGACGAGACCGCTGACCGAGCGGCCGAACGGCCGGACAAGCCGTTGATCAGCGGCTTGGTCAGCCGTGGGACGCTCCGGACCGCCTTCCTCGTGTCCGCTGCCGCGTGCGTGCCGCTGTCGTTCGCGCTCGGCGCCGCCGCTGGGTCCGTTCACCTCCTCGTCGTCGGCTCGGGCTGGGCCTACGACCTCCGGCTCAAGCGAACAGCCTGGTCCTGGGCGCCGTACGCCGTCGCCTTCGGGGCCCTGCCGGCCGTCGTGGTGCTCGCACTTCCCGGCTCCCCGCGTCCGCCCTGGTGGGCTGTCCTGGCGGGGGCTTTGCTCGGCGTCGGCGCCCACGCGGCCAACGCGTTGCCGGACATCGAGGCCGACCGCCGGGCGCAGGTGGGGGGACTCCCAGCGCGCGTCGGGCGGAACTGGACCCGGCTGATCGCGGCCGGGTCTCTCGCGATGGCCACCGTCGTCCTGGTTTTCGCTCCCCCAGGCCAGCCGGGTGAAGCCGCCTGGCTGGCGCTGCTGTGCGCCGTGGCGCTGCTCGCGCTTGCGCTCGGGCCGACCTGGACCCGCTGGACCCGACTCCCCTTCGTCCTGGTCGCTGCCGCCGCCGTCATCGACGTCGTGCTCCTTGCCGACCGCTCCGGGTCCTGGGCCTCCGGCGGCTGACCTCGTCGGTCCGCGGACTCGATTCGTGCATCTACCGTGAAACCCGAAGCCGGGCGCCGCTACGCTGCGGGCTGTGAACCGAGCCCGCAGACATCTTTCGGCCGTTGCACTGGCCCTCATCGCTGGCAGTCTGCTGACTGCGTGCGGCACGGGCTTCGACGCCCAGACCAACCGGCCTTACACCCCGTCCAACGGGACGTCGCTGACGGTGGGCACGATGGCCGCGCGCAACCTCCTGCTCGTGGCCGACGAGACGCGCCCCAACACCTACGAGTTGATCGGCGCGCTCGTCAACAACGGTCCAGAGCCCGAAGCACTGACGGCCGTGACGGTCGAAGGGGCCGGGCCCGTGGCCCTGACGCCGATCACGGTGCCCGGTCGCTCGCTGATCACCACCGGAGGCGAGCCGACGAGCACCATCGTGGTGCCGGACGCTACCTTCGCCCTCGGAACGTTCACGACGATCACCCTGACCTTCGGAGACCAGGGCGCTGGCACGGCCTCGCTCCTGGCACTCACCCGGGCCGGGACCACGTCCGGCGGCTGAGTTACAGCTCGAACTTGTAGCCGAGCCCGCGCACGGTGATGATGTGCCGCGGCTGGGCCGGGTCTCCTTCCACCTTGGCCCGCAGCCGCTTGACGTGGACGTCGAGAGTCTTGGTGTCACCGACGTAGTCCGATCCCCACACCCGGTCGATCAGCTGGCCACGCGTCAGGACCCGCCCGGCGTTGCGCAACAGCATCTCCAGAAGGTCGAACTCCTTCAGAGGCATGGGCATGGCCTGACCACGGATCGAGACCGTATGCCGATCGACGTCCATGCGGACCGGCCCGGCTTCCACCACCCCGGGGAGCAGGTCCTCGCTCTCCGCGCCGCGCCGTAGCACGGCCCGGATCCGGGCGACGAGCTCGCGCATCGAGAAGGGCTTGGTCACATAGTCGTCGGCGCCAAGCTCGAGTCCGACAACCTTGTCGATCTCCCCGTCCTTGGCCGTGAGCATGATGACGGGCACGTTGGATCGAGAACGGAGCGAGCGGCAGACCTCGGTGCCGGACGTGCCTGGCAGCATCAAGTCGAGGAGCACCAGGTCGGCTCCAGCACGGTCGAACTCGTCGAGCGCGGCCGCGCCATCGGAGGCGACGGAGACCTCGAAACCCTCCTTGCGCAACATGAAAGCCAGTGCCTCGCTGATGGACTCCTCGTCCTCGACCACGAGCACGCGGGTCACGGGACCACCTTTCGAAGGGGGGGATCGAGCGATACGCCGGCGGCGCGAGAAGAACGGGTGGACGGTTGTTCGTCTGTGGCTGCGTCCGCGATGCCTGCTGCGGTGGCTCGGCGCGCATTCGGCGGCAGCTGCCCGAGCTTCCCCGCTGCGGAGGTCTGCGCGGGGAAGCGCAGCGTGAAGGTCGATCCGGCGCCCTCGACGCTCCAGACGTCGACCTCGCCGCCATGGTTGGCGCAGACATGCTTGACGATCGACAGGCCGAGCCCCGTGCCCCCCGTGGCTCGGGAGCGCGCCGGGTCGACCCGGTAGAAGCGCTCGAAGATGCGTTCGAGGTCACGCTGAGGGATCCCGATCCCTTGATCGGTGACGCTGACCTCGACCCGGTCAGCAGCCTTTCGCGCGGCTACGGCGACCCGGGTGCGTGCCGGCGAGTAGGCCAGCGCGTTGTCCACGAGGTTCTTGAGCGCGGAGACCAGCTGCTCCCGGTCGCCATAGATCCGCAGTCCGGGTTCGACCGACACGACGAGCTCGATCTCGGAGGCCGAGGCGGTCAGCCTGGTTCGGTCGGTCGCATCGCGGACGACGTCGTCCACCGACAGCACCTGAGCATGTGACAGGGGAACATCGCCCTGAACCCGCGACAGGTCGATGAGTTCAACCACCAACGCGGACAGGCGAGCAGACTCCAGCTGCATTCGACCCGCGAAGCGCTCGACGGCCGCTTGATCGTCGGCGGCCGCCGCCACCGACTCCGCGAGCAGAGAAAGGGCAGCGACGGGCGTCTTGAGCTCATGGCTCACGTTGGCCACGAAGTCACGCCGGACGTCGTCGATGCGGCGAGACTCGGTGGAGTCGTCGATGAGGACGAGGACCCGACCCTCCCCGATGGCAGCGACCCGGACGGTCAACGTGACCGGGCGACCACGCCCCCGGCTCTGTTCGACCGTCACAGACCGGACCTCGCCGTCCTGCCGAACCTCGTCGACGGTCATGCGCACCGCGTCGTGGGTCAGCCGTCCGTCGCGGACCACCGCCAGCGCGTAGGCAGTAGGCGAGACGCGGAGAATCCGGTTCGTGGAGTCGAGGACCACGGTGGCCGACCGAAGAGACTGAAGCACAGCGACCACGTCAGGTGGGAGTTCGGCGGCCTCACCGGGTTCGGGAACCGACGGCTGACGTTCACTCGCCCGAAAAGCCAGGATCGCCACCGACCCCAAGAACAGGCCGATGACGCCACCGAGTACAGCCGCAGCCGCCGCGTCCACGACTCAAGGGTAGGCATGCGGGAGCTGCACGGTTGACCACGACGGGTGACTCGGCGACATCGCGTCGACAACTGTTCACCCTGGAGAGCCGGGGCGTTCACCCAACGGCACAGATCCTGCGGCGCGTCGGGCCTACCCTTGCCAGGACCGACGAGCACCCTCGATTGCGGGAGCAGCCCCCATGCGCGAGAACTACCACGACGCCCTCGACGGGGTCACCGACCAGATGGTCGAGATGGCCCGGACCGTGTCCTCCATGATCGAGCGAGCATCAGCGGCGCTGCTCGAAGCCGACCTGGCCAAGGCGGAGTCGGTCATCGCAACGGACGACAACGTCGACTCTATGGAGCACGAGCTCGAGGCGCGGTGCACGAATCTTCTGGCCCTTCAGCAGCCCGTCGCGACCGACCTTCGCCTGGTCACCGGGGCGCTGCGGATGTCGGCGACCTTCGAAAGGATGGGGGACCTGGCCCGGCACATCGCCAAGATCGCCCGGATGAGGTATCCCGACTCGGCCGTGCCCGAAAGTCTGCGCCCGATCTTCGTCGAGATGGCCAAGCAGGTCTCGGTGATGGGGCAGCTCGTGGGCGACGTGGTCGCCGACAAGGACCTCACGCTGGCCTACGAGATCGAACGGCTCGACGACGGGGTGGACGACCTCCACAAGCAGCTGCTTCAGACGCTGCTCGACGACTGGGACGGCACCGTCGACCAGGCCGTCGACGTGACGTTGATGGCCCGCTTCTACGAGCGTTATGCCGACCACGCCGTCAGCATCGCGCGACGCATCGTCTATGCGACAACCGGCACGCGCTACAACGAGCTCGAGAAGGGCTGAACGGCCCTCACCCCTTCCCCACCCCACTTCACCCACGACTCGCCGGGCGCAGCACCTGTCGACAGGTGCTGCGCCCGGCGAGTCGTGGGTGAAGTGGGGTCAGCGACCTTGGTTGGCCACGGCCTTGATGGCGGCGGCCGCGGCGTCGGGATCCAGGTATTCGCCACCCGCAACCATCGGGCGCAGGTCGTTGTCGAGGCGGTAGACCAACGGGATTCCGGTGGGCACGTTCAGCCCAGCGATGGCCTCGTCGGAGATGCCATCGAGGTGTTTCACCAGGGCGCGCAGGGAGTTGCCGTGCGCGGCGACGAGCACGACCTTGCCGGCGCGCAGGTCGCCCACGATGACGTCCTCCCAGTAGGGCATCAGCCGTCCGACGACGTCTCGGAGGCACTCAGTCCGCGGATTGGCTTCCGGAGGGAGCCACGCGTAGCGAGGGTCGTGGGTCTGGGAGAACTCGTCGTCGGGGTCGATCGGGGGTGGCGGAGTGTCGTACGACCGCCGCCACAGCATGAACTGCTCCTCGCCGTACGCGTCGAGGGTCTGCTTCTTGTTCTTGCCCTGGAGGGCGCCGTAATGCCGCTCGTTGAGCCGCCAGTTACGAACGACGGGGATCCAGTGCCTGTCGCTCCGATCGAGGGCCAGGTTGGCGGTCGTGATGGCACGCCGGAGCAGCGACGTGTGCACGACGTCGGGCAGCACGCCTGCTTCACCCATCAGGTCGCCTCCGCGGGAGGCCTCGGCGACACCGCGTTCTGATAGCGGCACGTCGACCCAGCCGGTGAACTGGTTGAGCGCGTTCCATGTGCTCTCGCCATGACGCAGGAGCACCAGCGTGTAGGGGGCAGCCATGGCGGCGACCCTACCCAGCGCTCTGGGGCTCTTCGACCACGAGGTCAGGTGTGCTCGGGGTCGGCGAAGCGCGCAAAGGCCTGAAGGTTGGCCAGACTCTCGCCCCGCTTGACCCGCCACGCCCACTCACGCCGGATGGAGGAAGCGAAGCCGAGCTCGAGCAAGCGGTCGAACTCCTCGTCGGCATAGGTCAGCACGCACCCGAGCAGGCGGTCGATCTCGGCCGCGTCGACCGCGCCCAGGGGGACCCGGCCCACGAGAAACACGTCGCCGAGAGCATCGATGGAGAAGTGCACGCCGTAGAGCCGGGCGTTGCGCTCCAGCAGATGCCGGTAGAAGGCCGCGTGATTCTCGTCCGGGCGTCGGATCACGAAGGCTTCGACGAGCAGGCTGTGCTGACCGACCACCAGCCAAGCCACAGTCTTCAGCTTGTGCTGACCCGGCAAGGTGACCAAGAAGGCCCCGCGACGAACGTGGTCGAAGTCAACCTCCTGATCCTCGAGAGCCTGGGTGATCACGCTGTCCAACGAGGGGGTCATGGGCGCACACCCCACTCCTCGCCGGATCGATCGAGGGTTTCCCCATGGCTGAGGATGGCTTCGGCGTAGACCTGTTGCATCGCCGCCGCAGTGGCGTCCCAGCCGAAGGAACGCGCGTGCACGACAGCGCCAGCGGCCAGGTGCTCACGGCGCGAAGGCTCGTCGATCAGCTGCTCCAACACCTTGGCCCACATGGCAGCATCGTGACCCTCGACGAGCACGCCGCTGACCCCGTCCGCCACCGCTGTCGGAAGGCCCCCAACGTCGCTGGCCACCACCGGCGTCCCGCACGCCTGCGCCTCGACGGCCACGAGCCCGAAGGACTCGCTGTAGGACGGGACCACCACGAGGTCGGCCGCTCGATAGAAGTCGGGCAGCTGGTCTTGGGTCACCGGCGGGTGGAACCGCACGACGTCTCGCACCCCGAGAGCCCGCGCCAGCTCGTCCAGGCTCTCCGGGTGAGCCAGCCCCGACCCGCTCGGCCCGCCTACTACGGCAACCACCAACCGAGAACGCAGGGACGGTCGAATCGCCAGCAGTTCCGCGGCTGCCCTGATCAGCAGGTCCGGCGCCTTGAGCGGTTGGATCCTCCCCACGAACATCAACACCACGGCATCAGGGTCGAGCCCGACACGCTCGCGCGCCGCCGAACGGTCGCCCGGGCTGAATCGATGGAGGTCGACGCCGGGACTGACCACCCGGACGCGATCCGGGTCCGCGCCATAGAGACCCACCAGCTGGTCTGCCTCGTCGTCGGTGTTCGCGACCAGGCGGTCCGCTGCCTCGACCACCTGCGCCTCGCCAATGCTTCGTAGGGCTGGTTCGGGGGAGTCCCCGTCGGCCAGGGCGGAATTCTTGACCTTCGCCATGGTGTGCATCGAGTGCACGAGCGGCACGCCCCACCGCTCCTTGGCGAGCCATCCCACTTGGCCGGACAACCAATAGTGGCTGTGCACGAGGTCGTAGTAGCCAGGCTCGCGCCGCGCCTCCGCCCGGAGGACCCCGCTCGTGACCGCGCACAGCTGAGCCGGAAGGTCCTCCTTGGACAACCCCTCGTAGGGTCCCGCGGCCACATGTCGGACCACGACGCCGGGAGCCAGCTGAACACTCGGCGCCAGCTCGCTGGTCGTCGCCCTGGTGAAGATCTCGACCTCGGTGCCGGCTTCCGCGAGACGCCGGGCGAGCTCGACCACGTAGACGTTCATCCCACCCGCGTCGCCAGTGCCGGGCTGGTCGAGGGGAGACGTGTGGACGCTGAGCATCGCGATCCGCCGCGCGACGTCCGGCAGCCCATAGGCAGCACTCACGCGACGATCCTCGCCCATGAACGGCCGGCCGCGCATCCGGGGCCCGACTGGATCGTCGGTCTCGCTCGGCTAGCCTGCCGCCCATGGCTAGCGACGTTCCTTCGTTGGAGGCGGCACGGAGCGAGCGACTGGCCCTGCGCGCGTGGGAACTCTCAGATCGCGACGCCCACTTCGACACCTACCGGCGGTGGGAGGTTGCGCAGTGGTTGGGCGCTGAACCGAAGGCGCTGGACGATCCTGAGCAGTCCTCCGCAAGCATCCGACGCTGGGGGGCGCGCAACCAGTGGCCGTACGGCCTCTGGGCCGTGGTTCCGGACGCGGTCGGGCAGCCCGTGGGCTCGGTGCTGCTGGTGCCGTTGCAGGATGCGGCCGGGCAGCCGGTGGACGAGGTCGAGATCGGCTGGCACCTCCACCCTGACCACTGGGGCCGCGGATACGCCACCGAGGCCGCGCAGCTGCTGCTCCAGGCTGCCTGGAGCGTGGGCCTGGACGAGGTCTGGGCCGTGGTGCGTCCGGACAACGCGCGCTCGGTGGCCGTCACCGAGCGACTAGGCATGCAACCGCGGGGTCTGACCTCGCAGTGGTACGGAATCGAGCTCGAGTCGTTCTGCTGCGCGCGCCCCGTCAGCGACTAGCGCTGTCGACGCGTTACCAGGGGCCGTAAGGGCCCATGTGCTGCTGGCCACCCCCGCGCCCGCCCCCGACGCCGCGCACCGCGGGCCGGACGTCGAGGAGATACACCGACGCTGCCACCACACCGACCAGACCCAGGAGGAAGGTTCCGAACGGGCCGAAGTAGAGCGTGGCCAAGGTGCCGACTCCGAGCAGGATCAACCAGAACTTCTTGGTCTGCTTGTCGGCTGCGACAAAGGCGGCACTCTTACGCATCGCCGCGTCTACCAGGGCCACAGCCTCGAGCGTCAGCAGCGCGACATAGAGAGCGAAGACGACGGTGGCCATGCGTCCAGGATCCCATGGACAGGACCCGCCGCGGAAAACTAGGCGGCAAGGACGGGAAAGAGCCCGCGGACCGCGCGTACGTATCCGACGGGGACCCCGCCGCCGAGCAGCGGCAAGACGGCTTGCTCGTCCAGGACATCGGCGGTCACCCCGAGTGCCTGCAAAGCGACCGCCATCACTGGCGGCCGAGCTCGCTGGCCACCGTCCTCGATCTTCAACGCCACCGCGCGGCCGTCCGGGAGCGCGGCTGCGTAGACAGCCTCGGCACCATCTTTCGCAACGAGCCCGGAGACACCCGCGATCAGGGCCGTGACGTCGCGATCGGTGCCGCCCAACCACTGGGGGTGCGTCCGGACCGCGCTGAACGTGCGTTGCTCGGCCGAGCCGCCGGCACCGAGGGCCCATGCACGGAAGGCCCGAGCGAGCCCGGTGAGCGTCAGGGCATGCAGCGGAGCCCCACAACCATCGACTCCGGTAAAGCCGATCTTCTCCTGCGCAAGCTCCTCGATCGCCGCGTGGATCGCCCGCTGCAGCGGGTGAGCAACGTCGAGATAGGTCGCCGGATCCCATCCGTTAGCCACGCAGGTGGCCAGCATCGCCGCGTGCTTCCCCGAGCAGTTCATGGCCAAGGACGCGGGGGCACGACCGGCGCACTCCCACGCCAACCGCGGGGCGTCTCCGACGGGCAGGCTGGGCGGGGTTTGGAGGTCGGCAACGGTGAGGCCAGCCCCGCGCAGGATGCGTTCGACCCCGTCGAGGTGGAAGTCCTCACCTGAGTGGGAGGAGCACGCCAGGGCCAGCAGCTCTCCATCGAGATCGAGTCCGGCCCGCAGCATGGCTATCGCCTGCAGCGGCTTCATCGCCGAACGCGGCAGCATCGGCTCCTCAGGAAGTCCGACCGTGAAGGCGACCTCACCGTCATCTGCCAAGGCCACGACCGAGCCGCGATGAACGCCTTCGACGAATCCCGAGCGGACGACCTCGACGACGACTGCTGGGTGCATCTACGAGCCGGGGCTGAGCAAGGCTGAGACGTCTGCCTCTCCGTCGCGGTAGCGCCGACCGATCTCGGAGGTCAGCGTGTCCATGACGGTCTGCACCTTGCGACGCAGGTCACTCACCAGCTGTTCGTGACCCATCAGTGCGTCCAGCGAAGACTGCAGCTCCGCGTCAGACCGCGCGGCTACGTCGGAGATCCCCACGTCCGAGACGATCTGCTCGACCTTGCGCCGGTGCTCGTCGACGCGCGACGGCTCCACGGTGAGGAACCGGCCCGATCCGTGGTCGGCCCGCGGCCCGTCGGCGAGCACTCCGGCGAGGAGGTCGATCAGCGGCGCCCCGCCCGTCGCCGCGCGGCGCTCCTGCTCCGCGCGAACCAGGTCCATGCGCCCCTGCAAGAGGCGGCGGACGTAGGACAGGTCAGCCTCCTCTTGCTCCGCGTCGTGACGCAGGGCTCGAACCTCGTCAAGGGACTTGGTCGCCAGACCGTCGACGTAGTCGCCGGCGAGCACCCGATCGATGCGGCGGCGTCCGCCTTCCATGGGCGTCGTCATGCGGCCACTCCCGTCCGGTCCTTGGTGTTGAGCAGCTCACGAGCCTGGACCGTGGTCATCGGCGGGCGCTGCGCGAGCACCGACAGCTCAGCGGCCCGCTCGACCAGTTGAGCATTGTCACGCACGGCTTCGCCACGGCGGAAGGTCACCGTGTCTTCCATGCCCACGCGCAGGTGACCGCCGGACGCCAGCGCTGCAAGGGCTACGGGAAGCGTGCTTCGACCGATGCCGGTGGCCGACCAGGTGGCTCCGGTGGGCAGTGCTTGTACGGCTGCGACCAGCGCCTGCGCGGATCCGGGCATCCCCCCCGGGACTCCCATGACGAGGTCGCAGTGGACGCGGCCGCCGTAAGGCAGGCCCTCCTGGTCGAGCAGCCGACGGAGAGCGTGGACATGCCCGAGCTCGAACAGCTCGAACTCGGGCACGATCTCGCGCTCCTGGGTCAGGCGATACAGCTCCACCATGAACGGCCACGGGTTGAGAAAGACGTCGTCGCCGAAGTTCACCGTGCCGCAGGTCAGGGAGCACGAGTCTGGCTCCGCATCGAGAACGCGCAGCCGAGCGTCATAGGGATCGTGAACGCTGCCCCCTGTGGACAGCTGGACGATGAGGGAGGTGGCTCCGCGCAGCGCGTCGACGGTCTCGGTCAAGCGCCCGAGATCGAGGGTCGGCGCGGCAGCCGCATCGCGGACGTGGACGTGGATCAGGGAGGCCCCCGCGGCCTCGCAGGACACCGCCGTAGCGACCAGCTCATCGAGGGTCACGGGCAGGGCGGGGACGTCGGCCTTGGCCGTCTCGGCGCCCGTCGGGGCGACCGTGATCAGCGTGTGAGGCGACGACATGGGCGCCATGGTGTCACGTTCACCCGGATGGGGGTAAAGACGCCCCGACAAGTCCGCTCAACGTGCGTGTCCATCCTGCCGATGGACGACTAGAAGCAACGCGGCGGGATGCGTTGCGGCACACGAGCGCGGGGAGGGAGGAGCGGCATGCTCGACGGAGACCTCCTCACCAACCAGGTGCAGCAGGTCCTCCTCGACCTCGGCGCCCAGTCGGCGACGGGTTGCCTCACGGTGATCGACGTCGCCTCCGAGGAGGCCGAGGTCTACTTCAAGGATGGCCTCGTCTACTCCGTGTTCGTCCCGGGACGGCGCCCCCTGCTCGGGCACCGACTGGTCTCCTCAGGAGATCTCGCCCCCGAGGCCCTGGCCGAGACGCTGGAGATCCAGCGCACCGAGCTGCAGGGCTTCCGACTGGGCGAGCTGCTCGTTCACCTCGGCTACGTCGACCGTGCGGTCGTCGAGTCCTTCGTCTCCGAACAGCTGGTCGACATGCTCGGCGATCTCCTCGAGTGGGACGTCGACACCTGGCGCTTCCGCAAGAACAAGAAGGCGCGCCAGGACATGGCACCCCCGGTGACCGCACCGGACGTCCTGACCCAGGTGCGTGACCGGCGCCTCCGGTGGAACGAGCTCCGGCAGCTGATCGGCGGCCCGGACGACGTACCCCTGCTGTCAGCGCGAGGCGAAGAAACTGACGACGTGGTGCTGGGGCCGGGCGAGTGGGCCCTGCTCTGCCGCGTTGACGGCGAGCGTTCGATCGCCGATCTTGCCCTGGACTGCGGATTCACGGTCTACGAAGCTGCTGAGCTCGTGGCCAGCCTGGTCCGCGCCGGGCTGGTGGATGTTGACGTCGAGGCTGCGGATAGCGCCGATGACGACCAGCTGGCCGAGCAGCGTTCGGGCAGCGGGTGGGACGACCTCCCCGAGCCAACTCCGGAGGAGTTGGCCGCCTCGGTGGCCCGGGTCACCGATGCACTCGAGCAGATGTACCGGGAGCCGGCGGCCGGCGAGGACATCGAGACTCCCGCTTCCGCAGCTGTGGCCGACCAGAACAGCTCGACCGAGGCAGCGCCTGCCGGGTGGCAGGACCACGTTGCGTGGGTGGAGGAACAGCGGCGCGTGGCCGAGGCGGAGGCCAAGGCCGCCAGGGCAGACGCGGACCGCCTGGCTGCCGAGGTGAAGGCCGAGAGGGAACAGCGCGCCAACGACGCAGCGCGGCGCCGCACCGAGGCCGAAGAGGTCGCGCGGGCCGTCGAGGAAGCTCGCCAGGCCGAGCTCGCGCGGATCGGGGCCGAGCGGGACAAGGAACGCAGCAAGAAGGAGCGCAAGCAGCGCAAGGCCGTGGAAGCCGAGGCGTGGGCGGCGCACGAGATGTGGATGGCCCATGAGCGAGCGGCGGCCGACCGGGCGCGCAGCGAGGCCGAGCTCGAGGCCTGGGTCGAGCACGAAGCGTGGGGGCGCGCCCAGCGCGAGGCCGTCGAGGACGAAGCCTGGGCCGACCACCGCGCCTGGCTCGACCAGCTCCGCGCCTCCGTCGAGGACGAAGCCTGGGCCGACCACCGCGCCTGGCTCGACCAGCTCCGCGCCTCCGTCGAGGACGAAGCCTGGGCCGACCACCGCGCCTGGCTCGACCAGCTCCGCGCCTCCGTCGAAGACGAAGCCTGGGCCGACCACCGCGCCTGGCTCGACCAGCTCCGCGCCTCCGTCGAGGAGGAGGCCTGGGAGGACCACCTGGTCTGGGTCGGCGACCAGCTCGCTCGGGAGGCCGAGGAGATCGAAGCCGCCCGAATCCGCGAGGAGGAGGAGGAGGAAGCCGAACGCCTCGAGACCGAACGCCTCGAAGCCGAACGCGCCGCCGCCGAAGAAGCCGAACGCCTCGAGACCGAACGCCTCGAGACCGAACGCCTCGAAGCCGAACGCGCCGCCGCCGAAGAAGCCGAACGCCTCGAGACCGAACGCCTCGAGACCGAACGCCTCGAGACCGAACGCGCCGCCGCCGAAGAAGCCGAACGCCTCGAGACCGAACGCCTCGAGACCGAACGCCTCGAAGCCGAACGCGCCGCCGCCGAGGAAGCCGAACGCCTCGAGACCGAACGCCTCGAAGCCGAACGCGCCGCCGCCGAAGAAGCCGAACGCCTCGAGACCGAACGCCTCGAGCCGAACGCGCCGCCGCCGAAGAAGCCGAACGCCTCGAGACCGAACGCGCCGCCGCCGAAGAAGCCGAACGCCTCGAGACCGAACGCCTCGAAGCCGAACGCGCCGCCGCCGAAGAAGCCGAACGCCTCGAGACCGAACGCCTCGAAGCCGAACGCGCCGCCGCCGAAGAAGCCGAACGCGTCCTGAACGAGCCGGAGGTGGCCGACGACTCCACCTCGCTCGCGCAGCTGAACGAGCCCGCGGACGCACCGTCGAGCACCGAGATGGTCATGCCTCTGGTGACCGCCGTCGAGGCCAGTCCATCGTCCTGGGAGACCTACGGGCCCTCACCGGCGGCCGTGCTCTCAGCCCTGTCCCGCGAGGCGCCGGCGCCGCGCGCAACTCCCACCGAGGACGGCGGGCCGCTCGAGGCGGACGTGGCCGAGGTGGGTGGGGAGTTCGACGCTGCGCCAACTCCGATCATCGACCGCTCGCAGACCGATACCGCCTCGCTGCTGCGCGAGCTCTCCGGACTGTTCAGCACCGAGGACTCCGAGCCTCCCAGGCCCGCGCCCGCGCCGGCCAAACCGCCGCCACCCCCACCGCCGAAGAAGAAGAAGGGCCTGTTCGGACGCGGGTGACCAAGGCGCCACGCGATCACCCCGGCGCTCAGCTCGATCACTCGGGAAGCGAGGGCGAGCAATCTCGCTTACCTTCGTGCGGTGGCCACCATCGCTGACATGAGTCCTGCCGTTCCCGACGCGCGGTTTCGTTTTCTTCGAAAGTTCAACGCGGGCATGGGTGGCCTGCACGCGGTCCAGGGCGTTGCCGTCCTCGTCCTGGCGACGGCGTTCACCCTCCCGGTGACCGGAACGTTCCTCGCCGGCCCACCCGGGTCAACGCCAGAACCCGCCGTGACGTTGTTCTCGATCAATGTCGCGTGGGGCGTCGCCTTGTTCCTGTTCCTCTCGGCCGCCGCGCACGCCGTCATCGCCTCCGGGGCGTATTTCCCGCGCTACCGCGCGCAGCTGCTCCAGCAGCGCAACGACGCCCGATGGATCGAGTACTCCCTGAGCTCCTCGATCATGATCGTGCTGATCGCCGAGCTCACCGGGATCACCGACGTGGCTGCCCTCGTGGCGCTCTTCGGCGTCAACGTGTCGATGATCCTGTTCGGACTCGTCCAGGAGAAGTATCAGACGCCGGGCGATGGCGGAATGTTGCCCTTCTGGCTGGGATGCATCGCCGGGGTCGTCCCTTGGCTGGCCATCGGCATCTATCTGGCGACGCCGGGGAGCACGTCCGAGGCTCCTGCGTTCGTGTTCGGGATCTTTGTGTCGCTGTTCATCTTCTTCAACTGCTTCGCGGTGAACCAATGGCTGCAGTACCGCCAGATCGGTCGCTGGAAGGACTACCTGTTCGGCGAGACCGTCTACGTCACCTTGAGTCTCGTTGCGAAGTCCCTGCTGGCATGGCAGGTCTTCGCGGGGACCCTCGCGGGCACCTGATCGTCAGTCGCGTGCCCGGGCCACCAGCTCAAGCCGGTTGCCCGCGGGATCGGTGGTCTGGGCCCGCACGTACGTCGGCCGCAGCTCTCCGTCGTCGTCTGTGACGACAGCGCCGACCGACCGCAAGAGGTCGACGGCGCGGGCAAGGTCGTCAACCAGGAGCGCCGGGTGGGCCTTGCTGGAAGGCCGGTGTCCCGGCTCGCGGCCGACGTGGAGCTCGACCCCGCTAGGCGCCCGCAGCCAGAACCCGCCGCGCGCGGCTAGGGCAGGCGGCTTGGGAACCTCGACAAACCCGAGAGCGGCGTAGAACCGGCGCAGGTCATCTTCGAGGGGCTCGGGGCACCCGACTTGCACGTGGTGGAAGGCCAGCACAGAAATTGGCGCAGACATTGGCACAGACATGGGCTCACTCCTCGGTGTGGACGTCGGCATCAGCCTCGGTGAGGGTTGAGCCAGGAGCCCGGGCCCACGATCACGGAGCGACGACGATCTCCTGGGCGGCCGGGACGCCGTCGACGGCCAGGGTCTCCGAGACCGGGACGTTGCGCTTCACCAGCGCCAGCGCGACCGGCCCGAGCTCATGGTGGCGGGCAGCGGTTGTGACCAGTCCGACGGGTCGTTCGAGGAGCCGTACCTCGTCACCGTGAGCCGGGAGTCGGACCTCCGAGCCGTCGAGGTGAAGCAGCACGAGCCGCCGCGGAGGACGGCCGAGGTTGTGCACCCGGGCTACCGTCTCCTGACCTCGGTAGCAACCCTTCTGCAAGTGGACGGCCGTGCGCAGCCAGTCGACTTCGTGGGGGATGGTTCGGTGATCGGTCTCGAAGCCGAGGCGGGGGCGCCGCGCCTCCACCCGCAGGGCCTCGTAGGCCCAGACCCCGCAGGGTGCAGCACTCCCTCCGACCAGGTCTTCGACGTCGGACCGAGGAACCAGCACCTCGCGGACGCGCCAGACGCCCTCAGCCGGGTGGACGGTGCCTTCGGGTGCGTAGGACACCGATCCGCTCGCGAGGGTGGGCCAGGGATCCAGCCAGGTCACCGTCTCTGCCCGGGCCACCGAGTCAGAGGTCGTTGAGGGTTCGGCAAGCACGGCCCAGTCGGCGGAAACGTCGCGGACCTCGACCCGGAGCATGAAGCGCATGCGGTCCAGCCACTCGGTCAACCCTGCGGCCGTTCCCGGCTCGACGGTGATCCACGTGGCCGTCCCGTCGTCCACCAGGTGGAGCGCGTGCTCGATGTGACCGTTCGGGGAGAGAACCAGCGTCTCGGTCGAGACCCCCGCTGCGAGCCCCTCCAACGACTGGGTGGTGAGCGAGTGGAGCCAGGTCAACCGGTCCGGACCCTCCACGCGCAGCACGCCTCGGTGCCCGAGATCGACCAGGCCACGTCCGTCCATCCAGGCTCGTTGCTCGGCCACTGGATCGCCGTAGTGCCAGGCTGCGCCCTCGTCAGGGCCGGATTCGACGAGCACCGCCGTACGGCCGGCGCTCACCGGTCGCCCGCGCAGTCGGCGCACGTGCCGTAGATCGCGAAGTGCTCCATGTCCGTGGAGAACACGTAGCGCTCCCTCAGACTTCCCACGAGTCCGTCGGCGAGGCCGACATCTGCCTCGATCACCGTCCCGCAGGAGTGGCAGACCAAGTGGAGGTGGGCCGCGCGCTCCGCCGGGTGCCAGGTCGGCGAGCCTTGCCCGAGGTGTGCGTGCCGAACGAGGCCTAGCTCCTCAAGGAGCTCGAGCGTGCGGTAAACCGTGGAGATGTTCACGCCCGCCGCCACCGACCGCACCTGGGTGAGAACCTCGTCCGGAGTGGCGTGACCCAGCTCGGCCACCGCGTCGAGAACCAGCTGACGCTGGGGCGTCATCCGAAACCCTCGACCCCTTAGCTGCGCGCGCAGCTCGTCGGTCGAGGGGTGACCGTGGGTCGGCCCGTGCCCCGCGCTGGACGCCTGACGATCCGTGGTCACCCGAGCCGCTTCAGTCGCCCCGACACGTGGGGCTGAATCGGTCGCCCGACCGCCGCCATGTCGAAAGCCCAGGCCAGGTCACCGTCGACCAGCCCGTAGAGCCGGTGCCCAGCGGTGTATTCCTTGGCCGACGACGTACGGGCGACGACATCGGTGTGCAGCTCGATGCGCGGGCCGCTCACGGTGCCGATCCAGATCTCGGCGAAACCGGTGGGGTGAGACAAGGTCACCTCGACGGCACCGTCGGCCTGTGGGCGCCAGAAGCCGGTTTCGGTCGCCAAGGGCCGCACGAATGCTCCGTCGTCATCGAGCAGCCAGGCTCGGCTGGAGTAGCGCAGAAACGGTCGCGTGTCGTGCTCGAACACGACCTCCTGGCCGAACCGGAACTCCTCGACCGTGGGGTATCCCCCGACTCCGGCTCCCGCCCAGGACCCCAGGAGCCACGCCAGGGGCACCAGCTCTTTGGGCAGGTCGGGGTTCAGCTCCACGGCCGGATCACTTCCCGTCCGTGGCGGGTCGGGGCTCGTGCTCGGGAGTCGGCGTCTGCCTGGTGAACAGCCTGTAGACGGTCACACCGGCGACCCCCGTGATGCTCAGCGCCACGGCCACGAGGACGGAGGTGAACAGCAGGGAAGGCACGCTCTCACTGTAACGAGCAACGCCGCTCCAGGAGCCCTACGGTGGGCCGATGGCCCGCGCGCTCGTCGTCAAAGTGACCGCAGGCGCAGACGATCCCGAGCGGTGCGCTCAGGCGTTCACCGTCGCGGCGACCGCCGTCGCGGCCGGGGTCCCGGTGTCGCTGTGGCTCACGGGGGAAGCCTCCTGGTTTGCGGTCCCCGGCCGAGCGGCGGACTTCTCGTTGGCCGGTTCCCCACCGTTGGCGGACCTCCTCGATGCCGTGCGCTCCGAGGGCCAGGTGACGCTGTGCACCCAGTGCGCCGGACGCCGCGGCCTGTCCGAGGCCGACCTGCTCCCCGGGGTCCGAATCGCGGGTGCCGCCACGTACGTCTCCGAAGTCATGGCTGACAACACCCAAGCCCTCGTCTACTAACCCCCAGACCTCACCCACGACTCGCCGGGCGTGACATCCGTCGACAGGTGCCATGCCCGGCGAGTCGTGGGTGAAGCGGCGGGGCGCTAGGCCGGGAGGACCACTTCGACCTCGGCGACCGTCCCTTGTTGGGCTACGACGGCCCGATCGAGAGACGTGCCTGGAGCGAGTGTCCGGAGGGTCCACGAGCCGGGTGCCGCGAAGAAGCGGAACTGGCCGGTGGCCGAGGTCGGCACCTCCGCGGTGAACTCGCCACCGCGATCGAGCAGCCGTACATAAGCGCCGCTCACGGGGTGATCACCACGTGTGACCACCCCCTGAATCACTGTCTCCTTGGTCAGGTCGATGCCTTCCGCCGAAGGGCCCCCCGCCGTGGCGCCGCACATCAGGCGCCGCCACCGTCAGGACCGCCGGGCTCGTCGCCGAGCTGGACGGGGACGCCCACCAGTGAGCCGTACTCCGTCCACGACCCGTCGTAGTTGCGGACGTTGGGGAGCCCGAGGAGCTCGTGCAGGGCGAACCACGTGTGTGCCGAGCGCTCACCGATCCTGCAGTAGGCGATGGTGTCGGCGCTCAGGTCGACGCCCTTGCCCTCGTAGAGGGCACGGAGCTCGTCGTCGGACTTGAAGGTGCCGTCGTCGTTGGCAGCCTGGCTCCACGGGATGTTCCTCGCCGTGGGGATGTGGCCCCCTCGCTGGGACTGCTCCTGCGGCAGGTGGGCCGGGGCCAGCAGTCGACCCGCGTACTCGTCGGGGCTCCGCACGTCGACGAGCCCCTCCGACCCGATCGCGGCGAGGACGTCGTCGCGGAACGCGCGGATCGAGGTGTTCTGCTCCTTGGCCGTGTAGGTGGTGGGCGGCCGCTCGACGACCGCGTCCACGAGCTCACGAGAATCGAGCTCCCACTTCTTTCGGCCGCCGTCCAGCAGCTTGACCGACGCGTGCCCGTACAGCGTGAAATACCAGTAGGCGTAGGCGGCGAACCAGTTGTTGTTGCCGCCGTAAAGGATGACGGTGTCGTCGTTGCTGATGCCCTTGCGCGAGAGCAGGGCCTCGAACTGGGCCTTGTTGACGAAGTCACGACGAACTGCGTCTTGGAGATCGTCCTTCCAGTCCACGCGTACGGCGCCGCGGATGTGGTTCTTCTCGTAGGCCGAGGTGTCTTCGTCGACCTCGACCAGGACGACCGATGGGTCGTCGAGATGGGCCTCGACCCAATCTGCGTCGACCAGAACGTCGGAGCGGCTCATGAATGGTCCTTCCAGGGTTTGGGATTGCGGATCAGGTGACCGGGACGCGAGCAGGTGCGACCCGGCGGGCCAGCAGGTAGACCTCACACCCCAGGCAGAAACCGAAGGCTGCGTTGAGGAAGGCGGCGGCGAGGGCCATGGCGACGGCGGCCGTCGCCACCACGGTCGCCCCCGTGAGCAGGCCGACCAGGCCGACGACGGCGAAGGCCAGACCAACACCCTGGGCAAAGCGCACGGGGCGCACGTCTTCCACGTCGTCGGGCGGGCTCAACCTTGGCCGCACGAAGCGCGCGTAGGCACGGCCGTAGGGCGAGGCCTGAGGGCCTCTCAGGGCCCCGACGCCGAAGATCACTGCCTGGATGCCGAGGAGCACCAGGGCGAACCGGGAGTCCCCACCGAGCAGCACGATGGCCAGCACGATCGAGGTGACAGCTGCGGCGAAGCGCGGACCACGAGGGTCGACGAACATTTTGAGGCTCCTGACGGGTGCGGATGGGGATCGCAGTCAGGCCACACGAGGCGCTCGTCTAGGAGCGGGGCGTAGCCCGTCAGGGCATCAGACAGAGGCAGGTCGCCACACGGCACAGGTCGACGGCACGCCGCTTGGTGAGAGTCACCTGGCGCTGCATGGTCACCGTGCTCAGCATGGTCACCACGGTAGGGAGCGTCCCGGGCGAAGTCACGGGACGTCCGCATGTCGAGACGGCCGTCCCGATAACTGGTACGGCCGGATGCGGGTGTTCACGACTGCACCGCGTCGATCGCGGCAAGCACGTCCTCGGGCCGAGGCTGTCCGACGGCACGACCCACGACGATGCCGCTGTGGTCGAGCACGAAGACTGTGGGGGTACGCCGGACGTCCAGTCGCCGCACCAGATCGAGGTGGCTCTCGGCATCGATCTCGATGTGGGCGACCCCCTGACGTCTGCCCACGACGTCGGACAGGATGCGGCGCGTCGCCCGGCAGGGCTGGCAAAAGGCGGTGGAGAACTGCACCAGCGACGCGTGTTCGCCCAGCGTCGTCCCGACCTGCGCGGCCGTCAGGCGTTCGACCGTGTCGCCATCGACGTCTCCTCCAGCGGGCCGCGCGGGACCACCGTCGCGATCGATCCCGCGGATGCGACCGTCCTGTCGCCGTCGCCACAGCCCGAAGATCGTCGCCGCGACCAAGACCGCGACGAGCACCACCACCTGGGGGTCCACGTCCCCTTCAAGGCGAGCCCTGCGCCGATCATTCCCGTCTGCGGCTAGCCAGGGCCGCCGGCGGCCGATCAGCCGACGAGCAGCCGCGCGGCCAGGAAGGCCGCAGGGGCCGCGAGCACGAACGGGAGCGCCCCCGTGGTGGTCGGCGCCGTGCGCGCCGAGCGGCCCGCGAGGCGGCGCACTTGCGCGCCACAGATTCCGGCGACGGCCGCTGCGCAGGCAACGCTGGCTATCTGGGGGTTCGCCAAGGACCCGGGTGCAACCCGGCCAGCCAGGAGTCCCACACCCGTTGCGCCGACGACGGCGAGCACGACGGCCCAGGCGGCGCTGCCGAGCAGGCTGATGAGCACCACGGCGACGGTGACCGCGGCCGCTCCCGCCACGGCCATGGCGGAGCCGTCGAGAGATCCGCGTACGGCAAGCCAGCAGGCTCCCAGCACTTCGACCAGCACCAAGCCACTCGTTGCGGTCAGGCCAGCGACGCGCGGCGGTCCGGCATCTCCCCCAAGCAGCTGCTGGACGAAGGCGGCGCCCACGCCAGCGGCCGCGACCAGCGCAAGGCCGCCAACCTGAGTGGGCTCTGCAGTCCCTTCTTCGTACGTCGCGAACAGCAGACCCGTCGCGAGGAGTCCGCTTCCGAGCCCGATCAACGATCCGGCGCGGGCTCCTGGCGCCCTCACGAGGTCGTGCCACGAGGCGGCGACGGCCACCTGCAGCACGGCCACCGCCGCAGCGAGCGCCAACCGGCCGACGGCCGCGCCGAGGACGAGGAGGAGTCCGGCGGCCACGGCCCAGGCGAGGACGGTGCCGGTCGAGGCCCTGGCCCGCGAGAAGTCAGCCACCGGCGAACGGCGGGAGAACCTCCACCGTGGACCCGGGCGCCAGCGTGATCGCCGACGGATCGAGATGGCCGACGGCCCGCCCGTCCAGCAGCAGCGAGGACGCGGCCAACAACCGGCTGAGCGGCTCGCCGTGCGTCTTCACCACCTCGGCCAGCAGCTCGGCGAGCGTGTCGGCTACCACGTGCTCCTCCTCCACGCCGGCAGCGTCCCGAGCGGCGGCCCAGTAGCGGATGAGCGCTGGGTCCGCGGCTGCACTCATGCGCGACCCTCAGCCGAGACAGCGCCCGAGTGTGCGGAGGACGACGGATCGGTCGCAGGAGGCACGGACTCGGGCGTCGCCGCCTGTTTGGCCCAGCTGGCTAGGCGGGCCGTGAGCTCATCACTGATCGCGTTCTCCGCGTGCTCGAAGCCGTACTCGACCCACAGCTCGACATGGGGGCCGGCGGCAGCGAGCTGGCGGGCGTGATCGAGCGGGAAGTAGTGGTCGGCGTCGCCGTGGACGACGAGCAAGGGGGTGGGTGCGAGCAGCGACGCGGCGACCCGAGGCTCGATCGGCAGCGGATCGCCCCAGGCCCGGTCCGTGACGCGGGTGCCACGCCCCCACCGCACCACCGAACGCCCCACCCGCGAGCCGACCATGCTGTGGACCCGTCGCATCGCTGGGGTCCCGCGGTAATACCAGCGCGAGGGACCGCTGACCGAGACCACGGCCTCGACCCCGCCGCACACGGCGGCGTGCCGCACGACGACCGAGGCGCCCATCGAGAAGCCCACGGTGACCACGGCTCGATAGCCCAGGCTCCTGGCCCACCGCACCGCCGCATCGACATCGAGAACCTCCCGGTCGCCGAGCGTCGAGGCGCCGGCGCTCCCCCGATGCCCCCGCATCGAGACGGTGACCACCCCACCGGTGAGCGCGAGCACGTTGGCGGCGCGAAGCATGGCGGCCGAGTCATGGGCGCCCGTGAAACCGTGGACGGCGACGAAGGCCAGGTCGCGATCCTCGTGGGCGCAGGGCAGATGGGCGGCCCGGAGCCGTACGCCGTCCGAGGTGAGCAGCGTGGCCGGCGTCGGATCGGCGTGCGGGGGGCTGCTCATCGCGGTCACGTCCGGTATTGTCCCCGGTTGAAGACCCACCGGCGATGACGCCCCTGGGTCTTCGCGCGTTTTGGGCCCGTTTCGACGGGTTCCGGCCCGAGACGAGGCAGACGCTGAGGCACGCGAGAGGAGTCCCGGTGGCACGGATCCTGATGCTGACCAACGCGGTCGAGCCGTCCGCGGAGATCCTGCCCGCACTCGGGCTGCTCCTTCACCGCGTCCAGGTCGTGCCAGCCGAAGGCGCGGCGCTGGTGAACGCTCCGGCGGCAGACGCGGTCCTCATCGATGGTCGCCGAGATCTCCCGCACACCCGCTCGCTGTGCCGGCTGCTTCGGACCACGGGTGTCGACTGCCCCGTCCTCCTCGTGGTGACCGAGGGCGGACTGGCCGCGGTCACCGCCGAATGGGGCATCGACGACGTCCTGCTCGACACGGCCGGGCCGGCCGAGGTCGAAGCAAGGCTGCGACTGTCTCAGGGCCGACTGGCGCAGGCCGCCGAGGACACCCGCGAGCCCGCTGAGATCCGCAACGGCGACGTGGCCATCGACGAGGCCAGCTACACAGCCCGCGTGAGTGGGCGCGTCCTCGACCTGACGTTCAAGGAGTTCGAACTCCTGAAGTTCCTGGCCCAGCATCCGGGCCGCGTCTTCACGCGAGCCCAGCTGCTCCAGGAGGTCTGGGGCTATGACTACTTCGGCGGCACCCGCACCGTCGACGTGCACGTGCGGCGGTTGCGGGCCAAGCTCGGGGCGGAGCACGAGTCGGTGATCGGCACCGTTCGCAACGTCGGCTACCGGTTCGTCGCCCAGCCCGCGACGGAGCCGACGCCGACCTCTGCTCCACCGACGCTCAGCAAACCCCAGCTCCGCCACACCACGCCCGACGACGCGGGATCCTCTGACGAGGCTGGATCCTCTGACGACACCATCCGCCTGACCGAGGGACGGCTGCGCACGCCTAGGCCCTAGGGTCGGGAGCGTGGAGCTGCGCGTCGAGGTTGTCGGGCACCTCGACGCAGAGGAGCTTCGGCAGGTGGCCGTGCTCATCGAGCGGGCCACCGAGCATGACGGGTCCAGACCGCTGTCGGAGCACGTCATGCTTCACCTTCGGTACGGCGGTGACGCAGCCGTACGGCACGTCCTGGTCTACGACGCTGAGGGCATAGCCGGCTACGCCCACGTCGACCCGACCGACACCGTCGAGGGCAGCAGCGCGGAGCTTGCGGTGGACCCCGCCCACCGACGCCGAGGGATCGGACGGCGGCTCGTGGCGGAGGTCCTGGCGCTGACCCCCGACGGGCGGCTTCGCCTGTGGGCCCATGGCGATCACCCTGGGGCGGCTAAGCTCGCCGAGTCGTTCGGGATGACGCGCACGCGCACCCTCTGGCAACTGCGCCGGTCGCTGTTCTCGCCCCTCCCCTCCAGTCGTGCTACCCCCCGGAATCGCCCTGCGCACCTTCGCCCCCGGACGGGACGACGAAGCATGGGTGGCCCTGAACGCCCGCGCCTTCGCCGGCCACCCGGAGCAGGCCTCGTGGACGTTGGACGACCTCCACCGTCGGATGAGCGAGGACTGGTTCGATCCCCAGGGCTTCTTCTTGGCTGAACGCGCTGGGCCGAAGGGCGAGCCGGGCAGCCCCGCCCTGGTCGGCTTCCACTGGACCAAGATCCACGGTGGTACGCAAGGACACGACCACAGCCACCACGCGGCGGGCCAGGGCCACGACGCCCAGGACCAGCCACCGACCGGCCACGCCCACGACCCCATCGGAGAGGTGTACGTCGTGGGGGTGGACACCGCCGAGCGAGGCACCGGCTTGGGCCGGGCGCTCACCCTCACCGGCCTGATCCATCTGCGGTCGCTGGGGCTGCCCGAGGCCATGCTCTTCGTCGACGCTGACAACACGAGCGCTCTCGCGCTCTACGAGAGCCTAGGGTTCGCCCGGTGGGCCACCGACGTCATGTTCGGCACGTGACAGACCGTCGCCGACTGACGCGGAACCCCCACGCTTGCCGGCCCATGGCCCACCGTTCACCCAGCAGTGCGAACTATTCACTCGGCAGTGCGAAGATGTCCTGATGAGTGAGGTGGAGCCCGTGGAGATCGAGGCCGACGTCGGTCTGGCCACGGGACTCGACTCCTCCCCGCTGGGTGTGCACTTCAGTCCCGCCGAGGCCGAGTCCGAACTGCCCCCGCTCCCGGAGGACAGGTTCTCCGACCGGGAGCTCTCCTGGCTGGCGTTCAACCAACGGGTGCTGGAGCTGGCCGAGGATCCGGACCTCCCCCTGCTCGCGCGGACCCGCTTCCTCGCGATCTTCGCCAGCAACCTTGACGAGTTCTTCATGGTCCGGGTCGCTGGACTGAAGCGCCGGATCGCCACTGGGATCGCCGTACGGGCCGCGAGCGGCCTGATGCCAGGCGAGGTCGTCGATGGCCTCTGGGCCGCCACCCGCGAGCTGATGCTTCGGCAGGTGCGCTGCTTCCATGACGACGTTCTGCCCGCCCTCACCAAGGAGGGCATCGAGCTGTTGCGTTGGGAGGAGCTCGACGACGACGACCGCGCCCAGATGGCGGAAGTTTTTCAGGCGCGAATCTTCCCGGTCCTGACGCCGCTCGCCGTCGACCCGGCGCACCCGTTTCCGTACATCTCGGGCTTGTCCCTCAACCTCGCGGTCGTCGTCCGCAACCCGTTGACCGGGGTCGAACACTTCGCCCGGGTCAAGGTGCCGCAGCTGCTGGGACGCTTTGCCCAGGTGGGCAAGCAACGGTTCGTGCCGCTCGAGGACGTCATCGCTGCACACCTGGACGAGTTGTTCCCCGGCATGGAGGTCCTGCAGAGCCACGGTTTCCGGGTCACTCGCAACGAAGACTTCGAGGTCGAGGAGGACGACGCAGAGAACCTGCTGATGGCCCTCGAAAAGGAGCTCATGCGACGCAAGTTCGGGCCGCCGGTGAGGCTGGAGGTCGAGGAGACGATCGACCCCCACGTGCTGGAGCTGCTGGTTCGCGAGCTCGGCATCGATGCCAACGAGGTCGTGTCCATCCCGGGGCCGCTCGACCTCACGGGCTTGATGGCCGTCGCAGCGGTCGACCGGCCCGAGCTCGACTACCCCGCCTTCGTGCCGCGGCGGCACCCGGATCTCTCGGAGGTGGAGAGCGCCGACGAGGTCGACATCCTGGCCGCGCTCCGTCAACACGATGTCCTGCTCCATCACCCCTACGACTCGTTCTCCACGAGCGTGCAGGCGTTCCTCGAGCAGGCAGCCGCCGACCCGCACGTCCTGGCCATCAAGCAGACGCTCTACCGCACCAGCGGCGACTCCCCGATCGTGGACGCCCTGATCGAGGCGGCCGAGGCAGGCAAGCAGGTCTTGGTCCTCGTGGAGATCAAGGCGCGCTTCGACGAGCAGGCCAACATCAAGCGGGCGCGCAAGCTCGAGCAAGCGGGATGCCACGTGGTCTACGGCCTGGTCGGCCTGAAGACGCACTGCAAGCTGTCTCTGGTCGTTCGCCAGGAAGGTGAGCGGATCCGCCGCTACACCCACATCGGTACCGGCAACTACCACCCCCGGACCGCGCGGCTGTACGAAGACCTTGGTCTGCTCACCAGCGACCCGATCGTGGGTGAGGACGTCAGCAACCTGTTCAACGTCCTGTCCGGCTATTCCATGAACACCCAGTACGACCGGCTGCTCGTCGCTCCACACTCGGTGCGCTCGGGCCTCGTCGAGCGGATCCAAGCCGAGGTGGCTCATCACGAGGCCGGGCGACCGGCGGCCATCCGCATCAAGCTCAACTCGTTGGTGGATGAGGGCGTCATCGACGCGCTCTACCGTGCCTCGAGCGCGGGAGTCCCGGTGGACATCTGGGTGCGCGGGATCTGCGCCATTCGTGCGGGGGTCCCGGGGTTGTCCGACACCATCCGGGTCCGGAGCATCCTCGGGCGATTCCTCGAGCACTCGCGGGTTTTCGCGTTCACCAACGGTGGCGAGCCCGAGATCTGGATCGGCAGTGCGGACCTCATGCACCGAAACCTCGACCGTCGGGTGGAGGCGCTGGTCCGGCTGAGCTCCCCCGAGCATGTCGCCGAGGTCAACGCGCTCCTGGACCTCGGTTTCGACGAGGGGACGGCGTCGTGGCACCTCCAGCCCGACGACACCTGGTTGCACCGAGATCGGGACGACGACGGTGCTCCCCTCATCGACATCCAGAGCCATCTCATCGCCGCGAAACAGCGGCGGTCCGGAGCCTGAGTCGATGGAGACCTCGGGGGAGGGTCGAGGACCGAGTGAGTCTGTCGAGACCGAACGTAAGTTTCGCGTGCACGGGCTTTTCAAGTTGCCCACGTTGTCCTCGGAGACCTGGTCACTCGATGAACCGGTCACCTCGGTGCTGTCTGCGTCCTACCTGGACACCGACGACCTGAGGCTGGCCCGTTGGAAGGTCAGCCTTCGCAGGCGGGAGGGGGGCTCCGACGAGGGATGGCACCTCAAGCTTCCGGTCGAGGGGGAAACGCGCGAAGAGCTCACGCTCGCGTTGACTGACGGCACCCTCGATGAACCGCCGGCAGCGCTGACCGATCTGGTGCTGTCGCTGACCCGGGCGGCCCCGCTGACTGTGGCGGCCACGCTGCGTACCGAGCGCACGACGTACGGCGTCAGAGACCCCGAGGGGGCCCTGCTCGCGGAGCTCACCGACGATTCCGTCTCGGTGCTCGACGGCGGTCGAACCGTGGCGCGGTTCCGAGAGCTGGAGGTCGAGCTCGTCGATGGCGGCGCCGAAGTCCTCGATTCCCTCGAAGGGGAGCTTACGTCGGCGGGTGCGGTTCGGGGCGGCACGCTGTCCAAGGTCGCCCGGGCGCTCGGCCCACAGGCCGCCGCCTCCCCTGACGTCCCAAAACCTGCACCCGTGCGACCGCCCGACCCTGCGGGCCTGGCCGTTCAGGCCTACCTCGCCCGCAACACCAGAGCCCTGCTCGCCCACGATCGCGGCGTTCGTCGCGACGCCCCCGACTCGGTGCACCAGATGCGCGTCGCCGCCCGGCGGCTACGCAGCGGCCTGAAGGTCTTCGGGCCGCTGGTCGAGGCCGAGCCGGCGCGCCGGTTGCGCGATGAGCTGGCCTGGCTCGCCGGCTCGCTGGGTGAGGTTCGCGATCGCGAGGTGCTGCGCGACCGGCTGTTGGCCGACATGGACCGGCTGGCCTCCGACGTCGATCTCGACCTCGATACGGCGGCGGCCCGCACGCTGATCCGCTCGGCTTTCGGCAAGGACCTTGCCGCGGCGCGGCGGCGGGTGCTGGACACTCTGCGCTCAGCCCGCTATCTGAACCTGCTGGACGAGCTGGTGCACGTCTGCAGCCGTCCGCCGCTCACGACCGCTGCGGACCAGAGCTGCGCGGAGGTGCTCCCTCCTTTGGTCCGCCGCGCCTGGCGTCGCCTCGAGCGCGACGTGAAGAAGCTCTCGGTCGATGGTCCCGACAGCGAATGGCACGAAGCGCGGATCGCAGCCAAGGGCAGTCGGTATGCCTGCGAGGCCGTGGAACCGATCTTCGGCAAGCCCGCTCGTCGGATGGCGAGGCTCGTGGAGCAGGTGACCGAGATCCTGGGCGAGCACCAGGACGCCGCCTTGGCCGCGGACGCCGTACGCGCCCTGGCCGGACGCCAACGACTGTCAGGATCGACCGGCTTCGCCCTGGGCTTGGTCCACGGCATCGAGCGCGACGCAGTGAGCGAGACGCGTCGACAGTTGGTCGAGGCCTGGCCGGAGGTCTCCCGGTCTCGCCACCGGCAGTGGCTCGATCCACGGAGCGCGAAGTGACTCGCGGCTCCCCACCCACCATTCGCGCCGCGGGTGCGCTCGTGTGGAGGCGCTCGGCAGACGGCGTCGAGATCGTGGTCGTCCACCGTCCTCACCGAGAGGATTGGAGCCTTCCGAAGGGCAAGCTCGACCCAGGGGAATCGTGGCCGGTCGCCGCCGTACGCGAGGTGCGCGAGGAGACCGGGCTCGCGATCGCGCTCGGTCCCCCGCTCCCCACCCAGCTGTACGAAGTGGACGGGGTTCCCAAACAGGTGCGCTACTGGGTCGGCGAGCCGATCGCCGCGGGCACCGGATCCGCCGACCCCGCCTTCGTGACCAATGCCGAGGTAGACGCTCTCGAGTGGCTGACCCTCGACGAGGCGCGCGAGCGGCTCAGCCATGACACCGATCGCGCGGTCCTGGCTGGCTTTGTCGACCTGTTCGAGGAGGAGGAGCTCCAGCCCGTCGACGTTCTCGTGGTCTTGCGGCATGCGCGAGCCATGAAGCGAGCGGTGTGGAGAGGGAAGGACGACGAGCGGCCGCTGGACGAGCGCGGCGAGGAGCAAGCGGCGGACCTCGCGGTGCTGCTGTCGGCCTATGCCCTCGACGACGTCCACTCCTCGAACACGCGCCGGTGCATCGACACCGTCGATCCCTACGCGATCGCGCGAGGGCTCGGCATCACGCTCGAGCCGAAGGTCTCCGAGAGGGGGCATCGGCACAAGCCGGACGCCGCGGCCAAGAGGATCGCCGCGCTGCTGGAAGCGGGAGGCCGCACCGTGCTCTGCTCCCACCGCCCGGTCCTTCCGGCACTGCTCGGCCAAGCGGTAGGGACCAAGCGTGGTGTCGAGCTGATCGGCGACGGGCTGCCGCCTGCCGCGCTGGTCGTGATCCATCATCTCCGCGGCACGGTGCTCGCTGTGGAGAGGCACGATCCCTGACCCCGCCGAACGTCCGTTCACCCGGAGTCCCCTTGGTGGCCCCCTAGGTGCGGCCGAACCGACCAGGCCCGTTCATCCTCTGTTCACCCTGACCGCGTGATCACGTCACCTGACCTGCCTACCGTCGACGACGTACGCACGTGACGCGGCCGGCTGGACCGGCCCGAACAGAGAGGTCCACACACCGTGAACCGCAGCACGCTGCGCCGGGGGGCCCCGGCCGCACTCGCCCTGAGCTTCGCACTCCTCTTGGGAGCATGCGGAAGTGACGGCAGCACCGGAGACGCGACCCCTGGCACTTCAGCCGACGGCAACTGCGTCGACGGCTCGATCAAAGCATCAGGGTCCAGCGCCCAGGCCAACGCCATGACCGAGTGGATCAACGCCTACCAGACGAACTGCGAGGGTGCCACGATCGACTACCAGCCCGTCGGCTCAGGAGCAGGCGTCCAGGACTTCATCAACAACCAGGTCGCCTTCGCCGGCTCCGACTCCGCGCTCAAGCCGGGAGAAGAATCCGACCCGGCCAACGCTCGGTGCGGCACCGGTCCAGCCATCAACATCCCCATGGTCGGCGGCGCCATCGCCATCGGCTACAGCCTCGAAGGTGTCGACACGCTCATCACGACCCCCGAGATCCTTGCCGGCATCTTCAGCGACACCATCACGAAGTGGGATGACCCCGCCATCGCGGCGGCCAACCCCGGCGTGACGCTGCCGTCCGACAGCATCGTCGCGTTCCACCGCTCCGACGAGTCGGGCACGACCGACAACTTCACGAAGTACCTCGCGGCCAACGTCCCCGACATCTGGACCTTCGAGGTCGGCAAGGCCTGGACCGCCCCGGGCGGACAGGGCGCCAAGGGCAGCGACGGGGTCGCCGCGGCGATCAAGTCCACGCCGAACTCGATCGGCTACATCGAGCTCTCGTTCATCCAGAGCCAGAGCCTTCAGGCGGCAGAGGTCGATAACGGCGGTGGCCCCGTGGCACCGACGGCGGAGACTGCAGCGACGACGCTGGACTCGTCGGAGATCACCGGTTCTGGCGATGACCTGATCCTGGCGGTCGACTACACCGAGACCACGGCCGGGGCCTACCCGATCGTCCTCGTGACCTACGAGATCGTCTGCCAGACCGGACTGCCCGCGGACCAGCTTGGCCTGACCAAGTCGTTCCTGACCTTCACGGCCTCGGCCGACGGACAGTCCACGCTGACCGAGATCGGCTACGTGCCGATCACCGGTGAGCTGCTGACCAAGGTCCAGGCCGCGGTCGCCTCGATCAGCTAGTCGACCAGCAACTCGATCAACGATCAGTGCATGACGATCTCCATCGGGCTCCTCAGCCCGGTGGAGATCGTCATGTCTGCCCCACGCTCGATCAGACGCCCTACGCTTTGGTACGGACGCTGTAGATCCGGGCCGACGCTCGACCGGTGGCCGTCCGGCCGCCCGGCCCGTCACCACACCACGATGAGGGACACGTGACCGCCCCCACCACGGAACGCGCGCCCGCACCGCCTGCGCCCGCCAAGGGTGCAGTCCGACGCGGCGACCGGATCTTCCGCGGCATCGCCACCGGGGCAGGTGTCCTCGTCCTGGTGATCATGGCGGGCATCGCGTTGTTCCTCGTCATCAAGGCGGTCCCTGCCCTCCGCGTCGACACCGTCAACTTCTTCACCACCAGCGAGTGGCTCCCCGACCTCCCGTCAGGACCCAGGTTCGGGATCGCCTCGCTCGCGTTCGGCACGGTCATCTCCTCGGTGATTGCCATGGCCTTGGCCGTGCCGGTCGGCTACGGCATCGCGCTGTGCCTCTCGCACTACGCCCATCGCCGGATCGCCACCCCGCTGGCGTTCATCGTCGACCTGCTGGCCGCGGTCCCGTCCATCATCTTCGGCCTCTGGGGTCTGACCTGGCTGATGCCGCGCACCGAAGACCTGTGGATCTGGCTGAACGACCACGTGGGCTGGATCCCACTGTTCAACAACACGTTGGGTGTCTACACGCGATCCATCGCGATCGCTTCGCTGGTGCTGGCCATCATGATCCTGCCCACGGTGTCGGCGATCAGCCGTGAGGTGTTCTCGCAGGCTCCGGCCGGCCACATCGAGGCGGCGATGGCCCTGGGCGCCACGCGCTGGGAGATGATCCGCCTCGCCGTCCTACCCTTCAGCAAGCCGGGCATGATCAGCGCGGCGATGCTGGGGCTCGGCCGAGCCCTCGGCGAGACCATCGCCGTTGCCCTTCTCCTCTCAGCGACCTTCAGCATCAATTGGCACATCACCGAGCCCGGTGGAAACACATTCGCGGCGAACATCGCGCTGAAGTTCAACGAGGCTGGCGAGGTGGGACGAGGCGCCCTCATCGCCTCCGGGCTGGTGTTGTTCGTCATCACCTTGGTGGTCAACATGATCGCCCGGCTCGTCGCCGAACGTCGCCGCGAGTTCTCGGGAGCGAACTGAGATGAGTGTGCTCACGACGCAGTCGACGACTCCGGGCAGCGGCACGCTCTCCGGCGGCACCCTGCCGCGCTGGGCGCCCGTGGGCTCAGCCGTCCTCGGTCTGCTCGCCGCTGCCCTGCTGGCCCTGGTGACGCCCATCAGCGGTCGAGCAGGAACGCTCTTGGTCGGGATCTTGCTGTTCATGGCCATCCAGAGCGGCTGGAGCTTTGCCGTCGAGGGCCGGCGCCATGCCGTCGACCGGCTGGCCACGACCGTCATCTACGGGACCGGGCTGATCGCCCTGGTGCCCCTGACGGCCATCCTTGGCGTCGTCATCATCAACGGGCTCAAGGCGTTCAGCCTGGAGTTCCTCACGACGACCATGCGCAACGTCAGTCCCTTGCGAGAGGGAGGCGGTGTCTACCACGCGATCATCGGCACGCTCGAGCAGGTCGGGATCGCCGCCGCCATCGGGATCCCGGTCGGCCTGCTCGTGGCCATCTACCTCGTTGAGTACGGCAACCGGGGGCGGCTCGCAAAGTCGGTGACCTTCTTCGTCGACGTCATGACCGGTGTCCCGTCGATCGTGGCCGGCTTGTTCATCTACACCGCTTTCATTTTGACTCTCGGCCTCGAGCGGAGCGGCTTCACCGGTGCCTTGGCCCTGACCATCCTGATGATTCCGGTCATGGTCAGATCGTCGGAGGAAATGCTGAAGCTGGTGCCCAACGAGCTGCGCGAAAGCGCGTACGCACTGGGTGTCCCGAAGTTCCTGACCATCTTGCGCGTCGTCCTCCCCACGGCGCTTCCCGGCATCATCACCGGTTCCATGCTGGCGGTAGCCCGGGTCATGGGTGAGACGGCTCCGCTCCTCCTGACCGTCTTCATCTCGCAATCGATCAACTACAACCCGTTCTCCGGCCCCCAGGCGTCTCTGCCCACCTTCGTGTGGGACCAGATCAGCAGAGGCACCGATGCATCTATCGACCGAGCGTGGGCTGGAGCGCTCACGTTGATCCTGATCGTCGTCATCCTCAATCTGGCGGCCCGAGGCCTCGGCCGCTTCTACCGCGTCAAGTAGCGAGAAGGACTTCAACGGCCATGGGTAAGCGGATCAACATCTCCGACCTCGACATCTACTACGGGAACTTCCTGGCTGTAGAGGGCGTGGCCTTCGACGTCGAAGCCAACTCGATCACGGCTCTCATCGGTCCGTCGGGCTGCGGCAAGTCCACCGTACTGCGGGCTCTCAACCGCATGCACGAGGTCACACCCGGAGCTCGTGTGTCCGGAAAGGTCCTGCTGGACGACGAAGACATCTACGCGCCGGGCGTCGACCCAGTGAATGTGCGCCGCACCATCGGCATGGTCTTCCAGAAGCCCAACCCGTTCCCCACCATGTCGATCTACGACAACGTCATCGCAGGCCTCAAGCTACGAGGCCGCCAGTCCAAGTCGGGCATGGACGAGACCGTCGAGCAGTCGCTGCGGGGCGCGAACCTCTGGGAGGAGGTCAAGGACCGTCTCACTCGTCCCGGGAGCAGCCTGTCCGGCGGCCAGCAACAACGGCTCTGTATCGCTCGAGCCATTGCCGTCGAGCCAGAGGTGCTGCTCATGGACGAGCCGTGCTCGGCCCTGGACCCCATCTCAACGCTTGCTGTCGAGGATCTGATGCAGCAGCTGAAGGAGACCTACACGATCGTCATCGTCACGCACAACATGCAGCAGGCTGCACGAGTGTCCGACCGCACGGGGTTCTTCAACATCGCGGGCACGGGCAAGCCCGGCAAGCTCATCGAGATCGACGTGACGCCGAAGATCTTCAGCACGCCGAGCGAGCAGGCGACCGAGGACTACATCACGGGCCGCTTCGGCTGAGCCGAGCGACGTCACGCGCGGCTGGCCCAGCCCGGCGCGAGTCGCGCCACCCATGCGGGTCAGGAAACGTGACCCATGCGGGTCGACAGGCGATCGGTCGCCTCGATCAAGAGCGCGGTGCAGTCAGCCATCTCGGCCTTGAACCGCTCGATCGGCCCGCTGACCGAGATCACCGCCACTGGCCGACCGTCGTGATCGAGCACCGGGGCGGCCAGGGACGCGGCGCCGGCCATCCGCTCACCCGTTGACGTGGCATAGCCGCGCTTGCGGATGGCTTGCAGCTCTCGCCGGAGCCGTTCGTCGTCGGTGATGGTGTGTTCGGTCATCGCCGCGAGCTGGTTGCGCGCGACGTAGGAGTCGATCTCCTCGTCGGTGAGGAAGGCGAGGAAGGCCTTGGACGAGGCCCCGGCGTGCAGCGGGTAGGGCAACCCGACCGCCACCTCCATGCGCACTTCGCGGTCGGGCACGACCTGGTCGACATACATCCGGGAGTCGCCGTTGCGGATCGACAGGGTGGCGGTTTCGTGCGACTGGCCGGACAGCCAGGCCAGTTCCGGGGCCGCCATGGCCCGCACGTCGATACGGGCGAGGTAGGCGCGGCCAAGGCCCAGCGCCGCGGGGCCGAGGGAGTAGCGGCGGCTCACGGGGTCGACGGCGATCAGGTCGCGACTACGCAGGGAGGTGAGGATGCGGTGAACCGCGGCCTTGGACAGGCCCAGCTCACCGGAGATCTCGGTGACGCCGAGGTCGGCGCGGTTGCTCCGGCCGAAGAGCAGGAGCACGTCGATGGCTCGCTCGACCGCGGCGATGGACTGGCTGCCGGATTCCGTCGGCTGCCGTCCTGAGGGCGTCGGTTCGGTCAACGGAGCTCCTGGGCTGCACGGGACGAGGGACGAGGTGATCATAGGGACCCGGCGGGCATTCATTCCACCTTGTGGAACGCGTATCCCCGTGTGGGGTGGGGTGGTGGGGCGTCGGCCTACCATCCGGCCTCGCTGCGCTCGGCCTCCCGCCAGTCCCACCACGGCCGACGCCCCACCACCCCACCCCACACGAACTCGAGGCGCTGGGCCTCCCGCCAGTCCCACCACGGCCGACGCCCCACCACCCCACCCCACCCGAACTCGAGGCGCTCGGCCTCCCGCCAGTCCCACCACGGCCGACGCCCAAGCACCTCACCTCGCCCGTCGCGATGGATTGGCTGGGGTCGTTGCGTTGACAGGGGCGTGGGATTGGTCTTACGTTTTCCGTAACAGTGTTCCACTGAATGAAACGGTGGGGAGGTCCGACGGTGGGCGTCGACGCCGCCAGGTTTCGATCCGTGCTGGGCCAGTGGCCCAGCGGGGTGACGGTCGTGACCACCGTCGTCGACGGAGCCTGGCACGGCATGACCGCCTCGTCGTTCAGCAGCGTGAGCCTCGACCCGCCGCTGGTCTCGGTGTGCCTGTCCCGGTCGGTCTGGACCCACGGTTTGATCGAGTCCAGCGGGGTCTTCGCGGTCAACATCTTGGCGAAGGACCAAGCCCCCGTCGGGATGATCTTCGCTGGGCAGCGGCCCGAGATCGAGGATCGTTTCGACGGGCTCGCCGCCCGCCCAGCCATCACCGGCGCCCCCGTGCTCACCGAGGCGTTGGGCTGGCTCGACTGCCGAGTGATCCACGCCTATGACGGGGGCGACCACACGATCTTCGTCGGCGAGGTGCTCCAGGCCGACACCCCTCGGGTGACAGCTCCCCTGCTGTTCCACTCACGGGCGTGGGGACAGTTCGCCGACTTGCTCCCGGACGAGGCGCACGCCGAGGACACCGGGTTGGTTGCCACGCTACGGGCGAGCGGCGCGACTGCGCCGGACGTGGCCACGGTGGTAGGCGCGGTGCGCGACGCGGGCGTCCGGGTGCGCGTTGCGGATCTCACCCAGGGACCCGTCAGTGACCGCGACCTCCTGGCCGCGGGGGCACCACGGGTGGATTCCGCCACGGCGTCCGTACGCGTCTCCGCGCCCGAGCAGGTGCCGTTGGCTGCTGGGCTGGGGGCGGGTCACCTCGACATCCAGGTAACCAGTCTGAGCGCCGCGGACACTGTTCAGCGCGTCGTCGAAGCGGCGCGATCGGCGGGACTCGGCATCGGGATCACGCTGGTCGACGCGTTCTCGAGCGCGGCCGACGAGGCCCACGAAGACCGCGTGCTCGCTCAGCTGGACCGCCTGTGCTCACTCGGTCCTGACCAGGTCACCCTTGACGACGCCGACGCCGCCGCGACCCCGCTGTCAGTCCGGCGCCTCCTGCAAGAGGCGGTGACCCGGAGCCGTCCGGTCCCTCTCGCCCTGGTGCTCGCCGACCCCGCCGGGTTGGGCCTTGCGAACGCACTCACGGCCATGAAGAGCGGCGTCCGTCTGTTCGAGGCGACGCTGGGCGGCGTCGACGGCCGCGTGGCGCTCGAAGACCTGCTCCACCTCGTCGACTCGCTCGAGATCGTTTCGCCCACCGATCGCCCGGCCCTGCACGACGCCGCGCGGACGCTGGAGTCGCTCTGGGGCCGACCGCTGCCCGGCCGGACCTATCGCCAACCTCAGCTCCCCTCGACGACCCAAGCCACGGGGGACGCACCGCCCCGAGTCGTCCCCGTCCCCTCAACCGTCGGAGGAACTCCATGACCAACCTGACCGCCGAGCGGCTCCTCGAGACGCTGACCGACGACGAGCGTCGTCGCGCCGAGGCGGTGGAAGAGATCCTGCCCGCCGTGCGCGACGCAGCCGCCGAGGCGGACACCCGCGGAGAGTTCCCCGATCACCACCTCAAGCTGTTCAGCGAGAGCGGCCTGCTTGGCCTCGTGGTGCCGACGGAGTACGGCGGCATGGGTGGAGGCCTTCGCGATCTGGCAGCCACGACGTACGCGCTGGGCACCGCCTGCGGCTCGACGGCCCTCGCCTACTTCTTCCACTGTTCGTCGTCCTCGCGTGGGCTCCTGCCCCTCGCCGCGATCGAGGCAGGGCTCTATTCCGACGACGAGGTGCCGGTGGTCAAGGCGTTCGCCGAGAAGGTCCTCACTCGGATGGGCGTCGACGGCCGATGGATCGGCAACTTCGCCTCGGAAGCGGTCAAGGCGAGCAACGCCAGCGTGCTGATCCAGACCGAAGCGACGGCCACGGATGGGGGCTGGCTGCTCAACGGCACCAAGTCCTTCGGCTGCCTCACGGGGTCGGCTGACTACTACCTGGTGACGGCGCGTCTGGCCGGCGTGGAGGGCCTGGACTCCTTGGCGCTGTTCCTGGTCGACCGGCGTGGGGAGGGAGTCCGGAACCGGCAGGTGTGGAACGGCCTCGGCATGCGGGCGTCAGGCAACCACGGGATCGTGCTGGAGAACGCGTTCGTCGCCGCCGACGAGGCCCTGACGATCCCCGGCGCTTTCACTCGGGCCACCCAGGTTTCCCGGGGCTCCTGGGTCGGCAACCAGGTAGCGATCGCCACCATCTACGTGGGGATCGCCCGTGGCGCCTACGAGTACGCGCTGGGCCGCACGATGGGTCAGACCTTCGCCGACACCGGGGCGCCGATCGCGTCCAGTCCGATGCACCAGGTGTTGATCGGGCAGGCCGAGACGATGCTCGAGGAGGCCCACCTGTGGGCCAGACGCCAGCTGCTCCTCGAAGCCAGCGAGCCGCCCGTGCTGCCCAAGCCCGAGGTCGTCAGGACCTGGCGTATGTCCAAGGGCGCGGTGTGCGAGCGCTCCCACGATGTGGTGACCCTGGCGCTGAAGATGTGCGGAACGTCGGGAGCTCTGCTCGACAACGAGATCGGTCGATCCCTGCGCGACTCAGCCATGGGCCTGGTCCAGGCCTTCCCCGCCGAGCGGGGTCAGCTCGACCTGGCCAAGATGGTCGTGGAGAACCAGGGCTGGGACGGGCTCACGACCCTCGACAAGGCCAAGGCGCAGGCATGACCGACGTGATCGACACCGACGACCCGTCCGGCTCCGCCCCACCGTCGACAGCGATCACCATTCCGCCCCTGCTGCAGCTCATCGACGGCGAGTGGCTCGACGCGCCCGTCGATCTCGGCGTCGACCTCGAGGACCCCAACACCGGCCTCCCGGTCGCACGCCAGCGGGCTGCGGCCGACGAGCAGGTCGACACCGCGGCCGCGGCGGCCCAACGCGTCTATGAGGACGGCGCCTGGGCCAACCGTACGGCCGCTGACCGCGCCGACGTGCTCGACGCCGTCGCCGACGCCCTCGACGCGGAGGCCATGCGGATCGCCGCCCTCGAATCCGCCGGCACCGGTGCGGTCATCAGCACGACGGCCATGCTGGCGGTCGTCATCAACGGCGGGGCCTTCCGGTTGGCCGCCGCACAGCTGCGCGAGGGAGTCCTCCGGCGCTCGCTGCCCGGACCCACCGGCCTCGACGCGGAGATCCATCAGCTGCCCTGGGGTCCGGCCCTGGCGCTCGTGCCGTGGAACGCCCCTGCCCCCATGGCTGCGCACAAGGTCGCCAATGCCCTGGCTGCCGGCTGCCCGACGATTCTCAAGCCCAGCGAGTGGGCGCCCTTCGGCACCACGGTGCTCGGCCAGACGATCGACGCGGCACTCACGTCGGCCGGGGCGCCGCCCGGAACCTTCCAGCTCGTCCAGGGCGGTCCGCATGTCGGGGGGATGCTGGTCAACGACCCCCAGGTTCGCGCCGTCTCGTTCACGGGGGGCTTGCCCGGCGGCCGAGCCATCGCCGCTGCCTGCGCCCAGGACTTCAAGCCTGCCCAGCTCGAGCTCGGCGGCAACAACGCGGTCATCGTCCTCGACGACGCTGACCTCGATGGAGCAGCCCAGGGCATCGTGGACCTGTTGACCCAGCTCAACGGACAGTGGTGCCGCGCGCTCGGCCGCCTGGTCGTCCACGAGTCGGTTGCGGACGCACTGCTGGATGGCGTCTTGGCGCGACTGTCCACCCTGCGCCTCGGGAACTCCCTGGACCCCGAGAGCCAGATGGGACCACTGGTCCACTCCGCCCACCTGGCCACGCTGCGCGGCCAGATCGCCGTGCTGGAGGCGGCAGGGGGCAAGGCCCACGCACCCACGCCGCTGCCGGATCTGGCAGGCAACTTCTTGGCACCCACGCTGGTGACCGGGGTCGGCGCCGAACACACGGTGCACGAGATGTTTGGGCCGGTGGCCGCTGTTCACCGCGTCACCAGCGACGACGAGGCGGTGGCCGTGGCCAACGGGACGCCGTACGGGCTGGAGGGCTACGTCTTCGCCGGAGACGAGGGCCGCGGGATGGACGTCGCCCGGAGGGTTCGCGCGGGTGGGGTCAAGGTCAACGGCTCGACCATGCTCAGTCTCAACCTGTTTGCTCCGCGGCCGGCGTGGGGGCTGTCGGGTCAGGGCGCGGAGGGGACGCTCGAGACCTTGCTGTTCTTCACCAACTCCCGCGTCGTGGGCGTCGAGAACCTCTCGGCCGCCGATCTCGCCGCCTTGGCCGCCGGGTGAACCCGACTGCTGCGCAGGGGCACCCGGGTGCGCTGTCAGACCTGCGCGTCGTCGAGATGGGCGTGCTCCTCGCGGGACCGTTCGCCGGTCAGCTGTTCGCCGACCACGGCGCCGAGGTCATCAAGCTCGAGCCTCCCGGCCAGGGCGATCCGATGCGCGACTGGGGCCAGGAGAAGCCGCATGGCCAGTCCTTGTGGTGGCCGGTCGTCGCGCGCAACAAGAAGTCGGTGACGCTCGACCTGCGAGTGCCTGAGGGGCAGGAGGTCGCGCGCGATCTGCTCGCCACGAGTGACCTGCTCGTCGAGAACTTCCGTCCCGGCACCCTTGAACGCTGGGGCCTCGCACCCGAGCTGCTCTGGGAGATCAACCCCGGCCTGGTGATCCTTCGGGTGACCGGATTCGGGCAGACCGGACCCATGGCGCCTCAAGCCGGCTACGGCTCGATCGGCGAGGCCATGGGCGGCCTGCGCTACGTCATGGGTGAGCCCGACCGGATGCCCTCCCGAGCCGGCATCAGCATCGGCGACACCCTCGCGGCCATCTTCGGCGCGATGGGCGCGCTGATGGCGCTGCATGCCCGGAGTCGTACCGGCCGCGGCCAGGTCGTCGACTCGGCCATCTACGAAGCGGTCCTCGGGGTGATGGAGTCGCTGGTCAGCGAGTACGACGCCGCTGGCTACGTGCGCGAACGCACCGGCCCGATCCTGCCCAACGTGGCGCCCAGCAACGTCTACCCGACGGCCGATGGTCTCGAGATCCTCATCGCTGGAAACCAAGACACGGTGTTCCGTCGGCTGGCCGACGCCATGGGACGACCCGAGCTCGGGGAAGACCCCCGCTACGCCACCCACGGTGCTCGCGGGGCGCACCAGGGCGAGCTCGACGAGCTCATCGCTACGTGGACTGGTTCGCTCGCGTGCGACGAGGTGGCCGGCCTGATGCGCCAGTACGGAGTCCCGCACGGGACGATCTACCGCGCGAAGGAGATGCTCGAGGACGAGCACTTCGCCGCCCGCGACGCGATCGTCCGAGTCGCCCACAAACAGTTCGGAACCCTCGCCATGCAGAACGCCTTCCCGAAGCTGTCCGACACACCCGGGGAGGTCCGCTGGTCCGGCCCGGAGCTGGGCGAGCACACCGACGAGGTGCTGAGGGACGTCCTCGGCCGTCCGACCTCCGAGATCAAGCGGCTGCGCGACCTGGGGGTGGTCTGACTCCATGAATCACCCACCCCACGCCCCCACTTCACCCACGACTCGCCGGGGTGAGCGTGCCTCGAGCGGTGACCTCCCCGGCGAGTCGTGGGTGAAGGGGCGGGGCGGGGCGGCGGGGGGGCGGCTGCGGGAGCGGCTGGCCGGCTCGCTGCCTGTCGAGGCGCCAGGTGTCTACGACGCGGTCACGGCGCTGCAGGCCACGCGGGCCGGCTTCGAGGCGCTCCACCTGTCGGGGGCGATCGCGTCGGCGACGGCGTTGGGACTGCCCGACCTCGGCTACGTGCACGCCGAGCACCTGGTCCGGCTGGCCACGACGATCACCTCCGTGACCGCCGTACCCCTGGTCTGCGACGCCGACACGGGGTACGGCGGCGTGCTGCAGGTCCGACGAACCGTGCAGACCTACGCGTCTGCCGGCGTCGCCGCCCTGCACCTGGAGGACCAGGTGTCGCCCAAGCGGTGCGGGCATCTCGCCGGCAAGCAGGTCCTCCCCCGCGACGAGGCTGTGGCCAAGGTCGCCGCCGCCGTCGACGCGGCCGCCCAGACCGGCACCGGAATCATGGTGATCGCACGAACCGACGCCCTCGGCGTCGAAGGCCTGGACGCGGCGATCGAGCGAGCGAAGGCCTTCTCCGACGTCGGCGCCGACCTGGTTTTCGTCGAAGGCGCCGCGGACGAGGCCGTGCTGGTCCAGCTCCATGCGGCCGTGCCCCACGTGCGCCTGGTGGTGAACCAGTCCGAGGCCGACCCCGCCATGCGCCCCGTCGACCGGCCGACGCTGGCCGCGTGCGGCGTGGGACTGGTGCTCCACCCGGTCGGCGCATTCCTTGCCGCAGCGCGGGCCAGCGCCACGGTCTACGAGGCGTTGGCGAAGAAGTCCCACGCCATGGCCGTGTCCAAGCTCAGCTGGGCCGAGCTGACCCAGCTGCTCGGTCAGGACGAGCTGTTGGCCCTGGACGCGACCTCCGCTGTTCATCTGCCTCCGGGTTCTGGTGCAGGCGCGAAGCCCCCCAGAGACCTCGCGCCACCCGACGGAGCGGCCCGGTGAGCCGGGGCCACGTCATCGTCGTCGGGGCCGGGCCGGTCGGCCTGACCGCGGCGCTGACCCTCGCCCAACGCGGGGTCGCGGTGACGGTGCTCGAGTCCGGCGACGACCTCGCCACCGAGTCGCGAGCGTCGACGTTCCACCCACCGACGCTGGAGATGCTCGCCGATCTGGGCGTGGTGCAGTCGCTGCTCGACGTCGGGATCGTGTCCACGCGCTTCCAGTACCGCGACCGCGTCGAGGGAATCATCGCTGAGCTCGACATGGGCGTCCTCGAGGGCGACACCCCCTTCCCCTATCGGGTCCAGGCCGAGCAGTCCAAGCTCACCCCCATCCTGCGTGATCGGTTGCTGGCCCTCCCAGGGGCCGCGCTGCGGTTCAACGCGCGGGTGACCGGCGTCGAGGATGAGGCGACCGGGGTGTCTGCCGTCCTCGCGACCGGCGAGCGCGTCACCGGGGAGTGGCTCATCGGCGCTGACGGTGCCCACTCCGTCGTGCGCAAGGCGACCGGCGTGGAGTTTGCCGGCATCACCTACCCCGAACGCTTCCTCGTCATCTCCACCGACGCCGACCTCGAGCGGATGCTCCCGGGGATCGCACCCATCAACTACGTGTTCGACCCCGTGGAGTGGATGGTCCTGTTGAGGACCCCGGAGCACTGGCGCATCCTCTTGCCCACCCCGATGGACACCGCCGACGAGGTCGAGCACGACCCCGCGCGGATCCAGGCCAGACTGGCCGCAGTGGCCGACGCCGGTGGCCCCTGGCCGGTGCTCCACACCACCCTCTACAAGATCCATCAGCGCGTCGCGGCCTCCTTCCGGATCGGACGGGTCCTGCTCGCGGGCGACGCGGCGCACGTCAACAATCCGTTGGGCGGCATGGGGATGAACAGCGGGATCCATGACGCCGTCCACGAGGCGGAGACGCTGGCCGACGTGCTGCTGGGCGCTTCCGAGGAGTCGGCGCTGGACGAGGCCGCGGCAGCCCGGCGAGCCGTGGCGCAGACGTACGTCCAACAGCTCACGCACACCAACTGGCAGCAGATCCGTGAGACCGACGAGGAAGAGCGCCGGCGCGTGCACGACGCGCTCCGGGCCCGCGCTGCCGACCCTGGAGCGGCGCGCGACTACCTGCTGCGCACCTCGATGATCGACTCCCTGCGGGTCGTCTCGAGGTGACGGAGGGCTGGATCGAGCGCTTCAACCCGTCGCACCCCGACGAGCGGGTCGGCATGGTTCGGGCCTCGACCGCCGCGGACGTCGATGAAGGCGTACGGCGCGCGGAGGTCGCCCAACGCGAATGGGCCCAGCGCCCGACCTGGGCTCGCGCCGAGCTGCTGCGCTCGGCCGCAGCGGCGCTTGAGCCCCGGCTCGACCTCTTCGCGGAGACGTTGACCCGTGAGCTGGGCAAGCCTCTCGCCGAGGCGTCGGGCGAGATCGCCTTCTCGCTCGCGACGTTGCGGTGGTTCGCCGACCGTGCGGCCGAGGTGCTGGCCGACGTGGAGACCGACGATGCTCTGGGCCGGCTGCTGCTGCGCAAGCGCCCGTACGGCGTCGTGGCCGCCGTCACGCCATGGAACGCACCGATCATCTTGTCGATGCTCAAGGTCGCGCCCGCCCTGCTCGCAGGGAATGCAGTGGTGGTCAAACCGTCTCCGCTGGCCCCCCTTGCCGTCGACATGCTCTACGAGGAGCTTTCCGGACACCTGCCAAGCGGACTCCTGTCGGTGGTTCACGGCCACGCGGAGACCGGCACAGCGCTCGTGGGACACCCCCGTGTGCACAAGGTGGCGTTCACCGGCGGCAATGCCGTCGGACGGGCGATCGCGGCGACGACCTCGGGCGTTCTGACGTCCACGGTCCTCGAGCTCGGTGGCAACGACGCGGCCATCTTCCTCCCCGACGCCGGTGTCACTGACGCTGGCATGGCCCGCGCCGTCGTGGCCTCGTTCGCCACGTCGGGACAAGTCTGCATGGCCGCCAAGCGGCTCTACGTCCACCGCAGCCAGGCCGGGGATTTCGCGGAGGCCTACGTCGCCGCCGCGGCCGAAGCGCTCGTTCTTGGTGATCCCATGGTCCCCGGGACCACGGTGGGTCCAGTCGTCACCCACGAGGCACAGCAGCGACTGGTCCGGCTGCGCGCGGAGGCGGTTGCCGCTGGAGGTCACGCGGTTGCCCTGGGGTCGATCGCCGACCCAGAGGTCGTCGCTGGCGGTTGGTTCGTACGGCCGACGCTGCTGACCGGGCTCGACGACGACGCAGCCCTGGTGAGCCGCGAGCAGTTCGGACCGCTCGTCCCGCTGCTGACGTACGACTCCGTCGACGAAGTCGTCGAACGCGCCAACGCCGGAGACCTCGGCCTGGGCGCCTCGGTCTGGAGCACGGACGAGGAGGCAGCCTTTGCCGTCGCGCGACGCCTCGAGGCGGGCTTCACGTTCATCAACACCCACAACCGCACCGGGATGTCCCTGCGAGCCCCGTTCGGCGGGGTGAAGCGGTCGGGCTACGGGCGCGAGTACGGCGACGAGGGATTGCTCGAGTACGTCCAGACCTGCGCGATCAACGCCCCCGCCGCGTTTCGGCCCGGCGCCCAGGCACCCGCGGATCCCGCGGATCCCGCGGCCTATCCGTCGGGGTGACGGCTGTGAGGCGACTCCAGGGCCCTTGGGGTTCGTCTTGTGCGACGTGATCAAGCGCTCCATGTGATGCTGGGCCGGTGCCTGGATCGCGCGCGGCGGTGTCACCGGTGCGACACCTTGTTCGCGCCCGCGACCTGGCCGACGCGCGCTACACCGAGCCGCTGACGGTCGACGACCTGGCTGCCGCGGCTCGCTTGTCCCGTGCGCACTTCAGCCGCGAGTTCCGGCAGGCCTTCGGCGAGACGCCGTACGGCTATCTGCTGACGCGTCGGCTCGAACGCGCGGCCACGTTGTTGCGCGGCACCGACTACTCCGTGGCCGATATCTGCATGAAGGTGGGCCTCACCAGCGTGGGGTCGTTCACCTCGAGCTTCCGACGCGCCTACGGGATGACCCCGACGCAGTACCGCGCGTCCTTCCCGTCGGCCGCGAGCCTGGCCATGATCCCGCTGTGCGTGCTGAAGGCCCACGGGCGTCCGGCACACAGCACGATCGGAGAAGACGCCGCCGGATCGGCAGCCGTACGTTCTCAACGACCCGCTCAGCCGACACAGGGAGACCCCGATGATCCGCATCAGCACCACCCAGCTGTGGGTGCATGACCAGGACGAGGCACTGGCCTTCTGGACCGACAAGGTGGGCTTCGAGATCCGCGAGGACGTGACGGTGCCCGAGATGGGCAACTTTCGCTGGCTGACGGTGGGGCCGCGCGACCAGGACGACCTGTCCATCGTGCTGATGGCGATCCCGGGCCCGCCCGTGATGGACGAGGCCACCCGGACTCAGGTCGCCGACCTCACGGCGAAGGGTTTCGCCAGCGCGGTGTTCCTCACGACGGACGACGCCATCAAGGCCTACGAGGAGCTGTCGGCCCGGGGCGTGGAGTTCACCGAGAAACCCACTAAGCAGCCCTACGGCATCGACTGCGGTTTCCGCGACCCCTCGGGCAACACCATCCGACTGGCCCAGCGGAGCCCCATGGCCTGACCCCACCCGCCTCCTGACCCGCCCACTTCACCCACGACTCGCCGGGCACAACAGACGTCGAGACGTCGCCCCGCCGGCGAGTCGTGGGTGAAGTGGGGGCGGGTCAGGTGGCGGCGTCGACGACGGCGCGCGCGGTGAGCAAGGGCCGCAGCCACGCCCCGAACTCGGCGTGGGCCGGGTGTTGCTGATACGCGACGAGCTGGTCGAGATCGTCGTGGGTCGTGACGAGCACGAGGTCGTACGACACCTCGGTGCGGGCGACATCGAGGCCGGCGCTGAGCGACTTGACCTGAGCGATCTGCACGGGCAGCGCCTCCAGGCGGCGTACGGCCTCGGGGGCGTTCTCTACGTCCGCGAACTTCATCAGGACGGTGTGGGTGATCATCAAGACCTCTCGTCAGGGCGTCTGGCATCGGGTGAGCGGACGGAGCAGGCAAGGCGACCGCCCAGCGATGGACCGATCAACGAACCGCATGGCGGCCTTCGATCAGCAACGCTGGTCATCGGCCGAGGGCGGAGAAGTGAGCGAGGACGTCGGCCTCGGAGACGACATCGGCGTACTTCGCGTCGAGATCGAACAACGCGGCCTCGTGTGGCCGCGGGTCGCGGTCGCCGCAGGCTTCGCGGACGACCAGCGGCACGAAGCCGTACGACACGGCGTCGACCGCTGATGCCCGCACGCATCCCGACGTCGACAGCCCGGTGACAACGACGGTGTCGACGCCAGCCGCGCGAAGCTCCTCGGCCAGATCGGTGCCGAAGAACGCGCTCGGGTACTGCTTGGTGACCACGCGATCCCCGTCGACAGGTGCCGGACCGCCGGCCGGGAAGGCCGCCAACGGGTTGCCCGCCTCGAAGCAGCGAAGCGCACCCACCTTGCGGAAGAAGACACCGCCGTCGGCACCGCCGGCGACGTACTCGACGCGGGTGAACACCACCGGCACCCCGGACGCTCGAGCAGCCGAGACCAGCCTTCCGCAGGAGGCGACGGCGTCCTCGACCCCGGCGTAGAGCGGCGACTCCGGATCGAGGTAGGCGCGGCAGACGTCGACCACGAGCAACACCGGCGAGGAGCCCCAACCGAGTCGGGAGGCGAACCCGGCTTTGGCGTAGTCGTCCTCGAGGTCGACCATGGTCTCGTCCACCCGTGAAGTGTAGTGTTCTGGAACGCCGTTTCACCAGACGGAAGAGCTCGTAGGAGGCACCCGTGTCCGCCGTGACCATCGTCGAGGTCGCCGCTCGCGACGGCCTCCAGAACGACCCGGCCGAACTGAGCACGCCGCAGAAGGTCGAACTCGTCCGCCGCTGCGCCGACGCCGGTGTCACCAGGGCCGAGGTCGCCAGCTTCGTCAACCCGGCTCGCGTCCCCCGCATGGCCGATGCCGAGGCCGTCGTCGAGGGCCTCGTCGCCGACGGTACGGCCGACCGGCTGGCCATGATCGGGCTGGTGCTCAACGCCCGGGGATTCCACCGAGCGGCAGAGACCGCGGTCAACGAGGTCAACCTCGTCGTCGTGGCCAGCGAGACGTTCAGCCAGCGCAACCAGGGCATGTCGACAGACGCTGCCGTGCGCACCGTCGAGGAGGTCGCTCCGCTGGCCCGCGCGGCCGGCCTGACCGCGACCGTGACGCTGTCAGCCGCCTTCGGTTGCCCCTACGAGGGCGAAGTCGCGCTCGACAGGGTCGTCGCCCTCGCGGAACGGCTAGCCGCAACCGGCGTGGAAGAGCTGGCCATCGCCGACACCATCGGCGTCGCCGTCCCCGCGGACGTACGCGCCCGGGCCAGTGCCGTGCGTTCCGTCACGGGCGACCTACGTCTGCGCGCGCACTTCCACAACACGCGAAACACCGGCTACGCCAACGCTCTCGCCGCCTATGAGTCGGGAATCACGGTGCTCGACGCCAGCCTTGGTGGCATCGGCGGATGCCCGTTCGCCCCCAAGGCCACGGGCAATATCGCGACCGAGGACCTCGCCTACCTGCTCGAGCGATCGGGCCTGGACACCGGGCTCGACCTCGATGCGCTCGTCGCCGCGTCGGACTGGCTCGGGCATCAGCTCGGCCGTCCCACACCTGCCCTGGTCAGCAAGGCCGGCGGCTTCCCCACGGGCAGCGCCCGCGCATGAGCCACCCGGAGACAGTGCGCGTCGCGGCGGTCCAGCTGAGTGTCGGCGAGGACGCAGCCACCAACCTGGCCACCTGTGTACGGATGGTGGGTCAGGCGGCTGACCAGGGCGCTCGACTGATCGTCCTTCCCGAGTTCTGCAACCACGTCTCGTGGTACGACGGCCGCGAGCACGCTCAGCGGATGGCGCAGGCGCTCGACGGGCCGTTCATCCAGGGCGTCGCCGCCGTGGCGCGCGACCGGCGGGTCTGGGTGATGGTCAACGTCACGCTCCGACGACCCGACGGCCGGGTGACCGGCACGAACGTCTTGATCGATGACCAAGGCGCTGTCGTGGCGACCAGCGACAAGCAGGTGCTCATGGGCAGCGAGCGCGACCACCTCGACGGCGCCATCGAGGCCGGCCCAGTCGTCACAACGCCCTTCGGCCGCGTCGGCATGTACTCGTGCATGGACGGCGTGATCAACGAGACCCCCCGCGGCCTGGCCCTGCGTGGCGCGCAGGTCCTGCTCAACTCACTCAACTCCTTCGCCCGGGACGAGGCCTCGCTGCACATTCCCGTGCGGGCCCCAGAGAACCGTGTCTGGATCATCGCGGCCAACAAGGTCGGGCCGCTCGTCCCCGAGGCCGCGATCGGAGCAGTGAGCAAGGCCGTCGGCGTGCCCGAGGACCGCCTGCACGGCGCGGGCGAGAGTCAGATCGTGGCGCCGGACGGCACGGTCGTGGCCCAAGGCCCGGTCACCGGTGAGGCCGTGGTCGTCGCAGACATCGAGGTGGCCAGGGCGGACGACAAGCGACGCCCCGACGGCACGCATGTCTTTGCAAGCAGGCGCCCGGAGGCGTACGCCCCGCTTGTCAGCGCCCCCCATGGGCGCCGAAAGCCGGCGGGCGACTCAAGCCTCGTGGTCGCCGTGGTCCAGCCTGCCGCCGACGGTGTCGCCGCGATCGAGGAGGTCGCCGACCGGGTGCGAGAGGCCGTCGCCCAAGGCGCCCAGCTGATCGTGCTGCCCGAGCTGTTCTGCTTCGAGGACGGGCTGGTCGCCGACCTCGACGAGGCCGCCGGACGAACGGCTGTGGCGACTGCGGCGCTCGAGGAGGCGGTCCGGGGAAGTACGGCGCACGTGGTCGCCTCGCTACCGGAAGCCGGCGGCCACGTCGGTGTCGTCATCGGCGCGAACGGGGTCGTGCACCGGCAGACTCAGCTGCACCGGAGCGCGCGACATGCAGGCTGGCAGACCCGCCTCGCCGACCCCGCCACCGGCATCGAGGTGCTTGAGCTTCCATGGGGTCGCCTCGCCGTCGTCGTCGGCGACGACGCCATCTTCCCTGAGACCTTCCGGCTCGCCACCCTTGCGGAGGCCGAGGTCGTCGCCTTGCCCTTCCACGTCCAGGAAGCCTGGGAGCTGCGCACCGGCCTCGTGGAGCGCGCAGCGGAGAACCGGCTCAACCTGGTGGCTGCCAGTCGACCGACACCAAACGGTGCAGGAGTGATCATCGACCTGCCGGCGGATTTCACGCTCTGGGCAGCCTGGTCCAAACCCTTCGACGGAGTGATCAGCCGCCCCGACGTCTCAGCTGCCGAGTGCGCGGCCACCACCATGGTTGGCGAGGTGAGCCCGGCCCAGGCCGCCAACCGGTTCGTCTCCAAGGGCACCGACCTGGTCGATGGTCGACCCTGGCAGCTCATGGACGCCTTGGTGGCCCGCCAGGAGGAGCCGAGGACCGAACCGGTCCCGGCTGCCCGTTGACAGGGTCACGAATACCTCTTACGTTTTCCTGTAACAGCGTTCCACTAGTCGGAAAGTAGGCCACCGATGTCCGGCGAGACCCTCCAGCACGTCTCGGACTGGGTCAGCAACGCCGAGCCGGTGGACATCTCCGCCGCCTACGCCACGTGGACCGACCTGACCCGCGAGCTCACCACGCGCATCGAAGAGCGCTTCGCACTCGAGCGCGACCCATCCGTCGCGCCCTGGGAGTCCTTCGGCGGTCACGGCAGCGCTACCGGGTCGATCAAGGCCTACGTCGGACCGGAGGTCGACTGGTACGTCGACTCCTACATCCACAACCCGGATGTGTCCTTCTGCAACCTGCACGTCACCGCATGGCTCGGCCCTCAGGTCCGGGTGCCGCACTTCGGCTTCGCGGTCGCGTGCTTCCCCGACCCGTGGGCCTTCTGCGACCTGTTGCCGCGCGCCGACATGATCCGTGACGGCGACTACTTCGACCGCTACTACGCGCCCCGCAACGACGACTGGGTGAAGCTGCGCGCCGACAACCCGCAGCTGAAGTGGTTCACCAGCCTCGATGGTTTCGTGCGCGCGACGCTGTCGCCGACAGCGTTCTGCTACTCCGGCCCCGACGAGCCGCGCACCTATGACCTCGTGCGCGACTACGCCCACGGCCAGCTCGACCTGTGGTTCGGCTACCTCGATGACGCAGAGCCGGTTCCTGCGCAGGAGCAGCCGGCGCTGGCCGCGGCCGACCTGGCGATGCGACGCAACGTCGCCGAGCGCGACCCGGCCAACGTGATGGCCGTCCGCTACTTCGGCGCCGACGTCGAGCCCGAGCTGGTGAAGTCGCTGTGGGGGGCCGAGCGCAGCTTGGCCCGGCCGGGCGTCCTGGCATGAGCGACTGGGTCGTGCCCACCGACGTGCGCGCCGTCTGGACCGCGGTGCAGGTTGCCGGCGCAGCCGCGCCGCTGGACACGATCCACGCCAAGGTCCACTATCCGGCGACGCCCACGGGCAGCCATGAGGAGCGGATGACCGGTCGGCTCGAGGCAGACGCCACCCAGGCGCCGTACCCCGTCGCCCTCATCCTGCCGGGCGTCAACGTCGGTCAGGACAGCTACCGCTGGCTCGCCTCGACTCTCGCGGCGGCTGGCTACGTCGCCGTCACCTATGACTGGGTCGGCGAGATCTTCCCGGGCGAGGCGGGGATCACGCCCGGTCTCGATCTCGACGCGGTGCGCCCGGACGCCTACGGGTCACGCCCCAGCGCGGTCGCCCTCGAGCCGCTGCTCAGCGCGGTGTCCGGTCTCAACGAGGGTGACGGACCCCTCGCAGGGCTGCTCGACCTCGAGCGGATCGCCGTCCTCGGCCATTCGGCGGGGGGCACGGTCGCCTTGCAGAGCGCTCGTCGGGCATGGTTCCCAGCCGTGCGGGCCGCTGTGACCTACGGCGCCCACGGCGGCATCTCCACCGTTCTCGGCTGGCCGGAGGCCTCGATCCCCGACGTGCTCTGCGACGTCCCGCTGCTGATGATGTACGGCTCCGAGGACGGCGTCGTCGCTGCGAGCGCAAGCCGCTACGGGGAGGCCGTGTCGACCGAGCGGCGCGACCCGGTCGCGCGCACGTTCAACGACGCTCTGCACCGGTCCGATGGCGACGCATGGCTCGTGAAGTTCAAGGGCGCCAACCACTTCACCCCGATCGAGGTCATCGACCCGACGAGCGCCCGCGCGTTCCTCGACACCAGGCCGACCACTGATCCGGCGGAGACACGCTCGGCTCTCGCTCCCATGCTCATCGACTTCCTCGACGCCTACGTCCGTGACGGTGCTCGGTCTGCGGCCGCACTGACCCGGCTCGAGGATCTGCTCATCCACCAGCCGGCGGCGGTCTCCACCGCTCGTCGGCGCTGACGGACCGTCTGGGAGGTCCCGCACCATGTTCAAGAACTTCTGGTACGCCGTCGAGTTCAGCAAGGACGTCACGACAAAGCCGAAGAAGATCGTCTGCCTGGGCCAGCAGCTCGTGGTCTACCGGAAGTCCGACGGCTCGGTGGCCTGCCTGTCCGACCTGTGCGTGCACCGCGGCGCAGCGCTGTCCGAGGGTTGGCTCAAGGACGACTGCATCGTGTGCCCGTACCACGGCTGGCAGTACCAGCCCGATGGCGCCGTGGCGAAGATCCCGGCGAACCCTCCCGGCCGCAGCATCCCGAAGAAGGCGCGCGTCGACAGCTATCCCGTGCAGGAGCACTACGGGTTCGTGTGGGTGTTCCTCGGCGACCTCCCGGAGGAGGAGCGGCCGCCGATCCCGGATTGGCCTGAGTTCGCGCAGACCGACAAGTACCGAGCCGTCTACGGCGAATACCTGTGGCACTCCAACTACGAGCGCATCGTGGAGAACGGCACCGACATCGCTCACGCACCGTTCGTGCACGGCGGCGCCTTCGGCAACCCGGAGAAGGCCGAGGTGGCCGACTACCAGGTCGAGGAGACCCCCTGGTCGTGCTTCGCCGAGGTGACGTTGCACCCGCCGGCGCCCAAGGGCCGCAACAAGCGGTTGTCGGAGAGCAAGAGCAAGGACCTGAAGGAGCGCCCGGGCGTACGGACCCGCACCGGCTGGATGCTCCCCAACCTGATCCGGCTCGAGGTCAACCTGGCCTTCGGTCAGATCGTCATCTACGACACCAACATCCCGATCGACGAGAACACCACGTTGGTGAAGTGGGTGGCCTTACGCACCTTCTTCAAGGGTCGGTGGGCCGACCGGGACGCCAAGAAGCGAACGTTGCGGATCTTCGACCAGGACAAACGAATCGTCGACACGGTGCGGCCCGAGCTGCTGCCGTTCGATCTGTCCGCCGAACTGCAGCTGCGCAGCGACGCCATCGCCGTAGCGTACCGGCGCCGCCGGCAACAGCTGCTCGAGATGGGCTGGGGAATCGAGTCCAACACCATCGTCGGAGACGGCCCACGCACCCATGCCACGGTCATTCCCTCGCCGGCCCGACGGGACAACCCCGAACTCGCACGGGCCTGGACCTTCAAGGAGGTCCAGTCGCGTCAGGTGACCAGCAGCGGCGAGCAGATCGGTCGGCTGGCCGACGCCTCGCTGGACGCAGACTCCGCCGTCGTGCAGTCAGAGGCGGAGCGCGCCGCGGCCGACGGTGCCTCGACTGTGTCGCTCCCTTCCACGTCGGAGGAGACCACCGCATGAGCCTGCCCGGTGGACTGTGCCAGCGCACCTACGAGCGCATCATCGAACGAGAAGGGCTGCGCGAGATCAGAGCCTCCGGGGACGGCGACTTCTTGACTCTCACCTCGACGATGAGCCCGGAACCAGTGGGGTGCATGCGGATCTGGACCGGTGACCGCGTGGCAAAGATGGTCTATGTCGGCCTGACGGTCGACGCGATCGGCCTCGACAGCCACATGGTCTTCGCTTTCGGTCCCGCCGAGACGGGCCTTCCGCACTTCACGCTCGACTCGGTGGCTGGGCAGGGAACCTATGCGTTCCATCTCGATCTCATCCAGCGCGTCGACCTGTCGTCGCACCTGGCGTACATCGACCACGTCTACGAGCCGATTACCGCGACCTATGAGTCGACCATCGCCCTCGACGGGCTGTCCAAGGCCAGCATCGGCCCCCGTCAGTTCTCGATGATGTCGCCCTGGATGTGCGCCTTCCGAGCCGACGAACAAGCCTTCCGCTCCGTCGAGGAGTCGGTCCTGGCCTACCAAGACCACTGGTTCTCTTTGTTGGAGAAGGGACTTCCAGCCGAGGTGACGGACACGTTCGACGACACAGACCTGCCCGACCGTGACGCGAAGAACCGTGCCAACCTGTTCAGCGTCGAGGTCGACCCGGTCTGGAACAACATCACGCGATTGATCGGCGACCAGTCCGAGGCCCTGCGCCAGGAGCTGCTGACCAACGAGATCAGGACCGCACCGTGAGCCAGCACAGCGAGGACGACAAGCCCAGCGAGTGGCAGCAGCGCATCGAGGGCGAGTGGCACGGGCGTCCCAGCCTGTTCGACCCCGAGGGCAACCATGTCGGCTACGAGAACGTCAGCCGCGCCAGCGTCTTCGAGAATGGCGAGACCCGCTACTGGATGAACACGCGCCTCGACGCGACCGGGGCTCTGCGCAACCGGTTGGAGCTGGGCGCTCAGTTCGACTTCGGCGTCATCGACTCCGACGAGAACCGGGTCTACATGGGTCCGGACTTCTACGGGACCGGCCAGCCGTACGGCTTCTTTGTCGACGCCCACTACTACTCACCGGGGTGGCAGGCAGATCTGCGCACGTGGAACCACGTGCTCCCCGACGGCGGGACGCAGGTCTACTCCTCGGTCCTGCACGACGGCTGGACCGTCTGCGCGGTGTTCAACGGGGTCTACAAGCGCTACTTCGACTCCTCGACCCCCGAGGCGCAGGCCGAGATCGAGCAGTGGATCGCCGACGAGACCCGCAACGGGTCACGCCCGCAGGTGCTGCCGACCAAGGCGCGTGGGGCTTGGCACGGAGCGATGGAGGTCCACGCGGCGGACCAGTCGCGGGTCGGCAGCAACGTGGTGACCATCACCCACGAACCACTCACCCTCACGCGGGCTCGACAGGAGGTGACGTGGGAGGGAGTGCTCCCGCGCTCCTACGCCTTCGAGCGCACACGCAACGGTGCCAACACCACCTACGACGGGCCGGACGTACGAGGCAACGCCCGGGGCTACGGCCGTGCCTTGTTCACGAGTCAGCACTTCACCGGTGGCGACGTCTGGAAGATCAAGGGTCGCGAGTTCCTGCTCGACGACCGGCTGACCATGAGCGTGGTCTGGGAAGCATTCAAGGGCGACCAGCTGACCTACGTGCTCCACGGGCAACTCGACTGGAGCCAGGGCTGATGGGCGCCCACACGGCCGGGGGTCGGACCACAGCCACGGGCCCGGTCGTCGTCATCACGGGAGGAACTCGAGGCATTGGTCTTGGCCTGGCCCACGAGCTGCTGACCCGTGGCGCTTCGGTGGTGATCTGCGGACGCAGCCAACCCACCGTCGATGCGGCCGTCAAAGAACTCTCCACCGCCGGCGCCGGGGATCGAGTCCACGGCATGACCGCGGACGTCACGAAGCGGGCCGATCTGCAGGGTCTGTGGGACGTCGCCGTCGGCCGGTTCGGCACGGTGGACTTCTGGGTCAACAACGCGGGGACCTCAGCGCCAAGACGTCCCTTCGCCGAGGTGCCTGAGTCCAGCATCGAGACCGTCCTCGCGACGAACCTGCACGGAGTGATCAACGGCACCGCGGTGGCTTTGGCGGGGATGAGTGCACAAGGCTTCGGCCACGTCTGGAACATGGAGGGGTTCGGCTCAGGTGGTCAGAAGGCGAACGGGATGGCCGCCTACGGGGCGTCCAAGCGCGCCGTGACCTACCTCACCGAGTCCTTGGTGAAAGAACAGAAAGGCCAGCCCGTCTCGGTGGGATTCCTCTCCCCGGGAATCGTGCTCACTGACCTGCTCGAGGACGACTACGACGGGCAACCCGAGGCCCTTGAGAAGGCCAAGAAGATCTTCAACATCCTCGGCGACCGGGTTGAGACGGTCACCCCGTTCCTCGCCGACGGCGTGCTCAACCGGGGCAAGAACGGCGCGCGGGTGGCCTGGCTGACCACTCCGAAGGCGGCAACGCGGTTTCTCAAGGCGCCATTCAGGAAGCGCGACCTGTGGGCCGAGCGCGACCAGGAAGCTGCGCGGGTCTGAGACTCCATGGCCGTCGATGTCTGCACCGAGTACGACCTGCTGCTCGCAGCTGAGGACTTCGTCCCCGTCGTTCTGGCCGGGATCGGTTGCCTGATGCTGGCCGAGGTCGCGGGGCGAGCCATTCCGGGTATCAGTCTCGCCGCCCGGACCGGAGGCATCCTCATCGTCGCGGGCGGCCTGAGCAAGGCCGTATGGAAGCTGCTCGTGGCCGGGCCGTGTGTGGATATCCCGGTCCTTGAGCAGTCGCTGTTCCCCTTGCTTGCCAGCGGCTTCCTCATCCTCGCTTGGTCGTGCCTGTCGGTGTTGCGCGATCGCCCGATGCCCTGGTGGTCCTTCGCCGTGGTGATGGGCCTCGGCGTGGCCGGGGCCCTGGCGGCCGGCTCAACCAAGCCGTTGTTGGCCGTGGCCGCGCTCGGAGCCCTCGCGATAGCTGCCTACGGTGCTCGGCTCGGCCGGCGCAACGCTGACCGCGTCGTCGTCTGGTTATTTGTCGTCTACGCCGTGGCCACGTTGGTGCTGCCGCCGCTCGCTGCGAAGCCCGACCAGACCCTCGCCGCCCAGTGGACCGAGCAGCTGACCAACAGTCTGGCTCAGGCCGCCTTCGCCTATGCCGCGTGGCGGCTGCTCCTGCACACCCGTACGTCCGTCGTCCCTGTCGACCGCACCTTGGAGGCCCACTCATGACCGATCAGCTCGCCTGGCGGCGGAAGTTCGGCGTGCTCGCGCCGAGCACCAACAGCATCGTCGAGGCCGATTTCAATGCCATGAGTGTGCCTGGCGTGACCCCTCTGTTCGCCCGCATCCACATCCGCGACCAGGACCTGTCCTCCGAGGAGCAGATGGAGAAGCTGCGCGTCCAGCTCGACGATGAGATCGACGCAGCCATCGACCGGGTCTGCACCGCCGAGATCGACTACATGGTCATGGGCATGTCGGCCGAGACCTTCTGGGGTGGCATCGAGGGCAACCGCCAGTTCAAGGCCCGGGTGTCAGAACGCTCCGGCGGTCTTGGCGTCGCCACCGGGGCAGAGGCCTGCGAGAAGGCGCTCAATCTGTTCGGCGTCCGAAAGATCGCCTGCATCACCCCCTACCAGGCCAACGGTGACCAGCAGGTTCAGAAGTTCTTCGAGGAGATGGGTTTCGAGGTCACCACGGTCAAGGGTCTGAAGTGCCCCACGGCCGTTTCGATTGCGCACGTGACGGAGAACGAGCTGCGCGACGCGATCATCGAGGTGAACGAGACCGATCCCCAGGCCATCGTTCAGTGCGGCACCAACCTGTCGATGGTGCGCCTGGCCGCTGAGGCCGAGCGTTGGCTGCACAAGCCCGTCGTTGCGATCAACGCGGCCACCTGGTGGTTCGCCCTGCGCGAGAACGGCATCGACGACCGCCGTTACGGCCAGGGTCGCCTGTTCGAGGAGTTCTAGGACTCTCCCCCTGCGACGACCATGGGTCGTCGTCCCAAGCCGGCCCCCTGCGCTCGACGCCCCAGACGGCGAGTGCGGGGGGCCGTTCCACGTCGCGAACCAGCCCGCTTCGGTCGCCCCTGGGTGACCCTGGACCGTCCTAGGCAGACAAGGTCTCCACGAGGGCTTTGAATCCTCGTTGGCGGGCGTGCTCGAGGGCGGAAACCCCGTCCTTGTCAGCGATACGCGGGTCGGCTCCATGATCGAGCAGGCACCGAACGATGGCCTGGTGCGCGTGGCCGCCGTCGCCAAGGATCACGGCCTCGAGCAACGCCGTCCAACCGAGGTTGTTCACATGGTTGACGTCGACGTCCGTGTGCTCCAGGACGGCCGCCACATAGTCCACGTGGCCGCGCTCGGAGGCCGGGATGACAGCGACGCCGCCGTAGCGGTTGGTGATCGTCGTGTCCGGGCCAGCGGGCAGCAGAGTCATCAGCATCGCCACGCTCCCAGTCACTCCTGTGACGAGGAAGGGCGTGTCGCTGCGCTCGTCGAGGGCGTTGACGTCGGCTCCGTTCTCCACGAGGAGCCGGGCGGCGTCCACGCGGTCCTCGAGGACGGCCAGGAGCAGCGCCGTACGACCGGCGCCGTCGCGTGCCTCGAGATCAGCCCCGTCCGAAAGCGCGGCACGGACATCCGACACGTCGCCACGTTCGGCGGCGGCGAGCAGCCTGAGTTCGGGAGTCATCGGACGTCAAGCCTGCACCAGAGCACCGGAACGCTCCACCGCGTTGATGTCCCCGCCCAGATAGGAGCGCACGACATCGGGGTGGTTGCGGACGTCCTCGGGAGACCCTGCTGCGATGACCTGACCCAGCTCCATGGCGACCAGCCGATCAGACACCTGGAAGAGCAAGGGCAGATCGTGCTCGACAATCACCACGGTCGTGCTCAGGTCGGAGCGGATGGCCTGAAGCAGGGCGACCAGGGCCTGTCCCTCCGACTGGGCCAGCCCGCCCGCGGGTTCGTCCAACAGCAGGACGGTTGGCTCGAGGGCCAGCATGCACGTGAGCTCCACCATCCGCCGGGTGCCCGTGGCTAGTTGGGCTACCGGCCGTTGCGCGATCGGGGTCAGGCCCATGACCGCCAGCAGGTCCATGGCGCGTGCCTGCTTACGACGGTCTGGGCGTGACCAGCCGGCGAGGGACAACACGGCGTTGGTCGACGAACGCTGTTCGCAGGCGACCATGACCGTCTCGAGCACCGTGAAGGTGGGGAACAGGGCGCTGCTCTGGAACGACCGGACCAGGCCCTGCCGAGCCCGGGCCTCGGGCGCCATCCGCGTCACGTCGACCCCGTCGAAAACGACCTTCCCCTCATCGGGCGCCGTGAAGCCGGCCACGATCTCGAACAGCGTCGTCTTGCCCGCGCCGTTCGGGCCGATGATGCCGAGGATCTCTCCGCGACGGACGTCGAGGTCGACACCCCGCACTGCGCGTACGCCTCCGAAGGCTCGCGCCAGTCCGCGCACAGACAGCACAGCGTCAGATCCCGCGGGCAGCCGCCCCACCGAGCCCTCAGCGCCCAGCTGTGGCTGAACGGCCCTCGCGGCTGGACCGGACACCGGCCGGAGCGCCGTGAGATCGGTCCCGCGCATCGCCCGGTCCGGCATACCGGCTCGGTCGGCAGCCCGAGCCGCCCCGGGGTCCACGCCGGAGAGCCGCGCGAGCACGTCGTAGAAGCGGTTGCGCACCTGGACGAGGAAGCCGCCGAAGCCGCCCGGCGCCACGACCACAAGGATCAGCCAACCCAAGGACACGGCCGCGCGACCGAGGGTGTCGAGCCCAGCCAGGAGTGGGAGCCCCACGATGTAGAGCGACCCCAGAATCGGCCCGATGAGCACCCCCAGTCCGCCGACCGCGGCGATGGCAACCACGTCGATGCTGGCTCCGGCCGGGAAGACATTGGCCGTCAGCGAGCTCTGAGAGTGACCGATCACCGAGCCGCCGATCCCTGCCAACGCCCCAGAGACCGCGAAGACCTGCAGCTTTCGTCGCGACGCTGCCACCGAGAACGCGCGAGCCGCATCCTCGTTGTCTCGAAGGGCCCGAGCGAGTCGCCCAAGGCCGGTGCGACGGACGTTGGCCGCCAGGAACAGGGCGATCGCCAGGACGGCCAGCGAGAACAAGTAGTAGCCCTTGGCCGTCGACAGCTCCCACGGGCCGACGATCGGCTTGGCCGGCGCCAGCCCGTCCCCGAGCATGAAGTCCTGTTTGAGCAGCCATGTCGAGGTGATCAGCGAGAAGGCCAGCGTCGTCACCGCGAAAGCGAGGCCACGCAGTCGCAGCCCGGGTATACCCAACAGGGCAGCCACGACGCCGCCGGCCACGGCGGCCGACACCAGCCCGATGTCGAAGAAGCCCGTGCGCTGTGACACGACCACCGACGCCACCGCGCCGATCCCCGCGAAGGCGTACTGCCCGAGCGAGAGTTGACCAGCGAGCCCGGTGACCACGATGACAGACAAGCCGATGATGGCTGCGCCGACGACCACGGTCAGCACCGAGGCGGTGGTGTTGGAGATGCCGAAGGCCAGGTACGCGGCATAGCCGAAGGCGGCGATACCGACAATCCACGGAAAGAGCCGGATGAGCAAGACCTGCCGGTAGGCCGTCGGCACGGGTTCGGGAGCCAAGCGAGCCCAGTCGCCCGTAACTTTCTCTCGACGTGACAACGGTTTTTGTACGAGTAGAGCGACCACGACGATGACACCGAGCACGAGCTCCGCCTGCCCGCCAGTCGGGTACTTGGAGCGCACGACTTGCTCGACGACGCCGATGCCGAGCGAGGCGGAGAAGGCGATCGGGAGCGACTGCAGGCGCCCGATCACGGCGCCCGCCAAGCCGGCCAGCAACAGAGAGGGCCCCAGGCTCTCCACCGAAACCGTGCCCTGGGTCGGCCAAACGAGAGCGGCCGAAAACGCAGCGATGGCGCCAGCGACCGCCCACGACAGGGTCACCATCCGGGCGGCGGCCACGCCCGCGAGTGAGGCTGCGTCGGGGTTGTCGGCGGCCGCTCGAATGGCCAGTCCATAGCGCGTGCGCTTGAGGAAGTAGGCCAAGGCGAGCAGCAGGATCGGGGTCAGGGCGATCATCGCGACGTAGGGCGGCGTGATCAGGATCGAGTCGAGCTCGTACTGCGGAAAGCCGACCGGCTTGGGGAACGTGGCTCCAGAGGACGCGTTCTTGTTGATCACCAAGGCGAAAACCAGCAGGAACTGGCTCAGCCCGAGCGTTGCCACCATGCCCAGCACCTTGGGGGCGGAGGCCAACCGGCGAATGATGCCTACCTCGGTGAGGGCGGAGATCCCTGCGCCCGCCAGCAGGGCCGCAGCAAACGCGATCCAGTAGGGAACGCCGAACTGGGTGACGAGCACGCCGAGGATGGCCGCGCCGAAAACGCCGATGGCCCCCTGAGCGAAGTTGATGAAGCGGCTGGCCCGGAACACCAGGACCAGCCCGACGGCGAGCAGTCCGTAGATCAACCCGGTGAACAGACCGAGGAGCAGGCGAGCCAGCGACAGGTCGAAGCCAGTCAGCCAGGTCATGCGGGGGCCTCAGCCAACCGGTCGGCATGGCCGCCCAGGGTCAGTTCTGCCACCAGGTCAGGGCGTTCGCGCAGCTCCTCGGCCAGACCCTGGTAGACGATGCGCCCCTTCTCCATGAAGTAGACCCGCCGGGCCAGGCTCAGCGCGACGTTCACCGACTGCTCCACGAGAAGGATTGCGGTGCCTTCCGCGTTGAGCCGGCGGACGAGGGCCATCAGCTCACCGACGACCACCGGTGCCAGACCGAGCGAGAATTCGTCCACCAACAGCACCTTGGGCTTCAGCATCAAGGCCTTCGACAAGCCGAGCATCTGCTGCTCGCCGCCGGAGAGCGTCGACGCGAGCTGGTTGCGCCGCTCCGACAGCCGGGGGAAGACCTCGAAGGCCGCCTCGGTGCCCGCATCGACGGCGGACTTGTCGCGGCCGAGCGTGAAGCCGTACATCCGGAGGTTCTCGGCCACGGTCATCGATCCGAAGACGGCCTGACCACCCACGATCTCCGAGAGGCCCAGGGGCACGCGACGGGCCGCGCCCAGGCGCGTGACGTCCTCTCCGCCGAGGATGACCTGGCCCGAGGACGGTCGGGCCAAGCCCGACAGCGCCCGTAGCAGCGTCGTCTTCCCCACGCCGTTCGGACCGAGCAAGGCCACCAGCTCGCCTTCCTCGACCCGCAGGTCGACGTCGAAGAGCACCTGCACCGACCCGTAGGAGTAGTTCAGGGTGCGCGCCTCGAGGACAGCGGGACCCTCTGCTCGCTCACCCTGTGGGGTCAGCCCCGGCAACGAGTACTCCCAAACGGTGCCGACCTCATAGCTTCCGAGCTGCTCGAGGGGCGCCGTCAGCGGATCGAGGTGCCCGTCGGACCCGGGACCGCCGGGGAGCAGGTCCACGTACGGCGCCGAGCGGGTTGTGCCTACGCCGTTGTGGCTGCCGTTTGGGCTGATCCCGTTGACCGGCCCGGACACCGCGGCGCCGTTGACGGAACTCGTGAGCGCAGGGTTCAGGGATCCGTCGCCGCCGTCGGCGGTGTGCTCCTCTCGGCCGGCCTCCTCACCGTCGGTGAGTTCCGGATCGGCAATCAGCCGCGCGACGAGATGGACCGACGGGCCGACCGTTGGCACGACCTCGCCCGCCACGACCTCATGCCCGGCGACCAGATCGGCCAGCGGGACGTTCGGGTCAAGGGGGTCGACACCCACCGGCGCCCCGAGCGCTGGGGGCGAAGGCGCAGGTGGTCGGTTGTCGCCGGCTTCGGCGGCCCCGGCCCCGGTCGCGGCGGCGGGGGCGGGGGCCGTGGCCGGACTGGACGCATAGCCGACCGGGGGGAGCAACGCCGGTGGAAGAGCCGGCCGCCACAGGGCGCTCGTATCGACCGAGCGCGCCCATCGCGGCACCTCGGCCGTCGCCGTGGGAGGCGCGAGTTCAGCGCGCAGGGCGATGGTCTCGACGACCTCGGCGAGCGCACGATCCGCCGCGCGCGGAAGCCGTACGGACGCGAGGGCGCACAGCCCCACCGGCAGTGCCAGCGACCACAGGGCCACACCCGTGTCGTAGCGGTTGCCGGCGACCTCGACCCACACGAGTCCGAGCACCGCGCCGCCGACCGTGGACAACGACGTCAGCGCAGCCACCGCAGGTCGATCCATCGGCTCTACGGCCGACAGAGCGGTGGCGTCGAGGACACTGGCAGCCAAGACCCCTCCAGCCGCCGCAACAGCGACGCCCACCAGGGCGCCAAGGGCATTCGGGGAAAGGCCCAAAGTGAGCAGCCCGACCACGGCAACACCGAGCAGGACGGGCGCGGCGGCCGCGAGGCTGCCAGGGCTCCTCCTGCGCCGCGCCTCCAGGCCGTCCGAGGCCAGGACGGTCGCGATCGCTGCTGCCAACCACGCTGCTGCGAGCCCACCGAACGCCGCAGGAAGCGTGAAGCCAAGTCCTTGCACCCACGCGAGGGACGCAGCGATCGGTGCAGCGACAGCGAAGCCGACACCGACATACCCGGTCAAGGAGATGCGGACAGCTGCGGTTCGGGCCGCACGGTCCAGCGACAGTCCCACGCCGCCCAGGCGATCGCTCGGGGCGGCATCGGGCCCGACCAGCTTGATCATGCGGTTGCGCTCGAAGCCTCCAACCCCAGGGTCGTCCACGAAGGCGACGGCGAGCCCGAGGACGGCGGCGACGCCCCCCGCGAGCGCGAGCATTCCGCGCCATCCCCACTCCGGCCCGCCAACGGCCAGTGCTGCAAGCCCGGCAGCAGCCGAGGCCCCGACGACAGCGCCCGCGCGCCACCGGGCGAGGGCGCGCAGCCGCGCCTCCGGCGGGGCGACGTCGACCAGCAGCGGCCGCTGAACGACGACACCGGCGCCCAGCAGTGCCGCGCGAAGGGCCAGGACCGCCCCCACCGCCCACAGGGTCGAAAGCTGGGCCACGACGACGGCGACGAGGCCCGCGTTGGTGCCGACGATCACGGCGACCTTGAGGCGACGGCCGCCACCCGCGAGCGCAAGCGCCAGGAAGGAGGCGAGGACCGTGACCAACGCGCCGGCAACGACGGCTGCGCGCAGGGTCGATTCGGTGGTGGACAGGTCGGGGGCGATCGTGGCCACCAAGAGCACGACGAGCACCGTCGGTAAGGCGTCTGCGAAAGCCAGGCGAGCCAGGCTGGTCACTCGCGAACGGCCCCGGTCTCCGGCCGCCCGGGAGTAGCGCGCGACCTGCTGACGTCCGGTCACCCCAAGGGCGACGCGCGCCGCGTGGTCGAGGTAGTCGCGATCGACGGGAGTGCTCATGACGGCGGCGGGTAGGGCACGGGGTCGCCCTGGTAGCGGTAGCACGCGCAGTCGAGGTCGTAGGCGAGCACTGAGTAGGCGCTGCCCCCAGCCCTTCGCTCGCCGGAGAAGTCGGTGCCGAATCCGCTGGCAGCCTGGAACGTGTCGCCCAGCTCCGCGGCGGCCGCCGCGAGGGTCGCGGCGTTCAAAGTTGCGCCTGCGAGGTCGCCGACCATCTTCAGGAAGCGCACCGAGTCGCAGTACATCAGTGCCGTCCGAGCCTGGTCGATGCCCTCGAAGGTCACCCCCGCCGCATCGAAGATGCCCTTGCACTCCTTCTGGGCATCGGTCGTCGCCCAGGTGTAGAAGTCGTTGGGGGTGTCTGAGCCCTGAGAGAAACCGATGCCGATCGAGCCAGGCAGGGAGTCCTGAGGGACCAGCTCGGGGTTGTCGGTCATGAAGTTGGGGCTGTCCCACGTGCTGAAGGAGTAACGAGCCTTGAACTTCTGGATGCTGGCCGTGGCCTGGAAGAACGGCGCAATGCGCTCGCCCCCAAGGAACATCACGTGGCTGACGTCCTTGCCCTTGAAGGAGAAAAGAGCCTGCTCGATGCCCTGACTCAGGGTGCCGAGCTCACTCGTATCGATCCAGAACGTCGTCACGGGACCGTCGTAGGTCCCCGCCAGCTGCGGGATCACGACGTCGTTGACGAGGTCCTTGTTGATGGACTTGTCGGGAGCGACGATCGCCAGGTTGGTTGCTCCGGCGAACCAGTTGTTGTCCTTCAGCGTGGCCATGAGCCCGTTGGCGAAATCGTCATAGCTGGGGAGGCTGGGCTGCCACAGATAGGGCGACAGCTCGGCCAGGCTCTGGTCGCTCTGCGGCACCAGCGTCTGGTCGAGCATCACCGTGCTCGCCGCGGCGTAGCACGGTCGGGCCGACGGCTGGAACTGGCCGTTGAGCACCGCGGCGAAGACCTTGTCGTCCTGGGTGAGTTGCTTGCACAAGGCTTCCTCGGACTCGGGAGAGTCCCCAGAGGCTTCGTAGACCCGCACCACCGGATCGATGGTGCGACCGCCCACGCCACCGTTGGCGTTGGCCCAGTCGACCAGAGCCTGGATCTGGGCGGCCGGATCACCTTGGCTGGCGACGGTGAAGCCGAGCTGTGCTGACACCTTCTCCAAGTCGACGGGGACGAAGCCCACGCGAATGCTCGAATCACCGATGCCCGGCGCCACCACCGACGTCGAGGCACCGTTGTCGGGGAGGAAGCCCTCGGTCGTGGCGCGCACGCACCCCGTCGTGAGCAGCAGGCACCCGGCCCCGAGGCCCGCGGCCCACCGGCTGACGCGCACGCGGACCCTCCTTGCTCGTGCGTCGGCTCGCGACCCTCGCCAGCAGCCGGCTGACAACCGGTCAGGTGTCCCGTCTGGCGGAACAGCGTTACAAGTCTCCCGAGAGTAAGCATGACATCGTCGAGTGTCAACGAGGTGCCGACCGTTCGACCATCGGCCGCCCGGACACTTCGCACTCCCCCGGGTGAGGCCTTGTGTTGTTCCACTATGAGTAGGTACGGTCCACTCAACGGAACACTCCCGGGAGCCGACTGGTCCGGCTCCCCCGGCCGCAAGGGTTCGTGCATGCCCACACCGAAGCGCGCTTTGACGACAACGCTCCGACGCCTGGGCGTGCTGCTTGCGGGCGCCGGACTCGCTCTCGCGCTTGCGCCGATCCTCCCCGCGAGTGCCGCGGACAACGGGTCGTGGGCGATCGTGCCCGCCACGAGCTCACAGAACACGACGAGCAACCGGGCGTTCTTCGCGATCGAGACCGCCGCAGGTCAGGTGGTTGAGGACGCCGTAGCCATCACGAACGTGACGGCCGATCCCCTCACGTTGCAGCTGTATCCCGCGGACGCGTTCAACTCCCCGGGTGCTGGGTTTGCGCTACGCCCCCAGAACGAGGACAACACCGACGTCGGCTCCTGGATCACTCTCCGCACCGACGAGGTGACCATCAAGCCGAAAGCCACGGTCAAGGTCCCCTTCACCATGGACGTTCCTCCCGGAGCCACGCCCGGAGACCACGTGGGCGGCATCGTGGCGCTCAACCCCGTCGCCACCGGCGAGCAGACCACAGCCGAGGGCGCGGTGATCCAGGTCCAGCAGGCGGTGGGGGTTCGGATCTACACGCGCATCAGCGGGCCGCTCAACCCCCAGCTGGTGGTCGAGTCCGTGTCGGTGGACCTGGACTCCGGCGGTATCCCGGGACTGGCCTTCCCTCGTGAGGCCACCATCACCTACACGGTGCGCAACGAGGGCAACGTTCGCGTAACGCCCAACCGCAGCCTCGTCGTCAACGGCCTCTTCGGCCGGACGCTCTACCAGCCCGACGACAAGCCGCTGCCCGAGATCCTCCCCGGCAACGAGGCGACGTTCTCCGAGGTCTGGGCCGACCCGCCGTTCGCGGACCGGGTCAGTGCCACCGTGACCGTGAGCGGGACCGAGACTTCTGCCCCCTCGTCGGGCGACGCCGTGATATGGATCCTTCCGTGGCTGCTCCTCGTGATCGTGCTCGTCGCGGTCGGCGGCTGGCTGTTCACTCGACGGCGACGCGAGACCCAGCAGCCCGACCCCGAGGATCTGGCAGCCAGCCGAGGCGGAGCGCACGCAGCCGCCCGATGATCAAGATCCGCGCGGTCGTCGCCCTGCTTGCCGCAGTGGTGGTGATCGGCCCTGTCCTCCCGGTCGCTGCGGCGGTGGGCGGTGGGACGCGCGTGGCCGAGACAACCTCGCCAGGCGCCGAAGAGATCGTCCAATTGTCTGCGACCGCGAGCCCTCCCTTCGGCCCCCCAGGCACCAAGATCGCTGTGCAGGGTCAGGGCTGGCCGGCCTCGGTGCTCCTCCAAGTGGCCCTGTGCGGCAACCTGTTCCTCAACGGGATCAGCGACTGCGACACCAAGCGCGCCGTCACCACGACCAGCACCGTTGACGGCACGTTCTACGTCGACATGGTGGTCGGCACGCCGCCGGCGCCCTGTCCGTGCGTGCTGCACGTCTCGAGCCCGGAGAGCCTGAAGGCCGTCGACCAGCCGTTCGAAGTGTTTGGCGCGGAGACGGCTGACCCCAGCCAGGTCGTCGTGCGCCGGTCGGTCGTCGTGACGTCCGAGCTCGCCGGCAACGGGCCGTGGACGGCGTGGCTCGGCCTAGCCGCCAAACGCACGTTCACCGTCACTGTGCAGAACACCGGCACCGTTCCGCTGCTCAACCCGCCCGTGGTGGTGACGGCTGGACAGGGCGCCAACCCGACGAGCGTGGTCGCACAGCCGCAACTCGGCGAGATCGCTCCAGGTGCGACGGCCAGCGCAACCGTTCCCCTCTCGTTGGGCCCACCCGCGTTCGGCCGCTACACGGTCAAGGTCACGGTCTCCGGGGTCGACCAGCCCACCACGGCCTCCTCGACCACGAGCAGCTACCCGTACGTGCTCATCGCCCTAGCCTGGCTTCTCGTACAGATCCCCTTGCTGGGCTTGTTCAGGCGTCGTCGCCCAGGCCCCGAAGATCCGCTCGAATACGACTTCGATGCGCTCCTCGTCACGCCAGCCGACTACGGCGTGGAGTCGGTTCGCGACCTCGTCGGTGGCTACGGAGCAGTGAACGCCGCGGACGACGACCCACTCTCGACCGTGGTCGTTGCCGGGGCGAACCGCAGCTCTCGCTGAGCACACCGAGCAGCCCGATTCGCCCCACCTCGGAGCGCCACCCGTCAGAATGACCCTATGACTGGGTCTGAGCCGCACGTCGACCAACTCGGCCCTGCCGGACCCGCGTGGCATGGGCGATCGAGCTATCCACCCATCGCGTCGTACGGGTTCATGTCCGACTGCGAGACGACCTGCCTGGTCGCACCCAACGGGGCCGTCGAGTGGATGTGCGTCCCGCGACCCGATGCTCCCAGCGTCTTCAGCGCCATGCTCGACCGCAGCGCGGGCAGCTTCCGCCTCGGGCCTTACGACATCGCGGTGCCAGCCGCCCGCCGTTACCTCCCGGGCAGTCTCATGCTCGAGACGACCTGGCAGACGAGCACCGGCTGGCTCATCGTTCGCGAGGCTCTGGTGATGGGGCCTTGGCACAACGTCGACGAGCGCTCGCGCACCCACCGACGGTCGCCGACCGACTTCGATGCCGAGCACTGTCTCGTCCGTACGGTTCGATGCGTCTCCGGGACCGTGGACCTGGCGATGACGTGCGAGCCGGTGTTCGACTACGGACGCTCCCCAGCCGAGTGGAGCTATGACGACGACGGCTACACGCAACTCACGGCGGTTGGCGAAGGGGCCGACGTCACCCTGAAGCTCACCAGCGACCTGCGCTGCGGAATCGAGGGGCGCGGGGTTCGGGCGCGGACCCGAATGGTCGAGGGCGACGAACGCTTCGTTGCCCTGTCGTGGTCGGCGTTGCCCGGCCCCACGACGTTCGCCGAGGCCAAGGAACGGCTCCATCGCACGGCGGAGTACTGGAGGCAGTGGATCACCGCCGGCGAGTTCCCGGACCACCCTTGGCGCAACTATCTCCAACGAAGCGCGCTGACGCTGAAAGGGCTGACCTACGCACCGACCGGGGCCCTGCTGGCCGCCCCGACCACGTCGCTCCCAGAGACGCCCGGCGGGGAGCGCAACTGGGACTACCGCTACGCCTGGGTACGCGACTCGACCTTCGCGCTCTGGGGCCTCTACACCTTGGGCTTCGATCGCGAGGCCGATGACTTCTTCTTCTTTCTCGCCGACACCTGCCGAGATGGTTCCAACCTCCAGGTGATGTACGGCGTGGGAGGCGAGCACGAGCTGCACGAATCCACTCTTCCCCACCTGCACGGCTACGAGGGCGCGTCTCCCGTGCGCATCGGCAACGGCGCCTTCTCCCAGCGGCAGCACGACGTCTGGGGTGCGGTCCTCGACTCGGTCTACCTCCACGTGCGCTCGCGTGAGCGCACGAGCGAGGCGTTGTGGCCCATCCTCAAGCGACAGGTCGAGGAAGCCGCCGCGCACTGGGAGGAACCCGATCGCGGGATCTGGGAGGTCCGCGGGAAACCGCAGCACTTCACCTCCAGCAAGATGATGTGCTGGGTGGCGCTGGACCGTGGGGCCAAGCTGGCCAGGCTTCACGAGGAGCCCGAGTACGCGCGCAAGTGGCAAGACCTAGCCGACCACATCCACGCCGACATCTGCGCCAAGGGAGTCGACGACCGGGGTGTCTTCACCCAGCACTACGACACCGACGCCCTAGATGCGTCCTTGCTGCTCATGCCCCTGATGCGTTTCCTCCCACCCGACGACCCACGCATCCGGGCCACCGTGTTCGCGATCGCCGACGAGCTCACTGACCACGGGCTCGTCCTGCGCTATCGAACCCACGAGACCGACGATGGGCTTGACGGTGAGGAGGGCTCATTCACCATCTGCTCGTTCTGGCTGGTGTCGGCGCTGGTCGAGATCGGTGAGGTCTCACGCGCACGCAAACTCTGCGAACGCCTGCTGAGCTTTGCCAGCCCCTTACGCCTCTACGCCGAGGAGATCGACGCCAAGAGCGGCCGTCAGCTGGGGAACTTTCCGCAGGCGTTCACCCACCTGGCACTGATCAACGCGGTCGTCCACCTGATCCGAGCCGAGGAGGCCGACGGGCTGCACTCGTTCGTGCCCGCTCACCCTGCACCGAGCTGACACAGCACAGCTCGGGGTCGCGGCGCGGTGGCCGCGACCCCGAGCGCTGACCCGGGCTAGGCCCGGCAACGGATGTCGGGATTCCAGGGACTGAACAAGCCCGCCGGATTCTTCTTCCAGACCCACGCGTGCAGGGAGTAGAAGTCTGGCAACCCGTACCGGTTGCCTTCCAGGGTCAACCCGAACCGTTGCCCGAACAGCTTGGGCGCTCGCGCATCCTGACCGTGGACAGCCTCCCAGTCCTGCTTGAGGACGACGTACTCCAACGCGACCAGCCGACGGTGCCCGTTGATCCAGGAGTAGATGACGGCCTCGGGACGGTCGACGCGCACGGTCGGGTCTCCGACCAAGGCGCCGTTCACGTAGTGGACTCCCATGGCACCCATGCCCGGCATGGAGATGCAGGCCAGACCAGCCGAGTCCAGCAACTTGCTGTACCCAGCCCGCTTAGCTGCCCCCAGGGAGTGGAACTGAGCGGTCGCGGCTCGAGCTTTCGCCACCTTCTCGTGCACGACGTGTCGGGGGGCGGTGGCCTGGGCGGGCGGGGTGGCAACCAGGATCGAAGCCGTCAGAGCCAGCGCGGCGAGCGTCGTGGCCAGCGCTCGCGTGCGCGTCATGAGCCCTCCCCGATCGCGGGGAACGAGATATCGGCCTCGCACGAGGCGGCGCCGCTGACTGCTCCGGGGACGTTGGAACTATTGAGGAAAATCGCCATTGGAGACTCCCGGGGTTGGGCGGATTGGACGCCACGAACCTAGGAAGAGGCGACCCAACCGCACATCGGGAAGACCTCCCATATTGGCGGGAACGTTCCCTAGGCGCCGACGCCCACCACGGCCGTCAGGCTGGGGCGCCGCGGACTTTTCCCGTTCCGGTGGTGCGCGATCCGGCGACCACGTAGCGTGCGCTCATGGACCCCGCCGACGACGACGGATCCATGCTGACCAAGGCAGTCCCCGAGATCGTGGTCATCGCTGGGAACGACGCAACGTCCACGACGGCGACCCACGAGACCGAGATCGTCGACGACGGCCCGTTCACCGTCGCGCGATGCTCCTGTGGCTGGCGCTCCTACGCCCGACGATCGCGCCGTCTAGCCCGCGCCGAGGCTGCCGACCACAAGGTCCTGCACGCCGACTGACCGTTGCGGATCGAATCCCCGTGGTGTCCACCTGCCGAGAAGCGGTCACGAGGGACAGGCGACGTGCACCGTGGCCCACGGCAGCACCTCGAGGCGGTCCGCCGGGATGACGCCACCACAACGGTCGCAGCGCCCATAGGTCCCGTCCTCGAGCTTCGCCAGCGCTGTGATCACTTCTGCCCGAACCTCGAGCATCCGCTCGTGCGTGGCCACCTGGGTCAGTCGTTCGACGGCGATGGCCGTGCCGTCCCCAACCCTCTTGCCGAACGAGATGTCTCCCGTTTGCTCGGGGGGCGCCGTGAGCACAGCCATCTCACGGTCGAGCTCCTCGAGCTTGTCGGTCAGCAAGCGCTCGACCTCGCGGTCGGTGTCCATCAGCCCCTCACCTGGCGCTCATCGGTTCGCCTCGCCGTGGTTCTTGACCGCCCGCTCGATGCGCCGGTCCGGAATGATCCACAGCACGGCCACCAGGACGTAGAGGAGATAGGAGACACCGGGCGACACGAAGGCCGCGCCGATGGCCACGGCGTAGACCACGACCGAGGCGATCCCCTTCTTGTCTGCGCCGAGCACCGCTGCGAGCACGGAGTCGATGCCCTGACCGCGAATGATCAAACGCTCAAGGATGTAGTAGGCAGCACCAGCAGCCAGAAGGACGGCGCCGTACAACGCGGTCGGCGCAGACTCGAACGGATACTCGCCCAACCATGAGGTCGTGAAGGGCACCAGCGACAGCCAGAACAGCAGGTTCATGTTCGCCCACAGCACGCTCGCGCTCACGGACTCCACGGTGTAGAGCAAGTGGTGGTGGTTGTTCCAGTAGATGGCGATGTAGATGAAGCTCATGACGTAGCTGAGGAAGACGGGGGCGAGGTGCGCCTCCCGGAGCTGGTCGAAGGTCCCTGCGTCCAGGCCCTCGGAAAGGGGCACGCGGAGCTCCAGCACCATGATCGTGATCACGATCGCCAGCACTCCGTCGCTGAAGGCTTCCAGGCGGCTCGACGTCACAGTCGGAACTCCTCGTCGTAGGTGATCTCCAGGGTGTCCATCTGCGCCTTCTGCAGGCGCCCGCTGACGTCCCAGTTCATGGACTGCCATCGCGTGAACTGGTCGAGTACCCAGATGCCCGACTGCCTTGAGCCGTTGCCGGAGCGACCGTTTCCACCGAAGGGCAGGTGGGCCTCGGCTCCAGACGTGGAGTTGTTGACCGAGACCATTCCAGCGCCCACGCGCGCCCGAAAGTCGAAGGCGTGCTTCGCATCGCGCGTATAGATCGCTGCCGACAGGCCGTACCCGTGACCGCTCGCGAGGTCCACGGCCTCGTCGAAGGTGTCGAACGTCCCCAGCCCCACCAAGGGCCCGAAGGTCTCGGTGTCATAGAGCGCGTCTCCGGGGCGGACTCCTTCGACGATCGTCGGATGCGCGTAGGCGCCTTGGTCTGGATCGCCGACAAAGCCAAGCCGTGGGTTGTCCGACGTGATGCGACCCAGCCCAGTCGAGCCGTGGACCGCGTGATGGTCGGCGACGAGCGCCAGGTTGGCGACGTGGGCGTCGAGATAGCGCTCGGAGAGCATCGGTCCATAGAGCACCGTGTCGGTGGGATCGCCAACGACAGCCGTCTCGACCGCCGTGACGAAGAGCTCGCGAAATGGTTCGTAGACGTCGCGGTGGACCCACGCCGTTCCGAGACTGGTGCACCGCTGCCCGGCCGTACCGAACCCGGAGAACAACGCGCCCTCGACAGCCAGGTCGAGGTCGGCATCGGGCATCACGACCAGTGGGTTCTTCCCACCCAGCTCCAGGCAGGCGCTTTGCAGATGGCGCCCGCACAGTTCGCCGATCCGGCGCCCGACCGCTGAGGATCCGGTAAAGCCCACCTTGTCGACCAGGCCCTCCTCCAGGGCCAACTCCAGGCCCTCAAAGGTGGAGGGCCCGTCGGTCAGTACCAGGTGGAGGAGATCGTGGGGGACACCACCACGGCGGAACAGCTCCAGGAGGGCATGGGCGACCGCGGCCGAGGTCTCAGCTGGTTTCCAGACCACCGCGTTGCCGCACAACAGGGCCGGCACGAGATACCACGACGGCACGGCGGTCGGGAAGTTGGCCGCAGTGATGATGGCAGCGACCCCGACGGGCACGCGGAACGTAAACAACTGCTTGTCGGCCATCTCGCTCGGCACCGTCTGGCCATACAGCCGTCGACCCTCCCCGAGGAAGAAGTCGCAGGTATCGATGACCTCCTGCACCTCGCCGAGAGACTCCGCGTAGGGCTTGCCCACTTCGCGGGTCACCAGCCGGGCGAGCGACTCCTTGTTGGCCTCGACGAGGCGGCCGACCTGCGCGATCACCCGGCCGCGTACCGGCGCGGGGACCTCGGCCCAGGAACGCTGGGCGGCGTGAGCCGTTCGACAGGCCTCGACGAAGTCGGCAGGCGCAGCCAGGGGTCCCTCCCACACGACGTCGTCGAGAAGGGCGGGGTTGCGCGTGTGATGGTGAGCCTGGGGCATGCGCCCACCCTGCCAGGATTCGTCGCTCACGCGGTGGTCAAGCACCAACGGCTCAGGACCATTCCAGGACGAGCCCTGCTCCCGTGGTCGACGCACTTGAGTCGATCACTGTTGACCTAAGTGGAACACTCATGTTCCAATTGGGTCATGTCACACACGGACGTCACGCGTCGCCGCCTGCTCGAGACGGCGGCGACCGTGCTGTGCGCGAACTCGGGAGCCAGCCTGACCGACGTCTCGGAGGCTGCGGGCGTCGGGCGCACGACGTTGCACCGGTATTTCCCGACCCGCCACGCGTTGCTGTACGCCTTGGCCGACGACGCCCTCGTCCGCGTCGAGGAAGCGGTCGGCAAGGCGCTGGTCGGAGCGGACGAGTCCGTCGAGTCCTCCTTCACCCGCCTCGCCGAAGCGGTCCTGCCGTTGGCCGATGAGCTGCGCTTCCTGGACATCGGCGCAGGGGTGTGGGACCTCCCCGAGATGGTGGAGCGGTGGTACGACCTCAGCCGGCCCGTGGAAGACCTGGTCCGGCGCGCCAAGGACTCCGGGGCGTTGCGACTCGACCTCCCGACCGCCTGGGTCGTCGATCTGTTCGTGGGTGCCATCTTCGCCGCCTCGAGCGGCGTCAGCGATGGACGGATCGCCCGGCGCGATGCCGTCGTTCTCGTCGTCGATTCCGTCCTGCACGGGATCGTCACCCCGGGCGGCGCGCGATGAGCCGCATGCTCGACACCGGCATCCCCGTCGCTGAGGGTTCGGCCCCCTCGTCCTCCTCCTGGCGACCCTTCGTCGTCCTTGAGGCCAGCACGCTGTTGTCCGGGGTCGGCAACGGGATCGCGTTGATCGCCCTGCCCTGGATCGTCTTGACCCTCACCGGCCGAGCCAGCGACGCTGGTCTGGTCGCCGCCGTGAGCGGGTTGCCGCTGCTCGTCACCGCCTTGTTCGCCGGCACGGTCGTCGACCGGTTCGGACGTCGCCGCACCTCGGTGCTGTCCGACTTGCTCAGCGCAGCGAGCGTGGCCGCGATCCCGATCGTTGCGGCCAACGGAGAGCTGACCGTCGGCTGGCTGATGGCCCTCGGGGCGCTCGGCGCGGTGTTCGACCCTGCCGGCGCCACGGCGCGCGAGGCCATGCTGCCGGCCGCAGCCCAGCGCGCCGGCCTGCCCCTCGAGCGAGCCAACGGGATCCACGAGGCCGTCTTCGGGGTGTCCTTCCTCGTGGCCCCCGGCATTGGGGGGCTGCTCATCGCGACCGTGGGGGCGGAGTCCACCCTGTGGGCCACAACCGTGGCCTTCGTCGCGGCCAGCTTGCTGATCGCGCTCGTGGCGATGCCTGGAGCGTCACGACCCGAGCCCCACGAAGACCGGGGCGGTTTCCTCTCCGACACAGCCGCGGGCATGCGCTTCGTGTGGCACACCCGTTCGCTGCGCTCGCTTGCTCTGGTCTACCTCGCGCTGGTCGCCCTGTGGATGCCCATCGAGGGCGTGATCCTCCCGTTCATCTACCAGGCTCAGGGCTCGGCCACCTCGCTCGGGCTGCTGCTCACGGCCATGAGCGCGGGGGTGGTGGTCGGGTCGCTGATGTACGGCTGGCTCGGGGGCCGGGTCCCTCGACGACCGGCGTTCCTCGTCGCCTTGACCGGCACAGCCTTACCGCTGATCGGCATGGCCTTCCTGCCTCCCCTTCCATGGCTGCTGGCCCTGGGCTTCACGAGCGGCCTCCTGTTCGGTCCGATCAACCCGATCGTCAACGTGGTCATGCAGGAGCGGTCGCCGGAACACATGCGTGGACGTGTGGTCGGCGTCTTCATGGCTGCCGCCTACGCCGCTGGGCCTCTCGGTCTCGTGCTCGTCGGCCCGGTCATCGACGCCGTCGGTGCGAGCACCGCGTTCCTGGTGCTGGCCATCGCGATGACCGTTCTCACCGTCGGCGCGGTCGGCCTGCGTGGTCTGCACGAGCTCGGCGGGCCCTCTCCCCCCGACTGACCCGGCGGGGGGCCAAGATGACCCCGTGGCTCCCTTGACGACCGCCGACCGTGTCCTTGAGCTCTTGGGCTCTCAGGGGGTCGACACAACCTTCGGTCTTCCTGGAGTCCACAACCTGGCCTTCTGGCGGGCCGAACCGGGAAGGGGGCGACCGCGGATCCTGCCGGTGCGGCACGAGCAGACCGCCGGCTACGCGGCGGACGGCCTGGCGCGGGCCACGGGTGGTTTGGGGGTTGCGTTGACGACCACCGGCCCCGGCGCGGCCAACCTGATGGCTGCGTTCGGTGAGGCAGCCACCGCACAGTCGGCCGTCCTCGTTGTCTCCAGCGAGGTGCCCCTGGGGGTGCGACGCCCCGGCATCGGCCGAGGCGCGCTGCACGAGATGCGCGACCAGAGCTCGCTGTTCGCACCTCTGGCCAAGGCCACGTTCAGTGCAACGAGCCCCGACGAGGCTTTGGCGATGGCCGCGGACGCCGTCGTGGCCGCCACGACCTCGCCGCGGGGTGCGGTGTACCTGGGCATTCCGGCCGACGTCCTCGGATCGGCTGCTCCAGCATCACCACACGTGCGTTCCGCCGCGCCCACGCCACCAGATCTCCGCGACGTGGAACGAGTCGCCGCGGTGCTGGGTGGGGCCAGGCGAGTGGTCGTTTGGGCAGGCGGCGGATGCGTCGCCGCTGGCGCGGAGCGCTCGGTGACGGACCTGGCGTGGCGCCTGGGTGCCCCCGTCGTGACGACGTACGCCGCACGCGGCCTGCTCGGCGTCGAGCACCCCTTGCTGGTGGACGCGCCACCCCACGAGCCCGACGTCGCCGCCCTGATCGCGAGCGCGGACGTGCTGTTGGTGGTCGGGAGCCAGCTCGACGGCATGGCCACGCGCAACTGGACCATGCCGCGCCCTCCCGTCCTGGTGCGCATCGACGTCGACGAACGCACGGCCCACGAGGGCTGGCCCGCCGATGCCGTGGTGGTGGGCGACGCCGCCTTGGTGTGCGACGCCCTCGCCACCCGGATCGCCCCTCGCGAACCCTGGGCCGATGAGGTCTTCCGGTTCCGCGCTCGGGTGCTGTCGCGCATCGCTGCGGACCCCCGCACGGCCGACGCGGCGGCCTTGCTGGACTCGCTCGACGCCGGTTGGCCGTCCTCTGGAGACATCGTCTGCGACATGGCGGTCGCCGGGTACTGGGCCGGCGGCTACGCGGCGATGCCCCGGAGTCGCCGGCTGCAGTATCCCGTCGGCTGGGGAACGCTGGGCTACGCACTGCCAGCGTCGATCGGTGCAGCCGCGGGCACGCGACGGCCCGTGCTGGCGATCGCGGGCGACGGCGGCGTGCCCTTCGCCGTCGGTGAGCTCGCGACGCTCGTCCAGGAGCGGCTACCCGTGACACTCCTGGTTGTCGACGACGGCGGCTACGGCATGCTCCGCTACGACCAGACGGTGGCGGGCGACCCCGAGCGAGGCGTGGACCTGCACGGTCCCGACTGGGTGGCCCTGTCGGAGGCGTACGGCCTGCCGGCCCGTTCCGTCCCCTCGCTGGGTCCACCGCTGCGCGAGGCCTTGGCGGAGTCCGCCGAGTCCGGCGGACCGAACCTCCTGCATGTCTCTGCGGCGCTGCACCCGCCCCGCACGACGTCCCCGCGGTGGCAGGAGTCCTGACTCCGATCGTCGGGGCCGAATCGCGGCGCTGATCGGGATCGGCCACGATGGACCCGTGGCCCTCCCCCGCATCCTGGTCATCATGGGGTCAGGTGAGACCAGCCCCACCATGGTCACGCCGCACCAGCAGGTCTTCGCTGAGCTGGGCGACGAGGTTTCAGCGGTGTTCCTCGACACCCCCTTCGGGTTCCAGGAGAACGTGGAGGAGCTCACGGCGCGCATCCGCACCTACTTCGCTGACTCGGTGGGTCGCGCGGTGCAGCCCTCGCGTTTCCGTTCTCGGGCCGAGGCGGACCGCGATCCCGCCGGTCACGCCGAGCAGATGGCACGACTGGTGAGTGCGCGGTGGGTGTTCGCGGGACCGGGGAGCCCGTCGTACGCCTTGCGCCACTGGAGCGACTCGCCCGTCCCGGCTGCCCTCGACGCCCGGCTCGCTCCGGGCGGCGCCGGTGGGGCCGTGGTCTTTGCCTCGGCCGCCGCACTCACTCTCGGTCTCGTGACGGTGCCGGTCTATGAGGTCTACAAGGTGGGCGACGACCCGGCCTGGCTCACCGGCCTCGATGTGCTGGGCCGGGCGACCGGCCTGCGCGCCGCCGTGGTGCCGCACTTCGACAACACCGAGGGCGGCACCCACGACACCCGCTTCTGCTACCTGGGCGAGCGTCGCTTGAGGATCCTGGAGCAGGCGCTGCCAGAAGAGGCCTTCGTTCTGGGTGTCGACGAGCACACGGGCCTGGTCATGGACCTCGACGCCGGCACCGGACGCGTGGTGGGTCGAGGATCGGTCTCAGTTCGAGCGCAGGGCCAGACCTGGACGGCGCCCGCCGGGGCGACGGTGACCCTCGAGGAGCTGGCCGCCCACGGACGGTCGACCGTGGCGACTCCGTCTGCGGCAACCGCAGGACCGGCGTCAGCCCGCCACAACGTCGCCGCGTCGATCGATGCCGTCGACTCCGCGCTGTCGGGCCACGACGTCCGCGCCGCCGTCGCCCTGCTTCTCGACCTCGACGCGCGAGCGACGACGCCGGCAGACGGGGAGGCCGTCCGTGCCGCCATCGCCAGGCTGGGCTCCTACGCCGCCGACGCACCCGTCGACCGAGCCGCCGAGGTCGGGCCCTTTGTGGAGGTGCTGCTCGAACTGCGTGCGGGCGCCCGCAAGGACAAGCGGTTCGCCGATGCCGACGCGGTGCGCGACCGGCTCGACGAACTCGGCGTCGAGGTCCGAGACGGCGCCGATGAGTCGGAGTGGGAGCTGCGTCCGTGAGCGGGCCCGTGGCGCTCGTGGGCTCGGGCGAGTACCTGCCGGTCATGCAGCCGGTCGAGGCGCTGCTGCTCGACGGGCGCGCCCCTCGCTACGTGCAGCTCGCCACGGCGGCGGCCCCGGAGGGCGACGCCAGTCTCAGCCGCTGGCACCGCCTCGGCCGCGAGCAGGCCGAGCGCCTCGGCGTCGAGCAGGTCGTCATCGACGTCCGCACCCGCGAGCACGCCGACGACCCCGCGCTGGCCGAGCTCGTGGCGGGAGCCGGCTTGGTCTACCTTTCCGGCGGCTCGCCGCCCTTCCTCGCCCAGACCCTGCGCGGGACGGCCGTGTGGGACGCCATCCAGGACGCCTGGGAGTCGGGCGCCTCGCTGGCCGGCTGCAGCGCCGGAGCGATGGCACTCACCGGCTGGGTCCCGGCCATCCGCACCCTCGGCCGTGAGCCCGATCCCGGGCTCGGGCTGCTGCCGCACCTTCGGGTGATCCCCCACTTCGACCGCATGCTCGGCTGGGTCCCCGACCTGCTGGCCCGCGCCCTGCTGCGCTCGCCCGAGGGCGTGACGGTCCTCGGGATCGACGAAGACACAGCCCTCGTGGGTGGCCCCACGGACTGGATGGTCCACGGCCGCCAGTCGGTCTGGGTCCTCGGTGAGGGCGCGCGCCAGGAGTACGTCCCCGGCACGACCCTCCACACCCCGCTCCTCCCCGCAACGGGGTAATGTGCAGGTCCTAGAACACGGGTGAACTACCCCGTTGCGGACGTGAGGGTGGCGCGGCCGGCTTCGAGCCGCGCAATGGGCACGCGGAACGGCGAGCACGACACGTAGTCGAGCCCGGCCTCATGGAAGAAGTGGATCGACTCCGGGTCACCGCCGTGCTCACCGCAGATGCCGAGATGGAGGTCGGGCCGGGTCCGTCGCCCTTCCTCGACAGCCATCCGCACCAGCCGGCCGACACCGTCGACATCGAGGCTCTCGAACGGCGACACCGTGAACACCCCCGAATCGAGGTAGAACGCGAAGAAGGCTGCCTCTACGTCGTCGCGGGAGAAACCCCACGTGGTCTGAGTCAGGTCGTTGGTGCCGAAGGAGAAGAACTCCGCGACCTCCGCGATCCGGAATGCCGTCAGCGCGGCCCGGGGTAGCTCGATCATCGTCCCGACGGGGATCGTCAGCTCGACGCCCTCCGCGGCGGCCACCTCGGCCACGATGCCGTCCGTCTCGTCCCTCACGAGGTGCAGCTCCATGACCGAGCCGACCAGAGGCACCATGATCTCGACGTGGGGATCGCCACCGGCCTTGATCCGTGCGGCGGCAGCCTCGGCGATCGCTCGCACCTGCAAAGCGAACAAACCCGGGACGACCAGACCGAGCCGCACTCCCCGCAAGCCGAGCATGGGGTTGGACTCGTGCAGGTGATCGACCTCGGACAGCAGCTGCACATCATCGGCATCTGGGGTACCGCGCTCCTCGGCGAGGGCCACGCGAACCATGAGCTCAGCCCGATCGGGGAGGAACTCGTGCAACGGCGGGTCCAGGAGCCGAATGGTCGTCGGCAGCCCGTCCATGGCCTCGAGCAGCTCGAGGAAGTCCTGGCGCTGCAAAGGCAGCAGCGCGTCGAGCGCCGCGTCGCGAGCCTCTCCCGGCCCGGCCACGATGACGCGCTCGATCAGCACCCGCCGCTCCCCGAGGAACATGTGCTCGGTCCGGCACAGCCCGATGCCTTCTGCCCCCAGATGGCGCGCACGATCGGCGTCCTCGGCGGTGTCGGCGTTGGCACGCACACGCAATCGGCGCACGTCGTCGGCATGAGCCAGCAACCGGTCGACGGCCCGGACCAGGGCCACCGCGTCCTCGTCGCTGTCCTGGAGTGCAGACTCCAGGCCGTGCTCGAGGTAACGGGCCACGGGGGAAGGCACCACAGCCATGGAGCCGAGAAACACCTCGCCGCTCGATCCGTCGATGCTGATCGTGTCGCCCTCGGCGAAAGACACGTCGCCAGCCCTCGCGCTCCGCCCGTCCACGTCAACGTCGAGCTCCTCGGCCCCGCAGACGCACGTCTTACCCATCCCGCGCGCGACGACGGCAGCGTGCGAGGTCTTGCCTCCGCGGCTGGTCAGGATTCCCACCGAAGCGATCATTCCGGGGAGGTCGTCGGGGTTGGTCTCCCGTCGGACCAGCACGACCTCCTCACCCTGCGCCGCCCACTCCTTGGCCACCTCAGGGCTGAACACAGCCCGACCGACGGCTGCCCCGGGGGACGCAGCCATCCCTTGTGTCAGCAGCGTTCGTTCGCCTGAACGATCGAACTGCGGGAACATCAGCAGCGCGAGCTGGGCGCCGGTGACCCGGTGGAGTGCTTCGTCCATGGTGACCAGATGCTCGTCGACGAGCTGAGTCGCAATGCGGAAGGCCGCAGCAGCGGTGCGCTTCCCCACCCGGGTCTGCAGCATCCACAGCTTGCCGCGCTCGATCGTGAACTCGATGTCGCACAAGTCGCGATAGTGCGTCTCCAACCGGCGCATGATCTTGATGAGCTCGTCGTAGGACGTCGGGTCGAGAGTTGACAGCTCCTGGAGGGTGAGGGTGTTGCGAATGCCGGCCACGACATCTTCGCCCTGGGCGTTGACCAAGTAGTCCCCGTAGACGCCGGTTCGACCCGTCGAGGGGTCGCGCGTGAAGGCGACACCTGTGCCCGAGGTCGACCCCAGGTTGCCGAACACCATGGTGCAGATGTTGACGGCGGTGCCGAGGTCATGCGGAATCCGCTCACGACGACGGTAGACCCTGGCCCGCTCGGTGTTCCACGAGTCGAAGACAGCGCGCACGGCAAGGTCCAGCTGTTCCCTGGGGTCCTGAGGAAATCCCCGGCCGGACTGCTCCTCGATGACGCGCTTGAATGTCTCGACCAGCGCTTTCAAGTCGTCGACGTCGAGCTCCACGTCGCTGGCAACGCCCTTGTCCTGCTTGGCTTGGTCCAGCGCCGAAGAGAACCATTCGCCATCAATGCCGAGCACAGTCTTTCCAAACATCTGAATCAGCCGGCGGTAGGAGTCCCAGGCGAAACGGGGCTCGCCCGCCACCTTGGCCAGACCCTCGACCGACGCGTCGTTGAGACCGACGTTCAAGACGGTCTCCATCATCCCGGGCATCGAGAACTTCGCCCCCGACCGGACCGAGACGAGCAGCGGATCGTCTGGCTGTCCGAGGTGCCGACCGACCTCGTCCTCCAACCGACGCAGAGCCGACGTGACCTGCACACGAAGTTCACCCGGCTCCTGACCGGCCTCCAGGTAGCGGCGACAGGCCTCGGTGGTGACGATGAACCCGGGCGGGACGGGCAAACCGAGCCGCGTCATCTCCGACAGGTTCGCGCCTTTGCCCCCCAGGAGATCCTTCTGGTCCTTGTCACCCTCGGCGAAGTCGTACACATAGCGGACCACGATGGATCCTTCCTAAAGGCTGGGCTTTGTGGGGCCACGCTAGCGACCCTTCGACGCACGGCCTACCGAACGGGTTCGGGCAGGGTGCTGGTGGGTTGTGCGCGCGGCTGCCACGATGGTCAGGTGGCGACGATTTTCGCACTGACACTTCCGGGGATCGTGGTGCTCTTGATCGCCGCCGGGGTCGCCCTCCAGATGTCGAAGGGGGTCGGGGGTCGGCGGGACCGAGCCAGCGCGTCGGCCGGCTTCGACGCCTTGGGGGTCGTTCTCGATCCTGGTGAGCGACACCGCCTCGCCGAGAAGCGGCGCGAAGAGGTCCGCCGTGACGTGGTCGAGGATGGCGCGCCGCCGCGCAGCCGCGTCGACCTGCACGCGGGGACGGCCCATCTTCACCTGCCCCACCATGAGTGAAGGCTGACCACGCCCCCTCGCCCCTCAGCCCGCCAGCCGTACCGAGCGCGCCTCGACCTCGGTGAGAATCCGGTCGGCAACCTCAGGGCTGGCCTCGCCACTGCGCCGGGCCTGGAGCACAAAGTCCCGCTCAGCCTCGCTGGCCCGGGCCAAGACTTCAGCCAGAGCGCCCTGGAACGCCTCCGCGTCGATCCCGTCCTCCTCCGCCTCGGCGATCGCCTCCTGAGTGGCCAGCTGACCCTCGAACTCGCGCGCGGCCGCCATCCGGACCCTGTCGGCCTCCGCGCCTTCCGTCGTGTCGGCACGCACCGACTCAAGGGCAGCCTCGATGGCCTGCCGACGCAGCTCTGCGACGTCCTTCTCGTCCGCGGCCTCGCTACCCACCCCGAGGATGCTCACGAGCGGCGCAAGGGTCATGCCCTGAACGACAAGCGTCAGCAAGACGCAGGTGAGCCCGACGAACACGATCTCGGCACGGCCCGGGAAGGCTTCCCCTCCGTCGACAGCGGCGGGGATCGCGAGTGCAGTAGCGACTGTCACCACCCCCCTCATCCCCGCCCACGAGACGACAAACGTCTGACGTCGGCCGTGCGGAACTGCGCTATCGGGACTCCTCGAACCGGACCGACTGACGAAGGCGGCGGCGTACATCCAGACGAACCGCACCACCACGAGCGTGCCGACCACCACGCCGGTATCCCGTATGAGATCCGGAGTGACGTCGAGCTCGTCGAGCACCGCCGTCAGCTCAAAGCCGATGAGGATGAAGACCAAGCTCGTGATCACGTAGTCGGCGTACTCCCACACCGACCGACCCAGCAGCCAGCCGCCCGAGGTCAGGGCAGGGTGGCCATAGCTGCGCAGATAGAGGCCGAGTGTGAGCACGGCTAGGACTCCCGAGCCACCGAGCTCGTCCGCGATCAAGTAGGCCGCGAACGGGGCCGCCACCGTCACGGTGGTTTCAGCTGCCGCGTCATGGAGCGCGGCGAGCGCCAACTTGGCCAGTGCGCCTGCCACGAGCCCCACGAGCACGCCGCCGACGATCGCCGCCACCAGGCCGAGCCCCAGCTGTCCGGCCGTCACCGCACCGGTGACGACCGCGGCGATCGCGACGTTGTAGAGGACCAGCGCGGTGGCGTCGTTGAACATCCCTTCGCCTTCGAGCAGCGTCACGAGGCCCCGAGGCAGCCTCAGCCGGCGCGCCACCGCGGTCGCGGCAACCGGATCGGGCGGTGACACGACGGCGCCGAGCACGAAGGCGGGTCCCCAGTCCAGACCCGCCCAATGCACCACGACAGCGACTGCAGCCGCCGTGGCGATGGTCAGCCCGACCGCCAGCCCTGCTATGGGCCTGAGGTTCTCCCGGAACTCTCGAGTCGTGGACCGCTGCGTGGCGGCAAACAACAAGGGCGGCAGCACGACAGGGAGGATCAGTTCGGGGGACACCGTCGGGGTCGGCGTTCCTGGGAACAAGGGCAGCGCCAGGCCGAACACCGTCAGAAGGACCGGAAGGGGCACCCGGATCCGATCGGCGAGCGGGGTCAGCACGATGAGCCCCACGACGATCACGGCGCCCAGGATCAGCAGGTCCATCCGCCGGTCTCCTCTGTGTCGTCGACGCTGAAGCGCAGGGCCGGCTTCGGGCCACGGTGGGACGGGCCGGCCGCGCCCAGGATGTCAGGCGCTGGCTGTGGGTCGGAGACGATCGCGGATGCGCTCGGCGATCTGCCGGGGTGTGAGGTGATCGACGTCGATCACCTGGTGCGCTGCCGCACGACTCGCCGGGTCGCGTTCGGCGAGACGCGCTTCGATCCACTCACGAGGTTCGCCGGAGAGCCACGGCCGCTCGGACCGTGCGCCTGGGTCGGAAAGCCGCGCGGTCAGGGTCGCCACGGACGCGCGGAGGTAGACGACCAGACCGGTCGCGCGCAGGAGCGCCAGTTCCTCGACGGACGCGGTCACCGACGCCGCCACCCCGGCGACAAAGGGCGGGGGCTCGTTGACCAGTCGATGGACTTGGGCGGCCTCGCGGGCGTGCAGTGAGTCAGGACCCTCCTGGGCCAGGTCGACCGTCGAACGCCCCTCGAACGCCGCTAGCTCCACGTCGTTGTCCAGCAGCCGCCAGCCATCCAGCAGGTCGACCAGCGCTGCACCCACCGACGACTTCCCCGAACCCATGCTCCCGATGAGCCACACGCGCACGACCTCGCGGCCCGGCTGTACGTCAGCGCTACTCACGAGGGAGATCCTCGCGGTTGGCCGCACGACTGGACAAAGGACCCCTTCCCGACGGGCAACGCCCGACGGGCCGCTCGATGTGAGCGGCCCGCCGGGCGCGGCGGTGTCCGAGACCGGCAGCGTCAGGCAGTTGCTGCGCTGCCCACCGACGTCTGGTCCGGCGCGTTGGCCGTTGCTCGGCCGGCGAGCCCCAGCAGGGCCCAGCCGACGAGGATGAGGACGATGCCAAGGCCGAAGGCCATAGCGGCCACACCGAAGGCGACGACCGAAGTGAACAGCGAGGCCCGCAGGAACGACGCGGTCATCGCAGTGTCCCGGAGCGGGTCCTCACGGCCGAGCTCGGCGTAGGTCTGGCCGCCGGTCGCCTCGAGGTAGTGCTTCTCGATCATGGAGGCCTCTTGGTAGGCGGTCAACGGCCCGTCGACCTTGTCGCCTGCGAAGCGCGGCGAGTCTTCGGACACGGTGATTCGCTCGTCGGACAGGCTGGACTGGACGGTGAACCAGGTCACAGCCCCGCCCAAAGCGAGGATGACGCCTGCCACCATCGTGATGATGGCGACGACAAGGGTTCGCCGGTGCGGCTGTTCGGTGTTGGTGTTGGTACTCATGTCAGTGACCTCTCGGGGTGGGTCGGGACAACGCCAGCCTCGGTGACCGGGCGTCCGCAACGAGACTCCCGCACCGTGAACCCCGTGCCCACCGGCCAAGGCCCTGCGATGGCGGGACCTTCGACCTAGGCGCCGGGTCGCCAGGGGTCGATGGTTCGGCGCGGCGAACGGCCCGGCAGGATGGGCACCATGCCTGGATACGTACTGACTCTCGCCTGCGCCGACCGTCCCGGTCTCGTCCATGCGATGACGCAGGGCCTGCTCGCCGTCGAGGCCAACATCACCGAGAGCGCGCAGTACGGCGACCCGGAGACCGGCCAATTCTTCATCCGCACCGCGTTCGACAGCCCGGTCGACGATGAGGGACGAGTACGGGCAGCGCTGGAAGCCGTGCTGCCGGACGTGGGAGAAGGGCTCGCCCTGCATCAGGACGACCAGCGTCCACGCGTCCTCCTCATGGTCTCCGGGCTGGATCACTGTCTGGTCGACCTCCTCTACCGATGGCGCATCGGCGAACTGCCCGTGGACATCGCCGGAATCGTCTCCAACCACAGCGCCGCTGCGGACCTTGCGGCGCAGCACGAGATCGCCTTCACGCACATCCCCGTCACCCCGGAGACGAAGCCTGCCGCCGAGGAGCGCCTGCTCCGGCTCGTCGACGAGAGCGACACCGACCTCGTGGTGCTGGCTCGCTACATGCAGATCCTCAGCGACGGCCTCTGCCAGGAGCTCAGCGGTCGGGCCATCAACATCCACCACTCGTTCCTGCCCGGCTTCAAGGGCGCCCGCCCCTACCACCAGGCCCACGCGCGAGGGGTAAAGCTCATCGGGGCGACGGCGCACTACGTCACCGGCGACCTGGACGAAGGGCCGATCATCGCCCAGGACGTTGTACGCGTCGCCCACCAGCACACGGCCGACGAGCTGGTGGTGCTCGGACGGGACGTCGAACGTCGGGTCCTGGCCGCCGCGGTACGAGCCCATGCCGAGCACCGCGTCTTCCTCAACGGCTCGCGGACCGTCGTCTTCGCCTGATCCCTGCCGCTGGGCTCGCCTTCATCGGCTCGCCCGGCGGCGCTCGGGTTCCCCCGGTCATTGACGCCCCGACAGTGCGCTTCGGCGACTACCCGTTCCCCTCGTGACCGACCCTGCGCGTTCCTGACCTGCTGCCGCGCCATGTCGCCACGCACCACCGTCGTGATCATGCGCAGATGGCCCCTCGGCCCATGAGAACGAGGCAGACCAGGGCGTGAGACGCTCTGCGCGTGACCGACCTCGCGCGGGAGGACGTACGACTCCCGGGTGCCGACCCCACTGCGGCCATGGCGATTGCCCCAAGCGACCTGGCTGACTTCGTGGCGAGCCGAGCGGCGTTGGTGGGCGGGAGCACCGCCGTGGTCTACATGGTCGACTACTCGCTCTCGAATCTTGTGCCGCTGCCGGGTAGGCAGTCGCCCGACCGGACAGTCCAACCGATCGACGGAACCGTCGCGGGCCGAGCCTTCGTCAACGCCGAAGCGGTCATCGCCGACGGCGGTCCCACCGCCACGCGGATCTGGGCACCACTGATGGATGGTGCACTACGACTCGGCGTCGTCGAGATTGTTTTCGACGATGCCCCCGGCGGAGCTGACGCCTTCGCAGCATGCGAACGGCTGGCGCGAGACCTCGCGGCCACGATTCTGGTCAAGGAGCGCTACGGGGATGTCTTCGCCTTCGTCCGGCGGCCCAGGGCGATGACGGTGGCCGCCGAGATGCAGTGGGCGCTCCTGCCACCCACCAGCTTTTCGTCGCCCCGGGTCGCGATCTCAGGGATGCTCCAGCCAGCGCTCAGTGTGGCTGGGGACGCCTTCGACTACGCCCTCGACGGCTCGACGGCTCACCTGGCCGTCTTCGACGCCATGGGGCACGGGCTCACTTCAGCCACGCTCTCTGCGGTCGCCGTCGGCGCCTACCGAAACGCCCGGCGGAGCGCGATGAACCTTGAGGACACCGCCCGGCACATCGAATCAGCCGTCGCGGAAGTGTCAGGAACATCCGGTTTCGTGACGGCACAGCTGATCGAGATCGATGTCGACACGGGTACGGCCGAATGGTGCTCAGCCGGACACCCACCCGCGCTACTCCTGCGCGGGCGGCACTTCGTTGACTTCCTGGACGTAGAGCCAAGCCCTCCGTTCGGCCTCGGCCTGCTGACTGAGGTGCACATCGGCTCGGTGCATCTTCAGCCGAACGACTCGGTCCTGGCCTACAGCGACGGCATCACCGAATCGCGTCGAGCGGGCGGTCAGATGTTCGGGGTGGAGCGACTCGCGGACTTCATCACGAGGGAGACCGCCGCCGGCTTGTCCACGCCAGAGACGCTTCGCCGACTGTCGCACGCAATTCTCGACTTCCAGAACCAAGACCTGCAGGACGACGCCACCGTCTTGATGGCGACCTGGTCCCCTGAGCAGCTCTGACCCGGCGGAGGCCCTGATCCCCCCATCAGAGGCCGACCCCGCACAGCGCAATGCCGGGCTCCACCTCAGTGGAGCCCGGCACGGCGGAGTCGATCCGATCAGCGGTTGAAGGCGTCCTTGACCGCATCCTTCGCGTTCTCCGCGGCGTCCTTGACGTCTTCGCCGGCCTTCTTCAGACCTGCGCTCGCCTGGTCACCACGACCTTCGGCCTCAAGGGACTCGTCATTGGTCGCCTGGCCCCACTTCTCCTTGGCCTGACCCTTGACGTCCTCGGTCTCGTTCTTCACCTTGTCCATGTCACCCATTGCGGGCTCCTTTCATTCGGGCGCCCGACGAAGGGACACCGCTGGTTTGCTGGATGGTCTCGTTCTCAATCAGCCCACGATCAACGACGCGGGCTGGGCTACGAGCGGGCTCGGCTCCCAAAGATGGAGTAGCCACCCGGGCCGACCAGCGCGGCCAGGACCAAGAGCACGATGCCGAAGATGATCTGGCCCTGCAGCAGCTGAATAACCCCGACGACCGCCAGGATCACGGCCACAATCCACAAGATGAAACCCATGACGCTCCTTCAAATTTCGACGAAGTTCCTGACAACACCTTGAACAGAACGGGCGCTGCCTAAACCTCGTCATGGTGGTTCTGTGAGGTAGGCCACGATGGGTGGGCGCCAGGAATACCCCGCCGATTACGATGTCGAGGCTGCTCATGGGACGGTAGGGGACCACGAACTTTGGAGCGACCGCATGCAGGTGTGGCCAGGCACGCCCTACCCCCTGGGCGCTACCTACGACGGTGCCGGCACCAACTTCGCGTTGTTCTCCTCGGTGGCTGATCGGGTCGAGCTCTGCCTGTTCGACGACAACGGGACCGAGACTCGCGTTGAGGTCACCGAGCTCGATGCCGACGTCTGGCACGCCTATCTACCGTCGGTGCAACCAGGGGCACGGTACGGATACCGGGTACATGGCCCGAACGATCCCGCCGCTGGCCACCGATGCAATCCCGCGAAGCTTCTGATCGATCCCTATGCCAAGGCCATCGACGGTGAGATCGACTGGGATGAGGCCTGCTTCGGGTACGACTGGGACGACCCCGATTCCGTCAACGAGCAAGACTCCGCGAAGCACGTCCCGAAGTCCGTGGTCATCAACCCCTTCTTCGACTGGGCCGACGACCGACCTCCTCGGACGCCATACAACGAGACGGTGATCTACGAGGCTCACGTCCGAGGACTCACCGCCCTCCACCCCGACATCCCTGCCTCGATGCGCGGCACCTACGCAGCCATCGCTCATCCGGCGATGCTGGAGCACTACGCGCGCATCGGGGTCACCGCGATCGAACTGATGCCGGTGCATCAGTTCATCCAGGACCACCACCTCGTCGACCGTGGCTTGTCGAACTACTGGGGCTACAACACTTTGGGGTTCTTCGCCCCACAGTCAGGGTTCTCCGCGAACGGCACCGACGGTCAACAGGTCGGTGAGTTCAAGGCGATGGTTCGCGACCTGCACAAGGCCGGCCTCGAAGTCATTCTCGACGTGGTCTACAACCACACAGCCGAGGGCAATGAGCGCGGACCCACGCTGTCCTTCCGGGGGATCGACAACGCCGCCTACTACCGGCTCGTTGAGGACGCCCCGCAGCACTACTACGACACCACAGGCACCGGCAACAGCCTGCTGATGCGCAGCCCACACGTCCTCCAGCTCATCATGGACTCGTTGCGCTACTGGGTGCTCGAGATGCACGTGGATGGTTTCCGCTTTGATCTAGCGGCCACGTTGGCGCGTCAGTTCCACGAGGTCGACCGGCTGAGCGCCTTCTTCGACCTGGTCCATCAGGACCCGGTCGTTTCGCAGGTCAAGCTGATCGCGGAGCCCTGGGACTTGGGGGATGGCGGCTATCAGGTCGGGGGCTTTCCTCCACTCTGGACCGAGTGGAACGGGAAGTACCGCGACACGGTCCGCGAGTTCTGGCGCGGCGAGTCTGGATCGGTGCCCGACTTCGCCTCTCGCATCACCGGTTCCTCTGACCTCTACGAGTCCAGCGGCAGGAGGCCCATCGCTTCCATCAACTTCGTCACGGCCCACGACGGTTTCACGCTTCGAGATCTCGTGAGCTACAACGACAAGCACAACGAGGCCAACGGCGAGGGCGGTCAGGACGGCACCGACAACAACCTGTCATGGAACTGCGGGGTCGAAGGGCCTACGGACGACCCCGACGTGCTGGCGCTCAGGGGACGTCAGCAGCGCAATCTGCTGGCCACGCTCTTGCTCAGCCAAGGAGTTCCCATGCTGCTCCACGGGGACGAGATGGGCCGAACTCAGAACGGCAACAACAACGTGTACTGCCAGGACAACGAGACGGCGTGGGTCGACTGGGGCAGCGACGCCGTCGACGAGGGACTTCTGGGTTTCGTGCAGACCCTCACGACCTTGCGCCGTGAGCATCCCGTCTTCCGGAGGCGGCACTTCTTCCAGGGCCGGGTGGCCCGCGGCGTGCGGGGTCGCGATATTTCGTGGTTGCGGCCGGACGGTAGGGCCATGGGAGCGTCCGACTGGGCGAACGGGTTCGCGCGTTCGTTAGGGATGTTGCTCAACGGCGATCAGATGACCGAGGTCGATTCTCGAGGCGAACGCTTGGTCGACGACACGTTCCTGCTCCTGCTCAACGCCCACGACGAGGACGTGGAGTTCACGCTCCCGTCGGACGGCGGCACCGGATGGTCTCTCGAGGTCGATACCCACGACGACCCGGCGGCACCTTCGGTTGCCGCGGCAGCCGCCGGAGATATGGAGCTGGTGACCGGGGCCGTACGCACGGTCGGCGGGCGCAGCCTGGTGGTGCTCCGACGTGCGGCGTGACTCGCTGCAACCACTGCCTACAGCCACCTATCGGTTCCAGCTGACAGCCGAGCAGGGTTTCGCCGAGCTGGCCGCTCTCGGAGATCACCTTGCCGATCTCGGCATCAGCCATGTCTACCTCTCGCCGATCTTGCGCTCCGCCAAGGGTTCCCAACACGGCTATGACGTGATCGACCACCGCCTCGTCGACCCCGAGCTGGGAGGGGAAGACGGGCTGCGAGCGGCGGCGGCCGCGCTGCGCACCCGGGGGATCCACGTGCTGCTCGATCTAGTGCCCAACCACATGGCGCTGACCACGCCGGAATACCTGAATCGCGCCTTGTGGGGTGCGCTCCGCGAGGGTGCGGAGTCGCCGTATGCCCAGTGGTTCGACGTCGACTGGGAGCGCGAGCGTCCGTTGCTCATGCCGATCCTTGGCCGCCGGATCGACGAGTGCCTCGACGCCGAGGAGATCACGGTCGATGCGACCGGGGGCCCCGACGAGGAGCCGGTCGTGCGCTACTACGAGCACGTCCTTCCCATACGGACAGGCACGGAAGGCCTTCCGCTTGAGGAACTTCTCGGGTCTCAGCACTACCGCCTGGCGTACTGGCGCACGGCAGACGAGGAGCTGAACTACAGACGTTTCTTCGACGTCGACACGCTTCTGGCCATTCGCGTCGAAGAGCCGGCGGTCTTCGACGCCACCCACGAGGTGCCGCTGCGACTGATCGCCGACGGTGTCGTGTCCGGCTTGCGCATCGACCATCCCGATGGTCTCGCCGATCCCGGCGGCTACTTGAAGCGGCTGTCTGCAGCCAGCAGCGGGACGTGGGTGGTCGTCGAGAAGATCCTGGTTGGTGAGGAAGAGCTGCCAGCAGACTGGGACTGCGACGGCACCACGGGCTATGAGGCCTTGGCCAGGGTCGGCGCTCTCTTCGTCGATCCTGCCGGTGAACCGGTGCTGCGCGGTTCCTTCTCCGAGATCACCGGTGTCGCCGACAGCTGGCACGAAACGGTTGAGCAGGCCAAGCGAGACGTCATGCGCGGGTTGTTGGTCGCCGAGGTCGACAGGCTCGCCCGGGTTGCCTATGAGATCTGCCAGAGCGAGGTCCGACTGCGAGACCACTCGCTTCGCGGTCTGCGGGACGGGCTGCGTGAGCTGCTCGTCGCCCTGCCCGTCTATCGGGTGTACGTCCGGCCGGGCGTGCCCGCTGACAGTCAGGCGCACGCGCTGCTGGGGGCGGCGGCGCTCCGCGCGATCGAGGCAAGACCCGAACGATCCTCGGAGATCCTCCTCGTTCGCGACATGGCCCTGGGTCGGCTCGGGCGCAGCAGCAGCAAGGACGAGTTCTGTCGCCGCTTCCAGCAGACGTGCGGACCGGTGATCGCCAAGGGCGTCGAGGACACCGCGGGCTACCGCTGGTTCCCGTTGACCTCGCTGTCGGAGGTGGGTGCCGAGCCGGACCAGTTCGGGCTGTCGGTGGACGATTTTCGCTCGTGGGCGGACCACCGGCGGGATGAGGTCCCTTTCACCCTCAACGCCCTATCGACCCACGACACGAAACGCAGCGAAGACGTCCGCGCCCGATTGGCGGTCCTCGCGGAGGTGCCGGGGGAATGGGCGACGGCTATGCGTGCCTGGCGTGACATGACGGGGCCGATCTGGCCAGAGGCGTCCGATCCCTCCGCCGGCACCGACCGCTGGGACTGGCTTGCGTGGCAGACGCTCGTCGGGGCCTGGCCCATCGACCATGACCGGCTCGGTTCCTACCTCGTCAAGGCGGCGCGCGAGGCGAAGCTCGACACCTCGTGGCTGGCGCCGGACGACGAGGTCGAGGCACGGCTGCGCGAATTCGCCCGAACGATCACGGAGAACACCGACATCGTCGCGAGCGTCTCCCAGTTCGTCGATCGTCTGCATCCGGCGTTCGTCGCCAACGTGCTCGGCCAACGTGCCGTTCAGCTGATCACCCCCGGGATCCCGGACACCTACCAGGGCTGCGAGGTGGTCAGCCTGCAGCTCGTTGACCCTGACAACCGCAAGGCGCTGGACGTGCAGGTGGTTCGCGATGCGCTCCGCCGCGCGCAGGACCAGCACATCGATCCGCTGGCCGACCTGGATGCCGCCAAGGCGCGCCTGACCCAACAAGTCCTGCGCGACCGCCGCGACCGATCCGACCGTCTACGGGCCGCACAGTCCTCTCCGGATTTCGACGGTCACGGGGTCGGCGGCTGACCACGCGGTGGCCCTCGGGCGCGGAGCGGACGTAGCGATCGTGGCAACGCAGGTTCGCGCTCCGCTTGGCGGCCGGCGGTGGATGGCGGGACACGGTCATCCGGCTTGCGGGGCGATTGGCGATGCCTGCTGACCGACCAGGTGCACGATCTGGGCCAAGCCACTCCGGTGGGATCGCTCCTGGACTCCTGGCCGGTCACAGTTCTGGTCCGCGAGGGCAGCTGACCGTGGAGCACGAGATCTGGGCGCCGTACGCCGAGAAGGTGATCCTCCGCCTCCCCAGCGCCGACGTGCCCATGACCGCTGACCCGGAGCGGGTTGGCTGGTTTGTTGTCGAGCCCGGTACGGCTGGCTCACGGGATGCGCTACGACATCCTCTTGGACGGGGCGATCGTCCGCCCCGACCCCTTGGCCCGCCGCCTTCCCGAAGGAGTGCACGGACCCAGCGAGCTCTGGGATCCGTCGGCGTTCGCCTGGACCGACGGCGCATGGCCCGGGCGCCCGATGGACCGCTCGACCGTGATCTACGAGCTGCACCTCGGATCTTTCAGCGCCGACGGCACTCTCGCCGGGGCGGTTCCACACCTTGACCACCTGGTCGACCTCGGTGTGACCCACGTCGAGCTGATGCCCGTGGCCGCCTTCGACGGGACCCACGGCTGGGGCTATGACGGAGTGGCGCTGAGGGCGGTCCACGAGGCGTACGGCGGCCCGGATGGGCTGTGCGCCTTCGTCGACGCCGCCCACGCGCTCGGGCTCGCCGTGCTGCTCGACGTGGTCCACAACCACCTAGGCCCGAGCGGCAACAGCTGGCGTCACTTCGGCCCGTTCCTCACGGACACGCACAGCACCCCGTGGGGCGAGGCGGTGAACTTGGACGCACCCGGCTCGGACGACGTACGCCACGTGCTCATCAAGAGCTCGCTCGAATGGCTGCGCGACTTCCATCTCGACGGCCTGCGGCTCGATGCCGTACACGAGCTCAAGGACTCAAGGGCCCGCCACTTCCTGCAGGACCTCTCCGATGCCGTGGCCGACCTGGGCAGGAAGGTCGAGCGGCCCCTGACGCTCATCGCGGAGACCGACCGCAACGACGCGGCCACGGTCATGCCAGTGGCCGAACGCGGGGCCGGGATGACCGCCCAGTGGGACGACGACGTGCATCACGCTCTGCACTGGCTTCTCACGGGAGAGACATCGGGCTACTACGCGGACTTCGGCTCGTGTGCGGCGGTAACCCAGACGCTCGAGCAGGCGTTTCTGCACGACGGCCGATGGTCGTCCTTTCGCGGACGGACCCACGGATCCCCCGTCGACTGGGGGCAGGTTGATCCGGAGCAGTTCGTCGTCGCCCTTCAAACCCACGATCAAGTGGGCAACCGCGCCAGGGGTGAACGCCTGTCGCAGCTCGTGCCGACCGACCGGCTTGCCGCCGGGGCCGCGCTCCTGCTCGCGCTTCCCTACACCCCGATGCTGTTCATGGGTGAGGAGTGGGGCGCCTCAACGGGGTGGCCGTTCTTCAGCTCCTTCGCCGACCCCGGCCTTGCGGGTGCTGTCACCGACGGACGACGCGCGGAGTTCGCACAGCACGGCTGGGATGCCGCCAAGATCCCCGATCCTCAGGGCGCTGACACCTTCGCCCGGTCGGTGCTCAATTGGTCCGAGCTCTCAGCCGAGCCACACGCGGCCTTGCTGGCCTGGTATCGAGAGCTCCTGAGACTGCGATCGGAGCGCCGTCAGCATCCGTCCGTCGACCCCGCGCCGGCCTCGGGTTCGGGGGTCGCCTGCCGCTGGGGCGAGGAGTCCGACGGAGCACCCCGATGGTTTGCCGTCGAGCGGGGTGGCTGGCTGTCGGTGGTCAACCTCTCCGGGACGGAGCAGCGAATCAGCCTCTCGGGGACCCACGAGCTCGCCAAATCGTGGCGCGACAGCGCCCACGTCGAGACGACCGATGCCACGCGGCAACTGGTCCTCGCGGCCTCGGGGAGCGCCGTGCTCCTGGCGCCAGAGGAGTGACGGGGCGTTAGCCAGCGGATCGATCCGGGGTCCGCGGCAGGCTCTCGATGTCAGACCTCAGTCAGCGCACGTCGATGTTGACGCCGCTCATCCTCGACGACGCATGAACGGTCAGTTCAGGGACGCCCTGTTCACGCTCGTCGAGCAGTTCCGAGGCGATATTGAGGCCGGTGCTCGCTTGATCCTTGGTCGCCGTGACCCGCCACGACCGCGGCACCACAACGTTGACGCCACCCAACACGCCGTGCACCTCGATCGTGGCCCCGGCGGGATCGGGAACGGCCTCGGTGAGATCGAGGTTGACGCCACCCAAGCCCACATCGAAGCGCGCACGCCGCAGCGACCCGGACGTGAGGGCAAGGTCGACGCCGCCGAGCACGGCGGCTCGGCGCACCTCTTCGTCGTCGACGTCGCCGGAGTCCAGTCGCCTCGATGCCAAGGTCTTCGCGGCAAAGGCTGCCGCCTGGACGGCGACGAGCACGATGATGACGCGCAGCACGCGCCCGGACGGGTGGGGAACGGTTCGCCGAGTCATCCCCCGACCCTAGACAGCAGACGGGCGCGTGCCCAGGGTCGGGCTCCGGATGTGCCTCGGTTGGCTCCCCGGAGAACCTGGGCGCAGGATGGAGACCATGGACTTCACGCATCTGGGACGCTCGGGCCTGTCGGTCAGCCGCCTGTGCCTCGGCACGATGAACTTCGGACCGCAGACGACCGAGCCCGACTCCTACGCCGTCATGGACCGGGCGCACGAGCTCGGGATCAACTTCTTTGACACCGCCAACGTGTACGGCTGGCAAAAGGGCGAGGGAGTTACCGAGCAGATCATCGGGCGCTGGTTCGCCCAGGGCGACGGCCGACGTGAACGAACCGTCATCGCGACCAAGCTGTACGGGTCGATGAGCGACTGGCCCAACGACACCTTCCTGTCGGCGCTCAACATCCGTCGTGCTTGCGACGCTTCGCTCAAACGGTTGAAGACCGACTACATCGACCTCTACCAGATGCACCACGTGGACCGATCCACTCCGTGGGAGGAGATCTGGGAGGCCTTCGAGGTGCTCCGACAGCAGGGCAAGATCCTCTACGCAGGTTCTTCCAACTTCGCCGGCTGGCACATCGCCGCGGCCCAGGAGGCCGCTCGGGCCCGTCACTTCACCGGCTTGGTCTCCGAGCAGTCCATCTACAACCTGTTGACCCGAGACATCGAGCGGGAGGTCGTGCCCGCTGCGGAGTCGTACGGACTCGGCATCATCCCGTGGTCCCCGCTGCACGGTGGCCTGCTGGGCGGCGTTCTGCGAAAGGAACAGGAAGGCAAGCGGCGCACCGAGGGCCGCGCCAAGGAGGCCCTCGAGGAGCACCGACCACAGATCGAGGAGTGGGAGGCGCTGTGCGCCGACCTTGGTGAGGAGCCTGCCATCGTCGGGCTGGCGTGGCTGCTCTCGCGTCCGGCTGTGACCGCTCCGATCATCGGGCCACGGACGATCGAGCAGCTCGACCAAACCATGCGCGCGCTGGAGATTTCGTTGGAGCCGGACACCCTGGACGCGCCTCGACGAGATCTTCCCGGGGTTCAAGACCGCCCCGGAGGACTACGCCTGGTAGTCGCCGCCTCTGGATCGAGTCAGAGAACACGGACCAGGGGACGACGGGCAAGGCGTCGGTCGCCGCGAAGCGGTCGGGCTACAAGAAGACCGGGGCGACGTCCAAGGCCCTGACGATCGCCTAGTCCTGGCGCAGCGCGTCGCCCAGCCCCTGGTGAACTTGACGATCTCAGAGGATGCTGGCCCCACGGGGGCACCCCGACATTCCGCGGGGTGGCCAACCGCGAAGGAGTCGCGATGTTTGCACAAATCATTCAGGGGAAGGTCCGCGACGCTGACCTGCTTCAGAAGCAGATGGATCGGTGGCGCGAAGAGATCAAGCCCGGGGCCGTCGGTTTCCTGGGGAGCACTGGTGGTGTCAGCGCCGACGGAGAAGCCATCGTCATCGCTCGTTTCGAGTCCGCGGATGCCGCTGGCACCAATAGCGAGCGTCCAGAGCAGAGCTCGTGGTGGGCAGAGACTGCGCCGGCCTTCGAGGGCGAGCCCACGTTCCGGGACTGCGACGACGTCGACTTGATGTTCGGCGGTGGCTCGGAGATGGCGGGGTTCGTCCAGGTGATGCAAGGACGAGCGGTTGATCCCAAGGCCATGCGAGCGGCCGGCCAGGCTATGGAGGCCGACCTCCGGCAACGACGCTCGGACATCCTGGGCGGAATCGTTGCCTGGCACGGCGACCGCGAGTTCACCCAGGTCGTCTACTTCAGCTCCGAGGACGACGCCCGCAAGGGAGAGGCCACGATGCAGGACGACTCGTCCTCGGCTGAATGGGAGGCGATGATCGACGGCCCGATGACCTTCATCGACCTACGGAGGCCGATGTACGACTAGCCCGAAGCACCGGAGTCCGGCGGGTCAGATCCAGCCGAGCCACGAGCAGATGGCCTCGGCGGTCTCTCGCACCGGCTGGTCGCCGGGAAGAAGAAGGTCCTCCAACCCCATGCCCCGCCCGGTCGCCAACCATTCCAAGGCGACCTCCAAGTCGTCCCCGCGCCGTTCTTCAGTGGGGTCGGACGACAGGCGGCGCGTCACGATCTGCTCGTCGACATCGAGTCGAACGACGCGCAGGGGCGCTGGCACCGCCCGGCGAAGCGAATCCAAGCGGCTGCGGTCGGGGACCGACCAGGCCAAGGCGAGCCGGGTGGCACCCTCGTCCAGGAAGGACGTACACACCTTCGTGAGGTTGCTGAGCACGACTCTCTGGTGGGAGGCGACGTCGCCACCGGCGTTGAACCAGCCCAGCCAGTCGACGTCGAGCAAGCCATAGAACTGACCGTGACTCGCGAGTACGGCGCCGATATCTGCGACCACGGTGCTCTTGCCAGCGCCGTAGACGCCGGTGATCAGGACAGCTTCACCATTCGGCGGACCTCGCACCCTACGTTCCTAGAGCCGCGCGACCCTGCTGTCCAGTGCTCACGGACGAGGCACGGGCGCTGCGATGCGTCGTGGTCCAGGCGCTGGCCTACCATCCCCATCATGCGTGTCTCGGACTCTCGACGGGTGCTCTTCGTCCATTCACCCAAGACGGGAGGCGCGACGGTGGAAAAGGTCCTCGACAAGAATGTCGAGGACATCCGCGGGCAGGAGCACCGACGACACGGCACCCTCACCAACATTCTCGAGCTGGAACCTGACTTGGCCAGCTATTGGATCTTCGGCTTCGTGCGCAACCCATGGGCTCGCATGGTGTCCTGGTGGTCGATGATCGACGTCGCCCGACAAGCCGCTGACGCCGGGCATCCAGGGCACATCGCTCGATTCGAGGGCTACCCGGTCTGGCGGATCGTGCGCGACTACGACTTCGCCACCTTCGTCACGCGAGGCGCCGACGAGGTCGAACGGATCCGAATGCCACAGATCGAATTCCTGTCCACACCCGACCGCCGACCGGACTACATCGGCCGTACCGAGAACATGCAGGAGGACATCAACGTCGTACGCAAGAAACTGGGCCTGCAGCCACGCAAGAGCTTGCCGCACCGCCACAAAGGGACTCACGGGCCTTACCGCGACTACTACACACCGGCGACGCGCGATCGAGTGGCAACCCTGTTTCGCGCAGACATAGAAGAGTTCGGTTACGAGTTCTAGGCCCACGGTGGTCGCGTTGTCGACCACCCACGTCGCCGGGAGAAGTCCTGTTGACTGAGCGTGTGCCCTCCTCGGAGTCCTGGACCTGTCCTCGCTGCGGCGAAGCGTTCCCCGACACGTCTGACGACGACGGCATGGTGACGTGCCCACGCGGGCACCGCGCCTACGCCGGTTACCTCGCCGAGGCGGCCCACCTACGGCCACGCCTGACCTGGCTTGACGACCGGATCGCCGCTGGAGACCCGGCGCCCGACGCGGAGACCGCGGCGCGTGCCAACCTCTGGGCGGCGCCGGGGCACGCCGCGCCGCCAGCCAGCGGCCATGGCGCCGAATCACGGGCCCCCCAAGAGGGTCCGGGGATCCAGGTTCTCCTACTCGGCCTCGGAGCAGTCCTACTCATCATCGCCGGAATCGTCTTCATGGCCGTGGTCTGGGACACCCTCGGTGCGTTTGGCCAGGTCACCGTCATGGCGTTCGCGACGCTGGGGTTTGCCGCAGCCGCGGTCCGGCTGACCGAGCGGCTACCCGGCACCGCCGAGGGACTTGCCCTGGTGGCCTTCGGACTGGCCGTCGTGGATGTCTTTGCCGCGCCCGCGCTCGGCCTCGTGCCGGACAGTTGGCTGGACCTCAGCGCTGCGCTGTACCTGCCCGTCGTAGCCTGCGCCGGAGCCACGCTTGCTGTCGCCCTCGGACACCGGTTCGCGCTGCGGGTCTGGGTGTGGCTCGGCTGGTGGGCCGCAGCCGTCGGGGCGGCGATGGTCACGTGGTATCTCGCCCTGGCTCTTGCCGACAGCGAACTGCCCTGGGCGGCCGTGGCCGTGAGCGTGGTCTCTGTCAGCACCGTTGCGCTCGCCGCGGCGCCGCACCTGTCCAACCGGTTGGCCATCGATCTGCTCCCGATGACCGCAGCCGCCGGACTCGGCTCCCTCCTCACCCTGGGTGCGTGGCTGTACTGGGTCTCCGACATGGATCAGCCCGCTCTGGTCGGCACACTCGTGACGACCCTTTCCACCGCCGGTGCGGCGGGCCTCGCCTGGCGTCGTCTTCCCTCGACGGCGGCTGGACGACTTAGCGGGCTCGTCGCCGCCGCTCTCATCGGCGTCGCGGGCGGGCTCGCCATGTTGCTGCCGCACGAGGTCGACGCGGCGTGGCTGGGAGTCGCAGCTGGACTCCTCGGCGTGGGCCTTCTCGCCGTTCTGGCGCGCTACGGGTTCGTCCACGCTGGCCTGCTCGGCTCGACCGCCCTATGGCTCACGTGGGGGCTTGGCCGCTTGGCCATCGCCTCGCCCGAGTCTTCCTCCGACCCTGTGATCCTGCAGCTCTCGGCGCTCTTTGCCGTCGCCTCGATCACCTGGTACGGCGTCTCCGGCCTCGGTCTGGCGCCGCTCACGGCCTGGCCGGCCGCCCTGGCCGGGCAGGCGGCATGGCTGCTCGCCCTCGACGGGGTATCGGGCCTCTCCGGCCTGTCGGACGTACCCGAGTCCTCGACCCTTTCGCTGGCCGCGCTTCTGCTGCTCGCCGGCTACCTGTGGCACCGCGTGCGGCCGGTCGGCTCGCTGGTGTGGCTCGGCCCCGGGGTGACCGTGGCGCTGATCCCCTCCGCGTTCTTCTGCTGGGGTGCGCCCTGGGTGTCCGACGGCAACGACCAGACAACGGGGGAAGCGGCGGTACGGCTCGTCGTCGTGCTCATCGCGGGCGTTTCCGTCGTCGCGGTCGGGGCACGGACGCGGCTGGCAGGACTGTTCCTGCCTGGCGCTCTCGCACTGGGCATCGTCGGCGGCGCCCAGGTCTGGACTGGGCTGGCCGCCCTGACCCGCTGGTTTGCCATCGGTTTGGCTGGGGCGACGTTGTTCATCCTCGGTGCCCGTATCGAGTGGGTGCGAAGAGGCGGGCGCGAAGCGCGTACCTTCGTGGCGAGCCTGCGCTGACCTGCGGTGTGAGCGCAGCATCCGAAACTCCCGACGTCTAGCGCCCGGTCTCCCTACCGACCAGCAATCGAACGACGCGTTCGTAGTTCTGGATCTGCTCCGGAAGGTCCTCCGATGCCAACGCCCGGAAGGCGATGGCGCGCGCCAGCAAGGACGTCCATACGTCGGACCGGCAGATCCTGTGGTCGCCCCACGTCCGCCAATGACGGATCGGCGTCCCACCACAGCAACGCATCGACAACGACCACCGCATCGCCGTATGCGGCGGGTCGCCAGTAGGGCGAGAAGTCGATCACAGCTGGGGCTGCACCGGCACCAAGCAAGACGTTGCCCGATAGGTCCCCGTGGATCAGTTGGTTCTCAAGACCCTCGTCGACCATGTATCGCTGGAGTACTCCCAAGAGGGGTTCCGCGTCTGGATGAGAGACCGAAGGACGACTGCCCCACGCGATCTCATCGGCCTTGGCCCACTTGTGTGTCCGCCCATCGAGCAGAGCAGGTCGCGCTTCGCCGCGAAGCGCGTGATGCAGAGCCCGACTGACGTGCACGATGGAGAGCCAAACTCCGGCCGCGCGCTCGGTGTCGCCCGCCGGTGCGCCTTCTACAGAAGGAAACGCGGCCCAACCATCGACAACAAGTTGTCCGTTCAGCGCCGGTGCTGGCGCGGGCAGCCGGAAGCCCGGACCACGGACCCGTGCACACACCCCCGCCAGCCATTCCGTATGGACAGGATCTGCGTCTGGTTTGAGGACGAGTCCGTCGGCATAGACGCTGGTGCCCTGGCCGCCCGGCAGCATACGCACCACTCTTCCGACCCCGAACGCGGCGAGGACGTGCGGCGGCACGCCACGACTGATGGTTTCCACCCTCGCAACCTAGAGCCCTGAGCCCGGTCCGATGGAGAGTGTCGTCGGCGCGCACACCGCCGGTTCTACGCCGCGAGAAGCGAGCGTGTTCGGAGCTTCGGTGCGGCCGTTGCTCGTATTCCGCGCACCATGTCACCGGTATACGACAATCGTCGCGTGAGCGAGACTCCCGAACTTCTGGTCGCCGACGCGGCCACATGGTGTGCGTGGCTGGTGGCCAACCATGCGACATCGAGTGGCGTTCGGCTCGTGCTGGCGAAGAAGGGGGTCAGCGAGCCGACGCTCTTGTCCTATGACGACGCGCTGTCTGAGGCGCTCAGCTATGGGTGGATTGACGGCCACCGCACCGGCCGCGACGACGCCACGTACCGGGTCCGGTTCACGCCCCGGCGGTCGCGCAGCTCGTGGTCACAGCGCAACGTCGAGTTGGCTGAACAGCTGATGGCCGCCAATCGGATGCAGCCAGCGGGTCTGGCTGAGGTCGAGCGGGCGAAGGCTGATGGGCGGTGGGAACGGGCCTACGGCGGTTCGGCATCTATCGAGGTCCCGGACGACCTTCGCGATGCGCTTGCCGCCTCGCCCCGCGCGCAGGCGATGTGGGACGTGCTGACGCGCACAAACAGATTTGCCGTGCTGTACCAGGTGCACGACGCCAAGCGCCCAGAGACTCGTGCACGCCGGATTGCGCAGTACGTCGAGATGCTGTCGCGCAGTGACACGCCCCACCCACAGACAAGGAGGCCCGAGTGAGGCGCCACGGGGGGGCACCTGCTAGCAGCGCAAGGCGGAACCCCAATCGAGGGCGCCCGAATGGTCCGAGATTAGCTGCCGGGACAATCGATCACCGCACCGCGGAACTCGCCAGCTCTCACTTCGGAGATCCAGCGTCGGTTCAACCTGCACTCGATACCGCAAACCCGCGCGCTCCAGGAACCGCATGGATCTCGGCCGGGTCTCTTCGGTCCAGCTGAATGTTCTTGCGCCCCCCCTCCGACGCGGTCGCCTCTGCGCAGCTGAGGAGTGCGGGCTTTCGCGCTCACGCCGGGTCTACGACTCGATGGTGATCGAGTCGAGGACCGCTTGTAGCTCGGCTAGTTCCTTGGGGGAGGTGGCCGATCTGTGTTGGGTCACGAATACTTGGCGCTCGCCGTCCACGTCGACGATGTAGACGCTGGCGATGCCATGTTTCAGGAGCACGAAGTTCTGATCCGCTAGCCGGCTGTACCAGATCTGAAGGCCGATATCAGCCAGGTTGCAGGTCGCCAGGTCGAAGTCCTTGGGAACGGTCAGGTCGATCCGCGTCGCGGGATAGCCGCCGAACGTCGTGTCGACCGGGTCCTCGCTTCCTTGGGCCTGGCTGCTGAAGCAGCGCCGTCGCGAGGTCATCGACGCTGGGCCCGAACTTTGTGACGCCGCTGTTGCTTCCCGCACAGGCATCGGCGAAGATCTCGTCGACCACGACGGCATGGAAACCGAACTCGTTGTCCTCGTCGATGTGCCTGGCGTAGTCGTGTCCGTACTGAACGGTCCAGTTCTCGGGGAAGGTGACCGCGAAGTCCGCGACCGACCACGCCGAGCTGGGCACGCGGTAGCGACCGGGCTCAATCGACGCACTCCCTTCGGGAATCGAACCCAACTCAGGAGCCATGGATGGTTGGGGGGCCACGGGCTGGGCTCGGTCGAACAATCCACCGCCGTCGAGCAGGGATGCCCCCACCGCGATCCCGGCGACAGCTACTGCGACCCCGGCTGCTGTCAGGCCGCGGTTGCGTCGGACGCGTCGCCGGCCGCGGCGGAGGTCGTCTTCGACTGAGAACGGGGGCACGACGATGTGGTCGTGGTAGGCCACGATCTGGGCGAGGGTGTCGCGTTCGGTGGTCATTGCTCGTCTCCCTGCGCGAGGACGGGCGTGAAGTCCGCGGCCAACGCGCGGCGTAGCGCCGCGACGGCGTCTGCGCTTTGGCTCTTCACTGTTCCTGGGCTGATGCCGAGCTCCGCGGCGGTCTCCTCGATGGTGAGGTTCCAGATCTGGCGCAGCACGATCACGCGGCGCTGCCCGACGGGCAGGGTCCGCAGGGCGGACTGGACGGCGTCGGCGTCCTCGACCGAGAAGCCGGCTGTGAGCGGGACCTCGCTAGGTTCAGCCGCGGCCTCTCGCCGCCAGGGGCGGCGGCGGTCGCTGTAGTGGGCGTTGACCACAATCCGACGCACGTACGCGTCGACGTTGTCCATCCGCTGGACCCGGCCCCACGCCGCGTACAGCCGGACCAGCGCGTCCTGGACGATGTCCTCCGCTCGATGCGGATCACCACACAGCAGACACGCAGTGCGGTACAGCTGCGGCCGCCGCGCCGCCACATAGGCGCTGAACTCCGCCTCGTCACGCATAGGAGTCCCCTTTCGGGTACCTAACGCACCAGCATGACCGAAAGGTTGGGTCGCCGGCGAAACTCTCGCTCCACAAGCTGGCCTTGAGCAGCGGGCGTGGGCCTGACGCTGAGGCAGTGGTGCGGGCGTTCGTCTAGCGCCCTGTCGCACGCCGGGTCTAAGACGCGATGGTGATCGAGTCGAGGACCGCTTGTAGCTCGGCTAGTTCCTTGGGGGAGGTGGCCGATCTGTGTTGGGTCACGAATACTTGGCGCTCGCCGTCCACGTCGAGGATGTAGACGCTGGCGATGCCATGTTTCAGGAGCACGAAGTTCTGATCCGCTGGCTGGCTATACCAGATCTGAAGGCCGATACCCGCCCCGTTGCACGGCGCCAGGTCGAAGTCCTTGGGAACGGTCAGGTCGATCCGCGTCGCGGGATAGCCGCCGAACGTCGTCTCGACCGGACCTCGCTCCTTGGACCTGGCTGCTGAATCAGCGCCGTCGCGAGGTCATCGACGCTGGGCCCGACCTCGGTGACGCCACCATTGCTGCCGGCACATGCATCGGCGAAGATCTCGTCTACCACGACGGCATGGAAACCGAACTCGTTGTCCTCGTCGATGTGCCTGGCGTAGTCGTGTCCATACTGAACGGTCCAGTTCTCGGGGAAGGTGACCGCGAAGTCCGCGACCGACCACGCCGAGCTGGGCACGCTGTAGCGACCGGGCTCAATCGGCCCATCGCCCTCGGGAATCGCACCCGACTCGGGAGATGTCGTCGCGGAGGGTGGCGCACTCGGCAATGTCGTGTCCTGGTCAACCGAAGAACTCGCGTCCCCGGAGCAACCCGTCATGGTCAAGACGCCGACCACAACCATCCCGGCTACCAGCACCCTGTGTTGTCTTGTTCGCATCTTTTCCTCCTCCTACGAGCGGCCGCTTCGGAACTCGCACGACTCTGGGTCTAGTGCGGGGTCCTAGGCGACCGCGCTCGACCTCGTCGCCCAGGGAGTCCCATTCCGTGTGTCTCTAACGCAAGACCACGGCCGGAAGGTTGGGCCTGATAGCAACTGGCTTGGGGAAGTGGCCACTCGCTTCCCCAGCTCGACCGCCCCAGCGAAGCTGGTACCACCCAGATGTGCCTACCTGTTCACTTCCGGGGTAGGCACATCTCGTGCGCCTTCAGCCGCCCTCCGGGCGGTTGGCGAGCAGCGAGCAGACCGCTATCAAGGATCAGGAGCGAACTGCCTGCTGGCACCTCACGGTGTCGCAACCGTCTGCGCGATAGCCCGGCCCTGAGAGTTGTCTGGTCAGGGCTCGGGAGGCCCAGGCACCACGACTGCTTGCCGTGTTCGGGGTCGGCCCTGACACCGCAGCGACCCTGCTGGTCGCCGCCGGGGACAACCCAGACCGGCTCCCGCGAGGCCTCCTACGCCGCGCTGCTCGGCGCCAGCCCGATCCGAGCCCCCTCAGGCAAGACCAAGCGCAAGCGGCTCAACCGCGGCGGCGACCGCCAGGGCAACTCCGCCGTGTGGCACATCGTCATCACCCGGATGTCCACCCAACCAGCCGACCAAGGACACGTCGAACGCCGCACCACCGAAGGCCTATCCACGTCCGAAATCATCCGCTGTCTCAAGCGATACGTCGCCAGCGAAGTCTTCAACGCCCTACCCCAAGAGTTCCGAACTTGACCGTAGGAGCATCACATCTGCGCGGTGGGCGGCGGCACGCATCAAGTGACGACCTGATCGTCAATGGCGTGGAACTCAAGACAATGAACTGCCGCGACGCCAACGCCCGACAGTGATTACCGCTCATCCCCAGCGTTGGTGTGCGTTCTTGTCCGGTGAAGGACCCGCTCGTGGGGTGCGGTCAGCTGCGCCTTCGACCGCGGCTCAGGCCAGGTGGCGATCGCCCCGGTCGAATCGGGCGTGATGTTCCCCCAGGAGATCGGCTCCGTAGTCACCGCGGTTCGGTGTTCGCAGGACCGTGTGGATGTGATGCCGCGACGGCTCTGAATTGTCGAACGCCTGCCCTGGGAGATGCTCGAACTCGATCAGCACTACAGGGCTGTGGAGCTGGTAGTAGAACGGGTCGCTCGGGCCGGTGCCACCCATCCAGGCGAACCACGTCTCGTCCAGATGCGCGGTGACCTCAGCCAACATCACCGTCGCATGGCTGTTATGTGCCCGCCCGAGGTAGGCCGTTATGGCCTCTGCCAGTCGGGCTCTCTGAGCGTCCGAGAACGCGTCAGCCCGAATGCCGCGGTAAGGGATGACGGCGTTGTCACGGAAGGCGCCGGACTGCGTCAGTCGGTCGGTCGGATCGAGCAGGTGTGCCGGGATCGAGTCGGGCATGATCGACGCATACTGGATTGCCGCCTGTTGCTGATCGGCGTCGAGCGACCGGATCAGGTCGAGGCCGACCCGCTGCTCGTCACCGAGCACTCGAATCCCAGCGAATCGACCGGTTCGGACCTCGCACGGCTCGGAGCCCATGAACATCGGTGTCATCGCCAGATGGTCGCCGACGGAGACGCAGTTGATCGCGAGGTGGTGGCCGTCGAGCTGGAATCCCCAAGGCGCGTCCGCCGAGGGCTCGCCGAAGAAGGATACGAAGTACGGCCACTCGCCGAAATCGTCGGGCCGGCCGGTCACCTCGGCAAGCATCTGGTTCAGGCGCATGATGTCGCGCGCCTGGTTATAGCCGCGGGGCGACAGCGTAACGCGGAGCAGGTCGAGGAACTTGGTCCGGCAGGCACTCGGAAACTCCTCGAGCATCACCCCGTGGCGGTACGCGTTGAAGTGCGGGTTGAACCACGACCGCCACTCGTTGGACTCGAACGGGAAGGTCACCCGGGTTCGCGTCGGCGTGTCGAGCGAATCCAGGAACGCCGCAGCGGCCTCACGAATCGCCTCAGTCGCCATGCTCGTCGGCCGTGGGGCGCGGCCTCGAACGACGCCGTCCGTCGTCACACCGCGAAATGGCTCAGCCAGCGCGGCGTCCTTCTCGGAGAGAAAAGATGAGAAAGCCCGAGCGACTTCCGGCATCCCTCGGATCGGCGATCGCGCCGAGATCGACGAGCCCCGGCGAACCCCGAAATCGGTCCAATCCCTCACCGGCTACCTCGCGTCTCCAGAACGCCGCGAGGCAAACCGTACCAACGCCCACGCCGGGGAGGCCGGCCCCGATTGCCAATCCGCCGGCGACCCGGCAGGCCGCGTCACGCGTGTAACCCTCCACCAGTTCCCAGCCGCGCCAGCCACGCATGCAGGGTCTGCCGGGACACCCCAGCCTTCTCCGCCGCCTGCGTCACGCCCAGACCATCGGCGATCACCGTCAACACAGCCTGATACCGCTGCTCAGCCACGCTCAACTCCCTCATGGGAATCGAGCGTCAAGGATCAACCGAAGCCACTGTCAAGCATCAGCCGAAACAGTGTCAGGCATCAGCCGGAACCAAAACGTCAACCATCAGGCGGAGCCATACACAAACGAGGGTGGGCCGCCTGGGGATCGAACCCAGAACCCGCGGATTAAAAGTCCGCTGCTCTGCCAATTGAGCTAACGGCCCAGATCGCTCTCAGAGTATCGGCCCGGGCGCTGCATGATCATTCGCCGGTGCGGCTGCGCTGGTGGTCGAGGACGACCCCGCACACACCGACCGACGAGTTGGTGAGTGCCGCCGTCCAGCGACCGATCCGGCCGGGACTCGAGACCCGCGGGTCGGTCGGCGCACCACCAGCAGACGTTGAGCGTCGGCTGGCCCAGCGTTTCAGTCTCGACGAGAACAGCACGCTCCAGTCTCGCACCTCGAGACGAGACCGCCCCACCGGGCCCACATCCGCGGGAAGTGGAAGGGTAGGACGGGTGAGCCAACGCGGGTGGGCGGGATGAGCGACGCATCGATCGCCTTGCTCATTCTGGCTGCAGTCATCGCTTTGTTCATGTGGAACCGCTTCTCCGTGGGCGTCGTGGCTCTCGGCACCGTTCTCGCCTTGTGGGCCACCGGGCTGCTCGATCTCAACCAGGCCACCGCCGGCTTCGGCGACCCCGTCATCGTCTTCATCGCCTCGCTGTTCGTGGTCAGCGAAGGCATCGACTCCTCGGGCATCACAGCCTGGGCCGGCCAGCGACTGCTGGCCCAGGCGGGTGAGAGTCGATCGCGACTGCTCGTTGCGCTGATGCTCTTGTGCGCCGTGATGACCGCGCTCATCAGCCTCAACGGTTCGGTCGCAGCCCTGATACCGATGGCGGTGATGCTGGCCCTGCGGACCCGTCAGTCTGAGTCGCGGCTGCTCATGCCGATGGTGTACGCCGGGAGCGCGGGCGCCCTTCTTGTCTTGATGGGCAGCCCGGTCAACGTGATCGTCTCCGAAGCCTCCCGTGACGTCGGACTGGGCGGGTTCGCCTTCTTCGAATTCGCCTGGGTCGGGGTCCCGATCCTGGTCGGGACGATCGTGCTGGGTGTCCTTCTCTCACCCCGAGTCTTGCCGCCACGGGCGCCGGACGACACGCCACCAGATCTGAGTCGTCACGCCGAGACGCTGGCCGGCTACTACGCCATCGAGAACGGCTTCTACCGCCTCCGCGTGCGTGACCGGTCACCCCTGCTGGGGACGTCCGCGGACGACGTGGACCTGACCGACTACCCGGGACTTCGGCTGATCGGATTGCAAGCCAGCTTGGCCGAGCCGTCGCTGGTGCGCGGCCCCCTCGATCACGACGACGTGCTGGTGGTCTCAGGGCCGAGCGAGGAGGTCAGCCGGCTCGCCGTGGAACAGGTCCTGGCGGTCGGCATGACGCCGTTGGCCGCGAGCGCCCCTACCGATCTGGTCACCCGTGAGATGGGCGTGGTCGAGGTCGTCGTCCCGCCGCGCTCACCCCTGGTCGGCGAGGAGGTCTTTCCGGGAATGACCCGGGGGGAAGAGCTCGTGATCCTCGCGGTGAAAAGGCGCGGCCATGACCTGGCCGACCGCCCGACCGTCTTGGAGGCCGGCGACGCCATGCTCGTGTACGGGGCATGGCCGGCGGTTGAAGAACTGGTCCACGACCGGGACGTGCTCGTCGTCGACTCCCCCGAGCTGCACCGTCGGCAGGCGGTCGCGCTCGGCCCGAAGGCGTACACGGCTGGCGCCGTCCTGGCAGGCATGGTCGTGGTGCTGGCCCTCGACCTCGTTCCACCGGCTGTCGCCGGCCTACTCGCCGCCCTGGCCATGGTCCTCGCGAAAGTCGTGTCGTCGCCGCAGGCCTACCGAGCCGTCCAGTGGGAGACCATCGTCCTGGTGGGTGGCCTCATCCCGCTGTCAACCGCGATCACCCAGAGCGGGGCCGGCGAGCTCATCGCCGACCGGATCGTCGACGTCGTCGGGGACGGGTCACCCCTCGTGCTGATGCTGGCCCTGTTCGTCCTCATTGGACTGCTGGGCCTCGTCATCAGCAACACCGCCACCGTGCTCATCAGCCTGCCCATCGCGATCGCCGCTGCTGCCGAGACCGGGGTATCGCCCCAGCCCATCCTGATGCTGACCGCCATCGCCGCATCCGCCGCTCTGCTGACCCCGGTGCAGACTCCCGCAAACCTGATGATCATGGCTCCGGGGGGCTACAAGTTCAGCGACTACGCCCGGCTCGGCTTGCCGGTCATCGCCTGGTGGCTCGCCGTCTCGCTCGTCGTCATACCGCTCGTCTGGCCGTTCTGAGCCAGCAGCTCACGGCCCGTTTGCTGCGACCTCGGCCACCATCAGACGACGAAGTCGGCCCTGTTGCCGACCCCCCGGGCGACTCCTAGGCTCTGGTCGGACCAGCCCTGACGCCAAGCCGTGCGATCCTCCGACCGACCGAAGAGCGGACCAGTCATGACCGAGCGGTGCACGCTGTGAGCGACGACTCCAAACCCGGGATGGGCGGCGTGCTCGGCTGGATCGAGCGGGTCGGCAACAAGGTCCCCCACCCGGCCATCATCTTCCTCGGACTGATCGCGGTGGTCATCGTCCTCTCCGCCGTGCTGAGCGCCGCCGGAGTGAGCGTGACCTACCAGGAAGCCGTCGAGATGCCGCCGGCCGTCACCGAGGACTCCCTCGGTGGCAGTGTCGCGCCAGACGTGATCCTGAGCCCGGACTACACCGACGACGTGGAGCTGGTCGAACGCACCACCGAGGTGCAGAGCCTTCTCAATGTCGATGGCATCCGATTCTTGTTCTCGTCCTTCGTCAGCAACTTCGCAGGCTTCAGTGTCGTCGCTGTCGTGCTCGTGGCCATGCTCGGGATCGGGGTCGCCGAGGAAGCCGGGCTGATGGCCGCCCTCATCCGCAAGCTGGTCGCGGTCTCGCCAGCCGGAGCTCTCACGTTCATCATCGTGTTCATCGGGATGCTCTCCAGCGTCGCCTCCGACGCTGGTTACCTGATCCTGATTCCCCTCGGGGCAGCCGCGTTTCTCTCCGTCGGGCGACATCCGCTAGCCGGTCTCGTGGCGGCTTTCGGCGGGGTCAGCGCCGGATTCGCGGCCAACATCCTCATCACCCCGACCGACTCACTGATCACCGAGGTGACCAACGAGGCGGCCGCCCTCGTCAATCCTTCGCTCGCCATCGACATCACCGCCAACCTGTGGTTCAGCATCGCCTCCACGTTCTTCGTCACCGTCGTCGTCACCCTCATCGTGACCAAGCTCGTGGAGCCGCGGCTCGGCGTCTACTCGCCCGAGCCGGCGCTTGCCACAGTCGGGGGCGTTGCCGGTTCTGCCGGGGCCTCCGCCGGGCCTGTGGACGGCGCCGGTGCCGGCGCAACGGACGACCATGCGGACGTCGACGAGGCGGCCGAGTCGCGGGGGCTGCGCTACGCCCTGTGGGCCGTGCTTGCGGTCGTTGCGGTCGTCGCGCTCGCCACGATCCCGTCCGGCGCACCGCTGCGGAACCCGGAGACCGGAGCGGTCATCGGCGATTCGCCCTTCATGACCAGCCTGGTGTTCATCATCACGCTGATCTTCTTGTTCGCCGGCATCGCGTACGGCCGCGGGGCGAAGACCATCTCCAGCAGCGTCGACGTCATCAACGCGATCGTGAAGACCTTTGCGTCGCTGTCCGGCCTGATCTTCCTGCTCTTGCTGATCAGCCAGTTCATCGCCTACTTCAACTACAGCGAACTGCCCACCGTCGCCGCCGTCGAGCTCGCCGACCTCCTCGAACGAGCCAACATCGGCGCGGTCTGGCTGCTCATCGGCTTCATCCTGGTGATTGCCCTGCTCAACATCATCATTCCGGGCGTGCTGCCCAAGTGGGCGATCTTCGCCCCGATCTTCGTTCCGCTGTTCATCAATCTCGGAGTAGCCCCGCAGACCGTGCTGGCGGCCTACCGGGTCGGCGACGGACCGTTGAACGTCATCACGCCGCTCATGGTCTATCTGCCATTCATCGTCATCGTGGCCCAGCGCTACCGCAAGGACGCAGGCATCGGCACGATCATCGCGCTGATGCTCCCGATCGCCGCCATCCTGCTGGTGGCGTGGACGTTGTTCTTCGTCGTCTGGTTCGTCCTCGGCATCCCGATGGGCCCCGGCTTCCCCGTCAACCTCTGACCCGCTCACGCGACAGCCGTCGTGTGGAGAACCCACCACCGACTTCAGGTGCATGCTGTGGATGTCGATCATGCGCGCGGGTGGGGCAGGAATCAGTTCAAGACGGGGAGACCATGGGGTCATCGAATCGGCGGCCACGAGGCGGCGCGGACCTGCGGCGGTGGGCCGTGCTCACTGGACTGGTCGTGACCGCATCGACGATGACGACAACGACCTCGGCCAGCGCAGCCTTCGACGACACCGCCTGGGAGACGTCCACCTCCCCACTTCAAGGCGGCCCCACGACGAGCCAGACGTTTCGGCCGCCGGAGACGGACCTCATCCTGAGCGGTACGGCCGCCACCGTGAGCGTCGACGCCGTCCAGCCTGGCTGGCACGCGGCCTTTCAGGCACCGGACGGTCAGCCGCTGATCGAAGGGCGCAGCTATCCCATGGCGCGAGCCTTCCCCTCGGACGTGGCGGGTCATCCGGGAATGCTCGTGAGCGGCGACTCCGTCGGCTGTTCTGGAGCCACCGGCAGCTTCCACATCTACGAACTCGAGATCGACCCATCCACCGGTGCCCCGACCAGGCTGTCCGTGAGCTTTTTCGAGCGTTGCGAGGACGAGCAGTTGGTCGTTCAGGGAGATATCCGGGTGGCCATGACCAATCCGGCCATCACCCGCACGAATCTGGCACTGTCGACCTTCCCGGTCTCTCCAGCTCCGCTGTCAACGGTCACTATCAAGGGCCTGCTCACAGCTCAACAGATGGGGCTGGTTGGAGCTGACGTGGTCATCACGCGGCACGACGGCACCGGGGACACGACCACTGCGCTCACGACCGACTTCGACGGCGCCTTCAGCATGACCAGCACGGCTGGCTCAGGCGACACCGTCTATACGGCGGACTATCTGGGCACGTCAGACTTCACCCTGGCCAGCGAGCAGATCACCATCAAGGGGGTCAAGGAGCCAACGTCTCTCACGTTGACGTCTGAGCCATCGAGCGCAACCCCCGGGACGCCGGTCCTCGTTTCCGGCACGGTTGAGGATGGAGACGGGCCGGTAGAGGATGCCTGGGTCTCGATCACTCGGGACGCAGGCACCGGGGCTTTGGACGTCGGTGGTGTCCGGTCAGACGCACATGGTGTCTTCACCTCACCAAGCAGCGCCGGTTCAGCAACGACGACCTACACCGCGACGTTCGACGGTGACCCAGGACGCCAGTCGTCACAAGCTTCTGCCGTCACCACGGTGGTGGTGGAGCGCCGCGCCACAGACCTCACCGTGAGGACGGGCCAGCCGGTTTACTCGTACGGCAGCGACGCCAGGGTGGTCATCCGCGTCGGGGGCTTACCCGAAAACCGAATCATCTCAGTCTTCGCCAACCGTCGCGGCCCCGGCGCGGGCGGCGCGAGGTTGATCGCCAAGGAGAATATGGACGTCCACGGCAAGCTGGTGATTCGCCACCGGATCACCGGGCGCACCACCTTCACCGCATCTTTCGCCGGAGATGAGCGATATCTGCCCGCCACGGCGAGCGCCACCGCAACCGCCTCGAGCAAATTGTCACTGGCGCTGAGCCGGTATGCGGCGCGCGACGGTTCGGACTACCGCTATCGCAAGGCCGACCCGGTCGCCAACGTGACGGTCTGGCCGCGGCGTGAAAGGGGCTGCGCGCGACTTGTGGTGCAGAAGCGCAGTCACGGCGAGTGGGTGAAGTGGTCAGCCACTACCTGCGCCCAACTCGACGCCAACTCACAGGCCTCGATCCGCTGGCAGGGTCGGCACCACACCGGCACGCACTACCGGATGCGCGCCGCGATCGAGGGGAGTGTCTACGCAGCATCCGGCGCCAGCCCCTGGCGCTCCTTCTCGTTCCGCTGAGCCGACGTACGCGTACTGGCCTCTGTGGCGAGGTACCCCGTCCTCGAGTACGCCAAGTCCTTGACGGGTGGGGGATACTGGACGGCCGCAATCTGCCGGAGGGAACCATCGTGAGTCAGGGGGACGCTCTCGCGCGCGAGCTCGCCGCCGAGCAGCGCCAGGTCTCGGCGATGTACGCGCTCCTCGACGCGCTGCGTACGGCGACCGAGCAGCGGCGCAACGACGCGCGCCGCGGCCCGGTCGCGGGGACACCCGGCAGCCGGGGTGAGCGAGACGCCCTGATCACGGCGTACGAGGCCCGCCTCGCGCAGCTGAACGCGGTCGAGGATCGGCTCTGCTTCGGGCGCCTCGACCTCGCCGGCGGGGACCGTCGCTACATCGGTCGACTCGGGCTGTCCGACGAGCGCCAGACCCCAGTCCTCCTCGACTGGCGAGCCCCAGTCGCCGAGCCGTTCTACCAGGCGACCGCAGCCGTACCCGGTGAGGTGGTCAGGCGACGACACCTCACCACCAAGACCCGAACCGTGACCGCTCTCGAGGACGAGGTCCTCGACCTCGACGCGCTCGATCGGGACGACGCCTCGACCCTCGCCGGCGACGGCGCGCTCATCGCCGCGCTCGACGAGCACCGCACGGGCCGCATGCGCGACATCGTCTCGACCATCCAGGCCGAGCAGGACCGCGTGATCCGGGCGTCACTGCAGGGAATCCTCGTCGTCCAGGGAGGACCCGGGACCGGCAAGACGGCCGTCGCCCTGCACCGCGCGGCTTACCTGCTCTATACCCACCGCGACCGCATCGCCCGCAGCGGAGTCCTCCTGGTCGGACCCAACCGCGCGTTCCTGCACTACATCGAGCAGGTCCTGCCCTCCCTCGGAGAGACCGGTGTCGTGACCGTCACCGAGGGCGAGCTATTCCCTGGGGTGTCTGCCTCGGGCGAGGACGACCCACGGGCGGCCGCGCTCAAGGGCGACGCGCGAATGGTTCAAGTGGTGCGTACGGCCGTACGGGCGCGCCAACGCGTCCCGGCCGGTCCGATCACCCTGCGCGTCGACAACCAGCGAGTGACGCTTCGGCCCCGCGATGTGGCCGCGGCCCGGTCCCGTGCGCGGGCGACCGGGCGCCCGCACAACCAGGCGCGCACGGTGTTCGTGAAAGACCTGCTGGCCCGCCTGGCCGTGCAGCTGGCCCAGAACCTGCGCCGCGCCCCCGACGATGACGACCACTCCGACCTGATCGCTGACCTTCGCGACGCCCCAGATGTCCGGCGCGAGATCAACCTGTGCTGGATGCCCGTCACCCCACAGCGCGTCATCGGCCAGCTGTGGGCTGAGCCCGCTCGCCTCGCCCAGGCCGCGCCGTACCTGAGCGCCGAGGAGCGTGCGATCCTCGCGCGGCCGCTCACAGAGCCCTGGACTCCAGCAGACGTACCTCTTCTGGATGAAGCAGCCGAATTGCTGGGCGAGGACGACTCCGCAGCGCGGGCGGGGGCCGCGTTGGAGGCCGCCGAGCGTGCACGCGAGCTGGAATACGCCAAGGGGGTGCTGCAGCTGTCCGGGGCTCGCGGCATGGTGACCGCCGACACCCTCATCGATCGCTACGCCGGCAGCGGGCCAGACCTGAGCGTCGCCGAGCGCGCGTCGGAGGACCGGACGTGGGCGTTCGGTCACCTCGTGGTGGACGAGGCGCAGGAGCTGTCGGCGATGGCCTGGCGATTGCTCATGCGGCGCTGCCCCAGCAAGTCGATGACCGTCGTGGGAGACCTCGCCCAGACCGGATCCCTGGCCGGGGCGCACTCCTGGGCGGAGGTGCTCGACCCGCACGCGGACGGCCGCTGGCAGGTCGCGGAGCTCACCGTGAACTACCGCACACCGGGTCTGATCATGGAGGCAGCCCAGCGCGTGCTCTCTTCCGCTGGCGTGACCGGGTCAAGGCCCACGTCGGCGCGACCCGGGACGACCCCTCCCCTGCGGCAGGCGCTGGCTGGCTACCACGGCGACGAGCTGGCCGAGCTCGTCGAGGCCGAGGTCGGCCTGGTTACCCCTGGTCGGGTCGCCGTCATCACCCCGCGAGGGCTGCGCCGGGCGGTGGCCGAGTCATTGCGGGCCAGCCGGCCCGAGCTCGGCGTCGGCGACGGGCCCGACGGGCTCGAGACCCCGGTGGTGGTGCTGAGCGTGACCGAGGCGAAGGGTCTGGAGTTCGACACGGTGATCGTGCTCGCACCAGCCGAGATCCTCACGGCGTCTCGTCAGGGCGTCCAGGATCTGTACGTCGCCATGACCCGGCCGACCCAGAGGATGATCGCGGCGCACGCCGAACCGCTACCCCCGTCGCTGGCAGACCTCACCCCATGGACTCGATCGACCTGACCGTCGGTGAGCCGATGAGCCGATGCAGGCGGAAGAACGTGGGCCTGAAGCCGAGACCCGGCCAGGCTCGGGACGACAAGAGGTTGGTCGCTCGCCAGTCGGTGGCCACGCTGCGATAGCCCCGCTCTGCGGACCAGACCATCACCCGTTGGCCGAGAGCGCGTCCCAGACCGAGCCCGCGAGCGGCGGGATGAACGGCGGCAAATCCCAGAAAGCCCGAGTCGGGCGGACGGAGGATCCCGTGGTTGCTGCTGGACTTGGTGATGGCGCAACCGATGGCCGATCCGACAACCTCGCCGTCCCGCTCAGCGACAAAGGTGGTGAGCGTTGCATCGTGGATGCCTTCCACCCAGTCGGCCACGGCTTCCTCAAGCGACGGTGGCCGAAGGTTCGAGAAGACCGGCGCCCTGAGCTGGTGGGAGTCAAGCACCAGATCGAGGGTGCCGAGCGACGGCTCGTCCCCCTCCTGTGCTGGTCGGATGATCGCCGCCGCGCCCGCTACGGCCGCCACCAGATCAGCCAGTTCCGTTCCCGTAGGGACCGGGCGCACCGCGTGCACGTGCTGTTGACCAAATCCGCAGCGGAACCAGGCATCGACCACGGCAGCGTCGGTGGACGGGACAAGCGCGTAGTGCGCTGTATGGCCACGGTCGACCCACGTCTGCGCGGCGGCGCCGTACAGATCACGGATCAGATCGGGATCAGTGCCCTCGGCGAGCGCGTGCCCCGCGCTCTCGACCCAGACGTTGGCACCCCAGGTCGCGTCGTCCCTCGGCACTCCGATGAGGTATCCGACCAGCTCGTCTCCGAGCACTGCCACAGCACCGGCCGCGCCGGGGCCACACCAGAGCGCGGCGACCTCTTCCGCCGCCATGTCCGGTCGCTCGTAGCGCTCGTCGAGCAGGGGCTGGGTCTCCCGCTGACGGAGGTGCCGGCGGGCGAGCAGCCGCGACGCAGCAGCCAAGTCGCCGTCGGTGAACGGTCGGATCACGGGTCGGGGCACGCGGGGAGGCTAGACGGAGTGGCATCGGGAACCCAACGAATTTCGCGCTTCACCCCACTGAGGGGATCGGCAGCTCACGCCCGAACACGACATGGGCACCGGGCAGCCGGTAGGTGGCGCCCGTGATGACCGTGCTTCCGGAGGCATCAATGGCTTGGACCGCCGTGTAGATCGCCGAACCGTCCCGAGGGTCAACGCTCTCAACCATCGTTCGTTGACCCTCGAAGGTCCACTCAAGCTGGGTCGGCGTGCCGCCGCGCAGCGCTATGCCATACACACGGCGTCCGGTCAACGCGTCATAGGCGTCGAACCGACCCCCGGCGTCGTCCTTCGCGAGGGCGACGAGCCCGCCACTGGGGTCGATGGCGACCCGCGGGAATGCCGAGCATTCCCGCCAGAGCTCTCGCGGTGCAGAGACGTCCGCCACATCGAACGCCGCGACGCAGCCGTCGGCGCCCAGGTCGAGAACAAGCTCGCTGCTTCGAGCCGACATGATGCCTACTGCCCCGCGCACATCGAGCTCGCGCACCGAGCCGTCGCGTCGCTCCCAGACCGACGGGCGCCCCCGCGGATCCACGGCTCGCTCGAACCAGACCCGGTCGGCGTCAAGGGAGGAGATGAGCACCGGACCCTGAACCCGGACCGAGTCGACGACCCGCCCGGAGAGCTCCTGGACGATCAGGCGCGAGCGGGTCCCGCCGGGGCCGGCTGACAGTCGAGTGACTGCGTGAACCACCGTCAGCCCGTCTGGGGAGACGGCGACGCCGAGCTGGCCTTCCTTGAGCGTGGCCAGCGCCCGCTCGGTGCCGTCCCTGGCCACGAACAGCAGCACAGGGTCGAGGGGAGTTTCGGCGACATTGGGATCATCGAGGAAACGGAGGACTGCGATGAAGCCCCCGTTGGCTCGGGCGAGGGACTCGATCTCGGTACCCACCGCGCCGACTTCGCGGCCGACAGCGAGCGATGCGTCGAGGTCGATCCTGTCGCCGGACGGACCGTCGAGGATCACCGATCCGTAGGCGACCAAGGCCTGGTTGTCTCGAGACATCCGGAACACCTGTTGCGGAACGACCGTGACGCCTAAGGGATTGGGAGCACTAGGCGAGGCGGACGCAGACAGAGCCGGGCCAGCGGTGGACGAAGACGGTGTGGGCGAGGCTGCGCTCAAGGGTCCTTCTGACGGGCCGCCCAGGGTCGCGGCCGTCACACCGGCGAGCAGCAGGAGCGCGGCCAGCCCGCCGACGACGGCCCAGGTCCTCCGACTGCGCTGACCCTTCATCCCGGCCGCCTCGAAACGGGACTCCTCGGCCAGCCCCGGAGGCACATCCGCGTCGCCGGCGTGCGACGCCAAGGCGCCGGCCAGCTCCTCCGACCAGTCCTCGCGAGGCCGCTCAAGCGCGCGTCCGAACGCGTCGTAGCCGCGTGTCAGCTCATGGCGTACGGATCGAGTCAGACAGCCATAGGTGCGGGCCATGTCCTCGACGGCCATGCGCTCGTGCACCGAGAGCACGAGAACAGCGCGCTCCCGCGGGGGAAGTTCATCCAAGGCGGCCCAGGCGGCGGCGTACCGGTCGGTCGGCTTTCCGTCCGCGGCGGCGGCGGATGGATCGTCTGCCTGTTCGACCGGCGCCGAAGCAGGATCGTGGGTGTCAGCCGTTTCGGCGCGAGCCGCTCCCTCGGCGGAAGGCTCGGTGGGGCCCTCGGTGGTCCGTCGGCTGCGCGCGGCCGACCGTCGGTGCGACAAGAGCATGGCCCGCACGGTGTGAGCCTCGGCTGCCTCCGGCCCGTCGATGCGCCCCCAGTCGAGGTAGGTCCGAGCCAGGCCCTCTCGTATGAGGGAGGCGGCAACCGCGGCGTCGCCAGTGACGAGGTAGGCGAGACGAACCAGGGGACGGGCGCGAGCGCCGACGAAGGTGGCGAACTCAGCGTCGCGCTCGCTCGATGCCACGCGCGCCTCCTTTCGTCCACGACCGCGGGGACTCGGCGGGCACCCGCACGTCTGCGCCAGTCTCGCTGAGGCCCGGCGACGTCGGCCAGGGGGCGACGCGGGGCCATCTGGCCGCCCCTAGGCCGGACGCAAACAAGGCCCCCGCCGGCGAACCGGGCGGGGGCCTTGAGGTGGCTGGGTCGAAGCCCAGCCGAAGAGTCGGTCTGCGTCAGATGCCGCGAACGTTCTCCGCCTGCGGGCCCTTCTGGCCCTGCGTGATCTCGAACTCGACGCGCTGGTTCTCCTCGAGGGAGCGGTAGCCGTCGGCCACGATCGCGGAGAAGTGGACGAAGACGTCAGCCCCGCCGCCATCCTGCGCGATGAAACCGAAACCCTTTTCAGCGTTGAACCACTTGACGGTGCCCTGAGCCATGGTGCTGTTCTCCTAGAGAGACGAGATCAGGATCCACATGTGTGGGGACCTGGGCTGCCGTCTTCGTCACTCACGACCCAGGAGAGGCCCTGAATGGACAAAACGCCCGCGGCTTGATGTCCGCGGGCGTCCAAGAACGTGCGTGGAACGGTCAACTGCAACCACGGCGAGGATACACGCTGGGAGCCGCTGTGGGGCCATCCCGTCAAATCAATCGAGGATTTCCGGCCGGCCAGGCAGCGCTCAACGGCCGGGGAGCCGCGACCGCCGGTGCTTCGCCGGCTTGAACACGCCCTAGTCTGCGCGGGTGGTCGAAGCGGTCGTGCCCTCCCGCCGACCGGTCGATGCGCACCTCCGTACGGGCTTGATCATGGCGGCGGCCGCCTCGGCACTCTTCGCCGTCAACGGCACGGTCAGCAAGATCATCTTGATCGCCGGCGTGAGCGCTCCACGGCTGACCGAGCTTCGCTCGGGGGGCGCTTTCGTGCTGCTCCTGATCGGGCTGGCGGTCCTGGCGCCCCAACGTCTGGCGATGACTCGGCGCGAACTGCCCGAGCTCGCGCTCTACGGCGTGGTGGGGTTCGCGTTCGTCCAGTGGTTCTACTTCATCGCGATCCAACGGCTCCCGGTGGGCATCGGCCTGATCCTGGAGTACACCGCACCGATCCTGGTCGCGCTCTGGGCCCGCTTCGGCATGCATGAGCACGTGCGCAGCCGGGTGTGGTGGGCGCTGGCGCTGAGCATGGTCGGGCTGTCGTTCGTGGCCCAGCTATGGGGCGGCGCTGATGGGGTCTCACTCGATCGCATCGGCATCGTCGCCGGATTCTTGGCGGCGGGCTCCCTGGCCTACTACTTCATCCTGGGCGAGAAGAAGGTCCGCAGCGATCGAGATCCCATTTCTCTCGTGTGCTGGGGGTTCGGCTTCGCGACGCTGTTCTGGACGCTGTTCCTCCCGTGGTGGTCTTTTCCTTGGGACCTCCTCGGCACGGACGTCTCGTTGCTCGGCCGCTTCTCCGACGTCCAGGTTCCGCTCTGGAGCTTGGTGATCTACCTCGTACTGCTCGGGACGATTGCCCCCTTCATCTTGATCATCGGAGCGTTGCAGCACCTGCGCGCTACCCAGGCCGGGATGGTCGGCATGCTCGAGCCGGTGCTCGCGACGATCGTGGCGTGGTGGTGGCTGGGTGAGGTGCTCGGCCTCGGACAGGTGGTGGGAGGGCTGATCGTCCTGGTCGGGGTCGGGTTGGCGCTGACCGCGCGCTAGCGACGTCGTCTCAGGAGCGGAACGTCTCAGGGGCGTACGTCTCCCCGACGGGGACGTCGACCGCGAGCACGTTCCCGGCCGGCGCGAGGGGGCAGGCCCATGCGGGGTCGTACGCGCAGGACGGGTTGTAGGCGAAATTGAGGTCGAGGATCAGCTCGCCGTCGATCCCGCCGAGGTCGGCGCCCTTCACGGTGTCGATGAGATAGCGGCCACCGCCGTACGTCCCACGCCCGGCGAGGCCGTCCTTGACCGGGACGAAGATCCCCCCGCCGTACGACCCGAGCCACCAGACGTCGAGGCTGCCCAGGTCGGGCAGCTCGACCCGACCGACTCGGTCGAAGGGCACGACCCCGTCGGTGCCGGTCGGGACCTCGAGCCGCAACGGCTCAGCCGCGAGCACCTGGCAGGTGAAGCGGAACCGCGGGTCGTACGGCTGCACCGGGGCGCCGACGAACGCGGCACGGTCGGCAACCGGGACCGGCGAGACCGGGTGTGTCCTGAGCAGCTCGTCGCGCTGCTTCTGCCAGATCTCGTGCCCGGCAGCCGGGTTCGGCGCGTGGCGCACCGCGCTGTACAACGCGAGAACGTTGCGACGCCAGTCGAGCAGATCGAGGCTCATGGCTCGAACCTAACCGGAACCGCGGCTCGGCCGGGATGTCCCGGTGGCTATCGCGACGTGACGACGAGGGCTGGTTCAGGCCAGCGTCAAGGTGAGGGTCGTGGTGTAGGTCCCGGCCCGCTGGAACGGGGGGACGGTCAGCGTCAGCGAAGCCCCGCAGACGTACTGCCCGCCGCCGGAGCCTGCCCCGCCAACAACGCCGGCACCGACGCTGGCCACGGTGTGCGCCCCCGTGCCGAGAGCGCCCGCAGGACCTTCGACGACGGCTGCCGACCCAGCGAGCCCCGTGCAGGACGCGGCGCCCATGGCCAGAGCCGATGCAGGGATCGTGCCGCCGCCGCCGGCGGTGAACGGATCGCTGACCGAGGCCGTCAACGACCAGCCGTACGTCCCACCACGGGCGTCGGTCACCTCCACCGGGTTCATCGGTGCACCGACGGCCTGGCCCACCGAGTCGGTGGTCACGTCCCCGAACTCCACCTGGGTGGCTGACGGGTTGGCGGGATCCTGGACCAGCCGCTGGCTGAGGCTGCCCGGCGTTACCTCGGCAAAGACGTTTTGCTGCGTCGAGCAGGGAGCGACGCAGTCGCCGACCGGGTCGACCACGGGCTCGCCGAACAGCGCCACCTGGGCCACCTGGATCGGCGAATAGTCGAAGGCGCCCGTCGTCGGATCCGGTGTCCCCGATCGCGGCCGGCAGACGATCGTCGCTGTGGTCGGGACGCCACCGACGTCAGCGAACTCGAGGGTGTAGGTGGCGCTCACGAATCGGACCTTGAGCGAGTCGCCGGGCTCATAGGGTGCGGCGGGCTGAAAGCTGAGGTCGCCGGAGGAAGGGACCGTCAGCCGGTCCGACGGGCCGAGGTTGGCCTGCGGGCCGGGTGAACCCGGGTCGCTCGCAGCAGTCGCGCCGATCTCGGGCTTGCCCGCAGCCTGGATGGAGAACGAGTACGACGTCGTCGTCACCCGCGCGTCGGTGAGCGCCAGGGGGAGGCTGCGCGGTGCGTCGTCCAGGGACGCCGAGACGACGATCGGCGCCCCGGTCGGGGCTGCCGCCGGAGCGGCGATGGTGAGGGAGGTCGCGAAACCCGCGTCAGACCACGTGGTGCCACCGGGTACGAGCGTGTCGCAGTCGAGGGTCAGCGCGACCTGTGCCGCGCGGGCGCTGGGCGCCCCGAGGAGCCCGGCCGCAAGCACGACCGCGACCAGGCCGGGGACGTACGCGCGCCGCAGTCCGCGCCTCACGGAAGGGTCACCGAACCGCGTAGAACGTCGGACAGGTAGGTCGGAGCGACGAACGTGCAGTAGTGGGCCGCGACGAAGTTGGCCGGGAGCCCTGGCGTCGTCGAGGGTGAGTAGACGGCGCCGGACTGGACGGTGAGCTGGCTGCCGCTGCGCTTGAGGACCGTCCCGGAGCCGTACGCCCACCCGGCACCGGTGGTGTTCCACACGTCGTCGAGGAAGGTGATGTCGCCAGGCGCGAACGCTGGCGCCACCCCGTCGGCAGCCAGCTCGGCCTGCACCGCGGCGAGGGTGTCCTCGTTGACGCGCCGGCAGGCGCTCTGCTCGGCCGCACCACTGGTCTGGACTCGCGTCCCGAAGCCCCACGTCGGGTCGCTGCGGACGAGGCTCTCCGCGGTGCGCATCTTGCACCGGATGTTCTCCGGCCTCCCCGAACCCGGGGCGGTCCACTCGACGAACTGCCTGACCTCGATCCGGCCTGGGGTGGTGACCTCGCCCCCAGACACCGTGGGCTGGACGATGGTGGACTTCGACTTGACGAACGTTCGCTCGGTGAGCGAGTCGGCCTGGCCGAGCTCGGCATAAGCGGTGTTCGTGATGGTGACGCCGTCAAGGCTGGTGATCCCGGCGACGGTCTTCTGCGCCTCTCGGCAGAAGTCGAAGAAGACCGTGGGCCGCAGGGCCTCCTTGGCCCCGAACCCCTGCGCCCGGACCGCCACCGCCCCAGCGGCGAGCAACGCGAACGCAACAACAGCCGCCAGGGCCAGGCGTCCGCGACTCGCACCCCCCGTGACCGCCATGACTCGATTATGGAACATGAGTCCACCAGATGGAAAGTGTCGAGGCCTCCCCTCTCGGGTGAATGCCGAACGCCACCTACCCGACGGCGGTCACGCCCTTGCCCAAGACGACGACTCCGCCGTCGCTCACGGTGTAGAGCTCGCGGTCGCGCTCGAGGTCGACTCCGATGCGCGCGCCGGGCGGAACCACGCAGTTCTTGTCGAGGATGGCCCGGCGGATGACCGCCCCAGCCCCGATCTTGACGCCAGGCATGAGCACCGAGCCCTCGACGTAGGCCCCGGCCGAGACCTCGACGTCGTGGGAGATGACCGACCCCACGACGTGACCGCCGGACACGATGGAGCCGCCGCCCACGATCGACTCGTGCGCGCCACCCCCTTCGACGAACTTTGCCGGCGGCAGCGGCGGCTGATTGGTGAGGATCGGCCACTGCCGGTTGTAGAGGTTGAAGATCGGGTGGATGGACACCAGGTCCATGTGCGCGTCGTGATAGGAGTCAAGCGTTCCGACGTCGCGCCAGTAGCCCGCGTCGCGCTCGGTTGATCCCGGGACCTCGTTGTCTGCGAAGTCGTACACGCGGGCGTCGCCCTGCCCCGTCAGCATCGGGATGATGTTGCCGCCCATGTCATGCACCGAGCCCTCGTCGCCCGCGTCGAGACGCAGTGCGTCGATCAGCGCCTCGGTCGTGAAGACGTAGTTGCCCATCGACGCGAAGATCTCCTCGGGGCTGTCCGGCAATCCCGGCGGATCCTTGGGCTTCTCGAGGAACGCGTCGATCGTCACGCCGTCGGCGGCCGTGGAGATCACGCCGAACTGGTCGGACTGGTTGCGCGGCACTCGGATGCCGGCGACAGTCACGCCTGCACCGGACTCCACGTGCTCCTCGACCATCTGCGAGGGGTCCATGCGATAGACGTGGTCGGCTCCGAACACGACGACGTACTCGGGTCGCTCGTCGTACACGAGGTTGAGGCTCTGGAAGATGGCGTCAGCAGAACCCTGATACCACCGCGGTCCGAGCCGCTGCTGCGCTGGCACCGGCGTGACGTAGTTGCCGAGGAGGTTGGACAGGCGCCACGTCAGCGTGATGTGCCGGTCAAGGGAATGCGATTTGTACTGCGTGAGCACGCAGATCTTCATGAAACCGGCGTTGACCAGATTGGAGAGCACGAAGTCGATGAGCCGGTACTGCCCGCCGAAGGGCACCGCGGGCTTGGCTCGATCGGCGGTCAACGGCATGAGGCGTTTGCCCGCGCCGCCTGCGAGGACGATTCCGAGAACTCCTCGACGTGCCATGTCACGACCCTAGGGTGTTCGGATGCGGATCGGGTTGCTGACCAGAGAGTTCCCGCCAGATGTGTACGGCGGCGCCGGCGTTCACGTGGAATACCTCGTCCGCGAACTGCGCCAGCTCGCCGAGGTCGACGTCCACTGCTTCGGCGCGCCCCGCCACGGGGCCGAGGCGCACGAGGTGCCCCACACCCTCGGAGCGGCGAACCCGGCACTGCAGACGCTGGGCGTCGACCTTGCCATGGCCGCGGCGGTTCACGGGTGCGACGTCGTGCACTCTCACACCTGGTACGCCGCCATGGGGGGCCACTTCGCCAAGCTCCTGCACGACATCCCGCACGTGACGACCGCCCACTCCCTCGAACCACGACGGCCCTGGAAGGCCGAGCAGCTCGGCGGCGGCTACCAGCTGTCGTCGTGGGCCGAGCGAACCGCCTTCGAAGGGGCCGACGCCGTCATCGCGGTCAGCCAGGGGATGCGCGCGGACATCCTCGACTGCTACCCGGCGCTGGACCCGGACCGGGTGCGTGTGGTCCTCAACGGGATCGATACCGAGGAGTACGCCCCGGACCCCGAGACCGACGTGGTGGAGGCGGCGGGAGTCGATCTGACGAAGCCGTACGTCTTGTTCGTCGGGCGGATCACCCGCCAGAAAGGGCTCAACCACCTCATCGCTGCGGCTCACCGCTTCGACCCGGACATTCAGCTCGTCCTGTGCGCGGGCTCGCCCGACACCCCTGAGATCGGTGTCGAGACGTCGCGGGCTGTGGCCGCGCTGCGCGAGTCCCGACCTGGACGGGTGCATTGGGTTCAGGCGATGGTGCCGAAGCCGCACGTGATCCAGCTGCTCACCCATGCCACCGCGTTCGTCTGCCCGTCGGTGTACGAGCCCCTCGGCATCGTGAACCTCGAGGCGATGGCCTGCGGTACGACGGTGATCGCGAGCGACGTCGGAGGGATTCCGGAGGTCGTCGAGGACGGGCGCACCGGGGTGCTCGTCCACTATGACGCAGCTGATCCGGTGCAGTTCGAGGTCGACCTGGCCACCGCGGTGAACGCCGTGTGCGGGGATCCCGCCAGCGCGAAGTCGTTCGCGGCTGCCGGTCGCGGCCGCGCCGTCGACGTGTTCGGCTGGGAGGCCATCGCCGTCCAGACTCTCGACGTCTACGGTTCGTTGCTGTGACCGAAACTTGCGCCTGTGGTTCACGAGCGCTGGCAACGACGCCCCCCACCCGAGAGGTTCCAGACCGGTGAAGATCGAACACGTGCAGCGCTATACGGGTGACCCCGAGACGGTCTTCGCGGTGCTCATCGACCCCGACTACGTCGAGGCCAAGTGCTGGGCCACGGGGGCCACGGAGGCCGGTGTCACCGTCGAGCCGGACGGCGACTCGGTGGTCATCCGGACCGTTCGGTCGCTGCCGGCCAAGGTCCCGTCCTACGCCCGTTCCTTCGTCGGCGACCACATCGAGGTCGACCAGTCCGAGACGTGGGGGCCGTCCGGGGCCGACGGGGTGCGCGACGGCACCGTCGAGGTGAGCTTCGCCGGCACCCCGATGAAGATTCGCGGCACCCTGCGCCTCGAGGGTTCGGGGGACGGTTCGACGGTCACCACGTCCGGCGACATCAAGGCCGGCGTGCCCTTCGTCGGCGGCAAGCTGGAGGGCTTCGCCGCCGAGCAGGTCGTTCGCGGCCTCGATGCCGAGGCGGACGCCGCGAACGAACGGCTCGCCTGACCCACCCCGATCGTGGCCGGCGCTCCGGGGCCGAGGCGCGGCGCCGTACGACAGGGGCCATCTGCGCATGATCACGATGGGGTTAGGGCGGGGGCGGTTGCGGGGGCTGGGTCGGCGGTTTGAGGAGGGACAAGGCCGCGGTGACGACGGGGGCGGGGGCGCACTCAGGGATCCAGTGACCGGTGCCGGGAAGCTCGACCAGGGCGTAGTCGGCGGCGACGAAGTCACCGCAGCCCTCGGCAGCCGTGCGCCCAACCGCCCGGTCCGTCGCTCCCCACAGGAAGCGCGTCGGCACGGTGATCGGACCGATGTCGGCGAAATGCCGAACATCCATCGCGCGGTACCACGCGAGCGCGGCTGTCAGCGTTGCTCGATCGCTGAAGCGCTCGACGTATCCGTCGGCGATAGCGGCAGGCATCCCCGAATAGACCTCGCGCAACCGCCTCGCCCCGTCGCTGAGCAGGACGTCCTCGGCCTTCTCCGGCTCGCGGAACAGCCGGAGGTAGGCGCTGCGCGCCTGCTGGTCGCCGTCGGTCCGCAAGGCTCGGCCATAGGCGCCGGGGTGAGGCACCGACAAAGCCACCAGGCCGGTCACCCGGTCGGGGTGCCGCGCGGCCATCGCCCAAGCGACGACCGCGCCCCAGTCGTGCCCGACGACGATCGCCGTCGGCCAGCCAAGCCCGTCCAGGACGGCCGCCGCATCCCCGACCAGGTGATCGATGCTGTAGTCGGCTGGATCCGAGGGTCGCACGGAAGCGGCGTAGCCCCGCTGATCGAACCGGGCGCACCGGCAGCCCGCTGAGACCAGCCCTGCCACGACGACCTCCCAGCAACGACGGTCTTGCGGGAACCCGTGGAGCAGGAGGACGCGCGGCCCATCCAGAGGCCCGTCCACCAGGACCTCGAAGCCCGGCGGAACCAGCACGGTCGCTGCAGCAGTCATCAGTTGCCTCGCTCCGCCGCAGCCCCCAAAAGCCCCTCCCCATCCCTCTCGTGATCATGCGCAGATGGCCCCTCCAGGGCCGCTCGAGACCCCCGAGCCCACCCCGCCCCCGTCGTGATCATGCGCAGATGGCCCCGCAGGATGAAGCGCTTCGCGTTCATCCTGCGACCGTAGCGATCAGACTTCCTTCAGGCGGCGCTGTTAGCGTCCACGGGCGTGAGCAGCATCGAGGCCGTGCCCCGGGTCGAGGATCCGACGACGCGACGGCGACTGATCCAAGAGGTGCTGCTGGTCCTTGGGCTCTCCCTTGGCGCGAGCGGCATCTACGCCCTCCTCCGCTTCTACGTCCTCGCTACCACCGGGCCGCTCAACAGCCAGAGCACCGGCCCCCTCGTCGGGTCGGCGGCACCTGGTCGCCCCTGGGTCGACCTCACCTACCAGCTCCTCAACACCGCGCGCGCACTCCTTCCGGTCCTCCTTGTCATCTACTTCCTGCACTGGGGCGGTGAGCGAGCCCTGCGAGTGCTGGGGATCGACTTGAAGGACAAGGGGCGCGACGTCCTGCGCGGAGCCGTACTCGCAGCACTCGTCGGTGGCACCGGCCTCGCGTTCTACCTCGCGGCTCGTCAGGCGGGCTTCAACCTGACCGTCGTCGCCGTGGACCTGCCGGAGGTCTGGTGGCGCTTCCCGGTGCTGATCCTGAAGGCCACGCAGAACGCCGTGCTCGAAGAGGTCGTAGTGGGCGGCTACCTGCTGCACAGGCTTGCGCAGCTGGGTTGGCGACCGTGGACCGCCGTCTGGGCCTCAGCGATCCTGCGCGGCTCCTACCATCTCTATCAGGGCCTCGGCGGGTTCGTCGGCAACGTCGTCATGGGTCTGCTGTTCGCCCGGCTCTACCAGCGCTGGGGGCGGACGATGCCCATGATCATCGCCCACGCCTTGATCGATTCGGTGGCCTTCGTCGGCTATGCCTTGTTGCGGGACCGTGTGGGCTGGCTCTAGGACGCCTACGATCCACGGTGTGGCCGAGGCTGCTCCGCCCGAGGACTCTCGCTACCGCGCACTGTTTGACCAGTCCCCAGTCGCGATGGCGCTCTTTGACGACGACGGACGCTTCTTCGAGGTCAACGACGCCGCGTGCGACCTGCTGCGTCGCAGCCGCGACGAGTTGCTCACGCTCACCTGGGACTCCCTCGTGCACCCCGACGAGCGGAAGCTCGCCAAGGCGGCCCGCCTGCGCGTCGTCGCTGCCGAGTCCGCCACCCACCGCGCCGAGCGCCGCGTGCTCCTGCCCGATGGCGGCACGGTCCGCGTCCGGGTCACCACCGTGCGCATGGTCGACGGGTACGGCCGGCCGGGCTGCATGTCGTCCTTCGAGGACGTCACGGCGTCGCGGGAGGTGGAGAGCCAGCTCCTGCACGCAGCCCTCCACGACAGCCTCACCGGACTGCCCAACCGTCGGCTGCTGCTCGAGAAGCTCGCGCAGGCGCTGGCTCGCTCTCGACGGGACGGCCGCGACGTCGCGGTCCTGTTCCTCGACCTCGACCACGTCAAGCGGGTCAACGACTCCCTAGGGCACGACGCCGGCGATGCCCTGCTCGCCGCTGTGGCGCGCAACCTCGCGGACGCCGTACGGGACACGGACTCCGTCGCACGACTCGGGGGCGACGAGTTCGTTGTCGTCTGCGAGGAAGTTCACGGGGACGACGAGGTCGACATCCTGGCTGGCCGGATCCTCGAGGCGATCCGCACCCCGGTCGAGATCTCCGGTCACCGGGTGGTGGTGACCGCCTCGCTCGGGGTCGTCACCCCCGAATCAGCGTCGGTCGACCCCCGCGACCTCCTGCGGCATGCCGATGCGGCGATGTACCAGGCCAAGCGGTCGGGGCGGTCGCGCTGGAGCCGGGGCGGCACGGAGGACGACTCGGCCGAGCTCGGCGACCAGCTGTCGGTGGAGAGTGAGCTGCGTACGGCACTGATCAGCGGTGAGCTGGCCCTCCACTACCAACCTCTGCTGCGTAGGGACGGCTTCCTGGCTGGCTTCGAAGCCTTGGTCCGCTGGCATCACCCGACCCGCGGGATCCTTGCGCCCGAGTCTTTCCTGGGCGTGGCCGACGAAGGCGCCCTGGTGCGCGACCTCACCGCGTGGGTCGTACGGCGGGCCGTCGGTGACGCCGCCACGTGGATCGACCCCCAACGGCCCGGGGCCGTACCGGTGTCGATCAATGTCCCCGCCGACGAACTGCGGCGCCCGGAGTTCGGCGACCTGCTCCTCGAGGTGCTCGCCGCGCACGAGGTCCCCGCGGCGTCGGTCAAGCTCGAGGTGCTCGAGACTCAGCTGGCTGACTCCGGCCCGGTGATCGAGGCGATCGAACGGCTGGTCGATGCGGGCGTCGGGTTCGTCGTCGACGACTTCGGTACGGGCTACTCGACGCTGTCCTACCTCAAGCGGCTCCCGGTCTCGGCCGTCAAGGTCGACCGATCCTTCGTCGGCTCGATCTGCGACGACCCCGCCGACCTGTCGATCGTGCGGGCCGTCGTCGAGGCCTGCCGGGCGACCGGCCGTCAGTGTGTCGCCGAAGGAGTCGAGACGGCGGGGCAGCTCCGCCTGCTCCGAACGCTCGGGGTCGACGGCCTCCAGGGCGATCTCCTGGGGCCGGCGAGGCCCCTCGAGGACTATCGAGAGCTGATCGAGGTCGGCCGCATCGACCTCGACGCTTTGGGCTGAGTTCGCCGGTCGCCCATCGCGCTCGGGCCGGTCGTTCAGCCGTAGCCCAGGTCGTGGAGCCGATCGTCGTCGATGCCGAAGTGGTGGGCGATCTCGTGCACGACCGTGACGCGGACGTCGTCCACGACCTGGGCCCGCGTCGTCCAACGAGCCACGGTCGGACGTCGATAGATCGTGATCCGGTCGGGGAGCACCCCGGCGTACCAGCCGTCGCGCTCAGTCAGCGGGATCCCTTCATACAGACCCAGCAGATCCGGCTCCTCGGGGTGCTCGGTCTCCACGAGGACGACGACGTTGTCCATGTGGCTGGCCAGCTCGGGGGGAAGAGTGTCCAGCGCCTCGGAGACCGCCTCCTCGAAGTCCTCGACCGACATCTCCACCACGCATTGATCCTCCCAGCCCCCACTTGACCCACGACTCGCCGGTCCCCGCAGCAGACGACCACGCGCAAGTCCGGCGAGTCGTGGGTCAAGTGGGGGTGCGCGGCTTTGGAGGAAGGCTGGGGCGTCCCCTATGCTCATCTAGCCTCAGCGGGGCTAGCCCCCATCGTCTAGTGGCCCAGGACGCTGGCCTTTCACGCCGGTAACACGGGTTCGAATCCCGTTGGGGGTACGTTTCACCAGCACCACAAGCATCACTGGTCTCTCACGAGGCCCCGTAGCGCAGTTGGTTAGCGCGCCGCCCTGTCACGGCGGAGGTCGCGGGTTCGAGTCCCGTCGGGGTCGCTCTCCGGATGGCAGCGTCTCCGCCGTCCGGATGTACGGCCAGGTAGCTCAGTTGGTACGAGCGTCCGACTGAAAATCGGAAGGTCGGCGGTTCGACCCCGCCCCTGGCCACCTCGGCGCCCCAGCCTTGGGTCCAGGCCCTCCACGGCGCCGAACCACCGGGCAACCGTCGCCGGTTCTGGTCAGCGGTCGATGGATGTCATGTTGGCGTAGCGGTCGCCCACGACGGCATCGGCGGGCACGGCAGCCTCGATGGCCGCCAGGTCCTCTGCGCTGAGGGAGACCTCGACCGCGCCGGCGTTCTCCTCGAGGTACCTCACCCGTTTGGTACCCGGGATTGGGGCGATGTCAGGCCCTTGAGACAGGACCCACGCCAGCGCCAACTGCCCCGCCGTGCAGCCCTTCGCATCGGCAAGGTCCACGAGGGCACCGACGAGGGCGAGGTTGGCGTCGCGGGCCTCCCCCATGAACCGTGGGTAGGCGACGGCGCGGAAATCACCATCGTCGAGTGACTCGACACTCAGAGCACCGGTGAGCATGCCCCGACCCAGGGGGCTGTACGGAACCAGACCGATGCCGAGTTCACGCAGGGTCGGGATGATCTCGGCCTCCAGGTCCCGGCTGAACAGGGAGTACTCGCTCTGCAGCGCGGTGATCGGGTGCACGGCGTAGGCCCTGCGGATGGTGGCGGCGCCGGCTTCGGAGAGGCCAAGACAGCGGACCTTGCCATCCTCCACAAGTCCCTTCATCGCACCGACGGTCTCCTCGATCGGAACGGTCGGATCGATCCGGTGCTGGTAGTACAGGTCGATGTGGTCGACGCCGAGGCGCTGCAGCGATGCGTCACAGGCCGTCCGGACGTACTCCGGCGTGCCGTTGATCCGCACCCACGAGCCATCCGGGTTTCTCTCGTTGCCGAACTTCGTGGCCACCTGTACCTCGTCACGCCGCCCCGAGATGGCCTTACCGACGAGCTGCTCGTTGGTGAAGGGTCCATACATGTCGGCAGTGTCGAGAAGGGTCACACCGAGGTCGAGCGCACGACCGATAGTGGTGATCGCCTCGTCCTCGTCGGCGGTGCCGTAGAACTCGCTCATGCCCATGCAGCCGAGGCCAAGGGCGGAGACGTCGAGGGCGGCGGCACCGGTGCCGACGGTACGTCGTGGAATCGTCATGACCTCAGCGTTCACCTTCGAGTGCACTGAAAGTCAAGCGGCTCCGGCAGAGCGCGCCGCGATGGCCGCTCCATAGATGCCGATCTTCGTGTCGATGGCGGCCAGGTGCTCCGTCACCTCGGCGAGACGGGCGAGTACGGCCGTCCGGTGGCTCTCGAGGAGGGCCAGCCGTTCCTCCTCGTTGCCGTCGCCGGCGCGGACCAGCTCGGCGTACCGGCGCACCTCGCGGATCGGTAGGCCCGTGGCCCGCAGTCGCGTGATCAGCGTGACCCACGCCAGATCGTCATCGCTGTAGCGACGGTGTCCCGAACTGGCCCGTTCAACAGGACCGAGCATGAGCCCGTCGCGCTCGTAGTACCGCAAGGTGTGCGCGGTCAGCCCCAGCAGATCCGCGGCCTCGGCGATGGCATACCCCACCCGCCCAGTGTCTGACTTTGAGTGCACTCAAAGTCAAGGCCCATGGTCGAGACGATGACCACCGAATCGGTCGACACCCCAAGACGCAGTTCGTCCGCGACCGAGGCGTGGCGGACACCACCGACCTCGCGCAGCCCTTGAGCCGTGTGTGAGCATCGGGTCCGTGCGGGCGCCGCCGGGATCACTGCGAAACGGCGCCATGGTGCGTGCGCTGCTGTCGTTCGGCGCGGCGTTCACAGCTGAGTGGGCCTTCACCGTCGCCATCGGCCTAGTGGCCTTCGCCGCGGGCGGAGCCGCGGCAGTCGGCTTGGTCGGCCTGCTCCGACTGGTGCCGGCTGCCCTCTTTGCGCCTGTCATCGCCACCTACGCCGACCGGATGCCGCGCGAGCGCGTGCTGATCGCGTCGAGCGCCGTACGCGGCTTCGCGACCCTCGGGGCAGCGGCAGTCCTGATGGCCAACGGTCCAGTAGTTCTCGTGTACGGGCTTGCGATCGTGTCCACCATCGCCTTCACGCCGTTCCGAGCCAGCCACTCGGCACTCATGCCGTCGCTGTGTCGAAGCCCCGACGAGCTGACGGCGGTGAACGTCGTACGTGGGGCGCTGGACTCAGCCAGCGTCATCGTCGGGTCGCTCGCGGCCGCGGCGCTTGTGGCGGTCTATGACGTGGCCGCAGTATTCCTGTTCGCTGGCGTGTGCGGGCTTGTCTCCGCCGCCCTCGTGGTTCGTCTGCGCTACGAACGCGTTACCCCTCCGGCACCCGGTCGGCCCGCGCTTTCCGCCGAGGTCCGTGAGGGCCTCCGCGCGGTGGCTTCGAGCCCGGGAGTCGGCGTGGTGGTGGGGCTCGTGGTCCTGCAGGCCGCTATCCGGGGTGCGTTCTCAGTCTTCGTGGTCGTCGTCGCCATCGAGCTGCTGGGCGGTGCCCAATCGAGCGTCGGGGTGCTCATGGGGGCCGTCGGCGTCGGCGCACTGGTCGGCAGCATCGGCTGTACGTTGCTGGTCGGCAGCCGCGCGATGACCCGTTGGCTCGGGATTGCGGTCGTGCTGTGGGGCGCGCCGCTCGCGATCATGGGCGTGCTGCCCTACGAGGTCGTCGCCCTCGTCGCGGCGGGGATCATCGGCATCGGCAACGCCATGGTCGACGTCACGGCGTTCACCCTGATCGCCCGGATGACCCGGGACACAGTCATGGCGCGGGTATTCGGGGTTCTCGAGAGCCTCGGTGCACTCGCCGTCGGCGTCGGGGCGCTCACCGCCCCGGCGCTGATCGGACTCCTCGGAAGCCAGGGAGCGCTCATCGCGGTGGGCCTCGTCACCCCGATCGTCTGCCTGCTCGGCTGGCGTCGACTCACTTCGATCGACCGGTCTGTGTCGGTGCGGACCGACGACATCGTGCTGCTCCGGCAGGTGCCGATGCTGCGGCCGCTCCCAGTGCCTGTCCTCGAACAGCTTGCGCACAGCCTGACCCGCATCGAACTCAGACCCGATCAGGTCGTGTTCGAAGCAGGAGACGTCGGAGACAGCTTCTATGTCGTGGCCGGCGGCGCCGTCGAGGTCGTCGATCGCGGCCGAGTCGTGCGCACCATGGGCAGGGGCGAGGGTTTCGGCGAGGTCGCGCTCCTCGGCAACAGCACGAGAACCATGACCGTGCGGGCGGTCGGGCCCGTGCAACTGCGCGGGATAAGCAGTGCCGCGTTCGTCCCTGCGGTCACGAGCATCAGCGGTGCGCGTTCGGCCGCCGAACAGACCAGGGGTGCCTACCTCGCCCACGCGCCGGGCGACCCGGCCACCGACTCCGAGGGAGGCTCGGGCACAGCGCCGGACCCTGGGGCAGCATCCGGACCCCGAGCGCCGTCCTAGGCGCAACCTGTGGCGGCGTCGCATTCCGGATTCGGCGCAACCGACCTCGCGGACCGTACGAGACGACCCGTCAGCAACCTCACCGCCGGACTGGCCAGCTCGCCCGTATCGATCCACTTGTACGGTCAAGCCTCCACGAGCCACACCCACCGGACCGTCGAACGTTCTGCGGGCCGCCTCATGGACACTGTCCGCGGCGATCTTGTCGGCCGTCGTCAGCTGAAGCAGCCGCGGCAAAGTCGCATAGCCCATATCGAGCAAGGCCCGGACCCGCCCAGCACGGTGAGCTTCATGGCATCAGTCGCTCTGACCCGCCGCGGCTCAGATGACTTGCGAGACTCGGACCGGGAACTCGGCGTCAAGACGTTCGAGCCAGCCGTGCGCCCCGATCTCCAGGTACGTCGTACGCGCTCGGTCCACAAACTCCTGGGCCTCCGCCGAGCGGTCCTGATCGAACAGCCATCGGGCGAGGTCTTGCTCGGCCCGTCCCGCCCAACCAATCGCTCCGAAGGTGCGCAGCGCGTCGACACCGGCGCGGAGGTCTCCTTCAACGAGGTCGGGAGGATCTTTCCGCAACGCGCGCTGAAGGCCGTGCAACCGGAGATGCTGGGCGGCCACAGCAGGAGAGACCAATGTGGCGGCCGCGACCTCAACGGGGGCCATCATCCGCTCGACAAGGGCGAGGTCACCGGAGTCCAGAGCGGCCTGGACGATCGGGGGCCACAAGATGGGGAAATCGTCGTCAAGCCCCGATGCGGCCAGCAAGGGCACCAGCGAATCCTCGGCCAACCGGGCGGCGCCCCCAGTCTCCCCTGAAGCGACGGCGTGGGCGAGTTGGTACGCCGACTGCCAGGCCTGGTCAGACTGGTTGTCGCTCTCGACGAAATCTTCGTGGTCCGGGACCGGCAGCCCACGGGCGTCGGCAAGCCAAGCCTCGACCGCCGGCAAGCTGGCCACGATCGCCGGATCCGCGACCGTCTCCTCGAGGTCCTGCAAGAGTTCTGCGGCCTCGCCGAGTCGACCCGCGACCCACAGGGCCAGCAGGTAGTTGAATCGCGTGAAGTCGAGCTGGCCCACCAGGCCGGACCGGCGTGCGGCCTCCATCCCCTGTTCACCATAGGCAAGGGCCTGAGGCAGATCCCGGCTCACTGCCATCGTCGCCAGGTTGGTCAAAGCCATCGAGAAACCGTGTGCCACATCGAGCTCACGAGCCAGCCTTGCCGCCCCCTCATAAATCGCCTGCGCCGTCAATGGCGCACCCAGGGCGATGTAGCGAATGCCAAGATTGATGTGGCCGTTGATGAGGAGGCGATAGTCACCGAGGGACTCCGCGAGCACGATCAAACGATCCAAGAGGGGCGCCATACGCTCCCAGTCACCCACGGCACCGAGCCCCACGCAGATGGCTCGGCACAGCTGCAGCCTCGCCCGGTCACAGTCCGTGCGGCCTTCGAGCCGCTTCCACCAGGCCTCGGCGAGCTCCAGTGCACCGGCGTTGTCCTGCTGTGCGGACAGCGCCATGGCCTCCGCGGCCACAGCCTCCGCGGCTTCAGGTTCCAATCCGAGCTCGTCGAAGATCCCGCTGGCCGCCCGGCTGTGGTCGAGCGCCGACTCGAGTTTTGCCGTGTCGCTCGCTGATCGGGCGGCCATGAGATGAAGCCGCCCAAGCGTTCGCTGGTCGGTCGTCCGCTCGATGGCGGTCTCAAAGAGACGCAACGACTCGGCCGGCGCACCCAGCGCACCAGCGCGTACAGCCGCCCGCTCGAGGAGACCGCAAGCCCGGTCGATGAGGTCGGCGACGTCCCCGTCACCTGTCACTGCTGCGTCCGCCGCGTCCAGCAGGTGCTGCGCAACCACCAGGGTCAGATCGTCCCCGGGATCGGGCTCGCTGCCGAGAAACTCTGCCGCCGCCTGGTGCCTGGTCTTACGGTCCCGCTTGGACAACGTCCCGTACGCCACCTGCCGCACCACCGATTGCACGAACCGGTATTGGCCGCGTTCGGCGGAGAACCGGTCTTGTTGGACGGCGACGATCTCCTTGCGCTGCAACGACATCAAGGACGCGTCCAGATCGCCAGGGTCCCCACCGAGAGCTACCAAGCCTTCGCGGGTGAAGGACTCGCCGAGCACGCTGGCGTCCGCGACCACGCGCCGTTCCTCGGGTGACAGCGCGTCCAGCCTGGCCGCGACCAGGGCTTGCAACGATGCAGGAGCACCAATCGCGGTCAGATCCAGGGTCACGCCTGGGGCGGGAACGTACTGGCCACCTTGGGGAACGATCGCGTCCCGGTCGATCAACGCCCGAACGGTCTCGACAGCGAACAGCGGGACGCCCTCGGAGCGAGCGACCAACGCCGCCCGAGCGTCTTCGGGCAGGCCCACGACCAGCCCGTTGATGAGCTCTGCCATGGCTTGACCGTCTAGCGCGTCCAGCCGGACCACCGTCGCTCGTCGACCACCCAGGGTGGGACGGCGGGATAGTAGTTCGGGGCGCGCCAGCGCGATCACGAAGATCGGAGCCCGCGCCGCGGCGAGCATGTGATCGAGGAAGTCCAGCAATCCGTCATCGGCGTACTGCGCGTCGTCGATCACCAAGACGACTGGGTTGCCGTCCTCGCTCAGCCGTTCCAGGAACGTCGCCCACGCCGCGAACAGATCCTCACGAGCCGTCCCAACCGACGTTGACTCACCGACCAGGGTCGCCAACCGAGGCCGCAACCAGTCACGCTCATCCGCGCTCGAGACGAACTCCAGCAATGCCTCATCAAGCCGCTCGCCAACGACCGAACCGGAGTCACCGTCGGCGAGCCCCAGCCTGGTTCGAACCGCCTCGGCCAACGCCCAGAACGCCACTCCCTCGCCATAGGACAAGCACCGCCCCCGGTGCCATCGGGCGGTGGCGGTCAGGCCATCGATGTACTTCTCGAGCTCCCACATCAACCGGGACTTGCCGATCCCCGCATCACCGTCAATCACGACGAGCCGCGGGCGTCCCGACTCCGCCGTCGCGTGGAACAACTCCTTCAGCAGCCGCAGCTCACGACTGCGCCCGGTCAGCGGGGCTTCCAGACCGTCCACCCGTTGGCCGCCACCAACCTCGGCCACCACATCGCGGGCCCGCCACAACCGGAGCGGCTGCGCCTTCCCCTTCAGAGCATGCTCGCCTGCGTCGGAGAACGCGATCGCTGCCGCCGTCAGCGAGCGCGTGGTGTCGTCCACCCACACGCTGCCCGGCTCGGCAGCCGTCTGAACCCGCGCCGCGGTGTTCACCGCGTCCCCTGCGACCATCCCCTCAGCCGTCGCCCCGACCGTCACCGCGACCTCGCCGGTCACCACTCCGACTCGCATCGCGAGCCCCGGCGCACCGACGTCCTCACCCATCGCCGAGACCACCTGGACCAACTCGAGCCCCGCACGAACCGCACGCTCAGCGTCGTCCTCGTGCGCGACCGGCACACCCCAGACCGCCATCACGGCGTCGCCGATGAACTTCTCGACCGTCCCGCCGTACCGACCGATCACCACCCGGCACTCCTCGAAGTACCGCGAGAGAAGCTCGCGGACCTCCTCGGCGTCCCGGGCTTCCGACAACGGTGTGAACCCCACCAGGTCCCCGAACAACACCGACGTCACGCGCCGCTCAGACACCGGCGGAACCAACGAGGCGGCCGGCACCACCTCTCCGGCAAGCGACAACGCGCCGCCGCACTCCGCGCAGAACCGACCACGATCCGCGACAGCCCCACAGGAAGGGCAGGAACGAGGAGCCACCGGAGACCCGCACTCCTGGCAGAACTTCGCGTTCTCGGGGAGGTCAGCCGAACAGTGGGAGCAAGGGGTGGCGGTCACCCGCGCCCGCCAAAGGTCCTCCGTGGAACCCGCCCCGTAGGGCCCCCCGCCAAGGTCGGCACCGGCACACGATATCCCTCGAGCCACCCATTTGGCCGCCCAACCAGGCATCCACTCACAGGCTCTGCACAGGTTCCTGACATCAGCCTCCTATCCGCAGCCTCGAGGCTGACAATGGATCAGCAGCCGAATCAAGGAGTTCTCATGGGTAAGCGCACAGCCGCCGCCATCGCCGCGGGTGCCGTCGTGGCAGGACTGGCCGGAGCGGTGGCCATCACCCCCGCCTCGGCTGCCACCGCAGACAATCCGATCACCAGCAGACTGGGCGCGATCAAGGGCGCACTGAGCAGCCTGGTGACCGACGGCACGCTGACCCAGGAGCAGGCCGACAAGGTCGCCAAGCGGTTGGACGAAGCGCTGCCCGAGCGCCGTCCCGACGGGCCCGGAGGCTGGGGTCATGGCCGCGGAATGATGATGATGCGCGGGCTCGATACGGCCGCCAAGGCACTGGGCATGACCACTGAAGAGCTCGGTACGGCGCTGCGCGACGGTCAGTCGCTCGCCGACGTCGCCAACGCCCAAGGGCTCACCGTCGACGAACTCGTCCAGGCGCTGGTCGCCGACGCGGAGGACGAGCTCGCGACCGCCGTGAAGGACGGACGTCTGACGCAGGACCAGGCCGACACGATCAAGGCGTCGCTCCAAGAGCGCATCACCGATCGAGTCAACGGCGTACGGCCCCAATGGGGTGGAGGACGCGGATTCCACGGTCCCTCGGACATGCCCCCAGGTTCCGACGACGCCCCGAGCAGCGGCGGCACCACGACGACCACCGCACTGACGTTCGTCTGAGCCGGCGACTCCGGCGTAGCGGCAGACGTAGGGCTCAGTGACCGAAGCGGTCCGAGTCCACGGCGGCAGCCTCGCCGCCGTCCAACCCTGACAGCGCGTCGACCTCGCTGGTCGAAAGGGTGAAGTCGAAGACATCGAGGTTGCTCCGCATGCGCGCAGGATCGGATGTCTTCGGCACGGTGGCCAGGCCGAGCTCGAGGTTCCAGCGCAGGACGATCTGCGCCGGTGTGCGGCCGTGCCGCTCCGCCAGGTCGACGATGGTGCGCTCGCGAAGCACATCGGTGCCCGATCCCCCGAACGGAGACCACGACTGGGTGACGATCCGGTGCTGCTCGTCGAAGGACCGGACCGCGCCGCGAGTCACGAGCGGGCTGAGCTGCACCTGGTTGACGTCAGGCGTGACGCCTGTCGCCTCGATAATCCTCGTGAGGTGCGCCGGCTTGAAGTTCGAGGTGCCGATGGCGCGAACGGCTCCCGACTCCAGCAACCCGACCATCCCCTCCCAGGCCTCGACGTAGCGATCTTGATCCGGGTTCGGCCAGTGCACGAGCAGGAGGTCGATGACGTCGACGCCGAGGCGCTCGGCGCTACGGGCGCAGGCATCAGCGACGAGCTCCCGTCCATGCCAACGTTTGTTGAACTTGGTGGTCACGAACACATCGTTGGATGAGAGCCCGGAGGCCTTGATCCCGAGGCCCACGCCCCGCTCGTTGCCGTAGTTCTCGGCGGTGTCGACGAGGCGGTAGCCGGCCTCGATCGCGCTGGCGACGGCGCGCTCGGTCTCGGCGTCGTCCATCGGCCAGGTGCCGAGCCCGATCCTCGGCATGGAGGCGCCATGGGTCAGAGTCACGGTCGTCGCTACTGAAGTCATACGACGATCCTCACCCCTCGCGCGTCGGTCCGGCCAGCGGACCGGGCTGGGCCATCAGTCGCGCCTCTAGCAGACTGGAGCCGTGACCGACCTGCTCGAGCTGTCCGCCGACCTCCCCGAGCGCCGGATCGACGCCGGCGATCTGCTCATCGCCGAGAACGATCCGCCCTCGACGATGCTCGTGCTCGTGTCGGGCTCGGTCACCGTGGAGCGCGACGGAGTCGCCTTCGCACGGATCGACACTCCTGGGTCCGTGTTCGGCGAGATGTCGGCCGTCCTCGGCCGACCGGCCACTGCGACCGTCAGGGCGGCCTCTGACGTCGTCGTCCGCACCGTCGACGATCCCCTTCGGTTCCTCTCCGACCACCCCGGGGCGGCGCTGGCCGTCCTGCGCCTGACGGCCGGGCGTCTCGACGGACTCACGCAATACCTAGTGGACGTGAAACAACAGTTCGCCGGGGTCCAGGGCCATCTCGGCATGGTGGACCAGATCCTCGACACGCTCGTGCACCATCAGGCAGCCAAGCCCCGGACCGGGTCGGTGCGCGATCCCGACGGTGAGCACGACCACTGACTCTGGACGCCGCGAGCGGCCAACCAGACGCTGCCCTAAGCCAGGTCGAGCGACTCCGAGTCGAACACACCGAACCAATCGGCAGTCCCAGCGTCGAGATCCAAGGTGATGTGCGGCGGCACCGGGCCAACCTGCTTGCCCGCGTTGAACACCAGGGTGTCGCCGAGACGGTCGTGCCACGAACCCCCCTCCACCCACGGCGCCTGGTGGATGTGCCCACACAGGACGATGTTTGGACGGTGCTGGTCGATCCAGGCGGCGAGCTCGTGGTCGGGGAACTCCCGGCGACCGTCCCGACACAGCACCGTGCCCGCAGGGGGTGCGTGGTAGAGCCAGATCCAGCGCTCCGGCCGGTCCCGTGCCGCAGCAGCGAGCTGCGCCCCAACGACTTCGCGTGTCTCCGGCCCGTCCCACCACGGGCAGATCGTGAATCGCGTGCCACTCAGGTCGACGCTCGCCCCGTCGACGTGCACGTCGATGCCCCGAGGCTGCTGGAGCCAGCCGGCGACCTGCTCACCGGCCGGACCGGGCCCGTCGAGATCGTGATTGCCGGAGGCTGCCAGCACGACCGTGTGTTCGGCCAGGCGGGACAGGTACTTCCCCAGGACCACGGACTGGACGTCGATGGGCACTGGGCTCACGACGTCAGCCAAGTCGCCTACGAGGGCAACGACGTCGACGTCTTGGGCCGCGCCGACGAGCCAGTCGTAGTGCGGGAGCCGGTAGTGGAGGTCTGACACGACCAGGATCCGCACGAGGCGATCCTGCCCTACTCCAAACGTTGGGGCTGGCAGCGGAAGCCCCACATCAGGCTGCCGTCCAAGCCGATCCACGGAAGAATCCTGCGGGTTGCCCCAAGCGAGGGAGGAACCCTGTGCCGGAGAGCCGGAACGATGGCGATGATCCCTGGTGGATCGACTCAGTCGTCTACCAGATCTACCCGCGGAGCTTCGCCGACAGCAACGGCGACGGTATCGGCGATCTCCCGGGGATCATCGCGCGGCTCGACTACCTCGCAGAGCTCGGCGTCGACGTCGTGTGGCTGTCGCCGGTCTATCCGTCCCCCCAGGACGACAACGGCTACGACATCAGCGACTACCAAGGCATCGAACCCACGTTCGGCTCGCTCGCGGACTTCGACGATTTGATCCAGGGCCTGCATGCCCGCGGAATCAAGCTCGTCATGGACCTGGTGGTCAATCACACCTCTGACGAGCATCCGTGGTTCATCGAATCCCGGTCCAGCCGAGACAACCCCAAACGTGACTGGTATTGGTGGCGCGACGCCCGCGAAGGGATGCCAGCCGGCTCCCGGGGTTCAGAGCCCACCAACTGGGGGTCGTTCTTCTCAGGCAACGCGTGGGCGTGGGACGCCAAGACCGAGCAGTACTACCTGCACCTGTTCTCGACGAAACAGCCTGATCTCAACTGGGAGAACGAGGAGGTGCGCCAGGCCGTCTACTCGATGATGAACTGGTGGCTCGACCGCGGCGTCGACGGCTTCCGGATGGATGTCATCAACCTGATCTCCAAGGATCCGTCGCTTCCCGACGGGCTGGTCCATCCCGGTTCGCTGCATGGCGATGGCTGGCCACACTTCGTCTGCGGACCCCGCATTCACGAGTTCCTGCAGGAGATGCACCGTGAGGTGTTCGAGGGTCGCAAACCGGTCCCCCTGACCGTCGGTGAGATGCCGGGAGTCACCCTCGACCAAGCTCGTCTGTTCACGGATCCCGCTAGACGTGAGCTCGACATGGTGTTCCAGTTCGAGCACATGGGGGTCGACACCGTCGAGGGTCAACGCTATTCGGTTCGCCCGCTCGATCTGCGCGATCTCAAGACCACGCTCGGCCGGTGGCAGAGCGGGCTCTCCGACGTGGGCTGGAACAGCCTCTACTGGGACAACCACGACCAGCCGCGTGCCGTGTCCCGCTTCGGCGACGACTCCGCCGAGTACCGGGTGGCCTCAGCCCAGTGCCTGGCGACCCTTCTCCATCTGCAGCGCGGGACGCCGTACGTCTACCAGGGCGAAGAGCTCGGCATGACGAACGCCCCCTTCGAATCGATCGACGACTTTCGGGACATCGAGGCGCGCAACCACTACGCGGAGGCCGTGCAGGCCGGCCAGAGCCCGGAATCGGTGCTGGCCGTCCTTCGAGCCAAGTCGCGCGACCACGCCCGTACGCCCATGCCGTGGGACACCAGTGACCAGGCCGGCTTCACGTCGGGGACGCCGTGGATGCCCCTGAACCCGAACTACCCCACGATCAACGCAGCCGTCGACCGGGCTGATCCGCACTCCGTGTTTCACCACTACCGCGCGCTGATCGATCTTCGGCACTCTGAGCCTGCGATCACCCATGGCGACTTCACGATGCTGCTCCCCGACGACCCGGCTGTGTACGCCTTCACGCGGAAGTCGCCGGAGGTCGAGCTACTCGTGGTTTGCAACGTCTCGTCTGAGTTCGTCGACGTCAACCTTCCCGAGGATCGGCTCTGGGCGGGGGCCGAGGTTCTCCTACGGACACCCGAATCCGCTCGGGGCGCGACCCTTTCCTCGCGTCTGGCGCCGTGGGAGGCGCGGGTCCTGCGGCGAATCCCCTGATCGCCTGGGAATCGACCCGTGACGGGTCCCCGCGCTCTAGCCTGAGCCCCGGCACCCACCGGAAGGACCGACGATGCATGACCCTGGCTGCGCTGATGGCCCGAGCGCGAGCGACCTCCTCCCGACGACGCCCCGCACCGCGTCGAGGCTGAGCTGATCACGGGATGAGGCTCTGGTTTCTAGGAGTACGCGGGTCGACGGCATCACCAGGACCCGAGTTCGTCCGGTACGGCGGGCACACTTCCTGTGTGGGTGTCGTCGCGACGGGCGGTACCCACCCGCGCCTGGTCCTCGACGCCGGCACCGGCCTGCGCAACCTGACGGCGCGGCTGGACGGCCAGGCCTTCCACGGCACCGTGGTCCTGAGCCACCTCCACTGGGACCACGTGCAGGGCCTGCCGTTCTTTCCCGGCGGCGACCGCGACGACTCCGACGTCGACGTCTACGTCCCAGCACAGGACGGCATGACCGGGCGTGATCTGCTGGCCCGGTCCATGTCGCCTCCCAGCTTCCCAATTACGCCCGACGGCCTTGCCGGGCGGTGGGGCTTCCATGCCCTCGAGCCGGTTCCCCTCGAGGTCGGCGACTTGACCGTGACCCCGTTCGACGTGCACCACAAGGGCGGACGCACCTATGGCTTCCGCGTGGACGAGGGCGACCGATCGTTCGCGTACATCCCCGACCACAGGCTCTCCTCCGGCGTGTCCGAGGAGGCGCGCGCGGTGGTCCATGGGGTCGACGTCCTCGTCCACAACGCCCAGTTCCTGAGCACCGAGCGCAAGATCGCCGACGCCTACGGGCACTCCACCATCGACGACGTGGTCGCCTTCGCGAGCAGTGCCGAGGTCGGACAGCTCGTGCTGTTCCACCACGGACCGGGACGCACGGACGATGCCATCGACCGCCTGGTCGCCGACCTCGACTCGTCAGTCCCAGTGTTGGCAGCCCGTGAGGGCGGTGAGCTCGAGGTGTCGGCCGGCGACGCCGGACCCGGTCAGCGGTCGTCGTCCTCCTTCAGATAGCGATCGACGACGCTCGTAGCTGTGGCCTGAGCTTCCGGTTGCCCCGTCACGGCCATCAAGAAGTCGGCGCGATCGATGACGGCGAGGCTGACGTCTGAGCGAGCGGTCACGGTCGCTGTGCGCGCTGGCGCACGCAGGAGGGCGATCTCGCCGAACCCCTCGCCAGGACCAAGGCGTCTGATCTGCTGACCCTCGCGGCTCACGACCACGTCCCCCTCGAGCACGACGTAGTAGACATCGCCCGGCTCCCCCTCCGTCACGATGGCCGTCCCCGCTCTCTGGTCGAGCGTGAAGGCAGACCAGGACAGCTGCTCGACCGCCCGCTGCGGCAGCGGAGCAAAGATCGGCAGAGCCGCCAAGACCGTGAACGTCGGCCCCGGCGCCGACGCCCTGTCATCGAGGCGTCGAATCCAGACCCAAGCGATGAGCCCGCACAAGGGAAGCGTGAGTCCGGCGACCAAGAACGCCCCCCGTGCGCCGAAGGCCGCGACCGCGAGGGGTGCGAGCACTGAGCCGACGGCGATCCCCAGCATCATCAGGGCCTCTTGGACACCGAAGATCCGGGAGAGGACCTCGGGGCTGGTGGTGCGTTGCAGAAGGGTTCGGCCAGCGACGTCGAAGTAGGCGTGCGCAGCTCCGTACACCGCGAGGAGCAGCGCAGCCCACAGCGGTACGTTGACGCCGGCGAGGGCAGCGACCGGCAACCCGGTCAACAGAATCGCCCCCGCCAGCGCGAGCGCGAGGCGGGTCCGGCCCACCAAGGCCAGGCTCGCGGCGCCACCGGCCAACGCCCCGATTCCGATCGCGGAGGTCAGCAGTCCGGGCCCTGCGGCATCCATCCCGAGAACATCGATGGCGAGGACCACGGTGAGGATGTCCAGGAGTCCGACCAGGACAAACTGGGCGGCCACCATGCCCACGAGCAGCGCCGCACCGGCATCGTGGCGGACCTCGCGGAAACCCCCGATCGCCGATCTCAGCAGCCGGTCGCGTCCTGATCTGACCGCCCGACCCCTGATGACCAGACTGACCGTGAAGGAGGCGGAGACCGCTGACAGCGTGCCCATGACGAAGTAGACGGACGCGGCTCCCCAGGCGGCGAGCATGACGCCGCCCAACGCCGGACCGAGGAACCCGGCAAGCCCTTCGACGGTCGTTGACGCAGAATTGCCTGCGGTCATCTCCTCCGGGCTTCGTGCGATGTCCGGGACGATGGCGTGATGGACCGGTCGAGTCAGGGTGATCGCGCTCGCTGAACACGCAGCGAAGGCGGCGACCCAGCCGTACGGGGCTCCGGTCGCCAGCGCCACCCCGGTCACGATCATGCTCACGGACTGCAGGGCGTAGCCGGCAGCCAGCGCATGGCTCCTGCGCATCCGGTCGCCCAGGACCGAGCCGAGGGGAGCCACGAGTGCGGCGGGCACCAGCTGGATCAGGGCGATGAGGCCGGCCGCTCGAGCACCGCCGCGGTCGAAGGCCCAGACCAGCATCGCGACCCACGTCGCCCACTCGGCGGTGTTGAAGACGAGGTAGGCGCCGAGCGCTCTTCTGAGCGGCCGGCTACGCAAGGTCTGACGAACGACGGCTGCCCGCGAGGCAAGGCCGAGGCTGCCGACCATGAGCGCTACTGCTGATTCGCGGTGGGCCAGCGCCCACCGGACTGCTCAAGCAGCTCCCGTGCCGCCATCCGCCCGGCCTCCACCACGAGGTCGAGCTGATGAAACTCGAGCAGCCCCACCCCCATCGGCGGCGGCGTGATCACCGTCGCCCCGAGGGCCCGGGCGGCTTCGACGGCGCCGCCGCTCCCGATCATCATGGTTCGGAGCAGGGTGTCCCCCAGGCCGGGCGTGCGCACCGCCCCGGACCGTTTGGCCCCGCCCCCGCCCCCGCCCATCGCGATGTTCACCGCGAGAATCGGTCCTTCGTCACGCTCGGTCAGCAAGGAGACGGGCAGGTTGTCGAGCACCCCGCCGTCGATGAGCAGCTGATCTCCCGACGGGCGCGGGGGAAAGAGCACGGGCAGTGAGACCGACGCGATCACGGCCTCGGACAGCTCGCCGCTGCGGTGCGCCACCGGCTCGCGGCGCAGCAGGTCGACGCTGTTGCAACGGAACTGACGCGGGAGGGCCTCGATCGCACGACCACCCATGTATCGCCTGATCCCCTGCCGGGTCCGCTGACCTTTCGCCAACGACACGGTAGGCAACGTGTAGTCACTGAATGGCTGCCGACGAACGAACTCGCTGTAGCACAGCTCGTGGACGGTCTTCGCATCGTGCCCCACGGCATACAGCCCGGCGATGATCGAGCCGACGCTGCACCCAGCGACCCGGTCCACGACGACGCCTGCGGATTCCAGCTCTTGCAGGACGCCGATGCTCGCAAACGCCCGGGCGCCTCCGCCGGCCAGGACCAGCCCGATCGAAGTGCCGAGCAGGCGTGATGTGAGCGACCGCAGGTCGGAGGTGAGGTCGCGAGGATCTGCGCAGGTCACCTGCCATGGCGTAAGCCTTGCGCACCAAGAGCGGAGCACCTCTTCAGTGGGGCTCGCCCCAACCAGCACGAGATCGGCCTGCGTGCGATCTAAAGGCTTCGCGGCGGACGGGTCGGCCGCGGCGGCGGCCACCATGACGACGTGGTCCGCCTGGCGCAGACAGAAGTCCCAACGCTCGTCGTCGGACGTCGCTGTCAGCACCACCCGTTCCAACGCTCCCTCGGCCGCATCCAGCGAGGCGTGGTCCGGGTCGGTCAGAATCTCGGCGCGCAGCTCGCGCGCCAGGCCATCGAGAACCGCACGGCTGACCTCCTCGACCGGCGCCCCGTCATGCAGTCCGAGCACGGCCACCACGGTCGGCCGAATCCCGCGCACGCGCCCGGGTGGTTGCGCGTCGCGCAGCTGCTCGGCGAGGACGGTGGCCAGCGCTCCGTACGCGGCAGGGGCAGCGCCCATCGCTGCATGGAAGTCGTCCTGAGACACCTCCGAGACCGTACTGTCGCGTCGGGCGCGCACCGACGCGGATCGCTGCCCGCCCGTCAGCACGGACAGCTCGCCCACCACGTCACCCGGTCCCAGCTCGCGTACCACCAGGTCGCCGACGATCACCTCGAGGCGTCCCGTGCGGACCAAGAACAGCGAGTGCGCCTGGTCACCTTCGCGCAACAACCAGGCGCCCGCCTCCAGGTGCCGCTCACGAGCGGCCCGAGCGAGTGCGGCCCGCACCCCCTCCGGCAGCCGACTGAACAGCGGCAGACCCTCCACCGAGAGGTCCGCGACCGAGGCCGAGTCGGACGGATGCGGGAGGTGGACCTCGACGCGCATCCCTCCCGGGTCAGTGGCGTCCTCGGCGGCAGCCTTGATGCGGCCGAGGAAGACCGCCACGATCGCGCAGGCCAGGAAGCAGCCGACCGTCAGCCACCAGCCCGTGCGCAGATCATCAGCGGCCGTTGCGGGCGTCGGGGTGCCGATGATGACGACCAGGACGGCGATGCCCAGCACGCCACCGACCTGCCGAGCGCTGGAGACCACCGCCGAAGCCGTGGCGTAGCGCCCGCCCGGGACGGCTGCGAGGGCGGCGCTTCCCAGCAGGGGGAGCGTCGCGCCCACGCCGAGCCCACTCAGGACCTGGCCCGGCAGCCATTGCCCCATGAAGTCAGGGGTCACCCCGACCTGGGTCGCGTACCAGACGTAGGCCGCCGCCCACACGAGGGCACCCGGGACGATGAACATGACATACCCACGACGCTGCGCGATAGGGCCGAGCACCGCGGCAACGACGGTTGCGACGAGTGCACCCGGGACCAGCGCCAGTCCGGCGACCAGGACGGAGTAGTCCCAGACGTAGGTCAACCAGAGGATGTTGGTGAGCAAGTAGGCGTAGAAACCCATCCCCGCCAGGACCGTCGCCACGTTCCCGACGGCGAAGGGCCGAATCCTGAGCAGAGTGGGGTCGAGCAGCGGAGACCGGTGCCCTCGCGACCGGCGCGCGAACACGATCAGCAGGACCGCCGCCAGCCCTATGGACCCGAGGACAGCCCAGCTGGTCCAGCCCCAGTCGTTGCCTTGAACGATCGCCAAGGTGAGCAGGCCCAAGGCCAGGGCGAACAACGCCGCCCCTGCGAGGTCGGGCATCGTGCGACGGCCCGGCGCTCGCGACTCCACCAAGGCTCGCCGGCCCGCGAAGAGCGCTGCCAGACCGAAGGGGAGGTTCACCAGGAAGGCCCAACGCCAACCCCCCAAGTCGACGAGCACGCCACCGATGGGCGGACCGAGCCCGGACGCGAGCGCCGCCGCCGCTCCCCACAGGCCCACCGCATGCGTCCGGCGCTCCGCCGGGAACGCCTGGACGACGAGCCCCAGCGACGCCGGCACCAGCATCGCGGCGCCGAGCGCCTGCACCGTTCGTGCTCCCACGAGAAGCTCGACGGATGGCGCCAGAGCGCAGACGACGGAGGCGCCCGTGAAGACGACGATGCCCCACACGAAGGCCCGCCGTCGGCCGATCAGATCGGCGAGCCGACCGCAGGGGATCAAGAAGGCAGCGAACACGATGTTGTAGGCGTTGAGGACCCACGAGAGCCCGCTGATCGTCGTGTCGGGGAACGAGGCCCTGATGCTGGGGAAGGCGACGTTGACGATCGTCGCGTCCAGGAACGCCAGGAACGCGCCGAACGACGCGACCAGCAGGACCGTCTGGCTGCCGATCCGACCCCGAGGTGGACGGGTGGTCAACGAGCGAGTCGACTCCGTGGCCACGATCACTTCTGCGGTCAACCCTCCAGCCAGGGAAACGGCCATACGGCCGGAGATAGGGGCACGCTATCGACTGCCGGGAACGCCGGCGCGACAAAGGCCGGAAGTCAGGATGGCCACTGGTGCAGTGTCTCTTCGTAATCGCGAGACTACGTTGCGTGCGTCGTCGCACCCCTTCCTGGGCAGGAGCGCGCCACGTTCGTGAGGGGCGATTGACCGGAGTCGGACGCGTGGTGAATCCTGCGCTCCAGGCGTGTCTGCTCGGCGCCAACTTTTGACTGGGGAATCCATGAATCTATTCAGTTCACGAACCACGCGCCGCCGCATCGTGGCCGCCGCATCGGCATCGGCGATAGCCCTCGTCGGCGTCGCTGTCGTCGCGCCCAGCGCCGAAGCGACCGTGACGCCGCGCACCTACACGGCGGTCATGAGTCCGGTCGTTTCCGAGCACGGCGCCTCAGCCGACTACTCGGTCACCGTGACCAACACCTCGACCAAGATTTCCGCGCTGGATCGATTCCTGCTGACTGTCCCCGAGGGATTCGTCGTCGATCCACTCAGCCTTGGAGCCGATCGATCCGGTTGGTCCGTGACGCTTCAGTCTGATGGCGCGAAGATCAAGGCGACCACGAGCAAGCCCATCCGCTACGGGGTGCGCAAGGGCGACGCGCTCGCGGTCTCCTTCTCGGCCAAGGCGCCGTTTGGCTGCGCGGCGGCAACGGTCTCGTGGCCGGTCTACGCCGACGGGGTGCTCCTGCCCTTCAGCCTCCAAGGCGCAGCGCCCTCGTCCTCAATTCGCGCCGTCGCCGGGACCTGCACCACCGTGGTGGGCGTCCCGGGCACGAAGATCCCCGTAGCGGATCTGACCATCCCGGGTGCTGGACAGGCCGATTTGGGCAGTGGCGCCAACGGTCCCGTCAGCCTCACCGTCCAGGCATGCACTGCAGACGCCACCTGCACGAAAGGAAGCGAACTCGAGCTGCTGGGCTCGTTCAAGGACGCCCAAGGTAATCCGCTCTACGACTACGACAACCCGGCTTCCATCTCCCGCGTCTGCACGGTCGACTCGAACACCACAGGGTCGGCGAACTGTCGCCACCAGGTGCCGGGCCTGTCAGGGACTGAAGGTGAGGGCGACGGAGATTACAGATACAACTACTTCTGCACGTCCTCGTGCGCGGGCTACGGCCAGCCGTTCGGCGAGCGCGAGGTCGAGGAAGACTTCCAGTGGCACCCGACGTATGTCTCGATCAACGGCGGGGCCTTCACCTTGGCGGGTCGGTGTGTGCCGCTGCCGGAGTCGAACTCTGATCCGAACAAGGCGGCGCTGCTCGAGTTGACGGGCAAGATCACTGATCCCGCTGCTCAGGCGGCCGGCTTCTGCGTGGACGTCAACGCGATCACGCGGGCGAACAACTCCTTCGCCGGAGACCTGACGATCCCGGTGCTGTTCGTCGAGGACATCAAGCTCCGGCCGTAACCGGACCTGCAGCCCGATACCCGCGTCCGGCTCAGGCCGGGCGCGGGTATCGCTGTGAACCGACGTGACCCAGCCGATCGAGTGCCTGGCGGCTCTCGGCGGCCAGGCGCTCAGCCTCGGCGGCCTCGCCTCGGTGCGTGGCCACCCGCGCCAGCTCAGCCAGGATGAAGCCGCGCTCGATCTGCCCCTGCGTCGCGCAGCTCACCAGGGCCGCGTCCAGCACCACGCCGGCCTCCTCGAAGCGATCCTGGTCGACCAACGCCGATCCCTCGAGTCGTTGAAGAGTCGGCTGAAGATACCCAGCGTCCAACGATGCTGCCTCGCTCCAGGCCTTGGCCGCGAGCGCTTCTGCTTCGGGCGCGCGACCCAGCGCGAGCAACGCCTCGACGACGAGAGCGTCCGTTGAGACCACTTCGGCCGCCTGACCAAGATCGACCAGTCGCCCGCGTGCCTGCTCGAGGAGCTGCATCCCGTGTTCTCCGTCACCAGTAGCGACCAAGGTGACCCCCAGACAGCCCTGACTCACCGCCGCGAAGTCCTCGGCTCCGAGTGATCGGAGCACGGGCACGAGCTTGGCAAGGAGGTCTCGCGCCTCGGCGAAGCGGGCCTGGTGCAGCAGCACGTCACCGATGTTGTAGCGCGACGAGGCAGCCCCGAGTGTGTCGCCGGCCTGGGTCGCAGAGGCCTCCGCACGATCCAAGAGCTCGAGGGCCTCCGGGCCTCGCCCGTCGATGTAGGCCTGAACGGCCAAGTTGTTCAGCGCCGTCGATTCAGCCGCCCGGTCTTCGAGCTCCTGATAGAGCCTGAGAGCCAGGTCTCCGTACGGTCGGTCGGGCTCGGCGCCGAGCATGGCGTAGGCGCCGTGCAGCGCCTCATACGCATCGGCGAGGGCTCGCCTGTCGCCTGCGCTGATCGCCGTCGCCTCAGCACGGCGCGCCCAGGCCTCGGCCTCGCGATACCGCCCCTGGTTGGAGCGGACCACGGCGTAGAACCCCTCCAGCCTGCTGCGCTCCGCCAGGGTCGGCGGGTCATCGCGGTCCTCCACCAACGACAGAGCCCGGGTGAGCGTGCGCAGGGCGGGCGACAGCTGGTTGACCCGCTGGGCGACCTCGGCCTGCTTGCGCAGCAGATCCGCAGCATGGACCGGGTCTTCGACGCCCCGACGGGCCCGGCCGAAGGCGAGCCTGGCCTCGGCGAACGTCCCGACCCTGAAGAGGGCGTCTCCCAAAGACTCCTCCACCTCGGCCAACGCCGAAGGGGCGAGGCCGGGCAGCTCGCGAGCGGCCGACGTGGCGCGTCCGAAGTGGCGCGCAGCCTCCACATACGCGTTCTTCGCGGCCGCCCGATCGCCGGCCGTGACTGAGTACGTCCAGGCTTTGTCGTATCGGGCAGCGTGGAGGTAGTGGACCGACAGCAGCTCAGCCTCGTCCAGCGGATCCGGCGATTGACTTTCCAACAGGTCGGCGACGCGGCCGTGCAGCACGCGGCGCCGCCTGTAGGGCAGACCCTCGTAGGCCACGTCCCGGAGGAAGGTCTGGGCGAATCGCCATCGACCATGGCCCTCGGATTTCAGGAAGGCCCCCAAACGCCTCATCGCTTCTCGGCCGGTCGGAAGTGCCTCGTCGGCGAGCACGCCTCGAAGCTGGGCCTCGCTGAAGGTGAGCCCGAGGACGGCCGCGTGTCGGAGGACGCTGCGCTCAGCCGGCGGGAGCTGGTCGATCTGGCTCGCCGCGAGACCTTCGACCGAGCTCGGGAGCTCGTCGGGGCTCCCGCCAGCCTGTGCGGAGTCAACCAGCGCCAGCAGGAACAGCGGGCCACCCTCGGCCCGGTCGATCACCAGGTCGATCACGTGCGGGGGCAGCGGGTGATCCTGGGAGGCGACCTCGACGAGGTCTCTCGCGGCGGACGGTTCGAGCGGGGACAGCGTCATCCGGTCGGCGAAGTCTTCAGCTCTCGATCCCCAGCCCGTCGCGCTCTCACGCTGCAGCACGAGCACGAGCCACGGACGCTGATCGGCGGTCCGCGCCCAGCGTTCGAACAGCTCGGCCGACGCCTCATCCATGTGCTGGGCGTTGTCCACGACGATCAGCGCTGGCGAAGTCAGAATCGCCGACAGGAAGTCGGTGGTCGCCTCCTGCAGGCGCGCCTTCCGGAACCGCGGGTCCAAACGGCGGGTGGCGTCGGTCTCGAGAACGGGGACGTCCAGGACGGCACCGAGCAACGGCACCCAGTCGACGAGCGAAGGAGCGTCGCGCTCGACGCTTTGGACCAGCCGTTCGTGCGCGGTCTTCTCGTCCGTGCCGCTGGCCAGGCCCAAGAGGGTGTTGAGAAGTTGGCGGACGGCGAAGTAGGGGGTCGCCGACTCATATTCCTCGCAAGCAATCGACGTCGTGACCACGTCCTCAGCCCGACCCATGAGCTCCGCAGCCAGCCGGGACTTGCCGATCCCGGCGACCCCGACGATCTCGAAGAAAGCTCCCCTCCCTCCCCGCACTCCCTCAAGGAGGCCGTTCAGGCGGGTGAGCTCGTCCTCCCGACCGGTCAGGGGGTGTCGGGAGAAGTCCTGCTGGCGCGCGCCGGCTACCGGACCGATGCTCAGCGCGTGGACGGGCTCGGACTTTCCCTTGACCATGAAGGGAGGAAGCGCCTCGGTCGCGAACAGCGTCGACGACTGCTCGACCACGGCTCGTGTCGCGAGCAGCTGCCCAGGGCTGGCCTTGCCCATCACCCGGGCCGCGAGATTGATCGCGTCGCCCTTGACGGAGTACGTACGCCGAAACGGGGGGCCGAAGTCGCCGGAGAAGACCGGACCTCGGTTGACCCCGATGCGCAGCGGAAGTTCCCCGATCCGATCGATGATCAACCGGGCGGCGCGCAGCATCCGTTCGTCTTCATCACCCCGGCTCACCGGCGCCCCGGCCGTGAGCATGATCTTGCCGCCGTCCCTGTTGATGTCGGACTCGAAGAACGTGACGCCATAGGTGGCGGTGGCGTCCTGCACATTGCGGACCACCTCGTCCAGCGCCCGGGCGAGCGCCTGCGGGCCAGCCCTGTCCAACATCGCGTCGGTGCCCGAGAACTGGACGAAGCCGACCGCGATCGTTCGGTGCTCGGGGTCGCCCTGGGCAGCGAGCACATGCCCCCGGAGACCTGCTGGCACGGCGACCCTGAGGTCGAGATCGGACACGTCCTTCGCAGGTAGGACCCCCGTAGGCGTGAGTCCGGGCGACCCGCGAAGAATGAAGCGACCCTCCGGCGTGGCCGAGACGAGGCGGCCCACGAGTCGCTCGGCTGTCTGCTCGCTCAGCCCGATCTGTCCAGCGTCGGCGTTCGCTTCCGTCACGGCCGTCGTGCTGGCCGCAGGGCCGCTCACCAAGAGTTCGCGATGGTGCTCGGGATCGCCAACCAGAAAGAAGTGAAAGATCCCGCTGTGGATCCCGACAGACATTCTGAGCGTCACGTGGCCGGCCGTGGTCTCGAGCTTCCCGATCCGACGCATCGTGGCCCGCATCCGGTGCGACGCCTGCGCGGCCCGGAGCGCGTGATCAGGTCCGTCGAACAGCAGAAGGACGGCGTCCCCGCCCCACTTCACCAACCCGGCGCCCTCGTCGTAGGCCTCGGCCAGCAGGCCGGCGAACGTCGCGTTGAGCAGATCGCTCATCTCTTCCGCGCCAACTTTGCCCTTCTTGGCCAGCCGTTCGGTGAGCTTGGTGAAGCCCGAGATGTCCACGAACGCCAGAGAGCCCTCGACCTCGTGCACCAGGTCGTCGGGCGTGTGCCTGAGCCAGTCGACGACCAACCTGGGCACATACGGACGCAGCACGAAGGAGTCCTCCGCGATGGTCACGCGCGTGTCGCCCGTCGGCTCAGCGGGTCACGCCGTGTCTGCCTCGCGCTGCACCGGGATGCCGGCGAGCAGCGCGCGAACCTCGGTCTCGCGGTAGCGACGGTGGCCGCCGAGCGTCCGGATCGAGGTGAGCTTGCCCGCCTTGGCCCAGCGGGTGACGGTCTTCGGGTCCACGCGGAACATGGACGCCACCTCAGCAGGGGTCAGCAGAGGTTCGGCGTCGGGGGTGCGGGCAGTCACGGTCGGGTCCTCGCGGCAGAGGTCGGCGAGCCCGACCCATCGCCGCTCATCGTGCCGGTTGTCCCCTTCTGTCCGAAATGGCCCGGAAGAGTCATGTCTGGTGTCACCCGGTCGGGCTACACCAGGTCTCGTCGCCGGCGCAGGGCCAGGACGCGTCGGGCGTCGTGGGCGCCGCCGCGGCCTCGCGCATGGTGAGGCGTGGAAGGCTGGTGCCGTGACGGGCGACGGACCGGTGACGGACACGGGCAGACGGGCTGACGCGGTGACCGCCGCAGCCCCCGGAGGGCACGAGGAGATCGTTGTCCACCACGACCGCGCGACCGGCCTGCGTGCGATCGTCGCGATCCATTCCACCGCGCGGGGGGCGGCGCTGGGGGGCACGCGGTTCCGGGCGTACGACTCCGACGAGCGCGCCCTCGCCGACGTGCTCGCCCTGTCGCGAGCCATGACCTACAAGAACGCCCTGGCCGGACTGGACCACGGCGGCGGCAAGGCGGTGATCATCGGAGACCCGGCGACGGTGAAGACCCCCCAGCTGCTCGCCGCCTACGCCCGGTTGATCGAGTCCCTGGGGGGTCGCTACGTCACCGCCGGAGATGTCGGCACCACGGTCGCGGACCTCGATGTGATGGCGCAAAGCTGTCGTTGGGTCACCGGGAAGTCGCCCGAACTAGGGGGCGGCGGGGACTCGGGACGACTCACGGCCCTCGGTGTCTTCGAGGGGATGCGGGCTGCGGCCGAGCACACCTGGGGCTCCCCGAGCCTGGCCGGACGGCGTGTCGCGGTGTCCGGCCTCGGAAAGGTCGGGCGCCGTCTGGTGGGACACCTGCTCGATGACGGCGCCTCGGTGGTCGCCTTTGACCCCGGCGCCGACACGGTGGCCGCGGTGCGAGCCGCCCACCCGCGTCTGGAGGTCGCGCCTTCGGCCGAGGCTCTCGAGATCGATCCCGCCGACGTCTACAGCCCCAACGCGCTCGGCGGCGCCCTGAACGACTCGACGGTCACCCGGCTGCGCTGCGCGATCGTGTGCGGAGCGGCCAACAACCAGCTCGCCCATCCGGGGATCGCCGACGCGCTGGCTGACCGAGGCATCCTTTACCTGCCCGACTACCTCGCCAATGCGGGCGGGGTCATCCAGGTGGCCGACGAGCTCCAGGGCTACGACGATGCCCGCGCCACGGCCCGCGCAGCGGCCATCGGCACGACGGCGAGGGAGGTCTTGACCTTGGCTGACGAGTCGGGGCGCACCCCAGAAGCGGCCGCAGACGAGCTCGCGGAGCGACGGATCGCGGCCGGTCCGTGGACCGACACGTTGTTCCCGGGCCTGGGCGCTGCGAGACCTGGCGCGCATTAGGTACGCTAGGGGCCAGAGCACGGCGGAGCGGCCCTCCGGCCGGTGCACACGTGACCACTTGGGGCACCGCCCCGAACGAGGGGGTCGACCCAATGGGACGCGGCCGGGCCAAAGCTAAGCAGACCAAGGTTGCCCGTGACCTGAAGTACAACAGCGGCGCGATGGATCTCAACCGGCTGCGTGCGGACCTCATCCACGAGGACGCCAACGGCGAGGTCGACCCCGAGCTGTTGGCCAAGTACGAAGACCTGGCCAACGCCGCCGGTTCGGTGGCAGCTGACTCAGACGACCCAGCCGACCCAGACGACGCGGACGACGAGGCAACCGGGCGCGTCTGATCGAGCCGGCTCGTGAACGGCACGACCCCCAGCCCGTTCAGTGCTGGTAGTTGCCCACAAGACTGACCGAGCCGCCGCCGCCGCCTTTGGCTGGGGCGTCACCAACGTCTCCGTCGGCGCGCAGCCGTACCGCCCCGGCGACCCAGGCTGGCACGCCGCGCGCGCCCAACCTCTGAAGCGTCGCCTGCGCGGAGTCCGGGCGGACGATCGCGATCATGCCCACGCCCTGGTTGAAGGTCCGTTCGAGCTCGGAACGGTCGACCCCACCGAGCCTTCCGATCAAGCCGAAGATCGGTTGGGGGCGCCAGGTCGAGCGGTCGAGGTCGACGTGCAGGTGCGCCGGCAGCACCCGGGCCAGGTTGGCCGCGAGTCCGCCCCCCGTGACATGGCTGAACGCGTGCACGCCGACGTCGGCGGCCCGGGCCAGGTCGAGGCAGTCGAGGGCGTAGATGCGGGTCGGCTCGAGCAGCTCCTCCCCCAGACTCCGTCCGAGCTCCTCCACGTGGAGGTCGAGGCCGAGCCCACCCACCGTGAGCAGGACATGCCTGGCCAGGGAGTAGCCGTTGGAGTGGAGTCCCGACGAGGCCATCGCCACCACCACGTCGCCCTCGTGGACCCGATCGGGTCCCAGCAGGTCGTCCGCCTCGACGACCCCCGTGCCCGCGCCGGCGACGTCGTACTCGTCGGGTCCGAGCAGCCCGGGGTGCTCGGCGGTCTCACCGCCGACCAGCGCACAGCCCGCCTGCCGGCAACCCTCCGCGATGCCCGAAACGATCGCTGCGATGCGCTCGGGAACGACCATGCCGGTCGCGATGTAGTCAGTGAGGATGAGCGGTTCCGCGCCACAGACCGCCAGATCATCGACGACCATCGCCACCAGGTCGATGCCGATGGTGTCGTGGACGTTCATGCGCTGCGCGATCACGACCTTGGTGCCGACCCCGTCGGTCGAGGTCGCCAGCAGAGGCCGTCGATAGCTCTTGAGCGCCGAGGCATCGAACAACCCGGCGAATCCGCCAAGATCGCCGAGCACTTCCGGCCGCTGGGCCCGCGCCACCGACGCCTTCATCAGCTCGACGGCACGCTCGCCCGCCTCGGTGTCGACACCCGCGGCGGCGTACGTCGTCCCGCCCCTGCCCCCCGAGGCGACGTGGACCTCTCCCGGGGCCGGGCCGGGTCGCTGCAGCTCGCCGGTCACGGACGGCTGAGCGCGCCGGCCGCGCCGGCTCCGCCGACCAGGGTGGCCAGACCGTCGACGTCCACCTCGACATCGACCAATTCCTCGAGCAGGTGCTTCCCGAGCAGCTCGGGCTCGGGCAGCTCGATCGGGTAGACGCCGTCGAAGCAGGCCCGGCACAGGCGGTCCTCGCTGATCGTCGTCGCCTCGACCAGCTCCTCCAGCGACACGTAGGCGAGCGAGTCGGCGTCGATGGAGCTGCGGATCTCCTCCACCGCCAGACCGTTGGCGATGAGCTCAGCGGGGGAGGCGAAGTCGATGCCGTAGAAGCACGGCCACTTGACCGGCGGCGAAGAGATCCGGACGTGGATCTCGGCCGCTCCCGCCTCGCGGAGCATGCGGATGAGGGCACGCTGGGTGTTGCCCCGCACGATGGAGTCGTCCACGACGACGAGCCGCTTCCCGCGGATGACCTCACGGAGCGGGTTCAGCTTCAGCCGGATGCCCAGCTGACGGATGGTCTGAGAAGGCTGGATGAACGTCCGCCCGACGTAGGCGTTCTTCACCAGCCCTTGGCCGTACGGGATGCCGGACTCTTGGCTGTAGCCGACCGCGGCCGGGGTGCCGGACTCGGGGACCGGGATCACCAGGTCCGCCTCGACCGGCGCTTCCCTGGCCAGCCGCCGGCCGATCTCCACGCGGGTCGAGTGGACGCTTCGTCCGGCGATCGCGGTGTCGGGGCGGGCCAGGTAGACGTACTCGAACAGGCAGCCCTTGGGGGCTGGCTCCGCGAAGTGCTGGGAACGTAAACCGTGCTCGTCGACCGCGACGATCTCACCGGGTTCGATCTCGCGAACGAGCGCTGCACCGACGATGTCGAGGGCCGCCGACTCACTGGCGATGACCCACCCGCGCTCGAGCCTTCCGAGCACCAGCGGGCGGATGCCCTGGGCGTCGCGCGCGGCGTAGAGCGTCGTCTCGTCCATCCACACCAAAGAGAAGGCGCCCTGAACGGTCGGAAGCACCTCGAGCGCCGCGGCCTCCAGGGACTTGTCCGGGTGACTGGCAAGCAGAGCAGCGAGCAGGTCTGTGTCAGAGGTCGATCGCAAGCGGGTAGGTCCGCCGAGCGGCAGCTCGCCGGACGAGTCCGTCAGCTCGTCGACCCGCGCAGCCAAGGCTCGGGTGTTGATCAGGTTTCCGTTGTGCCCCAGCGCCAAGGCGCCGGTCGCCGTGGACCGGAAGGTCGGCTGGGCGTTCTCCCAGATGCTCGAGCCCGAGGTCGAGTAGCGGCAGTGCCCGATGGCGACGTGTCCGTGCAGGGCGGCAAGGTGGCTCTCGTCGAAGACCTGGGAGACCAGACCCATGTCCTTGTAGACCAGGATCTGGCGGCCGTCGGAGACCGCGATGCCGGCCGACTCCTGGCCGCGGTGCTGGAGGGCGTAGAGGCCGAAGTAGGTGAGCTTCGCGACTTCCTCACCCGGCGCCCAGACCCCGAACACCCCGCAGGCGTCCTGGGGACCCTTCTCGCCGGGGAGCAGATCGTGCGAGAGCCGTCCGTCGCCGCGCGCCACATACCCACTCTAGCCGCGTCTCGGCCGCCAGCCCGCATCCGGCGACGGTGCTCACCTACGCCCGGCCGTCGAGTCACCAGTCAGGCGCTGGCTCAGGTAGATCGGGATGATCGACAAGACGATCAGGGCAGCCGCCACGACATTGACCACCGGCGCCTGGTTGGGTCGGAACAGGTTCTGGAAGATCCAGATGGGCAGGGTGGTCACGCCCGGCGGAGCCGTGAACAGGGTCACGACGATCTCGTCAAAGCTCAGTCCGAAGGCCAGCAGCGCCCCTGCGAAGAATGCCCCTCGGAGCAGCGGCGCCGTGACCAGCCGGAACGTCGTGAACGAGTTGGCACCCAGGTCCATCGAGGCTTCCTCCGGGCTGGTCCCGAGGCGCCGGAGCCGGGCGACCACGTTGTTGTAGATGACGACGATGCAGAACGTCGCATGGGAGATGGCCACGGTCCAGATCGACAGCTCGATCCCGAGCACACTTCGGAACGCGGTGCGGAAGGCCAATGCGGTGACGATGCCAGGCAGTGCAATGGGAAGGATGACGAGCAGCGAGAGGCTGTGCCGCCCGAAGAAGCTGTAGCGGCTGAGCGCCAGCGCAAGGAGCGAGCCGACGACGAGCGCGATGGTCGTGGCGATCAGGCCGACCTTGATCGAGGTGAGGACGGCGTCGCGGACCCCGGGATTGCCGAACACCGAGGTCCACCACTTCACCGTGAACTCGCTCGGAGGCCACGCAAAGACGTTGCTGGCGTTGAAGGAGTTGATTACGACCACCAACAGCGGCACGTAGATGAACCCCAGTCCGAGAGCCATGGCGATCCGGAAGAACCAACGCACCCGGACCGAGGTTTCCATGGCGTCTCCTCAGAGACTCTCGAGCGCGCCGGTGCGACGCACCACGAGTAGGTAGATCACCATGATGGCCACCGGAATCGTCGCCACCGCAGCGGCGAACGGGAGGTTGGCCGTGTAGTTCTGATACACGATGTTGCCGAGCATCTGGGTCGTGCCGCCGACGATGGTCACCGTGATGTAATCACCGAGGCTCAGCGAGAAGGTGAAGATGGTTCCGGCGATGATCGACGGGACGATCATCGGCAGGATGACGCTGCGGAACGTGCGCAAGGGACGGCCGCCGAGGTCGGCCGACGCATCGAGATACGAGCCGGGCAGGCGTTCCAGGCCCGCGTAGATCGGCAGGATCATGTAGGGCAGCCACAAGTAGGTCAGGGTGAGGATCACGGCTGTCACGCCGTAGCCAGGCCCGTCGAGCCCAAAGGGCGCCAGCCCCCACGCAATGACGCCGGTCTCTGGCTGAACCATGGCCTGCCAGGCGTAGACCTTCACGAGATAGGCCGCCCACAGGGGCGTGACCACCAGCGCGACGAGGAAGGGTCGCGAGCGAGGCTTGGCCACCCGGGCCATGTAGTAGGCCATCGGGAATCCGATGAGCAGGCACAGCAGGGTCACCGACGTCGCGATGCCAACCGTCCGCAACGTGGCACGGGCATAGGCGGGCTCGGCGAGATCCGCGAAGTTGCTCAGGGTGAACGAACGGATGACAGCGTTGGTGAACTCGTCGACGCTGAAGAATGCCGTGGACAGAAGCGCGAACAACGACGCGAAGTAGATGACACCGAGCCAAAGCACCGGTGCCGCCAGCAGCAGGAGTAGCCGGGCCTTCGGCCTGGTAGACAGCCAGGCCGAGAGCCGGTGAACCGGTCCCCCGCTGACCGGGGGTGCCGCCGGAGCAACGGTCACGGTGGATCCTGTCCCGCAGGGGGGAAGTTCACGGTTGTCATGGCCACCGTGAACTTCCCCTTTGCGACCTCGTTAGGAGTTGCGGACCGAGCTCCAGGCCTTGGTCCACTCCGAGAACGGCACGCACTTCACATCGGTGCGACCGTCGAGACAGTCACTCTGCGGCGTGGTCCAGAAGTAGATGGCCTTGAAGTAGGCCTCATCGTTCGCGTGGTACGTGTCGCAGTGAGCGGCATCGGCCGTGTCCTGACACGCGTCCAGGTTGGCCGGCGCCTCGCCGAACCACTCGACCACCTGAGCCTGCACGTCAGCCGTCGTGATGTGGTTCATCCACTCGTACGCGCAGTTCGGGTGCGGCGACTTGGCGTCGATCATCCAGGTGTCGGCCCATCCAGTGGCCCCCTCCTTGGGGAGGACGGTGGCTACGGGTGCGCCGTTTCCCGAAGCCAGGTTCACGATGATCTGCCAGGTCGACCCGACAAGGGTCGTTCCGTTCTCCAGCGCCTTCTGGGCGTCTGCATACGCCGCCCAGTACGACGCCGGAGCCAGCGCCTTCGCCTGAGCCACGGCGGCATCGAACTGCGCCTGGTCAAGCGCGTAGGGGTTAGAGATACCTAGGTCGGGCTGGGTGGCCTTGAGCCAGATGGCCGCGGCCGCGATCCCATCCACTGCGGAGTCGTACGCCGTGGTCGAGCCCTTGTAGGGCGAGGCAGGGTCATAGACGACCGACCATGAATCCGGGGCCGGCGTGACCTTCTTGGTGTTGTAGGCCATCACCTGGCCGCCCCAGCCGTGCGGGATTCCGTAGGGCACCCCGCCGACGGAGTTCCAGGACTGCATCTTCTGGAAGGGCGCGATCTGGTCGTAGTTGGTGAAGAGGGCAACGTTCACCGGAGCGACCTTGCCGGCGTAGATCATCCGTAGCGACGAGTCGCCAGACGCGGAGACGACATCGAAATCACCAGTGCCCATCTTCTCGAACATCTCATCCGAGGTGTTGGCCACCTGGATGTTCGCCTGACAGCCCGTGGCCTCCTCGTAGGGGGTCACCCAGTCGACGCTGGGGTCGGTCGAACCGTCCTCCGCGTAGCCCGCCCACGCCAAGATGTTGATCTGCCCCTCGCCCTCGCCAAGGTCGGAAGCGGCGAGGAGCGCCGGGGGCTGCGCGGTCGTGGGTGTGCTGTCGGTCCCCGTCCCCCCAGAGCTCCCACAGGCAGCGAGGACCAGACATGAGGCCGCGCCCAGAACAAGCCCAGCGAGCAGACGCGATCTGGCCATCTGCATCCTCCTTCTTCGGTTTGGCCCGCGCCGGTCAGGCGACGGGAAACTCATGACCGCTCTCCCAGACGAGCTGGACGGCGGTGTCTCGCAGGGCCATGACATCCATGGAGGTGGTCTCGAGGTTCTGCTGCAGCGCGACCAGCGATCCCCCGGCATCGAGGTCAACGAGGAATCGGGTCGCTGAACCGACGTAGACGACCTCGCGGATGGTGCCGAGGGCTCCGCGTTGGTGCGGACCAACCGAGGCGCCGACGTCGGCGATCCGGATCTTCTCGGGTCGGATCGAGAAAACCCCTTCCTGGCCGATCAGGCGTCTCGCTGGCTCCCCTTCGACCAGGTTGGAGGTGCCCACGAAGCCCGCCACGAAAGGCGTCCCTGGGCGCTCGTAGACCTCGGCAGGAGTCCCGACCTGTTCGATCCTGCCGTTGTTGAACACGGCGATCCGGTCCGACATCGTCAGCGCTTCCTCTTGGTCGTGAGTCACGAAGACGAAGGTGATGCCCACGCCACGCTGGATCTCCTTGAGCTCGACCTGCATCCCTTCCCGAAGCTTGAGATCGAGGGCTCCGAGCGGCTCGTCCAGCAGCAGGACCTTCGGTCTGTTGACCAACGCGCGGGCCAGCGCCACCCGTTGGCGTTGACCGCCAGACAGCTCTGCGGGCTTACGCGAGCCGTATTCGGACAACCGCACGCTGTCGAGCGCTGCGGCGGCGCGCTCGCGCCGTTCGGTGCGCGGGACCTTCTTGACGCGCAGGCCGTACTCCACGTTGTCCTGGACACTCATGTGCGGAAAGAGCGCGTAGTCCTGGAAAACGGTATTCACGTCACGATCGAAGGGGGCTGTCCGGCTTACGTCGATGCCATCGAGGATCACCTGGCCTGACGTCGGCGTCTCGAATCCAGCAATCATCCGCAGCACCGTGGTCTTCCCGGAGCCGCTGGGACCCAGCAGCGTGAGGAACTCGCCGTCGACGATCTCCAGGTCGACGCCGTCGACGGCCTGCACCGCGGCGGCACCCGTGCCGAACGTCTTGCGCAGCGCACGCAGCTCGATCGCGGTCTTCCGGACGGACATGTCGCGGAACCTAGCGTCTCGTGCGGTCCTTGCGACAGATTCCGGGCGGATCTGTTGCGGATGGTTTCGAGAGGCCCAGAATCTTCCGTTCGTGCGGCGCGTTCGCCGCTGACGGGTCGCTACCCCCCCACCGCCGCCGGTCGTCAGGCGGCGCCGTCTAGGGTCGCTGGCCGTGAGCCCCTCGATGCCGGAGCCTCTCGACCTCGGAGACGCCAGGGACAACCTCTACGCGTTCGGCAAGCTCTGGGGAAGCTTCGACTCCACCACGCCCACGCTCGGGGTATTTCACGGCGCGATGTACGGCTCGGTCGGCCACGAGCGGCTGCAGCCGCTGTTCGGTTACGCAGGCACCGGCGTCACCAAGTGCCGCCTCCTGCCCGGGCCCGACGGGCTGGCCGGGGGCCGGCTGCAGATGCGGGGCAAGGAGACCGGTTTCTTCTACGACCTGTCCTCCGGCGAGATTCTGGACTCCTGGTTGAACCCTTGGACCGGGGAAACCGTGGAGGTTTTTCCCTTCCTGAACGACCAGATCGGCGGAGAGCTGGGCCTCACGATGCCCCGCCTGGTGGTCGGGGACACCAGCGACGAGCACGCCGGGGTGATGAACGACGTCGGCGGCGACGTCGAGGGCGCCGATCGGGCTGTGAGCGGGGCCGCGGATGAGGCGCCTGAGACGCCCTTCATTCTCCCCTGGCAGGTGTACGGCGACGAGGTCCTGCTCGAGTGGGACTACGCCCATCGCTATCCGAACCCCGTCGACCCGGCGCGCTGGCCGCGCTCATCCACCGGCCCCTGGGTCAACCCGAGCGAGCACTTCGTGATCTACGCGTCGATGGCCGAGCTGTCCGACCGCTCGCTTCCCTCGGCTCACTTCCGTGCGGGTTTCTCTCGCGTGTCCCCCTGGTGGCCGTGGATGCGGATGGGCGAATCCGGGGTGAGCGGCGTGATGACGGGGCGCCTGTTCTCCCGGACGGCGCGCCGCGGCCGGGCCGACGTACCCCCGGCGCTGCTGGCCCGGATCGAGCGCGACTGCCCAGACTTCCTCGAGCTCCCGACCGACTGGGACCTCGGCCCGATCCTCTCGTCGTGGGAGGCCTACGCGAGAGACACCCCTCCCGAGGTCTAGCCCCACTTCACCCACGACTCGCCGGGCTTGCCCACTCTCGACAACCGGTACCCCCGGCGAGTCGTGGGTGAAGTGGGGGTTAGAGGAGGGGGAGGTAGCGGGACAGGTCGGCGCGTTCGCCGCTGGCATGGACGGTTCCCTCCGCCACGGCGGCGGCCCAGCTGATCCGACCGGAAACCAACCGGATCCACGTGAGGGGGTCGGTCTCGACGACGTTGGCTGGAGTGCCACGCGTATGGCGGGGGCCGGCGACGCACTGGATGGCGGCGTACGGCGGGACGCGAACCTCGACGCTGCGGCCTGGCGCGCTCTCGGCCAGCGCGGCGGCGAACGCCCTGACCACGGCGGCCGTCGCGGACTGAGGGATCACCGGCCCCTCCCCGGCGGGCCACGACCGGGCCACGTCGTCGGAGTGCACGACGAGCTCGACGAGCCGGGTCACCACGAGGTCGGAGAGCAGGATCTGGCCGCGCCGCACCACGACGACCGGGTCGCTGCCGGGGTCACCGGCCAGGCGCGCGACGGAGGCGCGCGCCCTGGACCACGCAGCGTCCAGGGCGTCCAACGCATGGCCAGCCTCCTGGCCTGCCCGCGCCCGGGCAGCCTCGAGGATGGCCGCCGCCGACGCGGGATAGGTCGACAGGTAGGCCCCGACCGTGATCGGCCGATCCACGCGGTCCGCTCGGACCGGGTGCTCGAGCACCTCGAGCCCGAGACCCACGTGGGCGACCAGCTGCCCGATCGACCAACCGTCGAGCACGCTGGGCGAGCCGTACGCCTGCGCAGGCAGCCCGGACAGCTGAAGGCGTACGGCGCTCCACGTGGCGTCGAGGGCGTCCAGCGCGTCGTTGATGCGCATGGATCAGGTCAGGAGAACAAGGCGGGCAAGGTGGCCGTCGAGGCCGCGTGCAGCTCATCCACGCCCACCTCGAAGAACTCGCGAACGGCGAGCGTGTGCCCCTCGACGACACCCAGCCTCGTGGCCTCGACGCCCTCGCTGGCGCACAGCGCCGTGAGTGTCTCTGCCTGGCTCGACCGAACGGTGACGACGGCACGCCCGGCCGACTCGGAGAAGAGCGCGACGAACGGGTCAGCCTGGTCCGGCAGGGTGATGCTCGCCCCACGCCCGCCGCGCACGGCCATCTCGACCAACGCCTGGGCGAGCCCGCCATCGGCCAGGTCGTGCGCCGCCGAGACCAGGTCCTGACCGGCCGCGGCGACCACCACAGCCGCCAGTGCGCGTTCCCCGGCGAGATCGACCTGCGGAGGCGTACCCCCGAGGTGCCCGTGTACCTCGTGAGCCCACTCCGACCCCCCCAGCTCGTCGCGCGTGACGCCGAGCAAGAACACCACGTCGCCGTCCGCGGCGAAGCCCGTGCGGGTGCGTCGTGCGACGTCATCGATGACGCCGAGCACACCGATCACCGGGGTGGGAAGGATGGCACCGTCGCCGGTCTGGTTGTAGAAGCTCACGTTCCCGCCAGTCACCGGGACGCCCAGCTCCAGGCACCCGTCGGCCAGGCCGCGCACCGCCTCGGCGAACTGCCACATCACTGCGGGGTCCTCGGGTGAACCGAAGTTGAGGCAGTTGGTCACGGCCAGCGGCGTCGCGCCGCTCACGGCGACGTTCCGGTAGGCCTCCGCCAGCGCGAGCTGGGCGCCGGCGTAGGGGTCGAGCCGGGTGAAGCGACCGTTGCCGTCCGTCGCGACAGCCACCCCGAGCCCCGTCCGGTCGTCGACGCGCACCATGCCGGAGTCGTCGGGTTGGGCGAGCACGGTGTTGCCCTGCACGTAGCGGTCGTACTGCGCGGTGACCCACCCCTTGTCCGCGAGGTTCGGCGAGGCGACCATGCGCAGGAGCGTTTCGCGCAGCTCTTCGCCCGTCACCGGTCGCGGCAGACGTACGGCCGTCGGCGCGTCAGCCACGAGCGCGTCCTGGTCAGCGGGTCGGGTGAACGGCCGCTCATAGACCGGTCCCTCGTGGGCGACGGTCCGCGGCGGTACGGAGACGATCAGCTCGCCGTGCCACCAGATGTCGAGCCGATCGCTGTCGGTGACCTCACCGATGACCGTCGCGTCGACGCCCCAGCGGCTACAGATCGCCAGGAACTCGTCCAGCTTGGCGGGCTCGACGACGGCACACATGCGTTCCTGTGACTCGCTCATGAGGATCTCCTCGGGAGCCAGAGACGCATCGCGCAAAGGCACCCGATCAAGCTCCACCCGCATGCCGCCGGATCCGGCGGAGGCGAGCTCGGACGTGGCGCAGGAAATGCCAGCGCCCCCGAGGTCTTGGATGCCGACGACCAGGTCGGCCGCGAAGATCTCCAGGCAAGCCTCGATGAGCAGCTTCTCGGTGAACGGATCGCCCACTTGGACGCTCGGACGCTTCGCAGGACCATCCGCGTCGAAGGTCTCGCTGGCCAGGACCGAGACCCCGCCGATGCCGTCACCACCGGTGCGGGCGCCGAAGAGGATGACCAGGTTGCCGGGTCCCGAGGCCTTGGCCAGCTTGATGTCTTCGTGGCGCATCACGCCGACGCAGAGAGCGTTGACCAACGGGTTGCCGAGGTAGGACTCATCGAAGACGACCTCGCCGCCGATCGTCGGCAGCCCCAAGCAGTTGCCGTATCCGCCGATGCCAGCCACGACGCCGGGCAGGACCCGCCGGGTGTCGGGCGCATCCGCCGGCCCGAATCGGAGGGGGTCCATGACCGCGACCGGGCGGGCGCCCATCGTGAGGATGTCCCGGACGATTCCGCCGACGCCGGTTGCGGCACCTTGGTACGGCTCGACGTAGCTCGGGTGGTTGTGCGACTCGATCTTGAAGGTGACGGCGTACCCCTGGCCGATGTCGACGACCCCGGCGTTCTCCCCCATGCCCACGAGCAGCGCGTCGGTCGCCGGAGCCTTGTCGCCGAACTGGCGCAGATGGACCTTCGAGCTCTTGTAGGAGCAGTGCTCGCTCCACATCACGCTGTACATCGCCAGCTCTGAGCTAGTCGGCCGGCGCCCGAGGATGCCTCGGATGCGGGAGTACTCATCGTCCTTGAGCCCGAGCGCCGCGTGCGGCTGCTCCAGATCTGGAGTCGTCTCCGCCGCCTTCACGGTGTCGACGCTCATGCCCCCACCCCCCCGGACCTGTTGATCTTGAGAGATGCACGGCCCATCCCGGCGTGTCGCCGTACATCTCTCAAGATCAACGACGTTGTGGGCACGGGGGTCACGCGGAGACCCCCACGAGGCGGCCCAGGGCTGAGGTGAAGAAGGCGAGTCCGTCGGTCTCGTGGCCAGCAGGTCCGGTGAGTGCCTCCACGGCGTGCTCCGGATGGGGCATCAGGCCCACGACGTTGCCGGCCGCATTGCTGATTCCGGCGATGTCACGACGCGACCCGTTCGGGTTGACCTCGAGATAGCGGGCCACGATGCGCCCTTCGGCCTCCAGCTCGTCGAGGGTGGCCTCGTCGGCGACGTACCCTCCCTCGCCGTTCTTCAACGGCACCACGATCTCCTGGCCCGGGGCATAAGCGGAGGTCCAGGCCGTCGCGGCGCTCTCAATGCGAAGCCGCTGGTCGCGGCAGACGAAGTGGAGGTGATCGTTGCGCACCAGCGCCCCAGGCAGCAGATGGGCCTCGCACAGGATCTGGAAACCGTTGCAGATCCCCAGGACGGGCATCCCCTCCCTCGCCGCGGGAATCAACGCCTCCATCACGGCCGCAAAGCGCGCGATCGCGCCGCAGCGCAGGTAGTCGCCGTAGGAGAAGCCACCGGGCAGGACGACGGCATCGACGCCACGGAGGTCACGGTCGGCATGCCAGAGTGGTACGGCTTCAGCGCCGGCAAGAGTCACAGCCCGCTGCGCGTCACGATCGTCGAGCGATCCCGGGAAGGTGACGACACCGATTCGGGCTGTCATAGGGCAGGTTCCGGCGCGTGCACGCGGTAGTCCTCGATGACCGGGTTGGCCAGGAGCTGGTCGGCGAACGCGCGAACTCGCTCCAGCGCAGCGTCGTCGGCCTCACCCTCGAGCTCGATCTCGATCCGCTTGCCGATGCGCACGTCGTTCACGCCGGTCACGCCGAGCTGGGGCAGTGCCCTCGCCACCGCCTGGCCTTGGGGATCGAGGATCTCGGGCTTGAGCATGACGTCGACGACGACGCGGGCCACGGGGTGCTCCACTCGGGCGGGGTTCTCGAGGATGTGCGGCTCAGTCTACGGGCCGATCGGCGGGTGGACTTCCCGGCACGCGGCCGATGCCACACGGCACCACCTGTGTCGGGTGACGCCGACCTCAGACGAGCTTGGGGAAGCTGAGCAGGAAGATGATGCCGAGGCCAAAGGCACCCGTGGCGAAGGTCAACATTCCATATTGCAGACGGCGATTGGCGAACCGCGTCGAGATGGCCGCGAAGAACAGCACGGTGGCGAAGAGCACCCCGAGGATCGTGTAGTTGTCTCCGCGCTGGTTGTTGGCCAGAGCCTCGGTGAACTTCGCGTCAGCCTTCGCATCAAGGGCCTTCACTTCCGCGGTTCCGGGGATCACGTAGGAGGCCAGGGCGAACGGTGACCTGGGCGCGCCGGCTGGATCACTGATCCCCCCGAGCTCGACCCACTCGATGAAGGCCGGCTGGAACCAGTCGGTGAATCGGGCTTCGACGTAGTCGGCCTGGTTCGCATCACCGAAAGCCTTCGCCTGAAGCCACAGCGAGTAGACGCTCAGATCGACCTGCCTTGCTGCGTCGACCTCCGACGCCGCGCGCGCAGCCTCGATACGCGCCGACGAGGCCTGGCTGAACGAGATGGACATGGCGCCACCCCATTTGCTGGACTCGAATCCCGCCCAGGCCGTCAGGATCACCGTCACGGCGAGCAAGACCGCGGACCAGGTCTCGATGTGCTTGGGCGGCGGTTCGTCGCCCGCCACCCGCCGGCGGAAGAAGGACTCGTCCTGCGGCTGATCAGCCGTGCCGTCGTCCGAGGCCGGACTCGACGTCTCCTCAGCCATGACTCCTCCTCAACGAGCACCAGATCCGGAGGCCTGCCAGGCGTCCCACGCTGATTGCACCATCTCGTCGAGGGAATGTCTCATCTTCCAGTCGAGGTCGCGCGCCGCGAGTTCACCGCTGGCCACGATGCGGGCCGGATCACCAGGGCGCCGCGGCGCCCGTACCGCTTCGAAGGCCTCCCCCGTCACCCGACTCATGGCCTCCATGATCTCCAGGACCGAGGTGCCCGAGCCGCTGCCGAGGTTGTAGGCCGGCAGCAGGCGACGCCCGACCTCCAGCGCCTCGGCGGCGGCGACATGCGCGAGGGCGATGTCTCCGACGTGCACGTAGTCGCGCACGCACGAGCCGTCCGGCGTCGGGTAGTCCGTCCCGGACACCAACGGCGTGCCCCCCTCGGTCAGGGTCTTCATCACCTTGGGGAACAGGTTGTACGGCGATACATCCCAGATTTCGTCGCTCATGGACCCCACGACGTTGAAGTAGCGCAACGACACGGCCTGCAAGTCGGACGCGGCGACGGTGTCAACGATGATCCGCTCGTCCATGTCCTTGGAAGCGCCGTACGGTGACTCGGGATTGTGGGCGGTCTCCTCGGTGACCACATCCTCGGTAGGCGTCCCGAACACCGCAGCCGACCCCGAGAACACCAGACGGGGCACCCCGGCTCTCGCCATCGACTCGAGCAGCACGACGAGGCCGACGACGTTGCGACGGTAGGTCTCCAGGGGTTGCTCGACGGACACTCCGGCGTACTTGAAGGCGGCCACGTGGACGACTCCGTCGACGGCCGCACCCCCGGCTTCGAGGGCGGCCGACACCGCGATCGGGTCGTCGACCGACCCACGCACCAACCGCGCCTCGGACGGCACGAATCCTTCGAGCCCCGTGGACAGGTCGTCGAGTACGACCACGTCACGCCCGGAGGCCAACAACGCCCGCACGACATGGGCGCCGATATAACCGGCCCCTCCGGTCACCAGCCAGGTCGTCACACGAACACCTTTCCGGTCAGTCGTTCATAGGCCTCGACGTACTTAGCGCGGGTCGCCTCGACGATGGCCTCGGGCAGCGGCGGGGGCGGCGCGTCGGAGAATCGGTCCCACCCACTGGCCGGCGAGGTGAGCCAGTCACGGACGAACTGCTTGTCGTACGACGGCTGGGGGTGCCCCGGTTCCCACTGGTCCAACGGCCAGAAGCGAGAGGAGTCGGGGGTGAGGACCTCATCGGCCAGCACGATGGGGCCGTCCCCGTCGCGTCCCAGCTCGAGCTTGGTGTCGGCGAGGACGATGCCGCGATCGCGGGCGATGTGCTCCGCGCGTTCGTAGACCGCCAGCGTGATTCGTCGCAGCTCTTCGGCATCGGCCAGCCCGACCGTCGACACCACATGGTCGAAGCCCACGTTCTCGTCGTGCTCGCCGAGGGCGGCCTTCGTGGCCGGGGTAAAGATCGGCTCAGGCAGGCGGGAGCCGTCCGTGAGTCCGGGAGGGAGCGGGATGCCACAGATCGAGCCGGACGCCGCATAGTCGGTGAGACCGGATCCGGTCAGGTAGCCGCGTGCGACGCATTCGACGGGGAACATCGCCAATCGCCGACACACCATGGCCCGCCCGGCCACCTCCGGCGGGACCTCGAGCGACACCACGTGATGGGGAACCAGGTCGGCCAGCTGGTCGAACCACCACAGCGACATCTGGGTCAGCACCCGCCCCTTGTCGGGGATCGGGGTCGGGAGCACGTGGTCGTAGGCGGAGATGCGGTCGCTCGCCACGAACAGGAGGTCGCCGTCGGGTAGCGCGTAGAGGTCGCGGACCTTCCCGGAGTAGATCAGCGGAAGATCGCTGAGCGCGAGCTGCGTGGGCACTGGGGCAGACTAGGGGTATGGCGCACCTTGATCTGACGCCGGATCAGCTCCGCCTGCGACTGAGCCGGTGGGAACGCGTTGGGGCCCTGCACGGCGATGTGGCGATCCCGCGGGATGCGGTGCGGTCCGTACGCGTTGTTCCAGACCCTCTCAGGGCCGTCAAGGGTTTGCGGGCGCCTGGCTACGGCCTGCCGGGGCACGCCTCCGTCGGCACGTGGCGGGGTCGAGGCTGGAAGGATTTCGTCGTCGCGTACTCCGGTCGCCCCGGCGTGGTCATCGAGCTCCGTCGTGATCGCCCCGAACCCGACTTCCGCCGCCTCGTCGTCAGCGTCGAGAACCCAGAGACGGTGGCCGCGGCGCTCGGCTAGGCACGCTCACGGTGATCCCTAGCCCGTGCGCCCCTCGTCAACGGCTGCCGCAACGGCGCGATCGAGCCACTCGGGAACGTCCGCCGCGTGGTAGCGCCGCTCCGATGGCTCGATACCCGCCAGGAAGTCGGCATAGACCGCCGCCAGCCGTAGGCACTCCACGACCCGCAGGAGTGCCAGAGCTTGGTCCGGATCGGATCCGGGCGAGAAATCGCGCCAGCTTCGCGACCACGAGGCGAGCAACGCGGCGGCCTCCGGCCCGTCCAGCCCCACCGTCATCCGGAGGGCGTCGAAGCCAGGGTGACCGACGAAGCTGTCGCCCCAGTCGATGAGGGCTAGCGCGGAGCCCGAGCCGATCGCGTTGCCCGGATGGAGATCGCCGTGCACCAGGACGTCAGGCAACCCGCACGACTCAATCGCAGCCATCCGCTCGGGCAACGCGCGCAGCAGGTCAGAAGCGGGGTGCCCACCCACGTGCGGCTCAAGAGCGCCAACAGCCCACGACGTCAGTCGTTGACCGCGACGGTCCGGGGTGCCGAGCCCGACGAGCCCGTCGGTCGCCTCGATCGAAGACAGGTGGATCCTTTGTGACAGAACCAGAATCTGCTCCCTGACTTCCACTGGTGAGTCGTAGAGATCCTCACCGTCAACGTTCGCGAGAAGCAGCCTCCGGTTGAGGGGATCGTCAGCGACCACGTCGGGTACGGCCCCGGGCACGGCCGCGGCCACCCAGCCGAGCACCGGTCCCTCGTGGGCGAAGAACGGCGGCACCTGCTTGAGCCAGGCGCTGCTGCCCACCCCGTCGAGGCGCCAGATCGCCGACAAGTTCCACGTCCGTTGCTGGGTGGCCACCGTGCCGGCGGGAAGGTGCCCGAGCGCCCAGGTGAGGCTCGCCTCGGGCCCTCCAAGTCGTGCGTACGGGAGCCGCAGCTCCTCCTCCTGGGCTGCCAGCCGCGTCTCCTCGGGTGTCGGGGGGCGCAGTCCCGCGATCCGCCGGACCTCTGGTGCGGGGACGCGGTCGAGCTGTCCGAGGTAGGTGACGGCACCGCCGTGGGGCGCCGCCTGCTCGGCGGTCAGCAGTCTCAGCACCGAGACGCGCAGGCCGAACCGTTGCTGAGCCCCGGCTACGACATCAGACACCTCCTGCCAGTACGGCATGGCCACCTCGTACTCCGGCAGTGCACCCCTGACGACTCCCCCGTCGTCCACAAGCACCAGCGTGACGCGCCGCCCCGCCTCACCCACGACTCGCCGGCCTCACGTCCGCTCGACCGCGCGCATCCCCGGCGAGTCGTGGGTGAGGTGGGGCGGGAGGGCTCAAAGGTCTCGGGCGTAGCAGTGGTTGTGCACGCTGTCCCGGTAGAAGCCGAAGGGCTCGATCTCGGTGTAGCCGCACCGCTGGTAGAACGCCATCGCTTCTGGTTGGGCCGCGCCGGTCTCCAGAATGAGGCGCGTGTAGCCGGCTGCGCTCGCCCGCGTCTCGAGAGCCGCGAGGATGGCTGCAGCCAGACCGGAGCCGCGATGCGTCGGCCGCACGTACATCCGCTTGATCTCGGCCACCACGCTCGGTTCATCCCCGTGACGCCTGAACGCACCGCAGCCAGCCAGGGCGCCGTCCACGCGCGCGACGAGAAACAGTCCCCCGGGAGGGGCGAACTCGTCGTGCGTGATGGGCGTCCGGTCACTCCCCCCGTAGCGGACCACGTACTCCGCCTGCAGCTCCTCGATCAGCTCGGCAGCGGCGGCGGAGTCATAGGTCGTGGCTCCGATGTCGATCCTCGAGCGCGTCTCCGTCACAGGATCGAGCCAGGCGCGTACGTCGCTGCCGCCGGATGCATCGCAGCGACTGCCTCCACGCGGGAGATGACCCGAGCGACCTGGTCTCCAGCGGCCCCGGTGAACGTGAGCGGATCATCGAGCAGCGCACCGAGCTCCTTGCGGCTCAGGCCGAGCCGGGGGTCGGTCGCGAGCCGGTCGAACAGGTCGTTGTCGGTGGCACCCGAATCGCGCAGCGACAACGCCACGGCAACCGCGTGCTCCTTGATCGCCGCGTGAGCGGTCTCGCGGCCCACACCTGCGCGCACCGCAGCCACCAGCACCTTGGTGGTCGCGAGGAATGGCAGGTAGCGCTCCAGCTCCCGGTCGATCACGGCAGGGAATGCTGCAAACTCGTCGAGCACGGTCAGGAAGGTCTCAAACAGTCCGTCCGCGGCCAGGAAGGCGTCGGGCAGCGCGACCCTCCGAACGACCGAGCACGAGACGTCGCCCTCGTTCCACTGGATGCCGGCGAGCTCTCCCACCATCGAGGCGTACCCGCGCAGCAGGACGGTGAGGCCGTTGACGCGCTCGCAGGATCGGGCGTTCATCTTGTGAGGCATGGCAGAAGACCCGACCTGACCCGGTTGAAAGCCTTCGGTCACCAGCTCGTTCCCGGCCATCAGTCGGATCGTCGTGGCCAGGCTCGAGGGACCGGCGGCGGTCTGGACCAGTGCGGAGACCACGTCGTAGTCGAGGGAACGCGGGTAGATCTGACCGACGGAGTCGAGGACAGCGGAGAAACCGAGGTGGCGCGCGACGGCGGCCTCGAGCTGGGCCAACCGTTCTGCGTCGCCGTCAACGAGGTCGAGCATGTCCTGCGACGTGCCCACGGGTCCCTTGATGCCGCGCAGCGGATAGCGTGCGATCAGCTCGTCAAGTCGTTGATAGGCCACCAGAATCTCGTCCGCAGCCGAAGCGAAGCGCTTGCCGAGTGTGGTCGCCTGAGCGGCGACGTTGTGCGATCGCCCGGCCATCACCAAGGCTTGATGCTCCGCCGCGAGCGCAGCCAGTCGTACGAGCGTCGCGACGACACGGTCGCGCACGAGCTCGAGGGCTGAGCGGATCTGGAGCTGCTCGACGTTCTCGGTGAGGTCGCGCGACGTGAGCCCCTTATGGATCTGCTCGTGCCCGGCGAGCGCGTTGAACTCCTCGATGCGGGCCTTGACGTCGTGCCGCGTGACCCGCTCGCGAGCAGCGATGCTCGTCAGGTCGACCGAATCGATGGCCTTGGTGTAGTCAGTGATCGCGTCGTCGGGCACATCGATGCCCAGATCACGTTGGGCGGTCAGCACGGCCACCCAGAGCTGTCGCTCGAGCACCACCTTGTGCTCCGGCGACCACAGGTGCGCCATCTCGGCGGACGCGTACCTCGACGCCAGGATGTTGGGGATCACCGAGCCATCATCCCGTATCGCGCGCCGACCGTTCGACGGGTGAGGCGGGTGCGAGAACCGCGGGAAGTGACAGCGCCGCCAGGGTGAGGCACAAGGGGCCGTAGAAGCGGCGGTCGAGCCGGCGGAACCTCGCGCCGACCGAGCCGGGCACGGCGAGGTCGGTCCTGCCCGCCACCCCCAGCACACCGCGGGCACCCAGCACGACGACGACACCCGCCGCGCCCAGCCGACGCAACGGCAGTCTGGCTGGGCGACCTGAGACGAAGGCGCTGGCCAGTCCGAGCGCACTCGCAACCGCGAAGCACGCCGCCGCGGACGGTTGCGCGTCCCTTCCGATCACGGCGTCGTTGTAGGAGTCGCGCTCCTCCATCGGCCAGGTCGAGCCAAGACCCCACAAGACGTGCAGCCCACCGATGCCCATCAGGGCGCTGGCGGCAAGTCTGGTGGACGCCTCGCGTGCCGTGCCGGTCATGATGCCTCGTGCTCGGCCATCTGCTCGGCCGCCTCGGCGGCGATGTCGGAGCGCACCTGACTGCCGCGCAGCGAGACTCCGTCGACGAGCTGGTAGGCGGCGGCCCGGGCGGCCGCGAGGTCGCCGCCCATCCCGACCGCGGACAGAACCCGGCCGCCGGATGAGCGGAGGACACCCTCGGCGTCCCGCGTGGTCCCCGCGTGCAGGATTCCCGTCCGATCAGCCCCGGAGATGGCGTCGCCCGTGACCGGAGCAGCCGGATAGCCCTCGCTGGCTACGACGACGGTGACCGCGCTCGCGTCGTCCCACACGAGGGGTGGGTGCTGGTCCAGCTGCCCGGTGGCAGCCGCCATCAGCAGCCCCGCAAGGGGGGTCCGCAGTCGCGGGAGCACGACCTGCGTCTCGGGATCACCGAAGCGGGCGTTGAACTCGATCACGCGCACGCCATGGTCGGTCAGGGCGAGACCCGCGTAGAGCAGGCCCGCGAAGTGGCTACCTCGGTGGCGCATCTCGTCCACGGTCGGTTGGAGCACCCGGGCGACCACGTCCTCGATCAGGTCAGGTGGTGCCCACGGGAGCGGCGAGTAGGCGCCCATGCCCCCGGTGTTGGGGCCTTCGTCGCCGTCGCGGAGTCGCTTGAAGTCCTGGGCAGGCTCGAGGGGGAGGACGGTGACGCCGTCGGTGACCCCGAACAACGACACCTCTGGTCCGTCCAGATGTTCCTCGATGACGACCCGGCCGCACGCCGCCGCATGGGCCAAGGCGGCGTCACGGTCTCGCGTCACGACGACGCCCTTGCCCGCCGCGAGGCCGTCGGCCTTCACGACATAGGGAGGCTCGAAGGCGTCCAGCGCCTCGGCCGATTCCTCTGGCGTCGTGCAGAGGTAGGAGCGCGCCGTGGGTACGTCGGCCGCGGCCATCACCTCTTTGGCGAACGCCTTGCTTCCTTCCAGCGCGGCTGCCTCACGCGTCGGACCGAAGCAGGCCACGCCTGCGGCCCGTACGGCATCCGCGACGCCAGCGACCAAGGGTGCCTCGGGTCCGATGACGACCAGGTCGGCGGCCAGCTCGATCGCGAGGGCAGCGACAGCGGCGCCGTCCAGCACATCGACCGGGTGCAGGTCGGCAAGCTCGGCGATCCCCGGGTTGCCCGGCGCGGCATGAAGCTGGCCGACCTCTGGGTCACGCGCCAAGGCGAGCGCCAGGGCGTGCTCTCGGGCGCCTGAGCCGACGATGAGGACCTTCACGCCGCGTGAGCCTAGGGGAACGATCCACTCGGCGTCCCCCGCTGCCCGCGTGCCCCCCTCCACCCCTTCGTGATCATGCGCAGACGGCCCCTCGCGGGGCCACCCGCAGGGGCCACTTGCGCATGATCACGAACGGTGGGGGGCGTGGGGTCCCGCGGGGCTAGGTGAGAAGAACCACCTCTCCGGCCTTCATGACCAGCGACACCTGCTCCAGCACCCGCACGTCGTCGGTTGGGTCACCCACGACACCGACGAGGTCGGCAGCAAATCCGGGCGCGATCCGGCCGAGGGAGTCCTCGCGACGCAGCAGGGCGGCGGCACCGACGGTCGCGCTGCGAATCGCCGCGAGAGGGGTCTGGCCGAGGCGAACCTGGTAGGCGAGCTGACGCGCGTTCCACCCGTGCGGGTAGATGCCGCTGTCGGTGCCGTACGCGATCCGCACCCCCGCTTTGACGCACTTCTCGAACCCCTCGCGCTGAGCCTCGGTCGTCTCCTCGTTCTTGCGCAGGGCATCGGCCGACCAGCCTTCCGCCCGGCCGGTTGCGGCGATGTAGTCGCCGTCGTAGACGTCGGCCACCAGGTAGGTGCCATGCGCGACCATCAGGTCGATGCACTCGTCGTCCATCAGCGAGCCGTGCTCGACCGAGCGGACGCCGGCCCGGACAGCCCGCTTGATCCCCTCGGCGCCGTGCGCGTGGGCGGCGACGTCGACGCCGTACAACGCGGCCTCCTCGACGGCCGCCCGGATCTCCGCCTCGGAGAACTCTGGTGCCCCCGGGTTGGTGCCCTCGGTCATGACCGCACCGGTCGCAATGACCTTCACGAGGTCGGCCCCACCATGCAGGACCGCGCGCACCGCCTTACGGACCTCGTCGACCGAGTCAGCCACCCCGAGCCGGAAGTCGCGCGGCACCACCGCATCGACGTCGGGCGCCATCCCCGTGATGTCACCGCCACCTCCCGAGCAGGTGATGTAGGCCCCCGCGCACAGCATCCTCGGCCCCTCGACCCAGCCGGCCGTGATCGCGTCACGAAGCGCCACGTCCACGAAGGCGCGGAAGGTCCCGACGTCGCGCACGGTCGTGAAGCCGGCGCGCAGGGTCGCGCGTGCGTTCCTGACCCCCGACAGGGCCTCCTGCGCACCGGTGCGCTGAAGCAGAGCCGCATACCCGGCCGCGGAGTCGGGCTCGCCGACGAGATGGGTGTGGCAGTCGATGAGCCCGGGCAGCACGGTGAGGTCGGGTCGGTCGAGCACCTGCGTGTCGTGGTCCAGCGAGATCGTCCCGGCGGCGCCGACCGACTCGATGACTCCATTCGAAAGGGCCACCGCCTGACCGGGCACCATGGCGCCCGAGTCGATGTCGAGCAACGCACCCGGCAGGACGACCGTGCGGGTCCGTGGAGCGTCGCTCGAAACCACTGCTCGTCAGGCGCCTGTGTAGTGGCGGTCGATGACCGCGAAGACGTCGTCCAGGATCGCGAGGCCCTCCTTGGCTTCGGCGTCGGTGACCGTGCAAGGAGGCACCACGTGCAGCCGGTTGTAGTTGACGAACGGCAGCAGACCCCGCTTCTTGCACTCACCGGCGAGCTCGACCATCGCCGGGCTGGCTGAGCCGTACGGCGCCAGCGGTTCGCGGGTCGCTCGGTCGGTGACCAGGTCGAGGGCCCAGAAGACCCCGAGGCCACGCACCTCCCCGATGACCGGGTGGCGTTCGGCGAGATCGCGCAGTCCCGGCCCGAGCACGTCGGAACCGATGCGCGCGGCGTTGTCGACGATCCCTTCTTCCCTCATGGCGTCGATGCTCGCCACGATCGACGCGGCAGCCAGCGGGTGGCCGGAGTAGGTGAGCCCGCCGGGGAAGACCCGCTCGTCGAACGTCGCGGCGATGGGGTCGCTGATGACCACCCCTCCGACGGGGACGTACCCGCTGTTGCTGCCCTTCGCAAAGGTGATGAGGTCGGGCTCCGCGCCGAAGTGCTCGTAGGCGAACCACGCACCTGTGCGCCCGAAGCCACACATGACCTCGTCGGCGATCCAGACGATTCCGTAGCGATCACAGAGGGAACGAACGCCCTCGAGGTATCCAGGCGGTGGGATCAGCACCCCCGCGGTGCCAACGACGGTCTCGATGAGCAGGGCTGCAATGGTGGACGGCCCTTCGAACTGAATCACCTGCTCGAGGTGCTCGAGGGCGCGCTCAGCTTCCTGCTCCGGGCTGTCTGACCAGAACGGCGAGCGATAGGGGTAGGGGCCGAAGAAGTGCACGTGGCCGTTGGCGTACTCATTGGGCCAGCGACGCGGGTCTCCGGTGGACACGATGGCAGCGCCCGTGTTGCCGTGATAGCTGCGGTAGAAGCTCAGCACCTTGTCGCGGCCCGTGTGCAGACGCGCCATCCGAATGGCGTTCTCGTTGGCGTCGGCCCCGCCGTTCGTGAAGAACACCTTGTTGAGGGCCGGCGGGGCGAGGTCGACGATGCGCTTCGCGGCTTCCCCGCGTACGTCGTTGGCATGCTGAGGGGCCACCGTCGAGAGGCGAGCGGCCTGCTCCTGGATCGCCGCGACCACCTTCGGGTGCTGGTGGCCGATGTTGACGTTGACCAGCTGGCTGGAGAAGTCGAGATAGCGGTTGCCGTCGTAGTCCCAGACGGTGGTGCCCTCGGCGCCGGCGATGGCGAGCGGCTGAAGGGCGGCTTGGGCGCTCCAGGAGTGAAAGACGTGAGCCCGGTCGAGATCGAGGACCTCGGCACCGCGGTCGTGGTCAGGCGTGGGCTTGGTCATCGCGAACTCCTCGAGGGACTGGTCGGGCACGTTCCGGCGCCAGCGTAGGTCGCAGCCGTGGGCGCGCGCGAGGGGCAACCTGTCAGCACGGTCGACCGTTCGCCGACACCCTGTCGGGACGCCCCTGGCGGAGCCCCAGGACTGGATCGCTCCACATCGCGGGTGCTAGCCCAGCCGGACGCGCAAGCCGTCCCGGACCGCGGGCCACTCCTCGGCGGTGATGGAGAACAGCACCGTGTCGCGAACGCTGCCGTCGCTGCGGCGCTGATAGCGCCTGAGCACCCCTTCGAACCTGGCTCCGAGCCTCGCGATCGCTTGCTGGGACCGGACGTTCCTGATGTCGGTCTTGAGCTGGACCCGGCCCATGCCCAGTTCGTCGAAGGCGTAGCCGAGCAGCAACAGCTTGGCCTCGGGATTGACCGAGCTCCCCCAGACCGCAGGGTCATACACGGTGAATCCGATCTCCAGACGGGCGTCGACCGGAACGACCTCGAGATACGACGAGGTCCCGACGACCGTTCCGGCGGGCCGGTCGCCGACCCGTTCTGTGAGCCGCAGGACCCATGGGTGCCAGCCATCGGCCCAGGAGCGCTCGATCCTCTCGACCCAACCGTCTGGCCCAGCAGGTCGCCCTCGGACGTGCGCCCAGGCGGCGTCGTGGTCGAGGGCGTCGAACAGTCCCGGCCCGTCGTCGGCGGCGGCTGGCGTCAGGGTGACCGTGGCCCCGCGGAGCTCGATGTCCGCCGGAGGGGGCCAGCCGACCTCTCGCCAGGCGCCGTCGTTGGGACGCGGGTCGACGCGTGGCACGAAAAGGGCCGTCTTTCCAGCGCCGTCGTCTTCACCGACGCCGGCGGCGTCGGTGACGGAGGTCGACGGGCCGGACTTCGGCAGTGCGCGGGTCATCACCACCCGGTCGCTGCCGGCTCCGTCGTAGTCCGCCACCGGATCGGACACCTCAAAGCCGAGTGCACGGTGAAACCGTTGAGAGACCTCGTTGATCGGCGACGTCACAGCCTTCACCGAGGTGGCACCGGCGGCGCTGGCCACGGCGAAGAATCGGCCGTAGAGGCGGGCCGCCAGTCCGCCACGGCGATAGTCAGGGCCGACGCCAGCGAAATGAACGTATGCCGTGCCGACCTGGTCTCTCGAGAGAAATCCGACCAGGAAGCCGGCCAGAGAACCGTCGTCGGTCACCGCGACCAGGCTCGTCGAGCCGAAGTGGTCGAGGAAAAGGCGCGGGAGCATGTCGGTCATCGCCCGTCCGCCCCACCAGTCATCGAGCACGGCCACGATGCGCGCGTGGTCACCCGGCGCGGCAGGGCGCACCCTGATCGCGGGTGCGTCGTCGCTGCGTGGCTCCCGGCGGTAGGGCTCGGGCATGGGCGTGAGCCTGTCAGATCGGTGCGGTGGACCACGACTGCGCCACGTCGACAGCCCGAGGAACCGTCAGGCGAGCAGGCTCACCTATACGAGCGGGCGCACCACGATCGTGGCCTCGCGGTCCTGACCCACCCCGATGACGCTGAACGGAGCGCCAGAGCGTTCCTCGAGGAAGTCCACGTACGCGCGGGCGTTGGCCGGCAGGTCGGCGAGGGTACGGGCGTCGCCGATGTCCTCGGTCCAGCCTGGCAGGGACTCATAGATCGGGACGGCGTGATGGAACCCGGTCTGAGTCAGCGGCAGCTCGTCGAACCTCTCCCCGTCGGCCTCGTACCCGACGCACACCTTGATGCGCTCAAGCCCCGTGAGAATGTCGAGCTTGGTGAGCACGAAGTCGGTGACACCGTTGATCCGCGCGGCGTAGCGCGCGATCGGGAGGTCGTACCACCCGCAGCGTCGCGGCCGGCCGGTGGTCGTCCCGAACTCGCCGCCGACGGTCCGCAGGTGCTCGCCGTCGGCGTCGAACAGCTCGGTGGGGAAGGGGCCCTCCCCGACGCGGGTCGTGTAGGCCTTCACGACCGCGACGACGCGGTCGATGCGCGTGGGCGGGATCCCGGCCCCGGTGCAGGCGCCGCCCGCTGTCGCGTTGGACGACGTCACGAAGGGGTAGGTGCCATGGTCGACGTCCAGCAGGGTGGCCTGCCCGCCCTCAAGCAGCACGGTCCGGCCGTCGTCCAGGGCTGAGCCGAGCAGCAGCGAGGTGTCGGCGACCAAGGGGCGCAGCCGGTCGACATAGCCCAGCAGCTCCTCGACCACCGAGTCGACGGTGATGGCGCGTCGGTTGTAGACCTTGACGAGCAGATGGTTCTTCTGGTCGAGCGCACCCTCGACCTTCTGCCTCAGGATCTTCTCGTCGAACACGTCCTGAACCCGGATACCGATGCGATTCATCTTGTCGGCGTAGGTCGGTCCGATCCCGCGACCAGTCGTCCCGATCCGACGGTTACCCAGGAACCGTTCGGTGACCTTGTCGAGCGTCCGGTTGTAGGACGCGATCAGGTGAGCGTTGGCGCTCACCACAAGTCGCGAGGTGTCGACGCCCCGAGACTCGAGCATGTCGACCTCGCCGAACAGCACTCCGAGGTCGATGACCACGCCGTTGCCGATGACCGGCACCACGCTAGGAGTGAGGACCCCCGTCGGCATCAGGTGTACGGCGTACTTCTCGCCGCCCACCACGATGGTGTGCCCAGCGTTGTTGCCACCGTTGAACCGCACGACGTAGTCGACCTCAGGCCCGAGCAGGTCAGTGGCCTTGCCCTTGCCTTCGTCACCCCACTGGGCGCCCACGAGCACGATTGCGGGCACGGTGCACCTCTTCGAGTGGCTGGCTACGGAATGTCGGTGGTTGGGACGACGAGACCCGGACCGATCCTGGTGGCGTCGGGAGGCGTACGCCCCTGGAGGGCCGGGCGAAGGCTACCCGAGCCGGCGACCCCGATTCGCCTTGCTTCACTCGCCGGGGCGCACGCCGCGAGGCCCTCCGGCGCGTGATTTGTCCTGTTTGAGTGGCACGCGATGGTGATGCAGGGCGAGTGGCACGCGATGATGGCGAGATGACCATGGACAACCTGCTCGCCGGGCCGCCGCCGACCCTCCTCCCTGCCGAGGCGGGTGCCACGGCACTCGCCGACCCGTTCGCTGACCCCGTCGAGATCGCGGCCACGCACCCCACCTCGTCGGCGGCGTGGGCTGCGCTGGCCGATCGAGCCTGGGAAGGCGGGCGGGTCATCGAGTCCTACGCCTACGCCCGCACGGGCTATCACCGCGGGCTCGACGCCCTGCGCCGGGCCGGGTGGAAGGGCCATGGTCCGGTGCCGTGGTCGCACGAACCCAACCGCGGTTGGCTTCGCTCCCTGCACGCGCTGGGTCGCGCGGCACAAGCCATCGGGGAGGCCGACGAGGCTGAGCGCTGCTCCAGCTTCCTCGCCGAGTCCTCCCCGGAGGCAGCCCAGACCCTGAGCTGAAGACCTCCCCGCCCGGGGTTGGTCGAGGGCGCGCGTAGGTTCTTCCCCGTGCACGCTCTCGCCACCTTTGTGCCCGTGTTCCTCGCGTCCGTCGTGGAGTGCGTCGAGGCATGGACGGTCGTCGTCGCCGTTGGCCTGACCCGCGGATGGCGAGCGCCGTTGCTCGGCACGGCAGTAGCCACAGGTCTCATCGTGGCGCTCATTGCCATCTTCGGTGTGACGCTCATCGACCGGGTCAACGAGGACCTCTTCCGCGTCGTCGTCGGGACCCTCCTGTTGCTGTTCGGGCTCCGATGGCTGCGCAAGGCGATCCTCCGTTTCGCAGGAGTCGTGGGGATACACGACGAGTCCGCGATCTACCAGCGCGAGGTGGAGGCCCTTTCTGGCGAGGGCGCGCGCGCCGCGCGCTTCGATTGGGTCGGGTTCGTCACTGCGGGAAAGACCATGCTCCTCGAGGGCCTGGAAATCACGTTCCTGGTGATCACCCTCGGCGCGCAGGGCAATGCCAACCTGGCGGTCGCCAGCCTGGCGGCGGTCACGGCCTTCGTCGTGGTCGGCGCCGCGGGGTTCGTCGCTCGCGGCCCGCTGTCCCGCGTGCCCGAGAACACGCTCAAGTGGTTCGTAGGACTGATGCTGTGCTCCTTCGGCACCTTCTGGGTCGCCGAAGGGTTCGGCGTGGCCTGGCCCGGTGACGCCTGGAGCATTCTGGCGTTGTTCGGAGCATGGGTTGTGGTGACGTGGATGGGCATACGCCTGGTCACCACCTCCTCTCCGCCGCGGACTACTGCCGGTGGACCCAGATCCCAACCTCGCGAGGTGACCTCGTGACCGGCGTCCCCCCGAGCCGGCGCCTCGGGCGGGCCGTTGCTGAGGCCGCCCGAGAGCTCTACGGCCTGGTCGTCGAGGACGGCTTCGTAGCGATCGGAGCGCTCGCCGCCATCGCTGTGTGCGGGCTGTTGACCCGCGAGGGGCTGCTCGGGCCGTCCCTGCTGGCAGGCATCGCCCTGTTTGTGCTGCTCGCGGCGTCCCTGCTGGGTTCCTTGCGACGCGAGGTCAAGGGCAGGCGCCGTCGACCTGAGCATCATCCTTGAGCGTGGTGCCGAGCGACTGACTCCCTGCGCTCACCCTTCGGTCACCAAGGGCGTGTAGTCGGGGAAGAGGGCGGACGCCCCGGGTATGTCGGCGAGAGAGACGTACGTGCAACAGGCCTCGTACTCCCGCCACATCGCGAGCACGTCAGCATGTTCGTGAGCCGCGGCGATAGCCTCGGCGGACACCCACTCGAACACCTCGATCACGCAGCCGTCGTCAGCCTCCATCGCCACACCCGCCCGGTCGGTGACCAGGCCAAGGGCGCGCAGCCGAGCCACGTGGGTGGCCGTGAGCGTGCGGAGCTCCTCCTGCTTGCCTGGCAGCGGGCGAAAGCAGGCCACGACCAATCGGCCCATGGACTTCTACGAGGGTCGGGTGCCGGCGCTGCGCAAGTCCTCGCAAGCCCTGACGACACGCGCGGCCATGCCAGCCTCGGCTGCCTTGCCCCACGCACGAGGGTCGTACATCTTCTTGTTGCCAACCTCGCCGTCGATCTTGAGGACACCGTCGTAGTTGCGGAGCATGTGCTCGACGACCGGGCGCGTGAAGGCGTACTGCGTGTCGGTGTCGACGTTCATCTTGATCGTGCCGTAGTCGAGCGCCTCGCGGATCTCTGACAGCAGCGAGCCAGAACCGCCGTGAAAGACCAGGTCGAGCGGCTTGTCCTTGCCGTACTTCGCCCCGACGGCATCCTGGAGCTCCTTGAGGATCGAGGGCCGCAGCACCACGTTGCCCGGCTTGTAGACCCCATGGACGTTGCCGAAGGTGGCCGCGACCATGTAGCGCCCGCGCTCCCCCAGCCCCAACGCCTCGGCCATCGCCAACGCGTCTTCCGGCGTGGAGTAGAGCTTGGCGTCGTGCTTGGCCTCGACCCCGTCCTCCTCGCCGCCGACGACCCCGATCTCCAGCTCCATGATGATCTTCGCGGCAGCGCAGAGGTCGAGCAGCTCGGAGGCGATGTCGAGGTTCTCGTGCAGCTCGACAGCTGAGCCGTCCCACATGTGCGACTGGAACAGCGGTTCCCGCCCGGCTGCGACCCGCTCGGCGCTCACGCCGATCAGCGGCCGCATGAAACCGTCCAGCTGAGCCTTCGGGCAGTGGTCGGTGTGCAGCGCGATGGTGACGTCGTATTTCGCGGCGACCACGTGGGCAAACTCCGCCAGCGCCACGGCGCCGGTGACCATGTCCTTGATCGGTTGGCCGGAGGCGTAGGCCGCGCCGCCCCACGAGACCTGGACGATGCCGTCGCTGTCGGCCTCGGCGAATCCCTGGATCGCCGCGTTGACCGTCTGCGACGACGTGCAGTTGATCGCCGGGTAGGCGAAGGCGCCAGCCTTGGCGCGGTCGAGCATCGCGGCGTAGGCGTCGGGGGTGGCGATCGGCATGTGGGCTCCCTCTCACGTCCTGACGAGCGGAAGCCCATCCTTTCACGCGCGTCGACGGGCCGAGGTCGTGCGTGCGGACCTCGCTGGTGATGCGTGGCTAGGGAGCCTGGTCGAAGACGTGGCGGCGGACCCAGGCGTGCATCGCGATGGCCGCTGCCGCACCCGCGTTGATCGAGCGCGTGGAGCCGAACTGCGCGACCGAGAGCACGGCCGCGCATGCGTCGCGCGCTTCTTCGGACAGGCCGGGGCCTTCCTGGCCCAGCAGCAGCACGCACGCCGCCGGAAGCTCGAAGGTCTCCAGCGGCACCGAGCCGGGAAGGTTGTCGACACCGAGCACGGGCAGCCCCCCCGAGGCGGCCCACGCCGACAGGTGCTCAACGGAATCGTGGTAGCGGAGGTGCTGGTAGCGGTCGGTGACCATGGCCCCGCGGCGGTTCCATCGGCGCCGCCCCACGATGTGCACCTCCGCGGCGAGGAAGGCGTTCGCCGTGCGCACCACAGAACCGATGTTGAAGTCGTGGGCGAAGTTCTCCACGGCCACATGGAAGGGGTGCCGTCGTCTGTCGAGATCGTCGACGATCGCCTCGAGCCGCCAATAGCGGTACCCGTCGACGACGTTGCGGGAGTCCCCGGCCTCGAGGAGCTCGGGGTCCAGCCGGGGGTCGTCAGGCGCCTCCCCCTCCCAGGGCCCCACTCCGACCGGGCCACTGACAGCGTCCAACGGTGCGGGCTCGGCCGCGCCGGCGGGAGAGTCATCGGTCGTCACGTCGAGGCAGCGTAGGCGGACCCGTACCCTGGCCGACATGGATCCGGTCTCCCTGCTCGCCATCGGCCCCGATTGGATCCAGCCCGAGTACCTCATCGAGACGTACGGGCTGATCGCCGTCCTCATCGTCGTCTTCGTCGAGTGCGGGCTGCTGATGTTCTTCCTCCCCGGGGACTCGCTGCTGTTCGCCACCGGAGTCTTCGTGGGCGCAGGGGTCATCACCCAACAGATCGGCGTCGTGATCGTCCTGATCGCCACTGCGGCGATCCTCGGCAATCTCTGCGGCTACGCGATCGGCCGCGCCGTCGGGCCACAGCTGTTCGACCGACCGGACTCGAGGCTGCTCCGACCAGATCACGTCACGCAGGCGCACGCCTTCTTCGAGCGCCACGGTGGGCGGTCGATCGTCCTGGCCCGGTTCGTGCCGATCGTGCGTACCTTCATCACCGCCCTCGCCGGCGTGGCCAAGATGGACGCACGCGCTTATGTGACCTACACCGTCGTCGGTGGCGTCCTGTGGGCGGGAAGCCTCACGCTCCTCGGCTTCTGGCTGGGAAACGTCACGTGGGTGGCCAACAACATCGAGCTGATCGCGATCATCATCGTCGCGGTTTCTGTGGTGCCGATCGGGCTGGAATACCTGCGGGCCCGCCGCGGCCGCGGGACCACAGCTGAGGAGTCGGCGAGCCGCGACGTCCAGGCGGGCGAGCCAGACGCTGCCGGTCGCGAGACCGACTAACCGCCACCCGCGGTTTGGCCGGCCTCCCAGTCCAATCGGTCAGGCCAGCCCAGTCAGGGGGACAGGGCTCCATCCAGGACGGCTCGGCGGTCGACCTCGTAGGAATCGCGGGCACGAAGCACCACCAACCCGCCGAGCAGCAGGAACGGCAGCAGGGCCGCAAAGCCCCAGCCGAGGTTCTCGCCCGCGAGTCCCGACACCACACCGACGAGGATCGGCCCGAAGCCCGACCCGATCTGAACGATCGCCTGCACGACGGCGAAGCCGCTCCCGCGAAGTGCAGCCGGCAGCACGTCGGTCGTGGCGGCGCCCAGGTTGGCGATGGCGGCGATGTCGGCCGCGGAGGCCGCGGCGAGCAGGGCCAGCTGGATCGGCGTCGACGGGGTGATCACGAGCAGGGCCACGCAGCAAGCGCTGATGATCAAGGCCACTCCGGACAAGGCGAGCCGCCAGCCGGGGCGTACCCCGTGGTAGCGGTCACCGAGCACCCCACCAATGGCTCCGCCGACCATGATTCCGACCAGGCCCACGGACCCGGCCAGGGCGGCAGCGCTGGCCTCGTCGAGCCCGCCGGTGCGGTCGAAGTAGGCGGCGGCAAAGGAGAACAGCCCGCCGAATCCGAAGAAGAGCAACGCTTGCGCCAGCACGAGAATCCGTAGCGTGCGGATCGCGAGCACCATCCGGAAGCGGTCCCGCCAGGTGATCGACACCGGGAGGGACGGGGCAGCGTGGCGCCCGGGAACCGACGAGATGACGGCCCCCTGCTCGGCAGCAGCCGACGGCCGCTCGTGGGCCGTCAGAGTGGCTGGCTGGTCTGGCGCCACCTCCTCTTTGTTGGAGCGACGACCCGCTAGGCGGTCCCCCACGCCCCGAACCGGCTCGCGCAACACCCCGAGAACCAGAGCAATCACGAGCAGCCCCGGCAGCGCCATGACGAAGAAGACCGCCCGCCACGAGTCGAAGACCGCGGCCAGGACGCCACCGAGGGCAAGCCCGACCGGTAGTCCGATGTACTCGATCACCCGGACCAGGCCGAACGCCTTGGTGCGCGAGCGCGGTGGGTAGAAGTCACCGATCAGGCTCGCAGCAGGTGGCTGGTTCAGCGGGTTGGCGGCGCCCAGCATGATCCGCACCAGGAAGAAGATCGCGAGCGTCGGCGCGAGCCCTGTCCCCAAGGTCAGCAGCGACCACACGGCGATGACGACCGCGAGGATCCGGGTGCGCCGCCCGGTGTCCGCGAGCACGCCGGCAGGGATCAGCAGGATCGCGGCCGCGAACACCGGAGCGGCGAGCAGGAGCCCGGCGACGGCGTCGCCGAATCCGAAATCGGCCTTCAGCCGCTCGAGGACACCGCTGACGAGGCCCGCGTCGGCCCGGTCGACGAAGGCCACCAGCGCGAGGACCAGTGCGGGCTTCCAGCCGAACGGCGCCGCACGCGCGACGTCGACAACGACGGGGGGCCGCCCGACGAAGGCGTCGAGCTCGACGAGATCGGGCTCGACGACGGGAGCAGTCCGGGCCATCGGGACTCCTGTGTTACGTCTGACGGAACATGATTCCGCTCAGCGTACGGACTCCGAGCGCGCGCGCAACCCCGTGACCGGCATCCGGTCAGGGCGCGCAGCGTCGCCGGAGGTGGAGGGGACGGCCAACGCGACCACGCAGCTCAGTTCCCGGCTTGTGCGAACCCGGCGCTCGAGGCGAGCCCGGTGCGCGGAGAAGCGCTGGTCAGGAGAACGAGACGTTGGGCACGGCTCGGACCTCGGGGTCGTCGGCCGTGAAGTACTCCGCGCGCACGAAGTTGAAGGTCTTGGCCACCAGCGAGGACGGGAAGGACTCGATGCGCGTATTGAGGGCCCGGACGTTGGCGTTGTAGAAGCGCCGGCTCGCGGCGATCCGGTCTTCGGTCTCGGCCAGCTGCCGCTGGAGATCCTGGAATCCCCCGCTCGCCTTCAGGTCGGGGTAGGCCTCGGCGACAGCGAACAACTGGCGCAACGCCTGCTGGAGCACGTTTTCCTGGACGGCCTGGGCGGCGGGGCCGTTTCCCGGCGCTGCGGCGACCGCGCGTGCGGCGGTCACCGCCTCAAGCGTGGCCCGCTCGTGGGAGGCATAGCCCTTGACCGTCTCCACCAGGTTGGGCACGAGGTCATGCCGACGCGTGAGCTCCACGTCGACCTGGCGCCACGACTCCTGCACGAGGTTTCGCTGCCGGACGAAGCGGTTGTAGGAGACAACCACCGCGACGGCCACGACGACGATCACGGCCAGAACGACCCAACCCCACGGGTTCACCAGTGACCTCCGACCTGTCTGACCGGCGGGCTAGCCGCCGCCTCCAACGTGAGGATCGTAGCCGTGGTCCTTCCACACGAACGTCGGGATCGCCGAGACGACTCCCTGGAGCGCGACGAGTCGCCGCTCGACCTCCTCGGGTTCGAAAGGCGAGTCGTCCCAGCTCAGGATGCTGTTGCCCTCGATCCGCCAGGCGGTACGAGGCGCCGCGAGCAGCCGTTCCATGGCCCGAGGAGGAAGAACGTCGGAGGCGTACTTCGCGTCGGCAGCCTTGACGAGGAAGGCACGGTTGAAGTCCTCGGACTCGAGCTCGATGTCGCCGCCGAAACCCACGGCTCCCCACGCTCGGTGCATGAAGTTCTCCGGCCGCACCTCCAGGGTCGGCAGCCAGGCCGGCAGCGCCCAGGCGAGCACGCCGAAGCGATGGGTGGTCGTCGAGCGCTTCCCGTCCTTGTCGGTGGAGCTGGTCTCGTAGGAGTAGACGAAGCTCAGGAAGTCCTGGTGACCCCAGCGACCTGCGAGCACCTCACGGGTTCGACGGTTGTCTCCGGTGCCGAACGGCTGCCCGGTCCACCGGTCGACGAGGTCGAAGCGCTCGGCGGTGTAGGTCCAGCCCCGAAGGGTCGCCGCCGCGAACAGCCGCTCCCGCCGCCTCTGATCGGCGACGTAGCCGTAGGCCGCCAGCCCGACGACCACCACCACGCCGAGGAAGAACAGCAGAAGCGGTGCGGTGGCCATTCCTTCAGTGTCGGCGTCGGAGCGCCCGAACTCCAGCAGCCGGCGCCGCTAGTGCGGGACGTCGAGACCGAGATCGGCCGTCGAGTAGGCGGCCCGGTATGGCAGTCCGGCCGCCTCGACGGTTGGTGCCGCGCCGCGCTCGACGATGACGGCGACCCCGACGACGTCCGCTCCCGCCTCACGCAGGGCCGTGACGGCGGCCAGCACGGAGGCCCCGGTCGTCGAGGTGTCCTCGACGGCGAGCACGCGGCGGCCGGCCACGTCAGGCCCCTCGATCCGACGCTGAAGGCCGTGGGCCTTGCCTTCCTTGCGCACGACGAAGGCGTCCAGCGAGCGGCCCCGTCGCCCGGCGGCGTGCAGCATCGCGGCGGCCACCGGGTCGGCTCCCAGGGTGAGGCCGCCGACGGCGTCGTACCGCAGGTCCTCGGTCAGGTCGAGCATGACCTCCCCGACCAGCGGTGCGGCGACCCCGTCGAGAGTCACCCGTCGCAGATCGACGTAGTAGTCGGCCTCACGGCCGGACGAGAGCACGACGCGGCCGTGCACGACGGCCTTGTCGGTGATCTGGGTCAGAAGCTCCTCGCGCGAAGTCACGGCCGCGAGGGTACGCGACCCTGGGCAGCGCGAACCGCCGTCCCCGCGCCGAGCTAGGCGATAGGCCTGCTGGCAGGCTTCAACCCGTGGTTCCCCTCGCACTCTGCTCGTCGCCGCTGACCACGGCCGAAGCGTGGGGACGGTTGCCCGACGCGTTGAACGCCCTAGGGGCAGGAGCGGTGGCGATGGACGCGCGCGGCGATGACCGTGCACCGTACGCCGCACGGTGGGTTGCGTCCTGCGCCCTGCAGATCGCCGAGCTGCCGGCCGGGCCGGTGGTCCTGGTCGCGCACAGCGGGGCAGGACCCCTGCTCGCCCAGCTCGGCTTCGCCCTGAGGTCCGTGCACCGACCTACAGCCGCCTATGTCTTCCTCGATGCCGGCCTCCCGCGCCCGAGGCCGGGCAGCCGGCTGGACTCCTATCGGCTAGAAGACGCGCGCGGCGCCGATGAGCTCGAGCACCTGTTGGCGTCCGGGCAGACCTTTCCCCGATGGGCAGAGGACGATCTCGAGGACGTTCCGGCCGTCGCCGACCGCCGGCGGATCATCGCCTCGCTACAGCCTCGCGACCTGGCGTTCTGGACCGAGGAACTTCCCACACCCACGGACTTCCCGGACGCCCCTTGCGTCTATCTGCAGACTTCAGCCGGCTACGCCGCCGCCGCACGCACCGCGAAGGCGCACGGGTGGGACACCGAGCGGCTCGAGCTTGGTCACTTCCCGGGGTTCGTCGACCCAGAGGCCCTCGCCGAAACGCTGCTCGGCCTGCTCCGGCCGCACGTTCCCGGCCTCACTGATGTCATCCATTGAGGCACTCGCGGCCCGGTGCTGCAGGGTGGATGATGAGTTCCGGTACGACGGCCGCCTCTCCCCTCCAAGAGGCGGCCGTCGTCCGGGTGCGTCGTCAGCGCTCGAGTTCGATGAGTAGCGCGACGGCGCTCGTGTGGTCGGCTGGCAGGCCTTCGACCCACACGCGCGGAGGACGGCGTACGGCTGCCGCCAAGCCAGCCCGGGCTACCCGGGCCTCCACGGATTCACGCAGCCGGCGAACCGCCGAGCCGAGTGAGGAGTCACGAGGGACGAGCGCCACGACGCGGCCGCCCGACAGGGCGGCCAACGGCTCGCCCGAGCTGAAGACTTCACCGAGCGCGGCAGCCAGCACCACGCCGCGGGCCATCCGCTGCCACGGGTCGACGGGTGACAGCGTCCCGTCAAGGACCACCAAGCACGAGGTTTCCGCGGCCGTCGTCCCTGAACGCGTTGCGGCGGCATAGGTCTCGCGCAGCCGCGTCCTGAGGTAGGCGGCGGTCGCGAGCCCGGTCAGCGCGTCTTCGCAACCGACGGTGCGCACCGGAGCGACGCCAGCATCGGCCCAGCCCTCGGCCAGGGCACGCACCACCCGCAGCGGGGGTTGAAGAACCCCCGCCGCCAGGTAGAGCGACGTGAGGTCGTCGAGAGCCTCACCGAGACCGACACCTTCGTCGGCACGCTGCCGGCCGAGACGGTCGGCCGCAGCCTCGACGCCCCGAGACTCGACCACCTCCTCGGCCAGAGCCTCGGCGAGAGCCTCGACAGCCGGCACGTACCAGTCCTCGGGGCGAGCCCAGGTGGATCGGGCGCTACGGTCACGCCACCTCTCGCGAAGCGCGTCAGCGGCCGTCCCGGTGCTGGTCATGCTTCAAGGACGCACGACACCGCCGACCGTGACGCGGATCGGAGTGGGCCGGACGGGTGATCCTGGACACGCGGATCGGAAAGTCGGGTGATCCTTGAGGTGGCGTCACCGCGCCACCGAACTCCCGTCTGTGGGGAGACACCCGGACGCCCACCGACGTTCATCTGGACCGCTGGGTGACCGATGATCTGACGAGAGCACGCCCCCGATCGACGAGGATGAGGTTCGTGAGCCAGCCGACCGAGCTCGAGGCCGAAGCCGGCCCGAGCGACGCCGAGCTGATCGCGGCGGTCCGCGGCGGGGACGCGCAGGCGTACGGCGTCCTGTTCGCACGCCATGCCGGACCCGCCCGTGCGCTCGCTCGCTCGCACTCCCGCAACGACGCCGATGCCGACGACCTGGTTGCTGAGGCCTTCGCGAAGGTGCTGGCCGTCCTGCAAGCGGGCGGTGGGCCCGACGTCGCCTTCCGCGCCTACCTGTTCACCACCCTGCGCCGGGTGGCCTATGACCGCACGCGGGCGGGTTCACGGGTCCAGCTCACGGACGATTTGTCCGCCTACGACCCGGGTGTTCCCTTCGTGGATCCGGCGCTGGAGGGGCTCGAGCGCACGCTGGTGGCCGAGGCCTACGCCACGCTGCCCGAGCGGTGGCGTGCCGTGCTGTGGCACATGGAGGTGGAGGAGCTCAGCCCGGCCGAGATCGCACCGATCCTGGGGCTCACCGCGAACGGAGTTTCGGCGCTGGCCTATCGCGCCCGCGAGGGCCTTCGTCAGGCCTACCTCCAGCAGCACCTGGTCATGCCGCACGCCGAGACCTGCGCCGCGATCAACGACAAGCTCGGCGCCTACGCCCGCGGCGGACTCTCCAAGCGTGAGACCGCCTCGGTCGAGGATCACCTCGCCACCTGCCTGGAATGTCGAGCGCTCGTCGCCGAGCTGGCCGACGTCAACCACGGCATGCGAGTCGTCATCGCCCCGCTCATCTTGGGGGTCCTCGGCGTCGGTCTGCTCAAGGGCGGGGCGCTGCTTGGCGGCACCGCCGGGGCTGCGGCTGGCGCGGGACTGCTCGCGCGACCGGAGTCGGCGACGGCTGGCGCGGCCGCTGCGGGCGGGGCAGCTGCCGGCGTCGTCATCACCGGATCGGGAGGTACGGCTGCGGCCAGCGTGGCCGGAGCAGGCGGGGGCGGGGCCGCGGGGGCTGCCGTCGGCGGCGCCGCTGCCCGGGCAGCTGCGCGTTGGTCATGGAACCCGGTCGCCGCCGCAAGCGTGGCTGCCGCCACGGCCGGAGTGGTCGTCGTCAGCGCGATCGCCGTCGCCCTGCTGGGAGGAGGCGGGTCGGGGACACCGCCCACCAGCGCGGCCGGGGACGGACAAGGAGGACCGGGGGTCACCGTGCCCCTGGTCCCGCCCGGATCCAGTCCGTCATCGTCACCCACCGAGACGGCTCCGGCCGCGCCGCCAGCAGCAAGCCCCAACCAGCCCGGGACCGGAGGCACACAGGGGCCGAACACATCCGTCCCGACCCCGTCTGGACCCAACCCGTCTGACCAAACCCGTCTGGACCAAGCGCGACGCCGAGCACCGGGCCGACGTCACCTCCGTCCCCGAGACCGTCGCCCAGTGCGAGCGGCACGCCGTCGGTCAAGCCGACGCCGACCGGCTCGCCCACACCGACACCCACGCCGACACCCACACCACACCCACTCCCACGCCCACCGTCGGCCCGGTCCTCGAGCTGGCCCTCGAACCGCTGGGCGAGCTCGTGGCCGGCCGCAGCGGCGTGGTCGGATTCACGGCCGGCAACAGCGGAGACACGGCCACGAGCGGACTCACGGCCGAGATCACCTTGCCTCCTGGCGTGACCCTCTCGGGGACCGCCGTGCTGCGCGCCGGTGGGCGCTTCGGTGCCGGACTCCCCGCCATCGCCCCGTTCGCTGTGGCTGACGACTGGTTCTGCCTCGGCACCGAGACAGGGGCCACGTGCACAGGGCCGGACGTCGAGCCTGGCGCAGACGTGACGAGCTACCTAGACGTGTCGGCCGCGCCCGACTCTGCGGGCTCGACCCCGGTGTCGGTGACGGTCAGCGCCCCAGACACGGCTTCGGTGACCGTCACGGGCTCCTCGGGGGTCGCGGCGGACGGCTTCGCTGCTGCCTTCGCTGACCGGGGCCGTCTGGCGGTGACCGAGGTCGGCGCGCCGCTGCTGAGCTGTCCAGCCGGGGCCAAGGGGTGTGACGAGGCGCGCGCCCGGACGGCCACCGGAAATGCACTGAACAACGACTCGTGGGCCATGGTCGCCCTGGACGAGGACGACGACAAGAGCACCTCCACGTCATCCGCGACGACCCTCGACCTGCCCGCCGGAGCGACGGTCACGTGGGCAGGGCTCTACTGGTCGGCCAACATCACCTCAGGGACCAGCGACGATCGGCTGGCCCAGATTCAGCTGGCCGCCCCGGGCGCGGAGGGCTACCTGCCGGTCCGTGCAGATCGCGTCGACCGCGGCGTGTCGACAGGTGGCGGCGCGGCCTATCAGTCGTTCGCCGATGTCACCGAGCAGGTGCGCGCCGGCGGCCCTGGCCAGTGGTGGGCGGCCGATGCGGCACTCACCCCGGGCTCTGGGCGCTACGCCGGTTGGACCCTGGTCGTCGTCTACTCCCACGACTCGTTGCCGCAGGGACGCGTGTCGGTCGTGGACGGCCTGTCCGTAGTGGCCCCGGCGGCCGAGGTGTCGCTCACGCTGCCGGGACGCGCGGGGGCGGACGCCCGGGTCGGCATGGTGGCCTGGGAGGGCGACGCTGGCATCGACGGCGACACGCTGACCCTCGACGGCAAGCCGTTGACTCCCGCGGCCGGCGACACGAGCGCCTCCAACGTGGCCGACGCGTTCGCCGTCGGGTCAGTCTTCTCCAACACCCTCGGCGTAGACGCGAAACCGCTGACGGGGGCAACGTTCGCCGATGACACGGCGAAGGTGAGACTGACGACCCGTCAGGACGTCTTCCTGCTCGGGGTCCTCACGGTTTCTTCAGTGCGCTGATCCTTCAATGCGCTGATCCTTCAGTGCGCTGATCCTTCAGGTGCGCCGACCCTTTCGGGGCGCCGCCCTTGCCGCGACCTCGACCGCGTCGGGCGAGCAAACCGTGCGGCGTGTGCCTCAGCCCGAGGCCGATCAGCTTGTAGGGCACGGAGGGGACGCTCACGACCTTGCCGCGCTCGAGATCGTGAAGCGAGTCAGCGACGACCCGGTCGGCGTCGAGCCAGAGCCACTCCGGCAGGCCGCCCATCTCGATGCCAGCCCGCTCGTGGAACTCGGTCCGGGTATACCCCGGACAGAGCGACGAGCGCCCTGACCCCGCTGCCGTCAAGCTCCGCGGCGAGGCCTTCGGTGAAGGCGATGACGTAGGACTTTGCGGCGCCGTAGGTGCCCGACGGCATCCAGCCGGCGACCGACGACACGTTGATGATCGCGCCGGATCCACGCGCGACCATCCCCGAAAGGGCGGCGCGCGTCAGGCGTACGACGGCCGTCACCATCACGTCGAGGGCGGCCTGTTCGCGCTCCAGATCACCCGTGGCGAACCGCTGGTGGGGGGAGAAACCGGCATTGTTGACGAGCAGGTCGACAGGAAGGGACGGTTCGGCGAGGCGGTGCTCGACCCGGCCGCACCCGCTCCGGGTCGACAGATCGGCGGCCAGCACCTCGACGCCACCGCCGAAACGGTGCTCGAGATCGGCGGCCGTCCGCGCCAGCCGTTCCGCGTCCCTGGCCACGAGCACCAGGTCGTAGCCGTCCTGAGCGAGCCGCCGCGCGTAGGCGAGTCCGATGCCGGCGGTGGCCCCGGTGACGAGTGCGGTAGGCATGCGACCAGCCTCGCAGACACCCGACCCCCGTGCCGGATCGGGCGCTCCGGAGCCGTCCCAGTCACCGTTGCGTCTCGGTCGGTCTGGGAGCCGCTGGAACCGAACGGGAGGCAGTACCGTCCCAGCGACGCGGGGGAGCTCCCGGCGCTGGCAGGCGGAGGCAGCATGGCGGGTCCGGTGAGCGTGAAGCTCGGGCGCACGATCGTGGCGACGGTGCTGCTCGGAGGGTTGGCCCTGTCTGCCCCGGCTTCCGCACAGGCCGCGCCGACAGGGCCCTCGGGACAGTCAGCGCGCGAGGCCTCGCAGGAGGCCACTTCGCCGGTTGAACCGCTGCGGCTGCCAGCGGGGTGGACCGCTGAGACAGGTGAGTCCAGCGACGGCACGGTCACGCTCCGCTGGTCGTCCACCAGCAGAATCCCGTTGGGTGACGCCCGCCTCGAAGTCCGGGCCGGCGCGGTGTCGCTGGGCGAGGCCGCGCTAACCAGGAACGGTCGGGGCGTTTCGGTCTTGCTCACGGCCGACAGCCTGGCCCGATTGGCACCGAGCTCCCTCGACGAGCTCGCCGTCTGGGCCGGAGGACGACGGCTCGATCAGCCGCCACCCACCGGCTCAGGACCTCCGGTCGGCGTCGGAGAATTCGGGGCGCGCGGTGTCGACGGACCAGGGCTGCTCGGCGCACCGGACCGTCGGCACCTCATCGATCCCGACCCAGGGGCCCGGGGCACGCACCCGTTCAAGGTCGGCACCTACAACCGGCCCAGCATCGCCATCGACGGGTTGCCCGAGCCGGTCGAGGTGAGTGCGGTCGTGGTCGGACCGACGGATGTGAGCGAGCCTGCGCCCCTGGTCTTGTTTCTGCACGGCCGTCACTCCACCTGCTACCGCGGCGCCAAGAAGGACAGCGGGGACTGGCCCTGCCCGACCGGCTGGACGCCCATCCCCAGCGACCGGGGCTACCTGGAGACCCAGCGCCTGCTCGCCTCCCAGGGCTACGTCACCGTCTCCATCGCGGCCAACGGGATCAATGGCCAAGACAGCTTCCTGACCGACGGCGGCGCCGAGGCCCGGTCCCATCTGGTCCGCCACCACCTTCGCCTGTGGTCGCAGTGGTCGGCCAACGACTCAGCCCACGCCGCTGCCCCGTCAGCGGTGTCCCAGGTGGCGCTGGCCGACGCCGGTCAGGTCCTGCTCGTGGGGCACTCCCGTGGCGGAGAAGGGGTGAACCGCGCAGCCCTGGACAGCCTGACGAGTCCGGGGGCTCCGTGGAAGATCCGTGGTCTGGTGCACATCGGACCCACGGCCTTCGGCCAGAACCCGGCTCCAGGCGTGCCCGTCGTGGTGCTCCTCCCCTACTGCGATGGCGATGTCTACGACCTGCAGGGTCAGGCGTACGTCGACGCTGCGCGCGAGCAGGGCGACGACCAGACTTTTCGCAGTGCGGTGATGGTCCTGGGCGCCAACCACAACTTCTTCAACGCCGAGTGGACGCCCGGCAAGGCCGCCGCCCCCGCGTACGACGACTGGTGGGACGCAGACGACTCCACCTGCGGGACCCGGTCGCCGATGCGACTGTCCGCGTCGGATGAGCGTGCGGTCGGCGCGACCTACACAGCGGCGGCGGCCGCCCTGTTCCTGCGTGACGACGAGTCGGTGCTGCCCATGCTCGATGGCCGCCACTCCGAAGCGGCCTCAGCCAGGGGCGCGGCCGTCCGCAGCGAAGCGCTGGGCGGTCACCGCACCCGCGCGGTGCTCCCGAATACCCGCCTGGATGTCCGGTCGCACGGCGCGGTGAAGGCCCGGCGGTGCCGCACGGCCGAGTCGACCGACCGGTCCCGGCAGTGCGTCGCCAACGTGTTCGGCGGATCAGCCCCCCACTTCCTTCCCCTCTTCGGCATCCAGGGCGAGCCGAGCCGTCGAGCCGTCAAGATCTCCTGGGACGCCGATCGCGGCTCGGCTCGCCTCCGCCTCCCGAAGCCGGTGGATCTTTCCTCGGCCTCTCGGTTCGAGCTGCGGATTGCGGCCAAGCCAGGTGACGGGGTCAGCCGGTTCGCCGTACGGCTGGTCGACGCCGACGGAGTGACGGCCACGCTGCCGCAGATGTCCGTCCACCCACTGCCCGGCGTCAGCACAGGCGGTGGGTTCCGCGGCAAGACGTGGGCTCAGGACGTGCACCGACCTCTCTCAGGCCCCGCCGCGACCTCCGGGCTGGATCTCACCCGAATTTCGCGCGTCGACCTGCTGCCGGTGTCCGGCTCCGGGCGCGTGTGGCTGCTCGACGCCTGGGGGTGGAACGACGGGCTCGCGGCCGCCACACCGCCGGGGCTGGCACGCGTCGATGTGACACCGCTTCGCGTCGAGGAAGGTGACACCCCGCACACGGTCGCTGTGCCCCTGCGGGTGCGACCCACCCCGGGGTCGCCGGCCCGGGACGGACGCCTCTGGGTGACGGTCATCGATCCCAACTCCTTCGAGGCACCCATCACGTCGGTGATCGACGTCCCTCGGGGGACCCGCCGGATCGTGGTCGACGTCCCGGTGGCGGGCAACACCCGCGACGACGCCCTGGAGACGGAGTACGTCGTCGCCGTGAAGCCTGTGAGCGGGCTGACTGTGGGCGACTACGCGGGCGGTGTGACCGTGGTCGATGACGATCCGGCGCCGACGCTGTCGGTGACTACCGTCCGCGACGAGGCCGTCGAAGGCAAGGCCCTCGTGTGGAAGCTGACCCTGTCTGAGGCGAGCGACCTCGGGATCTTCATTCCGATCGCCTTCGTCCCCGCCGAGGTGGGCGACGCCCCCGAGGCCACGACGCTCGACGTGTCCGCGGGCTGGTTGCGGCGGCAAGGCTCTCGACCGCAGCCCGACCGCCCGTTGTCCGAAGCCGGAGTGTTCCTGTTCACCTACCTCGATCCGGGGATCACGGAAGTGACCATCCGCGTCCCGACAGCGGAGGACTTCTTCGCCGAGGGACCGGAGTCGGTGAACCTCGTCCTTGATCAAGCCGAGGAGTACATCCTGGCCGACCCCTCCGGCCGACTCACCGGAACGATCGTCGATTGACCCCACACCCGCTCGTAATGGGGAAGTTTGCGGTTGCTCTGGCGACAGTGAATGACCCCAATACGAACGGTCGCCCACACGTCGGCGGCGTCGGCAGGCCATAGCCTGCTGAGCATGGAGCGGCAGGCGAAGCGGGTGCAGGGACTGGGCACCACCGTGTTCGCCGAGATGTCGGCGTTGGCTGCTGCGACCGGTGCGATCAACCTCGGGCAGGGCTTTCCTGACACCGAGGGCCCCCCGGAGGTCGCCCAGGCGGCGATCCAAGCGATCAAGGACGGCCACAACCAGTACCCACCCGGCCTCGGGGTCCCCGCCCTACGTCTGGCCCTGGCCAAGCATCGCGCGGCCTTCACCGGCCTGGTCTACGACCCCGAATGCGAGATCCTGGTCACCACGGGTGCGACCGAGGCGATCGCCGCCGCGCTGCTCGCGCTGGTCGATCCGGGGGACGAGGTCATCGTCCTCGAGCCCTACTACGACTCCTACGTCGCCTGCATCGGGTTCGCCGGAGGGGTACGTCGACCGGTGACGCTGCGCCCGCCGACGTACGCCTTGGACGCCGACGAGCTCCGCCGGGCGATCACCCCCCGCACCAAGGCGCTGCTGCTCAACAGCCCCCACAATCCGACGGGGGCGGTGCTGTCGCTGGAGGAACTGTCCGCCGTGGCCGAGGTCGCCGTCGAGCACGATCTCGTGGTCATCGCCGACGAGGTCTACGAGCACATGGCCTTCGACGCCGACCGGCCGCACATCGCGGTCGCCACCTTGCCGGGCATGCGGGAGCGGACGCTCTCCCTCGGATCCGCCGGCAAGACGTTCTCCTTCACCGGGTGGAAGGTCGGCTGGGTGACCGGTCCGGCCGACCTCATCGAGACGGTACGGCTGGCCAAGCAGTACGTCACCTACGCGTCCGGGGCGCCGTTGCAGCCGGCCGTCGCCGTCGGGCTCGGACTCCCGGAGTCGTACTTCCTCGGTCTGCGAGACGGGCTCGCCGCCAAGCGCGACCACTTCTGCGACGGCCTCGAGTCGGTCGGACTCGAGGTCCACCGGCCGCGGGGCACGTACTTCGCGACGACCGACATCCGATCGCTCGGCTATGAAGACGGCTGGTCGTTCTGCCGCGACCTGCCAGGGCGCGCAGGCGTCGTGGCCATCCCGCACGCCCCCTTCTGGGATGACCAGTCCCTCGGGTCACCGCTGGTGCGATGGACGTTCTGCAAGCAGGACGACGTGCTCGACGAGGCGATCAAACGGCTCCACGCCGCGTTCTCCTAGCGTTTCGAGCAGGCTCAGGGAGGCGGGACGAGGGACAAGCCAGATCCGTCGGCGGCCACGTCGACCGTGACCGGGCTGCCGTCATGGACCTCGCCCGCGAGCAGCGCCTTGGCGAGGGGGTCGCCGATCTGAGTCTGGATCAGCCGCCGCAGCGGCCTAGCCCCGTAGATCGGGTCGTAGCCCGCGAGAGAGAGCCACTCGCGGGCAGCCGGGGTCACCTCGAGCGCGATCCGTCGGTCGGCGAGCCGGCTCGAAAGCCGTGCCACCTGCAGCTCGACGATTGCGGCCAGCTCGTCGGTCGTGAGCGGGTCGAAGACGACGATGTCGTCGAGCCGGTTGAGGAACTCGGGCTTGAACGTCGCGCGCACCAGCTGCATCACCGACTCTCGGCGCTGCTCGACGGGCACGCCCTCCTCGACCAAGAAGGCCGATCCGAGGTTGGAGGTGAGAATGAGGATGGCGTTGCGGAAGTCGACGGTGCGTCCCTGACCGTCGGTCAACCGGCCGTCGTCGAGCACCTGGAGCAGGATGTCGAAGACCTCCGGGTGGGCCTTCTCGACCTCATCGAGCAGCACAACCGTGTAAGGGCGGCGCCGAACGGCCTCGGTGAGCTGACCACCCTCCTCGTAGCCGACGTAGCCGGGCGGAGCACCGACCAGCCGGGCGACGGAATGCTTCTCGCCGTACTCGCTCATGTCGATGCGGACCATCGCCCGCTCGTCGTCGAACAGGAAGTCAGCCAGCGCCTTGGCCAGCTCGGTCTTGCCGACTCCGGTCGGGCCGAGGAAGAGGAAGGAACCAAGAGGGCGGTCGGGGTCGGCGATGCCCGAGCGGGAGCGGCGTACGGCATCCGAGACCGCTCCGACTGCCTGCGCCTGCCCGACCAACCGACGGCCGAGCTCGGCCTCCATCCGGAGCAGCTTTGCCGACTCACCCTCGAGGAGCCGGCCGGCTGGGATGCCCGTCCAGGCCTCGACCACGTCGGCCACGTCATCGGGGCCGACCTCTTCCTTGACCATGGGCGCACCTTCGCCGATGCCGGACTCCGAGCCCCCGGCCTCGGAGGCAGCGGCAGCGGCGAGGTCACGCTCCAGATCGGGGATCTGGCCGTAGAGCAGCTCCGACGCCCGCACCAGGTCGCCCTCGCGCTGAGCCCGTTCGGCCTCCATGCGCAAGGTGTCCAGCTTCTCCTTGAGCTCACCAACCCGGTTGAGGCCGGCCTTCTCCCGCTCCCACCGAGCCGTGAGTGCGGTGAGCTCTTCCTGGCGGTCCGCCAGCTCCTTGCGGAGCACGCTCAGGCGCTCGACGGACGCCGCGTCGGACTCGCGCTCGAGAGCCATCTCCTCCATGCGCAGCCGGTCAACGGCGCGGCGCAGGACGTCGATCTCAACCGGCGAGGAGTCGATCTCCATGCGGAGCCTCGAAGCGGCTTCATCGACGAGGTCGATGGCCTTGTCGGGCAGCTGCCGACCGGCGATGAAGCGGTCGGAGAGCTGAGCCGCTGCCACCAGCGCCGCGTCGCTGATGGCTACCTTGTGGTGCGCCTCGTAGCGCTCCTTCAGCCCCCGCAAGATGGCGACGGTGTCTTCGACGCTCGGCTCGCCGACGTAGACCTGCTGGAAGCGCCGCTCCAGAGCCGGGTCCTTCTCGATGCGCTCGCGGTACTCGTCCAGGGTGGTCGCGCCGACCATCCGAAGTTCGCCGCGGGCGAGCATCGGCTTGAGCATGTTGCCGGCGTCCATCGCCGAGTCGCCGCCCGCTCCGGCACCCACCACGGTGTGGAGCTCGTCGATGAAGGTGACGACCTGGCCGTCGCTGCCCTTGATCTCGTCGAGGACGGCCTTGAGGCGCTCCTCGAACTCGCCGCGATACTTCGCGCCGGCCAGCATCGCCGCCAGGTCGAGTGACACCAGACGCTTGCCCCGCAGGGACTCTGGCACGTCGCCGGCGACGATGCGCTGGGCCAGGCCCTCCACGACCGCGGTCTTGCCGACGCCGGGCTCGCCGATCAGGACGGGGTTGTTCTTGGTGCGACGGGCCAGGACCTGCACGACCCGTCTGATCTCGGCATCGCGACCGATCACCGGATCGATGGCCCCTTCGCGGGCTCGCTCGGTCAGGTCGACGCCGTACTTGTCGAGCGCCTGGAAGCTCCCTTCCGGGTCAGCGCTGGTCACGCGCGCATCGCCCCGGACGCGCGCGAGCGCATCCGTGAGCGCGTCGGCGGTCGCACCATGCTTGGCCAGCACCTCGGATGCGGGACCCCCGGCAGCAGCGAGACCGAGCAGCAGGTGCTCGGTCGACAGGTAGTCGTCACCCCGGGCCCCTGCCCTGGCTTGGGCATCGGCCAGGACGCGTTGCAGCGCGCCCGACGGCTGAGGAGCAGCGACGGTGCTCCCGGCCGCGCGAGGCAGAGCGGCGACCGCTTGCTCCGCGTCCGCACGTACGGCCTGCGGAGCGGCACCGACAGCCTGCAGCAACGCGGCCGGGATGCCGTCGGCCTGCTCCAGCAGGGCCGCCAGCACGTGCACCGGCTCCAGGGTGGGGTTGCCTTCGCGCACGGCGCGTTGCTGGGCGACCGAGATCGCCTCCTGGGTCTTCGTGGTGGGTTCCATGGGGTGTTGCTCCTGGAGGTTGCTTTCGGGGAAGGAGAATCGTGAGTCGGGTGGGGGATATGGACGGGGTCGGACCTCAGCGTCGGCGGGCGCCCGGACGCCAGACCACCAAGGCACCGCTGCGCTGATTCGCCTCGAGCTCGTGCAGGCGACGTCGAAGACGGTCGTTCTCGTGCTCCAGCGCGAGCAGCCGCCTAATGCCCTCGAGGTTGACCCCCTCGTGCGACAACCGTTGGACCTCGCGCAAGAGCTCGATGTCGCGCAGGGAGTAGCGGCGACCACCCCCAGGGGTGCGCCCCGGCGACACCAGTCCCAACCGGTCGTACTGCCGAAGCGTCTGGGCGTGCAGGCCGCTGATCTGAGCCGCGACGGAGATCACGTAGACGGGTGAGTCATCCGTCAGGTCGAACGTCTCGTTCATCGATGCGTCTCCTCTCCGGGATCGGGCTCGTCAGGTGTGGTGCGCCACGCGTCGTCGAGCTTCCGCGGTCATCAGCTGTTGGCCGACGTCATCAGGTCGGACCGGGGATCGTCGCCGGCCGTGGCCTCGCGATAGGCCTCGAGCGACTTCTTCGCCGAGCCGTCGACCTTCTGTGGGACCGCGACCTCGACCGTGACCAGCAGGTCTCCCTTCGCCCCCTTGCCATCGTTGATGCCCTTGCCCTTGACGCGGAACGTGCGGCCGTTGGTCGTGCCGGGCGGGATGCGCACGGTCACGGTTTCGCGCTCGAGGGTGGGGACCTTGACCTGCGCCCCGAGCGCTGCCTCGGGGAAGGTCACCGGCACCGTGATCGTCAGGTGTCGACCGCGCCGCCCGAAGACGGGGTGGGGCGTGACGTGCACGTCGATGTAGAGATCGCCGTTGGGCGCACCCCGCTCCCCCGGCGCCCCCTTGCCCTTGAGACGGATTCGCGCCCCATCGGCCACCCCGGCGGGGACGCGAGCGGAGATCGTGCGCGTCGAGGCTCCCGTTCCACCGCCGTGGCAGGTCGGACAGGGCTGCTCGATGAGCACCCCTCGGCCCCGACACTCCCGGCAGGGCTCGGCGAAAGCGAAACCGGCGCCGGCGCTGCGCGAGACCTGCCCCGACCCATGACAGGTCGGACACGTCTTGGGCGAGGTGCCCGGCTTGGCTCCCGAGCCGTGACAGGTGGCGCAGGGTCCCTCGGTCGTGAGCCGCAACGGGATGGTGACGCCCGATGCCGCTTCGCGAAAGCCCAGCGTGACCGACGACTCGACGTCGCCACCCCGCCGTGGAGCCGCTTGCCCGCTGTCCCGGCCGCGCCCTTGGCCGAACAGTCCCCCGAGCAGGTCGCCGAGATCGCCGACCCCGGCGCCGCCGAACGGGTTGCCGCTGAAGCCACCGGCGCCGCCGCCTCCCCCTTGTCCGGGGAAGCGGAACCCTGAGGCGCCCAGCCGCCGGAGCTCGTCGTACTCGGCGCGACGCTTGTCGTCGGCGAGCACGTCATAGGCCGCTGAGATCTCCTTGAACCGCTCCTCGGACTTGGCGTCCCCAGGGTTCTTGTCGGGGTGGAACTGCTGAGCCAGCTTGCGGTAGGCCTTCTTGATCTCGGCTGTCGACGCAGAGGAGGAGACGCCGAGGTCGGCGTAGTAGTCCTTCTCGAGGTCGTCCTTCGCACTCATCGGCTGCCCTCCTCTCCTGCGCTGCGATCGTTCACGGTGGATCAGGCGGCCCGCTCAGAGCGAGGCGCCGCCCTCTGGCGCCGGGGGCGCCGCCGGCTGCGACACCACCACGCGCGCGGGGCGCACGATGCGACCCGCAAAGCGATAGCCGGGTTGGTAGACCTCGATCACCGTCGGCTCCCCCGCCTCGTCGGACGGGACCGCAGACAGGGCCTCATGGACGAGGGGGTCGAAAACCTCCCCCGCGCTGGCGAACGACTCGAGACCGAGCCGCGCAGCGGCTGCTTCCAACGCCTCACCGACGGCGCGGAAGGCGCCCTCGAGTTCGCCGTGCTGCCGAGCCCGGCCGATGTCATCGAGCACGGGGAGCAACTCGGCCAAGGCAGACGCGACAGCCGTCTCGCGTACGACGTCACGATCACGTTCGACGCGACGGCGATAGTTGGCGTACTCAGCGGACAGGCGTTGGAGGTCGCCCGTCAGCTCGGCCAGCTCCGCGTCGAGCAGGGTCGAGTCGGGAGCGTCGGCCGAGGGACCGCTCATCGATCCCGCGGCTCCTCCGCTTCCTCCCTGATCCGATCCTGGCTCCGGCTGAGTGGGCTCCCTCACCTGGAACGTCTGCGGATCGATGCGGCGCCGGTCCCGAAAGACCGGCGCCCCTTCGACGGGACCATCCGGCTGCCCGGTCACTGCTCCTCGCTGTCCGCCGTACCTTCGTCGACCACCTCTGCGTCGACGATGTCGGCCTCGTCGTCCGCCGACGCGCCGTCACCGGCCGCGGCGTCTGCGAATCCCGTCGGGTCGCCACCCTCGGCCTGGGCCTGGGCGTAGAGCGCAGCACCCAGCGACTGACTGGCCGTGGCCAGCGCCTCGCTGCTGGTGCGGATCGCGTCGATGTCGTCGCCCTCGAGGGCCTTCTTGACGTCGGCCATAGGCCCGTCCACGTTGCTCTTCGCCTCGTCCGGGAGCTTGTCCGCGTTGTCGGCGAGGAACTTCTCGGTCTGGTAGACGAGCTGCTCGGCGCTGTTGCGCGTCTCAGCCGCCTCCTTGCGGGAGCGGTCCTCCTCGGCGTACTCCTCGGCTTCGCGCATCATCCGCTCGATGTCGTCCTTCGGCAGCGCCGAGCCGCCAGTGATCGTCATCGACTGCTCCTTGCTGGTGCCGAGGTCCTTGGCGGACACGTGCACGATGCCGTTGGCGTCGATGTCGAAGGTGACCTCGATCTGAGGCACACCCCGCGGTGCCGGCGGGAGCCCGGTCAGCTCGAACATGCCGAGCTTCTTGTTGTAGGCCGCCATCTCGCGCTCGCCCTGGAACACCTGGATCTGCACGGCCGGCTGGTTGTCGTCGGCGGTCGTGAAGATCTCGGATCGCTTGGTCGGGATCGTCGTGTTGCGCTCGATGAGCCGGGTCATGATCCCGCCCTTGGTCTCGATGCCCAGCGACAGCGGGGTGACATCGAGGAGCAGAACGTCCTTGACCTCGCCCTTGAGAACACCGGCCTGCAGCGTCGCGCCTTCGGCGACGACCTCATCGGGGTTGACGCCCTTGTTGGGCTCCTTGCCACCGGTGAGCTCGCGCACCAGGTCGGTGACCGCGGGCATCCGTGTCGAACCACCCACGAGCACGACGTGGTCGATGCCGGAGACGTTGATGCCGGCGTCCTTGATCACGTTGGCGAACGGGGCCTTGCAGCGGTCGAGCAGGTCCTGGGTCATCTGCTGGAACTGCGAACGCGTGAGCTTCTCGTCCAGGTGAAGCGGACCCTCGGAGCTGGCCGTGATGTACGGCAGGTTGATGGTGGTGTCGGCCGACGAGGACAGCTCGATCTTGGCCTTCTCGGCGGCTTCTTGAAGCCGCTGCAACGCCATCCGGTCCTTGGACAGGTCGACACCGTGAGCGTTCTGGAACTGCTTGACCAGGTGGTCGACGACGCGCTGGTCCCAGTCGTCCCCACCGAGGTGGTTGTCGCCTGAGGTGGCTTTGACCTCGACGATGCCTTCGCCGACCTCGAGCAGCGACACGTCGAAGGTGCCACCACCCAGGTCGAAGACGAGGATGGTCTGGTCCTTGTCGCCCTTGTCCAGGCCGTAGGCCAGGGCCGCGGCTGTCGGCTCGTTGACGATGCGCAGGACGTTGAGCCCGGCGATCTCGCCAGCCTCGGTGGTCGCCTGACGCTGCGCGTCGTTGAAGTAGGCGGGAACGGTGATGACGGCGTCAGTCACCGGCTCGCCCAGGTAGGCCTCGGCGTCGCGCTTGAGCTTTTGCAGGACGAAGGCGCTGATCTGCTGCGGGGTGAACTCCTTGCCGTCGATCTCCACGTTCCACGTGGTGCCCATGTGACGCTTCACCGAGCGAATCGTGCGGTCGACGTTGGTCACCGCCTGGCGCTTGGCGACCTCGCCGACCAGCACCTCGCCGGTCTTGGCGAAGGCGACGACCGACGGAGTCGTACGCGCGCCCTCGGCGTTGGCGATGACCGTGGGGTCACCACCCTCGAGTACTGCGACGACCGAGTTGGTGGTGCCGAGATCGATGCCGACCGCACGGGCCATGAGGAACCTCCGAGAGGGAAGAAGGGGATGCTAGGGGTTGTCTTGACTGGTTCCAAGTATGTTCTCTGATCGCGTCCATGTCAACTGACTTGAGTCTGATCGACTCAATCTTGGCGAAGTCTACCCTGCAGTCATGCATCGATCCCGCATCGGCCTGGTCCTCCTCGACTTCCCGGACCGGGACTACGACGCCGCTTCCACCTTCTGGAGTGACATTCAGGGCGTCACCCCGGAGGTCGGCGGCCCCTACGCCAAGATCGGCACCATCGGGTCGGTTCACCTCGAGACCCAGCGACTGGGTGCGGGGACTCCCGCCCGGGTGCACCTCGACATCGAGACCGACGACGTAGCCGCCGAGGTCGCTCGCGTGTGCGCCCTGGGAGCTGAGCTCGTCGAGGAACGAGACGACTACGCGATCCTGAACGACCCAGGCGGGCTGGTGTTCTGCGTGGTCCCGGTGCAGACCGGGGAGGCGTTCGATCGTGACGCCCTGACCTGGCCTTAAGGGCCAGGGCACGGGTCCCTCATCGATGTGCTGAGGTCCCGACGCAGGCTCCGAGGCCGCGGCCAGCGTTCGCCGGGTTGCGGCCAGGGGCCCGCGTGGCTAGGGCGAGGCCGAGGGCGGCGAATCCGAGCATCCACGCGGCGATCGCCAGGCGCGCCGGCACGTAGCCCGCGACGATCGCCGGGGTCATGGGAACGAAGACCCACACGCCCAGGGTCAACGGCACCCAACGTCGCCAGCCGGTCCACTGGCGGGTACGGAGGACGGCGATGCCGACGACCGTGAGTCCGACTCCAACGCCGAGACTCGCGACGGCGTACAGCCCATCGAGCACGTTCGTCAGCGAACTCGGGTACGGATCGTCGGCGGCGCCGATCGCGACCAATTCGGTGAGGGTGAGAAGGACCATCCCCGCGATCCCGATGATGGGCCCCCACACAGCCGGCCGGCCAGCACCAGCCACGGCGGCGAGACGCAGGCCGAACAGACCGACCAGCAGGCCCAGGTGCTGCACCGCGAACCACAGCTGGACGGCCACGAAGGCGGTCGCCGTCAGCGGATAGCTGTACCGACTGTCCGGGACCTGCGCGCCGATCATCGCGAGCACGACCCCCGAGGCGGCGCCGAGCAGCCCCGCGGCCACGCAGACGATCCCCGCTCGGCGGACGAATGTGCCAGGCGTTTGCGATGGAGCGGGAGAGCCATCCATCATTGCCTTACTCCTTCACTAGTGTCTCACTCTAGTTAGTTGGTCGCATAGTGTCGCCTGCCATGCCCACCGTCAAGAGGTCGCGCCGGGAGCGCTCGGAGGCGACCAGACGACGGATCGTGCGCGCGGCGGTGGAGGAGTTCTCCGAGCGCGGCTACCAGGGCGCCACGATCGCCGCGATCGCCGAACGCGCTGGCGTCGCCAGCCAGACGGTGTACTTCGTGTTCCACACGAAGGCCGAGCTGATCAGCGCGGCGATCGACAGCCTGGTCATGGGCGAAGACCCGCCGACGATTCCGCAGGAGACCGGGTGGTGGCAGGCCGTCAGCCGTGAGCCGGACCCCACCGAGGCGATCCACCTTTTCGTTGGCGGCGTTGCGCCGTTGTTCCAGCGGGCCAGCGGCCTCGCCGAGATCCTGCGCGCGGCGGCACTGACCGACGACGAGCTGCGCCGAACGCACGAACACCACGAGCAGCTGCGCGCGCAGGGGTTCCGTGAGGTCGTCCTCATGGTGAGCGAGAAGGCACCGTTGCGGGAGGGACTAACCCTGGACACGGCCACGGATGTCCTCCTGGTGACCTTCAGCGACTCCTCCTACGTGCACTTCACCAGCGATCGCGGGTGGGGGCACGAGGAGACGGTTGCGTGGTTCTGCGACTCGCTCCCCCGGCTCCTTCTCGAGTAGCGCAGCACCCAGGATCCACAGGCGTAGCCACGGAGAAGCGGGGCGCGAGGAACTGTCGGTGCCTCGTGATTGACTCGTCTTCATCGCTTCGGATGGTCGAAGCCACAGCCTGAGAACCACCCCGAGTCCGCCGGTCAGCCCTCCCCCTTGCCGGGACGCTGCAGGGCCAACGGAGAGACCCCGTCCTGTCGGGGCCGTTGTCCACTGACGTCGTGGTTCGGAGGTGATCCTGATGAACTCCCTCGAAGCGTTGACCGCTGCGGCCGACACCTATGTGGCCCAGGATCGCACCGGGCTCTCCGGCTCGGAGTCGGCCGACGCCCTGCTGGCGCTGACCGAGGTGGTCAACCGACTGGACAGCGCCCGGGTCGAGCTGGCCGGCCGTGTCGAGCAATCCGGGATCTGGGGCCTCGACGGGTCTCGCTCCGCGTCGGCGTGGCTGGCTCGTCAGACCCGGAGTCTGAGGGCAGCCGTCGCCAGCGACCTCAAGCTCGCGCGCGCCCTCCAAGACCTGTTGCCGCGCACCGCTGACGCGATACGCGCTGGTGACGTGCCCGTCGCCCACGCCAGGGTCATCACCCGGCTGTGCACCAAGAGCTCACGCATGCGCGAACTCCTGGCCGACGCGCGGCTCGGGGAGCCGCTGCTCCTGAGCCATGCCCACCTCGCCCTCGATGACTTCACCGTCTACTGCAGGGCGTGGGCCAACCGGGCCGATCCCGAGGCGGCCGACGCGTCCTACCGGGAAGACCGGGACGGCTTCGAGTTCAGTCTGTCGAAGACCAGCCACGGCGTGGTGCCTTCGGGGCTCGTGGACCCCACCGTGGCCGAGATGATCGAGACAGCGATGCGAGCGGAGATCGGCGTGCCGGCCTCCACCGACCGACGCACCACGGCCCAACGCCGACACGACGCTCTTGGGTCGGTGTTCGCTCGAGTGCTGTCCGGTGGCGCGCTCGGTCGCGAGCACGCCGTTCGGCCACAGGTCGTGGTGCAGGTGCCGCTGGCCACCGCCCTTGCCACCCCCGGCACCGTCGGGCTGCCTCCGGCCTGGCTGCAGGACAGCAGGACCCCGTTGTGCTCAGCCGAGCTCGACCGGCTGGCCTGCGACAGTGAGGTCCGCTACGCCTTGCTCAACGGCGACGGCGAGGTGCTCAAGTTCGGACGCGCGAAGCGCTTGTTCGAAGGCCCGCTGCGCCGCGCCATGGAGACCCGCGACGGCGGCTGCCGCTACCCGGGCTGCTTCGCGCCACCGAGCCAGAGCGAGGGTCACCATCTCAGGCGCTGGATCGACGGCGGGCTCACCGACCTCGACGAAGGCGCCCTGCTCTGCTGGTTTCACCACGTCCACGTCCACGCTCAGTCAATCCGCATCGAGAAGGCCGGCGGAGGCGGGCTCGACTTCTACGACCGGCACGGCGCCCTTCTCGGCACGACGCACCCGCGCGGGGGTCCCGACCCGGACCCTCTTCCCTGGCCCTCCGAGAAGGCCGAGGCAGCCACCGCTCAGCCGAGCATTCCGCGGACGCGGTTGCGGGCGAGGCGACGTCGCCGCCGTCCCTCGAGAAGCTCCATCGGCGATCAAGACGGCCCAAGGGCCCCTCCTCCCTGAGCGCTTGGATGAACGGGGATCGACCCGAAGCGGCACGCCCTGATGCGCCGTGCCGCCTTCGGGTTGAGAGGATGTCGGCCACTACGCCGTCTCCCGCCCCATGGAAGGGATCCTTCAGTGGACTGGAGCCTGATCGTCTTCCTCCTGATTGTGCTCGTCGCCGGTGTCGTCGCCGGCCGGCGGTTGTGGTGGCTGTGGCGCCTCATTCGGACCGGCCAGCCGGCCGTAGGACGCACCGACGAGGTGGGCGTGCGAGCCCAGGCCGAGGTCGTCGAGGTGGTCGGCCAGCGCAAGCTCCTGGCCTGGACGGTCCCCGGGCTCGCGCACGCCTTTGCGTTCTGGGGATTCTGCGTCCTCGGCCTGACGATCCTCGAGGCGTTCGGGGCCCTGATCAACCGCGAGTTCAGCATCCCGATCCTCGACCAGTGGGCCTGGGTCGCCTGGGTCGAGGACTTCTTCGCGGTCATGGTGCTCGTGGCGCTGGTCGTGTTCACGATCATCCGGATCGTCCAGAACCCCAAGAGGCTCGGCCGCGCGTCCAGGTTCTACGGCTCGCACACGGGTGCCGCCTGGCTGGTCCTCTTCATGATCTTCATGGTCATCGTCACGCTCTTGATCTACCGGGGCGCCCAGGTCAACACGGGCAACTTCCCCTACCCCACCGATTGGGCGTTCGCCTCCAACTGGGTGGCTGGAGTGCTGCCCAGCGGTCTCGACGCGAACGAAACCATCGAGACCGTGTTCCTCCTGCTGAACGTCGCAGTGATCCTCGGCTTCCTGGTGCTGGTGGTCTACAGCAAGCACCTGCACATCTTCCTGGCGCCGTTCAACGTCGGATTCTCCAGGCGCCCCAACGCACTAGGCCCGCTTCTCCCGATGTATTCCGGCACCAAGCAGATCGACTTCGAAGACCCCGGCGAGGACGATGTCTTCGGACGAGGCAAGGTCGAGGACTTCACCTGGAAGGGCCTGCTCGACTTTGCGACCTGCACCGAGTGCGGCCGCTGCCAGAGCCAGTGCCCAGCCTGGAACACCGAGAAGCCGCTGTCCCCCAAGCTCTTGGTGATGGACCTGCGCGACCACGCCTTCGCCAAGGCGCCCTACCTGCTCGCGACCGAGGACAAGCGCGAGGCGTTGCCGGAGGCCGTACGGGCCGAGGCTGAGCGCCCGCTCGTCGGACTGCTCGAAGACGGCGGCGTGATCTCGCCGGACGTCCTGTGGTCCTGCACGTCCTGCGGCGCGTGCGTGGAGCAGTGCCCCGTCGACATCGAGCACGTCGACCACATCATGGACATGCGCCGCTACCAGGTGATGATCGAGACCTCGTTCCCCACCGAGCTCAACGGTTTGTTCAAGAACCTCGAGAACAAGGGAAACCCGTGGGGCATGAACGCCTCGGGGCGCAACGCGTGGATCAGCGAGGTCGACTTCGACGTACGCGTCTTCGGGGCTAATGGTGAGGACGCCCTTCCCGATGACGTCGAGTGGCTGTTGTGGGTCGGGTGTGCTGGCGCCTTCGAGGATCGCGCCAAGCGGACGACGAAGGCCACCGCCGAGCTGCTCAGCCTGGCCGGCATCGAGTTCATGGTGCTGGGGGAGGGGGAGACGTGCACCGGTGACCCGGCTCGGCGCTCGGGAAACGAATTCCTGTTCCAGATGCTCGCGCAGCAGAACGTCGAAGTGCTCAACGAGATCGGCGCCAAGAAGATCGTCACCACCTGCCCGCACTGCCTCAACACCCTCGGTCGGGAGTACCCGCAGCTCGGTGGCACCTACGAGGTCGTCCACCACACCCAGCTGCTCAACCGCCTCGTCCAGGAGGGCCGCCTCACGCCGATCAAGCCGGTGGAGGAGAAGATCACCTACCACGATCCTTGCTACCTCGGCCGTCACAACAAGGTCTACTCGCCACCGCGCGAGCTGATCGAGTCGATGCCCGGCCTGACGTTGACCGAGATGCCGCGCAACCGAGAGCGCTCGTTCTGCTGCGGTGCCGGGGGGGCCCGGATGTGGATGGAGGAGAACCTGGGCAGCCGGGTCAACGCCAACCGCACCGCCGAGGCCGTCGCCACCGGAGCCGAAACCGTTGCAGTCGGCTGCCCGTTCTGCCGCGTCATGATCAGCGACGGCGTCACCGGGCTGCAGCAGGACGGCGCCGCCGACGGTGTCGAGGTTATGGACGTCGCCCAGCTCCTGCTCCGCTCGGTCAAGGGCGAGGCCGTAGGCACCACGCCCCTACCCACCTGACCACCACCCCCAAATCCCCGTATCGGAGATCTCAAGATCAACGGGCGTACGGCGGCGCCGCTAGGGACCCTCGCCGGTCTGCGGGACCGGGTTCCGGGCGGCGGCGAGCGCGGGGTCACGGCCGGCGAAGTAGTCCGACGACGACAGCGCCGCGTGTACGTCGACGGGCACGGCGGGCCGCGTGTCGTCGGGCGTGCTGAACTCCCAGTAGCGGGACGAGACGTGGGCCACGATCTCGGAGTTGGGCAGGACGATGTTGCGGACGTCTCCGTACAGGTTCGGGCGCCCCCCCGTCGGCTCACCGACGAAGACGGCATCGGTGTCAGCCTCGACCTCGGTGGCGAAGTTCGTGGCCGCGGAGAACGTCTCGCGCCCGATGAGGATGCTGAGGCGGCCCTTCAGCCGAGGGTCGCGCAGGACGGCCAGCAAAGGTCCGTAGGTCGTGTTGTCGCCCCCGCCGTTGTTCCGGATGTCGATGATCAGCCGCTTGAACCCCGGGCGTGCCATGGCCTTCTTGATGGCGGCTACGGTGTCTTCGAGGCCACGTCGGACCTGGTTGTACTGCACGTAGAACACCCCGCCCGGCAGAGCCTTCGACCAGATCGGCTCGGTTCGGTGGGCTTGGGACATCGGGCGGTCTCGCGGCGGGAGCCCGACCGGATACCAACCGACGCGATCCTGGTAGTCCTCCCAGGTGAGGGGCTCCAGATCGAGCCGCAGCTTCTTCCCCGAGGTCGTGACCAACCGAAAGCCAGGCTGGTTGGCGTCCCCGACGACACCTTTCGCCTGCAACCCCTCCACCGTGACCAGGGCCATGGGTAGACCCCATTTGAGACTCTGGCTGTTGTCGTGGGACACCAACGGGGTCATGAGTGAAGTGACTGCGCGAAGGCTCCTCTTGCCGATCCCCACAAGCCTGGTTCCGACAGCCTCGGGATGCCCGGGGGCGCCGATGACGTAGGTGCCGTCGGAGAACTCATAGAACTCGATGCCGTAGAAGTGAAAACCCAGCTCCGTGGGGTAGACCGCGGAATGCCCGTCGATCGTCGCGACAAGCTCCAGGATCGCCACCTGGGCGCCCACCTGATCAAGGTCAGGAAGTGTCGTGCGCAGTTTCGCGACCCGGGCCAAGAAGGCAGCCTTCGGGATCCGCCACCACGGATTTGGGTGCACGTCTTCGACGTAGGCCACCAGCGCGTCCAGGTCTTCATCCCAGGCGTCGGCCGCCGAGACCGGAGCCGAGGGACTGGGAGAGCCGGAGGACGCGGGGGCCGTTGGGAGCCCAGCATCGGCGGCGTCGATCGCGCCCGAGCCCGAGACCCCGCTGCACCCGGACACCAGCAAGACGAGAGCGAGTCCAAGGGCAGTGCGGCGCAGAGGCACTGGACATGGATAGCACGGCTCCGTGGTATTTACCACGGCTCCGTGCTATCCAGTGTCGGACCGCCGATCAGCCCTCAGCGACTCCAGGGCGGTCTCGGCCGCCTCCGCGAGAGCGATCAGCGTGCGGCTGATCGCGCTGGCGTCCAGGTCCAGGGCGGCACGGAGTCGTCGATCTGCCTCCGCGAAGTACTTCTCCGCTGCCTGCTGCACGGCGAGGCCTTCGGGGGACAGACGCACGCTCATGGCTCGTTGATCGCGGGGATCTCGACGCTTGATGACATGCCCCCGTCCCTCCAAGGTGCGCACCAGGTCCAGCGCCGTGGTCAGCGGCAGACCCGCCTCGCGGGACAGCTGGGTCGCCGACACGGGGCCTATCTCGAAGATCAGGCTGTAGACGGCGTACTCCTCGGCCGTGAGAGGGCTGCCCTCCATGGCCTCGGCCAGCAGGGAGCGCACCCGGTGTCCAGCGACATTGAGGTAGTACAGCGGCGACAACGTGGTCGTTTCCGGCTCCCGGCTGCTACCCGCCATGACGCGATCGTAGGACCTGCCTCGCCCGCCGTGGGTCAAAGCAGCGCGGCCGGCGCATCCCGGGTCGGGCGCACCGATGGCCTCGTTGACAGGACGCGTCGGCTGCGGTGGGCTCCGCTCATGGACCTAGGAGCGGACCGGCGACGCGGCAACGACTACGTGGTGAGCGCGGATGAGATCGAGGCTTTCGGCCGCGACGGCTACGTCCACCTGCACGGCGTCCTGTCCGCGACGGAGATGGCCGACATCGAGGCGGTCTACGACCGGTTCTTGCGGCGTGAGATCGAGGTCACGGCCAAGGACTTCAACGACATGACGACCGGCGAGCACGGGACGGATCCATCCGGCTACGCGATCGTCAACGTCATGCTGCCGCGCCGGTACTTCCCCGGTTGGGTGGACAACGTCTTCGAGCTCCGAGCTGCGCACATCGCGGAGCAGCTGTGCGGCGAGGGCATGGTCCTCGACTTCGACCAGCTGCTGGCTAAGCAGCCCGGCCGCGACGATGCGGTGTTCGGCTGGCATCAGGACCAGGCGTACTGGATCGACACCGACGACCGCCGGACGGCGACGTGTTGGTTGGCCGTCGACGACTCGACGGTCGAGAACGGCTGCCTGCAGTTCCTGCCCGGCAGCCACCTCGAACCTGTTCGACCCCACCACCCGCTGCACGGAGATCGATCGGAGAGCCACACCCTGGTGACCGAGCTGCTCCCCGCCGACCGGATGCGGGCCGTGCCGATCTCCCGCGGCGACATCACGGTGCACAGCGAAGGGATCCTCCACGGCTCAGGAGGGAACCGGACCAGCGACTCGTGGCGTCGGGCCTACATTGTCGCGTTCCGCAGCCACGAGACCGTGGCCGAGGAACGCCGCCGGGGTTTCACTCACTCACACAACGACGGCACGGACGTCCTCGAGGAAGTGGCGGGTCTGAAGGCCTGACCGGGGGCCTCAGCCTCGCATCACCGACCCTCGGTCGCGCGCCAGGCTACTCAGACCGCGGGATCGGGGTGCGGTGGAAGTTGAGGAACGACTTGGACGGCGTCGGCCCGCGCTGGCCCTGGTACCGCGAGCCGTACTTCTCTGAGCCGTAGGGAAACTCTGAGGGTGAGCTGAGCTGGAAGAGGCACAGCTGACCGATCTTCATGCCCGGCCACAGCTTGATCGGCAAGGTCGCAACGTTGGAGAGCTCGAGGGTGACGTGCCCGCTGAATCCTGGATCGATGAAGCCGGCGGTCGCGTGCGTGAGCAGGCCCAGCCGACCGAGGCTGGACTTGCCCTCGACCCGGGAGGCGACATCGTCGGGGAGGGTGATGACCTCGTAGGTGCTGGCCAAGGCGAACTCACCGGGGTGCAGGATGAACGGTTCGTCGTCCTCGGGCTCGACGAGCCTCGTGAGGTCAGGCTGCTCGACGGCCGGGTCGATGTGCGGATAGCGGTGATTCTCGAACACCCGGAAGTAGCGGTCGAGGCGCACGTCGATGCTCGACGGCTGGATCATCGTCGGGTCGTACGGCTCCAGGCTGGCCCGGCCGGACTCGAACAGGGCGCGGAGGTCGCGGTCAGAGATCAGCACGGCCGCAGGCTACCCGTCGAGGTCGGCTATCCTCGCTGTTGGTCGTCTGCGACGACCCCTCGCGGGTGTAGTTCAATGGTAGAACATCAGCTTCCCAAGCTGACAGTGCGAGTTCGATTCTCGTCACCCGCTCCGATACCAACGGCGCGTCCGCCCGCCGCACCCGCACCGCTGGGGTTGACAACCGTCGGCGCAACCTCCGGGCCGGGGACGATCTGGGTTTTCGCGGGCTTTGTCGTCATCGTCGGTGGCGTGAACGGCGTTGCGTTCTGGCGGCTTCATGCGTACAGCGCTGATCAATCGGGGCACGCGGCCGGGCGTGCGATACCGAGGCTGGCGGCCCCCAGCACGCGCGGCGAACCTTCTTCGTAGAACACATCCACCTCGACGACGTCCCACCCTGCGTCGTTCAGGAGTCCGACGACGGGACGGGTCAGGTGGCAACCCCCGACCAGTCGCTTCTGCAAGGGCTCGAGCCGGCGCTGCCACCGCTGGACAGAAACGTCTGGGGCAAGGCCGTGCTCGAGGAAGTGGAGAGACCCTCCGGGACGTAGGACTCGGCGCAGCTCGTCCAGCGCACGCTGGGCATCTGGGATCGTGCACAGAGTCCACGTCGAAAGGGCGGAGTCGAAGCTGTCGTCGTCGAAGGGCAGCGCCTGACCGTCGAGGCCGGAGCGGCTGACCGGGACACGAGCCGCATCCACCCGCGATTGGGCAAGGTCCCACGCCACCTGGGATGGCTCCACGGCGGCGACGGAAACCACCTGGTCCGGGTAGTGCGCGACATTGTGGCCGGATCCGAAACCGATCTCGACCACCGGACCGGACAGGCCGCGGCATGCGCGAGCCCGCAGCTCGTGCGAGGACTTGGTTCCGCAGACCACGTTCATGGCCCGGGGCAGGATCTGCCGGCCGTACACGCCCATGGAGACCCTCTCGTTCAGCCTTCGCCGGTCACCGGTATTCGGGGTTCTGGTAGTCGAACCTCGAGCCGGCGTCCCAGGCGGACCGCTGGTTGCCGTACGCCGGCAGCCCACCTGCCTCCTTGATCATCCAACCCACGTGCATGAGGTTCCACGTCATGAAGGCGGTGTTGCGGTTGGTGAAGTCGTTGTCGGGACCACCCGAACCGTCGTCGAGATAGGAAGGACCTGGCCCGGCCTCCCCGATCCACCCTGCATCCGCCTGCGGCGGAATCGTGTAGCCCAGATGCTGGAGGCTGTAGAGCACGTTCATCGCACAGTGCTTGATGCCGTCCTCGTTGCCCGTGATCAGACAGCCTCCGACCCGGCCGTAGAACGCGTACTGGCCGTCGTCGTTGAGCAGGCTGGAACAGGCGTACAACCGCTCGATCACCCGCTTGGTCACCGAGGAGTTGTCACCCAGCCAGATCGGGCCGGCGATGACCAGGATGTCAGCCGCCATGACGCGCGGGAACAGATCGGGCCACTCGTCGCTCGCGGCCCCGTGCTCGGTCATGTCGGGCCAGACACCGGTGGCGATGTCGTGGTCGACGGCCCTGAGCTGATCGACTTCAACCCCGTGCCTGCGCATGAGGGCGGCACTCGCGTCGACCAGCCCTTGAGTGTGGGACAACTCCGGAGACGGTTTGAGCGTGCAGTTGATGAACATCGCCCGGAGCCCGTCGAAGTTCCAGTCGTGGTCGGTCATCTCTTGCTCCTTGAGGCGGAGGATTTCGCCGGCTTCGGCTTCTTCGGTGGCTCAGACCGCGCGAAGGTGACCGCCTCGTCGATCCATGGTTCGAGCGCCTGGTCGCTGCTCACGCTGTCACCCGGGATCCGCACCATGCTGCGCATCGGTCGGCCGGTGAAGTCCATCTCCTTGGCTCCACGAGCCAGGGCGGCAGCCTGGTTGTCCTTGCCGACCCGAACCATGAGGTCGCCGCGGATCAGACCGCAGGCCATGTGGGTGTTGACCATGAAGGCCAGCCCCCCGAACATCTTCTTCTCTTCGGATTCGGTGCGTTCGCCGAGAAGGGCCCTCACCCGCTCTGCTAGAGCCTCGTCGTATGCCATGAGCGCATCATCGTCCGTGCCACCGACGGCGACCAGTCCCGACGGACGATCGCGGTCTCGCCGCGCCGGAGCTATGAGCCGAACGACTCCTGGAGAACCCGGCAGTCCGTCGGTGCCGGTTCGGCCATGAGGGGTACGGCGAGGGCTCGCAGCACCAGCCCCTGCATCAACGGAGCCGTCGGAAGCTGACCGTGGTCGATCACCGCGTCCGGGCAGACGTCCTGCGCGACGACCTCGACGGCGCCGGCCAGGCGCGCAGTGTCCGGGGGAGTGACGACCTGATCCTGGTCGGTCCACAGGCTCACCCATTGGGGCCCGGACGGTGTCTCGTCCCCGCTGTTCAAGGTTCGAAGGAGCTCGCTGTCGGGCGCCAGCTGCTGACACGCTTCCGGGCAGACCGATCCGCCCAGGAACGCTCCGAGCCCAGCAAGCTTGGTGCCGTGATTGGGTGAACCCAGGAGCACGATCCGCCGCGCCTTGGCCGCGCCAGCTAGCTCGGTGGCCCAGATCCGGGTGACGATGCCACCGGCGGAGTAGCCGACGACATCGACCGACGGCGCACCTCGAGACAGCGCGTCTCCGACGGCTCGGTCGAGCCGGGCCGCCTGAACCCGGAGGTCACCGGTGCCGTCCCCCGCCAAGGTAAGGACGGCGGTCTCGCGGCCGCTCGCCTCCAGCGTCGCTGCGAGAACCTCGAGCGCGCCGGTCCCGCCGCCGTAGCCCGGGACGAGGATCACCGGACCTTGGGTCGACTGATCGGTCGTCGGGAGCGAAGCCGCGGGTTGCCGGATGGCGAGGAATCCCACGACCAGAGCCACGACCAAGGCGGCCACCCCGACGAAGAGGATCCTTCGATTGGGGCCACGAGGCGACCACGACCCGGAACCTCCCACGTCTGGACCGTACGCGTCAGGCTGCGAGGAGCGGTTGGCAGGAGCGGTTGTCTACCGCGTCCATCATCCGATCGATCGGCGCCCACATGCGGAGGGACGCTCTGCCCAGGAAGCCTGAGCCGCTGGAATAGGGGTGCGGTCGAGTGGGCGAGCGTCGCTCGGCGGCCGCCAGTCGCGCAATCAGCTCTCGCTGCTCGGCCTCGCTGAGACCCACCTCGAGCTGGTCGGCCCAGTCGAGACGACGGCCTTCTTGCTCGGACAGAGAGTGGACAATCCGTTGCGCGGTGGCGAACGGCGAGATCCCGCCGGCGTACGCGTCCCCCTCCAGGGCGCCCCTCAGCCGACGAAGGTTGAGGCCGAGGGAGTGGTTGCTCCGACGATCCTCGGCAATCCACTCGTAGCCGAGGGGCAATCCGCTCAGCAGAGGATGAACGACCGCCGACACGGCTGCCGCGTGGCGGCTGAGCATGATCACGACCGAGTCTGCACGTTGGCGCACTGTGCGGCGCGGATCCAGGGATCGCACGCGGCCGGAGAGCACCTCGAGCTCCGGTACCGCGCGACGATGCGGTGCCACAAGAGCCGACCGAAGGAGGCCCCCCTGGAGGTCCGCCGCAGAAATGTCGGACGGCGTAGGGGCGACGGACATCGGTAGGTGCGCGGAGGGGTGCTGACTGAGAACGGTCATCGGATTCTCCTTCGGTTAGGGCGTTTCCCCGCACCTCCAGCATCGGCGAGCAGGCGATCAGGACCTATGTCCCCCGGCTTGTGGACTAGTGACGAACTTCTTGCGCAGCAAGGGGATTCGGGCGGAGCGGATCCGTGGCGAACGCCCGCATTCCGTCCGCGAAGGCCACGCTCGCAGCGAACCCCAGCACGGCTCGTGCCCGCTTCGGAGAGGCCGTGATGTGACGTACATCGCCGAGCCGATACTCCCCGGTCACCGTTGGTTCTGCGGCCTCGGTGCCATACGCGGTGCGCAGCGCCGTCGCCAGGTCACCGATGGTGTGCGGCACGCCGGACGCGATGTTGTAGGCACCAGCCACTCCGTCGGGTGCGGTGAGCGACAACAGGTTGGCTCGCGCAACATCGGTGACGTGGACGAAGTCCCGGCGCTGCTTGCCGTCCTCGAACACCGACGGGCTACGCCCCCCGGCATACGCGCTCCGCATGATGCTCGCGACCCCGGCGTAAGGGGTGTCTCGAGGCATCCGCGGCCCATAGACGTTGTGGTAACGCAGCCGCACGACCTCGGCGCCCGTAGCCACGGCGTACGCCTGGAACAGGTGCTCCTGGTTCACCTTGGTCGCTGCGTAGACATTGCGCGGATCGAGGGGGGAGTCCTCGTCCAGGTCAGCGGGAAGGAGCGGACATCCGCAGTCAGGGCAGCGGGGCTCGAACAAGCCGGCGTCGAGGTCCTGCCGGCGACGGGCGGGGGGACGGACCCAACCATGGTTGGGGCAGGTGTATCCACCTTCGCCATACACGACCATGCTGGAGGCCAGCACGAGTCGCCCCTCGAAGCCGCGGGCATGCAGCGCACGAAGGAGCACGGCCGTGCCCAGGGAGTTGTCTGCCACGTAGTCGGTGATGTCACCGAAATGCACACCAAGCCCAACGCGCGCGGCCTGGTGAGACACCGCGTCGACGCCAGCGACGGCGCGTTCGACGGCGACCGGGTCGGCGAGGTCAGCCGTCACGTACTCGACGTCGTCTCGCTGGTAGTCCGGAGGCACCGCATGCGCCGCTTCCGTGAGCCCGTCGAGTACTCGGACGCTGTGGCCCTCGCGGGCGAGTACGTCGACGAGGTGCGACCCGATGAACCCCAGACCACCGGTGACGAGGACCTTCACCCGGCCCTCCGAACCTGTTGGGAGATGGTCTGAGCGGCGGCCCGTGCGGTATGGCTGTGCGGGGCCAACCGCGCCACGTGCACGAGGTCCTCAAACGTGTCGACGTCGCGCAGGACTGGCAGATCCGTCACGTCGTAGCCGAGTCCGACGAGGCGATCCCGTTGCCGTCTACCCGTGTCGGAAGCGCTCATGGGGATACCGGCAAACACCCTGGAGTCGGGGCGCTGCAGCCCGAGCATCCACCAGCCGCCGTCCTGCGCAAGACCAAGTGAGGCGTCGCCGTCGGGGCGCAGCACCGAGTCCAACGCCTGGTCGAGCAGCGCTGGCGTGACCTGTGGGGTGTCCATCCCGATCTGGACGCCCGGACCTCCGGCGTCGTCCCAGGCCGCCGCGAGCCGTTCGGCAAAGGTCGAACCTCGTTGGGGAACCACGCGAAACCCTTCGGGGAGCCAGTCCCCAGCCGTCCCGTCGAGGGCGAGGATGCAGCGGTCGGCCGAGCAGGCAGCGACCGCCTCCAGAGTGTCGGCGAGACTCGCTGCTGCGATCTCGGCTGCCTGCGCGGCGGTCAACGGAGGGCACAACCGGGTCTTGACCCGACCGGGGACCGGGGCCTTGGCAAGGACCAGGAGATGGCTCATCGCAGCAGTCCGGCCATGTCGTGGATGGCGCGCGCCGTGCCCCTGACGGTGCCCGTCACCTTCGACTTCCCCACGCGCGGCAGATAGCCGACGTCGACCTCGGAGATCCGCCAACCCGACTCGTGGGCTCGCAGCACCATCTCGAGAGGCCAACCGAACCGTCGGTCCTTCAATCCCAGGTCGAGAAGCTCGATGCGGCGCGCCGCGCGCATCGGACCCAGGTCGCGCAGCCTGAGCCCCGACCGTCGACGCAGCTCCGTTGTAAGGACCCAGTTGGCGAGCTGGGAGTGGCGAGGCCAGGCCGGGGTGCCACGACGGCGGGCACCGAGCGCCAGGTCGGCTGTTCCCGCCACCACCGAATCCACGACCGAGGGAAGCTCTTTGGGATCAAAGCTCGCGTCGGCATCCATGAAGGCGACGACGTCCGCTTCTGCCTGAGACAACCCGGCGAAGCAGGCGGCGCCGAAACCTGGCCTGCTCTCCACCACGACCTGGGCCCCGAGGCTGCGGGCCACGTCGCCAGACCCATCCGTCGACCCGTTGTCGACGACGAGCGGCCGGTATCCGACCGGGAACCTGGCGAGCACCCACGGCAGGGCTTCCGCCTCGTTGAGCACGGGCAGGATGACGTCCACGGTCATGGGGCCAGCACCTCGCGGACCGCGTCGAGCTCGGTGCTGCGGACGTAGACGTAGGTCGGCCGGATCGCCAGGTCAGTGACGGGCCGGAAGACCTCGGGGTCATCGAGGTAGGCCGCGGCATCGAGCAGCCCGGGGGCGAGAAGGGTGAAGTCACTGCTGAGCGCGGGCTCGAACGCGGATCCTTCACCCGGGGTGTCCAGGACGACCACCGACACGTCGTCCAGGGCGCGCGCCAGATCGGCGGAGAGCGCCTCCTTCACACGACCGTCACGGCCGCGCAGCACATCACCGACGGCGAGGGACTGCGCGTGCGGCGGGCGATCGAGCTGGGTCAACAGGTGCGGATGGACGGGGACGACCACCCGACCAGGAATCCGATCGAGCACCCCGAGCAAGCGGGTTCCTGCCGCCTCGTCAACCGCTGTCGGAACGAGCGTCCACGGCAGGGTTCCACGCCATGGGACAAGCATGAGGACGGCCACCTGAACGGCGAAGAGCGCGACCACCCATCCCGATCGGAGCATGGTCGTTGAGTGGTTGCGGCCCAGGGCATGGCTGACCGCGAGGCCAAACCCGAGGGCGACAGCGGCATAGGCCGGGATGACGACGTTGGCAAAGCCTCCGGAGTGGAGCCGACCAGCCCACGATGCGGCGACGAGGCCTACGGCCACCGCGCCGATGTAGCCCTGAGTCAGGAAGGGGTTCGCCGCGCCCGCCCGATGGTCCCGGTGGAGGGAGCGCGCCCACCACGCACACACCACAAGAGCCAGCGCCAGAGGGACTGCCAGGTCGATCAGCCAGAATCCGAGAGCCCATCGCCAGGCGACCGGCTGCCCCAACAGCTCAGCCACGACGTACTCGCCGTACCAACCATCGGTCATCGCGTTTCCGACGACGACAGACCCGATCGAAGCGCCGAGCGCAACGACCGAGGCGGCGACCCCGACTCGGCGCCTGTAGACCACGAGCCACACCAGCATCGGGACCGCCGCGATCAGCGCGTTCTGCTTGGTCATGAACGCCAGGAAGATGAGGAGACCGACGAGGACGCCGCCCGGCCACGACCGTGCAACGGCACCGGCGAGGACGGCGCCCAGGAGCAACGCCAGGAACAGCGAATCAACCCTGCCGATGTCGGCCCAGGCGCCACCCAGCTGGAACGTCGCGGCGAACAGCCCAGCACCAGCCAGACCGCCGAGCCAAGTCCCGCCCGCACGCCGGACGATCGCTGCGATCAGCACGAGGGCAACGATCGAGCTCACCAGTGACACGAGCCTCAACGGGACGTAGCCGTCACCCGCGACCTGCGCGACGCCAGCAGAAACCCAGAAGTAGAGCGGTGGGTAGGGCCATGGCGTGAAGTCGAACGTCGGCGGGACGTAGAGGCTTTGTCCGTCCGACACTCGCCGCACCAGCTCGACCGCACCTCCTTCGAGCCATTCCAGGTCGAAGGGGTAGCGAAGTCGGTGGAGGGCTATCCACACGTACGTCGCGATCGGCGCCACGGCGACGAGCCCCAAGGCCCAGCGTTGCCGAGCGGAGGCACCGCTGGGCCTTTCACCCGACTCCCGTCGCCCGGCCTCAGCCGTTGACGAGGATCGACTCGCCCGACCGCCGACCACGGACCCAGCGTGGCCCGAGAGCGTCCCGGTGGAAGGGCCCGCGCCGGACGTGCGAGTCACTGCCGCACCGGCCGGGCGTACCGCCAGGCGATGACCGTCGCCACGGAGATCGCGATACCAGCCGCGATCAGGGCGATGTTGCGTCCGTAGGGGAGGGTGAGCAGAGTGCCCGCCTCCGCGTCGCGGGCGGGAGAAAGCACCCAAACCAGGCCAACGAGGAAGGCGCCGCTGAAGACGATCAAGCCCGCTTGTGCTGGCGCCACGGCTCGGGCGGGGAGGAAGCGAGAAGCCAACCAACCGACGAACAGGACGAACGGAATCAGCACGAGGTCGTCGAGGACTGCGAGGCCGACGACGAAGAGGACCAGCAGGATCGGATTGGTTCGCTCGCGATCGAGCAGGAGCTGGACGATCCCGACTCCGATCAGGAGAATCCCGAGGCCGGCCAACACTTTTCTGCCGGTCATACGACGCCCACCCGACTCACCCATTTCGTCTGCAGCACTCCCGGTCGATTGGGCGCGATCAGTCGCACCGGGTACCCGTGGTCGAGGCTGAGCTCCGATCCGCCGAGCCTGAGAGCGAGCAGCGTGTCGGGGTGCTGGGCGAATTCGGGCGGGACGTCGGTGGCGGCATAGAGCCCGCCACTCTCGAGCGACGACACGCGAACGGTGGTGTCCGACGGGATGCCGGCGCGCGTCAGCAGGTCACGCAGCCGGACGCCGCCCCAGGTACCCACCGCGCTCCAACCCTCGACGCACGCGATCGGCAGAGACACCTCAACCTGCTCCAGCGCTGCAAGGTCGTCCAGCGACAGATTGAGCTCGCGCACGCCGGCGACCGTCAGCCGGTAGCCAGGGTCGGTCGCCCGTTCGGTGACTCCGGCGGAGCTGGCCAGCCGGTTGATGGGTATGCCGTCCGGGACCTGATCGGGTCTGCGGGGTGCCAGCAGACCGACCGGCTCGAGCAGCCGTACTGTCTGCCCCGCGGTGGTGACCACGACGAGGCCGGCAGCGCCGGCAGCGGCAAGCAGGACACCTCGACGCGAGACGCCGGCGTGAGTCTCGTCCACCTCGTCGGTCAGGTCATTGCCACTCCCGCGTTCGATCTCGTCCGCGACTGAGGCGGCGTGAGCCGGCGTCTTCTTGGCCCGAAGGGCCGAGACGATGGTCGGCCACTTGACCGCGAGGTGGAGCAGCACCGAGCCAGCGACCATCCACGCCACGGCGTAGTGCCCGGCCGGGAAGAAGAAGGGCCACAGATACAGGTGGCCGACATTGAGCAGGCCGGTCAACAGCTCGGTGATGGTGGCGCCGACCAACAACAGGACGCTCAGCCGCTCCGCCGCGTGAGAAATGGAGCGAACGGGCGGCCAGGTGAACAAGTGCGGGTAGACCGACCACATCTTGGCGAAGAAGATCGGGATGGCCGCCATCCCCGCGATGACGTGGAGCCCCTGGCTCAGCCGATAGCCCCAGAGGGGCGACGCCGGCAAGGGGAGCCAGCCGACGGGATGTTGGTGGAAGTGGCTGATCAGCCCAGTGAAGAAGCAGATCGCGATCAGGATCCCAAGCAACCGTCCGAGCCGAGCCGTCAGCCAGGCCCCCCGAGTGGGGCTCGGGAAGGCATCGTCGGCGAACATGGGCAACGCCGGCTTCTCCAGGTTGCGCAGGTCCTTCATCGCAGGCCGGCCGACTTCATGGTGGAGCGGCGATGAAGCTCGACGAACCAGCGGTCGACGACCGACCATGCGTCGGCGACGTACCAACCGGACACCACCGCGCAGGCCCGCAGCTCCACCTCGGACACGCGCGCCCATTCGAACCAGTCAGTGAAGTGGGAGTCGTGGCAGACGCGTGCTCGTCGGCCGTGGGTCGGGGTTCCCGGGCGCTCGACTTCCGCCACGATCCGTCCCGACGGGTCGACGAGCTCCGCAAGTCGGGTCAGAAGCGCAACCGGATCACCGCCGATCCCGATGTTTCCGTCGATCAACAGGGCCGTGGACCAGCTGCCTGCGTCCGGGACGCCTCCGAAGACGTCAGCCTGCAGCGCTGCCGCCCCGCGGTCGCGAGCCAGCGCCACGGCAGCCGCAGAGATGTCGATGCCGAGCGCGGGAACGCCAGCAGAGCGAAGAGCGGCCACGATCCGTCCGGGACCACAGCCGACGTCCAGCGCAGGGCCACTCGCCCTCGCTACGGCGGACAGATCGGCTTCATTCGCCGCCTGATGCCAGCGCGTGGCATCGATGGGCACCACGTGGCCCGCGTCTGTGTGCAGGGTCACTGCTCGCCGACCCTCCCACCGGGTCGAGGTCATCAGCCCGTCGGCCCAGCCCCCCGAACCGCCCGGTAGAGATCGACCCGTTGGGTTGATGATCCTCGGGCCAGAGCCCACGAACCCCTCCGGCGCAAGCGTTTGCGTACCGCCGCCGAGGGTCGACGGCTGATCCGTGGGGGGTGCTCCAGACACACGATCGAAAGTAGCCAGCAGAAGCCAAGATTCACCCGGATCCGGCCTTACGGACCTGTGACGCTGGATCCCTGGCTCGTAACCCAGTCGACGTCACAGAGCGCGCCTGACGGCTGCGATGTCAGTCGTCGAGCAGGTCCCGCGTTGAGCGGGCGAGGGTCACGAGGCACGCCGCGATGATCGCCAGCCACAGGATCAGGGTGCGGTCCCAGTGTGGGTCAGGACCTGACGGGAGGACGGAGACCCACTTCGCCGTCGGTTCTTTCAGTACGAGCAGCAGGACGAAGCAGGCCACCGCTGTCGCGGCAAGCTCCCCCGGGGCAGCCTGGCCGCGACGGCGCAAGACCGCCGCCACCGTCAGGCCCACGACGGTCAGCCCCACGGCCTCGAGCAGCGTGCCCCAGGCGGTGGTCTCAGCCAGTCGGACCTCGCGGGAGACCGCGGCCAGGGCGCCAAGTCCCAGCGGCACGGCGAGTCCGATGGCGCGAACGATCGATCGTTGACGCAGCGGGACCGGAGCGGCATCAACTGCTTCTGCGGCTGGTTCATCGAGAACGAAGCACGCTGCGGCGGCGAGCGCCGCGAGTCCGAGCCCGAGGAAGAAGGCCGCGAACGGCTGGTCGGACCATACGGAGCTGATCACCAGGAGCAGCCCTGCCGCCCCCGTGGCGGCCGCGACGGCGACCCAGGGGACGCCCCGCAAGACTCCGAGCGGCATGGCGCTATCCGATGGAGGGGTTGAGCGGGTTGTCGGTGCTGGGGCCATCGGTGACCGACCCATCGTGCCAGCTGACCGTGGAGTGGTCCGGGCCCAGGACGACGGAGAACACCAGGCTGACCGCAGCCACAGCCACCAGTCCCGCTCCCCAGCGCCGGAGCCGAGCACGGGTGTCACCGCTGGCGCCGTACATCAGGGCCGCCACCGCGGCCAAGCCCGACAACGCAACCTGCCAACCGAGCTGGAATACGGCGATCCCGGGTAGCGCATCACCCAAGGAACCGGGAGATTGGTGGTCAGAGACTCCGAGAACATGCCCATGGGGCTGAGCATCCGCAAGAAGGTCGACAGGGTGACATCCGGGTTGGAGAACCCTCTCCCCATAAAGGACAGGATGACGGCCGCGATGAGCAGGACCGCCGCGAGGACGCCAGCACCCGGGAACCGCCACCAGCGTCCGGCCGCGACGCCGACCAGTGGGCCGCCAACGCAGGCGACCATCGGCTGGGCCACGAGCAGGACGAAAGCCTCAGGGTTGGAGAACCCTGGGTTCTGCCAGTCAGCCAGCGGCCACACCTGCAGCCCGACCAGCAGTCCGGCGCTGAACAGCAGGCTGACGCCACCAGGAACCAGGCAGGCCAGACAAAGCGCCGCCGTGCGACGGGGCACTGGCGTAGGGGCGGCATCCATGACCTCGACCGAGGACTCGGTGGAGCGGGTGAGACGGTAGGCAACCACGCATCCGAAGACACCCAGGAAGAACGCGGGAAAGATGGAGTACTGCCACGCGTCGGATGACCTGTCATCCACCGCAGCCGACATCGTGAGCGCAAGCAACACCGTGCCGACGATGAACAACGGGTGCCTGGCGAACCTGATCGCCTCGATCCGCGCGAGCACGCGCAATGACTCCTCGGCCGGCGCGGTTCGCTCAACGGACGCCGTGTGGGTGCTCATGCCGCAACCTCCGAGCCGTCAGGAGCCGATGCTCCACGCAGCAGCAGGTAGGCGTCCTCGAGGGACGGTTCGACGAGCTCCGCGCCCACCGGCGCCTCGCCCAGGTTGCGATAGCGGCCCGTGCCGGTGCGCCAGGAGGCCGTCGCCCTCGGGTCCGGCTCTGTGGCGAGCCACACGTGTCCTGCGGCACCAGCAACCAGGTCGGTCACCAGGCCGTTGAACCGGACCTGGCCGCTGTCGAGCACGATGACCCGCTCACACAGCGCTGCGACGTCCTCGGTCTGATGCGTAGACACCACCAAGGTCGACGTCCGCGCCGACTCGGCCAGGACTCTCCGCAGCGAGGCTCGTTGCTCCGGGTCCAGGCCTGTGGTCGGTTCGTCGAGGATCAACAGCTCAGGCTCGCCGAGCAATGCCTGCGCCAAGGCGACCCGTCTGCGCTGGCCACCCGACAGAGCCCGGATCTTCTTGCTGGCCAGGCTGTCCAGGTCGACCTGAGCCAGCACCCGCCGTACTTCGGCGTGGCGCCGGTCGGCGTCGCTCCACTCCTTCAGCACGGCCATGTAATCGACGAACGAGAAGGCGCTGAACCCACGCGGGAAACCGAGCTCCTGCGGGAGGTAGCCGAGCCGACGGCGGATGTCGGTGCGCTCGCTCGGCTCAGCGGGATCGCGGCCGAGTAGTTTCAGCGTCCCGCCGTCGGCGGCCAAGACCGTGGCCAGGATGCGCAGCAACGTGGTCTTCCCGGCGCCGTTCGGACCCAGCAGGCCGGTCACGCCTGGCGAGAACGTGAGATCGACGCCATCCAGGGCAACCGTGCCTCGATACGACTTGGCGACGCCAACGAGCGAGACCGTGGGGCGAGAAGCAGATGGCTGATTCACAACAGACCTCCGAGGGTGCCGGTGCGGCGAAGCCGATGGACGAACACAACAAGGGCGGCGCAGCCCACGACCGAGTACGCGAAGAGGGCGAGCGGCTCGTAGACCGTCTGGGCCGAGCCTTGGACGTAGGAACTCAAGACCGCGGCGGTCCAGGCGAGCGTGAGCGCGGCCGCGGCAACAACCGCGTCGATCCAGGTCGATGCAGCAAGAAGCACGGCCGTGAACCCCAAGGCGGGGACGAGCCACGCCAAAGCGAGGTCAGCCGGCAACAACAGCCCCGCCGCCACGACGAGGGGCGCGGTGGCCGCTAGCACCGCGATCGTTCGAAGCAGCACCAGCCGAACAGGGGAGTAAGGCGTTGCCGCTTCCTGCTCGAAGATGCCTTCGCCGTCGGTGCGATAGGTGAGCGCCACTCCGAGCATCGGCACGAGCGGCGCCACGATCAGGAACGCGAGAATGACGCGCGACTCTTGGAAGAACACTGCCGCGCCGACGAAGGCCAAGACCAAGCCCAGCGCGTTCACCCAGGCTGCGCGCATCGCCGGAGCCGACACCAGCAGGAGAGCGTCAGCGTCGGTCAGCCCGAGGCGCCGCAGGACCTTCTGCGTGCGTGACTCGCGTGGAAGTTCGAGCTCGTCACGAATCTCGGTCCACACGTTGCCGAGATCGGGCACGGTCGGAGCGTCCACGCGCACCATCGCGTCGGCGACCCGGCCTCGGCAGACCTGGCAGCGGACCATGTGCTGTTCCACCGATGCAGCGGATGCGGCGCCGGCGCTACCGGCGACCCATCGACGGAGCAAGGTCTCGTCGACATGCCAGACCGGATTCGGGGCAGTCATGAGCGTCCTCCTGCCAAGTCGGCGCGCAGATGCGCCTTGGCGCGGTGGAGCCGCGTCTTCACGGTGTTCTCGGGGACGTGCAACAACTTCGCGGTCTCCTTGGTGGTCAGCCCGTCCAGCACGGTGGCCTGCACGACGGCCCGCATCTCGGGCGACAGCCGGGCCAAGGACGCGCCCAGATCTCCGTACTCAACGTCGAGCAGCACCTGCTCCTCGACGCTCGGCGTGTGGCTGAGGTGGGTAGTGCCCTGGTCCGACGGGTCCAGCAAGACGACGTCCTTGCGGCCGCGAAGCCTGCTCACGAGCCGGCGGATGGCGATGCCCCAGATCCAGGCAGCGACTTCACCACGGCCATCGAATCGACTGGCGTCTTTCCACACGGCGGTGAAGGTGTCCTGCAGCGCGTCGGCGACCACCTCCGGGTCGTTGCACCGGCGCGCGAGCCGTACTGACAACCAGGGAGCGTGCCGGCTGTACAGCTCGTGCAGCACCGCGAGGTCCCCGTCTCCGAGCGCAACGAGCAGTGCGGCGTCGGTCAACGCCTCCACTCGATGGGCTCGGACACCCTCGCCGTGCTGCACGAAGACACTGTCGCGCCAAGGACTCCAAAAGGTTCCCGAAACCAGCTCAGAAGTTGGCCGGGCGAGGCTCCGCACCGAAGTCCGGTACACTTGACGGAGCAATCCACCAAGTGATTGCCCGGCGCGCGTGATTCAGGCCCTCAGGGCCCTACCGCCGCACCGGTTTCGAGTCTCAGGTCATCAACCTGGCCCCCGAAAGCGCCGAAGCACCAAGCGGCTGCCGTTCGCTGACGTCCAAGACGTCGCCCAGCGGCCGCGCACGAGAGGAGAACCTCATGTACGAGGACGACTACGGTCCCTGGAACGACTAGGACCACGCGGGCCAAGAGCCCCACAGCGCGCCCCTCGACCCCACGGGTCGGGGGGCGTCTCGCGTGAGGGCGTCGGCTACAGCCCAGAACGAGTACAGCCCCGAACGAGTAGAGCCAGAACCTTGGACCAGCCCAACACTCGGGCAAATGGGGATGCCGTGACCGCGCAGGCGTCGTACATTGGCCGGACATGCGAGAGGAGGTGGTCCGATCAATGAGTTCCTATCGGACGCGTGAGGTGGCTGCCCGCTAGCCGCTGTCCCCATGTGGACGTCTGCCGATGTCCTCGCCGAGAGCGGCGGTGATATCCCGGCAGCCACCCGACCCCCGAGTGCCGGCCCTAGTCCGAACCGGCAGCCCTCGCCCTGCGAGGGCAAGCTCGGGGGTCGACCCATGTCGCCGATGAGCTACGCCCGTCGCGACGATGCAGCGGGAGGTCCTCCGGGAAACGGCTCTCGCTCGATCGACCCGGTCACTACGCTCGCCGAAGGCGTGCGACGAGCCGCCGCTGATCCAAGGAGATCGACGTGAACGAGCGCGTGGCGACCAAGAATGATCCGGCGACCTACCGGGTGATCCCGGAGTCCTCTGCCCCACTCGACGAGGGCCGGATCAAGACCCTCCTTGCCGAGGAGTGGGAGCGGTTCGAACAAACCACTCCGGGCTCAGGCCAGCACCACAAGCGCGCCCTTGCCTCGCTCCCACTCGGCGTCACCTCTTCGTTCCAGTACTGGGACCCCTACCCGGTCGCGATCGTCAGCGGGGAAGGAGCGTGGCTCACCGACGTCGACGGGCGACGCGTGCTGGATCTGTCGATGGGGTTCGGCGCCATGCTGGCCGGGCACCTCAACCCGACCGTGGTCGCGGCGGTCCGTGCTGCGCTCGAGACCGGCACCCTGTTCGTGACGCCGTCTCCGTCGGCCACCGAGGCTGCCGAACGCTTCCAGCGCCGCTTCACCCTCGATCAGCTTCGATTCGCGAACTCGGGGACCGAAGCCACGATGTACGCCCTACGCACTGCGCGCGCCTACACCGGCCGCAAAGCCATCATCAAGATCGAAGGTGGCTACCACGGGGGCTACGACGCGCTGCAGGTCTCGGTGAAGCCCGAGGTCGCGGAAGCCGGCCCCGAAGATGCCCCCACACCAGTGACTCCTTTCGACGTCGAGGCGGGCACGGTCTACGTCGTGCCCTACAACGATCTCGACCGCCTCGAGCAGCTCCTCGACCAGCACGGGGCCGAGGTGGCGTGCGTGTTCATGGAACCCGTCCTGGAGAACATCGGCATCGTCCTCCCCGACGAGGGCTACCTCACGGGCGTCCGCGCGCTCTGCGACGCGAAGGACGTCCTGCTGGTCTTCGACGAGGTCAAGACCGGGCTCACCGCTGGACACCAGGGCGCCTCGCAACGCCTTGGCGTGCGGCCCGACCTGGTCACCTTGGCCAAGAGCATCGGGGGCGGGCTACCCCTAGCTGCCTTCGGCGGCCGCGCCGAGGTGATGGCGTGCATCACCGACCAACGCATGGCCCACTTCGGCACCTACAACGGCAACCCGCTGGTCATGGCGGCGGCCGTGGCCGTCGACGAGATCGCGACCGAAGAGGCGCTGGCGGCCGCCGAGCAGCTCAACGTCAACGCCCTCGAGCAGATGAACGCCATCATCTCCGCGCATGACCTCCCAGCCCACACGGTCGGCTTCGGAGTCAAGGGAGCCGTCACCTGGGCGCCCACGCCCGTCCGCAACTACCGGGACTACAAGCGCACCGACTTCGGGGTCGCCGAACTGTCGTGGCTTTGGGGCGTCAACCGAGGCGTGCTCACACCCCCGGGACTCGATGAGCAGTGGCTGGTCTCCCTCGCCCACACCGGCGACGACATGGGCATCCTCGTCGGGGAGTTCGGCGACCTGGCCGCGGCACTCCGCAGCTGAAGTCGTCGGGCGCAGCGCTTTGGCCCAGTCCCCAGCGCCTCGTCGAGGTCAGCGAAACTGATCGATCAAGATCGCATTGCCGTCCGGGTCCGACACCATGATGTGGCCCGGACCTGAGGTCTCGGCGTCCACGGGCTCGTCGATTTCAACTCCGTGCGCGAGCAGGGCGGCTTGGATCTCTCGAACATCACGGAACTCGGCGAGCTCGTTCTTGTCCTGGTCCAGTCCCGGGTTGAACGTGAGGATGTTGCCGTCGAACATCCCCTGGAACAGGCCGATCACCGATGCGCCGTTCTTGAGAATCAGATAGTTGTCGTCGGCGCTGCCCCCGATCACCGAGAAGCCGAGCGACTCATAGAACGCTCGGGAGCGCGCCAGGTCGGCGACCGCAAGACTGACTGAGAAGGCTCCCAATTCCATAGCCCAACCCTGGCACAACGGCGGGGTCCCACGCCCGCCGTTGTGCGGGCGCACGGAGGATCCCCGAACAGGAGTGGCGCGCCCCGCGTGATCGAGCAGGGGGTTGCCAATGTTACTGACGGGTAGCATCATGATGTTACTGGCCAGTACGGTCCCGCTTCGGGACCGCCCAGCGAAGGGGCTGCGCATCATGGGGCACTACAAGGCGAACCTCCGCGACATCGAGTTCAACCTGTTCGAGGTGCTCGGACGGCAAGACGTCCTGGGCTCGGGGCCGTACTCCGACCTCGACGTCGACACGGCGCGCTCGATGCTGGCTGAGGTCGAGCGGCTGGCCACGAACGAGCTCGCGGACAGCTTCCTCACCTCCGACCGCACGCCGCCTGTCTACGACCCCGAAGCCCGTACGGTGACCATGCCGGAGGACTTCAGGAAGTCCTATGAGGCCTACAAGACCGGCGGCTGGACCAGCCTTGACGCCCCGGTCGATGCCGGCGGGACCCCGATCCCGTCCTCGATGCGCTGGGCGATCTCGGAGATGATCCTCGGGGCCAACCCCGGCGTGCACATGTATTCCTCCGGGCCCGCGTTCTCTCACGTGCTGTGGCATCTCGGCACCGACGAGCAGAAGCAGTGGGCCACCATGTGGGCCACCAAGTTCTGGGGCGCCACGATGGTGCTCACCGAGCCCGACGCGGGATCCGACGTCGGCGCCGGGCGCACCAAGGCCGTCCCGCAGCCCGACGGGTCGTGGCACATCGAGGGCGTCAAGCGGTTCATCACCAGCGCCGAGCACGATCTCGAGGACAACATCATCCACCTGGTGCTGGCTCGCCCTGAGGGCGTCGAAGGCGCAGGAGGCCCCGGCACCAAAGGACTCTCGCTGTTCATCGTCCCGAAGATCCACGTCGACTGGGCGACCGGGGAGCTCGGCGAGCGCAACGGAGTCTGGGCCACGAACGTCGAGCACAAGATGGGGCTGCGCGTCTCCACGACCTGCGAGCTCACCTTCGGCGGCGACGTACCTGCGCAGGGTTGGCTGGTCGGCGAGGTGCACGACGGCATCGCACAGATGTTCAAGGTGATCGAGTTCGCCCGGATGATGGTCGGCACCAAGGCGATCGCAACGCTGTCGACCGCCTACCTCAACGCGCTCGACTACGCCAAGACTCGGGTGCAGGGCGCTGACCTGACCCAGATGACCGACAAGACTGCACCGCGTGTGGCGATCACTCACCACCCGGACGTCCGTCGCTCGCTGATGACGCAGAAGGCCTACGTCGAGGGCATGCGCGCGCTGATGCTCTACACCGCGTCGATCCAGGACGACGTCGCGATCAAGACCGCCGCCGGGGAGGACTTCAGCCTCGACGAGCATCTGAACGACCTGCTCCTGCCGATCGTGAAGGGCTACGGCTCGGAGAAGTCCTACTCGCTGATCGGCCAGGAGTCGCTGCAGGTCTTCGGTGGAAGCGGCTATCTGCAGGACTACCCGCTCGAGCAGTACGTGCGCGACTCCAAGATCGACACGCTGTATGAGGGCACGACGGCGATCCAGGGCATGGATCTGTTCTTCCGCAAGATCGTCCGCGACAAGGGCCAGGCGCTGACCCGGCTGCTCACCGAGGTCCAAGACTTCGCCAAGGGCGAGGCGGGCAACGGTGCCCTAGCCGCAGAACGCGATCTGCTGGCCAAGGCGCTGGAGGACGTCCAAGGGATCGTCGGCGCCATGGTGGGCCAGCTCACCTCAGCCGCCGAGGACGTCAGCAACGTCTACAAGGTCGGCCAGAACACCTCTCGTCTGCTGTACGCGCTGGGCGACCTGGTGTGCGCGTGGCTGCTGCTCCGGCAGGCCGAGGTCGCGCTCACCGCGCTCAACGGATCGCCCTCGGCCAAGGACCACGACTTCTACACCGGCAAGGTGGCAGCGGCCCGCTTCTTCACGGCGCAGGTCCTGCCCCAGCTCTCGGCCCAGCGCGCCATCGCCGAGTCGACGGACAACTCGTTGATGGATGTCCCCGAGGCCGCCTTCTAGTCGCCCCGCGCCTCCTCGGGGCGGCGCCGGTGTCCTTGGTGGCCAAGTTGGTCGGGACCGTACGCCGCTGAGGCGCGACGCGTAGGGCCGGGCTGGGGCAGGATGGGCCGCATGGCCATCGCGACCCAGAACCCTGCCACCGGCGAGACTGTCCAGACCTTCGAGGCCCACACGCCCGAGCAGGTCGACGCCGCCATCGCCCGCGCCCACACAACCTTCTCGTCGTGGCGTCGTACGAGCTTCGCCGAGCGGGCGACCCTCATGCGGCGCGCGGCCGACCTGCTCGACGAGGACAACGAGCGCATCGCCACGATCATGACCCTGGAGATGGGCAAGACGCTGAAGTCAGCGCGCGCCGAGGCGAGCAAGTGCGCCAAGGGGATGCGCTTCTACGCCGACCATGCCGAGGCGTTCCTCGCCGACGAACCGGTGGCGCCCGAGGCCGTCGGGGCGTCGAAGGCGTACGGGCGCTATGCGCCTCTGGGCATCGTCCTCGCCGTCATGCCGTGGAACTTCCCCCTGTGGCAGGTCGTTCGGTTCGCGGCGCCGGCGCTCATGGCCGGCAACGTCGGTCTGCTCAAGCACGCCTCCAACGTGCCGCAGTGCGCGCTGTACCTGGAGGACCTGTTCCGTCGCGCCGGCTACCCCGACGGGGTCTTCACCACCTTGCTGATCGGCTCACGCGACGTCGAGCGCGTGCTGCGTGACCCGCGGGTGCGCGCGGCGACGCTCACCGGCTCCGAGCCGGCGGGTCAGTCCGTGGCCGCCATCTGTGGCGACGAGATCAAGAAGACGGTTCTCGAGCTCGGGGGGGCCGACGCCTACGTCGTGATGCCGTCGGCCGACATCGCCCGCGCCGCCGAGGTCGCCGTCACCGCACGTTGCCAGAACAACGGCCAGTCCTGCATCGCCGCCAAGCGGTTCATCGTCCACTCCGACGTTTACGACGCCTTCGCCGAAGCCTTCGTCTCGCGGATGGCGGCGTTGACGATGGGAGATCCCAACGACGACGCAACCGACCTCGGACCGCTCGCCACGGAGGGCGGCCGCATCGACGTCGAGGAGCTCGTGGCGGACGCCAGAGCCAAGGGGGCCGCGGTGCTGTGCGGCGGCGTACGTCCTGACGGACCCGGCTGGTTCTATCCCGCGACCGTGGTGTCGGAGCTGAAGACGGACATGCGCATGTACGCCGAGGAGGTGTTCGGCCCCGTGGCCGGGCTCTACCGGGTGGGTTCGTACGAGGAGGCCGTCGAGCTCGCGAACGCCACCAGCTTCGGGCTCGGGTCCAACGCGTGGACCACCGATCCGGAGGAGCAGGCTGGGTTCATCGCCGACCTCGACGCCGGCGCGGTCTTCATCAACGGGATGACAACCTCGTTCAACGAGCTTCCCTTCGGAGGCACCAAGCGTTCCGGCTACGGTCGCGAACTCTCCGCTCACGGCATCCGCGAGTTCTGCAACCTCAAGACCGTCTGGGTCGCCTGAACACCCGCATTGGGGTCATTCGTCCGGCATAGAACACCCACGAACTACCCCGTTGGGGACGGATGCCCACGCAGGTGCAGGGTGAGGGCAGGCGCGCCTGTGTCGGTGAGCCGGATCGGGACCCCCCAGTCCTGCTGATGCACGTGGCAGGCCGGGAACTCAGCACCGTCCGCTTCGTCCGTACCTCCGTCACAGGAGGCCGCGAAGGCCGCGACATGGAGGACGCCTTCGAGGACGTCGTCCGCCAGGACCAGGTCCCGGCGCAGCTCCGTACCGCTGCCCCCGCCTGACACGAGCAGTCGCTCGGGCGACGCCGACACGAGCAGCCGGGTCGCTGGGCCGTAGCGGTCGTCGAGCTTCTGACCGCGAGGCGGTTCGAAGATCACGGACACCTCGACAGCACCCGGCCGTACGTCCATCGGTTCCCGGTGGGTCCGATGAGCGTGAGGCACCACGTCAAGCGCCGCTTCCGGCAGACGGATCCGGACCAGCCGATGGGCGGCTGACTCCACCACGACCAGCGTCTCGCCGTCGACGACCAGCCCCGAGGGCTCTCGTAGGCCGGTCGCGAGCGTCGAGACCAGGTCGCTTTCCGGGTCGAACCGGCGGACCGCTCCGTTGTAGGTGTCGGCAACGGCGACGCTCCCGTCGGGGAGGACGACGACCCCCAGCGGGTGCTGCAACAAAGCCTCGCCAGCAGGGCCATCGACGTGGCCGAAGTCGAACAGACCTTGGCCCACGGCAGTCGCCACCACCCCGTTGGCCAGGCTCCTGAGTGCGGACGTCTCGGCGTCGACGAACCACACGCGCGGTCCCCCTTCGTCGATGACAGTCAGACCCGACGGCTGCGCCAGCCAGGCCTCGTCGGGCGGTCCGTCCCGCAACCCCTCGTTCGTCGTGCCCGCCTGCACCGTCAGTGAGGGAAGCAGGGGGTCAAAGCTCCAGAGCTGGTGGATGCCCGCCATGGCCACGACGACCTGGTCCAGCCCCGGCAGCCAGGCGGCGTCCCAGGGTGACGACAACGGCGTCGCGGGTCCGGTGCCGGACGGCAACGGGTCACCGTGCATCCACGGCGAGCCGGTCCCCGCGACCGTGCTGATCGCCCCATCAGCCAATCGGAGCCCACGCAGGACGTGGTTCACGGTGTCGGCGACGACGACGTCGTAACCGACCGTGGCGGCCACGCCCGGCGGCAGCAGGGCCAGACCGTTGGGCTCGTTCAGCTCGGCCTCGTCGGGGCCACCGTCGCGACGCCCCGGCCGACCGGAGCCGTACCGCCGCACGACGGTCTCCAGATCGGCTGCCAGCTCGACGACCTGGTGGTGGCCAGCATCCGCCACGAGGAACGAACCACTCGCCAGCCGTACGGCCTTGGCGGGGAAGCGCAGGGTCGTGGCCTCGGGCTCGGGCGCGACATAGGGGCCGTGGCCCCGGTGCAGCGTCCCCTTCGCCTCGTGCTCGGCGACGAGATCGTCGAGGAGCACCCGGAGCCCGTGGGCGTGCCCCTCGCCGGACATCTGCGCGACGACGTAGCCCTCCGGGTCGATCACCGCAAGGGTGGGCCAGGCGCGGACTGCATAAGCCGACCAGGTCGTGAGGTCGGGGTCGTCGAGCACCGGGTGATGGACGGCGTAGCGGTCCACGGCCATCGCCACGGCTTCCGGCTCTGCCTCATGCGCGAACTTCGGAGAGTGGACACCGATCGTCACGAGGACGTCTCCGTACTCGGCCTCGAGAGACCGGAGCTCGTCAAGCACGTGCAGGCAGTTGATGCAGCAGAACGTCCAGAAGTCGAGCAGGACGATCTTGCCGCGCAGCCCCGCGACGGTGAGAGACGCTCCGCCGGTGTTGAGCCAGCCGCCGCGCCCGATCAACTCCGGAGCGCGGACGCGTACCGACGAACCTTCCATGCGAAGGAGCCTAGAGAACGAGCGAGCCGTTCACCCGCGCAGTCCTGGGGAACCGACCTAGGGAAGCTTGACGCGCCAGATGCTGGAGAAGGGCTTCTCGCTGCCCACCAGGACAGATCCGCTCGACCAGTCCTGCGTGATGCTCTCGCCCTTGAGCGGGAGCGCCAATCCCACGGGTGTGGCCCCGAGGGACTTGTAGAGCCAAGCGTTGACGTAGCCCCGCAGCACGAACCGCCCGTCGTCAAGGAACGTTGCGTCAGACATGCCGGCCGGGGCCGTCGCGACGCGGGTCAGCGTGTTCACCCCGGTGGTCGACGGGTTCGAAGGGGCTGCATAGATCGCGCCGTTGGCCTTCTTGACCTTGCTGACGATGTAGATCCGCTGCGTCCGCGGATCGACCATCAGACCCTCGGCGTTGTGCTTGCCGTCGGGGTAACGGAACTCGTAGGTCGTGGGAGCGAGCGAACCGCCGCTCCCGCCGGGCTGCGGCTCCTTGACGCGGTGCACGAAGATGCTCGGCCGCTTCTTACCGTTGTCGCCGATGTCGCCGACATAGAGGTAGCTCGCGCCGCCGACGACGGCGCGAGCCATGCCCTCCCAGTCCTTGTGGGAGGCGCCGGTGACCTCGTACTTCGCTGTGGTGCGCCCGGCGAGGTCGACGGCGTACAGCGTCGTTCCCCCGCCACTGTCGTTGTGCGTCCACAGCCTCGTTGAGCTGTAGCCGCTGCGCGCGAGCCCGCTGGACTCGTTGATCGCGCCATCGTTCAACGTGAGGATCTTGGCCGACGACGTGACGATCACTTTGGCGGCGGCCGGCGACGTCGGCGCCACGGCCAGTGCGACCGCCACCCCCGTGGCCAACGCCGTGGCTGTGACGAACCGGCGGTGGGTCACACGTGGTCGAGCCATCAGTGAGCGTTCCTCTCGGGTGCCGAACACGGCAAACACAGGTGGTGAATAGGTCCGGACGACGGTGAAGCCGTCGGCAGACTCACCGACGAGCTCCCCATCCAGGACTACGGGATCTGCACTCGCCAGACAGGGGAATTGCGGCCTTCGCTGCCGACGAACACGTAGTTCTTGTTGCGCGCCTTGGTGATGCTCTCACCCTTGACGGGCAGCGCGAAACCGATCGGCGTGGCTCCCATGGACTTGTAGAGCCAGCCGTTGACGTAGCCGCGCAGGATGAAGCGGCCCCCCGAGATGAAGGTGGCGTCAGACATGCCCGCCGGGGCGGTGGCCACCTTCTTCAGCATGTTGACCTTCGTCGTGGACGGGTGCTTGGGCGCGCGATAGATCGCACCCTCGACCTTCTTGCCCTTGCTGACGATGTAGATGCGATGGTTCTTGGGCCGGACCATCAGACCCTCAGCGTTGTGCTTGCCGTCGGGGTAGCGGAACTCGTATGTCGTGGACTTGAGCGACTTCTTCGTACGGCCCGGCTTCGGCTCCTTGACCCGGTGCACGAAGATGCTCGGGCGCTTCTTCCCGTTGTCGCCGATGTCGCCGATGTAGAGATAGCTGACCCCGTCGATGACCGAGCGGGCCATGCCCTCCCAGTCCTTGTGGGTCGCACCGGTGAGCTCGTACTTCGCCGTCGTGCGGCCGCTCTTCCCGATCGCGTAGATGGTGGTGCCACCCCCGCTGTCGTTGTGGGTCCACAGCCGGCTGGGTGCGTAGTAGCTGCGGGCGAGTCCGCTCGACTCCTTGATGGCTGGATCGGTCAGCGTGCGCACCTTCTTGGCCTGAGTCTTGTAGACCTGGGCGTCAGCCGCGGTGGGCTGCACCGCGACCAGTGCCGCTGCGGCGAGTCCCGACACCAAAGCGGCAGCCAGAACGCGGCGCTGCCGGCTGGCCAGCAACCAGGCGTTCGTCGTCAGCAAAAGATTCCCTCCATGGCCCCCCACGGTCCGTCCACCGTACGTGGACCCCCTGCGACCTGGTCAAGCCGAGCGGCGTCCCAAACGGGTGAAACCAGACATGACGCCCAACTCACGGTGCGCTAGAGACCCCGTTGGCTCGGCCGCCGGGGATGCCAGCGAAAGCGGGCGGCTGGATCGCGGAGCGCGTACGCCGCGACGGCCACGGACCCGGCGAGCAGCGTGAGCCATCGCCTGTGGGCGTCGATCCAGTCCGGCCCCGGCTGCACCCACATCTGATAGCGAGCCGGAGCCGCCCATAGGGCGAGTGTGAGCACCAGCAGCACGACCGATACAGGGATCGACGGCTCGAGGTGGCCTAGCCGAGTACGCAGGATCAAGCCTGTCGCCGCGCCGAAAGCCAGCAGAGCCGCGGCTTCGATCAGCACACCGCGCCAGGGGAGGTCGGCCACCGATCCGAGGATCGCCACCGGGCCGAGGACCATCGCGGTCATCGCTAGGAGTCTCGGCAGCTCACGCTTCAGCAGTGAGAACGGCACCGAACCGACCTGGTCGAAGGCGACGTCGTCGAGCAGTGGCAAGGACCCCACGACCAGCAAGACCGCGGCAGCACGGGTGACAGCGAGCCCGACCTCACCCTGAGACAGGTCGTCTCGCTGCCACACGAGAACCACCAGCAAGGCGCACGCCGCGATCGCGGGCACCTCCCAACGGATCGCCCGCGCGGTCTGCCGGACTGGATCAAGGTGTTCACGACCGCGCGGCTTTGAGGGAGAGCCCGTGTCGGTCGGCTCTTCTCGGCGAAGGGCGACCACCGTTCAGCCGAACAGTTCAACCGGGAAGGGCGGGAGCTGGAGCATCCCGGTGACCGCAACCAGACCCAGACTCACGAAGAAGGCGACCAGCCAGAAGCGTTTGCGCGGCGCCTGACGGATCCCGATGGCGCAGACTCCGACGGCCGACCAGGCGAACAAGTAGGCGGTGTGCCAGGCCAGGTGGGCGGTCGGCGCGGCCAGGCTCCACTTGACGTCAGACGACGAGACCTGGAACCAGGCGAACCAGCCGTAGGTCTTCAGACCGGCCGCCCACACGGTCAGGAAGACCATGCCGACGAACCCGATCAGCAACGACCCCGGGAAGGGCAGCCAGCGAGCCACCACGATGCCCAGAATTCCTGCGCCGATCACCATCGCCACGACCTGAAGGACATCCGTGGACGTCCAGGGATCGACACTCACGTCGTTCACGACGTCGACGACCCCTCCACCCGCAGCCCATCGGCCAAGGAGGGCGATGACGAGGCCGACCAGTCCGGGACCCAGCACGACCCCTAAGCACAGCGCGAGGTCTCGGCGCAGCGGATCGGTTGGGGCGGCCGACAGCTGGGCTTCCGCTCCGGCTCGACGCGCCGAGGTCGCTGTCAGGTGCGCGGCCGGAAAGACCACAATCGCGAAGAACATGGCAATGACCTCGGCGAACTCGGCGGCCATCGCACGCGATATCTCCTCGCCGGTGATCGTGCCCACGCCGCCAACAAAAAGGACGTAGACCGCGGTCAGGGCGATGGCCGGGGACGTGAGCATGCGGGCGCCCTCGCGCAGGGCAAGCGGGAGAAGCCCCGTGATGTGGAGACTCGGGCGTGCAAGGGCCCGGTGCTCCACCACGTCAGCGCTCATGCGGACACCGCCGCAGGTTCGGCGCCGACGAGAAGGAGGTATCCGTCCTCCAGGGTGGGTGGCAGGGTGTCCGTGCCCGCGGGGGGTGTTCCCAGGTGGCGGTGCTGGCCGTCTCCCGTTCGCCACGCCAGCTGAGCACGCCCGTCGCGTTCCGGGGCCAGCCACACTCGCCCCTCGGCGAACGACGCCAGCGACTGCGGCGTGCCTTGGAAGCGAACGGCGCCTTCATGGAGCACCACCACCTCCCCGCACATGGCCGTGACGTCCTCGGTCTGGTGGGTGGAGAGCAGCGTCGTGCGACCCTCGCCTGCACGCGACAACAGATCGCGGAAGCGCAATCGCTGCTCGGGGTCGAGCCCGACGGTGGGCTCGTCGAGGATGAGGAGAGCCGGATCGCCGATCAGCGCGGCGGCGAGAGCAACGCGACGCCGCATCCCACCGGACAGCTTGCGGATGCGGCGTCCGGACTCGGCCGTCAGGTCGACCACGTCCAGCACCCGGCGCACCTCGTCGTGACGCGCCCGCCGGGCGCCCCACTCCTTGAGGATCGCGACATAGTCGACGAACTCGAACGCGGTGAAGCCCCGTTGGAAACCGGGGTCTTGCGGGAGGTAGCCCAGCTGACGGCGCAGCTCGACGCGCTCGTCGGCCTGCCCGGGATCGAAGCCGAGCACCCGAAGAGTGCCCGAGTCTGGGGCCAGCACGGTGGCCAGGATCCGCAGCAAGGTTGTCTTGCCCGCGCCGTTGGGCCCGAGCAGCCCGACCACGCCGCCCTGGATGGAGAACGTCGCGCCGTCGAGTGCGCGATGCCGCACGTAGCTCTTGCTCAGATCGTCGACGGCCAGCGCGTGAGCGTTGGTGATCACATGAACCTCCGAAGGTCGTACGCGTGGGTCCGATGGGCCACCGCGGCAAGGACGAGGGCGAGCAGGGTCACGGCGACGGCTGCCATCTGACCGTCGGGGGAAAACACCGAGTCGAGCGTGCCGTTGTTGATCCACACGCCGTAGAGCCCGGCCAACCAGGCTCCCGACACGACCAGCGCGGCCGCCAGCGCGGGTAGCCACGCTGCTAGCGCGAGCGTGGCCACCACGAGGGCAGCCGACGGCAGCAACCACACCACCGCAGTGGCTGGGCCGGGGAGCAGCACGCCGGCCACCCCTGCGAGACCGGCTGTGAACGCGAGCACGGTGCCGGTACGGACAAGGATCAACCGGACCGAGGAGTACGGCGCCGCCAGGGTGGTCTCGTAGGTCGGGTCGACCCAAGGTCCGTAGGCGAGGCCGACTCCCAGGACGGGGAGGACCGGAGCAAGCAACAAGAAGAGGTCCGGACCCACCCGCGGCGCCCCGGCCGCGAGCACCGCAAACACCAGCAAGAAGGTGATCGAGAGGAGCCACGCGCCACGAAGGGCCGGGGCGGACACGGCGAGCCGGGCATCAGCATCGGACAGCCCGAGGCGGCGGACGCCTCGCTCGATCAGGCCGGCTCGAGGCTGGTCGAGCCGGTCCTCCACGTCAGACCACGCGGCCGCGAGGCGTGGGGCAGGCGCGGTGGCGCCAACCAGCCGCTGACAGCTGCTGCAGGAGGTCACATGGGCTTCGACCGATGCGGCGAGCGGCGTTGGCAAACCGCCTTCGGCATAACGCGTCGCCAGCGTCTGATCTACGTGCCAGGGCGTCATGCGAGCTCACCTCTCAGCTGCGCGCGGGCGCGCATCATGCGGGTCTTCACGGTGCCGGCGGGGATGCCCAGCAGTCGGCCAGCTTCCTTGGTGGTCAGGCCGTCGAGGACCGTGGCCTCGACCACCGCACGCAGCTCGGGGGACAGGCGCTGGAGAGCGCCCCCGAGATCGCCGTACTGAACACCGACGAGCACGCGGTCCTCCGCAGACTCCACGGGCGAAAGAGTCGTCAACGCCGCCTCGGCTGCGCCGGCGGTCACCGACCGGGCTGCGGGACGGCGGCGGACGGCGTCGATCAGCCGGCGTACCGCGATGCCCCACATCCAGGCCCCGACTTCTCCGTCGTCGCGCCATCGGCCAGCCCCGCGCCACACCGCGACAAACGTGTCTTGGAGGACCTCATCGACCAGTCCCGGATCGGCGCACCGGCGTTGCAGGCGGAGCAGCAGCCACGGGGCGTGCCGGCCGTACAGCACCTCCAGCGCCTCCCGGGACCCGGCCGCCAACGCCCGTACCAGCTCTGCGTCGGCGATCTCAGCCCTACCGAGGTCGGCGCCACCAAGGTCAGCGCTACCCGAGCCCTCTGGGGCAGCCGCGCCGGTCATGGGAGTCACTGTCGGCCTTCAGTCGTGTCCTGGCTAGCACTCGAGGTATGTCCTCACCCCCTTGTCGTGCCAGCGACCTCAAGCGGTTCACGCACCGCCTGGCTAGAGGCGGCGGTCGGCCAGCACGGGGAACCGTTGGCGCCAGGTCCGGACGTCTTCGAGGTCCACGTTGGCCGACAGCGCGCCCGGCTCGGTGCCGAGCTCGGCCACCACGTCCCCGCGGGCGTCGATGACGACCGAGAAGCCACCCATCGCCTTGCCCACCTGTGTGCCGGTGGTGTTGGCGGCGACGACCACGAACTGATCCTCGACGGCGCGCGCCCTGGCCAGCAGCGACCAGTGAGCGACTCGCGCTGCTGGCCATGCGGCCGGCACGACGACGAGCTCCGCCCCGAGATCGGCCAGCGCGCGAAAGAGCTCCGGAAAGCGCAGGTCGTAGCAGGTCGCGAGACCGATCGGACCGAGCTCGGTCTTGACCACCACGAGGTCCGTGCCGGCGGTCAGGAGAGCCGGCTCCCCCTCCGCGAACCCAAACAAGTGGATCTTGCGATAGCTCGCCAGGAGATCGCCGTCGGGTCCGAACAGCAGCGAGGTGTTGAACAATCGCCCCCGCTCGTCTCGCTCGATGATCGATCCAGCGTGGACATGGGCCCCGAGCGCGCGCGCCGCCTGGCTCATGGCCTCGGCCGTGGGTCCGTCGATCGGCTCGGCTTCCTCGGACCAGCTCCGGTAGATGAACCCCCCCTGCGGCCACAGCTCCGGCAGCACGACGAGGTCGGCACCGGCACAGCCCCTGACCGCAGCCGCGACCGACGCCCGACGGCCCTCGATGGGTCCGTCGTAGTCAGGCGCCAGCTGAAGGACGTCGATGCGCACCGACTCAGCCTCCCACCGTTGGCGCGTCGACGAGAGCCCGCAGGACATCTCTGCGCACCTTGCCCATGGCGTTGCGTGGCAGCGCGGCGACGGGATACCAAGCGCGCGGCCGCTTGTAGGCCGCCAGCAGACCCTCGAGGTGGGCGGTCAGCTCGGACTCGTCCAGACCTGAGGGGGGATCCGCGAGTTCCACGAAAGCGACCACTCGTTCTCCCCAGACCGGGTCCGGCACACCGACGACGGCCGCGTCCCGGACCATGGAACTTGATCGGAGCGCGTCCTCGACCTCACGCGGGTAGATGTTGTAGCCGCCGCTGATGATGAGCTCGGAGCTGCGACCGACCAGCCGGAGGTCACCGTCCGGCCCCCACTCACCGACATCACCTGTGGCGAACCAGCCGTCGTCGGTGAACGCAGCCGCGGTGTCTGCCTCGCGCCCCCAGTAGCCGGCGAACACCGAGGGGCCCCGGACCTCGACCGTTCCGCCCGCGCCGAGGCGGATCTCGACGCCCGGGAGCGGGCGCCCGACCGAGCCCGGGATCCGTGGGCCTGCCAACGGGTTCGTGCAGATCATGACGGTCTCGGTCATGCCGTAGCGCTCGAGCACCTCGACGCCGGCGAGGTCGCGCAGGTGCACCCACAAGTCGGGGTCCAACGGCGCCGAGCCACTCACGCACAGCCGAAGCGAATGCAGCTCGGGGACCCTCGCGCTCTCGGCGAGTCGCGCGTACATGGTCGGCACGCCGAAGAACATCGTGCCGCGGTGCGCCTTTCCGGCGTCGAGCACGGCGTCGACGTCGAAGCGGGGCAGCACCACCACCGAGGCGCCGGCCGTGAGCGTTCCGTTGATTCCGACGCCGAGCCCATGCATGTGGAACAGCGGGAGGGCGAGGATCAATCGGTCCTCCGCAGTCCAACTCCAGGCCTCGATCAGCGCATCCGCACCAGCAAGCAGATTGGCGTGGGTGAGCATGGCGCCCTTGGGTCGCCCGGTGGTGCCGGAGGTGTAGCAGAGCCACGCCAGGTCGCTGGGCGCAGCCTGGTCGAGGGCCACGACCGGGGGAGGGTCGGGCGTCGCATCCGGCGGATCGGGCGTCACCACGGGTAGGCCGAACCCCTCGAAGCGCTCCACCGCGTCCGTCACGACGAGGGACGGCCGAGCATCGGTGACGAGGTGCTCCAACTCAGACCGGGTGTAGCCGGTGTTCGCGGGGACAACCACAGCGCCGGCGCGCAGCAGCGCCACGTAGGCCACGACAAGGTCGAGCGAGGGCGCCGCCGAGAGAACCACACGGTCCGACGGCCGTACGCCTTGGTCGACCAGGCGTCTCGCGACCGCCGCCGACGTCTCCTCGAGCTGGGCGGCGGTCACCCGTTCCCCGGCGGGGTCGAGAAGCACGACCGCCGACGGCTTCGAGCGCCAGATCGCTCGCCAACGGTTCGGAAGGGTCGCAGCCGCGGGCAGCGCGAACGTTGCCTCCTGGGGGGCGGGGCTCATGCGTCGATCGTTCCAGGACCGGCTGGCCCTGCATCGCGCGGATCCCTCGGAGGGGCCATCTGCGCATGATCACGAGGGGGTGGTCGGTCCGGCCGGGGGCGCCAGGATGCTCCTGACCCTCAGATGACGGTTCTCTCATCGATGTGACGGATGCGGCGTAGTTTCTTAGAGTGGGTCGCGGGCGCGGACTCTCCGCGCCCGGACACGGGGAGGCCTTGTGCGGCGTTGGGCACCGATGGCTGTCGCCTGCGCCGCTCTCGTGAGCGCGGCGCCGCTGACGGTGCCCGCGGAGGCGGCTGACCCGCCCACCGTGTCGGTCGTCTGGAACATGAACGAGTCCTTTGGCACGCCGGTCATGACCGACAGCGGGCCCCGCAACCTAGCCGGCACCGTCAATCCCACGGGGGTCGTGAGCGGCTACTCCGTGTCTGGCGCGACCGCGTACCACTGGGAACGCCGGGCGCCCGATCTCGCACCACCATCGCCAGAGCGGATCATCACCGTGCCGGACGACCCGATGCTCGATGCCGGAGCCGGCACCTTCACCATCGAGATCCGCTATCGCACCAAGGAAAACTTCGGCAACATCATCCAGAAGGGTCAGGCCCACTCCGTCGGCGGCCAGTGGAAGATCCAAGCGCCCAAGGGCATCCCGTCGTGCTTGTTCCGGGGGGCCGGCGGACGGGTCGCCACGGGGGCGCTCACCCCGATCAACGACAACGAGTGGCACGTGCTGACGTGCGTGAAGACGCCCGGCTCTGTCACGTTGTACGTCGACGGGGAGTACCGCAGCCGCAAGAACCGTGACATCGGCCTCATGGACAACAAGAAGCCAGTGACCATCGGCGGAAAGCTCGAGTGCGATCAGGTCGACATCACCTGCGACTACTTCTCCGGCGACATCGACTACGTGAAGATCACCAAGCCGAAAGCTGGCCCGGTCCTCGACGCGGCCATCGATCCACGCAGGATCGTCGTCGGAGACACGTTCACGGTCCGTGGCGCGGTGACGGATGGAGCCAGCGGTGAACCGTACCCGGGTGTGCCGATCCATCTGTTCGGCCAGCCGAAGGGCAGCGTCGGTTTCGTCGACCGAGGGGAGCGCGCCAGCACCTCCTCGGACGGCACGTTCTCCTTCACCGCCAAGCCATCGGCCACCAACGAGTGGTACGTCGCGACGAGCGGGCCCAGCGGTGGCCTGCAGAGTCCGGTCACCAAGGTCCGGGTCGACGGCTTGGCCACCATCCACCTGACCGACAAGTCGGTCCGGGCGGGGAAGAAGGTGACGTTCTTCGGCAAGGTCCGGCCGAAGTCCGCAACCGTCGTGAAACTGCAGCGCAAGCAGAGCGGTGAATGGACGACCAAGCGCAAGACAACGCCCGACGCCGGGCGCTACAGGATCAACTGGAAGCCGAAGTCGAAAGTGAACTTCCGCTGGCGGGTGCTGGTCTCCGGCCCGACGTTCCACGCGGATCACAGCCGGAAGATCATCCTCAAGGTTCGCTGAGGTCAAGGTGCGCTGAGGTCAAGACGCGCTGAGGTCAAAGTGCGCTGAGGTCGGGTCCCTAGGACCAGGAGACCGCGGCGGCTGGGTCCTCGAGGACGCTCGCGACATCGGCGAGGAAGCGTGATCCGAGCGCTCCGTCGATGTGTCGATGGTCAAAACTGACCGTGAGCTGGGCCACCACCCTGGCCTTCACCTTGTGCTTGTGGACCCAAGGACGCTCCCGGAACGCCCCGACACAGAGGATCGCTCCTTCACCAGGATTGATGATCGGGGTGCCACCGTCGACGCCGAAGACCCCGACGTTGGTGATGGTGAACGTCCCGCCGCTGAGGTCGGCGGGTGACGTCCGCCCCTCGCGCGCCGTACGCACCAGGTCGTCCAAGGCGCGCGCGAGGTCGGGCAATGCGAGCTGATGGGCTCCTTTGACGTTCGGCACCATGAGGCCGCGCGGCGTGGCCGCAGCAATGCCGAGATTGACGTGGTCGCGGTAGACGACCTCCTGGGCGGCGTCGTCGAAGTACGCGTTGAGATCGGGGGTCCGACGCAGGCTGAGCAACGCCGCTCGGGCGACCAGGAGCAAGGGGCTCACGCGGGCGTCGGCGAACCCCGGGGTCTCCCGCAGGCGGCGCACCAGCTTGACCGACCGGGTGACGTCGACCTCGACCCACTCGGTCACGTGGGGAGCCGAGAATGCGCTGCGAACCATGGCCTCAGCCATGTGCTTGCGCACGCCCTTCACCGGCTCCCTGCGCTCGCCGTCCACGAAGACCAGAGCCGAGTGCTCGATCTCGGCTACGGTCCCCTCCAGCGCCGCAGAGCCAGCCGCGGCTGGTCCCGTCGGTCCAGCACTGGCCGCGAGGACGTCGTCTCGCGTCACCGTGTCGTGCGGACCACTGGCCGTCACGCTGGCCAGATCGACCCCGAGGTCCTTGGCCAGCTTGCGAACCGGCGGCTTGGCGCGCGGGGTGGCCCGGAGCGCCGCCGCTTCGGCGGCACGACCGACCTCGAGACCACCGTGCCGGGTCGGCTGCACGGGCCGAGTCGAACCACCGCCCGGACGACGGGGACGGCGGTGCACCGACGCCTCGCGAACGCCGTACCCGACGAGCACCGCCTCACGTTTGGGGGCGGCGCCAGCCGGGACGAACTCGGCCTCAGGTGGAGCGATCCCTTGGGTGTCCTCGGAAGCCTCAGGCTGAGCGGGGGCGGGCGGTGCGGCCTGCGACGCCCCGTCGTCGGACGTAGACCCGGCACCGGGGGAGGCGGCGCCGCCGCCCGAGTCCGGCTCGGTGTCGATGGTGATGATCGGCGTGCCCACGTCAACCGTCTCGCCCGCAGCGACATGCAGGGCCGTGACGCGGCCCGCGTACGGGCACGGGAGCTCGACGGCGGCCTTAGCGGTCTCCACCTCGACGATCGTCTGGTTGACCACAACGGCGTCGCCCACGGCGACGTACCAGGTGAGGATCTCGCCCTCGGTCAGTCCTTCGCCGACATCGGGAAGTCGGAAGTCCTGCAAGCGGGTCACCTCAGTGCTCCAGGGCTCGGTCGACGGCGTCGAGGACGCGGTCGAGGTCGGGCAGGTAGTAGTCCTCGATGCGCGAGGGCGGGTAGGGGGCATGCATGCCACCCACGCGGAGCACCGGCGCCTGGAGGGAGTAGAAGCAACGCTCCTGGATCCGAGCCGCGATCTCGGCGCCCATCCCCAGCCACACCGGCGCCTCGTGCACCACCACCAGCCGACCGGTGCGCTCGACCGACTCCACGACGAGGTCGACATCGAGGGGCGACAGCGATCGCAGGTCGAGCACCTCGAGGTCACGGCCCTCGGACTCCGCGGCCGCAGCGGCCTCCAGGCAGGTGCGCACCATGGGCCCGTAGCAGGCGATCGTGAGATCGGAGCCGGGTCGTGCCACCCGTCCCGCGAACAGGCCGACGGTCGGCTCGACGGCCTCGTCGAGGGGCGCCTTGTCCCAATAGCGCCGTTTGGGCTCGAAGAAGATGACCGGGTCGTTGCACTCCACCGACTGGCGCAGCATCCAATAGGCGTCGACGGGGTGCGAGGGCGTCACGACGCGCAGACCCGCGGTGTGCGCGAAGTACGCCTCCGGGCTCTCGCTGTGGTGCTCGACGGCCCCGATGCCGCCGCCGTAGGGAATCCGTACGACGACGGGGAGCGGGACCTGGCCGCGTGACCGCGCATGCATCTTGGCCAGCTGGCTGACGATCTGGTCGTAGGCCGGATAGACGAACCCGTCGAACTGGATCTCGACGATCGGCCGGTATCCGCGGATGGCCAACCCGATGGCGGTGCCCAGGATCGCACTCTCGGCCAGCGGCGTATCGATGACGCGGTGCTCGCCGAAGTCCTTCTGCAGGCCATCGGTGACCCGGAAGACCCCGCCCAGCTTGCCCACGTCCTCGCCCATGATGAGCGTGCGGTCGTCGGTCTCGAGGCAGCGGCGAAGGCTGAGATTGAGCGCCTTGGCCATGGTCAGCACCTGCTCGCTCATGCGTTCACCCCCCGAGCCGGGTCGGCCCCCTGGCCCACGGGGACCTCGAACGACTCGAGGTAGGCCGCGAACGCCGCGCGCTCTTCCTCTACCAAGGGATGGGGCTCCGCGTAGGGGTACTCGAACATCTCCATCGGAGACGGGTCCGGCAAGGCCCGGCATCCGTCGCGCAACCGCACGGCCAGCTCCTCAGACTCCACCTCGAGCGCATCGAAGAAGTCCTGGTCGACGAGCTGGCTCTTCCACAGGAACGACCGCATCCGCTCGACCGGGTCCTTCAGCTTCCAGGCCTCGAGATCGCTCGCCAACCGGTAGCGCGTCGGGTCGTCGGACGTCGTGTGAGCGCCCATCCGATAGGTGAACGCCTCGATGAGGGCTGGACCCGATCCCTCGCGGGCGGCCTGCAGATGACGCCGGGTGACGGCGAGGACCGCGAGAACGTCGTTGCCGTCGACGCGAACCCCGGGGAACCCGAAGCCGTGAGCCCGGCGGTAGAGCGGGATCCGGGTCTGCTTCTCGAGGGGCTCGGAGATCGCCCACTGGTTGTTCTGGCAGAAGAAGACCACCGGGGCGTTGAACACGCTCGCCCAGATGAATGACTCATTGACGTCGCCCTGGCTCGACGCACCGTCGCCGAAGTAGGCCACGACAGCGCTGGAGTGCTCCGCGTCCCCGGACCTGGCGGCTTCCATCTGGACGCCCATGGCGTAGCCGACGGCATGCAAGCACTGGTTGCCGATCACGATCGTGTAGAGCGCGAAGTTGCGCTCGTACGGATTCCAGCCTCCGTTGCTGACGCCTCGGAACAGGCCAAGCAACGACAGCGGATCGACCCCTCGGGTGAGGGCAACGCCGTGCTCGCGGTAGGTGGGGAAGGCGAAGTCGTCGGCCTCCATGGCTCGCCCGGAACCGACCTGGGCTGCCTCCTGGCCGAGACAGCCGGCCCACAGTCCGAGCTCACCCTGGCGCTGCAGAGCCGTGGCCTCGAGGTCGACGCGGCGGGTGAGGACGAGGTCGCGGTAGAGCGAGCGGTATTCGTCGTCTGCGAGATCGAGGTCGTAGTCGGGGTGGTGGACCCGCTCGCCTTCGGGAGTCAGCAGCTGAACGAGCTCGACGCCCCCGTCGGCAGGTCGGATGTCGGGCACGCGGCCTCCTCGTCCTACGGTCCACCGATCCCGGGGTCGCCGGTCACGGTCTGCACGGCGACCGTACGCCGTCGGCAATGGGTGGTGCCTGCGACTACGGCCGTCCACCCCATCCTGGCACCCGCCCGCGCCACGGGTCGACCGACCCGCACGGTCGCACCGTGTACACCGACGGCGGTCCAGACGTGCCGGGCTCCTACGCGCATGCCAGGCTGCGTGAATGCCCGCTGGTACCCCGCCGCTCGCGGCGGACCTCCCCCTTGCGTGGGGGACCCCTGCCGCACGCCGAACGCTGGCGGCGACGATCGTCGCGTCCGGGGTCGCCTTCCTCGACTCGAGCGTCGTCACCGTGGCGCTTCCGCGCATGGGAGACGATCTCGGAGGCGGCTTCTCGACCCTGCAATGGATTCTGGACGGCTACCTGCTGACCCTCGGAGCCCTCGTGCTCGTGGGCGGGGCACTGGGTGACCTGTTGGGCAAGCGACGCGTGTTCCTGTGGGGCATCGCGGGCTTCGGCCTCACGTCCCTGCTGTGCGCCGTGGCCCCGACCGCGAGCACCCTGGTGGTCGGGCGACTGCTTCAAGGCGTTGCCGCGGCGTTGCTCGTGCCAGGATCGCTCGCCATCTTGTCGGCCTCGTTCGCCGGGGCTGACCGAGGCCGCGCCATCGGCGCCTGGTCAGGGCTAGGGGGATTGTTCACCGCCGCAGGCCCCGTGCTGGGAGGACTCCTGGTCGAATCGGTCAGCTGGGGATGGCGCGCGATCTTCTTGATCAACCCGCCGCTTCTCGCGGTGGCCTGGTGGCTGACCCGAACCGGAGTGGCTGAGCTTCCCGGACGCCGGCGGGCCGGTCGCCTGGCGCCCCAGCTCGATCTCCCAGGGGCAGGACTCGCCGTGATGGGCCTAGGCCTCATCGTCTACCCGCTGATCGAGGCCGGGAGCCTAGCGCCGGCGGCCGTGATCGGATTGGTCGCGCTCGGCGTGGCCCTCCTGGTCGGCTTCGTCGCTGTGGAGGCACGAAGTGCCTACCCCATGCTGCCGCCGTCGCTGTTCAAGATCCGGACGTTCGCCGTCGCCAACCTCGTGACCCTGGTGGTGTACGGGGCGCTGGGCGCGGCCTTCTTCCTCTTGATCGTGCATGTTCAGACCAATCTCGGATACAGCGCAGCCGTCGCCGGGCTGACCGGCCTACCCGTGACGATCGTGCTGGGTTTCCTGTCGGCACGCGTGGGCGCGCTGGTCCCCGTCGTGGGCCCGCGGATCCTGCTCACGCTTGGCCCGTTGATCATGGGCGCGGCGCTGCTCCTGCTCGGGGGGGTGCGCCCAGGGTCGGACTACTGGATGGGGATCGTTGCGCCGATGACACTGTTCGCTGTGGGCCTCGTCCTCGTTGTCGCGCCGGTCACGACAACCGCGCTCATCGACGTGCCCGCAGATCGGTCCGGAGCCGCCTCGGGGACCAACAACGCGATCGCCCGGGTCGCCAGCCTGCTGGCCATCGCCGTACTGCCCCTGGCCGGGACGGCTGGGGGCGCGGCCGTGGGAAGCGTGGACGCGTTCTCACGCTCGATGGTCGTCGCCGCGGTCCTGTGCGCGCTGGGCGGGGTCGTCGCGCTGGTCGGGCTGCCAGCACGGGTCAAGGACGCCGTCTGAGATGCCAGAAGCCCGGGCCGCGCAAGTCTGGACGGCGCTATCGATCGTGTACGTCGTCTGGGGGTCGACCTACCTGGCGATCGCCATCCTCATCGAATCGATGCCGCCCCTGCTCGGCATGGGTGGCCGATTCGTCACCGCCGGGCTGCTGCTCACCGCCTTCGTGATGGTTCGTCGAGGCTCTGCGTCTTTGCGGGTGACGCCCCGCCAGCTCGCCGCCACGGCCGGCGTGGCGTTCCTGCTGCTGGGCATGGGGTTGGGTGGGGTCACGCTGGCGGAGGCGTCCATCCCCTCCGGGCTCGCCGCGCTCCTGGTCGCCTCGATGCCGCTGTGGGTCGTGGTCCTGCGCCGGCTGGCCGGCGAGCGACCGTCGACCGCGACCGTGCTGGGGGTCGGCGTCGGCTTCGCCGGGATAGCCGTGCTCGTGCTGCCCGGGGGTTGGACCAGTGGGGCGCAGCTGAAGGCCATCGGCATCGTCGTTCTCGGGACGTTCTGCTGGGCCTTGGGGTCGTTCCTGTCGTCCCATCTTCCGCTCCCGGACGACGCGCTGGTGCTGACCTGCTACGAGATGCTGTGCGGGGGCGCGATCCTGCTTCTCGGCGGACTCGTCCGGCGCGAGAGCGTCGACTGGTCGACGTTCACCGGACGGTCGATGGGCGCGTGGGTCTACCTCGTGCTGATCGGCTCGCTCGTCGGCTTCACGGCGTTCGTCTGGCTCATCGGGCACGCGCCGCTGTCGCTCGCCTCCACGTACGCCTACGTCAACCCGGTCGTTGCCGTCGTGCTGGGGGCGTTCATCCTCTCCGAGCCGGTCACCCGCTGGACGGTTCTGGGCGGTGGCGTCGTCGTCCTCGGGGTCGCCCTCGTGGTGCGCGGTGAACGCCCGGCGACAGCGACCGCCCCGGTCGACGTACCCCTCCTGGACGTCACCGTCGATCCCGACCCGTAGTCCCAGACCGCCCGCCCTCTCCACGTGATCATGCGCAGATGGCCCCTACCGCGATCGCGGCGAGGGGCCATCTGCGCATGATCACGAGGGGGGGGCGGGGGAGGGGGCGAAGGTCGCAGCGACGGAGAGGAAGCGGTCAGAGGCTTCGGGCTCAGCGATGGTCACACGGACCCCCTCACCGGGGAACGGCCTGACCACGACACCTGCGTCGAGACAGGCTCCCGCGAACTCCGACGATCGGTCACCGAGCCCCAACCAGGTGAAGTTGGCCTGGGCGTCGGGCACCGCCCAACCTTGGGCGGCCAGTGCCTCGACCACCCTGCCTCGTTCGGCGACCAGCCGTTCCACCCGCTCCAGCAGCTCGTCCTCGGCGTCGAGCGAGGCCACCGCCGCCTCCTGGGCGAGGGTGGACACTCCGAAAGGGACCGCTGTCTTGCGCAGCGCCGCAGCCACCGGCTCATGCGCGACGGCAAACCCGACACGCAGACCCGCCAGTCCGTAGGCCTTCGAGAAGGTGCGAAGCACGGCGACATTCGGGCGGTCCCGGTAGAGATCGATGCCGTCGGGGATCTCCGGGTCGCGGATGAACTCGCGGTAAGCCTCATCGATCACCACGAGGAGGTCGGGTGGCAGCTGGTCCAGGAAGGCCTCCAGCGCCTGCCTCCGCACGGCGGTGCCCGTGGGGTTGTTGGGGTTGCAAACCAGAACCAGGCGCGTGCGATCGGTCACAGCGGCGGCCATCCGCGTGAGGTCGTGCGTGGACGTCGAGTCGAGGGGGACGCGTACGGCCGTGGCCCCCCCGATCTGCACGACGATCGGATAGGCCTCGAACGACCGCCAGGCGAAGACCACCTCGTCGCCTGGACCGGCCACCGCCTGGACGAGCTGCTGGCAGATGCCGACCGATCCTGTCCCAACAGCGAGGTCACCCACGGGCACGTCGAAGCGCTCGGCCAGGCGTTCGACCAGGCGGGTCGATGCGAAGTCCGGGTAACGATTGATCGTTCCGACGGCCTGCTCAAGCGCCTTCACGACCGACGGCAAGGGCGGGTAGGGGTTCTCGTTCGAGGAGATCTTGTAAGCGCCGCGTGGAGCGGCGCGTCCCGCCCGGTAGTCGGCCAGGGCATCGAGCTCCGGGCGTAGCCGGACGGTCGGGGGCATCGCCCCAGCCTAGGCCGCTCCTCAAGGCTTTCGCGGCGGCTGCCGATGGAGAACGTAGGGGTCAACCCACGCCCGGCGGCCCTTGCTCAGTCATTGCTGTCATTTCTCAGGGGGGAAGGAACCTCACCCATGGACGACTTGCTCGCCGAGTTCGAGCGGCCCCGGCAAGACACTCCCGAAGACAAGGAGCGCCGCCGCAGGCTGTTTGCAGCCTTCGGCATCGCCGGGCTTTCGCTCGTCGCACTCGGCAGTCTCACCACGAACGCCCTGTTCACCGACCAGGAGGACGTCACGAGTGCCGGGTTCGTCACCGGCACTCTGGACCTCACCGGATCACCGGCGACGGTCAACTTCAACGCAGCCAACATGGCCCCCGGCGACGACGTCTACGGGTCGATCAACCTCGAGAACACCGGCAGCCTGCAGCTGCGCTACGCCGGGACGGCTACGGCCACCGACACGGACGGCAAGGGGCTGCGCAGCATCCTGGACTTCTCGGTCTACGAGGGTGTTACCCCGGCTGCCTGTGCCAACGGGAACTTGGGCGGGGGCACTCAGCTCGACACCACGCTGCCGATCGGCGCCAGCCGTGGCTTGTTCGGCAGCCCGGCCGTGGGCTCGCAAGCCGGCGACCGTGTCCTGGGCGCGGGCGCGAACGAGGACCTCTGTGTCCACGCCGCACTCGACATCGGCACCGGGAACGCCTACCAGAACGCCACCACGGTCGTGACGTTCACGTTCGACGCCGAGCAGACCAGGAACAACTAGTCCAACCGATCAGCAACCGGAGCGGGATCTCGTGAGCAAGGTCGACAACCTCTGGGGGCGGGGAGCACGACGCTGGACTTTCCGGCTCGTGTTCGCCGCCTCCATGTCGGTAGCCGTCCTCGCCTACGGGATCCCGCTGTGGTATCACGTGCACGGCCAGCGGATCCTCGTCGTCACTGGCGGATCCATGGAAGGTCCAGCCGGGTCTCAGCAGGTTTCCGGGCAGTTCAACGTCGGCGATGCCGTGGTCATCACCAAGATCGCCCCCACCGAGCTCCGGATCGGGCAGGTCGTCGCGTTCCGCCCAACTGGGCTCGAGGGAACCTTGACGACCCACCGGATCATCGACCTCGTGGAGAAGCCCGATCTCGAGTACGTGGACGGCAAGAACCGCGAGGTCACGGACGTCAACGGCAACGTCGTCACCACCCGCTACATCCGCACCAAGGGCGACGCGAACGCCGACCCCGACCCCGACCTCACGCCGATCGCCAACGTCCGGGGAGCGGTGTCCCAGATCCGTCCTGGGTGGGGCTACTTCCTCGGCTATGCCCACGCACCGCTGGGTCGCTTTCTCGTCTTCGCACCACCCCTGATCCTGCTCCTGGGCGCCGAGCTGCTCTCGTGGCGGCGCCGGCCGGATCGGCCGAAGAACTCCGAGCACGACCAACGCCGGGAGCACCGCGATGCCTTCGCGACCTCCGCGTGAGCAGTCGCGCCGCCTGACGATCGTCGCGGCGATCGCGGGACTCGCCTTCTTCGCCCACGGGCCGGCCTCGACGTCCGCCACGTTCACCGACGGAGCATCCGCCAAGAGCAGCACGTTCACCACCGGCTCGTGGTGCGGGACGAACGTCTATCCGGCGACGGTTCTCGGCACCGTGCCCGCACCGCGCAACTACCTTCGGTTGGACGAGACCGGTCTCGTGGTCACCGTGGCCGACGCAGCCGGGGCCCCCAACGCGACGCCGATCGGCACCGGGCACGTCTGGGGTGCCACGGGTCTGCTCGACTGCAGCAGCTCCACAGCGCTCGCGTTCGACGGCACCGGCACCCCTGGGGTTCGTACCGGCGGAGCCGCGATCACCGGACCGGACCGCTTCACGTTGTCGATGTGGGTCAATCTCACCGGCGGCCAAGGGCGGCTGATCGGTTTCTCCAACGTGGCCAGCGGGTCATCGTCGCGCTACGACCGCCACCTCTACCTCGACAACGCCGGCTACGTGCGCTTTGGGATCTGGACCGGGACCGCCACCACCATTCGCAGCAACAACCCGGTCACCGGAGGTCTGCACCACATCGCTGCGACGCTTGGACCGGCAGGCATGAGGTTGTACGTCGACGGGGTCCTGCAGACCGCGCAGAACGCCGGCGTGACGCAGGGCGAGCAGGGCTACACCGGCTACTGGCGCGTTGGCTGGGACAACCTCAACTCCTGGACGGCGCTGGGCAGCGCGGCACCCGTGCCCTCCGGAACCCTCGACGAGGTCGCCATCTGGAACAGCACGTTGACCTCGGCCCAGATCGCCACCCTCGCCGCCGCCAACCACGACTGAGCTCGGACCACGGCAGCATCGATTTCCGCGAAACAACCAAAAGGGCGTCGATCGGATCCCTAGCCTGACCCGATGAGTGTGGCCGCCGCCGACGCCTCGACCACAAGGCGCGTCGTCCGCCTCGCCGCAACAGCCGCCATGGGCGGCTTCCTCTTCGGCTACGACAGCGCCGTCATCAACGGCGCCGTGGATGCGATCCAGGCGCAGTTCGGGATCGGTTCCGGACTCATCGGGTTCGTGGTCTCCTCGGCCCTCCTCGGCGCGGCTGCGGGGGCATGGACGGCCGGTCTTCTCGCCGATCGGTTCGGTCGCGTCAAGGTCATGCTCCTCGCCGCCACCGTGTTCGTGGTCAGTGGTCTCGGCTCCGCACTCGCGGTGGGCGTCACCGACCTCATCGTGTGGCGGATCCTCGGCGGCTTCGCGATCGGCGTCGCCTCGGTGATCGCGCCTGCCTACATCGCGGAGATCTCGCCCGCCGCCTTGCGCGGTCGCCTGGGGTCGCTGCAGCAGATGGCGATCGTCCTCGGCATCGCCATCAGCCAGATCGTCAACTACGTCATCGTCCGCGCAGCGGGTTCGGCGAGCAGCGATTGGTGGCTCGGGCTCGAAGCCTGGCGCTGGATGTTGCTCATCGAGGTGCTGCCAGCGCTGCTGTACGGCGGCATGGCGTTGGGCATCCCTGAGTCACCACGCTGGCTCGTGGCGCGCGGGCGAAACGACGAGGCGCGAGACGTTCTGGATCAGATCAACCCCGGTGACGTCAGCGCGTTGCTGGCCGCGATCGAGGCGTCCGTCGACGCTGAGCACAAGCCAGTTCTCTCCGACCTGCGCGGGCCCCGGTTCGGACTCCTACCCGTCGTGTGGCTCGGAATCCTGCTGAGCGCGTTCCAACAGCTTGTCGGGATCAACGTGATCTTCTACTACTCCTCCGTCCTGTGGCAGTCGGTCGGGATCGGCGAGGACCAGTCCCTGCTCATCTCGATCATCAGCGCCATCGTCAACATCGCGGGCACGATTCTGGCCATCTCGATCATCGACAAGGTGGGGCGCCGTCCGCTGTTGCTGGTGGGATCGGTCGGCATGGTGGTGGGTCTGGGCACGCTCACCTACGTGTTCGGGGCGGCTCCCGTGGTGAACGACAGCCCCAGCCTCACTCACACGTCCGGCATCATCGCGCTGATCGCCGCCAACGTCTTCGTGTTCTTCTTCGCCTTCTCCTGGGGTCCGGTCGTCTGGGTGCTCCTGGGAGAGATGTTCCCCAACTCGATCCGCGCCGCAGCGTTGGCCGTCGCAGCCGCCGCGCAGTGGCTGGCCAACTTCGTCGTCTCCACCACGTTCCCGACCTTGTCGGGCGTATCCCTCGAGCTGGCCTACGGCATCTACACAGCGTTCGCGATCGGCTCGTTCTTCTTCGTGCTCAAGAAGATCAAGGAGACCAAGGGGACGACCCTGGAATCGGTGGTCTGACTTTCGAGCCGGGCTGGGTAGTCTCGCCGGGTGAGGATGCAGTCTTCGATCAGGCCCGCGGCGAGTCGCTTGGTCGCTGCGACGGCACTGATCTGCGCGGCGGCGGCGACCGTGGGCTTCGTCGGGCCGCCCGTTCCGCCGGCCCCGCCCCGCCTGCCGCTCGAGGGCGCCGTGGTGGTCATCGACCCCGGTCACAATGGGCGCAACTGGGCTCACCCCGAGATCATCAACCGAACGATCTACGCCGGGAACGGCGTTCACAAGGCCTGCAACACCACGGGTACGGCGACCCGCGGCGGCTACACCGAGGCGAAGTACACCTTCGACGTCGCGCGACGGACGGCCACGGAGCTCAGGCTGCAAGGAGCCACGGTGTACCTGACGCGCCACAGCAACTCCGGCGTCGGGCCGTGCACGCCGGTCCGTGCTGGGCTCGCCGCGAAGAAGGGCGCCGACGTGATGGTGTCCATCCACGCCGACGGCTCGTTTGCCTCTGGGGCCCGTGGCTTCGTCGTCATCACCTCGAGTCACCAGCTGGTCGGGAGATCGGTGACCAAGAAGTCTGGGACGTTGGCCCGAGCCATCAGATCGGCTTTCAGGTCCGGTACGGGCATGCCCTACTCCACCTACGCGGCGGGCGGAGACGCGCTGCTGCGACGCGCCGACCTGGCCACCCTCAACCTCAGCGCCGTTCCTTCGGTCCTCGTCGAGACGGGCAACATGAAGAACGCCACCGACGCTGCGCTGATGCGGTCAGCCCCGTTCCGGCAGTCGGAAGCCGTGGCCTTCGCGGCCGGGCTTGCGTCCTTCCTCACGCGCTAGCCCTGCGAGCACCCTCCTCGTCATCAACCTCCGCGTCATCCACCTCCGCGTCATCCACCTCCGCGGACCGCTTGCAGGGTGTAGCTGTGCGGCACCCTCCAGGGTCGATCGGCAAGCCGGAACTCGCCGCCCGGCAAGCGTTCCATCTGGCCCGGGAGCGCATCCCAGGGCACGCTGTCGTGCTCGACGAGCATCGTCAGCGTGAACCCACGGTCGAGCAGGGCCGTGACGATCTCCCCGAGGCCGTGATTCCAGGACGCCGTGGTGTTGTGCACGAACTCCACGTCGGTCTCGACGTAGGTACCACCCTCGGTCCACAGGTCGGGCTCCTCACGCTCGAAGTAGGGAGCGTCGACGACCAGCAGCCCGTCCTCGCGTGGCTCCGCCAGGGACCAGAGCATGGGATGTCCCTCGCGGATGAAGAGCCGGCCACCCGGTTTCAGCAGGGCTGCGACCACGTCGGCCCAGCGTCGGATGTCAGGCAGCCAGCACAGGGCGCCGATCCCGGTGAAGACCAGGTCGTAGACGCCAGGCTCGAGGACATCGAGGGCCCCGTAGAGGTCGGACTCGACGTAGTCGACGGGCGGCCCGGCCTGGGCCGAGAGCACCCGCGCCTGCTCGAGGGCGACGGGTGAGAAGTCGAGGCCGGTCATCCGGGCGCCCAGCCTCGCCAGCGACAGGGTGTCGGTGCCGATGTGGCACTGAAGGTGGATGCCCCGCAGCCCGGTCACGTCGCCAAGACGCGGCAGATCGAAGCGCACGACGTCGCTCAGGTGTGTGGGGTCGCTGATGAAGGCCTCGACCGCGTAGTCGGGGGAGGCGGCGTGCGCGGGAGCCCGCTCGTCCCAGCTCTGCTGGTTGAGGGTGCGGTAGTCGTCCATGCCGCGAACGCTGCCACACGCGGCGGCTCAGGTCGTGCGAGTTTCCTGCGGACGGGGGGGAACGGTGGCGTCGGGCACCATGACCGGATGGACGAGCCCGCTCCCGCCGTCACCCTGAGCCACACGGCACACCTCGACGAGGTCCAGCGGCGCGCGATCCGCGATCTGCTGACCAGCTCATTCCGGGACGGATTCAGCGATGACGACTACGAGCATGGGCTCGGGGGAATGCACGCGTGCATCTGGGAGGGGCGAGACCTTGTTGGGCACGGGTCCGTGGTGATGCGGCGGCTCCTCCACGGCTCCCGCCCGCTGCGGACCGGCTATGTCGAGGCCGTGGCCGTTCGTGCCGATCGGCGCCGACGCGGATACGGCAGCGCGCTCATGGACGAGCTGGAGTCGTTGATCCACGGCGGCTTCGAGCTTGGCGCGCTGTCCGCCTCAGCCGCTGGCGAGAGGCTCTACGCCGGACGGTCGTGGCTGCGCTGGACCGGGACGACCTCGGTGATCGCCCCGACCGGGCGCCGACGGACCCCCGACGAGGACGGCTCGGTGTGGGTGCTTCCGGGCTCAGCGACTCTTGACCCGGACGAGGACCTCGCTTGCGACTGGCGCGCAGGAGACGTCTGGTAGGCCCTGGCCAAGCCGTTGGACACGTTGCGGCTCGGCGGCTTGGCTATCCGCGTGGCGCAGCGGCTGCACGACGACGAGCTTCCTATCGAGCTTCCACTGGTCAGGGCTCTGGTCGATCGCGACCGGCCCGACTTCGCCCACCTGCCGCTCATGCGCCTCGAGGCCACCGGGTCCAGCAACGCGCTGTTCCGACTCGGATCGGATCTGCTCGTCCGCCTCCCACGGCAACCAGGGGGTACCAAGACGATCGAGAAGGAGCAGCGCTGGCTGCCGTACGTCGCCAGCGCCGTGCCTGTCGCGGTGCCCGAGGTCGTGGCCGTAGGCGACCCCGGCTTCGACTATCCCGAGCGATGGTCTGTGGTGCGGTGGCTGGTCGGTGACACACCCGCAGCCATCCGGTCGCCGGCTGGGGACGATCGTGGAGCACTCGCCCGCGACCTGGCCACCTTTGTCGGACGGCTTGGCGAGCTTGAGGTACCGGACCTCGCTCGTCGTGACCCGGCCCTTCGGTGGTATCGCGGAGAGCCCCTTGGCCGTTTCGACTCCGCCATGCGTCGCGCCATCGCCGACTGTCGCGCGATCCCTGACCTCGACCTCGACCTCGACCTGGTGCTCACGATCTGGGAGGACGCGATCACCCGACCGGGAACCTCCACCGTGGTGCCACCACGCTGGTTGCACGGAGACCTCGCCGCCGAGAACCTCCTCCTTCGCGCGGGGCGGCTCACGGCTGTCCTCGACTTCGGGGGCTTGTCCGTGGGGGACCCGACGATCGACCTGGCGGTGGCCTGGGAGGTTCTTGACGCTCCAGCACGATCCGAGTTTCGCGCGCTGCTCGGAGTCGATGACGCCGCGTGGTTGCGAGGACGAGCGTGGGCGCTCGCGCTGGCCGTGATGACGTTTCCGTACTACGGCCACACGATGCCCGCTCGCTGCGCGGATCGCCTCGCAGCCGCTCAGTCAGCCCTGGCCGACGACGACTCGCTCGCAGCGGGCTGACGGTGCGGTGCTGGATCAGGCCGAGCGGGCTCCAGCCCGACGGAAGGACCGTTCCTCGGAGGCCGGCGTCGTCGAGACCTTCCACGGCGGCAAGCACATGTCGCCGCTGGCTTTGCAGAGGGGCCGAAGCACCGCGGTCTAAGGGTCGCCCTCGCTGTCAGGCGCGACGGCTGCCCCTCACTAGATCTGGGCCATGTCGACGAAGCGGGAGTAGTGGCCCTGGAAGGCCACGGTGACCGTGGCCGTCGGCCCGTTGCGGTGCTTGGCCACGATGAAGTCGGCCTCGCCGGCGCGCGGTGACTCCTTCTCGTACTGATCCTCGCGGTGCAGCAGGATCACCATGTCGGCGTCCTGTTCGATCGATCCCGACTCGCGAAGGTCGGACATGAGCGGCTTCTTGTCCGTCCGTTGCTCCGGGCCACGGTTGAGCTGGCTGACCGCGATCACCGGGACGTCGAGCTCCTTGGCCAGCAGCTTGAGCGACCGAGAGAACTCCGACACCTCCTGCTGGCGCGACTCAACCTTCTTGCCGCTGGACATGAGCTGGAGGTAGTCGATGACGACGAGGCGGAGGTCGTGACGTTGCTTGAGCCGCCGGCACTTCGCGCGGATCTCCATCATCGACATGTTGGGGCTGTCGTCGATGAACAGTGGCGCCTCGGAGACGCTCGACATGGTGCGCGCCAGGTGGTTCCAGTCGGTCTCTCCCAGCTGCCCGGATCGCATCTTGTGCAAGGCGACCTTGGCCTCGGCGGACAGCAACCGCATGGTGATCTCGTTGCGGCCCATCTCCAGGGAGAAGATCACCGACGTCAAGCCGTGCTTGATCGACGCGGAGCGGCACACATCCAGGGCCAGCGTCGATTTGCCGACCGCTGGCCGCGCCGCCAGCACGACCATCTGGCCTCCATGCAGGCCATTGGTCAGCTGGTCGAGGTCGCTGAAGCCCGTAGGCACCCCGACCATGGCGCCGCCGCGGCTGGAGATCGCCTCGATCTCGTCGAGGGTCTCCTCCATGATCGCGCTCAACGGCTGATAGTCGTCTGAGGTGCGCCGCTCGGTGACCGAGTAGACCTCTGCCTGGGCGCGGTCGACCAGCTCGTCGGCCTCGCCGCCGTCTGAGGCGTAGCCCATCTGCACGATGCGCGTCCCAGCCTCGACCAGGCGGCGCAGGATGGCGCGTTCACGGACGATCTTGGCGTAGTAGCCCGCGTTGGCCGCTGTCGGCACCGAGGCCAACAGCGTGTGGAGGTAGGGAGCGCCGCCGATGCGGGCGATCTCACCGCGGGTCTGCAGCGCGTTGGACACGGTGATCGCGTCAGCGGGGTCGCCGCGCCCGTAGAGGTCGAGAACCGTGTCATAGACGGTCTGGTGGGCGGGCTTGTAGAAGTCGCCGGGGCGGAGCACCTCCACGACATCAGCGATGGCGTCCTTGCTCAGCAGCATCGCGCCGAGGACGCACTGCTCGGCCACGAGGTCCTGGGGCGGCTGACGGTCGAACCCCGAACGCGCAGGGTCGTCGAGGTAGACCTCCTGCCCGCGCAACTCGGTGACGCTCAAGCGAGACCTCTTCCTGATCGTCGTGCCCACGGGATGCCGGACCTAGAACCCAGGAAACCCCAGGGCACCGACATCTCCACGACGCCAGCCCGCCGTGGGAAGAATGAGGTCATCCGTGGCGTGCGGCCCCGGTCCGGAGCCGCTGCGCGACCGTATGCGCACCAAGACCTGCCGTCCAGGCCGCCCTGTGGATGACTGTGGACAACTAGCCAGGCTCTTGTGCGTGACGCGCCGGGCTGCCTGTTGACAGGCCGCCCCAGGGTGTGGACCCAGATGGGGAAATGTCCGGGAATGCGTGGTCGAAAGGGCCTCTGACCTGCGAGAACACCAATCAACAGGCTGGGGACCAAAACTCCTTGCGGGCGTGTCACCCGCAGGAGGCGCCCGAGGGGCCGTACGGGCCTGACGCTAGCGTGCGCGCCTGTGGACAACGGCTGGGGACGGCGCGGGTGGACCCCCCGCCTTGATGCGCGTGACCAGGAGATTCTCCGGCTCGCGGTCCCCGCCTTCGGGGCGTTGATCGCCGAGCCGCTGTTCCTGCTCGGCGACGCGGCCGTGGTGGCCCGACTAGGCACCCAACCCCTGGCCGGCGTGGCGATCGCCGGCACCGTTCTCGGCACGGTCGTCGGGCTCTGCGTGTTCCTCGCCTACGGCACCACCGCCGCGGTGGCCCGGCGCGTCGGCGCCGGTGACCGCCTCGGCGCCGTCCGCGACGGCGTCGCCGGTCTCTGGCTCGCCGCCGCTCTCGGAGCGGTGCTGCTCATCGGCCTGGCCGCTCTCGCCGGCCCGCTGGTGCGCGGGCTCGGTGCGTCACCCGAGACCGCCGGCTACGCGGAGGTCTACTTGAGGGTCTCCGCCGTGGGCTTGCCGGCGATGCTCTTGGTGCTGGCCGGCACCGGTGTGCGCCGTGGCCTCCAGGACACGCGTACGCCCCTGGTCATTGCCGTCGCGGGAGCGATCATCAACCTCGGCCTTTCGGCGCTTCTGGTCCTGGGCCTGCACTGGGGGGTTGCCGGATCGGCGTGGGCCACGGTGGCCACCCAGACGGCCACCGCGGTCGTGTATGTCGTATTGGTCCGACGAGATGCCCTCCGGGCCGACGCGCCCCTGCGCCCCGGATCCGGCGACGTGCTGCGCGCCGCACGGGACGGCGGCCCCCTGTTCGTGCGAACGGTGGCGCTGCGAGCCGTGTTCTTGCTCACGGTCGCGGTCGCCGCCCGGCTCGGTGACGCCGAGGTTGCCGCCTACCAGCTGGCCTATCTCACCTGGATCCTGCTCGCGCTGGCGCTAGACGCCCTCGCCATCGCGGGGCAGGCCATCGTCGGGCGCAGCCTGGGCGCGGGCGACCGTGACGGGACGCGAGCCGCCGTTCACCGCATGCTGCAGTGGGGTGTCTGGGGCGGAGTCGTCCTCGCTGCGGCCGTGGTCCTCGCCCGCCCGTTCTTCTCCTCGATCTTCTCCCTCGAGCCCGCCGTGGCCTCGGCCTTGGGTGCCGCGCTGATCGTCGTCGCGATCCACCAACCGATCGCGGGGCCGGTGTTCGTCCTCGACGGAGTTCTCATCGGCGCGGGCGACGGCCGCTGGCTGGCGCGGGCTCAGCTGGTGATGCTTGCTGCGTACGCACCCTTCGCCTTGGCGGTGCCGCTGTTGTGGGAAGGCAAGGCGGGTCTGGTGGCGCTGTGGTGCGCGCTGCTGTGGTTCATGGTGGTCCGGCTGGCGCTGCTGTCGTACCGCGCCCGGTCCGACGACTGGCTCATCACGGGCCCTACGCGCGGACCACAGCGCAAGGGGGAAGTCCCTCCGGCGTAGAGCACGGGTGAACGTCCCCCTTGCGGACGATCGGGGTCAGGCGGGGACGATCTCGACGCCGACCGCGGCCGAGACGTCGGCGTGCAGGCGGACGGTCACCGTGTGCGCTCCGACGGTCTTGATCGGTGTACCGATGTCGATGCGGCGCTTGTCGACGTCGGGGCCGCCCGAGGCCTTGATGGCGTCGGCGACGTCGCCGACCGTGACCGAGCCGAAGAGCCGGCCGGCCTCACCGGCGCGAGCCGACAGGGTGACCTTGAGCGCCTCGAGCTGGCCCTTGACCTCGCGGGCGTGATCGGCATCGTGGATCTCGCGGACCTCACGGGCGCGCTTGATCGACGCGATCTCCTTCTCGGCACCCTTCGTCCACCGGATGGCGTCGCCACGGGGGACCAGGAAGTTGCGGGCGTAGCCGTCCTTGACCTCGACGATGTCGCCGGGGGCACCGAGGCTGGCGACCTCGTGGGTGAGGATGAGCTTCATCGGGACGTCCCCTCTCAGCGCGCGGTCGAGGTGTACGGGAGCAGGGCCATCTCGCGGGCGTTCTTGACGGCCTTGGCGATCTCACGCTGCTGCTGTACCGAGACGCCCGTGACTCGACGGGCGCGGATCTTGCCCCGGTCGGAGATGAACTTCCTCAGGAGCGCAGTGTCCTTGTAGTCGACGTGATCGATCTTGGCCGCTTTGAGCGGGTTGCTCTTCTTCTTGGGCTTACGGATGGGGGGCTTGGTAGCCATGGTGGGTCGTCTCTTTTCGCGTCAGGTGGGGGAAGGGGTCAGTCGGTCAGAAGGGGGGTTCGTCATAGGACGCCGAACCGCCGGAGGCTGAAGAGCCTGCTGGTGCGGCGTCGACCGGCGTGGCCCACGGGTCGTCCGCGGGCGCGCCGCCCCCGAATCCGCCGCCACCCTGTCGGGCGACCTTGGTGACCTTGGCCGTGGCGTTCTTCAGGGCGGGGCCCACGTCGTCGACGTCCATCTCGACGACCGTGCGCTTCTCGCCTTCCTTGGTCTCGTACGAGCGCTGCTTGAGGCGCCCGGTCGCGATGACCCGGGAACCGCGGGTGAGCGACTCGGCGACGTTCTCGGCGTACTGCCGCCACACGGCGCACCGCATGAAGATCGTGTCGCCGTCCTTCCACTCCTGGGTCTGCTTGTCCATCAGCCTCGTCGTGGAGGCGATGGTGAAGTTGGCGACGGCCGCCCCGCTCGGCGTGAACCGCAGCTCCGGGTCGGCGGTGAGGTTGCCAACGATGGTGACGGTGACGTCTCCCTGGGCCATGGCGCGCCTACTTCGCTGCCGGTCGGAGCACCTTGGTGCGCATGACCGATTCGTTGAGGTTGAGCTGGCGGTCCAGCTCTTTGACGGTGGCCGGCTCGCAGGTCAGGTCGACCACGGCGTAGATGCCGTCCGGCTTCTTGTCGATCTCGTAGGCGAGGCGGCGGCGGCCCCAGATGTCGACGTTCTCGACGGTGCCGCCTTCCTTGCGTACGACGTTGAGGAACGTGTCGAGGGACGGGGCGACGGTGCGCTCCTCGAGATCGGGGTCGAGGATGACCATCAGTTCATAGCGACGCATGCGAGAACCCACCTCCTGTGGACTCGGCGGCCACGGTCGATCCGTGGCAGGAGGGTCAGCTCCTCCTGCTCGGCAGGAAGGGCTTCAGCGTCGTGCCCGACCTGGGGTCGGGCACGGCAATCGAGACTACCGGACCGGGGCGTCACCCTTGAAATCCGCCGTGGATGACGACACGCTCGCGCCCATGACCGACTCTGCACCCGAAGCCCAGCGCGACTTCCCCGAACCCTCCGAGCCGGCCGAGGGCACCTGGGCCGTCCTGCCCCAGGACCCCAAGCTGCTCGGCCACTCGGCGACCGATACCCCGTCCACCCATCATCAGCGCCAGCAGATCCTCACCGGCGTGACCCTGGTGCTGGGTGCGATCGCTCTGATCCTGGGCTTCATCACGAGCGCGCACGTGGCAGGGGCGATCATCGGCGCGATCGGCGTGGTGCTGGGCTTCTGGAGCCAGATGACCTCGGAGAACACCAATCAGCGGTGGGCCGACATCCTCGGCACCGGCGGCGCCGCGGTGGGCCTCGGTCTCTCACTCGCGCACGGAGGCTTTGGCTTCTGATCGCTTGGCGATCCTCGAGACCGGACCCGGACGTGCGTCAGGCGTCCGTGCCGCGTCGTAGGGTCGGCCCGTGCGCGTCGTCACCTGGAACGTCAACTCGATCACGGTCCGCCTGCCCAAGCTCCTCGACTGGCTTCCCGCCGCCTCGCCCGATGTCGTGTGCTTCCAAGAGTTGAAGAACCCGCCGGAGCAGTTTCCGCACGCCGAGCTGTCGGCGCTGGGGTACGAGTCGGCCCTGAACGCCGAAGGTCGGTGGAACGGCGTCGCGATCATGTCGCGCGTCGGGCTCGCGGACGTCTCCCACGGTCTACGGGATCAGCCGGCCTTCGACGGGGTCGACGAGCCGAGGGCCATCGGCGCCACGTGCGGAGGCGTGCGCCTGTGGTCGGTCTACGTGCCCAACGGTCGCGAGCCGGCCCATCCGCACTACCGCTACAAGCTCGCCTGGCTCGAGGCGCTCCGGCAGACCGTGGCCGACGAGGCTGCCGCGCCGTCTCCCTTCGCCGTGCTCGGCGACTTCAACGTCGCACCGACCGACGAGGACGTGTGGGATCGCGCGGCCTTCGACGGACAGACCCATGTGACCGAGCCCGAGCGGGCCGCCCTTGAGGCGCTGCGCGACCTGGGGCTGCGTGACGTGTTTCCCCGCCCCCTCAAGCACGACCACCCGTTCACCTACTGGGACTACCGCGGGGGCAACTTCCACAAGAACCTCGGAATGCGCATCGATCTGGTCTACGCCAACGGCCCCTTCGCCGACGCGGTCACCGACGCCTACGTCGATCGAGAGGCTCGCAAGGGCTCGGTGAAGGAAGGCAAGGGCCCCAGCGACCACGCACCGGTCGTCGTCGACCTGGCGCTCTGACCGGCGCCCTAGGGTTGGGGTATGCCGCTCGACGTCCGCCCCCTCGACGCCGAGACCCATCGATCGTTCGTTGAGGAGCGGTCAGCGTCCTTCCTCCAGCTTCCCTCGTGGGCCGGGGTCAAGGCGGAATGGGGGCGCCTGTCGTTGGGGTGGTACGACGGGCCGACCTTGGTCGGCGCCGGACTCGTGCTGCTGAGAACGGCGCCCCGCATCAACCGCCACCTGGCCTACCTGCCCGAAGGGCCGGTGCTCGACTGGACGCGCTACGACGCTCCGGATCTCCTGGCGCCGATGACCAAATACCTCAAGTCCCACAAGGCGTTCGCGGTGAAGATCGGTCCACAGGTCGAGGTCAGGCGATGGTCGGCCGCGACGCTGAAGGAGGCCATCGCCCTCGGTCAGGCGAAACGGCTCGGCGAGGTGGCCGCTGACGCTGAGTCGGCCGCCGGTCGCGAGCTGGGCGCGGCACTGCGTACGGCAGGCTGGAAGCAGGCTCCCGACACCGGATCGGGCTTTGGCGACGTACAGCCGCGCTACGTCTTCCAGCTGGGCCTCGCTGGCCGAACCGAGGAGGACGTCCTGGCTGGCTTCAACCAGCTCTGGCGACGCAATATCAAGAAGGCCGCGAAGAGCGGGGTCGAGGTGAGCCTGGGTGGACGCGACGACCTCGCCGATTTCCACCGCGTCTACACCGTGACGGCCGCGCGCGACGGCTTCACCCCCCGCGCCTTGTCCTACATGCAGCGGATGTGGGACGCCATGAGCGCCGAGGACCCCGACCGAATCCGTCTCTACCTGGCCAGGCACGAGGGCGAGATCCTCGCGGCGACAACAGCCGTCCGCTCCGGGCGCCATGTCTGGTACAGCTATGGAGCCAGCGCCGACCACAAGCGCGAGGTGCGTCCCAGCAACGCCATCCAGTGGTCCATGATCCAGGGCGCGCTCGCGGTCGGCGCCGAGACCTATGACCTGCGAGGGATCTCGGACACCCTCGACCCGGAGGATCCTCTGTTCGGTCTCATCCAGTTCAAGCTCGGCACCGGGGGCGAAGCCGTCGAGTATGTCGGCGAGTGGGACTATCCGCTGAACCCTTTGCTCTACAGGGGATTCACCACCTATCTCAGTCGATCGGGCCGCCGATGACCTTCACCCTCCACGTCGATGGCCCGCGCTGGCGCGAGCATCTGCGCGCCGTGTCGGACGCCGTGCCCGGCCTCGTCCCCGTGACCAAGGGCAACGGCTACGGCTTCGGTCACGCGCTGCTCGGCCACGAAGCCGCAGCACTGCGTTGCCCGGTCCTGGCCGTGGGCACGGCTGCCGAGGTCGGCGCCGTGCGTGAGACGTACGAGGGCGACGTCCTGGTGCTGACCCCGTGGCACCCCGCGACGGATCCCGCAGCCACGCCAGACCCGCGGCTCATCCGCACCGTCTCGTCGATCGAGGGGCTCGCGGCCCTGGCCGAAAGGTCGGCCTCGGGCGACCGCCATCGTGTGGTCGTCGAGATCGAGACCTCGATGCGCCGCCACGGGATCGACCACGCCCGCCTGGCCGAGATCGTGGCCCACCTGCCGGGGGTGGAGCTCGAGGGCTTCGCGCTCCACCTGCCGTTGGCCCCACCGGTGCTCGGTCGGGCCGAGGAGACCGAAGCGGCGGTGGCTCGGCTTTGGGGGGCGGGTTTGCCTGTCGAGCGGCTGTGGGTCTCCCACCTGGCCGACGAGGAGCTGGCCTCGGTGCGGCAGGCTCACGCGGGCCTCGACGTCCGCCCGCGGGTCGGCACCCGCCTCTGGCTCGGCGAGAGATCGGTTCTGCGCGCCACCGGAACCGTCCTCGACGTCCACGCCCTGCGGCGGGGTGAGCGGTACGGCTACCGGCAGAAGAGGGCACCGGGCAGCACGAACCTGGTCGTCGTCAGCGGCGGAACCGCGCACGGCGTCGGCCTTGAGGCACCGAAGCCCGTGTCTGGCATGGTCGCGCGCGGCAAGGTCGCCGCGCTTGGTGGGCTCGAGGCGGCTGGCCGTGTGCAGGCTCCCTTCTACGTCGGGGGCAAACAGCGGTGGTTCGCGGAGCCACCCCACATGCAGTGTTCGCTGCTGCTCGTGCCCGACGACATCCCGGTCGAGACGGGTGATCAGGTCCCGTGCGACGTGCGCTTCACGACGAGCACCTTCGACCGCACACGCCTGTGGGAGACCTCGTGGGAGACGCCTCCTGGTGATCCGGCGCCCGCGCTGGCTCAGGACAGCTCGACTGCGTCCGCACCGGACGACGGCGAACCGGAGTCGCCCCGCTGAGTGCCGCCCACTTGCGGAACACTGTTCCGTTGGGTGGACCTCTGGACTAGACTCGCGGGCATGCCGGCCGTCCAGACCAAGACCATCCACGAGTACCTCGCCGACAACCCCGACGTCGACGTCACCGAGACCCACGCCGCGCTCTACGGCATCCTCACCGACCTCAAGGCGCGCATCGAGCAGCGGTTCCCCGACCTGGTGCGCCAGGAAGCCTCGACGGGCCTCGACTACTGGGCGACCGAGTCGGGGGACTTCGAGGGGTCGTTGACGACCTACACCGGGCCCGGCGTCGAGCATCTCGCGCACTCGTGGGTGGGCAACCGCAAGGCGTCGATCCTCGACATGAACCTCCAGGTCTGGCTCGATCAGCGCATCGACGTCCCGCACCTGGTGCTCGTCTTCGGCACGATCCCCGACATCTTCTTCTACTCCGACCTGGTCCCTCGTGCCGACCTGATGGTCGACGTCGACCACCTGTCTCGCTACTACGTCGAGGAGGATGCCGACTTCCTGGCGCTGCGCGGCGATCCGCGACTCACCTGGTCGGTGTCCCACGGCACCTACATGCGGGCGTTCAACTCACCGGTGGCGCACTCCTACACGGCTGCCCGCACGAACGAGACCGTCGAGCTGCTCCGCGCAGCCGCGACGGCCCGCGTCGAACGCTGGCTGAACTGGGTGGAGCAGGCCAACGAGGTCGCCGAGGACCGCCGGGCTGCGCTGCGCGCCCGCGACCACACCGTCCGCACGTTCGGCTACACCCTTGACCCGATGAACGCCATCAGCGAACGGTTCCTCGGCCGCGAGCGGGTTCAACAGCTCCTCGACGTGCGCTACGGCAAGGCGCAGATCGACGCCGCCACGTCCGCAAGGGGTTAGCTCACCCCGACAACAGCACCGGTGACTGGCCCGGCTGCGGGACGGATGGCAGCGCTTCGCCCTCCACAGGGTCGTGCTCCGGGCGCCAGATGTCGCGGACGATGAGCCCACAGATCACCAGGGTCGCCACGGTCCTGGCCAGCGTCGCCAACGAGTGGGGCCAGTCCGGGATCCCTAGGTCAGGGTTGCTCAACCCTTCCAAGTGCCACCAGACGGCCACGAAGTACAGCACCTCGAAGCCGAGCCAGATGAGGTAGTCGCGCCATCGAGGGCGGGCCAGCGGGAACAGGAACACCAGCCACAGGACGTACTGCGGCGAGTAGACCTTGTTGGTCAGCACGAACGCGGCGACGACCAAGAACGCCAGCTGGGCCAGCCGGGGAGGTCGAGGAGCGGCGAACGTCAACACGGCGATGGCCACGCAGGCCAGGACGAACAGACCTCCGGCGACCAGGTTGAGCCGGTCTGGCGCGATGCCGTGGCCGTGCTGTCCCAGGGCGTACCAGACCGAGCCGAACGACGCGACGCGCTCGCGGCTGAACTGGTAGAACGCGGCCCACCCGTCGGGCGCGGCCAGGAGCACCGGGACGTTGACGATCAGCCAGGTCCACGCGGCACCCAGCAGCACCCGCAGGAAGACGTTCAGGCGCCGGCCTCGCAGGCACAGCAGGAGCAGCGGCCCGAGCAAGAGCAGCGGATAGAGCTTGGCGGCTGCACCGAGCCCGATGAGAACCCCGGTCAGCACGGGTCTTGAGCGCGCCCAGGACCACATCGCGCCCGCCATGAGCGCGACGGCCAGCAGGTCCCAGTTGATGTACGCCGTCAGCACAAGACCGGGCGCCAGCATCACCGCATCCCAGGGGCGGCGGGGATTCGTGGCAGCCACGAACCAGCACGCACCGAGGGCGCAGGCGGCGAGGAGCACCACGTTGACGTCGAAGAAGGTCACGTACGGCGCTTGCCCGCTGCCGTCGAGGACCGTGGCGTGCAGCGCATGCGTGATCTCCGAGGCGACATACATGAACGCGCCGGTGAGGACGGGGTACTCCAGAGGCTCCCAGTCGCCCGTGTCGACGTACGGAACGGCGCCCTCGCCGAAGCCCCGTGCGTCGTACAACGGCGCGATGTCGGTGTAGCAAAGGCGCGTGTAGACATCCGTGGCGAAGGCGTCGGCTCGGCACGGCGCCTTCTGCAAGAAGCCCAGGGCGCAGGCCGCCGCCGTCAGCGCCAGCGCCACCCGGACGGCTGTCCACCATCCGCTCCCGCTCTGGACCCGTTCACCGGCAGGGCCTCCGACAGCCCCGCTCGCCGTGGCGGCGGTCTGGTCCTCTCGGGTGGGGAGCACCACCGGCGCCACGTCGTTCCCGTCCCTCACGCGGCGATGATGTCAGGCCGCCCACCCGCCCTGCGCGTGTGAGCCCCCTCAGGGGCTGGCATCTGCCTCGGGCACCGGGCTCCCGCCCGGGCTCGGGGGAACCGACGGTGAGTCGGACGGGCTGGGCGTCGGCGTGGGCGTGGGCGTCGGCGTCGGCGTGGGCGTCGGCGTCGGCGTGGGCGAAGCGTCCGGCGTCGGCGTCGGAGAGGCGGTCTTGGACGGCGTCGGTGAGGGCGCCGGACGACCGCCGATGAAGGCGGGTTTCGGGAACGCCACGACCGGCACCCCGTCGAGGGCGCCCTTCATGGCGGCCGTCCAGATCCGAGCGGGGAACGAGCCCCCGGTCACCGTCGAGAGCCCGCCGACCCCGTCGAGGGAGACCGGGTTGCCCTGCTTGTCCAGCCGGAAGAGCACCACAGCCGTCGACAGCTGGGGCGTGTAGCCCACGTACCACGCGGACTTGCCCTCGTTGGTCGTCCCCGTCTTGCCGGCAGACGGCCGCCCCAGGGCCTGCGCGGCGAACCCGGATCCGTTCGTGACGACCCGCTGGAGCGCATAGTCGACGTCGGCGACCACGTCAGACGTGAGCTGCTGGCTGCCCACGGTAGGCGCCGTGTAGAGCACCCCGCCCGTGTTGGACGACACCGAAGCGACCGTGAAGGGGGTGTGGGTGATCCCCCCGGACGCGAACGAGGCGTAGGCACCCGCCATGTCCAGCGCGGTGGGCGAAGCCGTACCCAGGGAGACCGTGGAACACGTATCGATCGCCACGCTGTCGGGGATGCCGAGCCGGTGAGCCATCTCCGCCACGTTCTTGGTGCCCGCCTCGATCGACATCGGGACGTACACCGCGTTGACCGACTTCTCGGTGGCTTCCAGGAGCGTGAGCGTGCCGTACGAAGCACCGCCGTAGTTGTTGACCGTGTAGGGCTGGCAACCGGGGGGGTTGTCGAACGTCTGGCGGTTCGCACCGCTCCACGTGGTGCGAAGCCCGATGTCAGCTTCCAGGCCGGTGGCGAGGGCGAACGCCTTGAACGTCGAGCCGGCCTGGGCGATCGACTGGTCGGCGTCGTTGTACTGCTGCTTGAGATAGTTCGGCCCGCCGTACATCGCGACGGTCGCGCCCGTCGCGGGGTCGACCGTCGCGACCCCGACCCGAACGTCCTTCTCGGACGGCCCCTCGGCACGGACGGCCGACACGATCGAACGCTGGGTGCGCCGGTCGAAGGTTGACACCACCCGCAAGCCGTCCCGGTTGATCGCGTCCTCGTCATAGCCGAGGGCGACGAGCTCACGCTTGACCGACTCGATCAGGTAGCCACGGGTGCCGCCGTACGTCGCCGCGGGCTTGCGCTCGATCGGGACGGGGAACTCCAGCGCCGCAGCCTCGTCGGCGGTGAGCCATCCCTCGGACACCATGCCGTCGATGACGTACTGCCAACGCCCCTCGAGGCGGTCGAGCTCATCCTCGGGGTTGTAGGCGCCGGGACTGCGGATGATCGCCGCCAGCACCGCCCCCTCAGCGACGGTCAGGTCGCCGACGTCCTTGCCGTAGTACGCCTGAGCAGCCGCCTGGATGCCGTAGGCGCCGCGCCCGAAGTAGATGGTGTTGAGGTAGTCCTCGAGGATCTGGTCCTTGCTGAGCGTCTGCTCCATCTTGAGCGACACCACGGCCTCGCGGATCTTGCGTGTGTAGGTCTGGTCCTGGGTGAGGTAGTAGTTCTTGACCAGCTGCTGGGTGATGGTCGAGCCACCCTGCTGGTCTGCGCCGCTGAGGTTGTTGAGGATGGCCCGCCCGATGCCTCGTGGGGAGAGTCCCCCGTGGCTGTAGAAGCCGCGATCCTCAGCCGCGAGCACCGCCTGCTGCACCGGGAGCGGCACGTCGGCGAGGACGACCACCGTGCGGTTTGCTTCACCGATGTTGGCCATGAGGGTCGTCCCGTCCGACCAATAGATCTTGGTCGACTGGGCCGTGGCCTGATCGTTGGGCGCTGGTACGTCGATCATCGCGTAGGCCACCGAGAAGGCCGCCACGGCGAGGCCAAAACCGAGGGCGCCCAGACCGAGCCACTGCCGCCACGACGGCCAGAACCGGAACACGCCGGTGCGCCCCGAGCGGGGGTAGTCGATCCTCACGATGCTCCAGTGTGTCCGGCCGGAAGCGGATTTCCCGCATCCGGCCGATGTGATCTTGGCCTCCGACAACCGCCGGAACCGCCCCGCGAGGAACGAGAGGAACTATTCGGCCGCGCGGCGACGCCGAGGCGGGGTGCGTGGCACCCCGTCCCCCAAGACGTAGGAGCGGTGGAGGTGGTTCCATCCGCAGCTCAGGCACACCTCGAGCACGTAGACACGAAACTCCCCATGCTCTCGAGCCATGACTTCCTGCTCGGCCGCCGACTTGATCCGCCCCGAGTACGAACCGAGCTCGTCGCCGAAGGTGTAGCCGAGCTCGACCAGCGGATCGCGGCGGCACAGGGGACACAGGCGATCGGTCGCCTCCCCGTGATGGCGCGCGGCGCGCAGCGTGTAGGGATCGGGGTCGCACACGTCGGTCGTCGTCGCGAACCCGCTCCGGAAGGCCGCCAACGTCGAGCGCTTCTGCAGCGCGTAGTCGACGACGGCCCGCTGGGACCACATGGAACGAGCCTACGTGCGCCCCCAGCAAGAGGCGCGTCGTTGTGCACATCACCCCCGGACGGTCGAACCGGCCGGTTCGCGGGCCCTACGGCCACCGATCGAACGGGACAGATCACCCGGCAGCAGGCCGCCCTCCCGGCCGAAGTTGCGTGGCGACGAGCGATGCGTCTATCGTCGAGATGTATCGTTTCGATACATCGAGCCGCGCTACCGTCGCAAGAACACCCACGAGAACACCCGTCAGGAGCCCTTCATGAGCAAGCGAGCCGGCGTGCTGGAGCTCGCCGTCCTCGGTCTGCTCCACGAGTCGCCGATGCACGGATACGAGTTGCGCAAGCGGCTCAACGTCATGCTCGGCACCTTCCGGGCCTTCTCCTACGGATCGCTGTATCCCTGCCTCAAGGACCTGGTCAGCCAGGGCCTCATCGCCGAGGACACCGCGTCGAGGCCAGCCACGGGCAGCCGCGCCAAGATCGTCTACAAGCTGACGGCCGAGGGCAAGGAGCACCTGCAGGAGCTCCTCGACCGATCGGGCCCCGCGGCCTGGGAGGACGAGAGCTTCGGCGTCCACTTTGCCTTCTTCGGGCAAACCGACGCGGCGGCTCGCCTGCGCATTCTCGAGGGCCGACGCAGTCGGCTCGAGGAGCGGCTCGACAACGTGCGGTCGTCGCTGTCCCGCACCCGCGAACGCCTCGACGGCTACACCCTCGAGCTGCAACGCCACGGGCTCGAGAGCGTCGAACGCGAGGTCCGCTGGCTCAACGAGCTGATCAGCGACGAACGCGAACGCGAGTCACCCCCGACTGAGCACACCGAGAGCACGTCAACCCGCACCACCCCGATCAAGGCTGACCGGGCCGTTCCCGGCACTGCAAACCCCGCAGACACCGCACCAACAGAAACCAAGGAGTAGCCGAACATGGGCCAGGTCAGAGTCGCGATCGTCGGAGTGGGCAACTGTGCCGCGTCGCTCGTCCAGGGCGTCGAGTACTACAAGGATGCAGACCCCAGCGCGAAGGTGCCGGGCCTCATGCACGTCCAGCTCGGCGAGTATCACGTCAGCGACGTCACGTTCGTGGCGGCCTTCGACGTGGACGCCAAGAAGGTCGGTCAGGACCTCTCGGACGCCATCGGCGCCTCCGAGAACAACACCATCAAGATCGCCGACGTCCCCCCGACGGGCATCACTGTGCAACGCGGCCACACCCTCGACGGGCTCGGCAAGTACTACCGCGAGACGATCACCGAGTCCGACGACACCCCGGTCGACGTTGTCGCGGCCTTGCGCGAGACCCGGGCCGACGTCCTGGTCTGCTATCTCCCCGTCGGCTCCGAGGCAGCGGCGAAGTTCTACGCCCAGTGCGCCATCGACGCCGGCGTTGGCTTCGTCAACGCCCTCCCGGTCTTCATCGCCGGCACGAAGGAATGGGCCGACAAGTTCACCGCCGCTGGTGTGCCGATCGTCGGCGACGACATCAAGAGCCAGGTCGGGGCGACCATCACCCACCGAGTGCTCGCGAAGTTGTTCGAAGACCGCGGGGTCACCGTCGACCGCACCTACCAGCTCAACGTCGGCGGAAACATGGACTTCATGAACATGCTCGAGCGGGAGCGACTCGAGTCCAAGAAGATCTCCAAGACCCAGTCGGTCACCTCCCAGCTGACGCGCGACATCGGCGCTCGCAACGTGCACATCGGTCCGTCGGACTACGTGGCCTGGCTCGACGACCGCAAGTGGGCCTTCGTCCGACTCGAGGGTCGCGCCTTCGGCGACGTCCCGCTCACCATGGAATACAAGCTTGAGGTCTGGGACTCGCCCAACTCCGCCGGCGTCATCATCGACGCCATCCGCTGCGCCAAGATCGCCCTCGACCGGGGCATCGGCGGACCACTGCTCGGGCCGGCCTCCTACTTCATGAAGAGCCCGCCGGTGCAGTACAACGACGATGAGGCACGCCAGGCGGTCGAGGACTTCATCGCTGGCGAGTGATCTCGTCCCGAGCCTGACATCGCTCGACCGACGACCCCCGGGGCTCCTGCCCCGGGGGTCGTTCGGCGTCGTGGGGCCGCTGGACGCCAAGCGTGCTCCCGGCTGGCGGATCCGGCCTAGGCTGCGCCCATGGCCAGGATCGGCCACCGCGACGAGGAGAGTCCATGCCCGACACTGGCGACGACAAGACTGAGATGAACGAAGCACCGGCGGCGTCCGGATCGGCGGACCAGCGACCCGAGGACGTCGCCGCGCTCGAGGCCGAGGTCGCCCGGTTACGCGCCGAGAACGAGGCTTTGCTCCAGCACGACACCGCGGTTCTCGGGCAGTCAGGCACGCCGAACCAGCGCTGGCGATGGGCCGGGGCGGTCGTGCTTCTTGTTGTCGCAGCCCTGCTGACCCCTCCCGCGCTGGTGGGCTTCTGGGGCCAACGCACCATCGTCGACGCCGAGCGCTACCTGTCGACCGTCGAGCCCCTCGCGCAGTCCACCGTCATCCAGGAAGCCGTGGCCGCTCAGGTCACCGAGGCCATCGTGAGCGGCGTCGACCTCGACGCGTTCATCCAGGACAACCTGATCGCCGAGCTCCCGCCGCGGGCGCAGGTCGTGGGCCCCGCGATCACCGGGGCCGTGACGAGTTTCGTGCAGACCACCGTCGAGCGATTCATGGCCAGCGAGGCCTTCAACCAACTGTGGATTCAGGTCAACACCCAAGTCCAGAAGGACCTGGTGAAGGCGCTGAGAGGGGATGAGTCTGGCGCCGTCACCATCCGGGACGGTGTGGTGTACCTCGACCTCGGCGTCGTGATCGACGCGGTCAAGAATGCCCTCATCGAGCGTGGGCTCACCATCTTCGAGCGGTTGCCTGCGTCGATCACGACCGGCCGCGAGATCGTCCTCCTCTCGTCATCCCAGCTCAATACAGCCCAGACGATTTGGACGTTCACCGAGCCCATCGCGCGGTGGATGCTGCCTGTGGTGTTCCTGCTCTACCTGGGTGCCATCGCGCTCGCACCGAAGCGCCGGCGGATGCTGATGGTCGTCGGGCTCGTCGTCGTCGCGGCCATGGTCGTCCTCGCGGCCGCACTCACCGCCGGGCGGGCGGTCTACGTCAACGCCACGGCTGACACGTCCTTCAGCGCCGCGCTGCAGGTCTTCTTCGACACGATGATCCGCTATCTGTGGGGTTCGACCGGCGCACTGGCCGTGCTGGGCGGTGTCCTCGCCGTGCTGGCCTGGCTCGGCGGGCCGTCAGCTCCAGCCGGCGCCGTGCGACGAGGCGAGGCCCGGATGACGTCGGCCCTGGGCGAGACGGCCGGGCGCTGGGACCCGATGGCCGCGCTCGGTCGGGCGGTGACCCGCAGCCGTACGGCGCTGCGCGCGATCGTGCTCGCCACGATCATCGTCGTGTTCATCCTGCAAGGCACGGCGACCTGGCAGAACGTCCTTTGGGCCGTCGTCATCGGCGCTGTGCTATGGATCGTGGTGGACGTCCTGGCGGCCGCGGCCGTTCATGCGTCCGACGCCTCCGAGGGACCGGGCGAAGCGCCCCCTCCCGGTCTGGACGAACCGCTCGCAGCCGTCGGGTGATCGGTGACCTGGCGACCGGGCCCGGCCGCGCCATGACGAGGACGTTCTGATCCTGCGCGGGTCACCGGTTGCCGCCGTCGTTGCGGGGAGAGGCTTCCGGCGGCTGCTCAGCGTCAGGATTGCCGGGCAGGTCGCCGATGGCTGCTTTCAGGCAGGGCTCGCGTCGTTCGTCTTCTTCTCGCCCGAGCGACAGACCTCGGCCGCGAAGGTGGCGGTGGCCTTCGCGGTCATCCTCGTTCCGTATTCGTTGATCGGGCCTTTCGCCGGCGTCCTGCTCGATCGCTGGAGCCGGCAGCGCGTGCTCATCACGGCGAACCTGTTGCGGGCCTTGCTATGCCTCGCAGTCGTCGGACTGGTCGCGTCGGGGCGAGACGACGCGTCCTTTCTGGCCATGGCGCTCGCCGTCATCGGGGTCAACCGGTTCGTCCTGTCCGGATTGTCAGCGGCACTGCCCCATGTCGTCGAACGGGCCACTCTGGTCACGGCCAACGCCGTCTCCACCACCATGGGGACCCTGGCGACCGTCGCTGGGGTCGCCCTGGGCATCGGCGTCCGGTTGCTCGCCGGCGGTGAGGATTCGGGGGTCGGCGTCGTCGTGGCCACGGCCGCATGCCTCTACGCCCTGTCTGGCGCTCTCGCCGGCAGCCTGCTCCAGCGCAACCAGCTCGGCCCCGATCTCGCGGACGCGGCCCCCGCGACCCGGGAGGCGGTCCGTTCGGTCGTCCACGGGTTCGTCCAGGGGCTCGACCACCTTCGACGCCGACGGCGAGCCGCCGCGGCGATCGGGGCGCTCGGCGCCTTCCGGGTCGGTTGGGGCCTCGTCACGGTCGGCGGGGTCCTGCTGTTCCGGACCACCTACAACGCGCCGTCCGACCCCGACGCTGGCCTGCAGTCACTGGGTTTCGCCTTCGCCTTGGGCGGGGTCGGAGTGTTTGCCGCTGCACTGGTTACTCCCTGGTTGTCCCGGAGGTACGGCATAGGCCGGCTCGTGGTCTCGGCGCTGCTCATCGCAGCGGTGAGCGAGGCCCTGCTCGGCCCGCGCTTCACCGAGTCGACCCTCCTGGCGACGGCGCTGCTCGTGACAGCAACAGGGCAGACGCTCAAGATCTGCGCAGACACGGTCGTGCAGAGCGAGGTGGACGACGCCTACCGAGGTCGGGTGTTCTCGGTCTATGACCTGGTGTTCAACGTGACGTTCGTGCTTGGCGGCCTGGTGGCCGCCGTGGTGCTACCGCCGGACGGCCGCTCCCTCACGGTGGTCTGGGTCGCGGTGGCGTGCTGGCTGACCGGGGCTGTCGCCTACTCCCGGGCGGTCCACCAATCCCGCAACGCGGCTTCGGCTTCGTCTGGGGGCAGCGGACCACGGTCCAGGCGCAGATCCAAGAGAAACCGGTAGGCCTCGCCAACCTCACGGCCGGGCGCGATCCCCAGAATGGCCATGATCTGTGTGCCGTCGAGGTCCGGTCGGATCGACGCGAGCTCCTCCTCCTCGGCCAGCCGCTCGATCCGCTGCTCGAGGTCGTCGTAGGCACCCGCCAGCGCCGCCGCTCGGCGACGGTTTCTGGTCGTGCAGTCGGCCCTCGTGAGCAGGTGCAGGCGCGGCAGCAAGGTCCCGGCGTCGCGGACGTAGCGACGAACGGCCGAGTCGGTCCACTCACCGGTGCCGTAGCCATGGAACCGAAGGTGAAGCTCGACCAGGCCGGAGACCTGGTCGATGACGTCGTTGCTGAACCGAAGCGCCTGCATGCGCTTTCGCGTGAGCTTGGCGCCCACCACCTCGTGATGGTGAAAGCTGACGCCCCCGGCCCCTTCGAAGCGCCGTGTCTTCGGCTTGCCCACATCGTGCATGAGGGCCGCGAAGCGCAGAACGAAGTCCGGGCCGTCGGGCTCGAGGTCGATGGCTTGCTCAACGACGGTCAGCGTGTGTTCGTACACGTCCTTGTGTCTGTGGTGCTCATCGATCTCCAGCTTCAGCCTCGGCAGCTCGGGCAAGATGTGATCCGCGAGGCCGGTCTCCACGAGCAGGGCCAGGCCCGCGCGCGGGTCCGGGGCCAGCATCAGCTTCATCAGTTCATCGCGTATGCGCTCGGCGCTGACGATGCCGATCCGATCGGCCATCGCGGTCATCGCCGCGGCCACGTCCGGGGCGACCGTGAACCCGAGCTGTGCGGCGAACCGCGCCGCGCGCAGCATCCGCAAGGGATCGTCGGAGAACGAGTCTTCGGGCTTGCCAGGCGTGCGCAGGACGCGGTCGGTCAGGTCGGTCAGCCCGCCGTACGGGTCGACGAAGCTCGTTCCCGGCAGCCGCACCGCCATGGCGTTGACGGTGAAATCACGACGCAGCAGGTCACCCTCCAGGTCATCGCCGTACGTCACGTCTGGCTTGCGGGAGGTCCGGTCGTAGGACTCGGCGCGGTAGGTCGTCACCTCGACCGTGACGTCGTCCTTGCGGGCGCCCACGGTCCCAAAGGCGATCCCGACGTCCCAATGGGAGTCCGCCCAGCCCCGCAGCAGCCGCTGGATCGCCTCGGGACGCGCGTCGGTGGTGAAGTCCAGGTCGTCCCCGAGCCGGCCGAGCAGGGCGTCCCGCACGCTGCCCCCGACGAGCGCGAGGTGATGTCCTGCTGTCTCGAAGCGACGCCCGAGATCATCGGCGAGGGGGGCGATACGCATGAGTTCAGCGACGGCTCGCCGCTGGGCGACCGACAGGGCGTCGCTCACCGCGTGGAGCTGGGTCGGGGCATGGCGGCCAGTGTAGGAAGCAGGGAGGTTCACGCCGACCGGCCGCGCCGCCGCCGTGGAGCCGGGTGGTGGCTGGTTACCCTGGCTGACATGGCTGACCGCGCGCACCCAGCGCCCGAACCGCCGCGGCACCCCCGCCCGCGGGCTCGGCTCCGCACGGTCGAGGAGACGTCCGCCGGGGGCCTGGTCGTCGACCGTCGCCCGCCCGGCGAGGCACGCGCCGCCCTGATCGCACGCCACGATCGCCGCGGGAGGCTGATCTGGTCGCTGCCCAAGGGTCATCTGGAGGACGGCGAGACCGCCGAGGACGCCGCCATCCGCGAGGTCGAGGAGGAGACCGGTATCCGGGGTCGCGTCCTGGCGGCGCTCGGCACGATCGACTTCTGGTTCGTGGCCGAAGACCGGCGCGTGCACAAGACCGTGCACCACCACTTGCTCGAGGCGGTCGGCGGGGAGCTCAGCGATGACGACATCGAGGTCGTCGAGGTGGCCTGGGTCCCGCTGAGCGAGGTGACCGGTCGGCTGGCCTACGCCGACGAGCGCGCCCTGGTCGACAAGGCTCGGGGTCTGCTCAGCGAGAGCGCGTGAGGCGTACGGCCCCACTGAGCCCACCCGGGTCCAGGAGGCGCGCGACCGTGGGGGCCGTGGCGGCCCTGTGCGCCCTGCCCGTGCTGCTGATGTCCCTCGCACCGGCCGCTGCCGGCGACTCCCGGGTGAAGGCCGACCCCCCCGGGCGCGACGACGTACGGGTGACCGTGACCGAGTTGTCCCCGACCAGCGTCTCCGCAGGAAGCACCCTGCTCGTCCGCGCCAGCATCGTGAACACCTCGGACGTGACCCTCGCCGCTGTCGGAGCCCGGCTTCGGGTGGGCGCGCTGCCGTTGGGGACGCGCGCCGCTGTCGCGGAGTTCGCCAGCGGCGGCGGCGCGCTGGACGTGGGGACGGTCCCGGCGGCCTCGCTGGTGGACGTCGCCCCGGAGCTGCCTCCCGGAGCGAGCCGGGAGGTACTTTTCGAGGTGCCCGCCGACCAGCTCGGACTCCTCGGGGGATTCGGGGTCCACCCGTTGACCCTCGAGATCCGCACGGACCCTCCGGTGGGTCTGCGCCGGACCGCGGGCACCGCCCGGACCATGATCGTGACCCCCGGGGACCCGGCGGTCGACGGGGCCGCGGCGGCTCCGGTCCTCCCCATCGCCTACACCTGGCCCCTGGTGGGCGTGCCCGACCGGTCGGTCGACGGCGTGCTTTCCGCCGACGGGGCCGCGGAGCTGTCTCGGGCGTTGAATCCGGGCGGACGCCTCGGCGGGCTGCTCGCTGCGGGGGTTGGCCGTCCGGTCACGTGGCTGGTGGACCCAGCGCTGCTCGAGGACGTCCGCAGCCTCGCCACGGGTCGGGGACTGGCCGCGGGCGTCTCGCCCGACCCGGTGGCCGAGCAGTGGTTGTCCCAGCTCGCGCAGGAACGTGGGCGTCCGGGGACCGAAGTCACCGTGCTGCCGTACGCCGATCCAGACCTGGTCGCCGTGGACCGCGCCGGACTTGCAGGCGAGCTACCCGCGGCCCGGGCCACCGGCCTGGCCGCCGCCGCGACTCTGCTTGGCGGACCTGTCACCGAGGCCCCGGCCTGGCCGGGCGGCGGGCGGGCCAACCGTTCCACCCTTCGAACCCTGCAGGATCAGGCCGTCACGGGTGTCTTGCTGACCTCGACAAGCCTGGCCGTGACCGACCTCGCGGCCACCCCCCCGGCCGTGACCGTCCTTCCCGAGTTCCCCGAGCTGCCGACGCTGCAGATCGACCAGGCCTTGACCGACCTCGTGGCAGCCGGTCCGGTCGAGCTCGGTGGGACGGTCCTGGCCAGGCAGCGGGTGCTCGCCGAGACCGCCATGATCGCCGCCGAGCGGCCCAGTGACCCCGTCGGGGTGGTGGTGGCACCGCCACGCCGCTGGCCGGTCACCTCCGAGTGGGCCGCAGTGGTCGCCTCGACGAGCGCTCCCTGGCTGTCGCGAGTCACCCTCGCGACCCTGCGGGAGGAGACCAGCCAACCGAGCGAAGCCGTGTCCCTCGGATATCCCGCGTCGGCGCGTCGCGCCGAGGTCCGGCGCACCCAGCTCGCCGTGGTGCGCCAGTCGCGGGAGGCTCTGGTCGACTTCGCGCCCGTGGTGGCCGATCCCACCTCCTTCCTCGCCGGGTACGACCCGGCGCTGCTCAGCGCCCAGTCCACGGCCTGGAGAGGCAAGGGCCGCGTGCCGGGTCGGGCCTACACCCAGGACGTCGCGTCGGCGGTGAACCAGACCGTGTCCTCGGTCCGGCTCCTCGAGCGAGGTCAGGTCACGCTGTCGAGCGGCTCGGGCGTGATCCCCCTCGCCGTCCAGAACGCCCTCGATCAGGACGTTCAGGTGCGAGTCTCGCTCACGTCGAGCCCCTCGGTGCGTCTGCGCAGCCAGCCCACCGCGGTGATCACCGTCCCCGCTGAGAGCACGACCTCGGTCGACGTCGCGGCCCAGGCCACCACCAACGCCACCTTCCCGGTGGTGGCCACGCTCCGCACGGGCGCAGGAGCGGCGTTCGGCGATCCCGTGACCTTCACCGTGCGGGCCACTGGCTACGGCCGCGTAGCTCAGATCGTCATCGGCGGAGCGCTCATCCTGCTCGCCGCAGCCGTCGTGATCCGCGTGGCGCGGCGGATCAAGGCTGGTCGAGCCACCCCCGGTGGGACCCTCGAACCGTGACCGACGACGCTTCCGTCGTGGGGCCGGAGCGGGACCCCCAAGCCGGAGCCCAGGCCGCCGCCGACAGCGATGCTGTGGCTGGCGTCCAGGCTGGCGTCCTGCGTTCCAGCGGCGGCATGGCGATCGGAACCATCGTCTCGCGCATCAGCGGTGTCGTCCGCGACATGCTGATCAGCGCCGCGCTGGGTGTCGGCGTCTTGTCGGACACGTTCTCGACCGCGAACACCCTGCCCAACATCATCTACATCCTCGCCGTCGGCGGCGCCCTCAACGCGGTGTTCGTCCCCCAGCTGGTGCGCCACGCGCGCAACGATCATGACGGTGGGTCCGGGTATGCGGACCGCTTGCTCACTCTGGTCGGGCTCGTCCTGCTCGGGGTGTCGCTGCTCGCCGTGGCACTCGCTCCCTGGATCGTGGGGATTTACGCCCGGTCGTTCTCCGAGCAAGACCTGGCCGTCTCGGCGGCCTTCGCTCGGTACTGCCTGCCCCAGATCCTTTTCTACGGCGTGTTCACGATGCTCACGCAGGTGCTCAACGCCCGAGGCTCGTTCGTGGCACCCGCCTACGCACCGGTCCTCAACAACATCGTCATGTCCGTGGCCGCGGTCCTGTTCCTCCGGGCGTCCGGTGTCGATCCGACGACCGCGACGATTACCTCGTCCGAGATCGCCTTGCTCGGCGTCGGGGCCACGCTCGGCGTCGCCGTCCAGGCCGGTGTCCTGATCCCGTTCGCCTGGCGGGTCGGCTATCACTGGAGACCGCGCTTCGACTTCCGCGGGCACGGGCTTGGGCACGCCTGGCGTCTCGCGCGCTGGACGATCGCCTTCGTTGCCGTCAACCAGGTCACCTACCTGGTCATCGTCAACCTCGCCAACGCGGCCAACGTGCTGGCCCAAGACAGCGGCGCGACCTCGGCCGGACTGACCAGCTATATGCGGGCCCACCTGTTGTTCATCCTTCCGCACAGCGTCGTCACGGTCTCGTTGGCCGCAGCCCTGCTCCCGCGGATGTCGGCGGCAGCACACGCCGGTCAGCCGGGCCGGGTTGCCTCGGACGTCGCCAGCGGGCTGCGTACGGCCTCGGCGTTCGTGATCCCTACGTCAGCCGTGCTCATCGTGCTCGGGCCACGGATCACGCAGATCCTGACGGCGTACGGCAACACCTCGCAGGCCGACGCCGCGCAGATCGGTGTGGTCGTGCAGATGTTCGCCCTCGGACTGCTGCCGTTCACGGTGTTCTATCTGGCCCTGCGTGGCTACTTCGCCTTCGAGGACACCCGCACGCCGTTCTGGCTCAACGTCGTCCTCAACATCCTCAACGCCGCGTTCGCGCTCGGGCTCTACCTGATCGTCCCCCAGTCGTTCAAGGTGCCAGCTCTCGCCCTGGGCTACTCAATGGCCTACGTCATCACCGCGGGCGTGACCTGGCGGCGGCTCGGGCGGCGCCTGGGCGGCCTGGACACCAGGCGCACCGTGCGCACCCTGGTACGCATCTCCGTCGCGTCGATCGTGGCGTGCGTGCCGGCGTACGCGGTGGCCGTCGCTCTGACCCGATGGCTCGGGACCTCGAACCTGGCCACGTTCGGACAGGTGCTGGCTGCCCTCGCCGTGGGCGTGGCCACCTTCCTCGGCCTCGCGGTCCGGATGCACGTCGACGAGGTTTCCGAGCTGCTGGCTCTCCTCGGCGGTCGGATCCGCCGCTAGCCCTTCGGACCGGATGGTGGCTCAAGCAACGGCCCACCGGAGCCGACATCTCCAGCATGAACGCCCTCCGTTCGGAGCGCGGCAGTGTCCTGCTGGGCGGGCTCACCAAGCTGGCGCTCCTGCTTGTCGTCGTCGGCCTGATCGCCTACGACGGCGTCGCCATCGGCTACGCCAGGTTCAGCTCGGCCGAGCATGGCAAGGCGGCAGCCGACAAGGCGGGGGACGTGTGGCGCGAGACCGGCGACATCCGGTCGGCCTACGAGGCAGCCCAGGCCAAGCTCGATGTCACGGGCGAGACGATCGACGCGCCGACCTTCAGCATCGAGCGGGAGACCGACACCGTCTCCTTCCGCCTGACCGCGACGGCTCACACCTTGGTTGCGCAGCGGCTCGGATTCACCAAGCCGATGACCCTCGTCGACGTCGAGATCGTGACCGACTCCGCCGCCCCGAGCTCCTGACCGGTCGCGACCGAGACCCTGAAACTGTCCGCTGCCGTGACCGCCCCGAACCTTCGCCATCGTCGATGGTTGCTGTCGGCCGTCGCCCTGTCAGCCGTCGTCGGCCTCCTCGTGCCCATTGGACCGGCGGCCGCTGAACCCAACGACCTGCGCGATGCCCGTACTCAGGCCAAAGATCTGGCCAGCCAGGTGGAAAAGCTTGAGCACCAGGTGGAGGTGGTCGGGGAGGATCTCGCCGCCGCGCAGGCCGAGCTCGGGCAGGTCGTCTCACGACAGATCTCAGCCAGCAACGAGCTCGCGGATCTGTCCAACGCCGCTCAGGCCAGCCAGGACGCGACCAACGAGCGGGTGCGCGCGCTGTACATCAACGGCGGCCAGACCGGTCTCTACGCCACAGTCCTCGACAGCACCTCACTGCTGGACGTTGTCGCGGGCATCGACGCGGTCGATCGGGTTCTCGGCCAGGACCGTGCCGCTGCGGCTGCGGACGCTGCGGCTGTCGCACACGCGAGCGGGCTGCAGTCCGAGCTGGCCGACCTCACCAACCGCCAGACCCGGCTGGAGGCCGAAGCCCGCACGAAGGAAGAACGGGTCCGTCAGCTGCTCGCCGACCGCCAAAGCGCGCTGTCCGATGCGGGCGCGGAGGTCCGTCGGCTCACCGACGAATGGAGGAAGGCGCAGGCAGCGGCCGCGGCTCAGCGCGCAGCCGCCACGTTGGGCGTCTCGGGCTCGCGGCCGACCGGACTGCCACCGGCCAACACCACCGCGGGGGCCGCGCTCCGGGCCGCCGACGCGGTGGTCGGCGTTCCGTACGTCTACGCGGGGAATGGCCCCTCGTCGTTCGACTGCAGCGGACTGACCGTCTGGGCGTATGCCGCAGCAGGGATCCAGCTGCCGCGCACCTCGCGTCAGCAGTGGTTCGTCGGTCCCCACCCGGCGCTGGCCGATCTCGTGCCCGGCGATCTGCTCTTCTGGGCCAACGACGTCACGAACCCGGCGAGCATCCACCATGTCGCGATCTACGTCGGGGACGGCTGGATGATCCACGCCCCCCACACGGGGGACGTGGTGCGCTACGCGCCGGTCTACCTCGACGGATACATCGGAGCGACTCGCCCAGCCTGACCCGGCATACGCTCTAAGGCATGCCGCCTGACCGCTACCAGCTCGACGACAAAGTCGTCGACGGTCCCGGTTGGTCCTCATGGCGAGCGCGCGACCTCGTGCTCAACCGTGACGTCGGCGTCATCGTCGTCGACGCCTCCCACCCGCGTCGTGAGGCGGTCGCGGCCGCGGCCAGGGCTGCGGCCTGCGTCATCGAACCCGGCTTCCTGCACATCTACGACGTGGTGGAGCAGCCCGACGGCGACCTCCACCTCGTCCGGGAGTGGAGCGGTGGAACCCGGCTGGTCGACCGCCTCGCGGACGGGCCGCTTCCCGCTGATGAAGCGTGCGCCCTGGGCATCGACGTGGCGCGAACCCTGAGCGCCGCCCATGCGTCATGGGTGACGCATGGCGCGCTGGGGCCGCGCGACGTGCTACTCACCGAAGACGGCCGCGCGATCATCGCCGGGCTGGCCGTCCGGGCCGCACTCGACGGGCCTGACCCGGGCGCGGCGCCCGACGGATGGTCGGCTGCCGCAGTGACCTACGCCGCGGTGACAGGACGCTGGCCAGGGACGGCCCGTGACGGCCTGGAAGCCGCCGAAGGCGAGCCTCCGCCGCGCCCGCGCCAGGTCAGAGCCGGGGTACCCCGCGCCCTCGACGAAGCACTCGTCGAGGCACTCGCGGAGCCGCCGGACGACCCGGGCCACGTGGCCGCAATCCTCTCGGCGGTGCTCGCGTCCATCGGTCGACGTTCGTCGGACGCCCCCAGCACAGACAGCATGGTCACCACCTCGCGGCGGGACACGACTCAGCCCGACGATCGGCGCGACCCCCTCGCGCCAAGCGACGCGACGACCGAGACGATGCGCAGCCCGCGTGCACGACAGCTGAGCGCCCTGCTGATCGTGGCCGCGCTGGCCACGGCCGGGTGGTTTGGTTTTCAACTGGCCAACGCCGACAGCGTGGGCGGACCCGGGACGCCGGCCGGAGACGGCGCCTCGACGAGCCCAGGTCCGAGTTCGTCGCCGACGGACTCCCCCTCAGGTGGAGCGTCGGATCCCGAAGACGACGCGTTCGGACGCGTGCCCGTGGTCGCGGGCGTGGACTTCGACCCCCAAGGGAACGGCCGCGAGAACGCCACGCAGGTCCCTCTGGCCTTCGATGACAACCTGGCCACGGCCTGGCGAACGGTGACCTACAAGCAACCAGACCTGGCCCCGAAACCAGGCGTGGGGGTGATCTTCGACCTCGGGAAGGTCGACACCGTGGGGGCGGTGCGGCTGAACCTGGTCGGTGCCGGAACCACGCTGCAGGTGCGGGTCTCCGAGACCGGCGGGACCAGGCGTGGGGACTTCGAGCTGTTCGGGAAGGGCAGCAACGTCGGCGAGATCGTGGCCTTCCGCAGTCCCGTCGCGGTCAACGCGCGCTATGTCATGGTCTGGCTGTCAGGGCTTCCGGCCGAGGCCAACGGCTACCGCGGCGGAATCGCCGAGATCACCATCGCCCGCGCCTGACCGGTGGTCGAACGGCCAACGCGTAGGCTCCCCAGTCGTGGCCGACGACGCAGCGGAGGGAGACGCGCGCGACGACCGCGCCCTGCTCGCGGCCCACGTGACCGGCGACCCCACGGCTTTCGGGATCTTGGCTCGCCGCCACCAGAATCGTCTGTGGGCGGTTGGCCTGCGCACGACCGGCAATCGGGAGGACGCGGCCGACGCCGTGCAGGAAGCGCTGCTGTCGGCCTATCGCAACGCCGCCTCCTATCGGGGTGACGCTGCGGTGACAACCTGGCTGCACCGCATCGTCGTGAACGCCAGCCTCGACCTGCTGCGACGCAAGTCGGCTCGCCCCGCTGTGCCGCTTCCGGACGACGCCGACCGCATCCCTGCCCAGGGCGACGCGATAGACGCGCGCGAAACGTCTTTGGTCATCCAACAGGCCCTCGCCACCCTGCCTCCGGAGCAGCGAGCCGCGCTGGTCCTGGTCGACGTCCAGGGTTGGTCCGTCGACGACGCCGCCAGGGTCCTGGACTGCGCACCGGGCACGGTCAAGAGCCGGTGCTTCCGTGGCCGGGCCAAGCTGGCCCCGCTCCTGGCCCATCTGAGATCCGGCGTGGGTCCGGACACGCATCCGCACGCTGCCGGGAACCACCCACCGGAGCAGCGCGTCCCACCCGTGGACGCAGACACCGGCAGAGCACCTGACCGGCGCCCGGCACCGGAGACGGACACCACGGAGGGAGGCGAGGGTCGTGAATGACGACAACGAAGCGGGCGACCTCTCGGCGCCACTCCTCGATCCGACCGAAGACGCAAGGGTGGCCGAATTGCTCGGCTCCCTCCCCCCGGTCGCCATGCCCGACGACGTCGCCACCAGCATCGAGGCGGCCCTCGCCGCAGAGATCCCGCTGTCCGGCCCGGTGCCTTCGTGGGCAGCCGGTGGGTCGACCAACGTGTCGGTGCTTCCCACGGCACGCGAGCGCGATCATCGCCGGTCCCGCCGGGGGTCTCGTCTGCTCTCCGCGGCCGCCGTGGTGGCCCTGATTGCCGGCACCGTCGTGGTGGGAACCCAGTTGTTCGACGGGGCGGACCAGGATGCGACCAGCCTGGCGGGTGGGGGCCCAGAGGCAGCGGCCGACTCGAGCACCATCCCGGTAGGCACGTTGTTGACGACCTCGGGCGCGACATACTCCACTGCGGACCTCGACAGCCGGATCAATGGGTTGGTCGCCGCGGCGTCAGCGCCGAACGCGCCGCTGACCAAACTTTCGGCGCGGGACGCTACCGGGTCGGTCGCTCCCAGCAGCTCGACACCGGCGGCACCGTCGGCCTACGCCGCAGCCGACGTCGTCCAGGTCGACGAGGCGCGCGATGTCTGCTTGTCCAAGCTCGTCGACGACACGACCGACCAGCCGGTTGCGGTCGACTCCGGCCAGTGGGAGAGCACGGCAGACGGCGAGGCCAGTGCGAAGCGCGTTCCCGCCGCCGTGTTCGTCCTGGCCGATCCCAACCCTCGACGGGTCGAGGTCTACGTCGTCTCGGCCGCCTGCGCGGACCCAACCGATCCCGACGCGCACGTGCTGTACTTCGCCTTCGTGACGCGCCCCTAGTCGTCCGTCCGCCCGGGGGTGTCTGGAATGCGGGACCCCTACTCTGGTGTTGAAGCCCTCGACCGCCCGGCATCCGCCGAGACGGTGGCTGAGACCCGGGAGATGACAGCGTGAGCGACCAGATCCGCGACGTGATCGTCATCGGCTCCGGCCCGGCCGGTTACACGGCCGCCGTCTACGCAGCCCGCGCCAACCTCGCGCCCCTCGTGTTCGAGGGGTCAGTGACCGCTGGCGGGGCCTTGATGAACACGACCGACGTCGAGAACTTCCCCGGCTTCCCCGAAGGCGTGATGGGTCCCGACCTCATGGACAAGCTCCGCGCCCAGGCCGAGCGCTTCGGCGCCGAGCTCGTGACCGACGACGTGACCTCGGTCGAGCTGACCGGCGACGTCAAGGTAGTCACCGACGGCTCCGGCAAAACCCACCGGTCGCGCACCGTCATCCTCGCTACCGGTTCGGGCTACCGCGAGCTGGGGCTGCCTGACGAAAAGCGCCTCTCCGGTCGTGGGGTCTCCTGGTGCGCCACGTGCGACGGCTTCTTCTTCCGTGACCAGCACATCGTGGTCGTTGGAGGTGGCGACACGGCGATGGAGGAGGCCACGTTCCTCACCCGGTTCGCCGCGACCGTCACCATCGTGCACCGCAGGGACTCCCTTCGCGCGTCCAAGGTGATGCAGGACCGGGCCTTCGCCAACGAGAAGATCTCCTTCGCCTGGAACAGCGAGGTCGTCGGCATCCACGGCGACGACAAGGTCAGCGGCGTACGGCTGCGCGACACCGTCACCGGAGACGAGCGCGACCTCGAGGCGACCGGGCTGTTCGTCGCGATCGGGCACGACCCCCGCTCGGAGCTGCTGGCCGGGCAGGTGGATCTCGATGACGAGGGGTATGTCCTGGTGAAGGGCCGCACCCAGCTGACGAACCTCCCCGGCGTGTTCGCCTGCGGGGACCTCGTCGACCACGACTACCGTCAAGCCGTCACCGCGGCCGGCACCGGATGCGCGGCGGCGCTGGACGCCGAGCGGCATCTTGCCGACCTCGACGACGTGGCCACCTCGATCCCCCAGCCCGCCGTCGTCTGACCTGACCCCACTCCTCCGACCAACCGATCCGACAACCGATCCGACCAACCGAACCGACCAGATCCGAACAGGAGACACCCCGTGGGTGCCAACACCAAAGCCGTGACCGACGCCTCCTTCCTCGCCGATGTCCTGCAGAGCGACAAGCCGGTGCTGGTGGACTTCTGGGCCGAGTGGTGCGGGCCGTGCCGTCAGGTGAGCCCGATCCTCGACGAGATCGGCCGTGAGCATGCCGACAAGATCACCGTCGTGAAGCTCAACGTGGACGAAAACCCACAGGTGTCGGCGTCGTACGGCATCACCTCGATCCCGACGATGAACGTCTACTCCGGCGGCGAGGTCGTGAAGACCATCGTTGGCGCCAAGCCCAAGTCAGCCCTGCTCAAGGACCTCGAAGCGTTCATCGCCTGAGTCACCCACGCCTGCCCGAAACCGGGCCACTTTCTGGTGGCCCGGTTTCGGCGGTCAAACGAGTGGGAAGGTCGCTGTCGGGCGGCTGAGCGCCTACCATCCACTTTAAGTCTCCAAAAGTAGGTCCAAAGTAGGTCCAGGTCGAAGGCCCGCGGATCGGCGGGCCGCCCGGCTTGGTCGCGAGTCCCGCCTTCCCAGTCCGCCGGCTCCCGACGGAGAGGATGCGCCACCCGTGCAGCAGGTCTATCGCCTCGGATCCTCCGGCCCTCTCGTGGCCGAGATCCGGGCCCGCCTGGCTCACCTCGGGCTCATCGACACCCCCGCCGTGGTGGCCGATCAGGCGGGCCAGGCTCCGGCCGAGGTCTTCGACGCTGATCTCGATCGCGCGGTCCGGCACTTCCAGCAGCAGCGCGGGACCAGCGTCGATGGCACTGTCGGACCGCAGACCTGGCGGCTGCTCGACGAAGCGCGCTGGAGCCTCGGCGACCGGGTTCTGCAGTACGTCGTCGGCCATCCTGCCGCCGGCGACGACGTCGCCGCCCTGCAACAGCGACTCCTCGACATGGGCTTCGACGTCGGGCACGCCGACGGCATCTTCGGGCGGCACACCGATCACGCCCTGCGCGAGTTTCAGCGCAACGTCGGCCTCCCCCCCGACGGGACCTGCGGGCCGGCCACCTTCAAGGCGCTCGACCGACTCAACCGCACGGTGACCGGAGGCGCCCCGCACGCCATGCGGGAGGCCGAGACGATCCGCACCCGTGGGCCGGCGTTGGTCGGCAAGATCATCGTCATCGATCCGGGCCACGGCGGCAGCGACCCTGGGCACACGGGCCACGGACTCACCGAGGACGCCGTCGCGACCGACCTCGCCGCTCGCATCGAAGGACGTCTCGTCGCCCTGGGGGTGAGCGCCTATCTGACCCGCGGACTGCTCTCTGCCGACGACAGCGGGCCGGACGACACGCAACGGGCCGCCTTCGCCAACACCACTCGCGCAGACCTGCTGATCTCCCTGCACTGCGACGGATCGAAGGATCCGGCCGCCAGCGGCGTCGCGACGTACTACTACGGGGTCGCCGGGGGCGGTGCTCACTCCGCTGTCGGCGAGGAGTTCGCCAGCCTCATGCAGCGCGAGATCGTGGCTCGCACCGACCTGTTGAACTGCCGGACCCACGGAAAGATGTGGGACATCCTGCGGCGCACGCGGATGCCGGCGGTACGCCTCGACCTCGGATACCTGAGCCATGCCGGCGACGCGGCCAGGCTCGCCGATCCTGCCTTCCGTGACACGGTCGCCGAGGCCGTCGCCGTCGCCGTCCAACGGCTCTATCTCCCGCCGGACGACGACCATCCAACCGGTGTGCTGCGCCTGCCGGAGCTGGTGGGCTAGAGCGCCCGTACGACGAGCCCTCCTCGCCTAGCTGGCGGTCGACGGCCGGGGATAGTGACCTCCCGAGCGGCCGTTGCGGTCAGCGAGCAAGCCGGCGACGGTGGCGATGGCGATCTCCCCCGGCGAGTGCGAGCCGATGTCGAGGCCGATCGGGCGGCGCACGCGCGCGATCTGTCCGTCGTCAAACCCACGACGCCGCAACGCTTCCACGTGTGGCGCGGTGTGCCGGAGGCTCCCCATCACCCCGATCCAGCGGGCAGGGCTGAGCAAGGCGGCGGCCAACAGGTCACCGAGCTCTGGGCGGTCGTGGTCGGTGACCACCACGTCCGTGAGGTCGTCCGGGGCCGCCGACTCAAGATCGGTCAGGCAGTCGCGCGATGTGCCGGTCGCCGGGGCAGGGTCGACGGTCACGACGGCGAAGCCAGCGTGAGCAGCGATATGGGTCAGCTCGCGCGACACCGGGGAGTCGAAGATCGCGACGAGCCGACGCCCACCTGTCGGGGCAGGCACGAGTCCGTGGGCCATGTCGCAAGCCGGATCGGTCTCGGACCTCGGGTCCCGCGCGTGGGTGTGCAACACCTCGGTCATCGGTCAAGTCTGGCACGGGCATCCACGTCCCGAGTGACCGGCGAGTCGGGCACGATGGACGGTCAACCCGGGAGGCACGACCGTGACCGAGTACCCACGCCTGCTCCACACCGCCCTCGACACCACCGACGCGCGGGCGCTGGCCGAGTTCTATCGGCAGCTGCTCGGGCTGAGCTATCGGTCGGGCGACGAACCCCCGGCCGTCGGCGGTGACGACGCGGACTGGCTGGTCCTGGTGGACGCGGTCGGCGCGCGCCAACTGGCGTTTCAACAGGTCGTCCAGCTCGAGCCGAGCACCTGGCCCGAGCCCGACGTCCCCATGCAGATGCACCTCGATTTCACGGTCTCGACCATCGAGGAGCTCGAACGGCAGCGGGAGCGCGCCCAGTCGCTGGGCGCGCACCTGCTGCTCGACCGGACCGATGACGCCGAGGAGCCGCTCTACGTCCTGGCGGACCCGTCCGGGCATCCGTTCTGCCTCTTCGTCGGCTGAGGAGGCTGGGCCGACGACAGCGGCTGCCGAGTCATCCCGACCTCCTGCTCACTGGGGCCTTCAGAGGGGGATCGCGGCGTCCACCGACACGGACTCGTCCTCGGCTGGCGGCGGCGCGGTGTAGGTCAATTCCGCCGAAGCGACCTTCCGGCGCGGAGCCACGAGGGCCAGAAGGAAGGCGCCCAGCGCAACCCCGACCAGGGCCAACACAAGCCAACGGAAGGTGCGCAAGTGGACTCCCCTCGGCGAGGACGGAACGGCCGACGGCCGACGTACGGCATCGTAGAGCCATGACCGGCGATGTGGCGGGGCCAAGCAGCCCCTCTCTGGAGCCCGTCTTCGCTGACCGGCATGGCAGTCGGCTCGACCCGTGGGTGGATTCCTACGCCATGCGTGCACGGGGCATGACCGCATCCGAGGTTCGCGCGTTGTTCTCCGTCGCATCACGTCCCGAGGTGGTCTCACTCGCGGGCGGCATGCCCTACGTCGCTGCGCTGCCGCTGGAGATCGTGGCCGAAACCGTCCAGCGGTTGATTCGCGAGCGGGGGGAGCAAGCGCTGCAGTACGGCTCCGGCCAGGGCGACGTCGGTCTGCGCGAGCAGATCACGGCCGAAGTCCTGCCCACGGTCGGCATCCACGCGCACCCCGACGACGTCGTCGTCACCGTGGGGTCCCAGCAGGCTCTCGACCTGGTCACCCGGGTGTTCTGCGACCCCGGCGATGTAGTAGTCGTCGAGGCACCGTCCTATGTGGGGGCCCTGTCGACCTTTGCGGCCTACCAGGTCGAAGTCGTCCATGTAGCGATGGACGACGAGGGGCTGCGACCGGACGCGCTCGCGGATGCGCTTGCTGCGATCGCGCAGGCGGGCAAGCGCGCCAAGTTTCTGTACACCGTTCCGAGCTATCACAACCCGGCCGGCGTCACTCAGGGGCCAACCCGTCGAAGCTCGATCCTCGAGATCGCCCAGCGTGCCGGCCTGCTTGTGCTGGAGGACGATCCCTATGGGTTGCTGGGCTTCGACGGGGCCGTACCGCAAGCCCTTCGGGCCACCGACGCCGAGGGAGTCATCTACCTAGGGTCGTTCTCCAAGATCTTCGCCGCGGGCCTTCGCGTGGGCTACGCCGTCGCGCCGCACGGAGTGCGGGAGAAACTCGTGCTCGCCGCCGAGGCTTCGGTCCTGTGCCCTTCGGCCTACAGCCAGCTCACGGTCTCCACCTATCTGGCCACCCAGCCGTGGCTCGATCAGGTGAAGACCTTCCGGGAGCTCTACCGCGAACGTCGCGACAGTCTGCTCGCCTCGCTGGAGGCGGTCATGCCCGTGGGGACCACCTGGACCCGGCCGACGGGTGGCTTCTACTCCTGGGTCACGCTTCCCGAGGGCCTGGATGCTGGCGCGATGCTGCCACGAGCGGTGACAGCCCGCGTGGCCTACGTGCCCGGCACGGCGTTCTACGCAGGCTGGGCGAAGACCTCACCCGAGGCGCGGTCGTCGCTGCGGCTGTCCTACTGCTACCCCGAACCCGACCGGATCAGGGAAGGCGTTCGCCGGCTCGCCGGCGTCGTTGAAGAGGAGCTCGAGCTGACCAGGACCTTTGGAGCCACGACACCGCACGGCCGCCCCTCGGTCGCCGACTCGCCCGGCCCGGACCTCGCATGACACCGTCCGCACCTCCCAGGGTGGTCGTGCTCGCCGGCGGCCTGTCTCACGAGCGCGAGGTGTCCGTGCGCTCCGGCCGCCGAGTCGCTGAGGCGCTGCGGGAAGCCGGCGTCGACGTGCGGGTTCTCGACGCCGACGCGGCCCTGCTCCCCAGTCTCGAAACCGATCCGCCCGACGTCGTCTTCCCGCTGCTGCACGGCCAGGCAGGCGAGGACGGGGCGGTCCGTGACGTCCTCGACCTTCTTGGCATTGGTTATGTCGGCTCGCGTCCGCCCGCGTGCCGTGGCGCCTACGACAAGCCGGCGGCCAAGGCCACGGTGGCCGGCCAGGGAATCCGCGTCCCGGAGGGCGTCGTCCTCCCGCATGCCACGTTCCGAGAGCTCGGCGCCACGGCCGTGCTCGATGCGCTGGTCGCTCGCCTCGGGCTCCCCCTCGTGGTCAAACCCTCACGGGGAGGGTCAGCCCTTGGAGCGTCGGTCGTCACAACCCTCGGCGACCTTCCGGCCGCGATGGTCGCAGCCTTCGCCTACGCAGACACCGCGCTCGTCGAGGCCCGGATCCCTGGAGTCGAGGTCGCTGTCTCGGTCATCGATCGTGGGGACGGCCCCACCGCCCTCCCTGTCGTCGAGATCGCCGCCGACGGCGGCTTCTACGACTACACCGCCCGGTACACCGCCGGAGCCACAGAATTCTTCGTGCCCGCGCGGCTCCCTGCACCGGTCCTTGCCGCCTGCGCCGACGCGGCCCTCGCGGCGCACGAAGCGCTAGGGCTGCGCGACCTGTCCCGCTCGGACCTGATCGTGGATCCTGACGGTCAGCCGTGGTTCCTCGAGGCCAACGTCGCTCCCGGGATGACCGAGACCTCCCTCTTGCCGCAATCGGTCGCGGCGGCCGGCCTCGACCTCGGGGAGGTCTGCCGCAGTCTGGTCGAGCGAGCCGATGCGCGCACGGACTGACCCCAGACCCTGACGGTCACTCCCGGCCGTCTCCGATGACCGAGACGATCCGGTCGAGGTCCTCCAAGCTGGCAAAGTCGATCGAGACCGTCCCCTTGCTGCGCCCGAGCTGCACCCTGACCCTGGTCTCCAGCCGATCCGACAGGCGAGCGGCCAGCTCCTCCAGACCAGGCGCAACCGGCGGCCGCGGTCCGGTCCGCTTGGTCGGGCGATCCTCACCGCCCACCGCGACGATCTCCTCGACAGCGCGCACCGACAGCCCTTCGGCGACGATGCGCTGCGCAAGCCTCTCCTGGGCCTCGGCGTCGCCCAGACCCAGGAGGGCCCGAGCATGGCCGGCGGACAGCACGCCGGCCGCAACCCTTCGCTGAACGGGAGGCGGCAGCTTGAGCAGCCGGAGGGTGTTCGAGATCTGCGGCCGTGACCGTCCCAGCCGTTGAGCCAGCTCGTCGTGGGTGCAGTGAAAGTCCTGCAGCAGCTGGTCGTAGGCGGCAGCTTCCTCGAGCGGGTTCAGCTCGCTGCGGTGCAGGTTCTCGAGCAGCGCGTCACGCAGCATGGCGTCGTCACCGGTGTCCCGGACGATCGCCGGGATCGTGGCCAACCCGGCCGCCTGGGTCGCCCGCCAGCGCCGCTCGCCCATGACCAGCTCGTAGCGACCATGACTGGTCGGACGCACGACCACCGGTTGCAGCAAGCCGATCTCGGTGATGCTGTGCACCAGCTCAGTCATCGCCTCCTCGTCGAACACCTGCCGGGGCTGTCGCGCGTTGGGCGTGATGGCGTCGACGGGGAGCTCGGCGAAATGAGCACCAGCCGATCGGCTCATGAGATGCGCCGAGATGGGCGATGAATCAGGCGATACTGGATCAAACCCGGCGTCTTGGGTCTCCGCGGCGCTCGGGATCAGCGCGCCGAGGCCGCGCCCGAGACCGCTGCGTCGTCCGCTCACGCCTGCTCCTGTGGGGTCGATGGATCGGGTGTGGCCCTCGTGAAGCCTCCCCCGGCAGGGGAGGACGGCCCTGGGTGCGGTTGAAGGGCCACCTCGCGGGCCGCCTCCAGGTAGGACAGGGCCCCGCTGGACCCCGGGTCATAGGTCATCACGGTCTGGGCGTAGCTGGGCGCCTCCGACACGCGTACCGAACGAGGAACTGCCGTGCGCAGGACCAGGTCGCCGAAGTGCCGCCGCACCTCGTCGGCGACCTGGGCCGCAAGCTTGGTCCGGCCGTCATACATCGTCAGGACGATCGTGGAGATGCGGAGCTCGGGATTCAGGTGCGCCTTGACGAGGTCGACGTTGCGGACGAGCTGACCCAGGCCCTCGAGTGCGTAGTACTCGCACTGGATCGGGATCAGCACCTCCTCGGCGGCCACCAGCGCGTTGACCGTGAGCAGCCCGAGCGACGGCGGGCAGTCGACCAGCACGTAGTCCACGGCTCGGCCGGCCAACGACTCCGAGACGAGGTAGGCGCGCAGGGCCCGATCCAGCCGCGACTCCCGGGCCACCAGCGAGACGAGCTCGATCTCGGCCCCGGCCAGGTCAATGGTGGCCGGGGCGACCCGCAGCGAGCGGAGGTCCGGCGAGGCCTGGACGACCGACGCCAACGGGTCGCCGTCGACCAGCACCTCGTAGACGCTCGGTGTCCCGGAGTGGTGCGGCACCCCCAAGGCTGTCGAGGCGTTGCCCTGCGGGTCGAGGTCGAGGACGAGGACCTCCAACCCGTGCAAGGCCAGCGCGGCGGCCAAGTTGACGGTGGTCGTCGTCTTCCCGACACCGCCCTTCTGGTTCGCCACGGTCATGACCCGCGTGCGCGCTGGCCGGGGGAGGTCACCGGCGTGTCCGCTGCGCACGCGGATCGCCGCCGCGGCGGCCGCGCCGATAGGGGTCTCCGCCTCCGATGTTTCACGTGAAACACCCGGCTCCGTGGCGTCGGCAGTCGTCGGCGCGCCGTCGCTCATCACCGGGTGGGCCGTTCGGTGCGGGAAGCCGCGGCTGCGAGGCGCACGCGGACGACGGTGGTCGGGGTTTGGGCGGTCTCCGCCCCGGCGAGGACCACGTCGGCCACCGCCCCCGGCCACCGGGCGATCGCCGGACGGGCAGCCGTCAGCTCGTCGTCTGCCGTGCGCCCCTTCAGCGCCAGCAGCTGGCCTCCGGAACGCAGGAGGGGCAGGGTCCAGCCGATCAGTCTCTCCAGGGGCGCGACGGCGCGCGCGGTCACGACGTCGTAGCCGCCTCGCGGCAGGGCCTCCGCTCGCTCACGCACCACCTGCACGCGTGAGAGCCCGAGATCGGCCACGACCTCGTCCAGGAAGGTCGAGCGCCTCAGCAGGGGCTCGGCCAGGACCACGGACAGGTCCGGTCGAAGCAACGCGAGAACGAGGCCGGGCAGGCCGGCTCCGCTCCCCACATCGCAGACCAGGGCACCCGCAGGGATCAGCGGCTCGATGAACGCGCAGTTCAACAGGTGCCGGTCCCACAGGCGGGGGACCTCCCGGGGTCCGACCAGCCCACGCTCGACGCCAGCCCCGGCGACCCAGTCGGCGTAGGCGCAGGCCAGCGGCAACCGATCCCCGAAGACCTCAGCGGCCTCGGGGGGAGGGGCGGGTGCCGCGACAGCCACGGCTGGTTTCACGTGAAACGTCGGGTCAGCCGGGGAGGACGACGACGTAGCGGCCCGGCTCGGCACCCTCGGACTCGCTGGTCAGTCCGGCCGCCGCGATGGCATCGTGCACGACCTTGCGCTCAAACGGCGTCATCGGCTCCAGCCGCACGGGTTCCCCGCTGCTGATGGCTTCGGCGGCCGCGCGGCGGCCGCGCTCGGTGAGTTCCTCGCGCAGCCGGGCTCGATGGCCTGCGACGTCCAGCATCAGCCGGCTGCGCTCACCGGTCTCGCGCAAGACGGCGAGCCGCGTGAGCTCCTGAAGCGCATCGAGCACCTCACCCTCGCGTCCCACCAGCTCGGTGAGGTCCGCCCCGACGATCGAGACCATCGCCCGGTCGTTCTCCACGTCCATGTCGATGTCACCGTCGAGGTCGGCGATGTCGAGCAGGCCCTCCAGATAGTCGGCGGCGATGTCTCCCTCTCGCTCGAGGGCGGCCGCGAGCGGGACCACGGCCGACTCTGCTGGACCTGCCGATCGTGCTGGCTCTGCTGGCTCTGCTGGCTCTGCTGGCTCTTCCGTCTCATGCGTCCCGATCACCTCGGGAACCTCGCTGCTCTCGCTCGTCACGTCAGCCTCGTCGGACGCAGGAACCTCGGACGCCGGGGCGTCCGAGGCGGCGGGGTCAGAGACGGTCTCGTCGGGAACGGTGGTCTGCTCGGTCACGGGGCCTCCTCGCCGGACGAGCCGGCGACGTGGGTCGGGTCGGACGTGGGTGGTGAGGGGGGTGCAGAGTCGGTCGAATCCGCGGCCGCGGACTGCGATTCAGCAGCGGTCGGTGGGCGGCGGGAGCCGCCCTTGCGCTGGCTCTTGGATTGCCGTTTGGGCTGGGCGCGCACCACGGGGGGTGGCGCCTCGACCTCTTCGACGATCGGGGTTTCACCCCGGGCCGACGCCTTGGCCTGCTTGCGGGCCTGGAGCTGGTCCCAGGCCTCGGATCCGGGGGTCGGGTTGCGTCGGATGACCCAGAATTGCTGGCCCATGGTCCACAGGTTCGTCGTCAGCCAGTAGACGAGGACACCGATGGGGAAGTTGATGCCGAACACGGCGAACATCACCGGGAAGACATAGAGCAGGATCTTCTGCTGCTGCGCCATCGGGTTGTCCACCCCGACCGGCATGTTCTTGACCATGAGCTGGCGCTGGGTGATGAACGTGGTCGCCGTCATCGCGGCGATCATGAGCGCCGCCACGATCTTGACGTCAGCCGTCGTGGCGCGGGTGAAGCTCTCCCAGATCGGGGCGCCGAGGATGGTCGCGTTGCGCATGGAGTCGACGTCGGCCTGGTTCATGAGACCGACGGTCTTGCCCTGAGCGACGAAGTTCAGGACGTGGAAGAGGGCGAAGAAGAACGGCGCCTGGACGATGATGGGCAAGCAGGAGGACAGCGGGTTGGTTCCGGTGTCCTTGTAGAGCTTCATCATCTCTTCGGACTGCTTGGCCCGGTCGTCCTTGTACTTCTTCTGGATGGCCTTCATCTGGGGCTGCAACGCCTGAAGCCCGCGTTGCGCCTTGATCTGCTTGACGAACAGCGGGAACAGCAGGATGCGCAGCACAACCACGAGCCCGACGATGGACAGCCCCCAGGCCGCCCCGCTGTCAGGGTTGAAGATCAGGCTCCAGAAGTCGTGGAACCGCAGCAGCACCCAGGAGACCGCGTCATAGAGCGGGTTCAGCAAACCCACGGTTCAGGCTCCTCGTGCCGTCGGAGGCGCCGGCAGCGATGCGGCCGCGGCGGGGGCGTCGTCAGTCATGCTGTCACCTACGGCGAGCGGCTCGGTGCCCGGGACCGGATCCGGGCCGCCGGCCGCCCACGGGTGGCAACGCAGGATGCGGCGGATACCCAACCAGCCGCCACGCAGCACCCCATGGGTCTCGATCGCCTGGTAGGCGTACGCCGAGCATGACGGGTAGTAGCGGCAGGAGCTCGACGTCCATGGAGAGATCACGCGCTGGTAGACCCAGATCAGAGCCAGGAAAGGGGCACGCATCGCGCGGGCCGGGGCCGACGACGCGGTCACGACGGCGTCCCGAGCAACCGGTCGAGCGCCTGGTCGAGGTCGGCGCCGAGTTCGACGGACGTCGCGAGCGCTGCCGAGGGCTGAGCGCGGACGACCAGGAGGGAGCCTGGGGCCAGCCGGGCCACCCGGGGGCGCATCTGGTGCCGCAGCCGCCTGCTGACCCTGTTTCGAGTCACCGCGTCACGGCTCACAGCCTTCGACACGACGAATCCGACGCGCGCCGGCGACTCGACGTCGACCCATTCTGCAGCAACGGTGCTCCCGGTCGGGACGACGGGCGTCGGGAACTGGCGAAGGTGCGCCACGAGCGTCGGCCGGCCCGCGCGGCGCCCCGAACGAACAGTGCGCGCGAATTCGTCGCGGCGCGTGAGTCGGTGGTCGGCAGACAGCACGGGCGGACCCTCGCGGGGAAGGACGGGCCGGATCAGGCGGACAGCTCGGCGCGACCCTTGCGGCGCCGGGCGCCGAGGATGGAGCGCCCGGCGCGCGTACGCATGCGCAGCCGGAAGCCGTGGGTCTTGGCCCGCCGGCGGTTGTTCGGCTGATAGGTGCGCTTGCTCACGGGGACTCCAGGACATCGGACGTAGACGGCGTAGACGGTGTAGACGGTGGGCGTGGTTCACAAGAGGTCTGCACGGTGACACGGTGAATGGCGGCGACGAGACGGACGAACCGTGACCGCCTCGGACCGAAGGTCCGAGCAGACCGGAGCCGAACGTCCTCGCTGCCAGCATTCCAAGGTACGGCGGCACCCCGAGGTGGGTCAAACTGTGAGCGGCTCCCACGCCTGTCCCCCGCGGCGGGCCCCCACCCGAGCGGCCCGTTTCGGAGGAGCAGGACCGAACGGCTTGCCTCGGCGAGGACGCCCTGGGGGCGCCGGACGACGCCAACCTTTCATCGTCGCCCACGCCGCGCCCGAACCAGTGTCGACACGCCGAGCCTGGAGATGTTCGGGGCGAGGATCTGTGGACAACGGCTTGTCCGAAGCCGTAGCCGGTGGTTAGGGTCACGGCTCCGGACGCCCCGGGGTTCGACGTCGGAGACGCCGTACACACCCTGTGGACGACCATGTGGACGAATTCCCCCGGCCACGCTCGATCAACGCACGATCCGCCTGTGCACAGCGTTCGGCGCACCCTCGCCGACCCGCGCCGACCCGCGTCGACGCGGTGCTGAGCCGAACGCCACACCCGTGAAGGGGGATTCCCGGTGCACCCCACCGTCATCGCCGGTCGCGACCACGCGACCGCAACCCTCGACCCCAGCGTCGAGCCCGTCGACCACCCCACCGTCGACTCAGCGGTCGAGCCAGCCGGAGACTCCGACCTCGACCCAGAAACGCTGCCGGCGATCACTGACCCACCCCTCGTCATCAGCCCCGACGCGAGCGCCGACCCCGGGTCCGACCCCGATCTTGCCGTGGTCTGGGCCCGCACCCTGGCCGGGCTGCAGGACGTCTCGGTCCAGCACATCGCTTTCCTACGCCTGACCCGGCCCATGGCTGTGGTCGGTGACGCCGCGATCATCGCTGCGCCCAACGAGTTCGCGCGGGATGTGATCGAGAACCGGCTGCGCACGGCTTTGACCAGTGCCCTGTCGAAGGAGCTCGGACGCGAGGTCGCGATCGCCGTGACCGTCGATCCCGATGCGGCCGGGGCGAGCAGCCCCGGCGAGCCCGGCATGCTCGAGGAGCTCACCGACGACGTCGCGGACGCGACGTTCGCCCATCAGCTCGACGCCGTGACGACCTCACCCGACCGGCCGGCCGAGGCACCGCGCAGCGACCCGGACGTCTACGAGCCCACGGGGCGACCCGGCTCAGGCCAGCCAAGCACCCGGCGGGATATCGAGCAGAGCAGGCTCAACGACAAATACACCTTCGACACGTTCGTCATCGGCTCGAGCAACCGGTTCGCGCATGCGGCGGCCGTCGCCGTGGCCGAGGCACCGGCGAAGGCGTACAACCCGCTGTTCATCTACGGGGAGAGCGGGCTGGGCAAGACCCACCTGCTGCACGCCATCGGGCACTACGCGCGCAGCCTCTACAACGGGTGCCGCGTGCGTTACGTCAGCTCCGAGGAGTTCACGAACGACTTCATCAACAGCATCCGCGACGACAAGGCCGCCGCGTTCCAGCGCCGCTACCGAGACGTCGACATCCTGCTCGTCGACGACATTCAGTTCTTCCAGGGCAAGGTGCAGACCCAGGAGGAGTTCTTCCACACCTTCAACACCCTCCACAACGCCAACAAGCAGATCGTCATCACCAGCGACGTGCCACCCAAGCAGCTGCCCGCGTTCGAAGATCGCATGCGTAGCCGCTTCGAATGGGGCCTGATCACCGATGTCCAGCCCCCCGACCTCGAGACCCGCATCGCGATCCTGCGCAAGAAGGCTGCTCAGGAGCGGCTGTCAGCGCCCCCCGAGGTGCTGGAGTACATCGCCAGCAAGATCGCGACCAACATCCGCGAGCTCGAGGGGGCCCTCATCCGGGTCACGGCCTTTGCCAGCCTCAACCGGCAGCCGGTCGACCTGGCGTTGGCCGAGGTCGTCCTCAAGGACCTGATCACCGACACCTCCGGCCCCGAGATCACCTCGGCGACGATCATGGCCCAGACGGCGGCCTACTTCGGGCTCAGCATGGAGGACCTGTGCGGGTCTTCTCGGTCTCGTGTCCTCGTGACGGCTCGCCAGATCGCGATGTACCTGTGTCGCGAGCTCACCGACATGTCCTTGCCCAAGATCGGCCAGCAGTTCGGTGGACGCGACCACACGACGGTGATGCACGCCGACCGCAAGATTCGCACCCTCATGGCCGAACGACGCAGCGTCTACAACCAGGTCACCGAGCTCACCAACCGGATCAAGTCCCAGGCTCGCGCATGATCGCCATGCCGACCCTGTGCCGCCCCCTGTGCCGCCCCCTGTGCCGCCCCCAGCACCCAGACCAGAGCCGCGCCTGGGTGCTGGTGAACGACGCCCGGGTGAACGTCGGGCGAACATCGGCTAGCACGGAGGGTGTTCAAGGCGGCGAATCGGTGACGGTGGGTACACACGATGGGGACAAACCTGGGGACAACTCCGGTTCCCCGTCCCCAGGTCCGCGCGAAGCGTGGGTCTTCGCGCCGGCTGGACCCGTCCGGTCGGGCTTTCCCACCGCCAGACGCCCGATCGTCCACAGCCTCGGTGCACGGAGATTCGGCGCCAGCCAGCCGTTGACCTGCGGCGATGGCCTGGCGCGTGGACCCCGTCCACAGTGTCCACGGCCCCTATGACGACAGACGAACAGTTTCAATAGAGGGGAGACCCCCACACCCAGGACGCACGACACCTGGGGACGAGCCTCTCGTGGGGGGCCGACCGCATAGGCTCCGGTCCTGACCATGAGGGCCTCCCTCCTGGCAAGCAGCACCCTGAGTGAACAAGCCAGTCGACAAACCAGCAGCAACACCAGAGCAGGCACGGCCCCGATGGGGCACGACGAGAGGACCGCCGGTGCGCATCCGGGTCGAGCGAGACACCCTGGCCGAAGCCGTGACCTGGACGGCGCGCACCCTGCCGGCCCGCCCGCCGGTGCCCGTGCTCGCCGGGCTGCTGATCGTGGCTGACGGCGACCACCTCACGTTGTCGTCGTTCGACTACGAGGTCAGCGCCCGGGTCGCGGTGGATGCCGTGGTGGAAGAGACGGGCACTGTGCTCGTTTCCGGCCGACTGCTGGCTGAGATCACGCGTGCCCTGCCCGACCGCCCGGTGACCTTGGCCACCGAGGGCAGCAAGGTGCAGCTGGTCTGCGGTTCCTCCACCTTTTCGCTGCCTACCCTCCCGGTGGAGGAATACCCCACGCTCCCGACGATGCCCGTCGAGACCGGCGCGCTGACGGCCGATGCTTTTGCGGCGGCCGTGGCCCAGGTGGCCGTGGCCGCTGGCCGAGACGACACGCTGCCTGTCCTGACAGGCGTCCGGATGGAGATCGACGGCGACACCCTGACGATGGCTGCGACCGACCGCTACCGGTTGGCCGTTCGCGAGATCCCGTGGAAGCCCGAGTCCCCCGGGGCCGAGGCAGTGGCCCTCGTTCCCGCTCGCACGCTGGCCGACACGGCGAAGTCGCTCGCCGGCGCGGACACGGTGTCGCTGGCTTTGGCTTCAGGCGCGGTCGGAGAGGGACTCCTGGGTATCGAGGGAGGCGGACGCCGCACGACCACGCGGTTGCTCGACGGCGAGTTCCCCAAATACCGATCCCTGCTGCCCGCCGAGTCGCTGTCGGTCGCAACCGTCGACACCGGATCGTTCGTGGAGGCGGTGAAGCGGGTGTCGCTCGTGGCCGAGCGCAACACCCCGGTCCGGCTGAGCTTCACCAAGGGCGAGCTTCAGCTCGACGCGGGCACCGGTGACGACGCGCAGGCGACCGAGACGCTCGAGGCGGAGCTCACTGGTGAGGACATCACGATCGCGTTCAACCCGCAGTTCCTTCTCGACGGCCTAGGCGCCATCGACGAGCCGATCGCGGTGCTGTCGTTCACCACCTCCACGAAGCCCGCCGTGCTGACCGGTCGGGCCTCTGACGCCGCCTCGGGCACCACCGCCGACGCCGCGCCCTACCGCTACCTGATCATGCCCGTCCGCCTCTCGGGTTGACGTGCACGTCACCCACCTCTCGCTGACCGACTTCCGGTCCTACGCCGGGGTCGAGGTGCCGCTCGACGCTGGCATCACGGCGTTCGTCGGGCCGAACGGACAGGGCAAGACCAACCTCGTCGAGGCCGTCGGCTACGCGGCGGCGCTCTCGAGCCACCGCGTCGCGCAAGACACCCCGTTGGTGCGCCAGGGTGCTGAGCGCGCCGTCGTGCGCGTCTCGGTCGTTCGCGATGGACGTCCCACCCTGGTCGAAGTCGAGATCAACCCGGGCAAGGCCAACCGCGCGAGGATCAACCGTTCTCCGGTGCCCCGCGCCCGCGAGATCATCGGGGTCCTGCGATCGGTGCTGTTCGCCCCCGAGGATCTCGCTCTGGTCAAGGGCGATCCTGGAGAACGCCGACGCTTTCTCGACGACCTGCTCGTCTCACGCGCGCCGCGACTGGCAGCGGTTCGTTCCGACTACGACCGGATCCTCAAGCAGCGCAACGCCTTGCTGAAGTCAGCGGGAGCGGCCGCTCGGGCCAACCGGGCCGTCGACCTGTCGACGCTCGACGTCTGGGACAGCCACCTCGCCACAGCCGGGTCTGAGCTGCTGGCGGCGCGGATCGCGCTGATCGCCGACCTCGAGCCCCTGGTCGGCAAGGCCTACGACCAGGTGGCGCCCGGAGGCGGACCCACCACGATGACCTACCAGTCGTCGCTTCCCGACGACGTGCTGACGACCCCCGACCGGACGGCGTTGGCCGCGGCGCTGCTCGAGGCGATGGCCGACGGCCGACGGGCCGAGCTCGAGCGAGGGATCTCCCTGATCGGTCCCCACCGCGACGAGCTACGCCTGGAGCTGGGTGCCACGCCAGCCAAGGGATTCGCCTCGCACGGCGAGTCGTGGTCCTACGCGCTGGCGTTGCGGCTGGCGTCCTATGACCTGCTGACCGGCGACGGCGGGGAGCCGGTGCTGATCCTCGACGACGTCTTCGCCGAGCTGGACACCTCGCGTCGTCAAAGGCTCGCCGAGCTGGTCGCTCCCGCCGAGCAGGTGCTCCTCACGGCAGCTGTGCCGGCCGACGTACCTGCCGAGCTGGTCGGTGCCCGCTTCGATGTCGCTGCGGGGGAGGTCCTCCGTGCCCGATGAATCCAACGGTTCTCCATCCGCGGCGTCCGACGAGCAGGGGGTGACAACGCCCGCTTCCGCGGACCCTACGCAGGGGACGAAGGGGGTTGACCTGGCGCGCGCGTTGCTTGCGCAGGCGAAGGCCGATGCCCGCTCCCGTGGTGCGGAGGCTGCGGCGTCTGGGAGCGGACGCGGTGCTGCGGCTCGCAGGAGGGCCGCGAGCACGAGGTCAGGCGCGCACCCCGACGACCGCGACCCGCAGCCGTTGTCGGCGACCGTGCGGCGGCTCGTTGTCGAGCACGGCTGGGAGAACGACGTGGCCGTGGGAGGCGTGGTCGGCCGGTGGCCCGAGATCGTCGGGGCTGACATGGCGGCCCACTGCGAGCCCGAGGGCTGGGACCAAGGCGTGCTGACGGTTCGGGCCGACTCCACCGCCTGGGCCACCCAGGTGCGGTTGCTGGCTCCCGCTCTGATGACTCGTCTGCGCCAGGAGCTCGGGCCCGGCACGGTCACCCGCGTCGAGGTTCGTGGTCCGGGGGCCCCTTCGTGGGTGCGCGGCCGCCGGTCCGTGCGGGGGCGCGGCCCCCGCGACACCTACGGCTGACCAGCAGCCGCCGGCTCACTCACCGGACGCACCGGCGTGGGCGTGACGGCCTCAGGTGGCCGCGCCGATCCCCCGCCCGCGTGGGGGACCATGGGAGACCCCCCGTTCGGCCGTACACACCATCCCCAGAGCCGCGTGTGAGGCCATTCTCGCCGCTGGGAGGCGCTAGAATGGAGCGACCATCGGGCCGCCTGTCGGGCGGCCCCTCATGTGCCCGCCCTCGGCGCGGCCCATGCTCACCCCAGGAGTCCTGTGACCACCGCCCCTGAGCAGCCCACCCCGGCGCCCGTCGTCGACGACCTCGCCGCCACCGACGCCCTGGTGCTCCGGGGGTCAGGAGACATCGCCGACGGCATGTATGACGCGTCGTCGATCCAGGTGCTCGAGGGACTCGACGCGGTGCGCAAGCGCCCCGGCATGTACATCGGGTCCACGGGCGAGCGGGGCCTCCACCACTTGGTGGAAGAGGTGGTCGCCAACTCCGTCGATGAGGCCTTGGCCGGGCACTGCGACACCATCGAGGTCACGATCCTGCCCGATGGCGGGATCCGCGTTTTCGACAACGGCCGAGGCATCCCCGTCGACGACGTGGCCGGGGAGGGACGCCCAGCGGTCGAGGTCGTCCTCACCGTGCTGCACGCCGGCGGCAAGTTCGGCGGCGGCGGCTACTCCGTGTCGGGTGGACTGCACGGGGTCGGTGTGTCAGTCGTCAACGCGCTGTCGCGACGGCTGGAGGTCGAGATCCACCGGGACGGATTCGCCTGGACCCAGTCGTATGACCGCTCGCGCCCGGTCGCACCGCTCGCGAAGGGCGCCGCACTCGATGACACCAGCACGACGGTGACGTTCTGGGCAGACCCGGACATCTTCGAGACCACGGACTTCGACTTCGAGACGATCTCCCGCCGCTTCCAACAGATGGCGTTCCTCAACAAGGGGCTGCGTTTGTCGCTGCGCGACGAGCGACCCGATCACGAGGACGTCTCGGACGAGGCCCTGGACGGCACCCCCGCAGGGGACGAAGTCCTGGACACTGTTGCTCGGGTGCGTGAGGTGAGCTTCCTCTACGAAGACGGGCTGATCGACTACGTCAAGCACCTCAACAGCCACAAGGGCGAGGCCCACCGCTCGATCATCTCCTTCGAGGCCGAGGGTGAGGTGACCGCCGGCTCCGAGGTTCCCATGAGCCTGGAGGTCGCGATGCAGTGGAACACCTCGTTCTCGGAGTCGGTCTATACCTTCGCCAACACCATCAACACCCACGAGGGTGGGACCCACGAGGAGGGCTTCCGCGCGGCGCTCACCACCTTGGTGAACAAGTTCGCTCGCGACTGGGGGATCCTCAAAGAGAAGGACGCCAACCTGGCCGGCGAGGACATCCGCGAGGGGCTCACGGCGATCGTCAGCATCAAGCTCGGCGAACCACAGTTCGAGGGTCAGACCAAGACCAAGCTCGGCAACACCGAGGCCAAGCCGTTCGTGCAGAAGCTGGTGTTCGAACAGCTCGGCGGCTGGTTCGAAGCCAACCCGGCCGAGGGCAAGGACATCGCACGCAAGTCCTCGGCGGCCGCAGCGGCGCGCATCGCCGCACGTAAGGCCAGAGACCTAGCCCGCAACCGCAAGGGCCTGCTAGGCGGCGGGGGCTTGCCCGGAAAACTCTCCGACTGCCAGTCGACCAATCCAGAAGAGTGCGAGGTCTTCATCGTCGAAGGCGACTCTGCGGGTGGCTCGGCCAAGGGGGGGCGCGACCCTCGAACCCAGGCGATCCTGCCCATCCGCGGCAAGATCCTCAACGTCGAGAAGGCCCGCATCGACAAGGTGCTCGCCAACAACGAGGTCCAGGCCCTCATCTCGGCCCTGGGCACCGGCATCCACGACGACTTCGACCTCGACAAGCTGCGCTATCACAAGATCGTCCTGATGGCCGACGCCGACGTCGACGGCCAGCACATCCGCACGTTGCTGCTGACCTTCCTGTTCCGGTTCATGCGCCCTCTCGTGGAGGTCGGTCACGTCTATCTTGCGCAGCCACCGCTCTATCGGCTGCGTTGGTCCAACGCGGAGCACGAGTTCGTCTACAGCGACCGCGAGAGGGACGCCATGACGGAGGCCGGCATGGCAGCGGGGCGCAAGCTCCCCAAGGAGAACCCGGTGCAGCGTTACAAGGGCCTCGGTGAGATGAACGCCGACGAGCTCTGGGAGACCACCATGGATCCTGCGCACCGGATCCTCCTCCAGGTCACGCTCGACGACGCGGCCCAAGCAGATGCCCTGTTCACCACGTTGATGGGCGAGGACGTCGAGGAGCGCCGTCGCTTCATTCAGCGCAACGCCCGCGACGTCCGCTTCCTCGACATCTAGTCGATCGCCAGCGCGCCGAGCCCGCACCCACCGCTGTAGCCCGAGAGGCACCAAGTGACTGACACCACCGACACCGTGGACCCTGGCCCCGGCGGCCGCATCGAGCCCGTCGAGCTGCAGTCGGAGATGAGCCGCAGCTACCTCGACTACGCGATGAGCGTCATCGTCGGCCGGGCCTTGCCGGAAGTACGCGACGGGCTCAAGCCGGTTCATCGCCGGGTGCTCTACGCGATGTATGACGGCGGCTATCGCCCGGACCGCGGGTTCAACAAGTGCAGCCGCGTGGTCGGTGACGTGATGGGGCAGTACCACCCGCACGGTGACACCTCCATCTACGACACCTTGGTACGGCTCACACAGCCGTGGTCCCTGCGCTATCCGCTCGTGCAGGGGCAGGGGAACTTCGGTTCTCCGGGCAACGACCCTGCGGCCGCGATGCGCTACACCGAATGCCGGATGGCGCCGCTGGCCATGGAGATGGTCCGCGACATCGACGAGGACACCGTCGACTTCCAGGCCAACTACGACGGCAAGACCCAAGAACCGCTCATCCTGCCTAGTCGTTTCCCCAACCTTCTTGTCAACGGCAGCGCGGGCATCGCGGTCGGGATGGCGACGAACATCCCGCCACACAACCTGCGAGAGGTCGCTGCCGGCGTGCAGTGGTCCTTGGAACACCCCGACGCCACCAGCGAGGAACTGTTGGAGGCGCTTCTCGAACGCGTCACGGGGCCCGATCTCCCCACGGGTGCGCTGATCGTCGGGCGGCGCGGGATCGAGGACGCCTACCGCACCGGCCGAGGCTCCATCACGATGCGCGCCGTCGTCGAGGTCGAGGAGATCCAGGGTCGCACCTGCCTGGTTGTCACCGAGCTGCCCTACCAGGTCAACCCCGACAACCTCGCGCTGAAGATCGCCGACCTGGTCAACGACGGCAAGGTGCAGGGCATCGCCGACATTCGTGACGACTCCTCGAGCCGCACGGGGCAACGGCTGGTTGTGGTCCTCAAGCGCGATGCGGTCGCCAAGGTCGTGCTCAACAACCTCTACAAGCACACACAGCTGCAGGACACGTTCGGCGCCAACATGCTGGCTCTGGTCGACGGCGTGCCGCGGACCCTGAAGCTGAATGAGTTCGTCAAGTACTGGATCGGCCACCAGGTCGAGGTCATCCAACGACGCACCCGCTACCGGCTGCGCAAGGCCGAGGAACGCGCACACATCCTGACCGGCCTCCTCAAGGCCATCGATCGCATCGACGAGGTCATCGCGCTGATCCGCGCCAGCGAGTCGGCCGCTGCGGCCATGGGTGGCCTGTCGGCACTGCTCGATATCGACGAGCTGCAGGCCCGCGCGATCCTCGACATGCAGCTGCGCAAGCTGGCCGCCCTGGAGCGGCAGGAGCTGCAGTCCGAGCACGACGAGCTCATGGCTCGTATCGCCGACTACAACGACATCCTCGGCGACGAAGCCCGCCAGCGCCGAATCGTCGGCGACGAGCTCGCCGAGATCGTGGAGAAGTACGGCGACGAGCGCAAGACCCGCATCGTCCCCGCCGAAGGCGAGATGTCCATGGAGGACCTCATCGCCGAAGAGGACGTCGTGGTGACGATCACTCGTGGCGGATACGTCAAGCGCACCAAGGTCGATCTCTACCGCTCGCAGAAGCGCGGAGGCAAGGGAGTCCGCGGCGCCGCGCTGAAGTCTGACGACGTCGTCGACCACTTCTTCGTGACGACGACCCATGACTGGATCCTGTTCTTCACCAACAAGGGCCGCGTCTATCGCGCGAAGGCCTACGAGCTCCCTGAGTCCGCGCGCGATGCCCGGGGGCAGCACGTCGCCAACCTGCTCGCCTTCCAACCCGATGAGCAGATCGCCCAGGTCCTCGACCTCCGTGACTACTCGGTGGCGCCGTACCTCGTGCTCGGCACTCGGCTGGGCCTGGTGAAGAAGACCCGGCTCGGCGACTATGACTCGCCACGATCCGGTGGTCTTATCGCCATCAACCTGCGCGAGGACGACGAGCTGATCGCCGCGAGGCTCACCGACCAGTCCGACGACCTCATCTTGGTCTCGCGGAAGGGACAGTCGGTCCGATTCCATGGCACCGACGAGCAGCTGCGTCCGATGGGGAGGGCGACCTCCGGGGTGATCGGCATGCGGTTCCGCGCGGAGGACGAACTGCTCGCGCTCGATGTCGTCCGTGAGGGCGCCGACCTGGTCACGTTCACCGACGGCGGGTTCTGGAAGCGCACCTCACTGACCGAGTGGACCGCCAAGGGCCGGGGTGGTCTCGGGATGATCGCGATGAAGCTGCCCGAGCACCGGGGATCGCTCGTGGGCGCGATGGTCGTCGATGAGGGCGACGAGGTGCTCGCCATCACCGAAGGCGGCGGTGTCATCCGCACCCGAGTCAGCGAGGAGGCCCTGCAACGGCGGGCTCGGGACACCATGGGTGTCCGTCTGATGGCGCTGGGCGAGGGTGATGTCGTGGTCGGCGTGGCCCGAAACGCCGAGCCTGAGGCCGAGGCGGTTTCCGGGTCCGGCGACGCGCCGGACGGGTCAGGTGATGCCGATCTGTCGGCATCGGAGGATGCTGGAGGCTCAGCACTCGAGGTGCCCGCCGCCGCTCCAGCTGCGGATTCCCCAACGAGCACGTCTTCGGACGGCGCGGACGAGGAGGATGCGTGACGGGTCCTACGTCACGCCCCGAGCAGGGGACACGCGAGTCTGGGCGTTCGGAGTCTGGGCGTTCGGAGTCTGGGCGTTCGGAGTCTGGGCGTTCGGAGTCTGGGCGTTCGGAGTCTGGGCGTGAGCCTGAGGAGTCGTCGAGCCGGACGGCCTCCACGGGTCGGCTCACGCGCACCCAGCCCACCGCTCCGGCGGTCAAGGCCGAGGCCCCCGTCCTCGGTCCCTCCGCGTCGCCGACCCTGACACCCTCCCCGACGACCGAGCCGCGTCCGCCGCAGCCGCGCCCGTCGTCCAATGGCAGGACGACCCCGCCTCCGGTGCCGTACTCAACCGACGACGGCCTGCCAGACCCGGGCGCGATGGTGACCGCGGCGCCTCAGGTTGGTGGCGTCCGGCGGGCGCGCCTGAGCCTCACCCAGATCGATCCGTGGTCGGTCATGAAGATCAGCTTTGTGCTCTCGCTGGCGGGCGGCATCGTGCTGGTCGTGGCCGTGTGGCTGCTCTGGCAGCTGCTCGCCGGGGGCGACGTGTTCATCTCGGTCGATCGCACGGTGGGCGACATCACCGGGTCGGGTTCATCGTTCTCGGTCGTCGAGATTCTGTCGCTGCGGCGGGTCATGGGTGTGACGCTCATGCTGGCCGTGGTTCAGGTCGTGCTGGTGACCGCGCTGGCCACCCTGGCGGCCTTCTTGTTCAACCTCACGACCGGCCTCGTCGGCGGCCTCGACGTGACCCTGACCGAGGACCGCTGAGCCTCGGCGGGCGATGCTTGCGCGCTTTGTGAGCCCCTCGCGCGGTCGGGTACGCTGCGACGGCCCGTATGGGCCTATAGCTCAGACGGTTAGAGCGCTTCCCTGATAAGGAAGAGGTCGGAGGTTCAAGTCCTCCTAGGCCCACGCACCACCTCCGTCCCGACCGAAGGGTAGGACCGATCGTGAAGAAGCTCCTCCTGATCGCCGCCGCCGCAGCTGCAGCCGGTGCCGTCGTGTTCAAGAAGCTCCGGTCGGACCAGGCCGAGCAGGACCTCTGGACTGAGGCGACCAACGACGAGTCGCTGGACCTTCGCTGACCCTGCGCCGGATAGGGGGGCTCAGGTCAGGTCTCGGCGCCTGAACGTCACCAGCCCGACGATGAGGACGAGCCCGACGGCCACGCCCAGCACGAGCGCGCCGTGGGCGTTGCTCAGGTGGATCACCTTGGATTCACCGCTCGGCGTGAATTCGTTGAAGAGGTAGACGTCCCAACCGCCCTTCTGGCTGAGGGCCAACGCATTCGCGGTGATCAGGAACTGCTCGCCGGCGGGCTTGAGCACGCGCACCAACGTCTCGATCACCGCGAAGTAGACGAAGCCCACGCCGAGCGCCGCCCCGGTGTTGCGCATCAGGTTGGTCAGGGCGAACCCGCCGCAGGCCGACAGCACGGCCAGGACGATGACCCGGCCCTGGAGGGCGAGAAGGTCGGACCAGAACGTCGCTTGGACGGCGGTCGTGCCCTTGAACGATCCGAGCAGGAAGCCTGTGGCGAGCCAGAGGCCCTGGAACACCGCGGCGACGGCGGCCACCGCGACCGTGAGCACGACCAGTTTCACGGCGATCACTCGAAGCCTGCGGGGCTCCCAGAACAGCAACGCAACCAGGGATCGCGTCGACCACTCCGCGCCGATCCAGGTGGCACCAATCACGAACATCGCTGCGGCCAAGGCGAAGCCGATGCCCGCCGCAGCTGGGGCAAGGTCCTTGGCGACGTCGAAGGGCTGCTTGGGGAGATAGTCGAGCGGGTCACCGTAGTCCGCCAGGGTTGCGGGCGGAGGGCAGAAGTTGTCGGGGTTCTCACCCGGAGGCACCTCGTTGGCGAGGCATTGCTCCCGGTAGGCGTTGCTCTCGTCCACATAGCCCTGGAGGTCGGACCGCGCCTGCTCGATCAGCGCGGGGGTGACGCGGGAGTACTGCGTCCACGCGATAGCCACCCCCACGATGTAGATCCCGAGCGAGAGCAGGAGCACCAGGCGGATGAACCGTCGGTGGGAGAAGCGGCGGGCTTCCGCTCGGAGCAGGGAACCCGAGCCGGTGGCTCCGAGCACGCTCGGAACAGAGTCCTCGGCGAGGGCGCTCACGCGACTTTCCCTCCGCTCGCAGGGTCGCCGGGGGGTGATATCGCTCCGGACGGGGGGGTGGAGGTGAGGTCGAGGAACACCCGCTCCAGGTCTGCGGCCATCGGGCTGAGCTCGCTGGGATAGTGGCCGGCTTCGGCCAGGGCCCTGCTGATCGTTGCGGGGTCAGCGACGTCGTGGACGGCCCATGCGTCGCCGAGGGAGGTGAGGCGGAACCCGGCTGCCTCCAACACCGCTTGCGCGGCCATCGGATCGCCGACCCGAAGCCGTACGTCGCCGGTGGACGCGGCCGCCAAGACCTCCGAGACCCGCCCGTGGGCGACCCGCTTTCCGTGCGCCAGGATCGTCACGTGGTCGCACACCTGCTGGACCTCGCCCAGCAGGTGGCTCGACAAGAAGACAGTGGTCCGTCCGTCAGCGCCTAGCCGGCGGAGCAGCTCGCGCACATCGACGATCCCCTGCGGATCGAGTCCGTTGCTGGGTTCGTCCAAGATCAACAGGCGCGGGGCCTTGAGCAGGGCCGCCGCGATCCCGAGGCGTTGCTTCATCCCCAGGGAGTAGCCCTTGAAGCGGTCGGCCGCACGGTCGCGGAGGTCGACGATCTCCAAGCACTCCTCGACCCGGCTGGCGGGGACGCCGGCGACATCTGCGAGCAGGCGGAGGTTGAGACGGCCCGAGAAGTTGGGGAAGAACAACGGCGTCTCGACGAGGGCGCCCACGTGCGGCACCACCTCCGGCAAGTTGCTGGGCATCGATCGTCCGAACAGCCGCAGTTCACCGCCGTCGGAGCCGACGAGTCCCAGCAGCATCCGGATCGTCGTCGTCTTGCCCGAGCCGTTCGGGCCGAGGAAGCCGTGCACGCCTCCCGACTCGACGACGAGATCGAGGCCGTCGACGGCCTTCTCCGGAGGCTTGCGGAAGCGGGCGTAGGTCTTTCGCGCCCCGGTGATCTCGATGACCGGCATGGCGGTCACCCTGTCAGCCCGATGGTCAACCAGGCGGCGACTCGCGGACGCGTCGGGCGGATACGCTGGTGGGCGTACGGGGACGTAGCTCAATTGGCAGAGCACCGCCTTTGCAAGGCGGGGGTTAGGGGTTCGATTCCCCTCGTCTCCACAACCGGCGGCCCGCCCGGTCGACCGTTCATCCGACACGACGAGGGAGCCGCATGGCCGTCCGGGTGGCAGTCGGCGCCGAGGTGGACGATCGTGCGTCGATCGGCGAAGACACAGCGGTCTGGCCGCTCGCGCAGATCCGCGAGGGCGCCGTGGTGGGCGCGCAGTGTGTCATCGGTCGAGGCGCCTACCTGGGCCCGGGCGTGTCCTTGGGTGACCGCTGCAAGGTCCAGAACTATGCCTTGGTCTATGAGCCGGCATCGTTGGGCCACGGCGTCTTCGTTGGTCCCGGCGCGGTGCTGACCAACGACCTGCACCCACGCGCAGTGAACCCCGATCTGACCCTGAAGTCCGGTGCCGACTGGAAGGCGGTGGGGGTCACCATCCACGACGGAGCCTCGGTCGGGGCGGGAGCGGTGTGCGTGGCACCGGTGACGATCGGACGATGGGCCATGGTCGCAGCCGGTGCCGTCGTGGTTCGTGACGTGCCCGACTTCGCGCTGGTCGGCGGCAACCCGGCACGGCGGATCGGATGGGTGGGCCGCGCCGGGCTGCGGCTGGAGCCCTCGAGCGCCGGGGCCTTTGTGTGCCCGGGCACCGGGGCGCACTACACCCAGCAGTCCGACGACATGCTCGTGGAGGTGTAAGCCCGGATGATCCCCGCAGCGCGTCCGATGATCGGGCTAGACGAACGCAAGGCCGTCGACCGTGTGCTGGCCGGCGGGATGCTCGCGCAGGGTCCCGAGGTCGCGGCTTTCGAGGACGAGTTCGCCAAGGTCGTGGCTGGCCGGCACTGCGCGGCGGTGAACTCCGGGACGAGCGCGCTCCACCTGGGTCTGCTGGCGGCGGGGATCGGTCGAGGCGACGAGGTGATCGTCCCTTCCTTCTCGTTCGCTGCCACGGCCAACGCCGTGGCCCTTGCCGGGGCGGTCCCCGTCTTCGTCGATATCGAGAGGGACTCGTTCTGCCTGAGCCCCGCGGCAGTCGAGGCGGCGGTAGGCCCGCGAACGCGAGCGATCATGCCGGTGCATCTCTATGGCCATCCGGCGGCGATGGACGACCTGATGACCATCGCGGCCCGACACGACCTCCTCGTCGTCGAAGACGCCGCCCAGGCCCACGCTGCAGCACTGCACGGGACGCCGGTAGGCGCTTTCGGTGTGGTTGCGGCCTTCTCGTTCTACCCCACGAAGAACATGACGTCGGGTGAAGGTGGGATGGTCACCACCGCATCGCCCGACATCGACCGGATGGTTCGGCTCCTGCGCAACCAGGGGATGGAGCGGCGCTATGCCAACGAGGTCGTGGGCTTCAACACGCGGATGACCGACATCCACGCGGCCATCGGCCGCGTGCAGCTCGGCAAGCTGGCCGGTTGGACCGCGCAACGTCAGCACAACGCGGCCTTCCTGGATGCCTCGTTGCGGGGTGTTGTGACGCCGACCGTCGCACCGGGTGCCACCCACGTCTATCACCAGTACACGATCAGAGTCCCCGAGGACCGCGACGGGTTCGCCGAGGAGCTGAGCCGTCGGGGCGTTGGAAGCGGGGTCTACTACCCGGTGCCGATTCATCGGCTCCCGGCCTTCGACCAGCCGCTCGACCTTCCCGAGACCGAGCGGGCCGCTCGTGAGTGCTTGTCCCTCCCCGTGCACCCGGCGCTGACGGAGGACGAGCTGGGCACGATCGCCGAGGTCTGCAACGCCGTCGCTTCTGCGGGGGCCTGACCATGGGGGAGCCGCTGCGGGCGGGCGTCGTCGGGCTGGGGGCCATGGGGCGTCATCACTGCCGGGTCCTTCGCGCCCTGCCGGGAGTCGATCTGGTGGCGATCTCGGACATCGGGGGCGATCCCTTCGGTGCCGCTGGCGACTTGCCTGTGCTGCCCGACCTCGAGGCGTTGATCGCGCAGCGCCTCGACCTGGCTGTGGTCGCCGTACCCACCGACCAGCACGAGTCTGTGGCCAGCCGCCTCGCCGAGGCCGGGGTGCACGTGCTGGTCGAGAAGCCGCTGGCGATCGATCTGCCGAGCGCCCGTCGGCTCACGCGCAGGTTCGGGGAGCAGGGTCTGGTGGGGTGCGTCGGCCACATCGAGCGGTTCAACTCGGCCATCCAGCAGCTGCGCCATCGTCTCGAGTCAGGCGACCTCGGTCAGATCTATCAGGTGGCCACGCGCCGTCAGGGTCCCTTCCCAGCGAGAGTGGGCGACGTCGGGGTGGTCCGAGACCTGGCGACCCACGACATCGACACGATCTCGTTCATCACCGGGCAACCCTTCGCGAGCGTCTCCGCCCGGATGGCTCACAAGTCGGGACGCACGCACGAGGACTTGGTGTCGGTCGTCGGCTCACTCGCCGACGACACGGCCGTGTCGCTGTCGGTGAACTGGCTGTCTCCGTTCAAGGAACGCACGGTCGTCGTCACTGGTGAGCGGGGCGCCTACGTCGCAAGCACCCTCACCTCAGACCTGGAGTTCTACGCGAACGGCACGGTGACGACCGAACCCGACTCCCCGATCGCCCATTTCCGAGGGGTATCTGAGGGCGACGTGATCCGCTACGCCTTCGACAAGCCAGAACCGCTGCGGACCGAGCTCGAGGGTTTCCGCGCGGCGGTGCTCGGCGATCCGTCGCAGATCGTCCCGATGGTGCAGGGCTGCGCGGTGGTCGGTGTGGCTGATGCGATCGTCGCCTCGGCGGTCACGGGCGCAACGGTTGGGCGCGAGGCGTTGGGCGGGATATGAGGATCGCGGTTGTGGGGCTGGGGAAGATCGGTTTGCCTCTGGCTGTTCACTTCGCTGGCCGAGGGCACGACGTGGTCGGGGTCGACATCGCCCGCACGACCGTCGACCTGGTGAACGAGGGGATCGAACCCTTCCCCGGTGAGCACGACCTCGCCCGCCAGCTGAGCGCGGCTGTCCGGCAGGGACGTCTGTCCGCCACAGACGACTACTCCGAAGCGGTCCCGGACGCTGACGTCGTCGTTGTGGTGGTGCCGCTGTTCGTCGACGCTTCGAGCCAACCCGATTTTGGTTGGCTCGATTCAGCGACGGGCAGCCTGGGTTCACACCTCACGGCTGGCACTCTCGTGGCGTACGAGACCACACTTCCCGTGGGCACGACCCGTGGCCGCTGGGCACCCATGCTCGAGTCCGCGTCGGGGCTCGTCGAAGGCCGCGATTTTCATCTGGTCTTCTCGCCGGAGCGGGTGCTGACCGGACGGATCTTCGCCGACCTACGCCGCTACCCCAAGTTGGTCGGGGGCCTGTCCGAGGATGGGACGGCCAAGGGCGTGGCCTTCTACGAGGCGGTGCTCGACTTCGACGACCGCCCTGACCTCGAGCGAGCCAACGGGGTCTGGAACCTCGGCACGGCTGAGGCGGCCGAGCTGACCAAGCTGGCCGAGACGACCTACCGCGACGTGAACATCGCCCTCGCGAACCAGTTCGCGCTGTTCGCCGAGCGCGAGTCGATCGACGTCCACCAGGTGATCGCTGCTGCGAACTCGCAGCCGTACAGCCACATCCACCGCCCCGGAATCGCGGTCGGGGGCCACTGCATCCCCGTCTATCCGCGTCTCTACCTCAGCAACGACCCGGATGCCACCGTCGTACGCACGGCTCGCGCCGCCAACGCAGCCATGCCACAAGCCGTCGTCGATCGGTTGGCGGCCCTGCACGGAGCCTTGGCCGGGGAGCGCGTGGTCGTCCTCGGGGCGGCGTATCGGGGGGGCGTGAAGGAGACCGCCTTCTCGGGAGTCTTCACGACCGTCGAAGCCCTCGAAGCCGCTGGCGCGAGGGTGCTCGTCCACGATCCGATGTATGACGACGATGAGCTCCGAGCCTTGGGACTGACTCCATACCACCTCGGCGAGGTCGTGGACGCCGCCGTGGTCCAGGCCGATCACGCGTCCTACCGCGAACTTTCAGTCAAGGACCTTCCGGCTGTGCGTACCTTGCTCGACGGCCGCGGGATCACCGATCCGGAGGGTTGGCCTGGCGTGACCTACGCCGTGGTCGGGCGCGGCCGACCAGCTCCCGAGCGCTGACGCGATGGATGCGTAGGACGACACGACCCTTGTCGTTGGCTCGGACGACGACCTCGTAGGCGCGCAGCCTTCGCCGAACCAACCGGCTCGCGTCCGTCCACCCCCGGCTGCCGCCGGCGAGGACCGGTAGCTCGTAGCGGGCGGGTCCCGCCTGGGCGTACAGGCGCAGCCCCCAGCCGCGGGGGTTGTCGACGGCATGCTCGACGTACGGCGCGAGGTCGATCGTCGCCTCAACGGCCAGCTCACCGTCGTCCGCCGCCGGTGGCTGGCGCGTCACGGCAGACTCCACCAGCTCGGGCGTCTCGTCGGCTCTCATCCGCCTTCCGCCGGACTTGTCGGATGAGGAAGGCATTCGCTTGCTGGCGAGGCCGAGCCGAAGCCACGGTTCAGTATCGGTTGAGACCAGAGACGGGGAGACCGTCACGCGCAGGCTGTCTTGTCCAAGCGCGACTGCAGTGATGGAAACCCCGGGGGCGAGGTGCTCTGTGAGGTCTCGGGTGCCGACGTCGAAGGTTGCGTCATCGATGGTGACCCGTGGGTCGCGCATCCCGGGGTACGCGAAGTAGGCGCGAGTGCCCTCAGCGACGACAGGAAGTCCTCCGGCCGCCTGAGCCGCGATCGCCTCGCGTACAAGTTCGACTGAACCGGCCTGGGCGAGTGCGAGCCGTACTCGCGCGTACAGCGGCGTGGCCGCCTTGATGTCGCCGGCCCAGTGCCGGTCGACCAGCTCTCCGATGCCTTGGATGAGGCGTTCCTGTTGCTCCAGGGGCAAGCCGTCCAGGTCCTCCGTGGTGAGCAGCTTGGGGAGCTCCCACGCGAAGTGCCGGGCGAGAACGGCAGACCGGTCGGGTCCGGCGGGGATCAGGTCGGCGACGAAGTCCATGATGCGACCGGTCGCCGCAAGGCGCGCTTCAGGCGCCGTGCGGTAGGTGATGTTCTGAGCATCTTCGCGGCGGGTCGCGTAGTAGCAGGTGTAGTCCCCGAGCACGGCGATCCGCCGCGCGCGGAAGCAGGCTTCGATCGTGAACGGCTGGTCGCTGCCAACCGGCAGATCTTCAGGGAACCGGATGGCGTGCTCTTCGATCAGGGATCGGCGGAAGAGCTTGGTGTTGGCGAGCGTGAAAGGGAGCGCCGAGTCGGTGAAGGTCACGTCATCGCGGGACTCCTTGTAGAGGGCTTGGTTCACCCAGCGCCCATTGGTGCCGACCATCCGTCCGACCATGACATCGGCTCCGAGCGCATCTCCGCGGGCGACGAGTCGCTCGAGCGCTTCGACACCAAGGACGTCGTCGGCGCCGACGAAGAACACGTAGCGCCCGCGTGCCAGGCCGAGGGCTCGATTGCTGGGTGCGGCGGGACCACCGGAGTTGTCCTGGTGGATCACGGTGAACACGGTGGGGTGTAGGGCAGCGAAACGGTCCAGCTCCGCCGCGGACCCGTCCGTCGAGCCGTCGTCGACCGCAATCACCTCGAGCGCATCGTGCCCGATCGTCTGCTCCACGAGCGACGTGAGGCACTCCGTCAGGTACGGCATCGTGTTGTAGACGGCGATGACGATGCTGACGTCTGGGACCTCGCTGCTGGTCACCTGTCGGCCACTCCGACAAGTACGCGCGCATAGACCTGGTCAAGCAGTTCGGCCTGACGTTCCCAGGTCCACTCCGACAGCAGCCCGGGTGCCTCGTAGGCCGCGCGATATCGCCCCGGATCGGCCAGCAGCCGGCGCATGCCGGCGACATAGGACGGCAGGTCCTCGGCCACAAAGACCTCGCCCTGACCGGTGGCACGGGTCTGCTCGGCCATGGTTCGGACGTCGCTGACCAGGATCGGCAACCGCGCGTGGCTGTACTCGAAGAACTTCGTGATCAGCGCGATCTCATGGTTGGGCCAGTGGTGGAGAGGGATGACGCCGACGTCGGCCTCGCTCAGGAAGGACACGACCTCCTCGTGCGGCACATACGGCAGCAGGTGCAGTCGGGGGTCGACGCCCAGGGTGAAGGCGAGGTCCCGAAGCTGCTTCGGGTAGGCACTCTCGACGTCGGAGACGACCAGCGCGACGTGCAGCTCCGGCATCTCAGGGAGCGCGCGCACCATGAGCTCAAGGCCGCGCTGCGGGGCGGCCGTTCCGCTGTAGACCGCTAGCGGGGTGGCTGGGGTGACGCCGCACAGAGATCGAAGGCTCGCGGTGTCGACCGCCGCCTCGAGGTCGCGCATCGACGGGGCGTTGAGCACCACCGTGGGAAGGTCTCGCAGTCCGTAGCGGCTCCGAAGAATGCCAGCCAGTTCGTCGGAGACCGTCACCACTGCGTCGGCCTCGCTCGCGTACTCGCTCTCGTGCGCGATCTGGGCCGGGCGCCACCTCGGCGAGCTGGCCCAGGGCTTGATCCCGTGCAGGTCCTCATGGGCGTCCCACACGAGGCCAACGTTGCGCCCTGAGGCCCGGCCGCGGAGGGCTGCTCGCGCCCCGATCCCCAGGGTCCGGAAGTCGTTCGCGTGGATGAGATCGGGTTTGAGTGCATCGAGAACGTCGCGGTAGGCGATATCGAGGTCGACCAGACTCGGGTCGAGTCGGCGCCACGAGCGCTCACCCATCGTGCGAGACCAGAGGGCGGTCGTCGCGCGATCGAGGGGGGCGTCCAAGACTCGACGGGCCTCGGCCAGCCGCCGGGTCTGCCGCAGGCGGAGGCGTACCCAGGAATTGCGGGCCCCGTTGATGATCGTGGTGACCGCGAGCGCGCTTCGATGGGCCGCGGTGGGGTCTTGGGAGGCGCGGGCTGCGGCCATCACCTTCTCGCCTTGCCGCGCGTGCATCTCTTGCTCGCGAAACCTGGCCAAGGGGCCGGGGGGGTAGGCGAACGGGCTCCGAAGGTCACCGCGGCGGACCTGGTGTGCGCCTCGACCCAGTGCCGTAGGGACGGGCACCAGCACGACCGCCGCCCCGCTGATCGTCCACCGGACCAGCTTGGTCGTCTTCGATCGGCCGAGCAGCACGACATCCCAACCCGCCTCGGCAGCCGACTTGGCCTGCTTCTGGACGCGTGAGTCCCCGATGACGGCGTTGTCCGTAAGGATGACCAGGCGTCCACGCGTAGCGGTGCGGGCCCCGAGATCCTCGAGGCTGACCGTCATGACCGGGCCAGGCTCTGGGTCACGCGGGCCTCCATACGTCGCCTCGACTCCCTCGTGGCCGCTTCGGTCGGCTCGACGCGAGTGCGCCCCGGCTGCCGCCACCGGTGTCGCGGCGAGCGGACGGAGCATAGTCCGCATCGGTGAACGGGGGATGAATGGATGTCACGCCCAGTGGGGCCGGCTGTCGGCGCCGCCGAGCCCGGCGACGTAGGCTCTGGTCCCGTCCGACACTGCGATCGACCATCTCGAAAGGGAGTCCTCGGTGACCGAGCGCCTGTTCACGACCCTGCGAACCAACCACGGTGACATCGAGATCGAGCTGTTCGAGAACCACGCCCCCAAGACGGTGCGCAACTTCGTCGAGCTGGCGACCGGGGCCAAGGAGTGGACCGACCCCCGCACCGGACAGCCCACGACCACGAACCTCTACGACGGCACGGTCTTCCATCGGGTGATCTCGGGCTTCATGATCCAGGGCGGCGACCCCCTGGGCACCGGAACGGGCGGTCCCGGCTACCGGTTCGCCGACGAGTTCCACCCCGAGCTCGCCTTCGACCGGCCCTACCTGCTGGCGATGGCCAACGCTGGTCCAGGCACCAACGGATCGCAGTTCTTCATCACCCTGGGACCGACTTCCTGGCTCACGAGCAAGCACACGATCTTTGGTGAGGTCACCACCGCAGCCGGCCGGGCTGTGGTCGACGAGATCGGCGCCGTCGAGACGGCAGCTGCGGACCGTCCCCGTGAGGACGTAGTGATCGAGTCGGTCACCGTGGAGCGCCGGGAGGGCTGAGTCCCTCGACGCCTGATTGCGAAGGCGTTGTGGCCACACCATGACCGAGGACCAAGGGGTCACAGCCCCGCCGACTTGCTACCGGCACCCCGATCGGGAGACGTACGTCCGCTGCACCCGCTGCGACCGACCGATCTGTCCTGATTGCATGACCTCGGCGTCGGTGGGCTTCCAGTGCCCGGACTGCGTGCGCGAGGGTGCGGCGACGGTCCGCGAGGCACGGACGGTGGCCGGGGGTCGTATCCCCAGGGGTGACGGCACGGTCACGCGGGTGATCGTCGGCATCACGGTTGCCGTGTTCGTGCTGCAGTACGTCTCCGACGGCGCCGTCACGCGCGCCCTCCAACTGGTGGGAGTACAGGTCGCCGCAGGCGAGTACTACCGCCTGCTCACCGTGATGGTGGTCCACGCCGGGATCCTGCACATCCTGTTGAACATGTACGCCTTGTGGATCATGGGTCCGATCCTGGAGCGCTGGCTGGGCCACCTGAGATTTGCCGTGGTCTACGTCCTCGCCGGTTTCGCCGGCGGGGTGTCGTCGTACCTGTTCAACAACCCGGTCCAGCCGTCGGTCGGCGCCTCGGGCGCGATCTTCGGGATCTTCGGCGCCATGCTGATCGTGGCCCGACGGATGCGCTTCGATGTTCGTGGTCTCGTGGCCCTGATCGCCATCAACCTCGCGTTGCCGCTGCTCGTCCCTGGACAGATCGACTGGCGAGCCCATCTCGGGGGGCTCGTCGCCGGGATGATCGTCGGGGCCGTCTTCGCCTATCCCCCGCCCCGGCTGCGCACGGTTGTCGCGGTCGTGGGGTGCACGGCCATCGTCGTCGCGTGCCTGGCACTCGTCTCGTGGCGCACCCAGCAACTGAAGAACGATCCCGTTCTGGGGCCCTTCATCACCCAGCTGGAGCAAGGCCAGTAGGCGTCACGCCATCACCGTGCGGCCGACCCGGAGTGGTCAATGGCCCACGGTTGGTCGGACGCAGGGACGTCCGGCGCCGGGCTTAGCATGGACGTATGCGCGATGCCGTGATCGTTGATGCCCTCCGGACTCCCGTCGGCCGGCGTGGAGGTGGCCTGTCCGGGATCCACCCCGTCGACCTGTCCGCGATGGTCCTGAACGGGCTGGTGGAGCGGACGGGGCTCGACCCGGTCGTCGTTGACGATGTGGTGTGGGGGTGCGTGAGCCAGGTCGGCGAGCAGACGTTCAACGTCGGACGCAACGCCGTGCTCGCCGCTGGTTGGCCGGAGTCCGTCCCCGGGACGACCGTCGATCGACAGTGCGGATCGTCGCAGCAGTCGGTGCACTTCGCCGCAGCCGGGCTGATCAGCGGGCAGTACGACGTGGTCGTCGCTGGCGGCGTCGAGTCGATGTCCCGCGTGACGCTTGGCTCATCGGCCGCCGGAGGCATGCCCTTCGGACCCCGCGTCCTCGAGCGCTACGCGAGCGCGCTCGACGAGGCTGGGATCCCCATCTTCAACCAGGGGGTCGGCGCCGAGCTCATCGCCGAGCGCTGGGGGATGACCCGCGAACAGCTCGATGCCTTTGCCCTGGAGTCGCACGATCGGGCGGCGTCGGCCACGGACTCCGGGGCCTTCGAGGCGCAGATCCTCGAGGTGGCCGGGCCCGACGGACTGTCGGTGGCCACCGATGAGGGGATCCGCCGCGGTGGGACGCTGGAGGGGCTGGCGGCCTTGAAGACCCCGTTCAGGCCCGAGGGGCTGATCAGCGCGGCCTCGTCGTCACAGATCTCCGACGGAGCGGCTGCGCTGCTGATGATGACGTCGGAGAAGGCGGCGTCGCTGGGTCTGCGCCCGATGGCCCGCGTGCACACGGCGGTCGTCGTGGGCGACGATCCCGTCATGATGCTCACGGCCCCGATCCCGGCGACCGCGAAGGTCCTGGAGCGCTCCGGGCTCGAGTTGAGCGACATCGGCGCGTTCGAGGTCAACGAGGCCTTCGCGCCAGTTCCCCTCGCCTGGCTCGCCGAGACCGGCGTCGACGCCAAGCAGCTGAACGTCCATGGGGGAGCTATCGCGCTCGGTCACCCGCTGGGGGCCTCAGGAGCCCGCTTGATGACCACCCTGGTCCACCACGTGCACGAGTCGGGGACCGCCTACGGCCTGCAGACGATGTGCGAGGGCGGCGGGCTCGCGAACGCGACCATCCTCCAGCGGCTCTAGGCGACCCGCCCCGGACCGTCCGTCCACAGTGGGGACAACCGCTGTGGACCGAATCACAGCCGTGTAATCCTTGGGCAGAATCCCGAGGCTCAGTGCTGGCTGAGGCTCAGTGTTGGCTGAGGCTCAGTGTTGGCTGAGGATCAGCGCCACTGCGTCGCGCAGACGAACCCGCCGAGGATCAGCCCGAACCCGATCCCGACGTTGACCAGCGAGCTGAGGTCCTTCATGACCGGAATGTCGTTGCCCGCGAGGTACCACAGCACGAGGTAGACGAGCCCGAGGATGAACAACGTCACCATGAGCGGGGCGATCCACCGACGCTCCTTGGGCGCCACCATCTCGTGCGGCAGCGGCGGCGGGGTGTAGGCCTGCTTGCGACGCACCCGGGACTTCGGCACGGTTTCGACTCCTCCGTGGGAACCCCGGGCGACTCCCGGGACGTCAGTTAGCGTAGGCGACGAACCCGGGTTCGTCGCCCGCCGGGCGTGTCTGTCCGGATTCTTCGCTCCGCGGCTCATCTGGGCGCAGTTCAACCTCGAAGGGGGTCCACGTCGTGCGCCTTGCGCTCGGTCGCCGGACCGCCGTGCTCGGCATCGGCGTGACGGCGGGCCTGGTTCTGGTGGCCAGCGCTGTCACCGCGCAGGGCACCGACCTACGGGCGGGTTCCCGCACGGACCTGCCGTCTCTCATCCGCGACGCCGAGCGTCGCGGGGACGCGACCCAGCTGCAGATCGACCGACGTCAGGCCGAAGTGGCTGCGCTGACGCCCGAGTCCGCCCGAGGCGAGCAGGCAGCTCTCGGCAGGGAGGCGGCCCAGCTGGGTGCCACCGTCGGCCTCGTCGAACTCCGTGGTCCCGGGATACGCGTCACGCTGGACGACGCGCCGCGAGAGGGCGCCCTTCGGCCCGGTCTCGGGCCTGACGACGTGCTCGTGCACCAGCAAGACGTCCAGGGCGTGGTCAACGCCCTGTGGATGGGCGGAGCCGATGGGGTCCAGGTGATGGACCAGCGCATCCTGTCGACCAGTGCGGTGCGGTGTGTGGGCAACACCCTGATTCTTGCCGGGCGCGTCTACTCCCCGCCTTACGTCGTGACGGCCGTCGGAGACCCAGACCGACTGGCTGCTGCCCTCGCCGACGAGCCGAGCGTCGCGCTGTTCAAGGACTACGTCGCGATCGCGGGTCTGCGCTACGCCGAGCAACGCCTCGATGACGTCACGCTCGTGGCTGCGCCTGGGCCCCCGATGCTCAAGCACGTAGTGCTCCCGTGAACGGCGTCCGGGCGGCCATCCGGGGCACGGGAGAGCTGTTCATCACCCTCGGGGTGATCGTGCTGCTCTTCTGCGTGTACCAGCTGGTCTGGACCAACGTGTCGGCCAACGCGATCGAGGCCGACGCGCGTTCGCAGCTGGAAGAGCAGTGGTCGCGGCCGCCGACCCAGACCGCGACCGAAAAGCCGGCTCGCCAGCTGCCGGAGGTCGCCGTCACGCCGGGCGATGCCTTCGCCGTTCTGTACATCCCCCGGCTGAGCAAGACCTGGGCCAAGGCCATCGTGGAGGGCGTGACGCTGGACGACCTGCGCGGCACCATCGGGCACTATCCACGGTCCCAACAACCCGGGGAGATCGGAAACTTCGCCCTCGCCGGCCACCGGGCGACCAACGGTGAACCCTTCCGAGACCTTCCGCTGGTCGGGGCTGGGGACAAGGTCTACGTCGAGACCGAGAAATCGTGGTTCGTCTACACGGTCCGAAGCACCGAGATCGTCCGCCCCACCGACGTCGAGGTGATCTTGCCGGTGCCCAACAGGCCCGGGGTCAAGCCCACCGAGGCCCTCATCACGCTCACGACCTGCAACCCGCGCTGGGCGTCGTACGAGCGCTGGATCACCTATGGGTCGCTGACCGACCAGTGGCCGCGCTCAGAGGGCCCGCCCCGTGAGCTCCTCGTGAAGGGCTGACCGGGTGTATGCCGCGTTGTGGCGCAGTCTCCCGGGAGGCTGGCCGCTGAAGTCATTGGTGCTGGTGGTCATGGCGGCGGCGTGTATCGCCCTGCTGTTCACCGTCGTCTTCCCCTGGGTCGAGCCTCGGCTGCCGTTCACCGAGGTGACCGTGGAAGACTCGGGAGTGGCGCCGAGTTCAGTCGGTCCAGACGGCTGACCACCCGCAGGCCGAGCCCGAGACGAGGGGGGACCATGACGCGGATCCTGGTCGTCGACAACTACGACAGCTTCGTGTTCAACCTCGTCCAGTATCTCGCCCAGCTCGGGGCTGAGCCGGTGGTGAAGCGCAACGACGACGTTGCGGCTGCCGACGCCCTGGACTTCGACGGCGTGCTGCTTTCTCCCGGGCCAGGCGTCCCGGAGGCAGCCGGAGTCTGTGTGCCGATGGTGCAGGAGGCCGCCGGGCGGGTGCCGGTTCTGGGCGTCTGCCTTGGCCACCAGGCGATCGCCGTGGCCTACGGCGCGACCGTGAATCGCGCGCCCGAGCTGTTGCACGGCAAGACGAGCGAGGTCCACCACGGGGGCCTAGGCGTTCTCGCGGGACTTCCCGATCCCTTCATCGCCACCCGGTACCACTCGCTGACCGTTGATCCCACCAGCGTGCCCGACGTACTGGAGGTCACCGGACGGACGGCGTCGGGGGTGATCATGGGCCTCCGTCATCGAGAGGTCGCTGTTGAGGGCGTGCAGTTCCACCCAGAGTCGGTGCTCACTGAGGGTGGGCACCGGATGCTCGCCAATTGGCTCGCGGTCTGCGGGCATCCGGACGCTGTCGAGCGATCGGTGGGACTCGCCCCGGTCGTGCATCGCTAGCGACCGAAGTCGCGGCCTCGGTCGCTGGCGGGTTCTGCCGCGCGTGGTCTGGGACCAGATCAGGGCGCGTCACTGGGTGAGATGGACGAGGTGGGCGTAGGCGTCGGGGTGGGGCTCACCGGAGGTGGTGGCTCGGTCGCCACGGTGATCGTGACGGTCTTGCCCGCCGCCAGGAGCGTCCCCGCCTGCGGGCTCTGGGCGAGAACCGTTCCGGGGTCGACGCTCCCGTCCTCCTGGTTGATCACGACGACGTTGAAGCCGGCATTGCCGAGGGTGGCCCTCGCCTGCGCCTCAGTCGAGTTGACGACTTCCGGCACCTTCACCTTCCCCGACGACACCACGAGGGAGACGCTGGACCCCTCGTCCACGAGGGTTCCTTCCGGGGGATCGCTCGACAGCACCGTGTCGGCGGGGAGATCGGAGGCCTTCTGGTCGAGAGACCCGAGGATGAGGTTGGCCCCCGACAAGGCGTTGAGCGCCTCGGCCCTGCTCAGCCCGACGAGGGTCGGGATGGCGACCTGGGTGGGTCCGGACGACACGACCACGTCGACGGCAGTCCCCGGGTCGACCTCGGCGTTGAAGGCTGGGTTCTGGGAAATGATCGTGCCCTTGACCTGGTCGCTGGGCTCCTCGGTCGGGATCCCCAGCTCGAGCCCCTTCTGCGAGAGGGTGGAGGTCGCGAGTTCGAGGGTCTGACCGGCCAGGTCGGGTACGCGAACCTTGGTCCCGCCGCCCCCGAGCACCTGCGCTGCAAGGAAGAACACCAGTCCGAGGGCGAGGATCACGCCCACAGTGAGCAAGACGTACCAGCCGGCCCGCCGCTCAGGCTCGGCCGGAGTAAGGGGGACGGGTGTGGCGGGGATCAGCTGCGTCGCGTCGCCAGCGACGGGCACCGGGATCGGTGCGACGACCCGAGCCGGCTCGGCGCCGGCAACGAGGAGGTCGAGATCGGCCTGCATCTCCGCCGACGTCTGGTAGCGAGACGCCGGGTCCTTGGCCAGCGCCGTGAGGATCACGGCGTCGAATCCGGGAGGAACGTCGGGGTCGATCTCAGACGGGGGCACCGGCATCTCACGCACATGCTGGTAGGCCACCGCGACGGGTGAATCACCCGTGAACGGCGGTTGCCCGACGAGCAGTTCGTACAGCAGGCAGCCCGTGGAGTAGATGTCGCTGCGGGCGTCCACCTTCTCGCCTCGAGCCTGTTCGGGAGAGAGGTACTGCGCCGTTCCCAGCACCGAGGAGGTCTGGGTCATCGTCGCGGCGCTGTCGGCGACGGCCCGGGCGATGCCGAAGTCCATGACCTTGACCTGCCCGGTAGCCGTAAGCATCACGTTGCCGGGCTTGACGTCACGATGGACGATGCCGTGCCGGTGGCTGTAGTCGAGGGCGGCGAGAATGCCGGAGCCGATCTCGGCGACCCGCTGCGGCATGACCTTCCGTCCGGAACGGATGATGTCGCGCAGGGTCTCGCCCTCGACCAGCTCCATGACGATGTAGGGCTGCGGTTGCCCGGTCGGATCCCCATCGAACCGGTCTTCGCCGGTGTCATACACCGCGACGATGTTGGGGTGGTTGAGGGACGCCGCCGACTGCGCCTCGCGTCGGAAGCGAGCCTGGAAAGATGGGTCCCGGGCGAGGTCGCTGCGCAACAGCTTGACTGCCACCGGACGTCCCAGGCGGGTATCGCGACCTCGGTGCACCTCGGCCATGCCACCGCGGCCGACGACCTCGCCTATCTCATAGCGCCCCGTCAACATTCTCGGCACTGGGGTCGTCGATCCGTCGTCGGTCATTCGTTCATCCTCCCAGCCGTTCGTGGCTGCTTCGGCGACGGCGCACCGGGTGAGGGCACCTGGGGTCGTGCAGTCCGTCGGACGGAACCGTCGGCGAGCGGTGAGGCCTCATCGGAGCACCGCCTCCATGACGGCCTTGGCGATGGGGGCGGCCAATCGGCCACCCGTGGCCTCGGATCCGAGGTTGCCGCCGTTCTCGACGACCACCGCGACGGCCACCTGAGGGTCGTACGCCGGCGCGAACGCGAGGAACCACGCGTGCGGCGGCCGACCTTCGACGGTCTGTGCCGTTCCGGTCTTGCCCGCGACCTCGACTCCGGGGATCTGGGCCGGGGTTCCGGTGCCGTTGGCGACGACATTGACGAGCATGTCCGTGATCTCCTGCGCGATCTGCGGCGAGACCGCGCGCCGGAACTGGCTGGGTTGCCCCGAGGACAGCACGGACAAGTCTGGCGCCAGCACCTCATCGACGAGGTAGGGGTTCATGACGATCCCGCCATCGGCGATGCCGGCTCCGACGAGAGCGATCTGCAGGGCCGTGGCGCGGACGTCGAACTGGCCGATGGCGGCCTGCGCGGTCTGGGGCTGGTTGAGGTCGGCCGGGAAGACGGACGTCGCCGCCGTCATGGGTACCTCGAAGGAGTGGTTGAACCCGAACGCCTCTGCCTGCCTGCGCAGCTCGTCGTCTCCGACCTCGAGGCCCACGTAGGCCATCGCGGTGTTGCACGAGATCTGCAGCGCCTGCTCCAGCGTCACGGTTCCGCCGAAGCAGGGACGCCCGTCGTAGTTGGGGATGTCCGCGGTCGTGCCGGGGACGTCGATCACGGCGGGTGCAGGGATCTTCGACGAGGTCGTGAAGTCACCGCTCGACAGGGCCGCTGCCGTGGTCACGATCTTGAACACCGACCCGGGGGGATAGGTCTTGGCCAACGGCCGGTTGAGCAGCGGTTCCTCAGGGTCGGCCGTCAGTTGCTCCCATGCCTGCCGGTTCTGTCCGGGATCGTTGGAGGACAACGGGTTCGGGTCGAACGAAGGGCTGCTCGCCAGCGCCAGGATGCGCCCGGTCGATGGCTCGATCGCGACGACCGCGCCGTTGAACAGGCGGATGCCGTCCCAGGCTGCCTGCTGCGCCTTGGCGTCCAGCGTCAGCCGCACGGAGGCGCCCTGCCGGGCGCCCCCGCTGATGAGCGAGTCGAGCTGGGTGCCGAGCAGGCGCGGATCGTCGCCACTGAGCAGGGCGTTCTCCTGGCGCTCGATCCCGGTGGCGCCGTAGACGATGGAGTAGAAGCCGGTGGCTGGGGCGTACTGCAGGCCGCGCGAATAGCGGCGCTCGTAGCGCAGCCGTGGATCACCCGTATCAACGGAGCGGGCGATGGCCGTGCCGCCCACCAGGATGGACCCGCGCTGCTGCCCGTAGGAGTCGATGATGGAACGGGTGTTGCCCGGCTTGGTATTGAGTGACGAAGCGTCGACCACCTGGACCCGGTTGGCCTGGATCAGGAGGCAGAGGAAGAGCAGCCCGACGATCAGCGCCATCCTGCGTACGGTCTTGGTCATCGCCTGATCACCGCCGTGGCGGCCTCATCGAGGGCGACCGGAGCTGGCACGGGTCTGCGAGCCGAGTCGCTGACCCGCAACAGCAGGGCCACCAGAGCCCAGTTGGCCACGAGGGACGATCCGCCGGCTGACAGGAACGGCGTGGTCAACCCCGTGAGAGGAACCAGATTGGTGACGCCACCGACCACGACGAAGACCTGCAACCCGAGGACGAAGGCCAGGCCGAAGGCCAGCAAGCGTCCGAACGGGTCGCGGGCCGACAATGAGATGGACATGCCTCGAGCGACGATCACGGCGTAGAGCACGAGCATGGCCATGAATCCGGTGACACCCAGAAGCTCGCCGAGGCTGGCTGCGATGAAGTCGGAGTTGGCATAGGGAACGAGGTCGGGGTGCCCTTGCGCGATGCCGGACCCGAGGATGCCGCCGTCTGCCATCCCGTACAGGGCCTGGACGCTCTGGTAGCCCGAGCCCGTCACGTCGGCGAACGGGTCGAGCCAGACGCCGAAGCGCGTGCGTACGTGGTCGAAGGCCAGGTAGCCGACGGCGACGCCGACGACGCCCAGCACCGCGCCGATGACGAGCCAGCCGACCCGCTCGGTGGCTACGTAGAGCATGGCTACGAACAACCCGAAGAAGAGCACGGACGTGCCGAGGTCACGCTCGAAGACCAGCACCGCCACACTCACGAGCCAGGCGAGCAGGATGGGACCGAGGTCTCGGCCACGAGGCAGGTCGATCCCCAGGACCCGGCTGCGCGCGAGCGACAGGACATCGCGCTTCGTGACCAGGTAGCCGGCGAAGAACACGATGAGGACCAGCTTGGCGATCTCGGCGGGCTGGAAGGACAGCCCTTGCAGCTGGATCCAGATCCGCGCGCCGTTGATCGTGACGCCGAGCTTCGGGACCAAGGGCAGCACGAGCAGGAGGAGCCCGACGAGCATCGCTGTGTAGGTGAAGCGCTGCAGCCAGCGCGGCTCGCGCACGAGGACGAGAACGGCGACGAACAGCCCCACCCCGAGCCAGGTCCAGATCACCTGGTCCTGCGCGGCGAGCAGACCCTCGTCGCTCGAGGTGCGGGCATCGAACAGCGCTGCGAGATCGAGCCGATAGATGAGTGCGAGCCCGAGCCCGTTGAGGGCCACCACGGTGGGGAGCAGAACCTGATCGGACCAGGGGGCGAGCACCTGGGTCCCGACGTGGGCGACGACCGCGGCGAGGACGCCGATCGTCAGCCACCCCCAATAGCCCTGCGGCAGCTGGTCGGTCCGGGCGAGGTCGACCTGTGCGTAGGCCAAGGCGCCGATCGCGACGGCAGGTACAAGGAGCAACAGTTCGGTCAGCCGGTACGGCGCACGCAGGCGCGCCCCCGTCTCGATCACCGGGGCCGGTCCCGTCGTGACGGCTACCGGGGCACTGATCGGTCCGCTCACGGGCACCCCGCTGTGTCGGGGGCGCCCAGGCAGGCAAGAGCGGCAGCCTGCAACCGCGCGACGATCGCCTCGGCGTCAGCCTCGTTGGCGGCCGCGATCCCACCGTCGACCTCCTCGGCGGCGAACTCGGGCAGTGTTGCTGTCTCAAGCGTGGTGCGACGCTGCAGCTGCGAGAACGAGATCGGGCCGACGGAGATGTCGACGCCGGAGTAGACAGCGACGACGCCGCTGTCGACCCCGACGTACCACTGGTCCTGAGCCCAGGCCCGTGCGGCGATCCCCCCGCCGATCAGGAGCACCACCAGCAGCCCGACCAGCCAGGGCCACTTTCGCCTTGGGTTCGGGAGGTCGTGCTCATCGCCATCCATGTCGTTCTCGTCGTTGCCCGCTGGCTCGTCCGACGGCCGTGTGGTTTGGGGGGCCCGGCCCCCTCCTTCGCGAGCGCTGGAGGCGCGACTGCTCGGGGGCTCGGCCAAGGTCGAGGCGGCGCCCGTCTCGCCGACGGCGCCGACGAGGATCCCCCCGGCGCGGTGTGTGGCCGCGTCAGCCGGCTCGTCGGGGATCTCGGCCTCGTCGACATCGACGGCGTCCACCACGACGATGGTGACGTTGTCGGGAGCTCCTGCCTCAAGGGCGAGGCCGATGAGTCCGTCGACGGCGGCGGCGGCCAACGGCGCGGCGAGCGCCTCGGTGACGGCGGCTTCGGTGACGTAACCGGTCAGTCCGTCGGAGCAGACGAGGTAGCGGTCCCCCGCCTGCGGGTCGAGCAGCTCCAGCTCGACGTCGAGCTCGGGGCGTCCGTCCATGGCCTGGAGGATCACCGCACGCTGAGGGTGGCTGCGCGCCTCCTCTTCGCTGATGCGCCCCTCGTCGATCAGGGCCTGCACCAAGGTTTGGTCATGGGTGAGACGGCTGAGGGTGCCGTCTCGCAGCAGGTAGGCCCGAGAGTCGCCGATGTGAACGAGCGCGAGCCGCGAGCCGTTCCACGCCAGCGCCGTCAGCGTGGTGCCCATGCCTTCGAGGTCGGGGCGAGCGTCGATGGCCAGTCTCAAACGGTCGTTGGCCTCGGCCACGGCCGCCTGAAGCGTGGCGGCGGGATCGGGGCCGAGATCGGAGCCGTCGAGACCGATCATGGCTGCAACGACCGTGCGGCTGGCGACCTCACCGGCCACCTGCCCGCCCATGCCGTCGGCGATGACGAACAGGCTCTGTCCGGCATAACCGGAGTCCTCGTTCCCGGTGCGCACCAAGCCGACGTGAGACCGGGCGACGGCTGCCAGCACCAGAGGCATGCTGACTACTTCCGCAGCTCGAGCGCCGTCTTGCCGATCCGTACCGGAACGCCCACGGGAACCGGGGTCGGTGCCGTCACCTTGGCGCGGTCGAGAAACGTTCCGTTGGTCGAACCGAGGTCCTCGACGACCCACCCACCGTCGAAGGGCCGGAGGCGAGCGTGGTGACCCGAGGCGTAGTCGTCGTCCACGACGATGGTGTTGTCGGAAGCTCTCCCGACGGTGATCGGCTCAAGGCCGAGCGGGAGCGAGGTGCCCGTCAGCGAGCCTGCGGTGACGGTGAGAGTCCGCGGCTGCCCGCGCTTGGCCTTAGGGGGCTTGCCGGCCTTCGCCGGCTTGCCGGACGCGGGAGCCACCGGCGGCGCCACGGGGACGGCGGCCGGGCGTACGGCGGCCGTGCGTCGTCGTCGCGGCATGAGGTCGCGCCTCATGGCGGCAGCGACGACAAGGACGAACAGCCACAGCAGGGCGAGATAGCCGATCTTGATCAGGAAGAGGCTGAGGTCGGACATGGTCTCCTCAGCTGCCCAGCCGGAAGATCGCGGTCGTCGCACCGACCGCGATGCGCGAGCCATCGAACAGCTCCGACTCCGCCACTTGCTGGCCGTCGACCCAGGTGCCGTTGGTCGAACCGAGGTCGACGACGCGGCTGGGGTCGCCGAGCACGATCTGCGCGTGCTGCCGCGAGACGCCGGGATCGTCGATGCGCAGGTCGACGTCGTCCCCCCGACCCAGCACCGTGGTCCGTCGGCTCAGCGGGATGGCACGGCCCGCGATCTCAAGCCGCGCGGCAACCGGGGGCGGCGCCCCGGTCGACGGCGTGCCCGAAGGCGTCACCCCGGTCAGTGCCTCGCTGCGGATACGGAAGAGCCCGGTGTCGAGCTCGTCGGAACGTTCGAAGTCGACGCTCACCGGCCCGACGAGCGCATAGCCACGCTCCTCGGCGTGCTCGCGCACCATCGCGGCGAGCTCGTCGCTGAGGGGCTGGGCGTAGACGCTGAGCCGGGAGAAGTCAGACTCACCGAGCTCGACGTGGAACTGGTTCGGCACCATGGTGCGCCCGCGACTGACGATCGCCGCACGGTCGTCGCACTCGCGCTGCAGGGCCGCCGCGATCTCGACGGGCTCAACCTCGGCCTTGAAGGTCTTGGCGAAGACGCCGTTGACCAGCCGGTCCAGGCGGCGCTCGAAGCGGTCCATGACGCCCATCGCCACCTCCTCGACTTTGTCGCAGCCCGCCTCGCCGACCGTGGTCGGCCGTGGTGGTGATCGTAGTGCGGGGCTGGTTTGTCATCGTGGAGGCCGGTTCTCGACCCCCCGGCCGGCGGTGCTGTGCGTGTTAGCCTTTGCCGTCCACGCGCGAGTGGCGGAATAGGCAGACGCGCACGGTTCAGGTCCGTGTGCCCGAAAGGGTGTGGGGGTTCAACTCCCCCCTCGCGCACCAGGTCCTGGCCCGGCGTAGGTCAGAGACCCGCGCCGCAGTCGGCGGGACTGGCCCCTCATTGCCAGTGATCACATCGCGCTAGGTGTCGGCCACCGCTCACCGGGTGAGCCTGCCGTCCTGACGACCGAGGCATCAAGGATCCGTCAGGACGGGTTGACCTCGCGTCAGAGTCCCGTCAGGACGGCACGACGACCGGTGGGATGCGCGCTCCAATGAAGGAGCACCCGGAGCGACCGAGTGCCGGCCCTTATTGCCGCAGCCGCTGCCCTTGGGAGCTCCGATGGCCGACCTGGCCTTCTTCCTCCTCACCCTGGCTCTTTTCGCCGTCGTCGTCGCGATCGTGCGTGGAACGGACCGGATGTGAGCGCCGAAAACGTCGTCGGGCTCGTGGTGGCTGCGTCCCTGATCGGCTACCTCGTGCTCGCCGTCCTGTTTCCAGAACGGTTCTGAGTCATGAGCTCCACCACTGCAGGCCTGCTCCAGGTCGCCCTCGTGATCGTCGCCCTCGTGGCCGTGCACCGGCCGCTGGGCGACTACATGGCCCGCGTCTACTCCAGCCGGCGACACCTTCGGCCCGAGAAGCTGGCCTACCGCGCCATCGGCGTCGACGCGGACGCGGACCAGCGCTGGACGGTCTACCTGCGCAGCCTGCTGGCCTTCGCGTTCGTGTCGATCCTCGCGTTGTACGTCTTCCAGCGGGTCCAGGCTTCTCTTCCCCAGTCGCTCGGCATGAGCGGCGTCGCGCCCGACCAGGCGTGGAACACCGCGGTCTCCTTCGTCACCAACACGAACTGGCAGTCCTACTCGGGTGAGTCGACCATGGGCTACCTGGTCCAAATGGCTGGCCTGGCCGTGCAGAACTTCGTCTCTGCCGCCGTCGGGATGGCTGTGGCGATCGCCCTCGTGCGTGGGCTCGCGCGGTCGCGCACCGACCGGCTCGGGAACTTCTGGGTCGACCTCGTCCGAGGCATCTGCCGCATCCTGCTGCCGCTCTCCTTCGTGTTCGCCCTGGTCCTCGTCGCAGGGGGGCTGATCCAGAACTTCGTCCAGCCGGGTGACCTGACGACCCTCTCGGGGGGCACGCAGAGCCTCATCGGCGGGCCGGTCGCCTCCCAGGAGGCCATCAAGGAGCTCGGGACCAACGGAGGCGGCTTCTACAACGCCAACTCCTCGCACCCCTTCGAGAACGCCCAGGCGTGGACCAACCTGCTCGAGATCTTCCTGCTCCTCGCCATCCCGTTCAGCCTGCCGCGCACCTTCGGCCGGATGGTCGGCAGCACCCGGCAGGGCTACGCGATCGTCGCCGCGATGGCCACGCTGTTCATCGTCTCGCTCAGCCTGACCATCGCCGTCGAGGTCTCCCACCCAGGAACCGCGCTCCAGGTTGCCGGTGCCGCGAGCGAGGGCAAAGAGGTGCGCTTCGGCGTCGTCCCGTCCGCCTTCTTCGGCGTCTCCACCACCATGACGTCCACCGGGTCAGTCGACTCGTTCCACTCCAGCTACACCGCCCTGGGTGGGGGGCTGGTCATGTTCGACATGATGCTCGGCGAGGTGAGCCCCGGAGGCACCGGATCCGGGCTGTACGGGATGCTCGTCCTCGCGATCCTCAGCGTGTTCATCGCCGGCCTCATGGTCGGCCGGACCCCCGAGTACCTCGGCAAGAAGCTGGGCGCTCGTGAGATCAAATTCGTCTCCCTCTACCTCCTCGTCGTGCCCTTCCTCCTGCTGGTCGGCACGGGGCTCGCCATGGCCCTCCCCGGCCCGCGGGACTCGATGCTCAACCCCGGCGCCCACGGGCTCAGCGAGGTGCTCTACGCCTTCACCTCGGCCAGCAACAACAACGGCTCGGCCTTCGCGGGGCTCAACGCGAACACGGAGTTCTTCAACACCGCGCTCGGCATCGCGATGCTGCTCGGCCGCTTCCTCCCCATGGTGTTCGTCCTGGCCCTGGCCGGCTCTCTGGCCCGGCAGCAGCCGGCTCCCGAGACCGCCGGGACGCTGCCGACCTACCGCCCGCAGTTCGTGCTCCTCCTCGCGGGCGTCGCCATCATCCTCACCGGCTTGACCTTCCTTCCGGCGCTCGCGCTAGGACCGCTCGCAGAAGGGCTCTTCTGATGTCCGCCGTCACCGCGGCCCGTGTCGGGGCTGGTGCATTTCAGCCGATCCAGCTGGTTCGTGCGCTTCCGCAGGCGGTGAGCAAGCTCGACCCGCGCACCATGTGGCACAGCCCGGTCATGTTCGTGGTCGAAGTCGGCGCGCTTATCACCACGGTGCTGGCTGTGCTCGAGCCGGACTTCTTCGCGTGGTCCATCGCCGTGTGGTTGTGGCTCACGGTCGTATTCGCCAACCTGGCAGAAGCCGTCGCCGAAGGCCGTGGCAAAGCCCAGGCGGACACGCTCCGCAAGGCGCGTACCGGCACGGTCGCCCGCCGGCTGAGGGCGGATGGCACCGAGGAGCAGGTCGCAGCCACGGAACTCGGGATCGGCGACCGGGTCGTGGCCGAGGCCGGCGACACCATCCCCGGGGACGGCGACGTCGTGGAGGGAGTGGCAAGCGTCGACGAGTCGGCCATCACCGGGGAGTCCGCGCCCGTGATCCGCGAGTCGGGTGGGGACCGGTGCGCGGTCACCGGCGGGACCAAGGTGCTCTCCGACCGCATCGTCATCCAGATCACCACGAAGCCGGGCGAGACGTTCATCGACCGAATGATCGCCTTGGTCGAGGGAGCCGCACGGCAGAAGACCCCCAACGAGATCGCCCTCAACATCCTGCTGGCGGTGCTCTCGATCATCTTCATCCTGGCGGTGGCCACGCTGCAGCCGCTAGCCATCTACTCCGGCGCCGAGCAGTCCCTCATCGTGCTCTCAGCCCTCGTGGTCTGCCTGATCCCCACGACGATCGGCGCGCTTCTCTCGGCCATCGGTATCGCCGGCATGGACCGGCTCGTCCAGCGCAACGTCCTGGCGATGTCAGGCCGCGCCGTCGAGGCAGCGGGAGACGTCAGCACCCTGCTCCTCGACAAGACCGGGACCATCACCCTGGGCAACCGGCAGGCATCAGAGCTCATCCCCGTCGGTGCCGTCACCCACGAGGCCCTCGCCGACGCGGCCCAGCTGTCGAGCCTGGCCGACGAGACACCCGAGGGGCGCTCGATCGTGGTGCTCGCGAAGACGACGTACGGACTCCGCGAACGCCACGAGGGCGAGCTGACGCACGCCACCTTCGTGCCGTTCACCGCCCAGACCCGGATGAGCGGCGTCGACCTCGCCGTCGACGGCGGGGTGCACGCCGTCCGCAAGGGCGCCGCAGGGTCAGTGGTCGGCTGGGTGCGTGAGCAGGGCGGCGATATCGACGCGGAGACCACGATGCTGGTGGACAGCATCTCTGCGGTCGGCGGAACTCCGCTCGTCGTCGCCGAGAGCGACGCCGCTGGGTCGCGGGTCCTCGGTGTGGTGCACCTGAAGGACGTGGTCAAGGAGGGCATGCGCGAACGCTTCGAGGAGCTGCGCCGCATGGGCATCCGGACCGTCATGATCACGGGCGACAACCCGTTGACCGCCCGCGCGATCGCCGACGAGGCAGGGGTCGACGACTTTCTGGCCGAGGCGACGCCCGAGGACAAGATGGCGCTGATCAAGGGCGAGCAGGAAGGCGGACGGCTGGTCGCGATGACCGGCGATGGCACGAACGATGCGCCCGCTCTGGCCCAGGCGGACGTCGGCGTCGCCATGAACACCGGTACGTCCGCGGCCAAGGAGGCGGGCAACATGGTCGACCTTGACTCCAACCCCACCAAGCTGATCGAGATCGTGGAGATCGGCAAGCAGCTGCTCATCACTCGCGGGGCGCTGACGACGTTCTCAATCGCTAACGACGTTGCGAAGTATTTCGCGATCATTCCCGCGATGTTCGTCGTGGCCTACCCCGGCCTCAACCAGCTCAACGTCATGCAGCTGTCGTCGCCGCAGTCGGCGATCCTCTCGGCGGTCATCTTCAACGCCCTGGTCATCGTCGCGCTGATCCCGTTGGCCCTGCGCGGAGTCCGCTACCAGCCGACGTCTGCGTCGCAGCTGCTGAGCCGCAACCTGCTCGTCTACGGCCTGGGCGGGTTGATCGTCCCATTCGTCGGCATCAAGCTCATCGACCTCTACGTCTCTCTCCTCCCTGGGATCGGGTGAACCGCGATGTCCACAGGTCTTCGTCAGCTCGGCGTATCGCTCCGGCTGCTCCTCCTCCTGACCCTCGTCCTCGGGGTCGCCTACCCGTTGGCCGTGTGGGGCGTAGCGCAAGCAACGATGCCCGGTCGCGCGGACGGCTCGCTGGTCACCGTAAACGGGACAACGGTCGGCTCGTCCCTCCTCGGCCAGACCTTCCAAGGGGACGGGTGGTTCCAGCCACGTCCGTCGGCCGCCGGCGACGGCTACGACACGCTGTCCTCCGGCGCGTCGAACCTCGGGCCAACCAACCCCGAGCTCGTCGACCAGGTGGAGGAGCGCCGTGCAGCCGTGGCCGAGGCCAACGGGGTCGACCCGTCGGCCGTACCTGCGGATGCGGTCACCGCCAGCGCCAGCGGGCTCGACCCGCACATCAGCCCGGAGTACGCGCGGCTCCAGGTGGCTCGGGTCGCCCGCGAGCGAGGCCTGCCCGAGGGCACCGTGTCGCAGCTCGTCGAGGACCACATCGAGGGTCGGCTGCTGGGATTCATCGGCGAACCCCGCGTGAACGTCCTCCAGCTCAACCTGGCCCTTAACGGAGTCGCCCCATGATCGGATCCGCGAGGATGGGGTCGTGGCCCGCGGACGACTGAGGGTCTACCTCGGTGCTGCTCCCGGGGTGGGCAAGACCTTCACCATGCTCGGAGAGGGCCACCGCCGCGCCGAACGAGGCACGGATGTCGTCGTCGCCTTCGTGGAGCACCACGGCCGGCCGCACACCCTCGAGCAGGTCGCGGGCCTCGAGGTCGTCCCTCGCGCCCGGATCAGCTATCGGGGAACGACGTTCGAGGAGATGGACGTCGACGCCGTCCTGGCGCGACGCCCCGAGGTCGCGCTGGTCGACGAGCTGGCCCACAGCAACGTCCCAGGTTCCAGGAACGACAAGCGATGGCAGGACATCGACGAGCTGCTCGCCGCAGGGATCGACGTCATCTCGACGGTCAACATCCAGCACCTCGAGTCCCTCAACGACGTGGTCCGCACCATCACGGGGGTCGAGCAGCGCGAGACCGTCCCGGACGAGGTCGTCCGTCGCGCGGACCAGATCGAGCTCGTCGACATGACCCCGGAGGCGCTCCGGCGTCGGATGGCCCACGGCAACGTCTACGCCGCGGAGAAGGTCGATGCGGCGCTGGCCCACTACTTCCGGGTCGGCAACCTCACCGCCTTGCGCGAGCTGGCCTTGCTGTGGGTCGCCGACCGCGTCGACGAGGGTCTGGCCCGTTACCGCGCCGAGCAGGGCATCGACCAGCCCTGGCCAGCCCGCGAGCGGGTCGTCGTGGCGCTGACCGGTGGAGCCGAGGGCGAGACCCTGGTTCGACGTGGTGCGCGGATCGCTGGCCGCACTGCTGGCCGCGAGTTGCTCGCCGTCCACGTGGCGCGTAGCGATGGGCTCGCAGGTGCGACCCCGGAGTCCATCGCTCGCCAACGGGTCCTGGTGGAGAGCCTCGGCGGGACGTTCCACGCCGTGGTTGGCGAGAACGTCGCCGAGGCGCTGCTCGACTTCGCCCGTGGGGTCAACGCCACGCAGCTGGTCATCGGGGTGAGCCGTCGCGGCCACCTGCGGCGGCTGTTCGGCCGCGGGGTGGGGGACGAAGTGGTCCAGGGCTCGGGCGACATCGACGTGCACATCGTGACCCACGCCGAGGTCGGCCGAGGCGGAGGGCTACGACGCACCCGAGCGCTCCCGCGTCGCCGTCTCATCGCGGGGTGGTTGCTGGCGACCCTGGGACCGTTCGCGCTGGGCCTCCTTCTCTTCGGTTGGCGAGACGACCTTTCCTTGAGCAGCGATCTTCTGTTGTTCCTGACGCTCACGGTAGGTGTCGCCCTTGTGGGAGGGCTCTGGCCGGCGCTCGTCGGCGCGGTGGTCTCGAGCTTGGTGCTGAACTGGGTCTTCACGCCGCCCTATGGCACCTTGTCCATCGCGGGGGCGGAGAACGTCCTGGCGCTCGTGCTCTTTGTCGCGGTTGCTATCGCAGTGGCGAGCGTCGTGGACCTCGCGGCACGACGTACGCAGCAGGCCTCCAGGGCTCAGAGCGAAGCGGCAACGCTGTCCACTCTGGCCGGCAGCGTTCTGACCGGCGCGGACGGTGTGGTGCCGCTGCTCGATCGGCTCCGGGAGACCTTCGCCCTCGCGTCGGTGACCTTGCTCGAGCGACCAGAGCTGCGTTCGGCGTGGTCCGTCGTCGCGTCATCCGGCTCGCCACCGTGCCCGGCGCCGGGCACGGACGACAGCACGGTCGTGGTCTCGGAGGGGTTGGTTCTTGTGCTGCACGGCCGCCCGCTGGCGGCAGCCGATCAACGAGTCGTAAGCGCCTTCGGTGCTCGCGTGGGGGTACTCCTTGAACGAGAGCGTCTGGCCGCGCTCGCCGCCGAGGCCGATCGCTTGGCCGAGGGGAACTCGGTGCGCACTGCGCTGCTCGCGGCCGTGTCGCACGATCTGCGCTCCCCGCTCGCCGGGATCAAGGCCGCGGTGTCGTCTTTGCGGCAGGGTGATGTGGACTGGTCGGATGATGACGAAGCCGCGCTGCTTGAAACCATCGAGGAATCCGCCGACCGGCTGGACGCCCTCGTCGGCAATCTTCTCGACCTGAGTCGCCTTCAGACCGGAAGCGTCCAACCACGGAGCGATCTCGTCGACGGCCAGGACCTCGTCGCTGGCGCACTGGTCGGGCTCAGTGATCGGGCTCGGGTCACCGTCGAGCTGGGCGAAGACCTGCCCTTGATCGTGACCGATGCCGCCCTGGTGGAACGGGTGGTGGCCAATCTGGTGGAGAACGCCCTCCGCTACTCCAGCGGCCCGGTCGTCGTCTCCTTCGGAGCGGTCAGTGACCGTGTCGAGGCGCGCGTCGTCGATCGAGGTCCAGGTGTCGCGGATGACGCGAAGGAGCGTGTCTTCGAACCGTTTCAGCGGCTGGGCGATGCACCGTCGGGCAATGGCGTGGGGCTGGGCCTCGCGGTCGCTCGGGGTCTGACGGAGGCCGTGGGAGGCCAGTTGCTCGCAGAAGACACACCCGGAGGGGGCCTGACCATGGTGCTCTCACTGCCCGCATCGGCCATTGAACGCTCAGCACCCGAGGCCGTGTCATGACACGAGTTCTCGTGGTCGACGACGAGGGGCCGATTGCGCGCGCGTTGGCCATCAACCTCCGTGCCCGACGTTATGACGTCGACGTTGCACCGGACGGACGTACGGCGCTGGAACTGGCGGCTTCACGGAACCCCGACGTCGTGCTCCTCGATCTCGGGTTGCCGGACCTTGACGGGACGGAGGTGATCGCCGGACTTCGGGGCTGGACCGACGTCCCGATCATCGTCCTGTCCGCTCGGCAGGATTCTGCGGACAAGGTCGCGGCTCTGGACGCGGGGGCTGATGACTTCGTCACCAAGCCGTTCGGGATGGACGAGTTGCTCGCACGGCTTCGAGCCGCCGTTCGAAGGGGGCAGCCGACCGCTGTGGCCGAAGCCGTCGTGACTACCGAGACCTTCACCGTTGACCTCGCCGCAAAGCGAATCGTCCGCGATGGCGCAGACGTACGGCTCACGCCAACCGAGTGGCAGGTGCTCGAGGTCCTCGTGCGCAACGCGGGGCGGTTGGTTTCGCAGAAGCAGTTGCTGCGGGAGGTCTGGGGGCCAGCGTATGAGCGCGAGACGCACTACTTGCGCGTCTACGTGGGGCAGCTGCGCGGCAAGTTGGAGCCGGAACCGAGCCGCCCGCGCTACCTGCTCACCGAGCCTGGAATGGGCTATCGCTTCGAAGGCTGATACCCGCGTCGGGCTCTCGTGCCTTTCGGGTCGTCACGGGCACCGACTCGGAAGGGTTCCGGTGGCCAAGTGCGTGGTCACATCGGTGATCACGCCGAAGGTCGAAACAGGTGACCGACGAGGGCAGCCCCCGACGAATGGCAATGAACGGGGCGTTCGAGCGGGGGCGACGCCCCCGTTCATTGCCACTCGTCTCGTTGCCACTCCGCGGACCCCAGAATTCCGGCGTCCCGGCCCGACGAGTGCTCCCGGTTCAGCCCAGGCAACGACGGACGTAGGCGTCGAGGCAACGATTGGCCGCGGTGCGTGCCTTGTCGATGGCGAGGACGGCCGCCGCGTCCATGGTCGCTGGGTTCTGCTCGGTCGCGTAGAGCTCGACGATCCGGCGGTGAGCGTCCTCGGCCGTACGCCAGGCGATGCTCGCCTCGTTCTTGGTCTTCGCCATGGCTCGACGCTAGCGGGCTGCCGGGTCTCCCGAACGCGCAGGTGCGCGGGCCAGAGTCCATCCGCACAACCCTGCATAGAACTCGAGAGCAGGGGGCGACACGCGCGGAGACGCCTGAATTGGCCATTTCACCTCCCGCTGCCTCGGTCAAGGTCCAGAATCCGTGGGCTAGCGCCCCCGCATGCTGCCGGTGCGCTCCGACGCGGTCACTAGGTCGAGGAGAAGTTCGATGTCGTTCTTGGCGAAGTTGACCCCGGATTCGCTCAAGGGTTATCAGCGTTCTTGGTTGTCCGGTGATCTGGTGGCTGGTGTGACTTTGGCTGCCGTCGCCATTCCCGAGACGATGGGCTACACGTCGATCGCCCAGACGCCAGTGGTGACCGGCCTCTACACGGTGATCTTCCCGACGCTCATCTTTGCCTTGCTGGGGTCCTCGCGGTTGCTGGTGGTGGGTGCGGATTCCGCCACGGCGGCGATCATGGCCGCGGGTCTGGCGGGGTTGGGGGTCGCGGGGCTGACCCCGAACTCCGAGGAGTGGTTGGCGTGGTCGAGTTTGGTGGCGCTGGTTTGCGGCGTCATGCTTGTGTTGGCCCGATTGCTGAAGCTGGGGTTCTTGGGGGACTTTCTCAGCGCCTCGGTGCTCATTGGGTTCCTCACCGGGGTGGGGATCCAGGTCTTGACCGGGCAGATCCCGGGAATGCTGGGAATCCCTAAGGGGACCGGGAACTGGTTCCAGCAACAGTGGTACACGATCACCCACGTCCTGGACGCCAGCGGTCCCACTGTGGCGTACGCGGCAGGGACGTTGCTGATCATCGTGGGGTGCAAGCGTTTCGCGCCGAAGGTGCCGGGTGCAGTCGTCGCGGTGATCTTGTCGATCGCGGTGTCCAACGCCCTGGACTCGGCCGCCAACGGGGTGGCGGTGATCGGTCCGGTGCAGGGCGGGTTCCCGCCGATCGGGCTTCCCCAGGGGATCAGCTTCAGCGATGTCCCCGCGGTGATGGGAATCTCGCTGTCGTGCTTCGTGCTGATCATCGCTCAGAGCGCGGCGACCTCGCGGAGCTTCGCGATGAAGCACGAGCAGCGGGTGGACATCAACCGTGACATCGTCGGGCTGGCGGGCGCGAACTTTGCCGCCGGGCTCTCCGGCACCTTCGTGGTCAATGGCAGCCCGACCAAGACCGAGATCCTTGACGAGCAGAAGGGCCGGACCCAGCTGGCAAACATGACCATGTCGCTGGTTGTGCTCTTGGTGGTGCTGTTCCTCACCGGGTTCCTCACCAACATGCCGACTGCCGTCCTGGCTGCGATCGTGTTCCTGATCGGCCTCGGCCTGGTCGACACTCTTGGGCTGCGCCGGATCCGCGCCGCCCGGGTCAGCGAGTTCCTGATCGCCTGCCTCACAGCGCTCGTCGTGTTCGGGTGGGGCGTCGAGCAGGGCATCATCGTCGCGATCGTCGCCTCCATCCTCGAGCTCGTCCGCCGCGCTTACGCACCCAAGGACTTCCTCCTCGGCGTCGACCAGGAGGGCCAACCCACGTACACCGCCGCGACCCCCGGTGCCCAGAGCCTGCCGGGTTTGCTCGTGTTCCGGTTCGACGCCGAGCTCTTCTACGCCAACGCCAGCCTCTTCGTCGACGACATCCAAGCCCTCATCTCGGCAGCGCCCAGTCCCGTTCGCTGGCTCGTTCTCGATTGCTCGTCCATCACCGACGTCGACTACTCGGCCGGGTTGAACCTGGCCGGCCTCATCGAAGCGGTCCACGCCGAGCACCGGGTGTTCGCCCTCAGCAACGTCGACCCCGGCCTGCTCGCCACCCTGACGAGGTACGGCACCCTCGAACACTTCGACAACGCCCACATCTTCCCCACCGTTGGGGCTGCTGTGGATGCCTTCCGCGCCGACACGCCCGCTGCCACCTGAGCGATGGCGACTAGGTGAGTGGGGCCAGGCCCTTCGCCATGAGGTCGAAGCCGATGAGTACGAAGAGCACTGCCATGACGGCGTTGTTGTGCTCTCGCAACCAGTCCTTCAGATCGTCGAGGAGAGCTTCGGCGGAATCCCCACCAACCAAGTAGTAGACAACGGGTAGTCCGATCGAGAGACTCGCGATCAGGACGAAGACCAGCAGCGATCCGGCAGCCTGGCTCGCGGGCAGACCGAGCAGAGCGAGGGATGAGCCTGCAGCTAGGGCCAGCATCAAGTTCTTGGGGTTGACTCCGGCCAGAAGAACGCCGAGGCCGAACGCTCTGCCAGGCCTGAGGCCATCGATTCCGGCCATCCATTTCGGCATCGCCGGCTCGGCGCCCGGCGCAGGGCGGTGTCGCCAGCTCCGCAGGGCGAGAAGCAGGAACAGGAGCCCGAACACCAGCTTTGACCAGCTGATCGTGTCCGATGTCGTGCCGCTTGTGGAGGCGCTGCTCTGGTCGGCCAGCAGGTAGGCGGCCACGCTGACGACGGATAGCGCCACGATCCAACCAGCGAGGAACAGAAGACCGTTCGTCCTGGCCCTCTGGGAGAACAGCATGAGGATGACGGCGATGATCGGCAGCGGGCTGATCGCCACAGCGACGGCGAAGACCAGGATGGTGCTGATGCCTTGTCCCATGGAGCGGATGATCGCAGGCGACCCACGCCTTGGCTCTCAGAACCCTGCCTTGCCGATCTCTTCGGACGCGGCCCGCACGTCCTTGGGTGATATGACGCAGCGAAATCCGAGGTGACTCGTGGTGTCACGGGGACCGTGAGCCTGCCGGGCTGCTGGTCGGTAGCGGTGGCAGTACGACGGTGCGCACAGATGCGAGCCCCCCTTCATCACGAAGCGGTCGTGTTCACTGATTGGAGGTGGGCCGCAGCATGCCCTGACCGGTTCGGAGCCTGCGGGGCCCTCGACGGCATGCGTCGACGTCCAAGGGCTGCTCGTCCACTCCCAGACGTTGCCAGTCACGTCGAACAGGCCGTACCCGTTCGGCGGAAATCGTTTCACGGGAGACGTTCGGGTGAACCCGTGCGGCGCGAGGTTCTCGAAGGGAAAACGGCCGTGCCAGGTGTTGGCCATCGGTCGGCCCTTGGGCATGAACTCTTCGCCCCAGGCGTACGTCTGGCGGACGAGACCGCCCTGTGCCGCGTGCTCCCACTCAGCCTCGGTCGGTAGGCGCGCGCCAGTCCACCGCGCATACGCGCTCGCGTCCTCCAGGCCGACGTGCACAACCGGGTGAAGCTCCCGTCCGTCCAGCGTGGAATCCGGTCCCTCCGGGTGACGCCAGTCAGCGCCCGGCACCCAGGCCCACCATCGAGTCCAGTCGTCCAGGGGGACCGGTCCGGCGGGGGGGACGAACACTTGTGAACCCGGGACCAGCAGGTCCGGATCGGCATCAGGAAAGTCTTCGGGGTCAGGACTTCGCTCTGCAACCGTCACGTGCCCTGTGTCAACGACGAATCGACGGAACGCGGCATTGGTCACAGGGTGCTCATCCACCCATAGGTCTTCCACCGTGACTTCGACGACCGGGGACTCCTCGGGGTAGAAGTCCTCGGAGCCCATGAGAAAGACCCCACCAGCGACGAGGGTTCTGCCCTTCTTGGTCACTCCCGAAGCCTATGGCGGGGCGCGAGCGGATCCGCAGGGAGTCGCCCGGCCCCAGCTGCCTCCGGTCACCACGCCCGCCACGCGGCCACCAGGGTGTCCCTCCTCTGACGGCGACGGGAACCATAAGCCGGTGGATGTCGTCGACGACATCGGCGCGAAGGGCGAGGCCCGAGCTAGGGTCAGCCGATTGAACGTCGTGGTTGAGCTCTGAGGTCATGGCGCCTACCGGGAGCGGGTCGAAGCTCCGCTCGAGCTGTGTCCTCGGAGTCGTGACTGAGTCAAGGGTCCGAGCCGTTGCAGGAGTCCCTCAGGATACGAGGGCTACGACGTCGCCCACCTGGATAGCGCCGGGCACCGTCACCTCGGCGTAGACCCCGAAGTAGAAGCCCTTGCCGAACTCGGCGGTTTCCTGCCGGCCCCGGGCTGTGCCGATCATCCGCAGGGTCTGGAGATCAATGAGACCACTGTCGGGATTGCGTGTCGTCGCAGCGCAGCGCTTGACCGGACCACCGACTCGCACCTGCGCCTGACCCAGGTTCAGCAGCCGGCCATCCCACGTGTCCTCCTCGTGCGCTTCCGTGCCGGACACCTCGACATTGATCCGGAACCGTCGAGCGTCGACGGCCTCGGACGAGTTTCGTGCCGCGAGCTCTCGGACCGATGACTCGCCGAAAAGAGTCAACCCGGCGACGTCGTACCCGCCGCTGGCTCCTTCCACCAGCCGGAGCGGCTGCCCGGCGACGTCGGAGAAGACCTCGGACCAACCCACGGCGACGTGACCGTGGACGGGCCGCAGACCGTAGAAGTCCACGACGACGGGCTCACCTCGCTCGACTGCGGCGGAGCGCAGCAACTGGCTGCCGAGAGAGACGTCGAGGGCACGGGTCTGCGGATCAAACGCGGCACGGAGTTGCATCAGCTCGCCGATGTCAGTGCAGCTGATCAACGCACCGGACGCGTCGATGAGGAAGAAGCTCCGGTCACCGACCACGCCGCCGGACGTGACCGCTATCCGGTCCGGATGGTGCAACGCCAGACCCTTGACGGGCGTCACCGACAACACGGACACGCGGGCCTCGGTCGATCGCGTCATCAGCATCTCCAGCGGTTCATCCCCGTCATCATCGGACAACAGTCGCGTACGGTTCGATGGTCTCTCCAGTTGCCGGTGCTCACCCTCGCCCCGACAGGCTGGCGGGAACTGTGTTCCAAGCGTAGAGGTGACGACCATGACAGACGTCTCAGCAGGTTGGTATCCCGACCCCCAGGACCCCCGCTACACCCGCTTCTGGGACGGGAGCGCCTGGACCGATCGGGTGGCGCCGTTGCCGCCACCCCCGCAGCTGGGTCCGTCTCCGTATCCAGCGCGTCTCAGCATCGACTTCGCCGACTCCTACGACAGGGTGACCACGCTGTTCCGGGTCGTCCTGATCATCCCGATCGCTGTGGTGATCGGGATCCTGACCGCAGGAAGCACGCGAACGGTCACCACAGCGGCCGGTGAGACCGTCAGAACAACCAGCGGTGGCATCCTCTCCGGTCTCTTTCTCGCCACCCTGCTCATGATTCTGTTCCAGAGGCGCTATCCGCGCTGGTGGTTCGACTTCGCCCTGGAGCTGGCGCGGTTCTCGACGCGGGTCGGCGCGTACTTCGCGCTGCTCACCGACGAGTACCCCTCGACGGTGGAGCACCAACGCATCCACCTCGACCTCGACTACCCCGACGTCCAACGGGACCTCAATCGTGGTCTTCCCCTGGTCAAGTGGTTCCTGGCGATTCCCCACTTCATCGTGCTCTTCCTGCTCACTGTGGCAGCGATCGCGGCGGTAGTGGTCGCCTGGTTCTCGATCCTGTTCACCGGTCACTATCCGCGAGGGCTGTTCGACTTCGTGGTCGGCGTCGGTCGGTGGTGGTTGCGCGTGGATGCCTACGCGTTCTTGCTCATCACGGATCGCTACCCGCCCTTCTCGCTGAACTGACCTCTGCGATCCCGTCGCAACTGGAGAACCCGTGGCCGACCCCCGAGTGCCGCACCTCGAGTACGCCTTCGAGGTGCGCGCGACCATCGCCGACAGCCAGCCCATCGGGCACGGGGACGGCGACGTCCTGACCTTCACGCCGATCCTGGGAGGGACCGTGTCCGGACCGCTGCTCCAGGGTCAGGTAGTTCCGGGCGGCGGTGACTGGGCCGTCCAGCGCGGAGACACTCTCGAGCTCGACGCCCGCTACCTCCTTCGAGCGGCAGACGGCGCCCTGATCGACATCGTCAATCGCGGCTACTACCGCGCCACGCCCGAGGTCGTGAGACGGATCGACGCCGGCGAGCAGGTGGACGAGAGCGAGTACTACTTCCGCACATCGCCGGTGTTCCGGACCAGCGCGCCTGCGCACCGCTGGCTCGCTGAAACGGTCTTCGTCGGAGAGGCCAGAGACGACATTGGCGCGGAGCAGGTCTGCATCCGCTTCTTTGCGGTCCGCTAGGTCTGATCCTCGGCCCGCTCCGGACCAGGCAGGCCGAGCCGCATCCGCCAGCCGTCGGTGACAAGCTCAGCGAGTCGTTCGTCGTCAACGGCGTCGAGCCTGAGCATCACCAGTGGCCATCCGTCGTAGGCGCCGGTTGTGAAGAACACTGTGGGCTCGCCTAGCACCAGCGCCTGCTTCTCGGCTTCGTCGCCGACATAGAGGACGGCGATGTCCGTGCGGATGACTCGGCCGCTTCCCGGTTGACGTTCTGGGTAGGACCAAACGAAACCCTTTCCCCGGACTCGGAAATCGAAGCCGTCGCTGTCGATCTCTTCGACCTCGTTCAGACCCAAGGCAATCCGTCGTACGTCTTCAGCGTCGGCCACAACTACCTCGGCACCCGGCCGGTCTCGTAAGCCCAGACCGCGAGCTCGACGCGATTTCGGGCGCCCAGCTTGTTCATCAGGCTGGTCACGTGCGTCTTCACCGTGCTCAAGCTGACGTGGAGCTCCTGGGCAACCTCGGCGTTGGTGAGACCTCGGGCGACGACCAGCAAGATCTCCTCCTCGCGCGTCGTGAGGGGGCTTAGCGGTTGCTGGGGTTGCGCACCGGTTCCTCCCGTCGCAAACGTCGCGAGCAACCTCGCTGTGATGCTTGGCGCGATGAGGGCATCCCCAGCAGCGGCGGCCACGACAGCTTGGCGCAACAGGTCCGGGCCAGCGTCCTTGAGCAGGAAGCCACGCGCGCCAGCCTTGATGGCGCCGAAGACGTACTCGTCGAGGTCGAAGGTGGTGATGACGACGACCGCAAGCGGCTCCACGACGTCGGGACCTGCGAGCTGGCGGGTTGCCTCGAGCCCGTCCAGCTCCGGCATGCGGATGTCGAACAGGCAGACGTCGGGATGCAGCGCGCGCGCCATGCTGACCGCGGTGCGGCCGTCCGCTGCCTCTCCCACGACCTCGATGCCGGGCTGGGCGCCGAGGATCATGGCTAGCCCCGTACGCACGATCTCCTGGTCATCAGCCACGAGGACTCGAATCGTCATCGGGTGCCTCCCATCCGGGGCAGCGTGGCGCTGACGGTCCACCCCCGATCGGCCTCTGGACCAGCCGCGAGAGCGCCGCCGAGCAGCGTGGCACGTTCGGTCATGCCCACGATTCCGTAGCCGACTGAGCTGCGGACCGGATCGACCCTGTCCCCGTCGTCGACGACGGTCAGCCGGACGTCCTCGCGCTGGACGTCGACGACCACGAGAATGCGGGTTGCATGCCGGGCGTGCCGGACCGCGTTGGTGATCGACTCCTGCGCCAAGCGATAGAGCGCAGCCCCGAGCGGGGGAGAGACGGCACCGACGTCTCCATGCAGCTCAACGATCACGGGCAGAGCGCCCCCGGCCGAGGCAGCCAGCCGCTGAATGTCGGCCACTCCTCTCTGGGGCTCGAGCTCGGCCTGCTCCCCGCCGCGGAGGGTCCCCACCATCAGACGCATCTCAGTCAGCGCCCGGGAGGCCTCGTGCTCGATCACGCGCAGCGCTTCGACCGCGGCATCTGGTTCGTCGGTGGCGACCACCCGCCCCGCCTGGGCGCGTACCGCGATGGCTGACACATGGTGCGCCACGGTGTCATGCAACTCGCGCGCGAGCTGCTCGCGCTCGCGGAGCTTCACCTGTTCCTTCTCCCGGTCCTGGTAGGTGGTCTGGTAGCGCACCAAGGCACCGAGCACGGCGGGGAACATGAAGAACACCGCTGCGGCTACCGCGTCTCCCACGCCGGTGTATTCGACGGAGATGCCTACGCCGAACGCGACGAGCAGGATCGGCACACCCCGGGCGACGTCGCGCCCACTACCCCACCGAAGAAGGGCGTAGGGCAGGACCAGGACGTAGATCATCGTGTACAGCCCGACCGAGCCGACTTCCGCCGCCACGGAAGCAAGGGACAAGGCGATGACGGCGCCGAAGACGACGGCAACCATCTCGAACGGCTTGGTGCGACGCCACAACAACGGCCACACGAGCGCAACCGCCAACAGGAGCGCCACAGGGCGCCATTCGACCTCGCTGCGCAGCGTGCCCTCCAAGACCGCGGTCACCGTGAGGGCCCCGACCAGAACCCAGTCACGCCAGACGCGCACGGGTGCGTTCGGCACCTTGGGCTCGGCCAAGAGGGAACGGACTGTTTGAGGGACCACGACTGCAGCGTAGGGAACCGGGTCGCCCGGCGACTCGGTCAGAAGTCGTAGTCGCTCCTCGACCGAAGGATCGGGAGATCGACCAGCGCCACGGCTGATGTCCAGCCCCCTCCCGGTTGGTGACGCTGAAGGCCTCGCGGCGGACCGCGCTGACGAGCAGTCACCAAGGAGCGCGCGATGTCGGGTTGGATGGAGCAGTGGGGGCGGCTTGCGGCCCGGAGGCCGTGGCATGTGATCGGCTCCTGGGTGGCGGTAGCGACCGTGGTGATCGCCGCGGGCGCGATGTTCGGCCAGAAGCTCGAGGATTCCTACGTCGTGCCTGGGCTCGACTCCCAGCAGGCGGTCGACCTTCAGCAGGCCGCCGGCTCCGAGCGGGCGGGGCTCACCGCTCACGTGGTGATGACACCGCTCGACGACAGCGAGACCTTCTCGGCAGGCTCCTCGGCGGCTGCCGAGCTGGCGGCCGTACGGACGTCCGTAGCGGCGCTTCCCCACGTGCTCGCGACCACCGAGTCGGTCTCGCCCGACGGGCGGGTCGCCCTCGTCCGGGTCCAGTACCCCGTGGTGGCTGACCTGCAGCCGGCCGATCTGGACAACCTGGTCACCAGGGTCGGCGAGCTGGCGGGACCCTCCGGACTTCAGATCGAGGCCAGCGGAGACTTGTTCTTCGCGTTCGAGGAGCCGGATACGTCCGTCGGTGAGGCCCTCGGCCTGATCGCGGCGGTGATCATCTTGCTAGTCGCCTTCGGCTCGGTCATCGCGATGGGTTTGCCAATCGCCATCGCGCTGATCGGACTCGGCGTGGGGGTCAGCGCCCTGACCCTGGTCAACTACGTCGTCGGGATCCCCAGCTTCGCTCCAGTCGTGGGCGCGATGGTCGGTCTCGGGGTCGGGATCGACTACTCGTTGTTTCTCGTCACCCGGCACAGGGAGTTCCTCGCCCAAGGGCTCAGCGTCGAGGAGTCGGTGGGCCGGGCGGTGGCAACAGCCGGGCGTTCCGTGATCCTTGCTGGCGGCGTCGTCGTGATCGCGATTCTTGGGCTCGCTGTCTCTGGGATCCCCTTCATGACCGCGGCGGGGATTGCCGTTTCTCTCATCGTGGCGGTCATGGTCATGGCTGCGGTCACGCTCCTCCCGGCGTTCCTCGGCCTCGCCGGGACTCGCGTCAACGGCCTCCGCCGCGGCCGGCGTCGCACGAAGCAGGGGCCGCTGGAGGACACGCGTTGGCACCGCTGGGGGACGCACGTCTCCCGACACGCGTGGGGCTACGCCATTGCGGGGACCGCGCTGTTGCTCGCTCTGGCAGCACCAGCCATGTCGATGCGCCTCGGCTTTCCCGACGAGGGAGCCCTCCCGGACAGCCGTACGGAGCGGCGGGCGTACGACCTTCTGGCCGACGGGTTCGGACCGGGGATCAACGGTCCCCTCGTCATCGCCATCGACAGCTCCAGCGACCCGGGGGCGGTCGAACCGCTCGTCGCGGCCGTCGCGCTCGATCCGGGAATCGCTTCGGTCAGTCCGGTCGAGCAAAGCGCCGATGGATCGGTCGCGACCCTGCTCGCGTTTCCCACCACGACCCCACAGGACGAGGCGACTGTCGAGACGATCCAGCGGCTCCGGACCGAGGTGTTTCCCCGGGTGTTGGCGGGCAGCCCCGCCGCGGCGCACATCGGAGGCCAGACGGCGACGTGGCGCGACCTTGGAGGGCGCGTGGGCGATCGACTCCCGTGGTTCATCCTGGCCGTGGTGCTGCTGTCGTTTCTGTTGCTGACGCTGGTGTTTCGATCCGTCCTGGTCCCCCTGAAGGCCGCCTTGATGAATCTGCTCAGCATCGGTGCGGCGTACGGCGTGCTGGTGATGGTGTTCGAGTGGGGTTGGGGGAAGGACTTGATCGGCCTCGAGGAGACCGTCCCGATCATCGCGTTCATCCCGATGTTCATGTTCGCGATCCTCTTCGGACTGTCGATGGACTACGAGGTCTTCCTGCTCTCGCGGGTCCGAGAGGAATACGCCCGCACGGGGGACAACCAAGTCTCGGTGGTCCGTGGGATCGCCAGCACCGGGCGGGTCATCACCTCGGCTGCGTTGATCATGATCGCCGTGTTTCTCGGGTTCGTCCTTGGGAACGACCCGGCGATCAAGATGATGGGTCTCGGTCTCGCGACGGCAATCTTCCTCGATGCCACGGTCGTCCGCCTGGCTCTGGTTCCGGCCGCCATGACCCTGCTGGGCCACGCCAACTGGTGGCTGCCAGCGTGGCTCGACCGGCTCCTGCCGTCCCTCGGTGAGGAGCCCGACGAGCAACTCCGGGGTAGCCGATCCAGCGGATCCGCGCCAGCCGCGGACCATCGAGGGGCCCTGGTCTCCCAGTAGCTCGGGGCAACATACGTAGGGAGCGCGCGACGCCGGAACGGTCTACGTCGGGGCGGAGGGTTTGTGCCAGGAGACGGCCCAGGCCTTCGCCTCGAGTGCGAACGGCGCTGGCGGGAGGCTGGCCCGGCATCGCTCACGAAGCTCGTCGCGACGGTCCGGGTCGAGCTTGGCCACGTAGTCGCCCGCGGGTCCCACGCCCAGCGTGTAGGGCGCCCACCAGTCCTCGAAGGTGTCATGGGTAACCGTCACGCTCAGCACTGAAGCCTCGGGGTTCGCCATCCCGGCCTCGGCGAACAACCGAGCCAGATCTCCTTCGGGAACGCCCACCACCGTGGACTCGTCCTCAACCCCGGGATCCATGGCTTGCGCTGCTCGCCAGAACGGTGTCAGAGGACCTCCGCCGCTCCTGGTGTGATCCCAGACCGTGGCGGCGACCACGCCTCCCGGGCGGGCGACGCGGGCCATCTCGGCCAACCCCTGGACGGGGTCGCTCATGAACTGGACGACCAGCTGGGCGAGCACCCAGTCGAAGGACTGGTCTGGGTACGGAAGGTGCTCGGCCGGAGCCCGTTCGACCGCGACCTCGGGGAGGCCTGTCCTGATGGCGTCCACAAAGGATTCGGACGGGTCGACGGCCGACACGTTCGGGCCGCCGAGCGACTTAGCGAGCAGCTGCGTCAGCGCACCTGGACCGCACCCCACGTCAAGAGCCTGGCCGGTCGTCGGGCCGCCCAACCAGGCCAGAAACACGCCCCCGAGAGGCGAGGCATAGCGCCCCATGAACCGGGCGTAAGCGTCGGCTGAAACCTCAAAGGCCACGACCCGGACCGTACTCCCGTGGGAGTAGGTCCGGGTCGTGGATCGACCTTCGCGAGCGGGGCGCTAGTCGGCCGCTCGGTTGCTGGTCAGCAGCTGGTCTCGAGCGCCGTGAGGTCGACGTCAGAGGGAACGAGCACTGCGTCGATCACGTGGACCACGCCGTTGCTGGCCGGAACGTCGGCAGTCGTGACGTTGGCCCCGTTGACGGTGACCCCGCCATCGGTGGCCAGGGTGACGCTCTGCCCCTCGACGGTGGCGACGTCACCGGGCGCGATGTCCGACGAAGGGACGTTGGCCGCGACCACGTGGTAGGTCAGGACCTGCGACAGAGCCTCCTGGTTGCACGGGAGGAGCAGCTGGTCGACGAGCCCGGCCGGCAGTGCGTCGAAGGCCGCGTTGGTCGGAGCGAAGACGGTGAACGGACCCTCGCCCTGCAGGGTGCCGACCAGGCCAGCAGCGTCAACCGCTGCCACCAGAGTGCTGAGATCTGACGTTGCCGACGCAACGGCGACGATGTCTGTGGCCGAGGCGCTGGGTGATGGGGTGGTCTCGGCGGGGGCGGCAGCCTCACCACCGGATGAGCTGCAACCGGCGAGCGCAAGCGCTCCGATCATGGAGATGCCGACAAGGACGCGACGCACGAGGACTCCCGAGGGATGCGGGGGGCGCGCTGATCGCGCCCTCTTACCCCGTACTTCCCCGCGTGCTGCCGTCCTGGATGCACTCAGGCGGAACCTGTTCAACCGCGCCCGGAGCTCGCCACAACTCGACGGCTACCGGCGGGGGCCGGCGTGTCGACTCAGGAGTGGTCGATGCGCACGTAGTCGATCTCTCCCGAGAAGTAGTCGCACGTCGTCTTGATCTGGTCGCAGTTGATCTTGCCGCCGATGGTCACGGGGATCTTGTTGTCGATCGTGCCGGTCGTCCCGTTCTTCTTGTTGCGGTAGACGCCGTCGACGTACATCGTCACGCGGGTCGGTGTCTTCACGCAGGTCAGCACGTGCCACTGGTTGTCGTTCAGCGGCGTCTTCGCGCCCGTGGCGACTCGACCACCTGGCCCCTTGAACAGGCACGACGGGATGCCCTTGGGGTTCTGGATCTTCCACTGACCGCCCTTGCTGGCGGACTGCCCCTTCTGGATGATGTTGCCGAACTTTTCCTTGGTGCGGTAACGGATCTCCAAGGTGAAGGTGTCCGATCCCGCGTCCAGCATGACGTTGTCCGGGACCTGGATCACTCGCTCGGGGGAGGCGGGGGCCAGCTCCGGCGCCCGGCGCTCCCAGTGGTAGCCGGTCGCTCCGTTCACGGTGTAACCGGTGACCACCCCGGTCGTATCGACGCCGCCGTTGATGCCGTTGGGGCCGCTGTCGAGCATCACGCTCGACCCGGATCCCTCGTCCATCTCCCACAGGACGGTGCCGGTGGTGATGGGGTCGCTCGGCGAAGCGGCCTGGACCGGAGGGAGCGCCACCGCGGTGGCGCCAACAGCGATGAGCCCGATGAGCAACGGACGGCGCATGGTGGCCTTCTTCCCCGAGTCGCTGACGTCCAGGCCTCCCCCAATGGGGGCCGAACCAGTGGCTGCGAGGAGACGGTACGACGCCGACGCCGACGATGGGGTCACCCGTTCGGCGGATACCCACGGGTTGACAGGCGGGTGCCCAGGGGGTGCGCCCTTCCCCCGGTCGTATTTCGGACGGCGCCCGGAGCCCCGGCATACTCAGCCGGTGACCATCGGGGCTGACGCGGCGCGCGGCGGGTGGCGGTCGCGGCCAGCCGTGTTCGGCTACGCCGTCCTCGTCGGCACGCTCATCGGCGCCGGGGTCTGGTCGGCTCGGGCCGGCTCTGGTGACGAACCCTCCGACGCTTCGCCCTCACCGACGGCTCAGGCGTCCCCATCGGCGGGGCCGGGAACCCCGAAGATCACCATTGAGCTCACGCCGAGCTGGGAGAGCGCCGCCGACCCTGCCGCACGCGGCCTGGCGGCCCTGCACGTCCAGCCAGCGTCGGCCGTGGGTGCTGTTCCACTGGTGCTCGCCGGCCCGGGGGGCGCTGACGGCGCTGCCGTGTTCAGCCGGCTCAACCCGGCCGATGGGCGCTGGCTGTGGCAGCACGCCACCGGCCCCCTCACGCAGGTTGCTTCCGCCGGGACGACCACCGTGATCTCCGGCTCACTGGATCGCGCCGACGGGGCGCCGCTGCCACCTTCTGCAGGCCCCCTGGTTGTTGGCCTTGACCCGCTGGGTGAGCAGATCTTCAGCTCCAAGGCAGGCGAGGTGGTGCGCGCCACACCCACCCGCGTCGTCATGCAGAACGGGCGGCGCCTCGTGGCGGTGACCCCCGGGGGCCAAAGGGTGTGGCGCAGTCTCCTGCCGACGGGCGTCACCGACGTCGCCCAGGCCAGCGACGACGCGGCGCCGCTGGTATTCCAGAGCGAGACGGGACCGGCGCGGGTCAGCGTCGTGAACGGCGCGACCGGGTCGGTGACCACACACCGACTGTCGGAGGCGGACCCGGAAGCTTGGTCCACCCCCCGAGGTGTCCTGGTGACCGAACCCAGCCTGCCGGCGACGATCACGCTGTACGACCGGCAATGGCAGCCGGTATGGACAGTGACCGGCCCGTTGGTTCTCCAGGACGTCAAGGCCGGCTCGGTGCTGGTGGTCGACACCCAGGACAGCCAGCTCCAGCTGCTTGACCTGACCGACGGAACCATCACCTGGGCCAGCGATCCGCAGAACGTCTCCGGTCTGCGCGGCGAGCTCACTGTCACCCAGGACAACGTGGCCCTGGTGACGGCCTTTCGCACCGAGAGTCCAGGCGACGACGCCGAATCGAGCGTCCTTGCCGTCGACGCCGCCACCGGGGAGGAGCTGTGGGAAGCCGGGAGCAGCCAGCTGGTCGGCGCCTGGGAGTCCTACGTCCTCCTGACGAGTACCCAGCGGGCGGTGCTCACGGCGGTCGGGGTCCGCGACGGCACGTCGTTCGCCACCTTGAACACCAGCACCGTCGTGGTGCCCGAGACCAGCGGGTTGGTCGGGGACGAACTGATCTACCTCGACCGCGACGCGGGTATGGCACGTGGCGTGGAGCTGACCAGCGGGAGCTGAGGTCGGGCCCTGCTGGAACACGGTCTCTCGGCGTACAGTTCGGGTGCGGAAGCCCGGATGAGGAGGCTGGCTGTGGTCGTCTTTGCGTTGACGCGCTGGACCCAGCCCAAGCCTGCGCCCGCGGACCCCTTCCGAGCGCTGGCCGTTCAGGCCCGGCTCACCTGTCTGACCGACGAGCTGGAACGGCTTGATCGTCCCGCACGCGTCGGCGGGCGTGGATACGCCCCCGGGTTTCACCTGAGGGCGGCGCTGCTGGCCTACGAAGGTGCACTGCGCGAGGCCTGCCGGCTGGCCGGGATCGACGTCGAGGTCGAGGGCTCGGCCGGGCGCCTCATCGCCGAGGTCGCCCTGCGCGAGGCTGGCTGGTCCTGGTAGCGCAGCACTGAACCGTCGGCCGTTGCACTGAACCGTCGGCGTCGGCGCTCAGGCCTGGTCGCTCAGACCGGCCAACAGCCGTCGGGGGGCGACGCTCCGAAACGCGTCTGTGATGATCTCCTCCACCTCTGACCAGTCGGGGTCCCCTTCGAGCCGCACGCCGAGCCAGCCGCGGTGCCCCACATAGGGCGGGACGAAGAAGCGCTCTGGGTCGGTGCTCACGAAGGCCTCCTGGGCGCCAGGAGGCGCAGCGCACCAGAAGCCCATGCGGCCGTCGCCGTGGTGATCATCGACGAAAGTCACGAAGCTGGGCCGCCCCCCGATGAACCAGGTGGGCGACCCGTGGCTGAGCCGTTCTGTGACCTCGGGCAGGCCAAGGCACAGGGCGCGCACGTTCTTCAGGGCAGCCTCGGTCACCACACCAGCGTGCCCCAGACGTGGCCGGTCGCGAAAGCAGATCACCCAAGCGTGGGATGCGGATCAGCGTCAGGTGAGGCGCAGCCGAGCCGCTCCGACCAGGGCTATGAGGGCCAGTCCGAGCAGGGTTGCGGCGGCCGCTGGCGGTACGGCGTCGCGCACGCCCCCGGTGTCGCCCGCCGCGCCCGCGGCCTGCGCCGACGGGCCCGACGACGCAGAAAATACCGCCACGGCACGGGTGGCTGCGGGTGGGTGGCTCGGCGCCGGCCGAGGTGCTGGCGCTGACTTCGCCGGGTGCGCCTTCTTGGGCGATCGCTTGTGCTTGCTTCCAGCTTTGGCCGGTGCCTTGGCCTTGGTGGAGCTCGTCGCGGGCGCCGGAGTTGCTTGGGCCGGCGTCGAGCTGGACTTGGTCTTCGTCTTGGTCTTGGTGGATCCGCCCCCCGAAGGCTTCGCACCTCCGGTCGGGCCGGTGCTCGAGCCGGAGGGCGTCCTGAACACCTCCGCCACCCACATGACGTGGTCGCGCACGACGACGCCGACTCCGACTTCGGTGTACTTGCCGTTGAGGATGTTCGTGCGGTGGCCAGGAGAGTTCATGAACGCCGTGTGGATCGTGGCGACGTCAGGCCCGTAGCCCACGTTCTCAGCCAGCGAGATCCAATGCGACACCGATCCCCCGAGGTTGGGGTTGTGGAACAGGTCGGAAGCGCTGGCCATCCGGTTGGCTTGCGCCTGCGCGACCGCGTTGAGGTCTGCGCGTACGGCGAGCGCGTGGCCCCCCCGACTCGTCCGCGCCGCGTTGATCTTCGCGGCGAAGTCCGAAGACGAGGAGGCGTGCGCCCCGACGGGCGCGAGCACCACGACGAGCATGGCGGCGATGAACAGGGCGAGCCCTCGCGCGACTCCCCGAAGCAGCGCGACGACTCGACCCATGCCTTGGATGTCGGCGGTAGCGGCGGCCGTCGACAGTAGGCCGATCGGGTGACGGAGCCGCTCAACCCCGCCCGGTCAGGCCCGCTTGCGGAACACCTCGACCACCCAAACCGTCCCGTGCGAGTCCTTCACGACCCCTACGCCGACCTGGCGGAACGTGCTGCTCAGCAGGTTGGCCCGGTGCGGGGCCGAGCCCATGAGCAGGGCATGAGCGCCAGACACCGTCGAGGTGTAGGCGACGTTCTCGCCGATCGCACGCCAGTTGTGCACCTCGGTGGTCAGGCGCGGGTTGTGGAACAACCGCTGCTGGTCGGCCATGTCTCGCGCCTGGCCCTCGGCGACCTTCGACAGCGACAATGAGACCTTGTACGGCTTGAGACCGTGCTTCGTACGCGCTCGATTCACCAGGGCGGCCAGGCGGGTCTCCCGCTTCTTGAGCCCGGTTGGCGCGGAAGCCGTCTGCAGAGCAAGGGGTGCGCTCGCGACCGCCGAGCCGCCCGAGGGGGCCGCCGCCACCGGTCCGGCGCCCGTCACGAGGGCCCCCGACAGGGCGCCGACGGCCATCACGGCCACGACGATGCCCCCGGCCACTCGTGTCACCTATGGAGCCTCGGCCGTGACGGTCCGTGATCACGACCGCCATCCGGGTGAGCCAACACCCGGGTGCTTCCCGTGCAGCGTCATTACGCTGACGTCGTGCCTGAGCTGCCTGAGGTGGAAGCCCTCGCGGAGTTCCTGCGCGGCCGTGCGGTCGGTCAGGTGGTCGCGCGCGTCGACGTGGCCGCGATCTCGGTGCTCAAGACCTACGACCCGCCGGTCACCGCCCTCGGCGGCTTGACCGTGACCGGGGTCTCGCGCCACGGGAAGTTCCTCGACCTCGACGTCGATGGCTTGCACCTGGTCATCCACCTGGCCCGCGCGGGGTGGTTGCGGTGGAAGGAGCAGCAACCGACCGCTCCCGCAAAACCCGGCAAGAGCCCTTTGGGACTGCGCGTCCACCTGGCGGACGGCTCCGGTTTCGATCTGACCGAGCAGGGCACCCGCAAGGGGCTCGCCGTCTATGTGGTCCGCGACGTGGCGGAGATCCCCGGGGTGGCTCGCCTCGGCCCCGACCCGCTCGACCCGGCGTTTGACCGTACGGCCTTCGACGCGGTCCTCGACGCGCACGCCCGCACCCAGCTCAAGGGCATGCTGCGCGACCAGTCGGTCATCGCCGGCGTCGGGAACGCCTACAGCGACGAGGTGCTGCACGTCGCGCGGCTGTCGCCGTTCAAATTGGTCGGCTCGTTGAACTCAGAGGACCGGGACACGCTCTACGACGCCCTGGTGACCACGCTGGGCGACGCGGTGCAGCGTTCGCTCGGGTTGGCGGCGGCCGACCTCAAGGGCGAGAAGAAGTCCGGCCTGCGCGTTCACGGCCGCACGGGTCAGCCCTGCCCGATCTGCGGCGACACCGTGCGCGAGGTGTCCTTCGCCGATTCAGCCCTTCAGTACTGCCCGACCTGCCAGACCGGGGGGAAGCCCTTGGCTGACCGCCGGCTGTCGCGCCTGCTCAAGTGACCGATCCGGGCGCCTCGCGCGTGACCGAGGGGCTAGTCCGTGATCTCGCCGCCCGCCTCGGCCCCGAGCATGTCCTCGTCGACCCCGACCTGACCGCGACGTACGCCTCGGACTGGACCGGACGCTGGACGTCCCGGCCGGTCGCTGTGGTCCGCCCGGGAACGACCGACCAGGTGGCTGCCGTCGTTCGGGCATGCGCGGACGCGGGCGTGAGCCTGGTGCCCCAGGGGGGAAACACCGGCCTGGTCGGTGGGTCCGTGCCTCATCAGCCTCACCTGTCGGTGATCGTGTCCACCCGCCGGCTCACCGCGCTGGAACCGGTGGATCTGGCCACCCGTCAGGTCGTCGTCGGCGCCGGAGTCACGCTGGCCAGGCTTCAGACCCATGCTCGCGGAGCCGGTCTGCGGTACGGGGTCGACCTCGCGGCCCGCGACAGCGCAACGGTCGGTGGCACCGTGGCCACGAACGCCGGGGGTCTGCGCGTGGTCGCCTTCGGCGACACGCGACGCCAGGTCGTCGGGCTGGAGGCGGTGATGGCCGACTCGACGGTGGTCTCGCGGCTCGCAGGGTTGGCCAAGGACAACTCCGGCTACGACCTGTCCCAGCTGCTCGTGGGGAGCGAGGGCACCCTCGGGATCGTGACCGCAGCCCGGCTCCGTTTGCTGCCCGCGCCCGCCAGGCCGCCCCAGGTCGCCCTGGTGGGCCTCGGGTCCCCCGACGAGGCCCTCCGTTGGCTGAGTACGCCCGGCTTGGTCGCGGCCGAACTCATGCTCGAGGCGGGGCTCAGCCTGGTCGAACGCGTCACCGGCCTGGCTCACCCGCTGGATGATCGACATCCGATCTACCTGCTGATCGAGGTGGAGGGCGATCTCCCGCACTCCCTGGTCGACCATGACGTCGCTGTGGGCGAGTCGCTGTGGGCCTATCGCGAGCGTCACACCGAAGCGATCGCCACCCGCGGGGTAGTGCACAAGTTGGACGTTGCGGTGCCGGTGGACGCGGTTCCTGAGCTCGTCCGCTCCGTCGAGCAGGCCATGGATCAGGGGTCAGACGGGGTGCCGTTCTACCTGTTCGGCCACCTCGGCGACGGAAACCTCCATCTCAGCGTTGTCGCCAGTCCCGCCCATGGGCGAGGGTCTGCCTCCGGCCCGGACCTTCTGCGCCAGATCCCCGTCCAGGAAGCTGTGGAGGAGCTGGTCTACGCGCTTGTGGCCGGTCTCGGTGGCACGGTCGCCGCGGAGCACGGGGTCGGCGTGGCCAAGACCCAGTGGCTGTCCCTGAGCCGTACGCCGTCCGAGCTGGCCGCCCAGCGGGCGCTGAAGCACGCGCTCGACCCGGCCGGATTGTTCAATCCCTCCGTCCTCGTGCCGTCGACGTAGGGCTCCCGTCAACCGACACGTCACCAACTGGCCACCCGGGGGTCGGTCGGTTGTGGTCGTGAGTCGGGCACGATGGTCCTCGTGGAGGTCCTTCCTTCGCGCGGCGTCGAGGTCGTCGCGCACCGGGGGTCGTCTGCTGTCGTCCCCGAGCACACGCTCGCCGCGTACCGACAGGCCCTCGAGGAGGGAGCCGACTCGCTGGAGTGCGACGTCCGGCTCACGGCTGACGGGCACCTCGTGTGCGTTCACGACCGGCGCGTCGACCGTACGAGCGACAGCCGTGGAGTGGTGTCCACGATGGAGCTGGCCGAGCTGGAGGAGCTCGACTTCGCCGCGTGGCGCGATGGAGCTTCGTGGGAGCGGTGGGACGACTTCGAGGATCCGGCACACGTCGACCCGGAGCGTCGCGGAGTGCTGACCCTGCAGCGACTGCTCGGGCTGGTTGCGCAGTACGACCGCCCGGTCCGGTTGGCCGTGGAGACCAAGCACCCGACCCGCTATGCCGGCCTGGTCGAGCGGCGCTTGGTCGAGACCCTCGACGAGCAGGGCTGGGCGCACCCCCGGGTGGGCAGCAGCTCGCCGGTGCGCGTCATGTCGTTCTCCTGGCTGTCCTTGCGCCGGATGCGTGCCCTCGCGCCGAGCCTCGAGCGGGTCTTCTTGATGGAGCGGGTCCCGGTTCGCTTCCGGGACGGATCGCTGCCCGAGGGCGCTCGGGTGGCCGGTCCGTCCATCGCCATCGTCAGGCAGCACCCGCGCTTCGTCGAGAAGGTCCATGCGCGGGGACACCGGGTGCACGTGTGGACGGTCGACGACGACGCGGATGTCCAGCTGTGCCTCGATCTGGGGGTTGACGCCATCATCACCAATCGACCGGGCGAAGTGCTTCGCCGTCTCGGCCGGCTCTCCGAGGCATGAGGGTCCTGGCGCCCTGCCTGGCGGTCTGCGCAGTTGTCACCCGTTTGCCGAGGGTTGAACCGGCTCGGATGAGGGCATCACGCCCAGGGGACCCGTCCAACCTGGGTCCCCATCGCTGCTGCTTCGTGAGGAGAGGCTGAACCTCGTGCCCGTCCCGGCCACGCTGGCGTCGATCACCGACTCGGTGGTCCTCCCGTCGCGAGCCTCGGCGGTCGGTCTGGCTCGAGCCCACCTGGCGAACGGTCTGCGGGCACGGCACGTCCCCGATCCCATGATCGCCGACGCCCAGCTGGTTGTGTCCGAGCTGATGGCCAACGCGATCCGCCATGCCCGCCCGCTGTCCGGTGACACGGTTCGGGTGACCTGGCGGGTGCACCCTGCCCGCTCGCCTGCCAGCGACCCGGTCGAGGTCGAGCTGGCCGTGTCAGACGGCGGGGCGCCCTGGTCTCCGCGGGTTGAGAGCCCCAGCGCCGAAGCCGACAGCGGGCGTGGGCTGGGCATCGTCGCCACCCTGACCTCCGCGTGGGGTGTCGAGGGCGCTGGCACCGGTCATCAGCTGGTCTGGGCCGTCCTGCGAGCGGGCTGACGCCTCGAGGTGATCCCGCGATGGGTAGCCTCGGCGCCCATGGCCAAGCGACGATCCGCACCTGCTCCGTCCCCAGCGTCCCCTGCTGACGTCCCCGTCGTGGGAGCCCGCGAGCCGTGCCCGTGCGGATCGGGGCGGCGCTACAAGGCCTGCCACGGTCGCGGGCGGTCTCATGCGGCCCAGGAGCTGGTCAGCCGTCCCTTCGAGGGACTTCCGGGCGAAGTCGACTGGGTGATGATGCGCGAGATCGTCCCGGCGGCGACTGCTCGACTCACGCTGGCCGGCGAGCAGGCCGGATCGCACGCCGGCCGGGAGGTGACGCTGGCCACCGTGCTTCCCATGGCGTGGCCGGCCCTGGCCCGCCTCGACGGGGAGGTCTTCCTCGGACTGCAGGTGCAAGGCGGCACGGGCGATGCCAGCCGCGACCTCGCCGACGCGCTGCTTCGTGTGCTTGACGTCGCGCCGGGGACACCGGTCCCACCCGGACCACTACCCGGCCCAGGTCCTCGGCTGCAGGACCTGCTCGATACCTCGGCGCCGTTCACCGTGGAGCTGCACGAGGGCTTTGACTTCTGGATCGAAGGCGTCGCCGATGTCGACGCCGAGACTCGTGCTTCGATGGACCGCGCCAACGCACGGGTGATTCCGACAGCCCGCCTGTCGTCAGTGGACGGCGCCTATTGGGCGCGGGTGCGCGACAGGTGCCATCTTCGCTGGGCCTTGCCAGACCCTGAAGAGGCCTGCCTCGATGCCATGGCACGGCTGCATGCCACCGGCGGGCTCTCTCTCGGGGAGGGCACGCGCTACATCGGGGCCTTTCGCGCCCACGGACTTCTGGTCCCCGTATGGGACCTCCCGGGAGACGCCGAGGCCGAGTCGATCGACGGGCCGGCCGCCGGGTTCCGGGGGCGGCTCGACCAGGCGCTTGCGCTCACCACTCCGTTGCGCGAGGAGGAGCGGCGCGCCCGCAACGGCCTGCTGAGCCGGCAGCTCACCTTGCGCTGACGCGGGGAAGCGGAGCGACCGGTGATCGTGTGCTCACGTCGAGCGACGACACACCGAGAAGGTTTGCCGGACCCTGCCCGCTCGCTACGCTGGCCGCAGCCCGAGCGTCACTGCATCCCCCGTCGGTGCCGCTCGGGCCTTTTCCTGCCCCGGAACGGCTCTTCCCAGGCCTCGAGCCCTCGGGTCACCCGCGTGCTGCCTCGACGAACGACAGCACGGACAGCACGGCGAGAGCTCCCGCCGAGATCAGCCGGATCCGGTGGAGGGGGACGCGCTGGGTGAGCCAGCCGCCGGCGAGGACGGCTATCGCGGCGACGCAGGCCAGGGCCACCCAGGCTCCCGCGAACACCGAGACCGGGTCGCCGGTGCTCGCCGCCAGGCCCGCCGTCAGCAGCTGCGACAGGTCGCCCCACTCGGCGACGAACACCACCCCGAAGGCTGCCAGGGCTCCGTTCCACCAGGAACCGCCTCCAGCGTCGGGCTCAACGTCGTCGGGTTCGAGGGCGCTGGGCTCGGCGTCGAGCTGCTCGAGCTCATCGGCGGCGACCTGGTCGACCTCGGCCATCCAGGTCGCGCGAGCCTGCATCCCCCCGCGCAGCATCACGAGGGCGCCGACCGCGAACAGAGTGCCGGCCACGAGCTCCACCAGACGCGAGGGAAGCAGGGTCAGCACGGAGCCCGCCGTCACAGCGATCAGGCAGTGCACGCCGAAGGCCGCCGTCACGCCGACCCACACAGCGAACCGAGAGAACCGCGTGGCTAGCACGAGGCTCGCGACGAAGGTCTTGTCGGGCAGCTCGGCCGGGAAGATCAGCAGGAAGGTGGTGGCGGCGACACCGATCTCAAGGGAGCTCAACGGCGGCGGGTCACTCGGAGCCGCGCGAGGGTCGCAGCTCGACGGGCAACGCGGCCAGGGCCTCGGTCAGGACGACCTTCACCGGACGAGCCGTCTCCCGGGCCACCGCGACCGCGTCCTCGTACTCGGGCTGAGCGTTGACGACCAGCCCATGGAGCAGCCCGAGCTTCACGCGCACGGGGCCACCGTGCAGTTCGACCACCTCTTCGCGTCGTTCGAGCGCGACCTTGTCGACGGCGTGGACGCGCACCCCCAGAGCGGTGGTCTCCCGGAAGACGATCTCCCGCAACCGCGCGGACGCCCCGGGCGGGCACAGGACCGACAGCGTGTGAGCGGGCCGGCCCTTCTTCATCAGGATGGGCGTCAGCCAGGCGTCTGAGGCACCCGCCGCGAGCAACCGTTCCAGCACCTCGGGCCACAACCGCGGATCGAGGTCGTCGACGTTGGTCGATACGAGGGTGGTCGCTTCCGTCGCGTCGGGCACCACGTGGCTGGCGGGCTGTCCGAGCACCAGGCGCAAGACGTTGGGTCGATCCGGCAGGCGCCGCGTTCCGGCGCCGGCGCCCACTGAGGTGATCGACATCGGGGGGAGCGCTCCCGACGAGGAGGCCACGGTCGCGAGGATCGCAGCCCCAGTGGGGGTGCACTGTTCGAAGGGCGCTGAACCGCCGTGGGTGACCAGCGCGGATCCGCGGAGCAGCTCGAGAACCGCGGGTACCGGCACCGGCAGCTCGCCGTGGGCGGATGTCGCCGATCCCGACCCCAGAGCAACCGGCGACACGGTCACGGCCTCGAGATCGAGGTGGACGAAGCCGGCTGCGGCGCCGACGACGTCAGCGAGGGCATCAAGAGCACCGACCTCATGGAAGTGGAGGTCATTGACGGGGATCCCGTGCACCACGCTCTCGGCCGCGGCGAGCCGGCGAAAGACCTCCGTGGCCAGAGAGCGGACACGATCGTCCAACGGTGCGGCGTTGATCAGCGCCACCACCTCGCTCAGGCCGCGCGTCCCGGCGTTGTTCGACCCTGCGTTGTTCGACCCCGCGTTGTTCGACCCCGCGCTGGTCGACCCCGCGCTGGTCGACCCCGCCGCCTCGCTGACGCTGACCTGCTGCGCGTCGATGGAGAGCCCCTCCGCGGGGCGCACGGACACCGTCACCGGTTGCCCAAGGGCGTCCACGGCGTCGGAGATCACCTGGAGTGGCACGCCCGCGCCGACGAGCGCGCCGAGGATCATGTCGCCACTGGCTCCTGCCGATGCATCGAACCAGCCGATTCGCGCTGTCGGTGTCACGGTTGTGGTCCGCTTGTCTCGTGGTCACGCGGTTGCGCCCGCCGGGCCACGCGAGCGGCGAAGACACCGGCCCCGAAACCGTTGTCGATGTTGCAGACGACCACACCGGGCGCGCACGAGTTGAGCATGGCCAGCAAGGCCGCCAGCCCTTCGAAGGACGACCCGTAGCCGACCGACGTAGGAACGGCCACCAGGGGCACCCCGGTCAGGCCGCCCACGACCGACGGGAGGGCGCCCTCCATGCCGGCCACCACGACGAGGCAGTCGGCAGCCTCGAGCCGATCACGGGAGGCGAGCAAGCGGTGGATGCCGGCGACCCCGACGTCGGTGAGGTGTTCCACCTCGGCTCCGCAGACGCGAGCCGTGACGGCGGCCTCGGCCGCGACCGAGGCATCCGAGGTTCCGGCGGCAACGACGCACACGCGCCCCCGCGGGGCCGGCAGCTCGCCGAGCACAACCGTGCGAGCTTCGTCGTCAGTGAGGGCCGAGGGGAACTCGGCGGCAACCGCTTCGAGCGCCTCGGGGGTCAGACGGGTGGCCAGCGCTGGGGCATCCGGGTGAGCCGTACGCAGCGCGCGCAACAAGTCGATGATCTGCTGCGGCGTCTTGCCGCCGCCGTAGACCACCTCGGGGTCACCGGTGCGAGAGGCACGATCGGTGTCGAGCCGCGCGAAGCCGAGGTCGACGAACCCGGGATCGACGTCCTCCGCCGGAGGCGGTGCGCTGCTCGGTTGCTCCCACGGGTGGAGGGGGAGGTCGTCGACGTCCTCGGGCATGGACCGACCTTAGGGCCCGGTTGGCCCCGCCTCGTGCGCGTCCTCCCCACCCCCAGGCGGTTACCCTGACCAGGCTCTCGGCCACGCGGCAGTGCGTGGCCTGGATCGACCCCACCGCCGCCGCCCCGACAGACGAACAGGACCCACCGTGTCGCTCGACCCCGATGTCGTCCAGTGGCTCGCCCTCGCAGGCGTCGCCCTGGGCCTGCTCGCCCTGGTGCTGGCGGTGCTGGCGCTGCTTCGGGTTCGCCGGCTGCATCGCTCGTACTCGCTGCTCCAGAGCACCGATGGCGAGGCGTCCTTCGTCGAGGCGGTCGCGCGCAAGACGCGAGAGGTGGAGTCGCTGCGCGCAGAGGTCACCGCCGCGCAGTCCCGTCTCGACGGGGTCCAGGCCGACCTCGGGGACGCGCTGCGCCACGTGGCCGTGGTGCGTTACGACGCGTTCAACGACATGGGGGGAAGGCTTTCGTTCTCGGCGGCCCTGCTCGACGACGCCGGAGATGGACTCGTGCTGACCTCGATCAACGGGCGCACCGAGACCCGCACCTACTCCAAGGGCGTCAAGGGTGGCTCGAGCGAGGCTCAGTTGTCTCCGGAGGAGGAGCAGGCTGTCGGGTTCGCCCTCCGTGGGCGGGCCGAACAGCGATGACGGCGTACGGCTACCTGGGGCCGGCGGGAACCTTCAGCGAAGCGGCCCTCGTGGACTGCGCCCCGGATCCGGATGCTGACCTGGTGCCGTTCGCCACCGTGGCCCTGGCCCTTGGCGCCGTCCGGGCCGGTGAGGTGGACGCGGCGCTGGTGCCCCTGGAGAACTCAGTCGAGGGATCGGTGGCTCAGACGCTCGACGAGCTGGCCGCGGGGGAACCCCTGGTCATGGTGCGTGAGGCCCGCCTGCCGGTCAGCTTCGTGATTGCGGCTCCGGTCGGCGCTCGGCTCGAGGGCGTGTCGACGGTAGCCACCCATCCGCACGCCGAGGCCCAGACCCGGCAGTGGTTTGCCGCGCACCTACCTGATGTGACGGTTGTTGCGGCGACCTCCACGGCGGCTGCCGCTGCGGCGTTGGCCGAGGGCACGGCGGGATGGGACGCCGCTGTCTGCGCGCCTATCGCTGCGAAGGTGTATGGCCTGGACGTCCTGGCCAGCGAGGTGGGCGACAACTCCGCGGCCGAGACACGCTTTGTGCTGGTGTCGCGACCCGTCCCACCACGACCGGCGACCGGCGCCGACAAGACGTCGCTGGTGCTCTATATCGGCCAGGACCACCCGGGAGCGCTGCTCGAGATCCTCACGGAGTTCGCGGTGCGAGGCGTCAACCTGACGCGGATCGAGTCCCGACCGACCGGAGGGGGGATCGGCGACTACCTCTTCTCGGTCGACATCGAGGGGCACGTCGACGATGCCCGAGTGGGTGAGGCCCTGATGGGCCTGCGGCGGGTGTGCGCAGACGTTCGCTACCTGGGTTCGTACCCACGGGTCGACGGCGATCGACCGTCGCTTCGGCGCGGCGTCTCGGATCCGGACTATCACGAGGCCCAGGCCTGGCTGGCACGCATCCGCGACGGGCGCACCTGACCGCTCCTGGCACCCAGCCCTCCAGACCGTCCCGCCACGCCCCGCGACACGCCGACGGCCTCAAGCCCACGGCGCGACACGCCGACGTTCCATAGGTCGACTTGTCCCAGGGGGGAGGACCATGAGGCGCTTCGGCCTGACACGCACGTTCGCCCTGGTCAGCCTCTTGGCCATGGTGGCGCTCGGCGTTGCCCTCGTATGGGCCAGTGCCACGCTGCTGCGCAACCAGGCGATGACGGCCGGCTCAAGCACCGCTCAGACCTACGTGCAGCTCGCTCTCGAAGGGGACACCGGGCTCAAGGACAGTGTCTTCACGAGCACTCATGTCACCCCCAAGGTCGGCGCCGCGCTGTGCCAGCGGCTGCACCTCGACCCCGTCTCCGAGGGGACCGCTCAGGGCAGCAGCGCGCTGCTCAACCTCCGCGTGTGGCCTCTGGGCAATTCCAGCCGTCCGGTCTTCGACACCGACATCGACTGCCGTCCGCAGAAATCCGTGGGCGCCGGCCCGGTCATCCCCTCCACCGGGTCGGCGTTCCCGGACGGTACGCGGCTCGACGAAGCCATCCGCGGCCAGAGTGCACCTGCGGTGGTCCGCGACGTGATGGCCGACTCCGGTGCCCGCGGTGCCCAGGTCGACGCTCGCCTCAACGTGTACGCGCCGGCCTACTTCGGCGGGGAGAGCGTGCTCGGCGTCGCAGACGTCACCTTGGACTACTCAGCCACGCAGGCAGCGGTGGTGGAATCCGTCCAGGTCGTGGCGCTCGTGGTCGTCGCGGGTCTTGGCCTGCTCTGGGTGCTGCTGTTCCGCACGGTCTGGCGGACTTCGCGAACCCTGCGCTACCAGGCTTCCGAGACCGCTCGATTGGCACTGCTCGACCCGTTGACCGGTCTGCCCAACCGACGCCTGCTCAACGAACGACTCGAGCGCGCTGCGGCGGCGAGTGCCCGCGAAGGTGACGCGGTCGGGCTCGTGCTCCTCGACGTCGACCGCTTCAAGGAGGTCAACGACACCCTGGGGCACCCTCGCGGCGACAAGCTGCTGATCCAGGTGGCTGACCGGCTGTGCAGCGTGGTTCGGGAGTCCGACACAGTGGCCCGGCTGGGCGGCGACGAGTTCGCTGTGCTGCTGCCCTCCATGGGGTCCGTGGCCGACGCAGAGGTGCTCGCCCAACGGGTGTTCGCCGTGTTCGCCACCCCGTTCGACCTCGACGGCCTGCTGTTGCACGTCGACACCTCAGTCGGACTCGCGGTGCTGCCCGACCACGCGGACGACATCACTGCGCTGCTGCAGCGCGCCGACGTGGCCATGTACACCGCCAAGGCGGCCAAGGCCGGCGTCGCCACGTACTCGCCCACCGGAGACGAGAACAGCCCCAGCCGCTTGGTGCTGCTCGGCGATCTGCGCCGCGCCCTCGACAGCGAGGGCGAGCTGTCGATGCACTATCAGCCGAAGATCGACCTGCGCACCGGACAGGTCACGGGCCTCGAGGCCCTGCTGCGGTGGAACCATCCCCAGCGCGGCTTCATCCCGCCGGTCGATTTCATCCCGCTCGCGGAGCAGACCGGCCTGATCAAGGACCTCACGGCGAGGGTGCTCGGCTTGGTGTTCGCTCAGACCGCGGCCTGGGCTGCGGCCGGCCGACGGCTCCCCGTCGCGGTCAACCTGTCTGCCCGCAACCTGCTCGAGCCGGACCTGGACGAGGTCGTGTCCGGACTGCTGGCCCGCCACGAGCTCGACCCGGACCTGCTGGAGTTCGAGATCACCGAGTCGGCCATCGTCGAGGACCCGGTGCGAGCCGGGGCCATGCTGACCAAGCTGACGGCTCTGGGTATCGGCGTGGCCGTCGACGACTTCGGTATCGGCAGCACCTCGATGAGCCAGCTGCGATCCATGCCTCTGCGCACCCTCAAGATCGACCGATCGTTCGTGACCAACCTCGTCAGCGACCCCGGAGGCGCGTCGCTGGTGCGAGCCATCGTTGAGCTCGCCCACGACTTCGGTCTCGTCGCCGTCGCCGAGGGTGTCGAGGACGCGGCGGTCATCACCGTGCTCCGAGAGCTCGGCTGCGACGTCGCGCAGGGCTATCACTGGTCCAAGCCCGTGGCGGTCTCCGACCTTGACGACGTGCTCACCCGGCTGGCTGACGACGCCTCGGCGCCGCCTCCCAAGACACGACGCCGTCGGTCCCGGACGTCGCCGGTACCCTCGGCAGGGTGATCGACCTCCGTCTCCTGCGCGATGACCCGGACCGGGTCCGCGCCTCCCAGCGGGCCCGGGGCGAACCCGTCGACCTGGTCGACGAGATGCTCGAGGCCGACGAGCAGCGCCGCCGCGCCGGGGCTCGGTTCGATGAGCTGCGCGCAGAGCAGAAGACGTACGGCCGCAAGGTCGCCGCCGCCACGGGGGATGAGAAGGCTGCTTTGGTGCAGGCAGCCCAGGAGCTCGCGAACGCGGTCAAGGCGGCCGATGCGACGCGTGAGGCTGCCGACTCGCTCGCCCGTGATCTCCTCGCGCGGTTGCCCAACCTCGTGGAGGACGGTGTCCCCGCGGGGGACGAGAGTGCGTTCGCGGTGCTCGAGCACGTCGGTCAGGTGCGTGACTTCGCCGAGCAAGGGATCACTCCCAGGGACCACCTCGAGCTCGGTGAGGGCCTCAGGGCCATCGACACCGCACGCGGCGCCAAGGTGTCAGGGGCGCGCTTCTACTTCTTGACCGGCGTCGGTGCGCAGCTGGAGCTGGCCCTCCTGAACCTGGCCATGGACCAGGCCATCGCCAACGGGTTCACCCCGATGATCACCCCGACCCTGGTGAGACCCGAGGTCATGGCCGGCACCGGGTTTCTCGGCGCCCACGCCGACGAGATCTACCGGCTCGAGGCCGACGACCTCTATCTGACCGGGACCTCGGAGGTGGCCCTCGCGGGCTACCACTCCGAAGAGATCCTCGACCTGTCCGCCGGGCCGCTGCGCTACGCCGGGTGGTCGGCGTGCTACCGCCGCGAGGCCGGCTCGCACGGCAAGGACACCAGGGGGATCATCCGGGTGCACCAGTTCCACAAGGTCGAGATGTTCAGCTATTGCCGACCCGAGCACGCTCGAGATGAGCACCAACGGCTGCTCGGCTGGGAGCGAGACATGCTCGCGAAGGTGGAGCTGCCCTACCGCATCATCGACGTGGCGGCCGGCGACTTGGGCTCAAGCGCTGCCCGCAAGTACGACTGCGAGGCGTGGCTGCCGTCGCAGCAGCGGTGGATGGAGGTCACCTCGACCTCGAACTGCACGACGTTCCAGGCTCGTCGGCTGGGCATCCGTGAACGCACCGAGGACGGTTCCACCCGTCCGGTGGCCACGCTGAACGGCACCCTGGCAACCACCCGCTGGATCGTCGCCCTCCTCGAGAACCACCAGAACGCCGACGGTTCGGTCCATGTCCCTGAGGCGCTTCGTCCGTACCTGGGAAACCGCACGACGCTGACCCCGGTCTAGGCGATGCCGGGCCACCCTCGTCTGTCCCAGGCGGGACCTCGTTGACCGTCGCCGCACCCGGTCCGCCACCTGCGGCTGACCGGGATCCTCGCTGGCGCCCCGCCCTCGTCGCCCTCGACCTCGACGGGACGGTGGTGCCTACGGAGAGCGACACGGTCGCGCCAGCGGTCGTGGCGGCCGTGAGACGGGCCGTCGACGCGGGAGTCCATGTGGTGCTCGCGACCGGCCGACGCGTCCAGGGCTCGTTGGTCGTGGCCGAGCAGCTGGGCCTGGCCGATCAGCCCGCGATCTGCAGCAACGGGGCAGTGACGGCCGTCCCCGCCACGCTGGAGGTTCTCCGAGCGGTGACCTTCGACCCGGGTCCGGCCGTAGTCCTGATCCAACAGACGCTGCCCGAGGCGATCGTGGCTGTCGAGCGCCCTGAACTCGTCTGGGCGGTGACCCACGCGTTCGCTCCGGAGGAGATCCGCGGGGACCAGGTGGTGTCGTCCTTGGCGGAGATCGTGGCCGATCCGGTGCTGCGCATGGTGGTGCGTTGGCCGGAGGCCGACCTCGAGGAATTCGTCCGACGCGTCGAGGCGGCTGGCCTTCACGGGGTCAACTACGCGATCGGCTACTCCGCGTGGCTCGACGTGATGCCGCCCGGAGTTTCCAAGGCCTCGGCTCTTGAGATGCTCAGACGCGATCTCGGCATCTCGGCCGACCGTACGGCGGCTTTCGGTGACGGCAGCAACGACGTGGAGATGCTGGAGTGGGCGGCGCACTCCGTCGCGATGGGTGACGCCGTCGTGGAGGCCCAGGACGCTGCAGACGAGGTCACCCTCGACGCCCACCACGACGGAGTCGCGGTCGTGCTCGAACGCTGGTTCGGGTCCTAGCGAATCTCGGGCGGGATGAGCGGCTTCTCGGCGCGGGCCTTGAGCTGCTGAACGGTCCAGGTATTGCCGTCTGGGTCCGTGAAGCCGAAGAAGGTGCCGCCGTCCCGTTCATCGAAGACCGTGATCGCGCCAGCCTCGACGCCGCGGTCCAACAGCTCCTTTCGAGCGGCGGCCGCATCAGCGACGACCAGCTGCAGCCCCCGCATCGAGCCCGGCGCCATCTGCGCCTGCGCGGGCAGGTCGCCGACGACGATGGAGCACCCCGACCCGGGTGGGGTGAGCTGCGCCACGTGCATGTGCTCGTTGACGGTGTCGTGGTCCAGGGCGAAACCGACCTGGTCGCGGTAGAACGTGACCGCGCGGTCGATGTCAGCCACTGGGACGACGACCACCTCGAGAGTCCAGTCCACGAAGCCTCCCAGCGGGCCCGCCGGCTGTCAGGCCATCGCGGGTACGGTCGCCAGCGATGCGGCGAGGGTCTCGTCGGTGAGTTCCTCGTCGACCATCCGGCCGTCGAGGTAGGCGTCATAGGCGGCCAGGTCGAAGTGGCCGTGCCCGCACAGCGCGGTCAGGATCACCTTCTCTTCCCCGGACTCCTTGCACGCCAAGGCCTCACGGACACAGGCGGCGAGCGCGTGCGTCGGCTCTGGCGCAGGCACGATCCCCTCGGTGCGGGCGAACTGGATCGCGGCGGCGAAGCATTCCTTCTGGGGGATCGCCACGGCCTCCATGAGCCCCAGCTCGTAGATGTGCGAGATCAGGGGAGCCATGCCGTGGTAGCGCAGCCCTCCCGCGTGGATCGGGTCGGGGATGAAGTCGTGGCCGAGGGTGTGCATCTTGACCAGAGGCGTCATCCCCGCCGTGTCGCCGAAGTCGTAGGCGTAGGTGCCTCGAGTCAGCGACGGGCACGCCGACGGCTCGACGGCGCGGATGATTGGATCCATCCGCCCGGCCATCTTTTCGCGGAGGAACGGGAACGACAGGCCACCGAAGTTGGAGCCACCACCGGTGCAGCCCACGAGGACATCGGGCGTCTCACCGATCTTGGCGAACTGGAGCAGCGCCTCCTCCCCGATGATCGTCTGGTGCATGAGCACGTGGTTGAGCACCGAGCCCAGCGAGTACTTCGTGTCCTCGTTCTGGGCGGCCACCTCGACAGCCTCGGAGATGGCGATGCCCAGCGATCCGGTGTGCTCGGGGTTCAGCTCCAGCTGCGCGCGCCCCGCCGCGGTCAACGGAGACGGCGAACGATGGATCGTCGCCCCGAACGTCTCGATCATCATGCGGCGGTACGGCTTCGCGTCATAGCTGGCTCCGACCTGCCATACCTCGCACTCCAGGTCGAACAGGGCGCACGCGAACGCCAGCGCCGTACCCCACTGACCGGCACCGGTCTCGGTCGTCAGCTTCTTCACCCCGGCCTTGGCGTTGTAGAACGCCTGCGGCACAGCCGTGTTTGGCTTGTGTGAGCCGGCCGGCGAGACGCCTTCGTACTTGTAGTAGATCCGTGCCGGCGTACCTAGGGCTTTCTCGAGACGGTGAGCACGGAACAGCGGAGACGGCCGCCACAGGCGGTAGACGTCGAGGACCTCGTCGGGGATGTCTACGTACCGCTCCGAGGTGACCTCTTGCATGATCAGGTCCATCGGGAACAACGGGGCGAGATCCTCGGGCCCGATCGGCTGATGGGTCCCCGGGTGCAGCGGCGGGGGCGGTGGTTCCGGCAGGTCGGGGATCACGTTGTACCACCGGGTCGGCATCTCCGACTCGTCAAGGGTGATCTTGTGCTGGTCGGCCATCTCTACCCCTTCGGCTGCTGCGGGTTCTGTGCCGAACGCTAGCGTCGCCCGCGTCGCGAGGCGAGGGGATGCGAGGCTTGGCCGGTGACCGACCTGATCCGGCTCGTGGCCACAGACCTCGACGGGACGATCGTCGGCCCCGATGGGTCGGTTTCCGACCGTACGGTCAACGCCCTGCGCGCGGTGGCGGCGACAGGGGCCCACGTCGTGATCGTCACGGGCCGCCCGACCCGTTGGATGGCCGACGTCTCATCCCGGCTCGGCGGTCGGGGTACGGCGCTGTGCGCCAACGGGGCCGTCACCTTCGACCTAGCGAGCCAGCGTGTGCTCCAGGTGACCGGGTTGGAGCGACCAACGGTCGCCGCGGTGGTCGCGCACGCCCGCCAGGCGCTCAGCGCGCCGACGTTCGCGCTCGAGCTCACCAGCGGGTTCGTCCGCGACCCCGCCTACCTGCCGCGGTGGGACTCCGACCAGCTGCGGGTGCACCCCATCGACGAATGGGTCAGCGAGCGCGCTGCCGGACCGGCGCGCGTGGACCCAGTGATCAAGCTGTTGGTTCGCGACGAGGGCAGTGACGCCGACTCGATGCTCGCGGCCATGGCGCCGCTGCTGGGCGGCGTCGCCGTACCTACGCACTCCAATGTGCACGACTGTCTCCTCGAGGTGAGCGCCCTGGGTGTCGACAAGGGTGCGGCGCTGTCTCGCCTCGCTGCCGGGTGGGGGATCTCGGCGCGCGAGGTCGTGGCCTTCGGCGACATGCCCAACGATGTGCCGATGCTGGAGTGGGCCGGTGAGGGGTACGCCGTCGAGGGCGGTCACCCCGCGGCGCTGGCGGGTACCCAGCGCCGGGCCAGTGCGGTCACCGAGGACGGCGTGGCCCAGATCCTGGAAGCCCTGCTCACCCAAGGACGCATCGGCGCCTAGCGCCCTGTGCGCACCTCCCCGTTCCGTGGGATGTGCACAGGAAGGTCAGAGGTATTGGCCGCGGGGTGGGTTGTCGTCGGCCACCACGTGCGGACCCGATTCGTCGCCGCCGGTGATCGCGCGCCTGCGCATCTGCTCGAGCTGTGCCTGCGCGGCCATCTGCTGGGCGAACAAGGCGGTCTGGATGCCGTGGAACAGCCCCTCCAGCCATCCCACGAGCTGGGCCTGGGCGATGCGCAGCTCGGACTCGGTGGGCACGGAGTCCTCGGTGAACGGCAGCGACAGCCGTTCGAGCTCCTCGACCAGCTCCGGCGCGAGGCCGGACTCCAGCTCGACCAGCGAGCGGCGGTGGATGTCTCGCAGCCGCACGCGTGACTCTTCGTCGAGCGGGGCCGAGCGAACCTCCTCCAACAGCTGTTTGATCATCGAACCGATCCGCATCACCTTCGCCGGCTGCTCGACCAGTTCGGCCACTGTCCCTGCATCCCCGCCGTCCGAGCCATCCGCGCTCGGGGGCAACGCCACCGCCTGACCGGCCGCGGCCGCCTGCTGCGCTTCTGCTCCCGTGACTACGCGCGGTTGGCCGTCCTGCCCAACGACCACCACACGTGCGCCTGGCGATGGTGCGCCCGATCCCTCGGTCATGTCGCAACCCCTCGTGTGCTCGTCCGCCTCATGCGCCCATCCATGTCCTCGCCATGCCCATCCAACCCGATCGGCCTGCCCCCGCTCCCCGACGGCTCGAAATCCGGTGGACCAGGGGCGTCCCATGCCGGATCCTCGACGGGTGATCTCGCTGGAGCCCATCGACCCGGAGACAGACGTCGACACGTGCTATCGCCTCGCCTTCGACTGCGAGCAAGCGGTCGTCGACTCGCCCGACACGACCCGTGAGGAGATCGCCAGCCTGCTCGGCTCGCCTGACGCAGACCTCGTTGATGGGACGCGCAAAGCGGTCGATGAAGACGGCGAAGTAGTGGGCTTCATCTCGGTCGAGGTCGACCGCACTGGTCGCGAGGTCATGATCGATGCCTATGTGCGTCCGGATGCGGCGGAGAGCACGTGGGATCTCCTGCTCGGCCACGGGAGGCGTTTCGCTGAGGCCAAGGTTGCCGCTCTGGCCGAGGACGAGCGTTCCGGTTGGGTGATCGGTGGAGGCAGCCACTCCATCGATGAGCGCTACGGCGGGGCCTTGGCCCGAGCTGGTCTGACCACGGTGCGCCGCTTCCACACCATGTCGCTCGCGTTCGACCCGCAAAGCCCGCCGATCCGCCCCACCCTGGCCGCAGACGTCACGGTCGACGTGGTCGGAGAGGATCCGGAACGTCTGCAGGTGGCTCATGCCGTGTCCAACGAGTCGTTCCTCGAACACTGGCACTACGTGAGCCGCACCTTCGAGGAGTTCATGCTGTGGGCGCGCAACTCCTCCTTCGACCCGACGCAATGGTTGCTCGCCTCGGTCGACGGAGCTCCGGCGGGAGTGTGCCTCGGCAACGATCGCCTGGCGGCCCTGGGCTGGAGCTACGTCAGCACCCTCGGCGTGCTCGAGCCGCACCGTGGTCGAGGGTTAGGGCGAGTCATGCTCCAGACGTTCTTCGCCGACGCCTTCGCGCGCGGCCGCGCCGGGGTCAAGCTTGGGGTCGACACCGAGAACAGCACCGGGGCACCGGCGCTCTACAGCGCCGTCGGGATGGTTCCGAGCCAGATCATCGACGCATGGGAACGTCCGCTGGACGATTGACGACTCTCCTGGAGCCGGCTCACCCTGCGGGCGTTCCCGGCTCGGCGCTCGATGTGAGCACGCGCAGGGTGCGCACCCGCGGGTCGTCGGGTCCGTGCACGTGGATCCCGGCTGACACCGCCCGGCTCAGCCAGGATGCGGCCTGCTCCGTGATGCGTTCCCCCGGGGTCAGCAGGGGGATTCCGGGCGGGTACGGCGTCACGAGCTCCGCGCAGATGCGGCCGACCGCCTCCCCGAGAGCGACTCGTTCCTGGTCGGCGAAATAGGCCTCGCGTGGAGTCATGGCTGCAGGAGCCGGTGGTGGGAACGGATCGACTGCGTGCCGCGGCTTGATGGTGGGAGTTCCGAGCGCGGCCAGGGCCAGGACCAGTCGCCGGACGGAGGCCACCGAGTCCCCTGGTCCCACGACGAGATAGAGCCGACCCGCGTCTGCCCCTTCGACGGCGATCCCGTGGACGTCGCGCAGCGTGCGGTCGGCGGCGAGTCCGTCGAGGCCCCGACCGCGTACATCGACGACGATCTTGCAGGGGTCGATCCCGCCGTAGGAGTCCACCGAGGCCAGCCGGTCGAGCTGATCCTCGGCCAGGACAGCGAGTCCAGGAACTCGAGCGAGCAACGTCCGGGCCAGGCGGGCGAGGTCGACGGCCCAACCCACCAGGGCTGCGCCGTCGTCCTCGAGCTGGGCACGGCAGGAGTCGACCGACGCGACGAGCGGCAGGTAGGGGCTGGTGGTCTGAGTCATGCGCACCGCAGTCGCGATCCGGTCCACCGGCAGCCGAGCGCCGCGCACCAGCAGGATCGAGCTCTGGGACAGGCTCGAAAGCATCTTGTGCGTGGACGTGACCACGGCATCGGCGCCCGCCGTGAGCCCGTCGACAGGCAACCCGGACCCAGCCCCGAAGCGCAGGTGCGGTCCCCAGGCCTCGTCGACCACCAACGCGACCCCCCGTTGGTGAGCCACGGCCACCAATCGAGGCAAGTCCGAGCACACGCCGGAGTAGGACGGCGACACCACGATCGCCATACGGGCTGTGGGGTTTGCGTCGAGCGCGGCCGCCAGCGTCTGGGCGCTGAGACCGGCGCCGACGTCCCATCGTGGGTCGTAGTCGGGGCTCACCCAGACCGGGCGAGCACCGGTGAGCACCAGTGCCGTATGTGTCGACACGTGGGCGTCTCGCGCGCACACCACGACATCTCCGGGGCCGACCGAGCCCAGCAGCAGCGCGTGATTGCCACTCGTTGATCCGTTCACGAGAACGAACGCCCGATCGGCTCCCCACAAGGCGGCGATGCGCTGCTCGGCGGCCCGTCGTGCGGAGTCGTACGTGGCCGTGTCGAGCCAGACGTCGTTGGTGAAGGGGCCGTCCCCGAGAAGGCTGCGGACCGCCGGGTCGGCGCCCTGTCCGCCCTTGTGGCCGGGGCAGGTGAACGCGAGGGTCCCCTTGCTCACGTGCGCGCTCAGCGCATCGACGAACGGAGTCCCAGCCCGTGGAGCGCGTGGGCGAGGGATGAGGGACCGAGGGGTGGCAGGGGGCTGGTCGTCGATCCGGAGTCCCGCTCCCCCTCTGGCATGCATCGGCGGTTCGGCGAGATCCATCCCGTCGGGGGGTTCCTGGGCCAGCAGCGTCATGAGGCGCTCCCGGCGTCGGGCGCGAGGATCAAGAAGGCCTCGAGCCCAAGGATGCCAACGACGGCCAGCCATTTCGCCCCGGGGATGTGCACGCCGTAGACGAAGCGGTCGAGGATCATGAGGCTGATCTGGAGGACGACGATCCAGGCGATGGTGACTTCCGCCAGCTCGGCGTACCTCAGGGCCGACCCGTAGACCCAGAACAGCACCATGAACAGACCGAGGCCGGCGCCGAACCAGACGAGAGAACGGTGCTCGGACCACGCCTTCGCGGCCATGGCACCGCCGAGGTCGAGGGCAGCCAGGATGAGGGCGGTCCCGGCGAGGAGAAGGGGCGCCGGGACCCGGGTCGGGATCGGGAGCAGCGGGATCCCGAAGCGCGTCGAGCTCAGCAAGCCCCCACTCGGGGCGGAGGTCCCGGCGGTGGGCAGCGAGCCGAGCGAGAGCTTGGTGAGCGGCAGATCCGTGAAGGGCAGATCGGTGAGGGGCATGCCCACACCGTCTCGATGGGTCGTCCCACGGGGCATCGGGAGGATCCCTTACCCGCGACCGCGCTACCCCTCAACTGTGCGGTCAGGGGCGGGTGAGGAGCACCTTCCCGACGTGCTCGCCGGCCTCGACGACGCGGTGGGCCTGTGCCGCGTCGGTCATCGGCAGGTGGCGGTCGATGACGGGCTGTACGGCTCCGTCGGCGATGAGCGGCCACACGTGTTTGACCACTGACGCGACGATGGTGGCTTTCTCCTCGGCGGGTCGCGCGCGCAGAGTGGTTGCCAGCACGGCTGCACGCTTGCGGAGCAACGTGCCCAGATCCAGCTCGCCGCGGGTGCCGCCCTGGAGTCCGATGACCACCAGTCGTCCGCTCGTGGCAAGCACGCCCACGTTGCGGTTCAGGTAGGCGGCGCCCATGTTGTCGAGGACGACGTCGGCGCCTCGCCCACCCGTCGCGGCCCGCACCTGCTCGACGAAGTCCTCCTCGCGGTAGTTGACGAGCACGTCGGCCCCGAGGGTGGCGCATCGTTCGAGCTTGGCCGAGCTGCCTGCCGTGACGGCAACCCGAGCGCCCAGCGCGACGGCCAGCTGGATCGCCATCGTCCCGATCCCGGAAGCGCCGCCGTGTACGAGCAGCACCTCCCCAGGCTGAAGGGCTGCGAGCATGAACACGTTGGACCAGACCGTGCAGGTGACCTCCGGCAGCCCTGCGGCGGCGACGAGCTCGACCCCTGACGGCACAGGCATGACCTGGCCGGCGGCGACGGTCACGCGTTCTGCCTGTCCGCCCCCGTCGAGCAGGGCGCACACTCGATCGCCCACCGACCACGTACGGACATCGTCACCAACCTCCGCGACGATTCCACTGCACTCGAGGCCGAGCCACGGTGGCGCGCCGGCCGGAGGGGGGTACGCGCCCTGGCGCTGCAAGAGGTCAGCGCGGTTCACCGCGCTTGCTGCGACCTCGATCACGACCTCGCCTGGTGCTGGGCTCGGGTCCGGCACCTCGGACCAGGCGAGAACCTCGGGTCCACCCGGCTCGGTCACCACAACGGCGTGCACAGGGATCAGCGTCGCAGGTACTCCGGGGTCGAGAACGGCGGGGTAGGGCTTGCGACCAGGGCCGGGCGCGATCTTTGAGGGGGTGTCGATGGCTCGGTAGGGGGTTTACCGGATGCCGCGCCGCGCCGGCCAGGACGAGCCTTCGGGTTGTGTCCCCCACCCCCTCCGACGCCCAGGAGCCCATGATGCGCACGCTCGCAGCGGCCCTCGCCCTGTCCCACCAGCTCCCGCCGGTTCCCGGCACCGAAGCACCCACGAACCTCGCGCTCACCGCGGGGGAGCGCGAGGTTCGACGGGCGTACGTCCGGCGCGAACGCCGGCGCCGCGTGGCCCTCCGCCGTGCCGCGCTGGCGCGGAGCTCGCGGGCGCTGATCCCGGCGCCGCGCCAAGCGCACCTGCCCTGACGCCGCCTCCCACGCTCGCGTCCGACCCGACGTGGGGCTGCGACCCTCGCCTTGTCGGACGCCTCCCTGCAGGCACGGCCCAAACGGCGCCTTCCGCGCCTCGCCTCAGGGGCCTACCGTGGCCATGACCGACCGTGATCGAGTGAGGTCGGACGGGTGACCGGAAGGTTGTTGCACGGTGGCCGTACAAGGCGCGGCGCTCGTCGGGCGCGCGCGCGAGGCTGACGCCTTGCGCTCGGCCGTACGCCAAGCCTTGGCCGGCGCTGGACCGGCGCTGGTGCTGGTCGTCGGCGACGCCGGCGTCGGCAAGTCCTCCCTGGTGGCCGAGTCGCTCGACGTCTTCGACGGCGCTGCTGCCGTGGTCTGCCGAGGCAGCGCGGTGCCGGGAGGGTCGAGCAGTGCGTTGCTCCCGTGGGCCGACGCGCTGCGGCAGGCGAGCCGGGTGTATGGCGTCGACGTTGCCGCGCGGGCCGCAGGTCCGGCGTTGGCCGACCTCGCCGTGGTCGTCCCGGACCTCGACCCCGAGGGGGGCTGGACCAACACGGGGCGGGCCGCGGATCTGCTCCCGTGGTACGTCGCCCGGTTGGCTGCGGTCACCCCGCTCGTGGTCGTCCTCGAGGATGTGCACCTCGCCGACGTCGCGACCTTGACGACGCTGAGTCGTCTGGTCGACCAACCCCCCGCGCGGTTTGCGCTGGTTGTCACTGCGCGTTCGGACGGCGACCCCCGTGAGCCCCAGGCCGCCGAGCGCTGGCGGGCCGCAGTCGTCGGTTTGAGGCGGCAGGCGACGTTCGTCGATCTGGCGCCGCTCGTACCCGACGACGCCTCGGTGATGGTCGCGAGGCTCGCGACGCAGGCGGGTCTAGCCATGCCCCCCGAGGTGATCGAGGACATCGTCGTGCGCGCTGAGGGAAACCCCTTCTTCCTCGAGGAGCTGGTTGCGGTCCGTGCATCCGGTCGGGGCAGCGTGCCGTCGGCGGAGGTGTTGGGAGTGCGTCTCTCGGCCCTGACCCCCCAGGAACTGGCGGCGGCCCAGGCGATCGCGGTCCATGGTCCTGGCATTCCGCACGGCGTCCTGCGCGAGCTTGCCGCCCTGGACGAACCTGATCTGCTGGCCGCCGTCCGCCAGCTGGTGGGCGACGGTCTCGTCGTGGGCGACTCCGGCAGCGACACCTACTCCTTCCGTCACCTGTTGATCGCCGACGCGGTTCGCGACGGGATGCTGCCGGTCGAGCGGCGCCGGATGCACACGGCCGCGGCCCGGGCCACCGAAGTCAGGCTGGCGACAGCGGGTCCTGACCTGGAGCGCCGGCTGCTCGGCGACTTGTCTGACCACTGGGCCGAGGCGGGTCGCCCAGAGCTGGCTGTTCACGCTGCGGTGAAGGCGGCCGAGGCGAATGCGCCGGTCGCCCCGGACGTCGCCGCGATGCACTACCAACGCGCCATCGATCTCGATCCGCGGGGACGCGGCGTGGGGTCTTCGACGTCCACTGAACCGTTTGTTCCGACCACCGGAACCCTCCCGGGCCGGGAAGCGCTCCTCGAGCGGCTCGCGGAGCTGCACGGCGCCGCGGGAGACGGAGCCGCAGCGACCGGCTCGGCGCGGGCAGCCCTGGTGATGCTGGAGGGTGCGGGAGAAGGGTCGGCCGACCCGGCGCGTGCGGCGAGACTGCACCGGCTGGTCGCCGTGCACGGCGAGGGGGTCATCGAGGACTCCGAGGTTCACGCGTCGTTCGAGACCGCGGTCCGCGCCGCCGAGGCTCTCGGGCCGTGCCCCGAGCTGGCGGCCGCCCTGGCCGCGCTGGCCAGGCATGAGCTCGTGCTCGATCACAACGCAAGTGCCGTACCCCTGAGCCGTCGTGCGCGCGAGATCGCTGTGTCGGTCGATGCCGAGGCCGAGGAGGGTTTGGCGGCCGCGACGCTCGGGGCGTCGTTGTGCTACCTCGGATCCTTCGAGGAGGGACTGGTCACTCTGGCCCATGCTGTACCTGCGCTGGAGGCTGCGGGGCGCCCGTACGACGCAGCGCGTGCGCTGCTGACCCTCGTCTGGGCCCAGTTCCACGCGGGGCAACCGCTGGTCGGGCTCGCCTCGGCTCAGCGGGGCGCAGCCGCCCTGCAGGGCGGAGGCGGTCCGAGCGATCTCGCGGTGCGGCTGCAGGCGGCCGCCTTGGAGATGTCGGTGTCCCTCGGTCGGTGGGACGGGGTAGACGAGGCGCTGCGCGCGTTGGACCCGTCCGGTTCGGTCGATCCCGGCGCAGAGGTCGGCTCGGTGGAGTCCGCGGTGCTGCGCTCGGTGGTCGCTGAGCTCGCGTTTCGCCGCGGCCAGCACGCGGCCGCGGCCGCCGGATATCAGGCAGTGCTCGCACATTGGGATCGGCTCGGCCTGCGCTCCTACGACGCGGCCTCGCTGGCGCGCCTGGCCGAGATCGCGGCCGACTCTGGCGACTTCGCGGCGGCACGGGCGTCCGTGGTCGAGGGGATCGCGGCGGTCGAGGAAGCCGACACGTGGGTTGCCGTTCTGGGCTTTGCACGCGCCGGCCTGGCCCTCGAGGCCTCGGCCGCCCGGGCAGGCCGCGCTGTGGATGTCGATCTCGTGAGCCGGCTCGGCGAGCTGTGCGACCGAGCCGTTGAGGGCGCGCCACCCGGATCGGTGGCCGCCGCCGAGCTGGCCGTGGCCCGGGCGGAGCAGACGCGCATCAGCGGTCGCGAGGACCCCGAGGCCTGGGCTGTCGCGGTCGACGCGTGGACCGCGCTGGCGTTCCCCTGGTGGCGGGCCGCGGCGCTGCTGCGTCAGGCCGAGGCGTTGGTCGCTCGCCGGGGCGCCCGGGATCAGGCAGCGCGGCTGGTGTCCGACGTCCTCGCAACCGCGGAGCTGTTGGGGGCCCGGACCCTGGCCACTGCCGCCGCCGACCTCACACGCCGAGCAGGTCTGACGATGCCGGCCGCTCCGCCCACGGTCTCAGCAGCAATCCCCAGCCCACGTGTGAGCGACGGGGCGGACACCCCTGCTGCCCGGACGGATCCGCTGTCGGTGCTCTCGGCCCGGGAGCGCGAGGTGGTCGGGCTGCTCGCCACGGGCTCGAGCAACCGGCGCATCGCCGAGCAGCTGTTCATCAGCGAGAAGACCGCCAGCGTCCACGTGTCGCACATCCTCGCCAAGCTAGGCGTGAGCAGCCGTCTCGAGGCGGCAGCGGTCGCGCACGCTGCCTCACGGCCTACCTCAACGCCTGCCTCAGTGCCTGTGTCCTAGCCGTGGGCTGTCCGGGCTCGCGTCACTCGTGCGGGTGGTCGGCGGCCCGTCGGACCACCACGATGCGGTCCTTGCCGTTGAACACGCGGATGCTCCCCTCGTCGAACCGGTGGATCTCCCCGCCGCGGATGACCGCGAGGACCAGGTCCTTGCAGTCCTCCGGTCGGGTCCCGAGCTCGGCCGGCGTGATGGGACGCTCGGCGATCTCCAGGCCCTCGCCCGGCGCCAGCAGGTCTGAGGCCAGGGCGCCGGCCACCGGGCTGGTCGCAGCCAGCCCGAGCAGCTGACCGGCGGCGGAGGCCGAGGTGATGACCGAGTCGGCGCCGCTCTGCTCGAGCAGTGGACCGTTCTCCGCTTCCCGAGCGGTGGCCACGATGCGGGCCGTCGGGTTGAGTCGGCGGGCCGTCAGGGTGGCGAGGACGGAAGTGTCGTCGCGGTCGGTGGCGACCACGACGGTGCGGGCGGAGGACAGGTGGGCGCGCTGCAGCACGTCCGAGCGCGTGGCATCGCCCTGGACCGCGACCAGCCCCATCCGGTTGGCCTCGGCCACGGCCAGGGGATCAGCATCGATGACCGCCAGCTGGCGACCGACGACCCCGTGGTCGAGCAGGGACTGTGCGGCAGATCGGCCTTTGGTCCCGAAGCCGAGCACGACGGTGTGGTCCTGCACGTGATCCCTCCAACGGCGCGCGCGACTTTCCATGCGGGACTGGGTGGTCAGAGCCTCGATCGTCGTCCCGACAAGGACGATGAGGAACAAGATGCGCAACGGCGTGATGATCAGGATGTTGATGAGTCGAGCCGAGTCCGTGACGGGCGTGATGTCGCCGTAGCCCGTCGTCGACAGGCTCACCGTCGAGTAGTAGACGGCGTCGAGGAACGAGACAGATCCGTCGGCGTTGTCGGAGTAGCCGTCCTGGTCGAGGTAGACGATGACGCTGACGAGCATCAAAATCCCGACAGCGAACAGCAGGCGCTGCGCGATGATCCGGCGTGGCGAGGACGTGCTGCCCGGCAGGCGTACCCCGACCGTGTCCGACACGGTGGGCAAGCCTAGACAGGTGTGGCTCGATCGTTGGGAAGCGGCGACCGAGCTGGCTGCGCGCGCCAGCGTGAGAGGGCTTGCCCGGGGACGAACTTGACGCTAACGTCAAGTCATGGAACGGCTCCTGAGCCACGTCGACACCGCCGGAGCCGTCTACCGCGACAACCGGGCGGCCATGCTTGAGGCGCTGGCCGAGCTGCAGGACCTCCTGGGCTCCGTGGTGGCCGGTGGCGGGGCGCGCCAGGTGGAGCGCCACCGGGCTCGGGGCAAGGCGCTTCCTCGCGAGCGCATCGATCTCCTGCTCGACCGTGATTCCCCCTTTCTCGAGCTGTCCCCCTTGGCGGGCTTCGGCACCGGGGACTCGCTTGGCGGCGGGCTGGTCACGGGGATCGGGGTCGTCTGCGGGGTCGAGTGCGTCGTGGTGGCCAACGATGCGACGGTCAAGGGCGGCGCCCAGGGCCCCACCTCGGTGGCCAAGGCTCTGCGCGCCATGGAGGTCGCCAAGACCAATCGCCTGCCGCTGGTCAGCCTCACCGAGTCGGCTGGAGCCGATCTCTCCAAGCAGGCAGAAGTGTTCGTCCCGGGTGGCGCGAGCTTCAAGAACTTGACGCAGCTGTCAGCAGCTGGGATCCCCACGATCACCGTGGTCTTCGGCAGCTCCACGGCCGGAGGTGCCTATCTGCCCGGCATGAGCGACTACACCATCCTTCAGCGTGGTGCGGCCAAAGTCTTCTTGGGCGGGCCTCCCCTGGTCAAGATGGCCATCGACGAGGACGCCGATGAGGAATCTCTCGGCGGGGCCGACATGCACGCCCGCACCAGCGGTCTGGCCGACTACCTGGCCGTCGACGAGGTCGACGCCATCCGGCAGGCGCGCCAGGTCGTCGCCCACCTCCACTGGCGCAAGCTCGGCCCGGGCCCGACCGTGGCCCGGCCTGATCCGCCGGCCTACGACCCGGACGAGCTGCTCGGCATCGCCAGCGCTGACGTCCGGACGCCGTTCGAGATCCGTGATGTGGTGGCACGCCTCGTCGACGGTTCCCGCTTCGAGGAGTTCAAGCCGTTGTACGGCTCCACCCTGGTCTGCGGTTGGGCCGAGCTGGGCGGCTACCCCGTGGGGATCCTGGCCAACAACGGGATCCTGTTCTCCGAGGAGGCGCAGAAGGGGGCCCACTTCATCCAGCTGTGCAACCGCAGCGCGACCCCTTTGCTCTTCGCGCAGAACATCACGGGCTTCATGGTGGGGACGCGCTACGAGCAGGGCGGCATCATCAAGGACGGCGCCAAGCTCATCAACGCCGTCTCGAACTCGAAGGTCCCTCACCTGACCCTGATGGTGGGTGCGTCTTACGGAGCCGGCAACTACGGGATGGCCGGGCGGGCGTACGACCCCCGGTTCGTCTTTTCGTGGCCCAATCACCGCATCGCCGTCATGGGTCCCAGGCAGCTCGGCGGTGTGCTCACGATCGTGGCGCGCCAGAAGGCCGAAGGCGCCGGCGAAGTCTTCGACGAGGCGGCGTTCGCCCCGTTGCGCGAGGCCTTCGAGGCTCAGGTGGAGGAGCAGTCGACGGCGTTGTACGCCACCGGGCGCCTGTGGGACGACGGCATCATCGACCCCCGCGACAGCCGTACGGCGCTGACGATGGCCCTGTCCGCCTGCCACTCCCAGGCCGTGGAGGGCGCTGAGCACTACGGCGTCTTCCGGATGTGAGGGCCCGGTGACGGACTCTTCGCCCTCGCGCCGGATCTCGCGGCTGCTCGTGGCCGATCGCGGGGAGGTCGCGTGCCGCGTCTTCCGTACGGCGCATGCGCGCGGCCTCGGCACCGTGGCCGTCTACTCCGCTGTGGACGCCGGGGCACGTCACGTCCGCGAGGCCGACGTCAGCGTTCGGCTGGACGGCGGGACCGGAGCCGCCCCCTATCTCGACATCGCCCAGGTCGTCGAGGCCGCAGGCCGCTCCGGTGCCGACGCGGTCCATCCTGGCTACGGATTCCTGGCGGAGAATGCCGACTTCGCGCAGGCGGTCATCGATGCTGGGCTGCTCTGGGTAGGACCCGACCCAGAGACCATCCGGGTCATGGGCTCGAAGCTGCGCGCGAAAGAGGTGGCGGCCGAGGCCGGCCTCCCGCTGCTGCCGGCTGCCGAGATTGTCGGTGACGACGGCGCCGTGTGGGCCGAGGTGGCCGATCGCGTGGGATTCCCGTTGCTGGTCAAGGCCTCTGCGGGAGGCGGAGGCAAGGGCATGCACGTGGTTGAGTCGCGTCAAACCTTGGTCTCCGCCGTTGAGGCGGCGCGCCGCGAGGCCGGCTCGGCCTTTGGCGATCCGACGGTGTTCGTCGAGCGCTTCGTGACAGGGGCGCGCCACGTCGAGATCCAAGTGGTAGGCGACTGTCAGGGAACGGTCGTTGACCTCTGGGAGCGTGAGTGCTCCGTGCAGCGTCGGCATCAGAAGGTCGTGGAGGAGTGCCCGTCGCCGGGCCTGGCTGAGCCGACCCGCGAGGCGATGCGCAGAGCGGCCGTGGCGCTGGCGAGGTCGGTCGGCTACGTCGGCCTAGGGACGGTCGAGTTCGTGGTGGTCGGTACGTCCACCGACCAGGAGTTCTTCTTCCTGGAGATGAACACCAGGCTCCAGGTGGAGCACCCCGTCACCGAGGCGGTGACCGGGCTCGACCTCGTCGGTGTCCAGCTGCGTGTGGCGGAGGGGTGGCCACTCGACGTCGGGCCAGGCAGCGCACCGCCACGAGGTCATGCGATCGAGGTCAGGGTCTACGCGGAGGACCCGGCCGAGGGACATCGACCCTCGACCGGCCGGCTGGTGCGCTGGGACGAGACGTCCGGCGTGCGTTGGGATTCAGGTGTGCTGGCCGGCGACTCGGTGAGCGCGTCCTTCGATCCCCTGCTCGCGAAGGTCATCGCCCACGCCGACGACCGAGCGAGCGCCGCGGCGGTGCTGGGTCGGGCGCTGCGCTCGTCCCGGATCCACGGCGTGACGACCAACGTGGCCAGCCTCGTGGCCGTGCTGGAGTCGCCGGACTTCCTGGCCGGCAAGACGACCACCGACTTTCTCGACCAGCACGCGGACCTGGTGGCCGCGATAGCGCCGACGGCGACGCTTGACGCGCACCTGCTCGCTGCCGCGCTGCACGGGCAGGCCGGGCGACGAGCGGCCGCGACCGCGCTCGCTGGGGTGCCGAGCGGGTGGCGCAACGTACGGTCCCAAGCACAGCGCGTGGACTTTGAGGTCGCTGGTCGCCCCGTTGCGGTCGCCTATGAGCTGGAAGGCCGCAGCGTCGGAGCGGATCCGTCTCCTACTGGCGTCCGCGCCTCGGTCGATGGGGTCGTCCACTCGGTCGTGCTGCATGGGGAGACCGCAGAGTCCGTCGACCTCGAGGTTGACGGTCTGCGCTCGACCTACGTGATCACCAGCGTCATCGGCTGCGGTGACAGCGGAGCCTCGAACTCAGTGGCGACGTGGGTCAGTGGTCTGGGGAGGACGACCCGCGTCGACGAGGTGCCGCGTTTCCCTGTCCCTCGGGCGGCGGCCGCAACGCTGGGCCCCTTCACCCCCGTCCCGGGGACGGTGACCGCCGTGCTTGTCGCCCCAGGTGACGCGGTGACAGCGGGCGATCCACTCGTGATGATCGAGGCGATGAAGATGGAGCACCGGGTCTGCGCCGACCAGGACGGGACCGTGACGGGCGTGCACGTCGCCGTCGGAGACTCGGTCGACGCCCACCAGGTCGTCGCCTCGGTCGAGTCATGACCGAGGTCGTGAGAATCGCCAACTGCAGCGGCTTCTTCGGTGACCGGATCGCTGCGGCCGCGGAGATGGTCGAGGGCGGACCCATCGACGTCCTGACCGGCGACTGGCTGGCCGAGCTGACGATGCTCGTGCTGGCCCGACAGCGCCTCAAGCACGGTCCGGGCAGCGGCTACGCCCGTACGTTTCTCACCCAGCTCGAGCACGTGCTCGGCACCTGTCTCGACCGCGGGATCCGGGTGGTCAGCAACGCCGGCGGGCTCGATCCCGCGGGCTGCGCAGCGGCGGTGGAGGAGCTCGCGTCGCGCCTGGGGCTGCAGCCGAGGATCGCGTACGTCTCCGGCGACGACCTGCTCCCGCGGCTGGACGAGCTGAGCGCGGCCGGCGAGGCGCTGGTCAACCTCGACACGGGCGAGCCCTTCGCGTCGGTGGGCCAGCCTGCTCTTACGGCGAACGCCTATCTCGGTGGGTTCGGGATCAAGGCAGCGTTGGACGCTGGTGCCGACGTCGTGGTGACCGGCCGCGTCACCGACGCGGCGCTGGTGGTCGGCCCCGCGGCTCATGCGTTCGACTGGAACGCCGACGATCTCGACGCTCTCGCGGGCGCGGTGGTCGCGGGTCATGTGATCGAGTGCGGCGCCCAGGCCACAGGTGGCAACTACGCCTTCTTCGAGCGGATCCCCGGGCTGGAGCACCCCGGGTTTCCGCTGGCCGAGGTGTCGCGCGACGGCTCGTCGGTCATCACCAAGCACCCCGGTACGGGTGGTGCCGTCACGGTCGGGACGGTCACGGCGCAGCTGCTCTACGAGATCGCCGGGCCGGCCTACGCGAACCCCGACGTCACGGCGCGCTTCGACACGATCGAGCTCAGCGACGTCGGTGCCGACCGGGTGCAGATCTCCGGAGTCCTCGGGGTCCCGCCGCCCGACCGCCTCAAGGTCGCCCTCAACTACCTGGGCGGATTCAGAAACTCCATGACCCTGGTGCTCACCGGGCTCGACCTCGAGGCGAAGGCGGCCCTGGCCGAGCGGACCGTGTGGGGTCGGGTTCCGAAGGAGTCCTTTGATCATGTCGACGTCCAGCTCATCCGCGGTGACCGCGCCGACCCGGCCACCGCGGCGCAGGCCCAGGCGCACCTGCGGATCAGCGTCAAGGATCGTGACGCGGCCAAGGTCGGCCGAGCCTTCAGCAACGCCCTCGTGGAGATCGGGTTGGGCACCTACCCCGGCTGCTTCCCTACGACGATGCCCGCGGACGCCACGCCATACGGCGTCTACTGGCCGACCTCGGTGCCGGCTGCGCTGGTCCCCGAGTACGTCCATGTCCTCTCCGACCACCCCGTCGATCCGCCCGCCCCGCCCCCGGACCCTCTCGTGATCATGCGCAGATGGCCCCTGGGCGAAGGGATCGAGGGGCCAGCTGCGCATGATCACGAGGGGTTTGTGGGGCCTGCTGCGCATGATCACGGGGAAGCGGAGGGGCTGGGCTTTGAAGGACAAGGCGGGGAAGAGGTGCGCCTGCCGCTCGGCAGCCTCGTGGGGGCGCGGTCCGGCGACAAGGGCGGGAACGCCAACATCGGGGTCTGGGTGCCGGAGTTCCTCGACGCGGAGCGTCGTGACCGCACGTACCACTGGCTGCAGACCTGGCTCACCCCCGACCGCGTGCGGGAGCTGATTCCCGAGGCTGCCGAGCTACCCATCGACGTGTATCGCCTGCCCAACCTCTACGCGGTCAACGTGGTCGTCCACGGGTTCCTCGGCCGAGGCGTCGCGGCCAACGATCTGCTCGACCCGCAGGCCAAGGGCCTGGGCGAACGGCTACGGGCGCGGGTCGTGGCCGTCCCCGAGTCGTTGGTCGGGACGCGGTCATGACTCAAGGAGCCGTGGCCCGGTCGCCCGGCACCGCGCCGGTCGGTCCGGCGCCGCCGTCGACGGCGCGTGGTCGACGCACACGCGAGGCCCTGGTGGCCGCGGCGCGCGGGGTCTTCGAAGAGCGCGGGTTCAGTGACACCCGCATGTCTGACCTCGCCGCGGCGGCCGGGGTCAGCCACGGCACCGTCTACACCTACTTCGACTCGAAGGAGGCGGTGTTGTCCGAGGTATGCAACGCCATCGTCGGTGAGGTCTTCGCGGCAGTCCGCGTGCCGGACGATCACCGCTCAGACCCCGTCGACTGGATCGAGGAGGGCAACCGGCGCTACCTCGGCGCCTATGCCAAGAACGCACGGATGCTCGAGGTCGTCGAGCAGGCCGCTGCGGCCGATCCCAGGTTTCGCGAGCTGGTCGACGGGCTCCGCGGGGTCTTCGTGGACAAGACCCGGGCCACGCTCGCTCGCTTCCAGGCCGAGGGCCTCGCTGATCAGGGCCTCGATCCCGACCTGGCGGCCCCCGCGCTCGTCGGCATGGTGGAGAGCTTCGCCCGCCGCTGGCACGACCGCGGCGAGACGTACGACCCCGAGCGCGTCGTCGCCACGCTGACGCGGCTGTGGACCCAGGCCGTCGGGCTGCGGCCAGGCGAGCGGATCGAGCACATCAGGGCAGAGCACGCTGATCGCACGGGGAAGGGCGCCCGATGAAGTTCACCGAGGAGCACGAGCAGCTCAGGTCCGTCGTGCGACGAGTCGTGGAGGAGGAGCTGAACCCGCACGTCGACGCCTGGGAGTCGGCGGGCTGCTTCCCCGCCCACGAGGTCTTCGCGCGGTTGGGTTCGCTCGGCTTGCTCGGGCTGGAGTACGACCCCGACTTCGGCGGCGGTGGCGTCGACCACTCGTTCACCGTGGTTCTGGGCGAGGAGCTCGGCCGCATGGACTGCGCCGGCATCCCGATGGCGATCGCCGTGCAGACCAATATGGCTACGCCAGCGCTGGCGCGCTACGGCACCGCGGACCTGAAGCGCCGCTACCTCGCGCCGGCCCTGGCCGGCGAGCAGGTGTGCGCGGTCGCGGTCTCGGAGCCCGACGCCGGGTCCGACGTGGCGGGCCTGCGCACCCGTGCCGTGCGCGACGGAGACGACTGGGTCATCACCGGCCGCAAGCTCTGGATCACCAACGGGGCCCAGGCCGACTGGGTGTGCCTGCTCGCGCGCACCTCCGACGAGGGCGGCTACCAGGGCATGTCGATGATCATCGTGCCCACCGACACCCCCGGGTTCAGCGTCGCGCGCGTCCTCGACAAGCTGGGCAACCGATCGTCCGATACCGCCGAGCTGGTGCTGGACGAGTGCCGGGTTCCGGTGGCCAACACCGTCGGCGAGATTGGCCGCGGCTTCCAACAACAGATGGCGCAGTTCCAGGACGAACGCCTGATCGGCTGCTACATGGCGGTGGCCGGCGCCGAGCGCGCCGTCCGCCGGACCATCGACTACCTGCGCGACCGCGAGGCGTTCGGCAAGCCCCTCCTCGCCAATCAGGCGCTGCAGTACCGGCTGGCCGAGCTGCTCGCCGACATCGATGTCGCGCGGCACTACTGCTACGCGGCCGCCGATGCGCTGGTGGCGGGTGAGGACGTCACGCGGTTCGCCACCATCGCGAAACTGAAGGTCGGGCGCTTGGTCCGGGAGGTCGCCGACGTGTGTGTGCAGTACCACGGGGGCATGGGATACGTGGAAGAGCACTGGCCCGCGCGCTACCTTCGCGACGCCCGGCTGATGTCCATCGGTGGCGGAGCCGACGAGGTGATGTTGAGAATCCTGACGATGCTCGAAGGAATGGGGAAGCGATGACCGGCGACACCGAGGGCGTTGGCGCGGGGGACGCTACGCCGGCGAAAGCCCCGGTGGCCTACGCCCGGACCAACCGCGGGGTGGCGACGATCACCCTCGACGACCCAGACGCGCGCAACGTCCTCAACGACCGCTCGCTCCCCCTGCTGCTCGAGGTGTTCCAGGACGCGATGGCCGACGACAGCGTTCGGGTCATCGTGCTCACCGGGACGGGCACCACGTTCTGCGCAGGCGCCGACCTGCGAGCAGCCGCGAGCGGGGGGTCCTTCGGCAGCGGATCACCTGCGTCACTGGCCCGCCTCCTCGCCCTCATGTTGGACGGTCCCAAGCCGGTCATTGCCCGCGTGCAGGGGCATGTCGCTGGCGGGGGGAACGGCCTGGTGGCGGCGGCAGACCTCGCAGTGGCTGTCGACTCAGCGCGGTTCGCCTTCTCGGAAGTGCGGGTGGGTGTGGCCCCTGCCGTCATTTCGACGGTGTGCCTGCGCAGGATGCCTCCGGCGGCGGCCTCGGAGCTCTTCCTGACCGGCGAACGGGTGTCGGCCGAGCGGGCTCGCGAGGCCGGTCTCCTGCACCGCGTGGTGCCCCAAGGCGAGCTCGACGCGGCCGTTGCTGCGTGGTCGGACCAGCTCCTGCTCGGTGGCCCCCAGGCGCTGGCGGCCACCAAACAGCTGCTCAGACGGGTGCCTGAGATGTCGCGCGACGACGGGTTCGCGTGGACGGCTGAGCTGTCGGCCGAACGCTTCGCCTCCGCCGAGGCCGCCGAGGGCATGGCAGCCTTCGCCGCGCGACGTACTCCGGCTTGGGGGTTGAAGAGCGGCGCGGTGTGACACCGCGCCGCTCCGAGGCGTTGGCGAGCTCGTCGGAATCGACCGGGGGAGGGACGGCTCAGTCGCCGGCTGATTCCTCGGATGGAGCCGTGTCCGCGGGCGAGGACGTGTCCTCCGCGAGCAGGCGGTAGAGCGCGCGGCGCGCTTCGGCCAGCAGCTCTTCGGCCCGGGAGACCTGGTCCGGCGTGCCGACCTGGGCCACCTGGGAAGCCGCGGCCATCAGCGGACCGACCGCTTCGCGCAGGCGCATCGTGGCGCCGTCGGCGCCTCGTGCCAGGGCGACCCAGGGCGGCTCTTGCCCACGGCGTTGCGAGGAAGCGACCGCGGCTCGGCCGTCTTCGGTCAGGGCGAACACGCGCCGGCCCTCGGAGTCCTCCGAGGCGACCAAGCCTTCGTCGGCCATCGCCTGCAGGGTCGGGTAGACCGATCCTGGGCTGACCCGCCACACGCCTCCGCTGCGATCGGCGAGCTCGGTCATGATCTGGTAGCCGTGCATCGGCTCGTCGGCGAGCAGGCGCAGGATCGCCAGGCGTACGTCGCCGCGCCGCGGCCTTGGCCCGCGCCCTCGGCCGCCGCCGTGATGGTGGCCCCTTCCGGAGTGACCAGGCCCGCGTCGGCCGGGCTCTACGCCGGGGTCGAAGCCCACGGCTTCGGTGTCCGGGCCACGAGACGAACCGCCGCGGCGTCCACGTCTCGGCTCCTCGGCCATCGCGAACGGTCCCCACGACTCGGAGGTCTCGGATCCTGGGCGACGGCGCCGTGCGCCGCGGCCCCGGGGTCGTCGACCAGACCAGTCGGGTCGGTCGGCGGTCGGGGTGGGGTCATGCTCGTCGCGCTCATCGTCGGGATGGCGCGGGGGTAGTGCTTCGGGGCTCGACATGGGTCGGCCTCCTTTCGATCGGTTGTGACTGGATCACGATATATCGGTAACGACGGGTCGTCAAGCTGTTGGGCTGCGGGCTCCACCTGGGGTCTGACACGCTTCCCGGGTGACCGAGACGCACTTCGACCTGCTCGTCATCGGGTCTGGCCCGGGAGGGCAGAAGGCGGCCATCGCCGCAGCCAAGCTCGGCAAGAGGGCCGCCATCGTCGAGCGTCGGCACATGGTGGGTGGGGTCTGCATCAACACCGGCACCATCCCGTCGAAGACGCTGCGCGAAGCCGTCCTCTATCTCACCGGGCTCAACATGCGCGACCTCTACGGCCAGAACTACCGGGTCAAGGAGGACATCACCGTCCAGGACCTGTTGTCACGCACCACCCATGTGATCGGTCGGGAGACCGAGGTCATCCGCAGCCAGCTGTTCCGCAACCGGGTCGAGCTTCTGCACGGCACGGCGCGTTTCGTCGACCCGCACACGCTGGCCGTCCGCTCGCACGACAGCGACATCGACACGCACGTGACTGCCGACAAGATCGTGGTGGCGGTGGGCACCAGTCCTGCGCGACCAGCCTCGATCGAGTTCGACGAGAAGCGCGTCGTCGACTCCGACGGCATCCTGCACATGAGCGAGGTGCCGCGGACGATGGTCGTCGTCGGCGCCGGGGTGATCGGGATCGAGTACGCCTCGATGTTCGCGGCCCTGGGTGCGCGGGTCACCGTCGTGGAGTCCCGCGAACGGATGCTGGAGTTCTGTGACTCCGAAGTGGTGGAGGCCCTCAAGTTCCATCTGCGCGACCTGTCGGTGTCCTTCCGGTTGGGCGAGACGGTCGAAGCCGTTGAGGCCGACGACATGGGCACCGTCACGACGTTGGCCAGCGGAAAGCGGATCCCGGCCGACACCGTCATGTACTCGGCGGGTCGGCAAGGCTCAACCGATGCTCTGAACCTGGACGCGGCCGGGCTCACCGCCGACTCGCGGGGTCGGATCAAGGTCGACCACACGTTCAGGACCGAGGTCGAGCACATCTACGCCGTCGGTGACGTGATCGGCTTTCCCGCACTGGCGGCGACGTCGATGGAGCAGGGGAGGCTCGCGAGCTATCACGCCTTCGGTGAGCCGTCGAACTCCCTCATCGAGCTTCAGCCGATCGGCATCTACACCATCCCGGAGATCTCCTACTGCGGGCGCAGCGAGGACGAGCTGACGACCTCGTCGATCCCCTATGAGGTGGGCGTGTCCCGCTACCGCGAACTCGCCCGCGGCCAGATCGTGGGCGACTCCTACGGGATGCTCAAGCTGCTGGTCTCCACCGAGACCCGCAACCTCCTCGGGGTGCACGTGTTCGGCACCGGCGCCACCGAGCTGGTCCACATCGGTCAGGCCGTCATGACCTGCGGTGGCACCGTCGACCATCTGGTCGACACGGTCTTCAACTACCCGACGCTGTCCGAGGCCTACAAGGTCGCAGCCCTGGACGTCGTCAACAAGATGCGTGCAGTTTCACGCTTCTCCGGCTAGAGCGAGCGCTCGACCTCACGGCCCGGCCTCGGTGGGCGCATCGAGGGAGTTGAGGAAGACTGCGAGGTCGGCCCGACTCCGCAGGCGTACGACCTCCAGGTGCGACCAGGTTGGATCAGTGGTCCTCCGCCGGTAGCGGTCGGCGTAGACGCTGTGCCTGGTCCACGCCCAGCGGATGATCGACCGCTCCGGGTCGGGATGCAGCACCTCCCTGAGTCGTTCCCGGTTCCCGTTCCACAGCTCTTCACGCCGAACGACCCGCCGGGCCGTCCGTCCGACGACCTGGCGCATGACCACGTGTCGGGGCAGGTCGAGCCACACCACGGTGTCCGCCCGCTCCCACACCAGGTCGAGGACCGAGGAGTAGTTGCCGTCGACGACCCAGCCCTCGCCAGCGGTGACGCCCTCGATCGCCGTCCGGAGCTCCGCCGGGGGGAGCTCGCTCCAGCCCGGTCGATGGTGCAAGGCGTCGATCTCGACGTAGGTGACGGCCAGCGATGCCGCGACCGCTCGACCCACGGTTGACTTCCCCGACCCCGAGTTCCCGACCACCGACACCCGGCGCACCCGCGAAGCATGCCACCCATGGTCGCCAGAGTGGGACCGATCGACGCCCGTCTCGGCCCCCGGTCTTGCCTGTGTTACTCCATCGAAACACCAGGATCTCTAGGCTCCGCGTATGAGCAGCCTGTTCGGCGACTACGCGCTCGGGGAGGCCTGGGACGAGATGTTCGCCGGCGCCGGGCACGCGCGTGCGCCGTACGGCGGGGTGCAGTCCGCGTTGGAGACGCTCGGTCCGGCGGACCTGCGCTTTCGCGCCGACCAGCTCAACCAGGTGTTCACCGATCGGGGCGTCACGTTCGCTCATGCCGGCGAGGAGCAGCCCTTCCCGCTCGACCTGCTCCCTCGTGTCATAGCCGCCACTGAGTGGGACGCGGTGGTGGTCGGTGTCCAGCAGCGCGTCCGAGCCCTGGAGGCGTTCCTCGCCGACGTGTACGGCGCGGGCGAGGCGTTCGACGACGGCATCGTGCCGCGCCACGTGGTCACGAGCTCGCCGCACTTCCACCGCGAGGCGTACGGCGTCGACCCGCCCAACGGGGTCCGGATCCACGTGGCTGGAGTGGACCTCGTGCGCGACGAGTCCGGTCAGTTCTGCGCCCTCGAGGACAACCTGCGCGTGCCATCCGGGGTGAGCTATGTCATCGAGAACCGCCGGGCGATGACCCAGCTCTTCCCGGGCCTGTTCGCGGCGCACCGGGTGCATCCGGTCGACGACTACCCTGCCCGCCTTCTGGCGGCGCTCCGTGCTGCCGCCCCGCCAGGAGTACGGGCTCCAGTCGTTGTCGTGCTGACTCCCGGTGTCTACAACCCGGCGTACTTCGAGCACGCGCTCCTGGCCCGGCTGATGGGCGTCGAGCTGGTCGAAGGCCGGGACTTGACCTGCAGCGGAAACCGCGTTCGGATGCGGACGACCCAAGGCGAGCGCCCGGTGCACGTCATCTATCGGCGCATCGACGACGACTACCTCGACCCGTTGCACTTCAGAGCCGATTCGGTTCTCGGTTGCCCGGGTCTGCTCAACGCGGCGCGTGCCGGCCACGTGACCATCGCCAACGCCGTCGGCAACGGGGTGGCCGACGACAAGCTCGTCTACACCTACGTTCCGGCTCTCATCGAGTACTACCTGGGCGAGAAGCCACTCCTGCCGAACATCGAGACCCACCGGCTCCACGATGACGGGGTGCTCGAGTGGGTGCTCGACCGGCTCGACCAGCTCGTGCTGAAGCCGGTCGACGGCGCCGGTGGCAAGGGCATCGTCATCGGGCCGCACGCCGACGAGGCCACGCTTGCGCGGCTGCGTCAGCAGGTGCTCGCCGATCCACGCGGGTGGATCGCGCAGCGACCGGTCGCGCTGTCGACGGCGCCCACGCTCGTCGGCGACCGGATCGCACCGCGTCACGTGGACCTCCGTCCGTTCGCGGTGAACGACGGTGAACAGATCTGGGTGCTGCCCGGGGGCCTCACCCGGGTCGCTCTTCCCGAAGGGGCCCTGGTGGTGAACTCCAGCCAGGGCGGCGGTTCGAAGGACACCTGGGTTCTCGCCGAGGAGCAGCCGCCGCTGCCGCCGGGCGGGCTCGTCGAGGAGATCGTCGCGGTCGCCGACGTTCCCGGGGCAGGCGCCCCAACCGGTTCCGGGGACACCGGGGCAGTCCTGGTCCCGCAGCTCGAGGGGCCACCGGTGGCTCTCCGCCGGGACCTCGGACCGGGCGCCGGCCTGTTCGGGGAGCAGTAGATCGCCATGTTGAGCCGGATCGCCGAGTCACTGTTCTGGATCGGTCGCTACGTGGAGCGCGCTGACGACACCGCGCGCATCCTCGACGCCTACGTCCAGCGGATCCTCGAAGACCCTTGGGCCGACGAGGTCGCGGCGTCGCGATCGCTCCTCGGTGTGATGGGTGTCGCCGCACCCGAGGACGTGTCGGGAACGTCGACGGTCCTCGATGTCTTGGCCTTCGACGCGACCAGCCCGAGCTCCATCGTCGGCTCGTGGTTCGCGGCTCGAGAGAATGCTCGAGGCATCCGCGAGACCATGTCGATGGAGCTCTGGCAGGCACTGAACGCCACCTGGGTCGCGTTCCCTCAACAACGCCGTGCGGCTGAACGATTGGGGCCTCACGCCTTTCTCGGCTTCGTGCGAGAACGTGCGGCGATGGTCACCGGCCTGGCAGCCTCGACCATGAGCAGAGACGACGGCTGGCGCTTCTTGATCCTGGGTCGCAGCCTGGAGCGGGCTGACATGACCACGCGCCTGCTGTCGACTCGCGTGCTGGATGCCGACCACGCGCCGTCCTGGATGACCCTGCTGCGCGCGTGCAGCGCCGACGAGACGTTCCTCCGGACCTACCACGACGTCTTGGACGCGCGATCGGTGGCGGAGTTCCTGCTGCTGGACCGGCTCTTCCCGCGGTCGGTGTATCACGCGCTGTCCACGGCCGAACGCTGCCTGCTGGAGCTCGATCCCGACGAGGGGCGCGCCGGCATCGGGGCGCCCAGCCGCCGAGTCATCGGGCGAGCCAGAACCGGGCTGGAGTTCCTCGACGCGGACCAGCTCCTTGAGGTCCTTCCGGCCCAGCTCGAGGCCGTGCAGACCGCGTGCCTGGAGACGTCACGTGAAGTGGCGACTCGCTATTTCCGCTACTCCGCGCCCATGGCGTGGGTCCACGAGGAGGGCTGACCGGGTGGGGTGGCGACTGCGGATCAAGCACCACACCGGCTTCCACTACGCGGGGAGTGTGGTCGGTTCCTACAACGAGGCGCGTCTGACTCCGCTCACCCTCGCCGGGCAGAACACGTTGGACGCGCGGGTCGAAGTGCGGCCTGGGGCCACCTTGACGCGCTACTGGGACTACTGGGGAACCCAGGTCACGGCCTTCGACCTGCATGAGGAGCACGAGACGCTCGAGGTCACCGGCCTGAGTGTTGTTGAGACCTCGGACGCGCAGGAGTTGGGCGAGGAGCCCGACTGGTCGGAAATCGCGGCGGCTCCTTCCCGCGACCGTTTCGTCGAGATGCTGGCGCCCACGCCGTTGACGACCGTCGACGCCGCACTCGCGGCCCAGGCCGTGGAGCTGCGCGGCGATCGTGGTCCGCACGCGGCGGCGCTGGCGGCGGCCGAATTCGTCGGTGGCGCCGTCGCCTACGTGCCAGGGGCCACGGGGGTGCGCACCGGGGCGCAGGACGCCTACGACCAGAAGTCGGGGGTCTGCCAGGACCTGGCGCACCTGACGGTCGCGCTGCTGCGAGCGATGAGCCTGCCCGCCCGGTACGTCTCCGGCTATCTGCACCCCGACCCCGACGCGGAGATCCGTCAGGTGTCGGAGGGGCAGTCCCACGCCTGGGTGGAGTGGTGGGCTGGTGACTGGTTTGCCTGGGATCCGACGAACGGCGTGCCGGTCGGGCCGCGCCACGTCGTCGTCGCTCGCGGTCGTGACTACGACGACGTGCCACCGCTGAAGGGCGTGTACCGCGGAGCGGTGTCCAGCACGCTGTCGGTGAAGGTTGAAGTGGAACGACTTGCCTGAGTTCCGGACGGCGGGGCTTAACCGGCGACGGTCGCCATCGCTCGCCGGACGGCGTCCACGGACCGCTCGGCGTCGGAGGCGTCGCTCGACCAGTTGCTGACCGACACCCGCAGCACGGCACGCCCCCGCCACTTCGACCCCGACATCCACACCGCGCCGTCCTTGATAAGCGCAGCGGTGACGGCCTTGGTCTGTTCGTCGGATCCGAAGCTCAGACAGATCTGGGTGAACGGCACCTCGTTGAGCACCTCGACACCCTCGACTGAGGCGAAGCCCTCGACCAGCGCGGAAGCGTGATCGACCATCCCGTCGACGAGGGCTGCGACGCCACTGCGGCCGAGAGAGCGCAGGGCCGCCCACACCGGCACCCCACGCGCCCGACGAGACATCTCGGGGGCTTTGTCGAGCGGGTCGCCCGGGCCGGACTCTCCGGCGTGGATCAGGTAGTTGGCGTGCATCCCCATGGCTGCCCGCAGGGCGGCCGGCCGGCGCACGATCGTGATCCCGCAGTCGTACGGCACGTTGAGCGTCTTGTGCGCGTCGGTCGCCCACGAGTCGGCGCCTTCGTACCCGGTCACCAGGTGGCGTAGCCGTGGTGAGGCCCCAGCGAACAGCCCGAAGGCGCCGTCGATGTGGATCCAGACCGGGCCGGCGTACGAGCGGGCAACAGCGATCGCCTCGGTGAAGGGATCGAACGCCCCGGAGTGCACGTTGCCTGCTTGGAGGCAGACCATCACCGGGCCGGTGAGGTCGGCCAGAGCCTCGGCCAGCGCTGCGGGCTCGATCCGTCCCTGGTGGTCGGCCGGGAGCACTGTGGGGGTCCCGAGTCCCAAGTAGCGCAGGGCTTGGTCCACCGACTCGTGCCGCTCGGCACCCACGAGCACGCTGAGCGAAGGACCGCCGGCGAGACCGAGGCGGTCCAGGTCCCAGCCCACCTCGGTGAACAGGTACTGACGTCCAGCGGCCAGACCGGTGAAGTTGGCCATCGTCCCGCCCGTGACGAAACCTACGTCGCAGCCATCGGGCAGTCCCAACAAGTCCAACAGCCATCCACCGGCCGCTTCCTCCGCCGCCGAGGTGGCCGGGGTCGCGTACCGGATCCCGGTGTTCTGGTCCCACGCGCTCACCATCCAGTCGGCGGCCAGCGCCGCGGGGAGTACCCCGCCCATGACCCAGCCGTAGAAGCGGCCGGAGCCGATGGCCATCAGACCGTCCTCGGCCGCGGCCGCCAGCAGGTCGACGACCTCCGCCGGGTCCGTGGGGCCTTCGGGCAGCTCGGTGGCGAAGCCCGCTGCAAGCTCGTCGGCCGTCCGGCTCGGCGGTATCGGACGCTTGGGCACGGAGGCCAGCCAGTCGCGGGCGTGGGTGCTGGCCCGGTCGAGAGCCTCGAGGTAGTCCGTCGGGTCGTAGGTCATGACTGCAGTTTGTCGCCGCCCGTACGTCGACTCAAGTGCCGACCCCCACGGCCGGTGGAGCACGCGGCCTGGAGTGTTCGTGCCAGAATCGGCGCCTGGGAGGGCTCGCATAGTGGCCGAGTGCGGCGGTCTTGAAAACCGCTAGGACGGGTGACCGTTCTCCAGGGTTCGAATCCCTGGCCCTCCGCTCTGACCTGCGGCAATGCGCCTATTTGGGGTGGCCCCGGACGACGACTGTTGACGGTCAAACTGCGTTTCGTGCCATTCGCGTGCCATAGCTGGGAGACAACGGCAGCCACCGGAGGGTCCTAGGAGCCAGCCCGGTTGCCTGCAGTTCGCCGAGCGCGCGTGGAAGCGGCTACCCAGCTGTCGACCGAGTGAGCGCGTCGCCAGCCTGAACAGCCGGGAGTTGACCAGCAGCCGGAAGGTCAGTTCGCCCTCGACCGGCGAGACCGTCCCCGCGTCGCCGCCGACGACCGATGCGATTCGCTCCGGGCGGTCAGTCAGGAAGCGCAGAACGCTAGGCGTCCCGATGTCTGGTCCGACGAAGTGGGGACGCTCGAGTTCGAAGTGATCGGGGATCTCGCCGAGGAATGCAGCGTGCTCATCGACGGTGATGACGTCCGACGCTGCGTCTGACCCGCCATGGTTCGGCAGATCGACGGTGACGAGATCGAATCGTTCGGCCAGCCGGTTCCACATGTTCCGGTATGTCAGCACACTTCTCGGCTATGGCGACGTCATCAACATCTGTGGTGCGCGCGGCGTCCGCGCAGCAGCGCAGCGCAGGCGGTGGCCACTCACGATGGCGTGTTCGAACTGCATCGTCGGGCGGTCTGGCTTCTCCAGACCGTAGAGCACCGAATCGCGAAGTGCCTGTTCTTCGGCGATCCCGCCTTCGACACGGGATGATTCGACCTGTGAAGAGCAGTCCCCACAAGGCGAGAGCCCCGTTGGCGCGACGGGCTGGACTCGCGGTCATGGTCGCCTGGGCTTTGCTGATGGCTTCCGGCTGCGCCTCTGACGGATCGGCTCCGTTGGCCTCCGGCGCCGCCTCGCCGACAGTCAGACCCTCCGCGGCGGACGCAGCCGCCTTCGAGATCCGTCCGGTCCTCGGGATTGCAGAGACCAATGCCGAATGCACAGGGGAGCCGGTCGGCTCGGCGGAGCAGATGACCGCCTGCGACGCCGACGGCAAGGGCTACACCTTGGGGCCGGCAGCGGCGACAGCGGCGGACGTGATCTCAGCAGAGGTGGACCCAGCCGCGCCAGCGATCACGATTCAGCTCGGCCCTGACGGGGCGACGGCGTTCCTCGCGGCGACTACATACGCGATCGACGCGTCCCCGCCCCAGGATCAGGTCGCCCTCGTCAGCGATGGAGCAGTTCTTTCAGCCGCGGCGGTGCGAAGTCCAATCTCCGACGGGCGGCTCCAAGTCTTCGGGCTCGGCAGAGAGCAGGCCGTCGCGCTAGCCGCCCGCCTATCCAACTAGAGATGCCACCCCCACCCCCGGGATCGCACGCTGGCCAGATGACGTTGACGCGCGAGCGAGAGGAGCCGATCGCGCTGGCTGCATACCCACTGGGTGGCAGCGCCAGATGCTCGGCAGCACCTTGCGTGTCGACGCTCGCAGAAGACGGCGCTCCTTCACGAAACCTTCACGGACGGGCCGGCACACGGCAGCTCGTCCGTTGCCCGTGCAACGGACGTCGGCTGCGTCAGCCTGCGCCTGCCGAGGACCTCGGCGCGCTGAACGACCTGGCTGAGTGCCTTCGGGATCTCAGGCAGTGCAGGTCAGGCGGTCGCGGGAGCCTGCGCCGCCGGGCCGAGGTAGCGGGAGCTGTTGAGCCCGAGGATCAACAGGAAGATCCAGCCGAGGAAGACCAGGCCGATCGTGAAGCCTGCGCCGTGCCCGAAGCTGCGCGCGAGGTCGTACGCCACGATGATCCAGACGACCAAGTTCACGATCGGGATGAAGAAGAGGATCAACCACCATCCGGGTCGACCGACCACCTTCAGCAGGACGTAGGTGTTGAAGATCGGGATCAGTGCGTGCCAGCCCGGCTGACCGGCTTTGTTGAAGACCAGCCATAGCGGCAGAACGCCGATCAGGTAAATCACGACGAAGAAGAGGAGCGTGCCCGTGCCCATGCCCGAACTCGTGGTGGTGGCCTGCATGACTGCCGCGATCATCGTGCGCTCCCCTCGCCGCGCTTGGCGCGCGGACCGTTGGGTTCATCCTGACGGATGACGCGGTTGGGGCGTGGGAGGTACGGCCCTGTGAGGGTTGTCGCGTCGGCGCCCAAGGCTCGTCGCGGCGCCGAGGTCAGCCCCCGATCAGGGCTAGCGACGATGCGGAAATGATCAGGAATCGAGAAGCCCTGTCGGCGATGCCGCTACTAGCGTTGCGGGCCTGGCCAGGCAACACACCGCCGAGGCCCCGAGCCACGAAAGGAAGTTGTTACATGCCCGCGAGGAGCGACGAGTCGAACGGTTTCAGCGCACAGGAGCGGGCGGCCATGAAGGAGCGGGCCGCCGAACTTCGAGCGGAGGGGAAGAAGGGCGCGAAGAAGGCCGACGGCCTTCAGGCCGTACTCGACGCCATCGCCAAGATGGCGCCAGACGATCGTGCGCTCGCCGAGCGGGTGCATGTCGCGGTGACTGAGACGGCGCCAGAGCTGTCACCCAAGACGTGGTACGGGATGCCCGCGTACGCGAACGCGGACGGGAAGGTCGTCGTCTTCTTTCAGGACGCCGGCAAGTTCAACTACCGGTACTCGACCCTTGGGTTCCAGGACGCGGCGAACCTCGACCACGGCGACATGTGGCCGGCATCTTTCGCACTTCAGAAGTGGACACCCGTGGTGGAGAAGCAGGTTGTCGAACTAGTAGGGGCTGCCATCTCCTGAGCCCACGCCGACGACGACCTTGGCCGCTCCGCGGCGGCTGACTGTCTAGGACAGCGAGTGCAGGAACTCGATCAGCCCGGGAAAGTAGTGCTGCGGATCGTCGTACTGGGCGAGGTGGCTGCCGTTTGGGCAGTGCAGGTATTTGCCCTGCGGCATTTGTTCAGACATCCAACGAAGGTGTGCTGGATCCATCGTGTCGTGGGTGGCACCGATCACGAGAGTTGGCACCTGGATCGTGTGCAGGTCGCCTGACCGGTCCCAGTCTTCGAGCGTGCCCTTGAGGCCGAGCTCGCTCGGACCTTGCATCGAGACATAGATCTCCGGATTCACGTGGGAGATCGTCCGAGTGACGGGGTCAGGCCACTCGGCGAGCGGGATGCGACAGACGTGAAGCACGTAGTGGTGCTCCATCAGCAGCTGCTCATAGCGCGGGTCGTCGGTGTTGCCGTCGGCCTCGAACCTCTTGATCTCCGCGAGGACCGCCTGATCCATGGTCGGCATCAATACGTCGGTGGCGTAGGCGTTGTAGAGCGGCGCGCTCGACATCATGTTGGAGATGACCAGGCCCTTGAGGTTCCGCTGGTGGTGCAACGCATATTCCATCGCGAGAATCCCGCCCCACGACTGCCCCAGCAGGACGAAGTTGCTCGAGTCGAGGTGCAGCGCTTGGCGGACTTGTTCGACCTCGTCGACGAAGCGCGACACTTCCCAGAGCGACGGATCGTCGGGTTGGTCGCTGCGCCAGGAGCCGAGCTGGTCGTAGTAGTAGTACTCGATGCCAGCACCCGGGAACCACGCGTCGAAGCATTCGTAGGCCTCGTCGGTCATCCCCGGCCCGCCGTGCAGGAGCAAGACCTTGAGATCGGGGTTCGTCCCGACCCGCTTGGTCCATACGCGGAACTCGCCGTTCGGCGTTGTGATCGGGACCATGCGGGAGCCGCCCGAGAGCACATCCCTCGGATCCCAGCCGGAGGTGTCGAAGTAGGAGGGGGATGCCGGAGGCATGAGCGCACCATATTTGGGACCAGGCGATTTGAGAACCTTGGTCGACACTGGGGAAGGTCGTGCGGTCTCAGCCTGCAATTGGTGTCGGTGAGGCTGTCGCGACGTCTTCACTGACATCCTTCGACGGTGGCGCCCAGATCGTCGGGGCGACACTGTGGTGCTTATTGCCCTGGAGGAACGAGCGATGAAGCGTTGGTGGCCACTCGTTGCGCTGGCGATCGCGCAGTTCGTGATGGTGCTCGACCAGTCCGTCATGAACGTGTCGATCAGCACGCTCGTCGCAGACTTCGACACGAACGTGACGACCATTCAGGCCGTCATCACGCTGTATTGCCTGGTGATGGCGATGTTCATGCTCACCGGGGCAAAGATCGGCGACATCATCGGGCGCCGTCGCGCGTTCATGATCGGTCTCGTCATCTACGGGTGCGGCTCCGCTGTCACCGCCGTCTCCCAGTCCGTCGTGGTCTTGGCGCTGGGGTGGTCGCTGCTCGAGGGACTGGGCGCGGCGATGGTGCTGCCGGCCCTTGCTGCGCTCATCGCTGGGAACTACGAAGGCGGTGAGCGGAAGATCGCCTACGCGGTGATCGGTGGCGTCGCCGGTGCGGGCATCGCTGTCGGGCCGATCCTCGGCGGTTGGGCGACGACCGAGTTGACCTGGCGGATCGTCTTTGTGGGCGAGGTCGTTCTGGTCCTGGTGATCCTCGCGTTGAGCCGTTTGATCGGCGACGCAAAGCGTGAAGGCCGCGCCCCAAGACTCGACGGCGTCGGCACTGTCTTGTCGGCGGCGGGACTTGGCGCGATCGTGCTCGGCGTCTTGCAGTCGAGTACGTGGGGCTGGCTCACACCGAAAGACTCGCCCGTTGAGCCGTTCGGCTTCTCACTCACGCCCTTTGTCATTGCCGGCGGGGCCGCACTGTTGTGGGCATTCGTCTCGTGGCAGCGCCACCGCGAGGCGTCCGGCGCCGATCCGCTGGTCCATCTGGACCTGATCAAGATCCCACCGCTGCGGTCGGGACTGATCGGGCTGTTCAGTCAGAACCTGATCCTCATGGGCGTCTTTTTCGTGGTGCCGCTCTACTTGCAGCTCGTTCTCGGGCTCGATGCCCTTCAAACCGGCATCAAGATGCTGCCCATCTCGATCACCATGTTCATCGCCGCGGCCATGGGTTCGCGACTCTCGGCCCGCTACGCCATCCGCACCATCGTCCGGGCCGGCCTCGTGGTCACGGTGGTCGCCGTGCTTGCTCTGCTGGTCACGGTGCAGCCGGAGCTGGTCGACGCCGCGTTCGCCTGGTCGATGGCGCTCTTGGGGGTCGGGATGGGGCTCATCGTCTCCCAGCTGGGCAACGTCGTGCAGTCCTCGGTGGACGCCTCTGGTCGTGGCGAGGCAGGTGGTCTCCAATACACCGGGCAGCAGCTGGGGTCCTCACTGGGCGTCGCGCTCATCGGCGCCATCGTCCTGACTGGGCTCACGGGTGTTTTCGTCAGCCAGGTCCAGAACGACGGACGCATCAGTGACCAGGTGTCGTCGCAAGTCACCACCGCTGTCGAGCCCGGAGTCGACTTCGTGTCGTCGACCGAACTCGCGGCCGCCGCGGAGCAGGCCGGATTGGACGAGGCGACCACGGCAGCACTGGTCGACGACTACGAAGCCGCGCAGATCCAGTCGCTCAAGACCGCCTTGCTCGCGGCGGCCTTCCTGGCCCTGCTCTCCCTGGCGTTCACCAAAGACCTCCCGCACGAGCCTCCGCGAGCCGAGCTGAAGGAGGGGGTCGGTGCCGAAGGGGCCTGAGCTCCATCCGGCGGCCCGTGAGGCGTCAGCGAGGCGTGCAGCGCGCGCTCACTCGCGTGCGGTTCGTTGGCGAGCTCGGTAGGCGCGCGTCTTGTTGCGGTTGCCGCAACCCCACTCACACCACGCGCGCGACCGGTTCTTCGACGCGTCGTAGAACGCCCACTCGCACGTGTCGTCCGAGCAGATCTTGAGCCGTGGCCAGGTGCCGTCCGCCACGCATGAGTGAACGGCGACGATCAGCAGACCGAGCGCCCCGCGAATGCCGCCATCCAGGGGGCGCAGTGTCGGCGCAAGACCACGGCCGTCAAGGATCAGGGGGAAGCGGGCGGCGACTCTGCTCAGGTCATCGGATCCGGGTGTTCCGTCGTGGTTGGCGACCAAGGCCCCGTGCAGCGCCGCGCGTAGCTCCAGCGCCAGGGCGAGGTCGTCGGCGTCTGCGGTGATTCCCCGCTCAAGGAGCCCGCGTGCAATCAGCCATCGGCTCAACTCGCGGGGCGTGGTCAGATCGTCGGTGCCCTCGTCGTGATCGACCGAGTTGGCGAAGTCCACGAGGAGATTGGCCGAGGACGGGGTGCGGTCGCCCGCTCGTTCCCGCGCGGCTGTGGTTTGCCTACCCGGCATGGTGACCTCCCTCAGACACCAGCATAGCGAAATAGGTGGTTGCGGTGGAGACGACACTGGCATACGCTGATTGATGGTAACGCCAAGGAGGTAGTCATGCATCCGTACATCGCGGTATATGGCCTTATCCGGCTCAACCAGTTGGAGGAACTGCGCCGAGACTTCGGTCCTCGTCCGCGGCCGACACGGACCGAGCCACAGGCGACGCGAGGTGCACGCGCGGGCAGGAGGAAGGAGTCGCTGGTGACCTGGTTGGTCTACCAGGTCGGTCGCTGAGCAGGCGAGGTCGAGCGCCGGGGAGCAGACTGGGCAGGTGCTGAGCATCGACCTCGCCCGACGGCTGGCGAGCGCTGGGCTCGTGTGGTCACCTGCGGCGGGAGATCGCTTTGTCGTTCCCGAACGCGGCATCGATGACGAGGCCTTCGTGCTGAGCGACATGACGGTCGAGGTCCATGACCTCCCAACCGGTCAGATCATCGGGTTCAACGGGACTACCGAGTGGGCGCTGGACAGCCTCGAGCTGGGCGAAGTTGTGTGGCTTCCGCGAGAGGCTCAGCTGCGGACGGCGCTCGGTGATCGTTTCGTACGCCTTGAGGCCGTCGAGGGGGGCTTCGTCGTGGTGCTCACCGGGCCCGACCGATCGGGCGAGCAGCGACACGTGGATATCGACGCCGAGAACGCCTACGCCCGCGCGCTGGTGGCCGTGCTCGAGGAGTGATCCGGGCCGTGGGGGAGCGCCAGCCAGGAGTCCGGAGTGGCTACCAGAGCCCGTGCAGCGGAGGCCCGTACGTCAGACAGACCCCGGCGGCCGTGGCGCCGAGGAACATCGCGACCACACCCACGGCGACCGTCCGTTGCCACAGGGATCGCTTGCCGGGCATCGAGGGCGGCATGTAGGTCGTCGGCAGGAGTGACCCGCCACGCAGCTCAACCCAGTAGGGATCGAGAACGGCGTCGCCCGCCGCCGCGGGGACATCCCCGAACGAGGCCGCGGTCCCGATCCCCGCGACGTCTGCGCCCTGACCGAGTGCGTTGCTCATGTGTTCGAGTGTCATCGACCGCTGGGCCGGGCGCAACGGGTGGGCCGTCTGCGCGTCGCGACGTGACTTGACCGTAAGACCCAGGGAGACTGCCCGGATGCTCACCGCCACCCGTGCACGCTCACCGATGGTCCGCACCGCGCTGATCGCGGGTGCGGCCATCGCCTGTTGCGCTGCGCTGGTCGCGGTCCCCGCGCCGGCGAGGGCCATCGCCCCTCCCGGCGCCGGACCCACCGGTGCGGTGGCGACCGCAGAGCTCGACCACCACATCCGGGGGCAGCTCCCCAAGCGGCTCAAGGACCCGCGTCTCGGCAAGGACGCCGCGATCCGGGTGCTGTCAGCCGATGGTTCGGATGTCCTCTTTTCCTCGCAGGCGGGCGAAGCCCAGATGCCTGCTTCGAACATGAAGCTGGTGACAGCCTTCGGGATCTTGTCGACCATGGGGCCTCAGGCGCGATTCCCGACTCGGGTCACGACCAGGGCCAGCGGCAAGGGCGTGGTCCTCGTGGGCGGCGGTGACCCTCTGCTGTCCACCGACGGGCTCGACGCGCTGGCCGGGCGCACGGTGTCGGCGCTGCGTTCCGGTGGCGGCGGGTCCTTGCCGAAGCGGGTGAAGCTCTTCGTCGACGACCGGCTGTTCGGATCGCCGACGCTGGCCGAAGGATGGCCGCGGTCGTACGTCCCCGGAGAGGTCACGTTCGTGCGCGCGCTCGGGCGCCACGGGGTGCACGTCCTCGATACCTCGAAGGAGGCGGCGGCAACCTTCGCAAGCCGGCTGCGAGCCAGGGGACTCGCTGTGACGCTCAAGGGGCGGGGTGGCGGGGCGCTCGGTGCCGAGGTCGCGCGTATCGATGGTCACACGGTCGCGGCTGCCGTCTCGGTCATGCTTCGCGACAGCGACAACCAGATCGCTGAGACGCTCTTCCGGCAGGTCGCCCTGGCGACCGGTCACAAGGCCACCTGGGCTGGCGGCCAGGCCGGCGCCCTCGAGGTCCTCCAAGACGCGGGCATCAGCACGAAACGGCTGCGGCTGCTGGACGGATCCGGCCTCAGCCGCTCTGATCGGCTGACGGCTCGCACCGCGTCGCAGATCCTCGCGCGGGTGCAGAGCGGGAGCTATCCCGAGCTCACCGGCTTCCTGGGCTGGCTGCCCGTGGCGGGGCGAACCGGCACCCTGGCGTCGTACACCTCGCGCTACATCACGCGCCCGAGCAGCTGCGCGGCCGGACTCGTGCACGCCAAGACCGGAACACTCACCGGGGCGTTGGGGCTATCCGGTGTCGCCGTCGGTCGCGACGGCCGTACCCGCGTGTTCTCGATCATCGTCAACCATCTGCCGACCCGTCGTTACAGCGTGCTGACCATCCGTCGCGCCATGGACGGCTTGGCCGCGACCGTCACCGGCTGCTGGTAGCCCAGCCCTGGCGTTGCGTCCGACTCACTGCGGTCGATTCCCTCACGTGGGGGACGCCGAGTGAGCGGCCGGCCTTGGGCTAGGCCCCACCTTGGAGGACGAGTACCGCGCTGATCGCGTCCCAGCGCGCGATCTCACAGCCGTTGATCCGGGAGAAGCTGGCGTTGACCGGCTCCCCGGCCACGGTCCCGGTCACGGTGGCCGTCTGCGGGCCACCGTAGATCTCGGTGCACACCTGGTTTCGGTCGATCGGGGCGAAAGGGGCGGTCGCCGCAGCCAGCGCGGGACATGCGGCCGCGGGATCGGGGTGAGTCCCCCCGGGTGGGTCGCACGTCAGGGTCCAGGTCTCGCTCTGCGCGTCAGCCGAGGCCGAGGCTGTGATCGTCAGCGAGGTCGTCGGTGCGGCCGGCGCCGATGGACTCGCGCTGGTCACTGGGCCGGTTGATGCCTCGGAGCCGCATCCGGCGAGCGCGATCGCGGCGGCGGCGAGCGATCCGACGACCCAGGGAGTTCTCATGCCCGTCCGACTCTGGGAGATCGGGGACGGTTCCCGAAGCGATGCGCACGCGCAGCAGACCTCACGAGCGCAGGGCCAGCCAGACGTGGTGGCCCCAGGCGGGCAGCTCGATGTAGAGCCCCGGCCCCGCAAGATCATCGCCGTCGCGCACGTACTCGCTGCCGTCGAGCGCGTCGGTGAACACCCAACGACGTCCGGCGAGGTCGCTGCCCGCCATGACCAGCCCTTGGGCGGGGCCGTCCGACAGGTTGACGATCACGAGCGCCAGCGCCTCGTCGGACATCCACCGATGAGCCACCAGGCGCAGGTGGCTGTCGTTGTCCGGCCATCCCTGGGTGTCCAGCACCGACCAGCGGCCCTCGGGCGCCCGCACGGCCGTGGCCGCGGCGATCAATCCGCTCAAGAAGCTCGACGTCTCCGCAGAGGCAGGTTCGTCGGGGCGCCGGCTCAAGAAGACAGGCAACCGCACCCGTCGACCATCGAGCTGTCCTTCGTGCCACAGCGTCGCCCCCGGCACGGTTGCGAGGAGGACCGAGGCGGCGCGCGCCCGCCCCTCCGGCAGCACCGCGGCGGCCGCCCGCGCCTCGTCGTGGTTCTCCAGGAACCGCACGGTCCGGGTGTTGGCCGCGCCCATGCCGACCAGATGGGTCCAGACGTCTTGCGCGGTCCCGCCCACGAGCCGGTCGTACAACCTCTTGTCGTAGCAGGCGTCGAACCCCTGCGTGATCAGGTCCGACTCGCGGCCCCAGTACGCCTCCGCGACCATGACGAACCCTGGATGCTCGCGTCGCACCGGCGCGAGAAGCTCCACCCACAGCGGTACGTCGGGCGGGTCGCCGACCCGCGACTCCCAGGTGGTCTTGAACACGTCGTCGAGCAGCAGCATGGCCATGTCGCACCGCACGCCGTCGGCCTGGTCGGCGATGTCGGCCAGCGATCGAGCCAGGAAGGCCCGGGCTGCGGCGGAGAACACGTCGAGCTGCACGACATCGGGCCAGGGAGGAAAATAGGGGTCGCGAGCCCGTGCCACGACGACGCCCGCGTCGACCTCGTAGAACGCGGTCGGATCGCTCGCCAGATCCTCGGCCGAACCTCGCACGAACGCGTCGGGGGTGGTCGTCAACAGCGGGTGGTCAGGGGCCACATGGTTGGGCACCAAGTCGACGAGCAGCCGGGCGCCCCGCGCCGCAAGCGCCGCGCGTGCAGCGGCGAGCCCCTCACGCCCGCCGAGCGCGTCGTCGCAGACATATTCGCGGATCGCGTAGGGCGAGCCGATCACGTCGTCCTCTGACCAGCCCGGGAGCGCCTCATCCCAGGAGCGACGCAGGTCGTCGTCCGCCAGAGCCGCCGAACGACTGATCTCGCTGCGTTGCCACACCCCCATCAACCAGACGCAGTCGATGCCTTCCGGCACCACCGCGTCCCAGGCCTCGTCGGAGACCTCAGCGAGGGTCAGCGGCCGGCCCGCGGTCTGGCTGAGCTCGCGGAGCCAGACCCAGGTGTTGATCTCGTGGATCGCGGACGGCAGGACTCGCCCGAGGACCGGGGGGAGCGGGGCACGATGACTCATCGGGGCCGACGCAGGATGAGGTCGGCCACCAGCGCCGTCCATCCGGTCTGATGGGACGCTCCGAGACCGAACCCGTGGTCACCGTCGAAATACTCGAAGAAGGACAATCCCTCCGACCACCTCGGATCGGTCCGGAACCGGTCGACGTTTGCGTAGGCCGGGATGCCTTGCTCGCCCGGCACGAACAAGGAAATGAGGCGGCGCCGCAGCTCGTCGGCTACCTCACCCAGGTTCATCTGTTGGCCCGACCCCGTGGGGCACTCGACGGTGAACGAGTCGCCCAGGTAGGCGTAGTAGCGCTCGAGCGCCTCGACCACGAGATGGTTCACCGGGAACCACACCGGTCCGCGCCAGTTGGAATTCCCGCCATACATCGGGGTCTGTGACTCGGCCGGCTCGTAGCCGACGGTGAACGTCTCCCCGCCCACCTCGACCGAGAAGGGCTGCTCGAGGTGGCTGCGCGACAGGGACCGAATGCCGTACGGCGACAACATGCCATCCTCGTCGAGCATCTCGACGAGGACTCGACGCAACCGCTCCGGGTCCACGGTGCTCAACAACACCGACTCGCGCCCGGGGATGCGTTGGATGAACCCGCACGCATCGAGACCGTCTTCGCTGATTCCGCGCCGAGAGAGGAAGTCGGCGAACCGCTTGCGCAGCCGAGTGCCGGGGAGCGTCGCCTGGGTCGGCACCTGCACCGCGGCCAGCACCGGGATGACACCGACCAGCGACTTCACCCTCAGCGGCGTGCGGCTGCCGTCCGCCTCGACCAAGTGGTCGTAGAAGAAGCCGTCGGCTGCGTCCCAGAGGCCGTTGTCGTTGATGCCCTCGGTGATCATCACGAAGTGCTCGAAGAACTTGGTCACGAGGTCTTCGTAGACGTCGTCCTCTTCGTTGAGATACAGGGCAATTCGCAGCATGGTCAGCGCGTAGAACGCCATCCATGCTGTGCCGTCGGTCTGGTCGAGCCGCACCCCGGGGGGCAGGTGGGACCGGTCGACGGCGCCGATGTTGTCCAGCCCGAGGAAGCCGCCCTGGAAGACGTTGTTGCCCTCCGGATCGACGCGGTTGACCCACCAGGTGAAGTTCATCAACAACTTCTGGAAGACACGCTCGAGGAAGTCACGGTCCTTTCCCCCGTCGATGAGGAACACCTCGAGGGCAGCCCACGCATGGACCGGCGGGTTCACGTCCTCGAAGGCCCATTCGTAGGCGGGCAGCGCGCCGTTGGGATGCATGAACCATTCGCGGCACATCAGCACGAGCTGGTACTTCGCGAACGAGGGGGCGATGTGGGCCAGCGCCACGGCCTGGAAGGCGAGGTCCCACGCGGCGAACCACGGGTACTCCCACGGGTCAGGCATCGAGAGGATGTCGTAGGCGTCGAAGTGTCGCCAGCCTGCGTTGCGCCCGTCCTTTCGCTGCTCCGGGGGCGGTGGAGCACCCTCGTCGCCATCGAGCCACAAGGGCAGGTCGTAGCGGTAGAACTGCTTGCCCCAGATCAGTCCGGCCATCGCCTGGCGAACGACGATGGCTTCGTCGGGGGACGTGTGAGCGGGGACGAGCTCCGCGTAGAACGCATCAGCCTCGGCGGCCCGTTCGTCAAGGACCTCCTCGAAACGGTCGCCCGCCCAGCCGGGGACCCACGGGTCGCCGTCGGTCGGAGACCACAGCCGCAGCCGGATCTCCTGGGTCTGCCCCGGTGGCACCTCGAGCACGTACCACCAGGCCGCCTTGGTGCCGGTCTGGTCGGGGTTGACGGTGTCGGCACCGTCGACCACGTGGTCGTTGATGCTGTCCTTGGGGTAGCTCGGCCCCTCGTCGTCGCCGTACAGCAGGCGAGTGTTGGTCGCGTTGTCGCAGAACAGTGGCGTGGGTTCCTCACCGTCCGGACCGGCCGCGGCGGCGAGCCGGTAGACCCCAGCCCGGGGGTGCTCGGCGATCAGGTCGCCGGTCGCGGGATCGAGGCGGATCTCCGGCGGCGCGTGCTGCACGCCCCATGACCAGGTGTCGCGAAACCAGAGGTGCGGCAGGACGTGCAACGACGCTGTCTCAGGGCCTTCGTTGGTGACCCGCACCTGGAGGTAGAGGTCGGTGGGGTCGGCCTTGGCGTAGGTGGCTTCGATGCGCCAGTAGCGGTCCTCGTCGAAGATGCCGGTGTCGAGGAGCTCGTACTCCGGTTGCGACCGTCCGCGCCGCGCGTTCTCAGCGACCAGATCGGCGTACGGGAACTCGGCCTGCGGGTAGTGGTAGCGCCACCGCAGGTAGGAATGACTCGGTGTCGCGTCCAGATACCACCAGTACTCCTTGGCGTCCTCTCCATGGTTGCCCTCCGGCCCGGCCAAGCCGAAGATGCGCTCCTTGAGGATCGGGTCTCGGCCGTTCCAGAACGCGAGGGCGAAGCAGATGTCCTGGCGCAAGGTCGACAGGCCGGCCAGGCCGTCCTCGTTCCAGCGGTAGGCCCGTGAGCGGGCGTGGTCGTGCGGGAAGTAGTCCCAGGCGTCGCCGCTCGCGCTGTAGTCCTCCCGCACGGTGCCCCAGGCTCGCTCGGACAGGTAGGGGCCCCAGGTCCACCAGGGCCCGACCTCGTCGAGACTCGCCTCGGGGTGCCCGACACTCTCCAGCCGGGCTCGTTCGGCTCCCGGTTTCGCGGCCTGTGGCGGCATGAGTCTCCTGATCGGTCCGCTCCCCCCAGCGAGGGGACGCCAGGGCTCAGCCTGCCGGGACCGTGGGGGTCGCGCCAGCCGCTCGCCGGGGTTGGACCCCTCGGGGTGCCGAACGACTCGACCATCGCCTAGAGTCAGCGACGTTGACGATCCGCAGCGCGTTGGAGGGTTCATGGCACTGGGTCCCGTAGAACTGATCGCGATCGCTTTCCCCGAGGAGTATGTCGACCCCGCCGTGGTCGCCGAGTTCCTCGGCGTCGTTGCCACTGGCGCAGTGACGGTGATCGACCTCCTCGTCGTTCGTAAGAACGCAGCGGGTGAGGTCTCCGTCGACGAGTTCGACGCCGGGATCGATGGCGTCGACCTCAGTGAGCGCCTCGACCTCGTCTCCGCCGACGACGTCGCGACCATCGGTGAGGGGCTGGTGCCCGAGACCTGCGCCGCCGTCATCGTCTACGAGCAGACCTGGGCCAAGTCCTTCGCCCACGCAGTCGGTGCTGCCGGCGGCGAGGTCGCCTTCCGGCTGACCATCCCCTACGACGTTGCCGAGGCCGCTGCGGCCTTCGTCGGCGCCGACGTCTGATACGAGGAGAACAGCATGCGACGCATGGGACGCCCAGGACTCGTTGGAACCGTGGCACGGACCGCAGTCATCGCCGGAACGGCCTCGGCCACCGCTGGCGCGGTCAACCGGCGCCAGCAGGGCAAGGCCGACGAGAAGGCTCAGGCGCAGGCCTACCAGGACCAGCAGCAGCAGATGGCCTACCAGCAGCAGATGGCTCCTGCCCAGGCTGCCCCTGCTGAGCCGGCCGAGGACCCCACCATGACCAAGCTCAGAGAGCTGGGCGAGCTGCACAATCAGGGGATCTTGACCGACGAGGAGTTTGCCGCGGCCAAGGCCAAGGCGCTCGGTCTCTAGCCAGGCGGCTCCAACGACCGTTTCCACCCTTGGTCAGGCGGGGCGGCGGCCGTGTCCACGTACCGTGGCCGCATGGCTGGCGCTGAGACCTCCTCCACAGAGCCAGACAGCAACGCCTCGGCTGCAGACGCGTCAGCGGGGGCTCGTTCGCTAGAAGGCGCCGACGAGCCGACGTCCGGCGGTGGGCTGAATGGCAGTCCCTGGTCGTCGGGACGCTGGTGGGCCACGACCGGTCTGGCTGCGCTGGCCGTGCTGGTCTGCGTCGGCCTGGGTGCCTGGCAGTTCGACCGGGCGCGTACCCGAGACACTCCCGAGCCCGGGGGCTTACCGGCTGCGTCCACCGTCGCGCTCGACTCGGCGTTGCCCGCAGACCTGAGGGTGCCGCCCGGCTCCGCGCCGGTCTCGGTGACGGTCACCGGCGAGTACGACCCCGCCCACCAGCTGCTCGTACCCGGACGCATCCAGGACGGGCAGCCAGCCAGCGAAGTCGTGACGCCGCTGACCCGCGGTGAGGGCCCCGCGGTGCTGATCATCCGCGGTTGGGTGGCCGCGGGGACTCAGACCGCGCCCGCTCCCCCCACCGGTGAGGTCACGGTGACCGGGTGGCTGGTCGCCTCCGAGCCCCTCGAGGCCCAGAGCGCCGACCCGTTGGCCTTGCCCGAGGGCCAGGTCGCCAGCGTCACGGCGGCTCGCATCGCCGGAACGCTTCCCTATCCGGTGGTGGACGCGGCCGTGGGACTGGTCAGCCAGGAACCCGCTGGCACGCAGTCGCTGCCCGTCGTCGCTGCACCCGCCGCGCCGGTCCAGGTCCGCTGGTCGGTGCAGAGCCTCGCCTACAGCATCGAGTGGTGGTTCTTCGCCCTCGTCGGTGTCTGGATGTGGTCCCAAGCGCTCCGCATCGAGCGCCGCCGCACCGCAACGGGGTAATTCGCAGGTGCCAGAGCACCGGCAAATTACCCCGTTGCGGACGGGTCGGCGCGCTTAGCGCGCTCGGCGCGATCGGTACGGACGACGCGGGGCTCGACGAAGAAGACGGCGAGGGGGACGGTCCCGGCCAGCGCGACCCCGAGGATCTTCGTGATGGACCACTGGGACAGGAAGCCGACCGCCACGACGAGCGCGACGTAGACCATGTAGAGGAAACCGTGGGCTGTCCCGACAACCGCATCGACCTGGGGGCGATCGAAGAGGTACTCCAGGGGCAGGCCGACGAACACGAGGATGGCGAGGATCACCCCAGTGACGTACGACATCACGCGATAGGCGGTGAACAGCGAGTCCCGCACGGATTCCCCTCGAGTGCTTGGCGCCATCCGGGGCGCTTCTCGGTGTCCCGGGCCAACCGGTCCGGGCGTCGGCCTCGATTATCAGCCGTCCGTGTGGCTTTCGTCCGGGTGGGGCGGTTCGTCGGGTCGGCTGACGGCGAGACCTGCGCGCAGCACCCGAAGGTCCTCGTCTGTGTCGACGTCGGCTGAGGCACCCCAGGCGTCGTCGACGAGGACGGGGTTCGCCGTGTCGAGCAGCGCGGTGACGGCCCGGCCAGCGGTGGGCGCGAGGGCACCGATCCGCTCGGTCAGAAGGTCGCGTGCCCACGCGCTGAGCAGCGGCTGAGGCCGATCCTCGTCGTCCACGACGACCGCGAGTCCGCCCGAGTTGGCCTCGAGGGCCTCGAGCAAGGCCGCCGAGGCCAGACCCGCCCGCGGCATGTCGCCAGCGATGAGCAGGACGGTCTCGACCCCGGATGGCAGAGCACCGAGTCCGGCCTCGACCGCGGCCAGCGGGCCCCCCAGAGGTGGGTCTTCGCGGGCCCACGTCACGGCCCGGGTGGTAGGAACCGGCGGACCCACGCACACGACGAGCGACCCGTCGGGAAGGCCGCTCAGCGTGCGCTCGAGAAGGCTCACACCTCCGACGTCCGCGACCGTCTTGTCTGGGGGCCAGCCGCTGCGACCGGCCGCCGCACAGCACAATCACAGCCGTTCCTTCACGCTCCATCGGCACCCGCGCCGACCGCGCGCGCCGCCGCCTCGACCCGCGCGTGCAGCTCGTCGACGAAGGCCTCGTGCTCGGGCTTCATCAGAACGCTGCGCAGGATCCGAGCCTGATCGACGTCGGCCGCGATCTCGATCCCTCGGTCGTGGACGCCCGCAGCCGACACCCCGAAGGTGGCCAGAAACACCGGGTCTGCGTCGTCCATCAGGTCGTGCATGACTCGCGCGCTGGTTTCGTCGACCCGCGAGAGCGTGTCGACTCGTGGCAGGAAAGAGACGATGTCCAGCTGCGGCGGCTGGTAGGCGCGCAGTGCGTCGCTGTCGGCCAGCAGGCTCGCCCAGCGCCGGGCCGCGCGCAGGCCCGGTCGGAGGACCTCGCCGAGTCCGTGGGCGGTGAGGGGCAGCACGCGTAGCGTCGTCCACAGCGCCGCCGCGGCAGCCCCGGCCCGCGAGCATTCCAGCGAGATCTCCCCGAGGTGGAGCTCGTCGGACGTGAAGTAGGTGTAGGGGGATTCGTGGGCGTAGAAGCGCCCGACAGTGGGGTCGGCGAAGATCACCGCGCCGCAGCCGTACGGCTGCAGGCCGTGCTTGTGCGGATCGACGACGACGGAGTCGGCCAGGCGTACGGCGGTGAACGGCGCCGAGGGCACGCCGTCGTCCGCATCATCGGCGACCAGGCTGAAGAAGCCGCCGTAGGCGGCGTCGACGTGGATGCGCGCGCCGTAGCGGCGAGCCAGCGGCACGATCTCGTCGACCGCATCGACGGCCCCCAGGCCGGTGGTGCCGAGCGTGGCCACGACGGTGCCGACGTCGCCGGTGCGCAGCAGGCGCTCGAGGTCGGCGAGGTCCATGCGCCCCGAGGAGTCAGCGACCACGGGGTGGCCCTCCATGCCGAGCACCTGGCACATACGCGAGTGGGTGTAGTGCGCCTCGGCCGAGAACGCCACACCCCTGTGCGGGTGGATCGATCGCGCGACGAACAGCGCCTCAAGGTTGCCCAACGTGCCAGACGACGACAGGTGCCCCAGATGGCTCGAGAAGCCGAACATCGCGGCGAGCGAGGCCACGACCTCCTTCTCCAGCGCAGCCGTCGCCGGGCCGCCGTCCAGGGCATGGTTGTTGGGGTTGATGAGCATGGTCGCTGTGTAGGCCGCTATCGCGACCGGGTGCGGCGGCTTCAGCATCTGTCCGGCGTAGCGCGGGTGCTGGAAGGGGTAGTTGTTCTCGAGCCGCTCGGCGAGCTCGGCGAGGGCGGTCTCCGCGGTCACGCCGCCCGCCTCGGGGCCGCCCTGCAGGCTGGGATGTTGGGGCGCGGTGCCGTACGAGCGCTGCCACGCCTCCACCGGTGCCATCGCTTCGGTCACGAGCCGTGCGGTCGGGCTTTCCACGTCGTCCATCCGCTGAGTCTGCCGGGAAGGGGGTTGGGCTGCGAGCGAGTGGTCCGTGGCATTACACCCATCGGGACAAACGTGCGATGATGTGTCACATGTTTGACGAGGCCCAGCTCTACGCTCCCGTCACCGTCGGCCCCGACTCGGCGGTCACCGTCCACCTCGGAGACGACCACCCCGGGGTGGGTGACCCGGTCTACCGCGAGCGCCGTAACGCGATCGCCGCTCTGGCCATGCAGTGGACGCCCGGTGAGCCCGTGCCGCACGTCGACTACACCGACGAGGAGCACCACGTCTGGGCCGTCGTGTGCCGCGAGTTGGCGGTGCTCCACGAGACGCTCGCCTGCAACGCCTACCTGGAGGGTGCGTCGCTCCTTCACCTCCCGACCGACCACGTGCCGCAGCTCGACGAGGTGTCTGAGACCTTGGCCGGGCTCACCGGTTTCCGTTACGCCCCAGCGGCGGGACTCGTAGAGCTGAGGACGTTCTACGAGTCGCTGGCCGACTCGGTGTTCCACTCGACTCAGTACGTCCGTCACCACTCCGTGCCGCTCTACACCCCCGAGCCGGACGTGATCCATGAGGTCGTCGGGCACGGCAACTGCCTGGCGCACCCCAGATTCGCCGCCTTGTACCGCTCGGCTGGCGAGGCGGCGCGACGCGTCGAGTCGCTGGAGTCGCTGGAGTTCGTGTCCAAGGTCTTCTGGTTCTCCCTCGAGTTCGGTGTCCTCCGTGAGGACGACCGGGTCAAGACCTACGGCGCCGGGCTGCTGAGCTCCTACGGGGAGATCCAAGAGATCGCTCGAGCCGACCTTCGTCCGCTCGACATCGCCCGGATGGGTGTCCAGACCTACGACATCACCCACTACCAACCGCTGTTGTTCTGCGCGGAGTCCTTCGACGAGATCGAGGATGTCGTGGGGGGCTTCTTCGACACCGTCGACGACGACGCGGTCGCGCGCATGATGTCGGTGGGCGTCCGCTAGTCGCGGCTCTCCCCCTCAGGTCAGCCGGGGGATCGTGGTGGTCGACTCGAGTTCTGGCTCGACCCCGCGAGGCAGCACGGTCACGGGCACCGTTGCTGCCCGCATGATGCGGGCAGCTGTGTCACCGAGGAACACCCGCGCCAGCGGGCCGTGACCCGCCGAGCCCACGAGCAGCGTCTCCCCGGCCTGCCAGTCCAGCGAGGCCAGGGCCGTTCCGACGTCGTCTCCTTCGGCGATCTCCGCAGAGGCGTCGGGGACGCTGGCTCGGGCCTGCTCCAGCCACAGCCTCGCGTCGGCCCGCATCGCGCCGAGCGCCTCCGCGGCCCCAGGGAGATGCCGCGGCGGATGGGGCAGCAGCGTGACCAGCCGTACGGGCAACCGCGTGCGACCGACGACCTGTCGCAGGGCCACCAGCACGCTTGCGGAGTCCACGCTGTGCGCGTAGGCCACGCTCACTCGGTCGAGCGGGGCGACGGGGCGTTGGGCGTAGCCCACCGGGACGAGGGTGACCGGGCAGCCGGCGCCATGCACCAGCTGGTCTCCGGTCGTGCCGATCCGGACGGTGCCCGGCGCGGCGTCGGCCGCCGAGCCGATGACGACGAGGCGCCCGTCGTGGGCGGACGCTGTGGCGGCGAGGCCCCTCCCGCTGCCCCCGTGCTCACCGATCACGAACTCGGCGTCGACGCCGATCGGCACCCCTTCGGCGGCGCGGTCGAGCGCGAGTTGGGCCTCGTCGCGCAGGTAGGCGGTCCACTCGGCGTCGACCGGCCCTGCATTGTTCACCGGCCACGGCCTGGGCATCACGCTCGTGACCACCAAGGTCGACCGGGTCGCCCTGGCCCACTGAACGGCGTAGGCGACCGCATCGGCCGAGCGGTCGTCGCCGGTCACGCCAACCACGATGCGCATACGTGTCACGCTATCGAGCCGGCCGCTGCTGGAGTACGTCTGCTGCCTCGGGACCGGCCGGTCGGTACCTTCCTGGGCGTGCACGGGTCCTATCGCTACCAACTCGACGGCCGACCGATGGCGATCGAGGAGACCTTCATCAACGACGGTCCGAGGTGGTCCGCGCGCCGACGTAGCGAGGCCGTCACTCTCACCGTCGAGGCGACGTCTGAGTACGACGGCACGGTGTCCGACCTGCAGGTCGGCTGGGACGGCGCCGTTCGGCGAGCGCTTCGGGTGACCGAGGATGGGGGCCGCCGCCGCTGGCAGATCAGCTCGGGGGAGGGAACATCCGTGGAGGAGACGGTGGACGGCGATCCGCTTCTGTTTCCCCTGCTGCGCTGTTTTCAGGGCGCAGCAATCCAGGCGATCCACGCTGCGGGACCCGCCGGGCGTCGTGTCGTCGTCCCCGACATCACCGATCCAGGCGCCGTTGAGCGACTCCTGACGCCTCGGCTCGACACCAGGCGGGTCACCCGGACGGAGGACGGTTCGTATCTCTACGTCGGCGGTTCGTACGACTCGGGGGCTCGGTGTGTCGTTGGTGCGGACGGGCTGCTCGAGCGCTACACCTGGGATCAGGCTGGCGTCGGACGATGGTTGGTGATCCTCGATCGAGGGGCTCATCAGGAGGTCGCCGAGCCGGACCCGGCGCCAGAGTTCTAGGCTCGGCCCATGTCGTCCCGGACCCGTTCCACGATCTTCTTCGCGATCGCGGTCGCCTGGGTCGCGCTGGCCGGCTACAGCCTGGCCCAGGGCCTGTGGGTGGTCGGTGTCTTCGACCTCGTGGCTGCGGCCGTGCTCGGGTTCCTGGGCTACCGGGCGCTGAGCCCGAGGACCAAGCGTGGCGAGATCAAGCCCCTGCGGGCTCCCCGACCACCACGGTGATCACTAGGCTGAGGAGCCATGGCCGCGTCCGCTGAGCTGCTCACCCGCCGTGACTACGACGAGCTCGTGTCCCGATTGCGCGCCGACTACGACGCGATCCCGGTCGGCGAGCCGGTGCGGTTGGCCAAGCGAACCTCCAACCTGTTCCGGACACGCGACGCGACGAGCCGGCCAGGGCTGGACGTCAGCGGATTCGACGGGGTGATCTCCGTCGACGTCGAGTCGGGCACCGCGGACGTGCTCGGGATGACCACCTACGAGCACCTCGTCGACGCCACCTTGCCCTTCGGTCTGATGCCGATGGTGGTGCCGGAGCTGAAGACCATCACGCTGGGCGGCGCCGTGACCGGGCTTGGCATCGAGTCGTCATCGTTCCGCAACGGCTGTCCCCACGAGTCGGTGCTCGAGATGGACGTGCTCACCGGCGACGGGCGTTTGGTCACCGCCGGGCCGACCGGCGAGCACGCGGACCTCTTCTACGGGTTCCCCAACTCCTACGGCACCCTGGGCTACGCGCTCCGGCTCCGCATCGAGCTCGAACCCGTGAAGCCGTACGTCATGCTCACCCACAGCCGCTACGGCGACGCGGAGTCTTTCGCCGCCGCGCTCGCGGCTGCCGTCGAGACGCACCGTCACGGCGAAGTCGACGTCGACTTCCTTGACGGCACCGTGTTCTCGGACAGCGAGATGTACGTGACCGTGGGCACCTGGGCCACGGAAGCGCCCTACACCTCCGACTACACCGGCAATCAGATCTACTACCGCTCGATCCAGCAGCGCTTCCGTGACTTCCTCACCATCCGCGACTACCTGTGGCGGTGGGACACCGATTGGTTCTGGTGCTCACGAGCGCTCATGGTGCAAAAGCCGTGGGTTCGCCCTCTCGTGCCGAAACGTTGGTTGCGTTCGGACACGTACTGGAAGGTCGTCGGCTTCGAGCGCCGGCACGGCTGGAAGGCCGGGTTGGACCGGCGTCTGGGCAAGCCGGAGCAAGAACCGGTGGTGCAGGATGTCGAGATCCCGGTCGAGCGGCTGCCTGAGTTCCTTGATTTCTTCCACCGGGAGATCGGGATCGCTCCGGTCTGGGTTTGCCCGCTGAAACAGCGAGACCCTTCCCGCACCTGGGACCTCTACGCGCTCGAACCGACCACGACCTACGCCAACGTCGGGTTCTGGTCGGCGGCGCCGCTGCCTGAGGGAGCCACGGAGGGGCACCACAACCGACGCATCGAGCAGGTTGTCGCCGAGCTTGGAGGGCGCAAGTCGTTGTACTCGACCTCGCACTACCCCGAGGACGAGTTCTGGTCGACTTACGGCGGAGCCACCTACTCGGTGCTGAAGAAGTCCTACGATCCCGATGAGCGGTTGCTCGACCTGTACGCGAAGACGGTGCGTCGGAGGTGACGAGGATGTCCCGGTTGAGGTTGGCCGAAGTCCTGGGGTCGGCGCTGGGCGGCGCAGAGGGCGTCGCCTTCCGCGCCTACGACGGGTCGGTGGCGGGGGCGAAGGATCCCGTGGGCGTTGTCGAGATCCGTTCCCCGCTCGCCCTGCGCTACGTGGTCGCGTCGCCAGGAGACCTGGGGCTGGCTCGGGCCTTTGTCTCTGGTGCGCTCGAGGTGCACGGCGACCTCTACGAGACCCTGCTCGGGCTCGACAAGGCCCATGCAGGCAACCTCAGTCGCGACCAGAAACTCGCGGTGCTCAAGGCTGCTGGCGGGCTGGCGGCGGTCCGCCGGCCGCCGATCCCCCCAGAGGAGCTGAGCGGACCTCGGGTGCTGCGGGGGAGGCGCCACTCCAGGCGGCGCGATGCCGAGGCGATCAGTCACCACTACGACGTGTCGAACCAGTTCTACTCGTGGCTCCTCGGTCCCTCGATGGCCTACACCTGCGCCTGCTTCCCGCACGAGGAAGCATCCCTCGAGCAGGCGCAGTCCGAGAAGTTCGACCTGGTCGCCCGCAAGCTGCGGTTGGAGCCGGGCATGCGGCTGCTCGATGTCGGCTGCGGCTGGGGCGGGATGGTGCTCCATGCGGCCCGTGAGTACGGCGTTCACGCCCTGGGCGTCACGTTGTCGCAGAAGCAGGCCGAGTGGGCGCAACAGGCGATCCGCGAGGCCGGTCTGTCCGAGCTCGCGGAGGTCCGATTCCAGGATTACCGAGACGTCACGGAGTCCGGCTTCGACGCCGTGTCGTCCATCGGGCTGACCGAGCACATCGGCTTGGCTCAGCTCCCCGCCTACTTCTCGTTCCTTCGGTCGCGCCTGCGCGACGAGGGCTTGTTGCTGAACCACTGCATCACTCGACCCACGAGCACCGAGCGGGTGCGCGCTCGAGGGTTCATCGACCACTACATCTTCCCCGACGGCGAGCTCGAAGCCGTAGGCACCGTGGCGTCGGCCATGCAGGACAACGGGCTTGAGATCCGCCACTCGGAGAACCTCCGCGAGCACTACGCGATGACGCTGCGCGACTGGGGCGCCAACCTGGAGAAGCACTGGACCGAGTCGGTCGACGAGGTCGGCCTCGGCCGCGCCCGGGTGTGGAAGCTCTACCTCGCGATGTCACGCCTCGGATTCAGCAGCAGGCGCATCGAGCTCCACCAGGTCCTTGGCGCGCGAGTGTCGTCCGACGGCACCGCCGGCGTACCCCTCCGCCCCTGGTTCTGACCCCCACTTCACCCACGACTCGCCGGCGTTACCTACGGACGACCGTGCGTCAGCACGGCGAGTCGTGGGTGAAGTGGTTGGGTGTGCGCCATGGCTGAGGCGCGGCGGACGCTGTCCACCCGGCGGATCGTCTTCTTGGTCGTGGCTGCCGCGGCCCCGCTGGCCGCGATGGTCGGCAACGTCCCGCTGGCGTTGCGCCTGACCGACAGCCCCGGGCTTCCCGGTGCCTTCCTGCTGGCCACGATCGTCCTGCTGTGCTTCTCGGTCGGCTACAGCGCGATGAGCCGCCGGGTCGTCAACACCGGCGCCTTCTACACCTACGTCGCGCGTGGCCTGGGCAAGCAGCCCGCGGTCGCCGTCGCCCTGGTCGCCGTCCTGTCCTACAACGCCATGGCGATCGGGCTGACCGGGGGTTTCGGCTACTTCGCTCAGGTCGTCCTGCACGAGGCCGGCCTCGACATCTCGTGGATCCCGCTGGCGGCGCTCGGTTGGGCGATCACGGCCTTCCTCGGCTACCGGTCGGTCGAGCTGAGCGCCAAGGTGCTCGCCGTCCTCATGAGCGCCGAGGTGGTGATCCTCACGATCTTCGACGTCGCGGTGGTCGGCACCGACGGCGTCGATGTCCTTCGCACTGGGTCCTTCGCCCCCAGCACGGTGTTCAGTGCGTCACTCGGCATCTGGCTGATGTTCGCGTTCGCTTCGTTCATCGGATTCGAGTCGGCGGCCTTGTACGGCGAGGAAGCCGCCGATCCCAAGCACAGCGTCCCGCGCGCCACGATCACCGCCGTTCTGCTGATCGGAGGGTTCTACTGCCTGACCTCCTGGGTGATCGTGGGCGCTGGCGGGGTGCAGCAGGCCGCAGCCCTTCCGGCGGACGACGTCGGTGAGGTCGTGTTCAACCAGGCACAGGCGTATCTCGGAGAGACGTTCCTGTCGATCATGGCCGTCTTCTTCGTCACGAGCGTCTTGGCCTCCCTGCTCGCCATCCACAATGCGGCAAGCCGCTACATGTTCGCGCTCGGTCGCGAGGGTCTCCTGCCGAGGAAGCTCGGCGAGCTCCACCCTCGGCGCTACGCCCCGTCGTACGCCTCCGCCACCCAGTCGGTCGTCAACGCGGTCGTGGTCTTGGCGTTTGCGGCCTTCGGTCTCAGTCCCTACCTCGACCTCGGCGCCAGCATGGTGGGCCTCAGCACGCTCGGCATCGTGGCGCTTCAGGCGGTGGCCGCAGTGGCCATCATCGTCTTCTTCTGGCGCCGCCCAGATCGTGACTGGTGGCGCACGGGGCTAGCGCCGCTGGTTGGGGCCGTCGGCCTGACCATCGCCACCGTCCTCCTGGCTGTCCACTACACCGACCTCACGCAGACCGACGCCGTGTGGGTGAAACTGCTCCCGGTGGCGCTGCTGGCGACTGCCGTCGGCGGCTGGTTCTACGCGCTCTGGCTCCGCAAGAACCGACCCCAGGTCTACGCCGATCTCGCAGAGACCGACCTTCGGGGGTCTGCGGAGCGGACGGCGAGCACGGCGGACTACAAGGACAGCTACTGCATCGTCGGCGGTGGCCCGGCCGGCCTGGTGATGGCGAGGACCTTCCTGGCGGAAGGGGTGCCGTTCGACGTCTTCGAGCGGCACACGTCGCTCGGGGGGATCTGGGACCAAGACAACCCTGGCTCACCCATGTATGACACCGCCCACTTCATCTCGTCGAAATACACCTCTGGCTTCTACGGCTATCCGATGCCCGACGATTATCCCGACTACCCCCGTCACGACCAGATCCTCAGCTACATCAAGGGGTTTGCCGAAGCCTTCGGTCTCGACGAACACGTGATGCTGGGCGTCGAGGTGGTCCGAGCCACGCCGTTGGACGACGGGTCCGGCCCATGGGAAGTCGAGCTGTCCACCGGCGAACGTCGTCGCTACGCCGGCGTCGTGTGCGCCAACGGGGTGACCTGGCATCCCTACGTTCCCGAGCTTCCCGGGCTGGAGCGCTTCGCGGGGGAGGTCCGCCACTCGGTGACGTACCGGTCCCCAGCCGAGTTCGCGGGTCGGCGTGTCCTCGTCATCGGGGCCGGCAACAGCGGTGTCGACATCGCTTGCGATGCCGCGCAGTCGGCTTCCGCGGCCTACCTGTCGCTGAGGCGTGGCTACCGCTTCGTGCCCAAGCACCTGTTCGGGGTTCCGACCGACCACTTCATCAATCATGGAGGTACGCCTCCGCACGGCGTCGTGGTCCCCGTCGACCCCACCGATCTCGTCGACGCCCTCGTCGGAGACCTCACTCGATACGGGCTCGCCCCGCCCGACCACCAGCTCCTCGAGAGCCACCCGATCATGAACACGCAGGTGCTGCATCACTTCGCGCACGGCGACCTCACAGCCAAGGGTGACGTCCGCGAGATCCGCGAGCACAGCGTGGTCTTCGCCGACGGGAGCGAGGAGCAGGTCGATCTGATCCTGCTGGCCACGGGCTACGACTACCAGATCCCCTATCTGGACCCGGGCCTGTTCGACTGGTCGCAGGGTCGCCCCGACCTGTGGATGCGTGTGGTCCACCCGACCATCGACGGGCTCTACGTGCTCGGCTTCATCGAGCTGGCGGACGCGGCCTACCGCCGCTTCGACGAGATGGCCCAGCTGGTGCTGATGGACGTCCACGCCCACGCGACCGGCGAACGCCTCGACGAACTTCGCGACCTTCGTCGCAACGACCGGCCTCAGCTGCGAGGCGGGATGACGTACGTCGATTCGCGCCGGCACGCGGCCTACGTGGAGGCGGCCACCTACCAGCGGCACCTCGGGGTGCTGCGTGACCGATTCGGCTGGCCCTCGTTGGATGAGCATTCCTACGACGCCTTGCGTGAAGTGCCGGCCGGGACCTAGTCCCTGTGGGCTTGGTGCCTTGGGTCCTCCGCCGGCGCTACGCGACGCCCGGTCGCGCCGCGCCGGTCTCGTAGGCCACGACCACAAGTTGAGCCCGGTCGCGGGCGTCGAGCTTCATCAGGAGCCGGCTCACGTGGGTCTTGACCGTGGCGGGGCTCACGAACAGCTGCCCCGCGATCTCAGCGTTGGACAGCCCCTTGGCCACGAGTCCGAGCACCTCCAGTTCGCGCTCGGTGAGCTGCTCGAGGGCGGGTGCGCGCACGCTGGCGGGATCGGGCAGGGCAGCGAACTCCTCGATCAAGCGTTTGGTGATGCTCGGAGCCAGCAGCGCCTCGCCCCCGGCGACGACCCGCACGGCGTGCAGGAGGTCAGCGGGCAAGGTGTCCTTCAGCAGAAAGCCACTCGCACCGGACCGCAGCGCCTCGTGGACGTACTCGTCGAGGTCGAAGGTCGTGAGGATGATGATCCGGGTCTCTCGCAGGGCGGGGTCCCCAGCGATGCGGCGCGTCGCCTCCAACCCGTCCATGACCGGCATCCGGACATCCATGAGGACCACATCGGGTCGCGTCGAGGCGGCCAGCGCCAACGCCTCGGCACCGTTGTCGGCCTCACCGGACACGGTGATGTCGTCGGCACTCGCGAGGATTGCGCTGAAACCGCTGCGGACAAGTGCCTGGTCGTCGGCGACGAGGACGGTGATCATGCGTCGATGCCGTACGGCAAGCTGGCACGCACGCGGTACCCACCACCGGGTCGCGCCCCAGTGCGGAGCTGCCCGCCCCAGACCTGGACCCGTTCGCGCATCCCGAGCAACCCGTGCCCCTCCTCGGCGCTCCCACCCGAGGTCGGCGACCTCGTGGCCGAGCCCCGACCGTCGTCCGTGACCTCGATGGACAGCTCTTCGGCTTGATAGCTGATGGACACCACCACCTCCGACGTGGTCCCGGCATGCTTCATCACGTTGGTCAAAGCCTCCTGGACGACGCGGTAGGCCGAGAGCTCGACGCCCGGGTGACCGGATACGGGCTCGCCGGTGATGCTGAGGGTGACCGGGAGTCCGGCCGCCCGCACGTCCTCGACGAGGGCTGGTACGTCGCTGAGGCCGGGCGCTGGCAGTGTCGCGGGCGTGCCGTCCTCGGCCCGCAGGACGCTGAGCAGTCGTCGCATCTCGGTGAGCGTGGACCGGGAGATGCCCGAGATGGCGTCGAGCGCCGCTCGGGCCTGTGCCGGATTCTGGTCGAGGACATGGCTGCCCATGCCCGCCTGGACCGCGATGACGGACATCGAGTGGGCGAGGACGTCGTGCAGGTCCTGGGCGATCCGGAGGCGCTCCTCGGTGACGGCCGTCGCGGCGCGCTGGCGCTCGGACTCGGCGCGCTGGTCGGCCACGGCGATGGCCGTCCGCGCTGACTCGAGCCGCCAACGGATGGCCGCTCCGAGGAGCCAGGCGACCACGGCGGCGAGGACGACACCGGTTGCCACCGACGCCGAGAAGCGGGGGGCCGTGAGCGTGAGCAGGACCACGACGCACACCGACCACGCGAGTCCGGCCAGCGAGCGGTTCAGGGGGCTGCGCGCGGCCATAGTGGCGATGAGCACGTAGAAGAAGAGGGGCATGAGCCCTTCGGGGTAGCCGGCGATCACCGGGATGGTGATGAACACGCTCCCCACGACCAAGGCCCCGACGGGGTAGCGCCGCCAGGCCAGGATCGTCGAACAGGCACCGATGGCCATGATGACGCTGAAGGCGTCTGGCTCGTGCATCCCGGGTTCGAGGGCCTGGTTGAACAGCGAGAGCACGCCGACGATCGAGGCGCCCAGAGCGAGCGCGGCGTCGATCAGCAACGCGCGTCTCGGCTCATTCGGTGCGGCCAGGCGTCGGAAAGTCCTCACGCGCCGACCGTAGCCGCCGGTTCTGGAGACCTCATCAGCCTGTGGGCGGACACGGAGGTCATTCCGCGGGAGTACGTCGAGGGCCGCTGACGAAAGCGACGGCAGGCCGACGCGGCCGACCCCCGGCGAGCCAGATCGTAGATCCCGATCACCGGACACGCCGGATCTCGGCCACACACGACTGGAGCGCTCATGACCACCGCAACTGCCGAAACGGGAATCCGTTCCCCGCTCAGCGACCACAATCAGATGGGCCCCCCCGCCGCGCGGGTCCTGAACGCCGTCAAGGTGCACGGGCGAGGGGATGCGCAAGTGCGCGCCCTTGACGGGGTTTCCGTCCACTTCGGCCCCGGTCGGTTCACCGCGATCATGGGTCCGTCGGGCTCCGGCAAGTCGACCTTGATGCATTGCGCGGCCGGCCTCGACACCCTCACCGAGGGATCGGTGTGGATCGGCGACACCGAGCTGGCTGGGCTCAGCGAACGCAAACTCACCCGGCTACGCCGTGACCGCATCGGCTTCGTCTTCCAGGCCTTCAACCTCGTTCCGACGCTGTCCGCGGAAGAGAACATCGTGCTCCCCGCCCGCTTGGCCGGCCGGACGGTCGACCGACAGTGGCTGGACCACGTGGTTCGCACGGTGGGTCTGCGAGACCGTCTTCGGCACCGACCCTCGGAGCTGTCCGGCGGCCAGCAGCAGCGCGTGGCGGTCGCTCGTGCCCTTGCGGCGCGGCCGGCCATCATTTTCGCCGACGAGCCAACGGGAAACCTCGACTCCCGCAGCGGCGCCGAGATCCTCTCCTTCATGCGCGTCGCGGTCCGCGAGCTGGGCCAGACGATCGTGATGGTCACCCATGACCCCGTGGCTGCGAGCTATGCAGACCGGGCTGTCTTCCTGGCCGACGGCCGGATCGTCGACGACATCGACGCACCGACCGCAGACGCCGTCCTCGACCGTATTCGCACTCTCGGAGGCTGACCCCGATGCTCACCATGACCCTCAAGGGCCTTCTCGCCCACAAGCTCCGCATGTTCAGCACGGCTTTCGCCGTTCTCATCGGCGTCGCCTTCATGGCGGGGACGCTCGTGTTCACTGACACGTTGGGCGCCACATTCGACGACGTCTTGTCTGAGGCCAACACCGGTGTCGACGCGATGGTGCGCGCACCGGAAGCGGTGTCGCTCGACTTCGGGTCCGTCGGGGACCGCATCGACGGCGCAACGGTGTCCCGCGTCCTGGCCGTTGACGGGGTGGACGACGCTGTTGCGCGGGTGTCGGGCTACGCCCAGCTCATCGGACCGGACGGGGATCCGGTGGGCGACCAGGCCCAGGCACCGGCCTTCGGGTTGAACTGGGTCGACAACCCCGCCCTCAATCCATACCGGCTTGTCGCCGGCAGTGCCCCGGTCGACGGCGAGATCGTCGTGGATCGAGGCAGCGCATCGACGGCCGGACTCGATGTCGGTGATCGAGTCCAAGTCCTGACCAAGGCTGAGCCGCGGGAGTTCACCATCGCCGGCATCGCGTCCTTCGGGTCCGCTGACTCGGCGGCGGGGGCGAGCGCCGTGCTCTTCAGCCTCGCCAACGCTGAAGAGTTGCTGTCCGAGCCGGGCCGCATCGATGGGGTCGCCGTCACAGCAGAACCCGGCGTCTCCCAGACACAGCTCGTCAACTCCTTGACGACCGTGCTCGGCAAGGACCTCGAGATCATCACTGGCGACCAGCAGGTCGCCGAGGACCAGGCTGCGTTCGACGAGGCCTTCGGACCGTTCAAGATCTTCCTGCTCGTGTTCGCGGGCGTGGCGATCTTCGTCGGCGCCTTCATCATCAACAACACGTTCTCCATAACCGTGGCCCAGCGATCCAAGGAGATGGCGATGCTGCGAGCGATCGGCGCCAGCGGCGCGCAGGTCCGTCGCTCGGTGTTGGTGGAAGCGTTCGTCACCGGTGCTCTTGCGTCGGGAGTCGGCATCGTGGCTGGGATCGGTGTCGCGCGGGGTCTGCGCGCCCTTCTGTCGGCGTCGGGCATTGACCTGCCGGACGGCCCGATGGTCATCGGCACGTCGTCGATGGCCGTGGCCTTCGGTGTGGGTCTCCTGGTGACAGTCGCTTCGGCGGTCATGCCGGCACGCAGAGCGGCAAGGATCGCGCCGATCGCCGCGCTGCGTGCCATCGCCGTCGACCGGTCTGGTGCCTCGATGGCCCGGGCGGTGATGGGTGTTCTCGTCACCGCTGCCGGCGCCGGGCTCCTCCTGCTCGGTGTCGGCGGAGCCGGGATGGCGGCCGTCGGAGTCGGCGCTGTCGTGTCGTTCGTCGGTGTCGCGGTGCTCGGCCCGATTCTGGCCAGGCCGGTATCGGCGGCCCTGGGGTTCCCCATGCGGGTGACCGGCGTCACGGCCGAGCTGGCCACGAACAACGCCACCCGCAGTCCCAAGCGGACCGCTCGCACGGCTTCGGCCCTCATGATCGGCGTCGGCCTCGTCGCTTTCATCACCGTCTTCGGGGCTTCGCTCAAGACCTCCTTCTCGGGGTCGTTGGCCACGGACTTCCACGGCACTCACGTGGTTGATTCCGGCGTCTTCGACGCCCGAGGCGGACTCAGCCCGCAGCTTGCTCAGGCCCTCTCCGAGGCCGACGGCGTTGAGTTGATCTCGGAGACCAGGGTCGGCCCCGCATTGATCGATGGCGCTCCGTCGACGCTCCAGGGCTTCACCGCGGCGACGATCGGGCAGTTCTTCGACCTCGGCACGATCGAGGGCGACCTGGCCGGACTCGGTCAGGACGGGATCGCGGTCGAGGCGGGCTTGGCCGCGGAAAATGGCTGGTCGCTCGGGTCGGTGATTCCCGTGACCCTGCCCTCTGGCGAGTCGACGTTCACCGTGGGCGCCATCTACGGGGGTTCGGAGTGGGTCGGTTCCTCGTTCGTCGACATTGGAGCGTTCGACCGGGCGCTTCCGGGGTCGCTCGACGCACGCGTCTACGTCATGGGGGACGACGCGGCCGTTCGTTCGGCGGCAGAGGCGTACCCGACCGGCAAGGTCCTGGACAAGCAAGAGTTCTTCGACCAGGCCAGTGCTCAGGTCGATCAAATGCTTGGCGTGGTCTACGCCATGCTTGCGCTCGCAGTCGGGATCGCCTTGTTGGGCATCGCCAACACCTTGGCGCTGTCCGTGTTCGAGCGCACGCGCGAGCTAGGTCTCCTTCGTGCGGTGGGCATGACCCGCCGGCAGGTTCGGGCGACCGTCCGCGGCGAGGCGGTGATTGTCGCCCTGTTCGGGACCCTGTTGGGCCTGGTCATCGGCGCCTTCTTCGGCTGGGCGGCAGTCCGCGGTCTCGCCGATCAGGGCATCGACACGCTGACCTTCCCCACGGGGAGGCTGCTCGTGATCGCCGCCCTGGGTGGCCTTGCGGGCATGGCCGCCGCAGTGCTCCCCGCGCGCCGGGCGGCTCGACTGCACGTGTTGACGGCGTTGGCGTCCTCCTGAATCCGTCCGGGCCAGCGACATGTCGCTGGCCCGGACGGATCCGTCGCGCTGGGGCGCGATCGTGCGGCTCGCCAAGTCAGCCTGGCGCACGGCGGCCTGACCCACACAGATTCACCCATCAACCCGCCAAAGGAGCTCCGGTGCCCACCGTATTCGGCACGTTCTTCATGTACCAAGCCATGAACTCGCCGAGGCGTCCCACCCGCCGTCAGAAGCGCCGCAGTCCAGCGGCACGTCAAGTCTGACCTGGCTCTGTCTTCGTATCTGTCGCCTCCTCCGCCATGTGAGCTGCCCGACCGGTACTCGGCCGAACGGCGGTCGCGTCGACGGGATCGTCCTGGCGATGGACGCTCGGTCCGTCTCGCGGAGTAACCCCGGCGACGCCAACAACGCGACCCGAGGGCGACGACCGCCCTGGCGAAACCCGAGAGCGTTTCCGTCATGACCATCGACCAGGGCGACCTCACCTCACTGCCGACGCGCCACAACCAAAGAGGAGCTATGGCACTACCCGCTTGCCTCTACCCCATTCACAGCCGGGGTCGCCGTTCTCCACAGACGAACCAGCCAGCCTTCCGGCAGGGAGCCAGCAACACGTTCATTCGGGGCTTTCCCCTCTTCCCCTAGCCGTTCGATTCCCACATCAGTCAGGACCGTCCTATGACCAGCGCCGTGCTCACCGAACGCCGTCGCCGTCTTCGCCGTCGCCGCCGGCTGGCCCTCGCCGTCGCGATCCCAGCCTTGGTGATCACAGTGGGGGTGGGGTCGAGTGCCGAGGCCGCAGTGCGGGATCCCAGCCCTGTAGGCGCGCCGAGCTCGAGCACGCTGTTCTCGATCCCCGCCCCGCACCCACCGTTGGGCCTCGGCGTTCTCGCTGGCGTGCTGGCGGCTCCCGTCATGTATGTCAGTCATCGACGTAGCCGACCGGGCAGCAGCGGATCCATGCCGAGTCGTCGGACTGACGGGGCCGACCGCGGATCACCGCCGCAGCACGCCGAGTAGGTGGTCGACCTCGTCCGCGGTGTTGTAGTAGTGAACAGAAGCACGCACCAGCGCCGGCAGTCCTCGATGTGGCTGGTCGAACTGTGCGTAGGCGGGCGGCGAGACCGAGGTGTTGATGCGCTGCCCGGCGAGCATCGACTGGACGGCCTCGGCGCTAGACCCACTCACTGTGAAAGTGACGATCCCGCTTCGAATCTCGCCTTTGTCATGGACCGAGACGCCGTCGATGGATGTGAGTCCCTGGCGAAGGGTCTCGGCGAGCTGCTGGATCCGTGGCCACGTGGTCTTCAGTCCCAGATCGAGTGCATAGTCGACGGCGGCTCCAAACCCGAGTTTGGCCGCGTAGTTGGTTTCCCAGTTCTCGAATCGTTTGGCGTCGGAACGCACCTCGTAGCTGTCCTCAGCGGTCCAGGTCGCGGCGTGCAGATCGAGGAAGGGTGGTTCCAGCCGCTCTAGGGCGCTGGGGCCGGCGACCAGGAAGCCGACCCCGCGAGGGCCGCGGAGATACTTGCGGCTGGTTCCCGTGAGGACGTCGCAGCCGAGGGCAGGGAAGTCGAGGGGCAGCTGTCCGGCGGTCTGGCACACGTCGAGCACGTAGAACGTGCCGTGGGCCTTGCACAACGCTCCCACCTGCTCGGCCGGGTTCACCAAGCCACCATTGGTCGGTCCGTGGGTGAGCGCGACCACCGCGGCCCCGGCAGCAAGTTCGGACTCGAGGTGATCGAGTGAGATCTGGCCGAAATCGTCATCCTCGATGAGCACGACCTCGATCCCGAACCGATGTCGTAGCTGCAACAAGGCGATGACGTTGCTTGCGTACTCGGCCCGTGCCGTGAGGACGCGATCGCCGCGCTTGAACGGGTAGCCGTACACCGCCATGTCCCACGCTCGCGTGGCGTTCTCGACGATCGCCACGGCAGAGGGTTCGACGCCGAACAATCGGGAGACCGATCCGTAGACGGCCTCGATCCGCTCTGTCGCCTCTGCAGCCGCTTCGTATCCGCCGATCTCAGCCTCACGTCGGAGGTGTCCGATGACCGCGTTGGTGACCGCATCGGGAGGAAGCGCTGCGCCCGCGTTGTTGAAGTGGGTGACGTGTTCGACACCGGACGTGTCCCGTCGAGCCCGTTCAACCCAAGGTTCCATGGGTGTCTCCGCTCAACTCAGCGACTACGGTCATGTGCGACGGTGGTCAACGCCTGTTGGTGAGGCGACGAACACGTCGGTGGTCATCCCGAGGAACAAGCCGACCTCGACGATTCCGGCCCGGTGCAACAGCGTGCTCAGGAGGGCTGCCTTGTCGGAGATCGGGCCCGTGGCGACGTCGAGGATCCAGTTGCCCTCGTCGGTGACGAAGGGAGCTCCGTCGCGGTGCCTCCACGTCACCCCGTACCCCAAAGACTCGACGAAGCGGGTCTCCGGAACGCGGGCCATCTGGATGACCTCCACCGGCACGGCGAAGCCTGTCCCCAGGGCTGGCTTCAGCTTCGCAGCGTCCACGACGATCGCGAGCCGCCGGCTGGCTTGGGCCACGAGCTTCTCGCGCAAGTGGGCGCCGCCGCCGCCCTTGATGAGGTCGAGGACCGGGTCCACCTCGTCCGCGCCATCGATCGTGACGTCCAGCACGGGGTGGTCGTCGAAGGTGGTCAGCGCGATGCCACAGCGCTGGGCTTCGGCGGCGCTCACGTCGCTGGTGGGGAGCCCCACGACGTCGGAGAGCTTTCCCGACTCAAGGAGCGCGCCCAGGTGGCGGATCCCCCAGACGGCGGTGGAGCCCGTACCCAGGCCGACCGCCATGCCTGACCGGACGCAGGCGTCGACCGCAGCCTCACCGGCGGCTCGCTTGGCCGCCGTCACTGCCTCACTGTCCGCCACGAGCAGAGCGTAGGGCCCGCGCCGCCGCCGCGACCCCGTGACGGCTTTGCTCGCTCGTTCGACGCACGGGTACCCTCGACCGGCGGTGACCGGGAGACCCTTCTCGGCTGCTGCGGGGAGGCGTCGCCTAGTCCGGTCTATGGCGCCGCACTGCTAATGCGGTTTGGGTCTCAAGCCCATCGAGGGTTCAAATCCCTCCGCCTCCGCCCACCGAGGTCGTCCTCCACGCCGGGGCGAGACGGTCCGGGATGCGCCGCACGGGAGCGCGCATAGGCTGGTTGAGTCCGTCACTCACTCCTCGAAGGCTCACCATGACCGTCTCGTGCACCCATGTGGATGATGTCGACCTCGAGGCCCGGCCGTCGGCCGAGGGCTGCGAGGACTGCCTGCGCGACGGCGGACGATGGGTCCACCTGCGTATGTGCCGTAGCTGCGGGCACGTCGGTTGCTGCGACTCCTCCCCGTCCAAGCACGCGAGCGCGCACTTTGCTGCCGAGGGGCATCCGTTGATCTCGTCCTTCGAGCCGGGCGAGGACTGGTGGTGGTGCTTCGTCGACGCCACGGCGTTCACCGTGGCCGGCTCGTCCGACTTCAGCCACCCGTGAGGCCCGGATGAGCGAGGCGTCGTCCGCGCAGAGCGGCGAGGCTGCCCGAACTCCGCCGGCCGACGATCGTCCGGTGATCTTGTCGGTGGACGACGACCCCTCGGTCTCGCGGGCTGTGGCGCGGGACCTTCGTCGCCGCTATGCCGAGGGGCACCGCGTTATGCGAGCCTCCTCCGGCGCCGAGGCGCTGGAGGCGCTGCGCGAGCTCAAGCTACGTGGCGATCGAGTGGCCTTGCTGCTCGCTGACTATCGGATGCCTGGAATGAATGGCATCGAGTTCCTCGAGGCCGCGATGGACGTCTTTCCAAGAGCCAGACGGGCTCTGCTGACTGCGTACGCGGACACCGATGCGGCGATCGCGGCGATCAACGTCGTGGACGTGGACCACTACCTCCTCAAGCCCTGGGACCCACCCGAGGAGAAGCTCTATCCCGTCGTTGACGCCATGCTGCTCGCCTGGGCGGACGAAGCGCCCTTTGAGACCCGCGAGACCAAGGTCGTCGGGCACCGGTGGTCGGCGCCTTCGTTCGAGATCCGTGACTTCCTGGCTCGCAATGCCGTGCCCTACCGCTGGCTCAGCGTCGACGAACCCGAGGGCCGGCGCCTGCTCGAGGCTGCCGACATTGACGGCTCAGCGCTTCCGCTCGTCGTGACGGCTGACGGCGAAACCCTGGTCTCGCCAACGACCACTGAGGTGGCCGCCGCGGTCGGGTTGTCGACCATGCCGACGGTGGACTTCTACGACCTGATCGTGGTGGGCGGCGGGCCAGCCGGATTGGGCGCTGCTGTGTACGGCGCTTCCGAGGGCCTTCGCACTCTGCTGGTCGAGCGCGAGGCGACGGGCGGACAGGCTGGCCAGTCCTCGAGGATCGAGAACTACCTGGGCTTCCCTGACGGCGTCTCGGGGGCTCAGCTGACCGATCGAGCCAGGCGCCAGGCCGTCAAGTTCGGCGCCGAGATCCTGACCGCGCGCGCGGTCAGCGGGCTGCGAGCGCATGGCCCGGCCAAGGTGGTGACCTTCTCCGACGGCACCGAGGTCGCCGCGCATGCGGTGATCGTGGCCACCGGGGTCTCCTACCGGGGTTTGGCGGCCCCGAACGCGGATGCGGTGACGGGCAGCGGCCTCTTCTACGGCTCCGCGGCCACGGAGGCGGCCGACTGCCTCGACGCCGACGTCTACGTCATCGGGGGAGCCAACTCCGCGGGTCAGGCCGCCGTGTTCTTCGCAAAGGGCGCCAAGACGGTCACGCTCGTGGTGCGCGCGGATGCTCTCGAGCGCTCGATGTCGCACTACTTGATCGAGCAGCTCCGCGCTCTCGACAACGTCTCGGTTCGTCTGGGCACCGTCGTCGAGGAGGTCCATGGTGAGGACCACCTCGAGGCACTGACCTTGCGGGAAACCTCGACGGGTCATTGCGAGCGCCTGCCGACCGGCCATGCCTTCGTCTTCATCGGCGCCGAGCCGCGAACCGAGTGGCTTGCCGATACGTTGCTGCGCGACAAGCGCGGTTTCGTCCTGACCGGGGCGGACCTGGTCGTCGACGGGCGAAACCCGCACGGCTGGGGCCTCGACCGAGACCCGTGGCCACTGGAGGCGAGCATCCCCGGGGTCTTTGTGGCGGGCGACGTCCGCGCCGACTCGGTCAAGCGGGTGGCCTCCGCCGTTGGCGAGGGCGCCATGGCGGTCACCCTGGCGCACCGCTACCTGGCGGCGACATGAGCCTGTCCCAGGACGCGACCGGCGTTCGCCTGTCCACCGATGAGGTGCGGACGCTCTTCCTGTTCGAAGCCCTTGACCGTCGTCAGCTCGAGTGGCTGTCGGACCGGGGATGGGTGGCCCCGGTGGCGGCAGGGGAACTCATCCTCCAGGAGGGCGCCCCGGCAGAGGTCGTCGTCTGCCTGCTGAACGGGTCCCTCGCGTTGACCAGACGGGTAGGGCCGGACGACGTGGAGATCACGCGCACCGACCAGCGCGGCGCCTACGCCGGCGCCATGCAGAGCTATCTCGCGGGCGCCGAGTCGATGACCTACACCACGTCGGCACGCGCGGTTTCCGACGTCGAGCTCTTCGTGCTTCCGGCCGTTGCCTTCGGTGAGGCTGTCCGCGAGTGGTTCCCGATGGCGATCCATCTGCTCGAGGGACTCTTCCTGGGCATGCGCAACTCCCAGCAGATCGTCGGACAACGCCAACAGTTGCTTGCGCTGGGCTCGCTTGCCGCCGGACTGACTCACGAGCTCAACAACCCCGCGGCCGCAGCGGTACGTGCCAACGCGGCGCTTCGCGACCGGGTGGCTGCGATGCGCCACAAGCTGGCCATGTTGGCCCATGACGAGATCGACCCACGGCTGCTTGAAGCACTCGTTGACGCCCAGGAAGAAGCTGTCCAACGCGCGTCAGACCCGCCCGAGCTGACCGTCCTGCAGCAGTCCGAACGCGAGGACGAGCTCGCGGACTGGCTCGAGGAGCGGGGAGTGGGTGACGCCTTCAGCCTCGCACCAGTCTTCGCGAGCGCGGGAATCGACGGCGCCTTCCTCGACCGCGTGGCTGACGGACCACCGCCGGAGATTCTCGAGGGCGCCCTGCGCTGGTTGGCCTACACCGTCGAGACCGAGTTGCTGCTCGGTGAGATCTCGGACTCGGTGACCCGAATCTCGACACTCGTCGATGCCGCCAAGCAGTACTCCCACATGGACCGGGCGCCGTTTGCACGCACCGACATCCACCCCGGACTGAAGAGCACCCTGGCCATGCTGGCGCCGAAGCTCGACGGCGTCGTGGTCGTCAAGGACTTCGATCTGACGCTTCCGCCCGTCCCGATCTACTCAGGAGAGCTCAACCAGGTGTGGACCAACCTGGTCGACAACGCACTCCAGGCCATGCAGGGGGAGGGAACCCTGACGCTCCGCACATCTCTGGACGACGACGGGGTGCGTGTGGAGATCGGCGATACCGGACCTGGCATCCCGCCCGAGCTGCGGCAGCGAATCTTCGAGCCCTTCTTCACGACCAAGCCCGTCGGCCAAGGCACAGGCCTCGGGCTCGACATCTCCTATCGCATCGTCGTGGCGCGTCACGGTGGCGATCTCAGCGTTGAGTCCGTGCCGGGTGACACACGGTTCATCGTGCGGCTGCCGCTGACCGAGCGCGGAAGCGGGTAGCTCCTCGGGAGGTTTCGGCGGTCTCAAGCGGGTTGGGGAACGCGCCGCCGGGCGCCGGGCCCAACCGTGAAAGCGACGTCACGCGCCGACCCGACCGGATGCCCTTCGGAGCAGATGAGCTCGGCGCGAACGTTGCCGCCGCAACCCCGGTGCTCCGCTTGGATTGGCGCGCCGTCGTCGTCGACGGCATAGCGGTTGCCCCAGTCCAGCAGGGCGACGAGCACCGGGTAGAGATCCAGACCCTTCTGCGTCAGGCGGTATTCGTTGCGTGTCCGCTGTCCCGGTTCTTGGTACGGCTCGCGCCGCAGCAGGCCGGCCCCCATGAGCGAGGCCAACCGGGCCGAGAGCACCTGGCGCGGGATGCCCGTACGCACCCGCATGTCGTCGAAGCGGCGGACTCCGCTGAAAACCTCGCGGAGAACGAGGAACGACCAACGATCCCCGAAGACGCCTACCGCACGCTCGATGGTGCAGTTGTCGGTGGACCACAGCAGGGCGTCTGGTTGGCTCATGCGCCCATGCTAGGTCTATTTGACAGACTCAGCAATGACGGGGAGGCTGGGTTCATGACCGAAACCCAGGCCGAGCGCCACAACGCCCCTGCGACCCCAACCGTCCACGCCCGCAGCTACTCCTGGTCCGACCCGGAGGAGGCGCTGCCCCTCATGGCCGGGCTCTCTGGGCGCGAGATCCTGCAGGGAATGGTCGACGGGGTGATCCCCTTCCCCCCGATCGGTGCGACGATGGGGTTCGGCTCCTTCGAGCTGGGTGAGGACTGGGTCGCCGTGACCGCGGAGCCGCAGAGTTTCCACTACAACCCCATCGGTGTCGTCCATGGCGGCGTCGTCGCCACCCTGCTCGACACCGCGGCAGGCTGTGCGGTTCACGCAACCCTCGCCGCAGGGGAGGCGTACACCTCCCTTGACCTGGCGACGCGTTTCGTCCGACCGATGACCCTGAACTCCGGTGTCGTCCGCGCCGAGGGCCGAGTCATCCATCGCGGTCGGTCCACGGCTGTGGCCGAAGCCACTCTCGTCGACTCGCGCGGCAAGCTCCTCGCACACGCGACCTCGACGCTCATGCTGTTCAGCGGCTCGCCCGGATGATCGTGCGGGCCGCCGACGCGGCAGACCTCGACGCTGTACGTGACTTCCTGGGCGCTCTGTCGCCCGAGACCAGCTTCCGCCGATTCTTCACCGGTCTCGGCCAGCCTGGCTCCACGTTGCTCAACCGCCTGCTCGAGCGAGACGACGCCCACGGCGCCTTCGTCGCCGAACAGGACGGACTCGTGGTCGGCCATGCCTCGTGGGCGCTCCTGCCGGAGGACGCAGCAACGGCCGAGCTTGCCGTCGCCGTGGCTGACTCGCATCAGGGACGCGGCCTCGGCACCCAGCTGGTGAGGCGTGCGGCCGAGGAGGCCGAGTCGGCGGGAGCGTCGCGGTTGCGGTTCGCTGTCCTCGGCGAGAATCGCCGGGTGGCCGGATGGCTCGCGCGTACGTGGCCAGACCTGAGACCGGTCGTGGCCGATGGTGTGGTGGTCTTCGAGGTCGATCTCAGGGCGTCGTCTCCGGCCCACGTAGCCTGACCGGAAAGCGCAGATCAGCACGTCGTCCCGACCCGGTTCCTCGTGCTTGTCGGGTTTGCCGACTGCTCCCCGTGGCCATGCCCTAGGAGGGGATCCGTTCGCAGAACGACCGATCGGTCGACGAACCGTCGGTGAGTCGAGAGGACTGAAGACGATGGCAGGCGGCCTTTGACGTCAACCCGAGTGAGACGTGGATTGGTGCTGAGCGCCTTTGGGGTTGCGCTTGGCTTGGTCGCTGGGCAGGCGGTGCGCTCCCGACGGCCAGCCTCCTCATCGCCGGACGATCCAGATACCCCCGGTCTAGCGGACGCGGCTGGGCCAGCCGGCGTCGATCCGTCGGCGGACTCGGCCCAGGAGCCATGGGCCTCCCGATGGCGCAGGCTCCTGAAAGGCACCTGGGAGGAGTCCAAGAGCGACAACGTGCCCATGTTTGCTGGCGGTGTGGCCTTCTTCGGATTTCTGGCCCTGTTCCCAGCGGCCATCGCGACTCTCCTGGTCTGGGGTCTCGTCGTCACCCCTGAGGAAGCCACCCAACAGATCGAGCGCCTCACACGCGGGCTGCCCGACGAGGCAACGGCTGTGATCTCGGGCCAGCTGACGAGCGTTGCCGGTGCTGAGCACGGCGTCGGCCTCGGTCTGGTGATCGCGGTACTGCTGGCGCTGTGGTCTGCCTCCGGTGGCGTCGGCAACCTGATCAAGGCCGTCAACCATGCCTACGACGAGCAGGAGAGCCGAGGGCTCGTCAAGCGTCGACTGATGGCCCTCGGGATGACGCTCGGGGCGATCGTCTTCCTGTTCCTGGCGGTCCTGCTCCTGACCGCCGTCCCCCCAGCGATCCGGAGCCTCGGTCTCGGGACCGCGGGCGAGCTGTTGGCCCAGTCGGTTCGCTGGGTGCTTCTCGTGGTCCTCATGCTCGGGGGGCTTGCCGTGGTCTATCGGTTCGCTCCGAACCGAGACCGTGCTCGATGGCTTTGGGCTACCCCTGGAGCCCTTGTGGCCACCGCGCTCTGGGTGCTGGGCAGCGTCGCCTTCAGCGTGTACGTCTCCGAGTTCGGCAGCTACCAGAAGACGTACGGCGCACTGGCGGGAGCCGCCGTGCTGATGCTGTGGCTCTTTCTCACGGCCTACGTCGTGCTCCTGGGCGCTGAGCTGAACGCGGTGGTCGAGCGCGACTCAGCGACGGGGTAGAAGTCTCGAGGCGCGTCGTGGGCCCGAGGGGCCGGCCAGGACGAGGATTTCGGGGCCGTACGACTGACCGGTAGCATGGCGATTCGCCTTTGGGCGATGCGCCCGTAGCTCAGCTGGATAGAGCGTCTGACTACGGATCAGAAGGTCGGGGTTTCGAATACCTCCGGGCGCGCCAGTTTTCCTGCAGCAAGCCGCTACCGGTGGACGGTGGCGCTCCGGACCGTCAGTCTGTCGGGATGGATGCCGTTCGGTTTGCACGGTCCCGTCGCGATCTGCACGGCGTGGCAGAGGGCCTCTTGGCCGGACCTCAGTACGTCGCGCACGGCACGATCAGGCTTCGAGTCACGCCAGGCGGGTTCGGCACCGTCGTCGGCTCGGAGCTCAGGGTCGACGAGCTGTCCCTGGTTTCCGGTGCCTCGCGGGTTCCGCTACGGGGCAGCTACGGCGATGTCGCGCTCGCGCTCGGCTTGGAGTTTCACGTTCCGGACCACTACCACGACCACTCCGGGGTGACCGTCTCAGAGCCCATCGAGATCCACGAGGACGACGCGGCGCTCATCGCTGATTGGTTCGCCAGGGGTGAGGCGGCGCTCTCGGCGTTCGCGCCGGGCGAGGCCCCGGTGCTCTGGCCTGAGCACTTCGACCTCGGGATAGCGGTCGACGACGTTAACTACGGGGTGTCCCCGGGCGACGGGTTCCTCGGCGAGCCCTACGCCTACGTCGGGCCTTGGGACTTCCGGGAATGGAGCACGCCGGCGGCGTTCTGGAACGCCCCTTTCGGCGCGGTACTCCTGGCCGGCGAGGTGGCTGACGTCCAGGCGCTGGAAGCGTTCTTCCGCGAGGCGCGGGAGGCATCGTCGCAAGTCCCGCGATCTCCACGACGCTGAGGCGCGACGGAGACTTGGCTCCAGTGGGGGTCCCGCATGGCACGGTTGTACCGGCTGGACCCCGACCCCTTACGAGGAGACACCGATGGCCGAAGTGCTGCTCTTCCACCATGCACAGGGATTGACGGCCGGCGTTGTCGCCTTCGCCGACGAGCTGCGGTCGGCCGGGCACACGGTGCACACGCCCGATCTGCTCGACGGCCGGCTGTTCGACAGCATCGACGAGGGTATGGCCTACGTCGGCGAGGTCGGGTTCGAGGAGATCCTTCAACGAGGCGTCAGCGCCGCAGCCTCCCTTCCGCAGGAACTGGTCTACGCCGGGTTCTCACTTGGTGAGATGTCGGCACAGAAGCTGGCGCAGACGCGTGCGGGCGCCCGTGGGGCGCTGCTGTTCTACTCGTGCATTCCGATCACAGGCGAGTGGGCCTTCGGGCCGTGGCCGGAGGGTGTCCCCGTCCAGATCCACGGGATGGACGCCGATCCCTACTTCGTCGGTGAGGGCGACATCAACGCGGCCCGGGAGATCGTCGACTCGGTGGACGATGCCGAGCTGTTCCTCTATCCCGGTGATCAGCACTACTTCGCCGACAGCTCCCTGCCGTCGTACGACGCTGAGGCCACGGCGTTGCTGACGACCCGAGTCCTGGCCTTTCTCGGACGCGTCTAGGGCCGCGAGACGATGAGGCATGACTGATCCCGGCCCGAGCATCCAGGAGCGGCTCTTTCCCGACATGACCTGCTTCGGTTGCGGACCCGCGAATCCCAAGGGTCTCCATCTCCAGAGCTACCCCGCTGGCGCAGGCGTTGCCGCCCGGTTCACGCCCTGGCCGGAGCACGACAACGGCGTTGGATTCCTCAACGGCGGCATCATCTCTACCGTCCTGGACTGCCACAGCGCTGCAGCGGTGATGCTCGAGGCGCAGCGCCAGGGATGGGCGCCGGCCCCAGGTGCGGCCCTGGCCTATGTGACGGCCGGCCTCGAAGTGAGATTCCTTCGACCAGCGCCTCTGAGCGAAACCGTCGAGCTCAGTGCGGTGGTGGTGTCCGCGTCGGAGTCGGAGATGACGGTCGAGGCCGAACTCGTGTGGGAGGGCAAGGTCCGCGCGTCGGCCATGGCGCGCTGGAAGCGCTGGACCCCTCGCTAGCGGCCAGCACGCGGTCCACTGCGGGGTCTGGCCGAGCGCGTCCGTCCCGCCGCCCACGTCCCGTGGGTCTTGGCTCGGATCACTGGGCGGGCAGGTCTCGCGAACCCCCGATCACGAGTGTCACCCGTGCGTCGATGTTCTCGAGGCCGGCCGTGTCCAGCGCCGATCTAAGCGTCCCGTCGTCGATCTCCGGGGGCGGGCCCAGGGCTACCACGCGCAGGACACCCTGGCGGTAGGTCACCTCAGTGACCGTCCAGCCCTGCCCTTGCGCCCACTCCTGGGCCACTGGGGTCGCTCGCCCCAAGATGCGGGTCTGGGTGACGACGTTGGAGGTGCCGATCGCGAGCGGAACGGTGATGAGGACCACCATGCCCCCGACCACCGCGAGCGTCCTTCCCTGAAGTTGACCAACCGTACGGCCGGTCAACCCTGCAGCCTCCCGAACCCGGTAGAGAAGCAGGACGACGGTGCCCGTGGCCACGATGGCCGCGACATTGGTGGCGAAGAGCAGGAGGGCGCCGAGCGATTCCCCAGGCGCACCCGATTCCAAGGTCAGGCCGACGACGCTGAGTGGTGGGACCAGCGAGATCGCGATGGCCACGCCGGGCAGCGTGTCGGAGATGTCGGAACGCACGAGGGCGAAGGCCCCGACCACGCCGGTCGCCAGAGCCGCGAGCAGGTCGATCAGGCGGGGATTGACCCGGCCGGAGACCTGCGTGTTCGTGGCGGAGGTGACGTCTCCGACCACGATCATTCCCACCAGGTAGCCGATGACGATGACGGTGATGGCGCCGGCCAGCACGAGAAAGGCTGAGCGGATCATGTTGCGCTTGTCGGCCAACACGATGGCCAGCGCGGCCCCGATGATCGGGGTCATCAAGGGGGCGACGATCATCGCTCCGATGACGGTCGCCGTCGAGTCTGAGACGACCCCGGCGGTCGCGATGACTCCGGAGAGGACGAGCAGCGCCCAGAACGCCGACCGCTTCCGCGGGCTGTCGGTGCCCTCCGCCAGGAACAGCTTGCTCGTCATCCGGCTGACGTCGTCGGGTGTCACGGGCGTCAGTGCGAGCGGCATGGCCGAAGCGTAGGACCCGAGGCACGGGCGAGCGCGCTGATTCGCCGGCCGTCAGGGATGACCGATCGGCTGGTTGGCAACGCGTGGGGAGTGCGCTTGAGTGGAGGGGTGAGCCTTGAGCGTCCCATAGCCCCCATTCCCTACGACTACCTCGCGCCCGTGAAGGCGTTCACGGTGGTCAGCGACGATGTTGTCGACGGCGCTCCGCTGTCGGAGGAGCACGTGTTCAACGGGATGGGCGTGAGTGGCGCCAACCTCTCGCCGCACTTGTCCTGGTCGGGGTTTCCGACCGAGACCGAGAGCTTTGTCATCACCTGCCTGGACCCGGATGCGCCGACCGGTTCGGGGTTCTGGCACTGGGTCGTGATCGACGTCCCAAAGGCAGTCACCACCGTGCCTCGTGGCGCTGGAGCCTCCGATGACGAGCTTCCCGGCGGATTTCACGTGGCCACCGACTTTGGCCTGGCGAACTATGGCGGTGCCGCGCCGCCGCAGGGGGACCACCCGCATCGCTATCTGTTCGCGATCCACGCCGTCGACGTCCCGACGCTCGGCCTCGACGCATCGGCTCGCCCGGCCGTCGTCGGCTTCACGCTCGCCTTCCACACATTGGCCCGCGCGGTCATCGCGCCGACGTACAGGTACTGACATGAGAACTGCTCCTCGATCCCTGCTCGCGGCGCTGCTCGCCTCGCTCACCCTCGTCGCCACCGCCTGCTCGGGAGGTTCGAGTGGCGGCAGTGCCTCGCCGACGCCGGGCGACTCCAGCCCGGGGACGACTCCGCCGCCGTCGTCCGCCCCTCCGGCCAATGTGTCCACCGACCAGGATGTGGTGGCCTGGGTCACGGCGGTGTGCGAGGCATCCTCGAAGACGTTGAACCCGAAGTCCTTCCAGTACGACCCGAACGAGATTGCTGCCGACCCACAGGCGGCGGTGAAGAAGTTGACCAAGCAGTTCAAGGAGTTCCCTGCCCAGTTGCGGGCGTTCGCCGACGAGCTCGAACAGCTCGGGGCCCCGGACATCGCTAACGGCCAAGAGTTCACCAACGCCTACATCGACGCGTCACGGGCCTTGGCCGACGGCCTTGAAAAGGGCCTTCAGGACGCCGAGAAGAGCAACGGAGCCTTCGCGGGATTCCAGGCGATCTCCGACGCGTTGACCGCTCCGGAGGTCCAGTCGGCGATCGATGAGCTGGCCAAGACCGGCCAGAGCCTGGCCTCGGATGAGGAGCTGTCCGCAGCCATCGACCAGGTGCCGGCCTGCCAACAGCTCAAGTAGCCGGCGGCTGATCGACCAACCCGCATCGAGCCACCATCAGGCTGGCCGGTCGTCTCACAGGTCAGCGAGGGGTACCGAGGGATCGGCCAGCCGAGCCAGATCGACCGGTCTGCCCAGTCCAACGATGGCCTTGAGCGGGTCGGCCCCTTCGTCCCACAGGTTGACGTGCATGGCAGCCTCGACGACCCCATCGCTTAGCCAGAAGGCCTGGAAGGCGCGACCGGCCACGTCGCCCCGCGTGACGACCTGGGCTCGTGAGGCGTCCGCCCAGCCGACGTACTCCATCCCCAGGTCGTACTGGTCGGTGTAGAAGTAGGGCAGGCGATCGTAGGAGACATCCTCGCCGAGCATGGCTCGCGCCGCGGCTGGGCCGCCGTTGAGCGCGTTGGCCCAGTGCTCGGTGCGCAGAGCGCGCCCGTATCGCGGGTGCCACGCTCGGGCGACATCCCCGGCGGCGAAGACGTCGGCATCGGAGGTGCGCAGCCCGGCGTCGACCATGATGCCGTCGTCCACTTCGAGGCCTGCTGACTCCGCGAGCTCGGTGCGCGGAGTCACGCCCACGCCCATCACCACGAGGTCGGCCGGGATGACGTCGCCGGCGTCGGTGACCACGGACTCGTCGGTGATCTCCGCCACGCCGACACCCGTCCGCAGGTCGACGCCTTGCGACCGGTGAAGGTCGGCGAACACCGCAGCCATCTCGGGACCGAGCACCCGCAGCAGCGGCTGCGGCGCCGCTTCGATGACCGTGACGTCGAGGCCCGCTGCCCTTGCTGCCGCCGCGGTCTCGAGCCCGATCCAGCCTGCTCCGACGACGACGAGGCGTCCCTCGGAAGCCAGTGCCTCCTTGAGCTCCTCGGCGTCCGGCAGCGTACGGAGGACCAAGACGTGCTCACCGTGAGCCCCGGCTACGTCGAGCCGTCGGGGCTCGCTTCCGGTGGCCAGGAGCAATCTGTCGTAGACGAGGGACGTGTCACCGTCCAGCTCGACTCGATGCTCGGCGAGGTCGATGCCGATGGCCTCGGTCGCGAGCCTGAGATCGACGTCGTTGTCCTCATACCAGTCTGAGTCGTGGATGAAGACGCTGTTGCGGTGCTCCTTGTCCTGAAGGAATCCCTTCGACAGCGGAGGTCGTTCGTAGGGCCGTTGCTCTTCGGCCGCGACGAGCACGATCTCATCGTCGAATCCCTTCTCCCGGAGGGTCTCGACCGCCTTGGCTCCGGCCAGCCCGCCCCCGACCACGACGAATGCGCTCATCCAGTCCTCCGACCGACGGTTTCGTGCCTGCCTGGTCTACCCCACGCGACCCGGTGCGCTCTGTCAACACGGCGGCGAGCTGTCTGAGGGCGAGACTCATGGCCACCCCGGGGATGGTGATCGCGGTCCGGCAGACACCGGCGCCCGAATTGGCTTCGATGAGGGCATGACACACCCCGTCTTGGTCGGACCTCCTCCACTGACGCGAGCGGCGGTGGTCGCCGTCGCTCGTCATGACGCGCCGGTCGAGCTCACCGCGGAGGCGCGCACGGCCACCACCGCGGCTCGCGCGCGCATTGACGCGCTCGCTGCAGGCGAGGTCCCTACCTACGGGATCTCCACGGGGTTCGGCGCGCTGGCCAATCGCCACATCCCGACCGAGCTGCGCGAAAAGCTTCAACGCTCGTTGATCCGGTCCCACGCGGCCGGCACCGGCCCGGAGGTCGAGCGGGAGGTGGTTCGCGCGCTCATGCTCTTGCGCTTGCGGACCCTCGCCAGTGGCCACACCGGGGTGCGGCTGTCCACGGTCGAGGCCTACGCCGGGATGCTCAACGCTGGGATCACTCCGATCGTGCACGAGTACGGCTCGCTCGGTTGCTCGGGTGACCTGGCACCACTCGCGCACTGTGCTCTCGCGCTCATGGGCGAGGGCCCGGTCCGGGACAAATCAGGGACGATGACCGAAGCGGCGACCGCGCTCGCCGCCGCCGGACTGGAGCCCGTGCAGCTGGCGGCGAAGGAGGGCCTTGCCCTGATCAACGGCACCGACGGCATGCTCGGGATGCTGGTCTTGGCCTGTACCGATCTCAGGGCGCTCGTCCGGGTCGCCGACGTGTCCGCGTCGATGAGCGTGGAAGCTCTGCTGGGCACCGACCGGGTGTTCGCCGCGGACCTTCATGCCCTGCGGCCCCAGCCGGGCCAGGGCCGGTCGGCCGCGAACATGACCCGACTGCTCAGGGGCTCGGGCATCGTGGCCTCGCACCGGCTCAACGACACGAAGGTGCAGGACGCCTACTCGCTGCGCTGTGCCCCCCAGGTCGCCGGAGCCGTACGCGACACCCTCGATCACACCGAACGGGTTGCCGAGTGGGAGCTCGCCTCGGTGATCGACAACCCCGTGGTCCTCGACGACGGCCGGGTGGAGTCCAACGGCAACTTTCACGGCGCTCCGGTGGCCTATGCCCTCGACTTCCTGGCGATAGCCGCGGCTGACCTTGCCTCGATCAGTGAGCGGCGGACCGACCGCATGCTCGACCAGCATCGATCGCACGGACTTCCACCGTTCCTGGCGGACGACCCAGGCGTCGACTCCGGGCACATGATCGCGCAGTACTCCCAGGCCGCCTTGGTCACGGAGATGAAGCGGCTTGCCGCCCCGGCTAGCGTGGACTCGATCCCGTCCTCGGCCATGCAGGAGGATCACGTCTCCATGGGATGGTCAGCCGCGCGCAAGCTTCGGCGGTCGATCGACGCCCTGACACGGGTGCTGGCGATCGAGGTGCTCACAGCCGCCCGTGCCCTCGACCTCAGGGCACCGCTCACGCCGGCGCCGGGCACGGCGGCGGTGCTGGGGGTCGTGCGTGAGGTCGCGGCTGGCCCGGGACCCGACCGCTTCCTCGCGCCGGAGATCGAAGCTGTTGTGCGCCAGGTCGCCGATGGCACCACCCTGGCCGCCGCCGAGTCCGCCGTCGGCGCCCTCGACTGACGTGCGGAACCTCATGCGTCCTCAACCTCAAGCGTCCTGTACGTCCAGCGTCATGAACGTCAAGGAGTACACACGATGACGATCGCTCCGTCCGGCCCGCGCCCGGTGCGCTCTCCCCATGGCACCACGCTGACCTGCCAAGGCTGGCAGCAAGAAGCTGCGATGCGGATGCTCATGAACAACCTCGACCCACAGGTGGCCGAACGACCCGACGATCTGGTCGTGTACGGCGGGACCGGAAAGGCTGCTCGTGACTGGGCGTCCTTCGATGCCCTGGTGCGCACGCTTCAGAGCCTCAAGGGCGACGAGACGATGCTCGTTCAGTCCGGCCGCCCGGTCGGGGTCTTCCAGACTCACGAGTGGGCACCGCGCGTGATCATCGCGAACTCCAACTTGGTCGGCGACTGGGCGACCTGGCCGGAGTTCCGGCGCCTCGAGCAGCTCGGGCTGACGATGTACGGCCAGATGACCGCAGGTTCGTGGATCTACATCGGTACGCAGGGGATTCTGCAAGGGACCTACGAGACGTTCGCGGCGGTCGCGGCCAAGCGCTTTGGCGGCACGCTCGCCGGCACGCTCACTGTCACCGGTGGCTGCGGCGGCATGGGCGGCGCTCAGCCGCTCGCCGTCACGATGAACGACGGGGTCTGCCTCATCGTCGACGTCGACCGGCTACGGCTCGAGCGCCGGGTCGCCGAGCGCTATCTCGATGAGGTCAGTGATGGTCTCGACGATGCCTTGGCCCGGTGCGCGGCTGCCGTGGCAGAGCGCCGCCCGCTCTCCGTCGGACTCGAGGGCAACTGCGCGGAGGTGCTCCCGGAACTCCTCCGCCGCGGAGTCCCTGTCGACATCGTCACCGACCAGACGTCGGCGCACGACCCCTTGTCCTACCTGCCGATTGGAGTCGACGTCGCAGACTGGGCCGACTATGCGGAGGCCAAGCCTGAAGAGTTCACGGACCGGGCGCGCGAGTCGATGGCGACCCATGTCGAGGCGATGGTCGGTTTCATGGATGCCGGTGCCGAGGTCTTCGACTACGGAAACTCCATCCGCGGAGAGGCCAAGCTGCACGGGTACGACCGTGCCTTCGACTTCCCCGGGTTCGTGCCCGCTTACATCCGGCCGTTGTTCTGCGAGGGCAAGGGTCCATTTCGTTGGGCCGCACTCTCGGGCGATCCGGCTGACATCGCGGCGACGGATCGCGCGGTGCTCGAGCTGTTCCCGGACAACGAGCCTCTGTCCCGCTGGATCCGCAAGGCGCAGGACAAGGTGGCGTTCCAGGGCCTGCCGGCTCGGATCTGCTGGCTGGGCTACGGCGAGCGCGACAAGGCGGGTGTGCGCTTCAACGACTTGGTCGCTCGAGGCGAGGTCAGCGCCCCGCTCGTCATCGGTCGCGATCACCTGGACTGCGGATCGGTGGCGTCGCCCTACCGCGAGACCGAATCGATGCTCGACGGCTCGGACGCCATCGCTGACTGGCCGCTGCTCAACGCGATGATCAACACGGCGTCCGGCGCCTCATGGGTGTCGATCCACCACGGTGGCGGCGTGGGCATCGGTCGTTCCATCCACGCTGGGCAGGTCACGGTTGCGGACGGTACGGCCCTGGCGGGCCAGAAGATCGAACGCGTGCTGACCGTCGATCCCGGCATGGGTGTGATCCGACACGTCGATGCGGGCTACGAGCGCGCCGTCGAGGTCGCCGAGGAGCGCGGGGTGCGCACCCCCATGCGCGAGGGCGGCCAGTGACCTTCGGCCAGCTGTGGGCCGAGCTGGCCCCGATCGGGAAGGACCCCGACACTCGGGGCTACCGTCGGGCCGGCCTGAGCCCCGCGGAGCGAGACGCCGATGCGTGGTTCGTCGCCGCCGCCCGGGCGCGTGGTTTGACCCTGGAGACCGACAGCATCGGCAATCGGGTGGCGTGGTGGCGCCCCGACCCCTCGGTCACCGGGCCGGGGATCATCACCGGGAGCCACCTCGATTCGGTCCCCGACGGCGGCGCCTTCGACGGCCCCCTGGGGGTCGTCTCGGCCCTGGCGGCCCTGGACCTGCTCCGCTCCCGAGGGTTCGTGCCCGGCAAACCGGTCGGAGTCTCGGTGTTCGTCGAGGAGGAGGGATCGCGCTTCGGGATGCCCTGTCTCGGTTCCCGGCTGGCCACCGGGGCGCTCGAGCCGGCGCGAGCGCTCGCGCTGCGAGATCGCCACGGGGTGAGCCTCGCGGAGGCGTACGAGAGCGCGGGATTGGGCGTCGACCCCGACGAGTACGGCCGGTCCGATCTGGTCGATGCCGCCGAGGTGTTTGTCGAGCTGCACGTGGAACAGGGTCGCTGGCTCGCCGAGGCGGATGTCGGAGCCGGTGCGGCTGTCGGAGTGGCCACGGCCATCTGGCCCCACGGGCGCTGGCGGTTGGAGTTTGCTGGTCGGGCTGACCACGCCGGAACGACGCGGATGGAGGACCGGGCCGACCCCATGCTCACGGCTGCTTTCACGACCCTGTCGGCGAACAAGCAGGCCCGGCTGAGTCGGGCGCGTGCGACCGTCGGCCGGCTCGAGATCGACCCTGGCGCGACCAACGCCGTTCCCGAGCGCGTGCGCGCTTGGTTGGACGTGCGCGGGGCCGACCAAGAGACGGTCGACTCGGTCGTCGAGGCGGTGTGTGCACAGGCCCGAGATCGCGCGTCCCGCGACGGTACGGCCTTCGTGGCGACCGCCGAGTCGGTGTCGCCGTTGGTTGCCTTCGATCCCGATCTGGCCCGCCGCCTGGCGGGCGTCGTCGGCGCTGCAGTGGAAGGTGGGGCGCCGGCGCCGATGCTGCCGACAGCGGCTGGGCATGACGCGGGGATCCTCGCGGCTGCCGGCGTGCCCACGGCGATGCTGTTCGTACGGAACCCGACCGGTGTCTCACACAGCCCCGCCGAGCACGCCGAGATCGATGACTGCGAGGCCGGGGTTGAAGCCCTGGCCGGAGTGATCGCCGAGCTTGCCGGTGCCGCGGAGCGGCCGGCGAGCACTCCATGACCACGTGGCACTGCGAGCAAGCTTGGCTGCCCGACGGCATGGCCCGAGATGTACTTGTGTCGGTCTCGGTCGAGGGCGCGATCGCAGACATCTCTGTCGGCGTCCCACCGCCAGACGAGGCCGTTCGCCTCGGCGGTGTGGTCCTGCCGGGCTTCGCGAACGCTCACTCGCACGCGTTTCACCGTGCCCTGCGGGGGAGGACTCATGCCGACGGTGGCTCCTTCTGGAGCTGGCGCGAGGCGATGTACGCCCTGTCGGCGGCGCTCGACCCGTCATCGATGTACTCGCTTGCGCGAGCGGCGTACGCGGAAATGGTGCTGGCCGGCTTCACAGCGGTCGGAGAGTTCCACTACCTCCATCACCCGCCCGGAGGGGGCCGCTACGACAACCCAAATGCGATGGGAGAGGCGTTGCGCGCGGCGGCCGCAGACGCTGGGATCCGGCTCACGCTGCTCGACACGTGCTACCTCACCGGTGGGATCGGGCGAGCGCTCGAGGGACCACAGCTGCGTTTCGGTGACGGGAGCGCTGAGGCCTGGGCGGTCCGCATGCAGGGACTTGAGCCTGATGACGCGATGCGCATCGGCGCCGCCGTTCACTCGGTCCGGGCCGTCGCCGAGGACGACCTGGCCACGGTCGCTGACGCCAACCCCGACGCGCCGCTCCATGTCCACCTGTCCGAACAGCCCAAGGAGAACGAAGACTGCCTTGCGGCCTATGGCCGAACCCCCACGCAAGTGTTCGCCGACCATGGACTCCTGACTTCACGCCTGACCGCCGTTCACGCGACTCACCTGACGGCGGACGACATCACGTTGCTCGGGGCGGCGCGCGCGTCGATCTGTCTCTGCCCCACAACCGAGCGCGACCTTGCCGACGGGATCGGGCCGTCCGGCGCCCTAGCTGAGCAGGGCGCGCGGCTGTGCCTCGGGACCGACCAGCACGCCGTCGTGGATGGATTTGAAGAGGCACGCGGCGCCGAGATGCACGAGCGGCTGGCCACCGGTGAACGCGGACGGTTCAGCCCCCCCGAGCTGGTCGACGCTCTGACCTGGCGAGGGCACGCCGCGATCGGCTGGCCGGAGGCTGGCCGCCTCTCGGTCGGGGCGCCGGCAGACCTGGTCGCGGTGTCGACCGGCTCCGTGCGCACGGCGGGGACCCTCGCCGACCAGATTGTTCTCGCGGCGACAGCCTCGGACGTGACCGACGTCGTCGTCGGAGGTCGAGTACTCGTTCGCGACGGTGAGCATGTGTCGCTGGGGTCGGTGGGTGCTGTGCTCGGGGAGTCCATCGACGCGATCTGGGCCACGGTGGACCGATGACGGCGACGCTGCTCGCGGGCATCGGACAGCTCGTGACCAACGACGCGGAAACGGGGGATGGGTCACCCCTCGGATTGATCGCGGATGCGGCGCTGCTCATCGAGGGCGACCGCGTGGCTTGGGTCGGTGCGCAGACCAACGCCCCGCCGGCCGACACGTTGGTTGACGTCCACGGGAGCGCCGTGATCCCTGGCTTCGTCGACAGCCATGCCCACCTCGTCTTCGCCGGTGACCGCAGCGCCGAGTTCGAGGCTCGGATGACCGGGCAGCCCTACGCCGCGGGCGGCATCCGCACCACGGTCGCCGCCACTCGAGAGGCCACCGACGACGCCTTGCGGGCGAATGCGTCCCGGCTGGTGGTCGAGATGCTGCACCAGGGCACGACGACGGTGGAGATCAAGAGCGGATACGGCCTGACGGTGTCCGATGAGCGCCGTTCGGTCGCCATTGCTCGCGAGCTGACGGCCGAGGTGACCTTCCTTGGCGCGCACGTCGTGCCGGACTCGGTCGACCCGGGGGCGTACGTCGAGCTCGTGACCGGGGAGATGTTGGCCGCCTGCGCGCCGTACGCGCGGTGGGTCGATGTCTTCTGCGAGCGCGGTGCCTTCGACGCCGACCAGGCCCGGGCCGTGCTGCTCGCAGGTGTTGGCGCCGGGCTGGCACCCCGGGTCCACGCGAACCAGCTCGGCGAAGGGCCGGGTGTCCAGCTGGCGGTTGAGGTAGGGGCGGCCTCGGCCGACCACTGCACCTACTTGTCGGCGGCCGATGTCGACGCGCTCGCCTCGTCGTCGACGGTGGCCACGCTGTTGCCAGCGGTCGAGTTCTCCACCCGGTCTCCCTATCCCGATGCTCGGCTGCTCCTCGAGGCGGGCGCGACGGTGGCCCTGGCCACCGATTGCAACCCCGGCTCCTGCTTCTCGTCGTCCATGGCGCTGTGCCTCGCGCTGGCGGTTCGTGAGATGCGCATGAGTCCGGCCGAGGCACTGTGGTCGGCCACCGCTGGGGGGGCGCGCGCGTTGAGACGCAACGACATAGGACACCTTCGAGTGGGTGCACAGGCCGATCTCGTCGTCCTCGACGCCCCGTCGTACGTCCACCTTGCCTACCGCCCTGGGGTACCCCTCGTCGGCCAGGTCTGGGCCCGCGGCGAACGCCTGCGCTAGGCCGCGGGACGGGACAACGGGGCATCCGCGCACGATCGCGAGGGGATGGTGAGGTGTCGCCTCGCGGATGATCACGATCCGGTCGTGATCATGCGCAGATGGCCCCTGGGGCCGCGACCTCGGCGCCTAGACTCCGAGCGAGCTCGAGGGGGTTCACCGTGATCATGCCTTCCCGCACGACTCCAGCGCACCGGAGCGCCGGACGAGTCCGTGCTCTCCCGGGCGCCGCGGCGCTCGCCGCGGCCTCGCTGCTGCTGGCTGTGGGGCTGGCCGGTTGTACGTCCGGAGGGAGTTCCGCCGACCCTGGTCTTTCGGATCTCCCATCTGGCGAGCCATCGGCCGTGGCCGGAGAGCTGACGCTCGGGGACCCGATGACACTCGACGTGCTCGTCTACAACATCGAGTACAGCGGCAACAAGTCCACCGACAAGGTGATCCGGTCGTTGGACGCGGACATCGTCGGCGTCCTCGAGTCCTACAACAGGCTGCCCGAGATCGCCCGGAAGACCGGCTACCCGTACTACAACGTGGGGCTGCAGATCCTGTCCAAGTATCCGATCCTGGAGCCGTCGGGGGCCGACGGGCTCTATTCGTTCATCGAGGTCCAGCCGGGATACGTGGTGGCGTTCTTCAACACCCACCTCGACTACGTGAAGTACGGGCCCCGGCGTCTCCAAGCGGGAGTGCCGGTCGCTGAGGTCATCGCCACGGAGAACGAGGTTCGGACCTCATCCATCGCCAAGCAAATGCCGGCTATGCAGGAGCTCGCAGACGCCGGCTACCCGCTCTTCCTCACCGGCGACTTCAACGAACCGTCCAGCCTTGACTACACCGAGGCGGCGGTCGGGTCGCGGCCGGGCATGGCCGAACCCGTCGTGTGGCCGGTGAGCGATGCACTGCTCGGGATCGGTATGCGGGACACCTATCGGGAGATCTTCCCCGACCCGGTAACCGATCCGGGCCTCACGACCGTCGTGCCCACGGGGAAGGTCGACGCGCGGGCCGACCGCATCGACTACGTCTACGCGGGAGGGCCGACCACCACGGTCGCCAGCCAGCTCGTCGGCGAGCCAGGAGGGGACGGGGTGGACATCGAGTTCGCGCCGTGGACGTCCGACCACCGGGCGGTGCTCTCGACCGTTGATGTGACGCCTGTGGCCATGCCGACGTTGCTGGCGCTCGACCGTCGGATGACGACTGAGGGGGACCCGCTGCAGGTCACCTACAACGACGGCACGGACGAGGACGGGGTGGTGACCGTGACCCCGACGGGTGGGGGGGCCGCGACGATGACCCTGCCGGCCCCCGGACCGTCAGGCCAGCTCACGATCGACACCGGCGAGCTGAGTCCCACCGGGTACGACATTGCACTCCTTGATTCCGCGGGCAGCCCGATCGCCGCCAACGCCTTCTGGGTGCGGTCTGGCGACGCCACAGTGAGCATCACCACGAACAAGAAGTCCTACGCCGTGGGCGAGCCCATCGACGTCAGCTGGGACGACGGGCCGGCCAACCGTTGGGACTGGATCGGCGTCTATCGCGCGTCGGCCGCGAACCCGGACAAGGACTACTACCTCCTCTGGGGTTACACCGGGCTGCACGACTCGGGAGCGCTCCCTCCCACCGTGGCCGGCTCGATGGTCCTTGATGGGTCCAGCCAGGGGAAGCCCTGGCCGTTGCCGCCCGGCCGTTACGTCGTGCACTACCTGCTGACCGACCAGTACACGTCTGCAGGCAGCACCCCCTTCCGGGTGACTCAGTGACCAGGTCTCCGACAGGGTCAGCCCGTGGCCGCGGGCACCGCGCCGCCTGTCGCTGAGCCAACGGCGTCGCCGCGTCGGCGACGCCGTTGGCTGCGTCGAATCCTGGCTGGCCTGGTCGTTCTCGTTCTGCTCGTGGCGCTCCTGGTGACGCTGGCCACGGCATGGGCCATCCGGCGGCCGATGCCGGTGACGTCCGGAACGCTGGCGGTCCCTGGCCTCGAGGCCGAAGTCGTCGTGCAGCGTGATGGGTGGGGCGTGCCCACGGTGACCGCGTCGACGAGCCATGACCTGTTCTTTGGCCAGGGCTACGTGCATGCCCAAGACCGATTCTGGGAGATGGACTTCCGCCGTCACGTGACCGCGGGACGTCTGTCTGAGCTGTTCGGAGATACCACGCTGGAGACCGACGAATTCGTCCGCACCATGGGCTGGCGGCGGGTGGCCGAGCAGGAGCTGGCGCTGCTGTCGGCAGACTCGCGGGCGCTGCTGCAGGCGTACGCCGACGGCGTCAACGCCTACGTCGCCGACCGATCACCCTCGGACCTCTCGCTCGAGTACTCAGTGCTCGCGCTCACCAACCGTGGTTATCGCGTCGAACCCTGGACTCCCGTCGACTCGCTGGCCTGGCTCAAGGCCATGTCCTACGACCTGAGCGGCAACGCCACCGCGGAGATCGCACGCACGCAGGTCACAGCTGCGGTGGGTCCGGCCCGAGCGGCGCAGATCTTCCCGCCCTACCCGTATGAACGGCACCGGCCGATCCTCGATCAGGGCGCCTGGACTGAGCGGGACGGTCAGGTCGTCTTCGACCAGGACCTGAACCCTCCGCGCGTCGTTCCGCTCCAGGTCACATCGACGGCGTCCATCTCGGCACTGGCGTCCTTGAGCCGGCAGTACGCAACGGTCGGGCGGTTGCTCGGCCTCAGCGGAGAGCACGCAGGAGCCGGCAGTAACAACTGGGTGGTCTCGGGAGATCTGACGGCCACGGGCATGCCTGTGCTCGCCAATGACCCGCATTTGGCTCCGAGCATGCCGAGCATCTGGACGCAGATGGGATTGCACTGCGCCCCCGTCACGGCTTCCTGCCCCTACGACGTCGCGGGGTTCACGTTCTCGGGTTTCCCGGGGGTCGTGATCGGTCACAACACGCAGGTCGCCTGGGGCTTCACCAACCTCGCGCCGGACACCCAAGACCTGTTCCTCGAGCGGGTCCAGGGCAATGACGTGATCGTCGACGAAGTGGCGCGGCCCATGAGGACACGGGCGGAGGTCATCCAAGTCGCGGGCGCAGACGACGTCACGATCACCGTGCGCGAGACCAGCCACGGCCCGCTCATGAGCGACGTGAGCGACGACTACCGCCAGACGGGGACCGAGGCCGTGGCGGCGGGCGAAACGGCGCCCGGCGGAGAGGGTTACGGGGTGTCGATCCAGTGGACGGCGCTGATTCCCGGGCGCACGGCCGAAGCTGTCTTCGCGCTGGACCGAGCCTCTGGCTGGGATGAGTTCGTTGCGGCGACCGAGCTGTTCGAGACTCCAAGTCAAAACATCGTCTACGCCGACGTCGACGGGAACATCGGCTACGCCACAGGAGGGAAGTTCCCGGTGCGCAAGGGGTTCGACGGACTGACCCCGGCACCCGGGTGGGACTCCTCGATCCGTTGGGATGGCTTCGTGCCAACCGCGGCCGTGCCTCGGGTCCAGAATCCCAAGGACGGCTTCATCGTCACCGCCAACAACCAGCTGACCTGGCCGGGTCTCGGGTATCCCTTCGTCGTCGACAACGCCTACGGCGCGCGCAGCCAGCGGATCACCGACCTCGTCGAGGAACGAACGGCGGGGGCCAATCGGCTGAGCGTGGATGACATGGCCGCCATCCAGAACGACAGCTTCGACGAGTCGGCCGCATGGGCGGTGCCGCTCGCCCTGCAGGTCCCGCTCGATGGGCCTGCCGCCGAGTCACGCCGATGGTGGCAGGACTGGGGCTACGAGATGTCGGCCGAGGACTCGCCCGCGGCGCCGTTCTATGCCGCCTTCTGGCGCAACCTCGTCCTAGGCGTGTTCGGCGACGAGCTCTCGGACGATGTCGTCACCCTCGATAGCACTGACCGTTGGTACGAGGCCATGCGCGACCTCCCCCCAGACGATCCGTGGTGGGACGACACATCGACGCCTGAGGTCGAGGACCGCGCCGCGATGATGCAGAGGGCCCTGGTCGCGGCCGACGCGGAGCTGCGCGACAGGCTCGGGGACGAGTCGGGTCGCTGGTTCTGGCAGGACTTGCACACCCTCACGATCACCAACCAGACCTTCGGTGACTCGGGGATTGCGCCGATCGAGTGGCTGTTCAACCGGGGCCCGTACCCGACCGGAGGCACCGGGACGGCGCCGGACGCCACCGACTGGAACATCACCGAGGGCTACGAGATCGTCTGGATCCCCAGCATGCGCATGGTCGTCGACCTGTCGGATCTCGATGCCTCGACCTGGGTGAACCTCACGGGGGCGAGCGGGCATGCGTTCGGCGAGCACTACGCCGACCAGGCACCCCTGTGGGCCAGCGGGCAGACGACGTCCTTCCCGTTCACCCCGGCAGCCGTAGCGGCCTCGACCGAGGACACCCTTGTCCTCGATCCGGCCGACGGCTGACCACGCAGACCGGCCGAGACGCCAGTGAGAAGGCGCTGCGGCCGGCGTGCGATCCGTCACACCCTCCGAAAGGCGGAGTGGCTGTTCTTCAGAGTTAGGGCATCATGGTCGACGGGGTAGGACGAGGTCTGTGCGCAGTACAGGCCCCCGAACAGGTGGGACGGCCATGGATCGAGCAACAGCGATCGCTGGCAGCGGCGGTGGTCGAAGCCGGCTGCGGCTGCCTCGGCTGGCCGCCGCCACGTTCGGGGCCTTGCTCGCGGCAACTCTGGTGCTCGCGCCGACCGCACCCGCGCAGGCGGCGGTCTGCAAGCCCAAGGTCGGCTCGCTCATCTGCGAGGAGACCGGCACCGGCGCCAAGCCGCCCCCCGGCCCCAAGTGGGTCGTGAAATACCGCGTGTGGACCAACCACATCAAGATCTTCAAGAACGGCGTCCTCGTCCGCGATGCAAAGGTCGCGGGCAACCCGTACCTCAGCCCGCAGCTGCCCCGTACCTGCTACGTCGCCCAAAAACTGCGCGTCAACTGGGACAAGACGCTCGTGTGGCGTCTGGACTACTTCACCCGGCTGTGCGCAGGTCGGGGCGTCGGGACGCATGCCATCCCGATCAACCGGGACTCCGGGCGGATGAGCATGAACCCTGCTGATCTTGGCAAGACGCCGGGCGCTGGCTCGCCGATCAGTCACGGGTGCGCCCGAATGCTCGAGAAGGACGCGAAGTGGATCTACGACCACGTGCCGCTCGGGACAAAGGTCAAGATCAGCTACGCACGGTGAACCTTCGCCGTACGCGTCGCCTTGCGGCGGCGATTTCCTTCGCCCTCGTCGCTGCGTTCGTCACCTCGATCTCGCCCGCGGGTCCGGCTGCAGCCATCCCTTTGCAGGCGACCGAGCGGATCGTCATCGGGCACTCGACCCACGGTCGACCGATTGTGGCTTTCCACCGCTACACCGTCGGCGTCCGTGACGGTCGCTCGCTCCTGGTGGTTGGGCAGATGCACGGCGATGAGGAGACGGGAAAGCGTGTCGTTTCGACCCTGCTCGACCGCACCCTCCCGGTGGGCGTCGATCTCTGGCTGATCCCGACGGTGAACCCCGACGGGGATGCTCGCAACAGTCGGACCAACGCTCGCGGCGTTGACCTGAACCGCAACTTCCCGTGGTCGTGGAAGAAGGCGGGAAAAGGCACTCGGTATTTCTCCGGCCCGCGCCCGGCGAGCGAGCCCGAGACGCGCGCGGTTCGCCGTTTCATCAAACAGCTCAAACCCTGGCGCACGGTCTCGTTCCACAACCCGCTGAACGGTGTGGACACCAGCACGACCAAGGACCCTCGGCTGGCGCGGGACCTGGCGCGCTGGTCGGGCTACCCGCTGCGCTCGTTCACCTGCGGGCAGGGATGCCGGGGGACCATGACCCAGTTCATCAACCACCGAACGCCTGGCGCCGCCGTCACGTTCGAGTTCGGCTCAAGCACCTCTCGGGCGAGGCTCGACCGGGTCGTTGGCGCGCTGTTGCGCGTCGGCACGCCCTGATCGGGGCCGGCGCTACCGGCTGGTGTGGAGGGCGGGGATCCGCCCGGTCCAGGGCGCTGCCTCTTCCAGCTGAGCCGCGAGGCGCAGAAGCACGTCCTCCGCACCGAAGCCGGCGACGAGCTGGATACCGATGGGCAAGCCGCCGCTACTCATGTGCAGCGGCAGAGTCATGGCCGGCTGTCCGGTGGCGTTGAACGCCGGCAGGAATGACTCCCAGGCCGACCACTCGGCGAACAAGTCGTGCAGCGACATCTCGGCCCTGGGGTCGTAGACCCCCAAAGGGGCCGGAAGGCGCCCCAACGTCGGTGTCAGCAGCACGTCGTGCTCCCCGAAGAATGCACCCATGGAACGGGACAGGTGGTTGCAGTGGTTGAGCGCATCCATCAGCTGGACAGCGGTCACGCGCCGGCCGTGCTCGACTGCGGCGAGCGTGACGCCCTCGACGGTGGTGTCGTCCACGGGACGGCCGACGACGTGGGCGAAGGCGTCGATCGTGTGGGCAGCGTCGGCAGCCCAGACGTCAGTCATCGCTCCTAGAAATGATTCCCAGTGGACCAGGTCTTGCGCTTCGCTCACCTCGTGGCCGAGATCGGCCAGCAGCTCGGCGGTGAGCAGCGTGGCAGCGGTCACCTCGGGGTCGGGGTCGTGGCCAGACCACGGGCGGGTGGCGACCGCGACGCGCAGGCGTTCGACGGGTGCGCCCACCTCGGAGGCGTACGCCCGGCTGGGCTGCGCGATCATGAAGGGGTCGCCCACCATGGGGCCGGACAAGGTGTCCAGGAGGGTCGCCGTGTCGCGCACGCTCCGCGTCACCATGAAGTGCACGGCCCAACCGGCGAGGGCCTCGGCGACCTGGGGACCCCAGGTCACTCGGCCGCGGGACGGCTTGAGTCCTACGACGCCGCAGGCCGATGCCGGGATCCGGATCGAGCCGCCACCGTCGCTGGCTGATGCCACGGGGACGATGCCTGCTCCGACGGCAGCTGCGGAACCACCGCTGGAGCCGCCCGCCATGTGGGCGGCGCTCCACGGGGTCGCGGTCGGTCCTGCCGCAAGGGTCTCGGTGGTGCCGAGGATCCCGAACTCAGAGGTGGTGGTGCGACCGAGCGTGACCAGTCCCGACGCCTTGATCCGCCGGGTGAACTCGCTGTCGGTCGGCGCGACCCAGCCCGCTGCCAACCGGCTTCCGTTCTCGCACGCCGATCCTGCCTCGCCGTGGAACAGGTCCTTGAGCAGGGTCGGCACGCCGGCGAACGGGACGTCACCGGGAGGCGCCGCAGCGCTGCCGGCCAGCGACTCGACGCGGTCTGTGAACACCTCCAGCACGGCACCCAGCGAGGAGTTGACGCGTGCGACCCCCTCGACGACGCACTGTGCGAGCTCTGTCGGCGTCACCTCGCCGCGGCGGACGAGGTCCGCCAGGCCCGTGGCGTCGTGGGACGCGAACTCATCCAGCCGCACGCGCGGAGCCTACCCACGCACCGCCCGATGCCTTGGGCACGGCGCAGGCATCGGTCCGGACGTGCCGCACATCACGTCCGCATCTCGTCAATGGCGTGCCTCGGGACACCGACAACAGGGGGAGGGGCCGAGCCACGACGGGGAACGTGCAGAATTCTCCGGGTCCCGGCCGCCGGGCTGGCGCGGTTCTACGGTGGAGCATGGTCACGGACGAGGAAGGTGAATCGATGGTCGATGCGCCCTCGGTCGTTCCGGTCGACATCACCTTCACGGCCTTGGACGCCAGTTCTCTCGATCCGTTAGCAGCACGCTTCTCGGCCGTGTGGCCCGCCTATCGGCGCTGGTATCTGCGCGACGGAGAGGCGGCCCGCCCGGAGTACGTCGACTGCCGGCGTGCCGTGGAGACCTACCTGCCCAGATTCGTCCCGACCTATGACGAGGTCGTCGACGCAGCGGGTGGCGGAGATCTGCAGGCGCGTTTCCTCAGTCACTGGAATCCACCGCCCCTGTTTGCCGCGTGCTCGTTGGCCGCATGGTCGCGTGGGCGAAATCTGCTGCTGCGCAACTACGACTACCCGCCGACGCTGTGCGATGCGCTCGTGGTTCGGAGCCGCTGGAACGGCGCTGGTGTCCTGGCGATGAGTGACTGTGTCATCGGCGCCCTGGACGGCGTCAACGAGCACGGTTTGGCTGTGGCGATCGCCTTCGGTGGACGCCGCGTCGTCGGAGATGGCTTCGGTATCGGCATCGTCGTTCGCTACGTCCTGGAGTTCGCGGAGGGCGTTCCCGAGGCGCTCGACCTGCTGGCCGGGATCCCGGTGCACCTGGCCTACAACGTGGCCCTCCAGGACACCGCGGGTCGCAGCGCGATCGCCTATCTGTCCCCCGATCGAGCCATGGTGATCAGTGGCGGTGCGACGGCTGGCAACCGGCAGGGGGCCACCGAGTGGCCGGAGCATGCCGAGTTCTGCGCGACGGAGGACCGCGAGTCGGCGCTCGTTGCCGCCATGACCGACGCGGACATGACGGCCGCGCGCCTGGCCCAGTACTTCCTGGAACCGCCGCTCTACCGCCCGACAGCGCTGAGCACCTGGGGCACCGTCTACACAGCGATCTACGACGCCGACCGACGCACCGTGGAGCTGAGGTGGCCAGACGATTCGTGGTCGCTCTCGCTCGATGAGTTCGTCGAGGGCAGCCGGAGCCGCTCGATCAGCATGGCCGTACCCGCGGCGGTCGAGCCGCCCCAACCCCCCGCAGTCGCGCAGGGCCGTCCCTTGTTGATCGCCTGAATGACCCGTCGCACCTGACCAGCGGCCCTCGATCGGCTCGAATGTTGTCGAGTCGGTTGCCCGTCCCGTGGTGTCGTCCTACCGTGACCGCACCATGGGCGCCGTCGAGAACGACCGAAAGCGTGCAGCGGAGCGCAAGGGGAAGCGCGACGGGCGGGGTCGAACGTCCAAGGACAAGCGGCCCAAGAGCAAGTCGGCCAAGTCGGCCAAGTCGGCCAAGCAGAAGAAGTCCACGAGCCATGACGCGGCTCCTGAGCAGGTGTTCCTGCGCAGTCTGAGTGACGTGTACGAGTTCTTTCGGACCAACACGACTCCCGTGTATTTCGTCTCGCCGACCCCCTACAACCTGCTCGGGCTGGACGAGTGGGTGGGCGGGTTCCGCTATATCAGCTATTTCGACAGCTTCGACGGGCTGAAGCCGCACTCGTTCGCCCCCGCCCATGCGGGGCCGCGCGACTTCGAGTCTTTCGAGTCCGTCAACACCTACCTGTTGGGCAACAAGGAGGTGATCGACTACATCGGCCGCAACGGCACCGGCATCGCCCTGTTCGTGATGTTCGACGAGGAGACCGAGGCGCGAGCCCAAGAGCTCGGCCTGCGGATTGCTCTTCCACCCCGCGAGCTCCGTGAGCGGATCGACTCGAAGGTCGAGACCACCCGCCTGGGCAATGAGGCGGGAGTGCCCAGCGTGCCGAACACGATGGGCCGCGCAGAGTCGTACAAACAGCTTCTCAAGCTGGCCAAGCGAGCCAAGCTCGGCACCGACCTGGTGGTCCAGACGCCGTACGGTGACTCTGGCCGGACGACGTTCTTCATTCGCTCGGCCGATGACTGGACGGCTTGTGGCGAGGACCTGGTCGGCGAGGACCTCAAGGTCATGAAGCGGATCAACCACCTGCCTGGGACGGTCGAGGCCGTGGCGACCCGCAACGGCACCCTGGTCGGACCGATCCAGACCGATCTGACCGGGTTTGCCGAGCTGACGCCCTACCGCGGTGGCTGGTGCGGCAACGACATCTTCCCGGAGGTCTTCGACCTGGCCACGCGCAAACGGATCCGCCGGATGGCGCGCCGGCTCGGCAAGAGGCTGTACGCCGAGGGCTACAAGGGTGCCTTCTGCATGGACTTCCTGTTGGACACCGACGACGGCAAGGTCTACCTCGGCGAGGTCAACCCGCGGATATCCGGGGCCTCGCCGTTGACGAACCTGATCACGGCCACGTACGGCGGCGTACCGCTGTTCCTGTTCCACCTGCTCGAGTTCGCGGGGGTCGACTGGGACGTGGACCTCAAGGCCGTTCAGCGCCGTTGGGACGACTTCGACCAGTGGAGCCAGCTGGTGCTGAAGCAGACCAGCGACGAGGTGGAGCTGATCACCGAGGCTCCCTCCTCGGGCTTGTGGCGGATGGAAGACGACGGTGCCGTCCGGTTCGTCCGCCAGGAGATCGACTGGCACGCAGTGAGCCGTGAGAACGAGGCGTTCTACCTCCGCGTGTACGGCGCCGGTGAATACCGGTATCCGGGCGCCGATCTCGGAGTCGTCGTGACCCGCGGGCGAATGCAGACCGACGAGCGCGAGCTGCGCGAGCGCGGGCGCCGATGGGCCGAGGGTCTGGTCGCTTCTTTCCACGGGGTTGCGCCCGAGTCCGTTGTGGTTCCTCGTGAGCAGTTGCTCTCGACAAAATGGTTCTGAGTCAGAGAGGGCGTTGACGCGAGGGTGGCTGCTCCCTAGCCTGGTGACACGAGATATGTTGCTCGCGACAACAAATACTGGATGTCACTCACCCGCCGGAGACCGTCATGACGTTGCAACCCACACCTGAGGATCGGTTCACGTTCGGACTGTGGACCGTGGGCTGGCAGGCACGTGACCCGTTCGGTGATGCGACTCGCGAGCCGATCGACCCGGTCGAGACCGTCCATCGCTTGGCCGAGCTCGGCGCCTACGGCCTCACGTTCCATGACGATGATCTGGTCCCCTTCGGGTCCGACACGGTGTCGCGTGAACAGCACATCGGGCGGTTCAGGAAGGCGCTGGACGAAACCGGTCTCGTGGTCCCGATGATGACCACCAACCTGTTCACTCACCCGGTGTTCAAGGACGGCGCGTTCACCTCCAACAGCCGCGACGTCCGGCGCTACGCGCTGCGCAAGGTCCTGCGCAACCTCGACCTCGCGGCCGAGCTTGGCGCCACCACGTATGTCTTCTGGGGCGGCCGCGAGGGGGCCGAGACCGACTCGGCCAAGGACGTGCGGGCCGCTCTCGACCGCTACCGCGAAGGCCTCGACATGCTCGCGGCCTACGTCCAACAGCAGGGGTACGACATCCGCTTCGCCCTCGAGCCGAAGCCCAATGAACCCAGGGGCGACATCCTTCTCCCAACGATCGGTCACGCGCTCGGCTTCATCTCCACGCTTGAGCACCACGAGATGGTGGGGCTGAACCCGGAGGTCGGCCACGAGCAGATGGCTGGGCTCAACTTCGTGCACGGCATCGCGCAGGCCCTGTGGCAGGGCAAGTTGTTCCACATCGACCTCAATGGCCAACACGGCCCCAAGTTCGACCAGGACCTCACGTTCGGCCATGGCGACCTGCTCAGCGCCTTCTTCCTCGTGGATCTCCTCGAGAACGGTGGAGCGGGAGGGGGCCCCTCCTACGACGGTCCGCGCCACTTCGACTACAAGCCGATGCGCACCGAAGACATCGATGGGGTCTGGGCCTCGGCTGCCGCGAACATGCGGACCTACCTGCTGCTCAAGGAGCGTGCGGCTGCCTACCGCGCCGACCCCGAAGTGCAGGCAGCGCTGGCCACGAGCCGCGTGGCTGAGCTGTCGCAGCCGACCCTGAAGCCCGGCGAAACGGCTGCCGAGCTGTTGGCTGACCCCTCGGCCTTCGAGGACTTCGACGCGGACACCCGAGGCGTGGTGGGCTACGGCTTCGGGGTGCTGGACCAGCTAGCCGTCGAGCACGTGCTCGGCGCACGCTGAGCGGCAGCACGGCAGACTGCGCGTCGTGACCCTCGTCGCCGGCGTCGACTCCTCGACGCAGTCGGTGAAGGTCGTCGTCCGCGACGCCGAGACGGGTGCGCTGGTTCGCACGGGGCGGGCGCAACACCCTGACGGCACGGAGGTCGACCCCGACGCGTGGTGGATCGCTCTCCAGGAGGCGATCGTGCAGGCGGGGGGCCTCGACGATGTGGCGGCGCTCGCCGTCGCTGGTCAGCAGCACGGGATGGTCTGCTTGGACAGCGAGGGCGAGATCGTGCGCCCCGCCCTGCTCTGGAACGACACCCGCTCGGCGGGTGCGGCCGACGAGCTGATCGATGAGCTCGGCGAAGGCGACGACGAGGCCGGGCGCCGGGCCTGGGCCGACGCGGTCGGGTCGGTCCCCGTGGCCTCCTTCACGGTGACGAAGCTGCGCTGGCTCGCCGAGCACGAGCCCGACTCCGCCGAGCGGACCGCCGCCGTCTGCCTACCCCACGACTGGCTCACCTGGAAGTTGTCGGAGGGGACCAGCCTCGGTTCCCTCGTCACGGACCGCAGCGATGCCAGTGGCACCGGCTACTGGTCGCCGGCGGCCAACACCTATCGCCTCGACCTGCTGACGCTCGCCCTCGGCCACGATGTGGTCACCCCCCGCGTCCTCGGCCCGCGCGATCTGGCTGGGCGTCTGTCCTCCGGCGCGTTGCTCGGTCCGGGGGCCGGCGACAATGCGGGTGCGGCTCTCGGGCTTGGCGCCCGCGCGGGTGACGTCGTCGTCTCGATCGGGACGTCCGGCGTGGTGTGCGCGGTGTCTGACGTCCCGTCCGCCGATCGCACGGGTGCGGTCGCGGGCTTCGCCGATGCCACCGGTCACTACCTGCCGCTCGTGGCCACGCTCAACGCCGCCAGGGTCCTTGAGGCGACCGCCGCAATCCTGGGGGTGGACCTCGAGCGGCTGTCCGAGCTCGCTTTGTCGGCTCCTTCCGGGGCGGACGGCCTCGTGGTCGTGCCGTATCTCGAGGGCGAGCGAACGCCGAACCGCCCCGACTCGACAGGGGCCGTGCACGGATGGACGCTCGCGACCTCGACACCCGCACACCTGGCCCGCGCCGCTGTCGAGGGGATGCTCTGCGGACTCGCGGACGGCCTCGACGCGCTGGTCGAGCAAGGCGCGACCGTTGAGCGCGTCCTGCTGGTGGGTGGGGGTGCGCGCTCGGAGGCCGTACGCCGCATCGCCCCAACCGTCTTCGGACGCCCCGTGGTCGTGCCCGAGCCGGGCGAGTACGTCGCCGATGGCGCCGCCCGTCAGGCCGCCTGGGTGCTGTCCGGCGATCTGGACCCCCCGGAGTGGGGGGCGTCCGGCACGGAGAGGTACGAGGCCGACCCGGACCCGCACGTACGTACCCGCTACGCCGAGGTTCGCGACCTCACCACCCCCCGCCTCACCTGGTAGGCAGATCGCGCGCGAGGCAGAGCGATCCGTCTACCCCAACGAGCCCGGGCCGGGCCCCTTCTGCTGGTAGACAGTTCGCGCGTCATAGCGCGCGATCTGCCTACCTGGACGAAGTAGCCAGGGCAGGATCGGGGGATGACTGCTGAACTGCACGTCCTGACCGAGGGCTACGCCGCCGACCGGGTGGCCAGCACCGTGACCCTGGTCCGCGAGGGCCACACCGTCGCGATCATCGACCCGGGCATGGTGGCCGACCGGTGGTCGGCGATCCTGCACCCGCTCGAAGCGCTCGGAGTCCATCCGGACGAGGTCACCGACGTCGTGTTCAGCCACCACCACCCTGACCACACCGTCAACGCGGCGCTGTTCCTGAAGGCGAAGATCCACGACGTCATGGCGACGTACGAACGTGACGTCTGGACCGACCGCGACCCCAAGGACGCCGGCCTCGGCCCCTCGATCACGTTGCTCGCGACCCCCGGCCACACGGACCAGGACGTCTCCACCCTCGTCGAGACCGGCCTCGGCCTGGTCGTGCTGACTCACCTGTGGTGGTCGGCCGCGGGACCGGCGGACGACCCGTTCGCGCGTGACCGAGACCTCCTGCGTGCGTCGCGGGAGGCGGTGCTCGCACTCGGTCCTGCGTTGATCGTCCCCGGCCACGGAGCCCCCTTCGCGCCCGGCCCGGACTTGGCCGTCTGAGCCGAGGACGGCTCAGGGCACGACGGGGCCGGGGATTCCCCGGAAGCCGTACGGCTGCGGCTCGCGGCCGGCCTGGACGAACCAGCACTCACCCGGCTCCGCCTCGTGGACCGCCCGCACGGCCGCTGCTGCGATCGTCTCTGCTGTCATGAGCGGGAAGCCGAGCGCGCGTACCGCGTCGATCTGATGGGCGACCAGTCGCGTGTCGGTGAAGCCCGGACACAGGCCCACGAGCCGGATGTTCTCGGCGGCCAGGCCCGGCGCCGCTGACCGCACGAGCCCGACGACTCCGTGCTTGGTCATCCCATACAGGGGGTCGACCGGGATGGGCGCAAGCCCACCGACCGATGCGGTCGCCACGGCGACTCCACCACCGGCCCGCCGTAGTGCGGGGAGCGCCGCCCGCAGCCCGAAGAAGACGCCGTCGAGGTTCACGGACACGAGACGCCGGTAGTCGTCGTCGGACACATCCACCGAGGCGCTACCGGTCGTGACACCCGCGTTGAGGTGGACGAGGTTCAGAGATCCGAAGGTCGACTCGGCGAGGGCGACGGCGGCGTCGAGCGACGCGGAGTTGCTGACGTCGCAAGCGAGGAAGAGCCCGTCGGTCTCGGCGGCGAGCGCTCGACCGCGTTCGTCGTCGATGTCGGCGATGGCGACCTGGCAGCCCGTCGCGCGCAGCGCCCGAACCGTAGCGGCGCCGATCCCGTCGGCCCCGCCCGTGACAAGGGCGGCCGACCTCGAGAGGTCGACCGCCCCAGTCTCAGTCACACGGACCTGATGCCGTGCCGCGGGTCAGGCGAGAGCCTTGGCCTTGAGAGCAGCAAACTCCGCGTCGTCGATCGTGCCAGCGTCGTGGAGCTTCTTTGCGTCGGCGATCTGGTCGGCTGCGCTCTTGCCGCCACCCTGAGAGGCGACGATCTGGTTCGCGTACTCGACCTGGCGCTCCTGGTTGCGCTGCGCGGCAGCCACGGCGCGATCGGACATGCCGCTCCCGCGGGCGATCACGTAGACCAGCATGGTGAGAAGCGGGATGAACAGCAAAGCGATGATCCAGATGGCCTTCCACCACCCCGACAGGTCGGGACTACGGAACAGGTCACCGATGACCGTAAAGATCATCATGAAATAGATGACGAAGAAGAAGAAGGCGATCAAGTACCAGAGGAAGTCCCCTGCGTTCATGTTGTTGCACCTCTCACGTGGCGCGATCCGATGTCGCGCACCTAAGGAACAGTATGTCCCAACGACGCCAACACTGTTGACAGGTTCGCCTCTATTGGCGAGCCGGTGTGAGCGCGCGAGCCGTGCTTCGCTAGGTTGCGCCTCGTGAAGGTGGTTGTTCCGAAAGAGACGCGATCGGGTGAGCGCCGAGTTGCGGCCGTGCCCGACTCGGTCGCCCGACTGGTCAAAGTCGGCCTCGACGTAGTCATCGAGTCCGACGCCGGTCAGCACGCCTTCTTCTCGGACTCGGCCTATGAGGCGGCCGGTGCCGTCGTCGTGAAGGGCGACGTGCTGAGTGGAGCGGATGTCGTGCTCCACGTCTCTCCGCTCACACCGGATCAGATCGGCCGACTCCGAGCGGCCACCGTGACCATCGGCTTCGTCGCCCCCGGCAGCAACGCCGAGGGGGTGCGAGCCTCGAGCACGGCTGGCGTGACGGCGCTGGCGGTTGAGCTCTTGCCGAGGATCTCGCGGGCGCAGTCGATGGATGCGCTGACCTCGCAGGCCCTCGTGTCCGGCTACCGCGCCGCCCTGGTTGCTGCCGAGCGGTTGCCGATGTTCTTCCCCCTGCTCATGACCGCTGCAGGCACGATCAAGCCGGCCAAGGTGGTCGTGCTCGGCGCCGGCGTCGCCGGCCTGCAGGCGATTGCGACGGCCAAGCGACTGGGCGCGGTGGTCCAGGCCTATGACGTGCGGCCCGCGTCGGCCGATGAGGTGCGGTCGATGGGAGCGACGTTCATCGAGCTCGACCTCGAGTCGCTCGAAGGCACCGGGGGTTACGCGCGGGAGATGGGCGAGGAGCGGGCCGCGCGCCAGCGCGAGCTGCTCACGCCGTACGTGGCCGAAGCAGACGCCGTCATCACGACCGCGGCGATCCCGGGCCGACCTGCGCCGCTGTTGGTGACGCGCTCGATGGTGGAGACCATGAGGCCAGGTTCTGTGGTCATCGACCTTGCCGCGGAGTCGGGCGGGAACGTCGAGGGTGTTGTGGCCGGTGAGGAGGTCCTCGTCGGTGGGGCAACGGTCTGGGGAGGACGCGACGTTCCGTCGCAGATGCCCGTGGACGCGAGCCGGTTGTATGCGCGCAACGTGGCGGACTTGCTGTTGCTCATGACGAACGAAGGCGTCGTTGCCCCCGACATGGAGGACGAGATCGTGGCTGGCTGCTGGGTCACCCGCGAGGGGAACGTCCGGGAGGGGATCAGCGCATGACCCAGAGCATGGCCTTGCTCACGATCTTCGTGCTCTCGGTGTTCGTCGGCTTCGAGGTGGTCTCGAAGGTCTCGACCACGCTGCACACCCCGCTGATGTCGGGCGCGAACGCGATCCACGGCGTGATCCTCGTCGGCGCCATCATCGTCACAGGTCAGGCTGAGGAGACCTTCACCCTTGTCCTGGGGCTGGTCGCCGTCGTGCTCGCGACCGTCAACATGGTGGGCGGCTTCGTGGTCACCGACCGGATGCTCGAGATGTTCAAAGGTCGCAAGCGGTGACCGAGACCTGGGTGGTCATCGCCTATCTCGTCGCGGCGGTTTGCTTCATCCTCGCGCTCAAGGGGCTGTCGTCGCCGCGAACGGCACGCAACGGCAACCTGATCGGCGCGTTCGGGGCCGTTCTCGCGGTCGTGACCACGTTGATCGCGGAAGATCCCGACCACCTCCCGCTGATCCTCGCGGCCATCGTGGTGGGCTCGGTGGCGGCCGTGCCGACCGCCCGTCGCGTGCCGATGACCGCGATGCCGCAGCTGGTTGCGTTGTTCAACGGCGTCGGCGGCGGCGCTGCTGCGATCGTCGCTGCGCTGGAGATCCCCAAGACCACTGGTGGCTTCCCGCTGGTGGCATCGCTCTTCACAGTCGCCGTGGGCTCGATCTCGTTCTCTGGGTCCGTCGTGACCTTCCTCAAGCTCCAGGAAGTCATGACCACCCGTCCGGTGGTCTGGCCCGCGCACGCGGTGCTGTTCGTCGGCTCACTTGCGGCGGCGGTTGGTCTGTCTATCTGGGTGTTCACGCAGGACGGGTCCGGGAACGCATCGACGTACGGCGTCGTCGCGCTCGCAACTGTCTCGTTGCTCGCTGGTGTGCTCTTCGTGCTGCCCGTCGGCGGCGCCGACGTGCCCATTGTCATCTCGCTGCTCAACGCATTCACCGGGCTTGCGGTCGCCGCCTCGGGCTATGTCCTCGGCAACGTGCTGCTCCTGGTGGCAGGCACCCTGGTGGGGGCCTCGGGCACCATCCTCACCCGACTCATGGCCCAGGCGATGGGTCGACCGGTGACGTCGACGTTGTTCGGCGCCTTGCGCGGGGGCTCGAGCGCCGGGTCGGCCGGCCCGTCCGTCGACCGTCCGGTGCGCTCGGCGAGCGTCGACGACGTGGCCATCCTGCTTGGCTACGCCCAGAAGGTCATCGTGGTCCCCGGGTACGGCCTCGCCGTGGCTCAAGCCCAGCACACCGTGCGCGAGCTGGCCGACTTGTTGCAGGACAAGGGTGTCGAGGTGGTCTACGGCATCCACCCGGTGGCCGGTCGGATGCCTGGGCACATGAACGTGCTGCTGGCGGAGGCCAACGTCCCGTACGAGCAGCTCAAGGAGATGGACGAGGTGAACCCCCAGTTCGCCACGACCGATGTCGTGCTCGTCATCGGCGCCAACGACGTCGTCAACCCAGCGGCGCGGACCCCAGGCACCCCGATCTCCGGGATGCCGATCCTCGACGTCGACCAGGCGGCCAACGTCATCTTCCTCAAGCGCTCCATGCGCCCGGGGTTCGCCGGAATCGACAACGAGTTGCTCTACCAGCAGAACACCACCCTGCTCTTCGGCGATGCCAAGGACTCACTGACCAAGGTCGTCAGCGCCCTCAAGTCCCTCTAGCCCCCCCACTTCACCCACGACTCGCCGGCCATGGCATCTGTCGACAGATGCCATGGCCGGCGAGTCGTGGGTGAAGTGGGGGGAGGTGGGTCAGACGACGCCGTAGAGGCGGTCGCCGGCGTCGCCGAGGCCAGGGACGATGTAACCGCGGTCGTTGAGCTTCTCGTCCAGCCCTGCGGTGACGAGGAACACCGGCGCGCTCGAGCCGAGCTCGGCCTCAACATGGGCTACCCCCTCGGGGGCGGCAAGCAGGCAGACCGCGGTGACGTCGTCCGCGCCCCGGTCGAGCAGCAGGCGGATCGCCGCGACGAGCGTCCCGCCGGTGGCGAGCATCGGGTCGAGGACGTAGCACTGGCGCCCCGACAGCTGCTCGGGGATCCGGTTGGCGTACGTCGTCGCGGCGAGCGTCGTCTCGTCGCGAACCATGCCGAGGAAGCCGACCTCGGCCGTGGGTATCAGCCGCTGCATCCCGTCGAGCATGCCTAACCCGGCGCGCAGGATCGGGACGACCAGTGGCTTCGGGGCGGCGAGCCGTACCCCTGCAGCGGGAGCGACCGGCGTGGTCACCTCGACGGGGGCGGTGCGCACCTCGCGGGTGGCCTCGTAGGCGAGCAGGGTCACCAGCTCGTCTGCGAGGCGTCGGAACGTCGGTGAGTCGGTGCGTTCGTCGCGCAGCGTGGTGAGCTTGTGAGCGACGAGCGGGTGGTCCACGACGAGGGTTCGCATGCGCGGGAGGTTAGCCTGCCGGGTCCGGCGCCCGTGGTCTGTCGCCCGTGGCGGTGGTCTGCGACGATGCGAACATGGGTGGCAAGAACGACAGCGGCGTCGACTTCGCGATGGTCGCCGTACGGGAAGACGGCAGCTGGCAGGTAGCCACTCTGCCGCGGCGGCTGGGCGAAGAACTCCAGCCTCTCCTGCACGCGCTGCGGCAGCAGCCCGGCGAAGGAGGCACGCTGGGCTTCGTCTCGGTCGGCGAGGACTTCTTTGTCGCCGCGCGGGTCATGGGCCATGACACCCGGCTGCTTCTGTCCGACGTCACGTGCGCCGAGGACTGGCCCCTCGCCGCCGCCGTCCTCGACCATCTCGGTCTCGACCACCCCGAAGGCGATGAGCTCGACGACGTGGCTCCAGGCGGCGACCTGGACATCTTCGCCGACCTCGGACTGTCCGCGATGGACCTCGCCATGCTGTGCGAGAACCTCGACCTCTACCCAGACGAGCAGATCGGCTCGGTGGCCGCCCGCCTCGGCTTTGGCGAGCAGTACGACGCCGTCGTCGACTCGCTGGGCTGATCGGCCGCCGTGCGGACGCCCTACGAGGACTGGGTTCGCCTCGCACTGCTCGAGGCAGGTACGGCTCGCGCCCACGGGGACGTACCCATCGGCGCGGTCGTCGTCGACCCGACCGGTGCTGTGGTCGGACGCGGGGCGAACGCGCGGGAGCGCGACGGCGACCCGACGGCACACGCCGAGATCCTGGCCCTCCGCTCAGCCGCGGCCGCGCTCGGTCGGTGGCGCCTTGATGGCTGCACGCTCGCCGTCACCCTTGAGCCGTGCACGATGTGCGCCGGAGCCGTGACCCTGTCGCGCATCGATCGCCTCGTGTTCGGAGCATGGAACCGTGACGCGGGGGCCGTGGGATCGCTGTGGGACGTGGTGCGTGACCGCCGTCTCAACCATCGCCCGGAGGTCGTCGGAGGCGTGCTCGAGGACGCGTGCTCCGAGGTGCTCGACCAATGGTTCGCGGAGCAACGCACATCGGGCTCGGACGGACCAACAGCGTTCTGAGCGTGAGCCCTCCTCCGGTACCCTCGTCGGCGGTGGCGTGTCCGAGCGGCCGAAGGAGCACGCCTCGAAAGCGTGTGAGGGGGCAACCTCTCCGTGGGTTCAAATCCCACCGCCACCGCCACGTTGACGTCGCGGGACACCCGTCAGCGGTGCCCCGCGGCGGCGGCGCTGGAGGCGGCGGAGGCGGTTTCGGAGGGAGGCCCGGTTATCGGGATTCGCCGGCGACCGCGTCGAGCACTCGCTCGTGCTCGATGGGTGGGTTAGCCGCCGTGGCCCGGACCGCGTCCTTGAGCCTTTCGCAGCTGTCCCGGAAGACCTCGGGCGGCATCGTGAGGGCGGGTTGTAGCCGCAGGTGCCACTTCCCGCGCTGGGTGATGGCGAAGACCCCGCGCTGCAGGGCTGCCTGATAGACGGCCACCTGGAAGGCGGGGGCCGGGCGGATCGTGGCCTTGTCTTGCACGAACTCCAAGGCCGCCAAAGCGCCACTGGCGCGGGCGTCTCCCACCTGTTCGACCTCGCCGATCAGCGGCGTCATCTCCTCGAGGAAGATCTCCTCCAGCCGCCGGACGTTCGCCAGCACGCCCTCGCTCTCGATCAGGTCGATGCCGGCGAGCGCCCCTGCGCAGGCGGCGGGAGTAAACCCGTACGTGCTGCCCAGGTGAAGGTCTGAGGCAGCCATCACTTCGTCGGTGCCGAGCAGCCCGGCGATCGGCTGTCCGCCGGCCGCGAAGGCCTTGCCGAGCAAGAGCAGGTCCGGGTCGATGCCGGTCCAGCGCTCCATCGCGAACATCTCGCCGCAACGTCCCATGCAGGTCTGGACCTCATCCAGGCAGACCAGCCAGCCCCATCGCTTCGCGAGAGCACCGAGGCGGTCCCAGAAGGCCTGCGACGGCGCGTGGATTCCGCCCTCGCCGAGTACCGGTTCGATGAGCAGCCCGGCGATCTGGCCGGGGTGGATCTGCTGCACCAGAACGTAGTTCTCCAAGTAGTCCAGGACCTCGGTGTCGTCGAACGGACCGGGTCCCGGTCGGAACGGGGATCTGTAGCGATTGGGGTAGGGCACCGTGATGACGCCTGCGACGTACTGTGCCCGCATCGAGGTGACGTTCGACAGGTCGCTGGACACGCCGGCGGTGAGGTAGGTGGACTCGCCGTGGTACTGCCCACCGAAGGTGAGGATCAACGGGCGCCCGGTCGCCTCCCGCATGAACTTGACGGCGCCCTCGACCGCGAGCGTGCCGGTCACCGAGTACTCAACCCGGTTGAGCCGACCAGGAGCGATCTCGACCAGCTTCTCCACAAGGTTCAACGCGGGCTCGTTCTGGACCCATCCGCTGATCTGCATCCCGTGGGTCTGCCAGGCGGCATCCATCGCCGCGCGCACCGATTCCGGTGCTGGGCCGAACGGTGAGGCGCCCCAGGACGACATGTGGTCCGCGTACGTGTTCCCGTCGGCATCCACGATGAGGTAGCCGCGCTTCTCGGCCGCGACGAACGGCACGAGCTCATGGTCGGCCATCGTGCCGGTGAGGTGACGGTCGACCCGGTCGAACCAGGCTCGGCTGCGCGGCCCCGGTAGGTCTGTGGCACCCGTCGGGAGCTCGAGATCCGGGTCGGTTGACGTCGCGCTGGGGATCGGCATGCCGCGACCCTAGGCGGCGAGCTGCGGGGCCACCAGACGCCGCGAGGGAGGATCACCCTCCCGCACCTACGCTCGCGGCAGAGGAGGGTGAGGTCGTGAAGCAGCCGCGCGACTCGCGTTCCCGGTGGATCGCCGGAGCCTGCTGGGTGGGGATCATCGCGTGGACCGTGTTCTGGGCGACCGCCCATGAGAGTCCCTCCGGGCTGTCCTGGCACTTCTTCCCCGAAGGCGCGCGACTCCTGGTTCACGGGTCCGGCCTCGATCTCTACGCCGAGCACCCCGACCTGCAGATCGGCCCACTCGCGTTCGTGGTCGCTCTGGTTCTCGCCCCGCTGCCCGACGAAACCGCGCGGCTGGTGGCCGAAGGGCTGATGACGGCGGCCGGCCCGCTCCTCGTCCTGTGGCTCTCCCCGCTGGTCTTCGGACCCCGTAAACGGGAGCGGGTGTTCCTCGGCCTCGTCGTCCTCATTCCGACCTGGACCGTGCTGTCCGTGCGATGGGGGCACCTCGACGACGTTCTTGCGCTTGTGTTTTCGGTGGCGGCCATCCGGGCGGTGGCGGCGAACCGAGCCCTGCTGGCAGGGCTCGCCATGGGTGCCGCGTTGGCCAGCAAGCCGTGGGCGCTGGGGTTCGTGCCGGTGCTGCTGGTCCTCGAGCGCCATCGGCTACGCGCCGCATTGGCCACCGCGTTGTCGACTGCGGCCGCTTGGATGCCGTTCCTCGTAGCCAATCCGGCGACGCTGGACGCGTTCAGGCCCCAGTTCCTGGTGGCCCCGTCCTCGGGTCTGCGAGCCCTCGGCTTCCGTGGCGACGTGGTGCCCGCGTGGGACCGCACCGCCCAGCTGGTGCTCGCGCCGGCGGCTGCGCTTGCTGCAGTCCTGAGGGGACGTTGGGCCGGACTGTTCCTCGTGGCCGTGGCCGTACGTCTCGCGCTCGATCCCCAGGACAACGCCTACTACGCGGGCGGGGCTGCTCTGGTCGCGCTCGTGTTCGACCTGCTGGGCACGCGGTGGAGAATCCCGTGGGCCACGGTCATCACGGTCCTCGCGCTGTGGCAACCGTTCGTCCTCGACTACCCCCAGCGCCTGGAGACGAGCAGCGGACTCACCCTCTGGTGGTTCCAGCACCCGGGAATCGTCGGCGGCGTGCACCTGGCCTGGTCGGTGGTCGCGGTTGCCGTGGTCCTTCTCGCTCCGTTGTCCTGGTTCGGGACGTCCGCTGCCGAGGCGGCTCACCCCGCCCGTTCCTGACGGAGAGCCAGGTCGGTTGAGAGGGGCCGGCCTCAGTTTCCGGAACAAGCCAGAAGGCCCGGGCGTCCTTGGCTGCGAGCACCCGCCGCGCCGACGCCTCGACGAGGGCAGCGAAGCCCGGGCGATCCGCGCGGTTCACCATGGCGTCGATCATCACGGGGACGTCAGCCACCTGCACCGTGAGGACGACATCGCCGCCCGCCTCGAGAAATCGGATCCCTCGCTGGGCCACGGGTGCCGCAGCGATGACCGCCGTTGCTGCACCGACGTCGTCGCTGACGATGACCCCCCGGAACCCGAGGTCGCGCCGGAGCAGGTCGGTCACGATGCGCGGGGAGAACAGGGCCGGCCGCTTCGGGTCAAGGCGGGAGTAGGTCGCCGAGGAAACCATGACCATGGGCACCCCCGCGTCGACCGCCGCCCGGAAGGGCGCCAGCGCGGCGCTGTCCTTGCCCGTGGTGGAGTCGGTGACCCCGGTGGTGACATCGGGATTGCCGCGCACGGCTCCGAGGCCGGGGAAGTGCTTGACCACGGGGGTGATCCCGGCGGCCTCCATGCCCGCGGCAAAGGCCAGCCCGTGCGAGGTGACGGCGCGCGCGGTGGAGCCGTACCCGCGGTCGTAGAGACCGATCGGGACGTTCGCGGCCCCCAGTGACTCCGGCACCACGTCGAGCACGGGCGCCAGGTTGACCGACACTCCTGCGTCGGCCAGGGCGCGGCCCCACTGGGTGGAGCGTCGTTCGAGCGTCCCGACCGGCCACTGCCCCTGTACCTCCGCCGACGGCATCTCCGGGAAGCCGGGACCGTGCAACACCTGCACCTGCCCGCCTTCTTGGTCGGTGGCGACGAAGAGGGGGATCGTGGCGGCGGCTTGAAGGCCTTGGGTGGTCTTGCGGATCGCGCTGGTTCCGGCGTAGCTACGGCCGATCATGGTGACCGCGCCGAGCCCGTGGTCGCGCACGGACCTGCGAGCTTCTTGCGGCGGGCCACCGGCGTTGAACCCCAGCATGATCAGCTGGCCGACCCTATCCTCCACGCTGAGTTGCCTAAGCGTCTCGTCCACGCAGGCCGACGATTTCGGCCCCACCGACGTCGACTCACTCGGGCTGGCCGAGACGGTCGGATCGCTGGCGCCGCTAGGGCGAGACTCGGCCTCAGGAGAGGCACCGCGGCACCCCTCAAGGCCCATCCCGCAGACCGTGCAGATCGCGAGCAGCACCGCGAGCCTGCGCATCCGATCCGTCGAGGTCATCGCGACCAGCGTGCCGTACTGCGGGCCCGACGTCTCGCTACGGACGTCAACTGAGGCTCATCGCCGCTGCCGTCCGCACGGTTCGCGGGGTGCTAGCCGGGGCCAAAACCCCTGGGGCCCGTCGTTGGTCCCGGCTAGCCTCCTGCCACACCACGGGAGGCGGCTGGGATGGCAGTGATCGAGGTCGACGGACTCGCGCGAAGCTATCGCGCCAAGACCGGTATCCGGCACCGATCGACCAAGGTGGTGGAGGCCGTGAAGGGGGTGAGCTTCGAGGTCGAGCGCGGCGAGCTCTTCGGGTTGCTAGGCCCCAATGGGGCGGGCAAGACCACCACCATCAAGATGCTCATCACCTTGTTGCTGCCCACGGGTGGTCGCGCGACTGTGCTCGGGCACGACGTGGTCGCCGAGGCACGGGAGGTGCGGCGGCGGGTTGGCTACGTCTTCGGCGGCGACCGAGGTCTTTACGAGCGGCTTTCGGGCCTGGACAACCTGAAGTACTTCTGCGAGCTGTACGGCGTACCCGCTCGCGAGCAGGCCGGCAGGATCGGCGAGCTCCTCGAGCTCGTCCATCTGGACGGCCGTGAACGGGAGCGCGTCGAGGGCTACTCCCGTGGCATGCGCCAGAGGCTGCATATCGCCCGAGGACTGCTCCACCGCCCCGACGTCTTGTTCCTCGACGAGCCGAGCATCGGGATCGACCCGGTCGGCGCGCGGGAACTCCGGCAGACCGTAGCAACCCTGGTTGAAACCGGCACGACGGTGCTGCTCACGACGCACTACATGTTCGAGGCCGACGAGCTGTGTGACCGGATCGCGGTGATTGCGGACGGCGTTCTCGTGGCCAGCGGGACGCCGGCCGACCTGAAGCAACGTGTCGCAGACGGAAACGTCGTTGAAGTCGAGGTCTTCGGCTCGGTCGCCGACTTCCTCGACACCGTGCGGGAGCTGCCAGGGGTCCGCTCGGTATTGGTGGAGGAGCGCGGACAGGCTCAGCTGCTCGTGGTCCGTTCGGAGACCGGCGTCGAAGTGACGTCCGGCGTCCTCGGCTGTCTGGGAGGCCTCCGCGTGGGGCGCGTGGCCACGCGCGAACCGACCCTTGAAGACGCCTACGTGGAACTCGTCGGCACGGTCGCCCCATGAGCGCCTCGGTCGACAGTTCCGTAGGGCTGCCGTCGAGCTCAGCGAGCGGCTCTCTGCGGAGCACCGTACGGCTGCTCGGTATCGGATGGTGGTTCCAGCTCAAGATGCGCAGTCGCTCGGCCTTCGACGGCATCCTCGCCATCGTCTATCCGATGTTCTTCGCGACCAGTGTCTTGCTGATGTACCGCCAGGGTGGCAGCGAGGAGGCCCTGATCGGTGCGGCCGTCGGCGCGAGCGTCCTCGGTGTGTGGTCGGCTGTCGCCACGACAGCCGCAACATCCCTTCAGCAGGAGCGACGTCAGGGCACGCTGGAGTTGCTCGTGGGGGCCCCTGCGGCGTTCCCGCTGCTCATCGTCCCGATGACGATGGCCATGGCCACGATCGGGCTCTACAGCCTCGTGGCGACCTTGCTGTGGGGCCGCTTCGCGTTCGGCATCCCCATATCCCTCGACCATCCGCTGGTCTTCGTGCTTGCGTCGATCGTGACCGCCATCGGCGTCAGCCTGATGGGCTTTCTGCTGGCCGCGTCCTCGGTCCGCTACCGGGGGGCCTGGGCGCTGGGCACCGCCTTTGAGTTCCCGGTTTGGCTGATCTGCGGCTTCCTGATCCCGCTGTCGCTGCTGCCGGACTGGGTTCGGCCCATCTCTTGGGCCCTGCCGCCGACATGGGGTGTCTCTGCGATCCAGAAAGCGGCCTTTGGAGGTTCGCCGTGGGGGGACATGCTGGCCTGCCTCGGCCTCTCGCTGCTCTACGGGCTTCTCGGAGCGCTCCTCGCGCATCGGCTGGTCCAGTCCGCGCGCGATCACGCGACGCTGGCGCTGACCTGAGGTGAAGCGATGACCGCGTCCGTACGCATCTTCTTCATCGGGGGGTGGGCGAGCTATCGCGCGTTGTTCGGCTGGCTCAGCCCGTGGATCCTGATCCCCACCTTCATCATCGAGCCCATCTTCCAGATCCTGTTCTTCGTCTTCGTGGGGCGTGACGCAGGGGTCGGGAGTGACGCCTTCTTCCTCATCGGCAACGCGATCCAATTCGCCTCTATCCCATGCTTGTTCGCCATGGGCAACACCATTGCGGGCGAGCGTTACTCGCAGACCCTGGGACTGCTACTCGCCAGCCCGGCGCGTCGGATTCCGCTGTTCCTCGGCCGCTCGTTGCCCGTGATCGTCAACGGCCTCGCGTGCTCGCTCCTCGCGCTGGTCCTCGGGGCGGTGATCCTGAAGGTGCCCTTGCCTGTATCAAGCCTTCCGCTGGTGGCGCTGGTCGTGGCCGTGGCGTCCTTCTCGTGCACGGGTCTTGGTCTGGCGGCGGCGGCTTTGGCGCTGCGGGTGCGGGAGACCGCGGTGCTGTCCAACATCATCATGGGATTGCTGCTCATCTTCTGCGGCGTCAACGTGTCGCTCGCGGCCCTGCCCGCCTGGATGGCGACGATCGGCAGCTACCTTCCGCTGACCCACGCGATCGAGGCGACCCGCGCGGTCGTCTCGGGCGCGGGATGGTCGCAAGTCTCCGGCCTCGTGGTCGACGAGGTGACCATTGGCACCGTCTACCTGCTGATCGGGCTCGCCATGCTGCGCTACTTCGAGGTTGAGAGCCGCCGGAGCGCGACTCTCGACCTCGCGTAGTCGTCAGCTCAGACGAAACCCGGCTAGCAGGTCGGCGAGGGAGAGGGGGACAGCGCCGCTTCGACCTCAGCGGGAGTGGCGAGACCGTCGAACTTCTCGCCCAAGGCGAGGGCGACGCTGCGGTCGGCGCGCTTGTCGTTGACCAGGGTCGAGTCGACGACCTGGGCTGCGACCACCTTCGCGTTGGCCTTGCCCTTCTTGCCGTACCTCACTTCGGCCGTTCCCGTGATGGGCTGCCCGAGCGGGTCGTTGGCCACGTCACCGATCTGGAAGCCGCGGTTCTCGAGCTGTCCTGCCGTCTTGCCGGCGAGTCCCTGGACGTCGGTGGAGTTGTAGACGTCCACCGTGATGGACGACGGGTCGGGCGGCGGCTTGGAGGCCTTGGGCGAGCTGGACGGGCTTCCGGACGCCGCAGCCGAGGTCGTGGCGCATCCGCTCGGCGATGGAGTCGTCGCCGTTGTGGGGGTGTCGTCGCGGCTGGTCAGATACCAGCCCAGACCTCCGCCGACGGCCAGCGCGAGGATTCCCACCACGATGACCGGGATTGCGGCGCTGCGGCGAGGCGTACCCGTGGGCTTCAGCGTGCTCATCGCTGACAATCTACGCGTCGGTGGTGCCCGGACCGTGGAGCGCGGTTCAGTCGTCGGGTGTCGCGGACAGCACGCCCTGGAGGGCGTCGACGTCCAGGACGCGTGCGTGGATCACCTGACGTTGCTGCAGGGCTGCGCGTACGGCACGGTGCAAGCCGTCCTCGAGATAGAGCTCGTCGTTCCATCGCACGACGTGGCAGAAGAGGTCACCGAAGATGGTGGCGTCTGCTGACAGCAACGTCTCGAGGTCCAGAGCTTGCTTGGTGGTGACGAGCTCGGCGAGACGTACCTGCCGCGGTGGGACCGCGGACCAGTCGCGGGCCGACAAACCGTGCTGCGGGTAGGGCTGCGTGTCACCGACCCGGAGGAAGATCACGCCCCCAGTCTAGGCAGCCGCCTAGGGTGGACGAAGCGACCGACAGTCCCGTCGAGGGCGACCGGCAACTCCTCAGGAGGATCCTCAGGTGGCAGGCAGCGACGACGTCGTGGCGCTGGTGACGCAGGGGTACGGCTTCGCCGGGGCCGCCCTCGAGGTCGGCGCGCTCGTCGTCGACGGCACCGCCACCGCGCCCGATGCGAAGGTGCGGATCCCGTTGGCGATGGTGAACCGCCACGGCCTCGTGGCGGGGGCCACCGGCACGGGCAAGACCAAGACCCTGCAGCGCATGGCCGAGCAGCTTTCCGAGAACGGCGTGCCGGTGTTCTTGGCCGACGTGAAGGGCGACCTGTCCGGAATGGCCACGGCAGGGCAACGAAGCGACCGGGTTGCTGCTCGGGCCGACGAGGTCGGGCAGGACTGGAGCGCGACCGCCTACCCCGTGGAGTTCTACGCCCTCGGGGGTCAGGGCACCGGTGTCCCGATCCGGGTGAGCGTCACGTCCTTCGGACCGGTGCTGCTGTCGAAGGTGCTGGGGCTCAATGCGACGCAGGAGTCCTCGCTGGGCTTGGTGTTCCACTACGCCGACAAGGCGGGCCTGCCGTTGTTGGATCTGAAGGACCTGAGGGCTGTGGTGGCCCACCTCGTGAGCGACGAGGGCAAGGCGGAGCTGGAAGGGCTCGGAGGCCTGTCGAAGTCGACCGCGGGCGTGATCTTGCGCGAGCTCATCGGGTTCCAGGACCAGGGGGCTGAGGTGTTCTTCGGTGAGCCCGAGTTCGACACCTCGGAGCTGCTGCGGGTGGCCCCGGACGGCCGCGGAGTGGTCTCGGTGCTCGAGCTGCCAGCCGTGCAGGACCGTCCGGCGCTGTTCTCGACGTTCCTGATGTGGTTGCTGGCCGACCTCTTCCAAGACCTGCCTGAGGTGGGCGACATCGACCAGCCGAAGCTCGTCTTCTTCTTCGACGAGGCCCACTTGCTGTTCACCGATGCGTCCAAGGACTTCCTGACGCAGGTGACGCAGACGGTGCGGTTGATCCGCTCGAAGGGCGTCGGTGTGTTCTTCGTGACGCAGACGCCGAAGGACGTACCGGCCGATGTTCTGGCTCAGCTCGGCAATCGGGTCCAGCACGCGCTCCGGGCCTTCACCCCCGACGACGCCAAGGCGTTGCGCGCGACGGTGTCGACGTTCCCGAAGTCGTCCTACGACTTGGAAGAGGTGCTGACCCAGCTCGGGATCGGCGAGGCGGTGGTCACGGTTCTCTCCGAGCGCGGTGCTCCGACACCGGTGGCGTGGACCCGGCTCCAGGCGCCGCAGTCGTTGATGGCGCCGAGCGAGGCCGCGGTGATGCAGCAGATGGTGGCGGCCTCGCCGCTGTGGCCCACGTACGGCGTGGCGGTTGACCGTGAGTCGGCCTACGAGCGGCTCGCCGGTCGGCTGGCGGCCGGGCGAGCCGAGGCGGCTCCTGTGGGGGCCCCCGCCCCCGGGGGGCCTACCAAGGCGCCGTCGTCCAGGCGACCCGCGGCGGAGAAGCCCTCGGCGGCCAGCAACACGGTGAAGATCTTCGCCACGGCGGCCGCGGCGACTCTGGGGCGGGAGATCGTCCGCGGCCTTTTCGGCACCGCCAAGCGCAAGCGTTAGCCCCAGCCCGCTACTTCACCCACGACTCGCCGGGCGCAGCATGCGTCGAGCGACGGGGTCGCCGGCGAGTCGTGGGTGAAGTAGCGGGAGAGGGTCGGTCAACTCTGCTGCTGCGAGCGCTTGATCGTCGACGCGTCGGCGCCCGACCCGCCGACGAAACGCATCGGATCGCCTGACCCGAGGTCGGTGACCCCGGCGGACTCGAGCGCCCCGATGGCCATCGTTCGTCGGACTGCGGCGAAGGTGAGCACGTGAGCGACCATCCCGCCATAGGTGAACGTCTCCGGCGGGTCGCAGACGGCGTCGATGAAGGTCTCCTCAGCGCGTCCCTCCTGCAGCGCCGGCACCACGAGCGATCGGAAGCGCGGGGCGATGACGTCCAACCGGGCGCGCAAACCGGTGGCTGACTCGTCTCCCTCCGGCGGCATCGTGGTTGCTCCCCCAACGGCGTCGACCCACATCTCCAGCTGTCCGACCAGCCGAGAACAAAGCCCGCGCAGGGTCGGACCGTCATCAATTCCTTCCACCGACAGCTCGATCGGCCGGTCTAGGACCTCATCGCTCACCGTGGCGGCGCGGTCGACGATCTCGCCGACCAGCCACAGGTGATGGTCGAGCATGCGGATGACCACGTCCATGGAGGTGCTCCTTGTCGCAGGCGGCAGCCGTAGCCCGCCGGGTGGGTGGAAGTGAACGCCGCTCGCGGCGGGTAGGTCGAGGTGGCGCTCCGGCGTGCGACGAAGCTCCGACGGGCTTGCGCCGTAGGCACGGGCGAAAGCGCGGGTGAACGCCTCGTTGGACCCGTAACCCGCGTCCATCGCCACAGCGATCACGTGATCATCAGTAGTGGCCAGGCGGTGGGCGGCTCGTTCGAGGAGCAACCGGCGCCGGAACGCGCCAGGCGGCTCGCCGACGCAGGCACTGACGAGCCGGTCAAAGTGGTAGCGGGAGAGGTAGGCCCGGCGGGCCAGGTCGTCGCCCGTGAGCTCCGGTTCGTCGAGGCTCCCCTCGACGAGGTCCAAGATTGCTCGGAGCCGGTCGGCGGTCGCTTCAGAACGTGCCGCTGCGAATGGGTGGGACACGACGACCATCGTGCCCGTCGGGCGAGCGGTGGGCTTGATCGTTCTTGCGGTCCCTCGTTCACCCACGACTCGCCGGGGTCAGCGTGCGTCGAGCGACGCTGTCCCCGGCGAGTCGTGGGTGAGGTGGCGGAGGATGCGGGATTTGAACCCGCGAGGGGTTTCCCCCTACACGCTTTCCAAGCGTGCGCACTCGGCCACTATGCGAATCCTCCGCCGAGGAGGATACCGGCGGGCGAGGGCGCCTCGGTAATCCGGCGCCCGGCTAGGCCGCCGGGGCGACCGTCGTCGTCATCACGCAGTGGTTCTTGCCCTTGGCTCTGGAGTAGCGGAACCCGGCCGCTTCGAAGAAGGTTCGGGTGCCGCTGTAGAGGAACGACGCGGTGATCTGCTTGCCCCCCGTGTCTTGCGGGTAGGCCTCGACGACCCCGCCGCCCGCTTGTGCGATCAGGTCGAGGGCGCCGCGCAGGGCCACGGCGGAGACGCCCTGGCGCCGGTATCGCTTGTCGATGAAGAAGCAGGTGATGCGGTAGTCCGGTGGCTCGTCCATGCCCGCCTCGTACTGCTTGCGGTGGTTGATGTTCGGCAGCTCCTCGGGCGGGCCGTACTCGCACCAGCCGACCGCGACCTCGCCGTCGAAGACCAGCGCAGCGTGCGCCCGGCCCTCGCAGACGAGCTTTTCCTTCAGCGCACGGTTGCCTTCGACGGTGTAGGTCTTCTCGGCGCTGAAGGTGTGGAAAAAGGTGCACCAGCATCCGCCCCACACGCCGTTGTGCCGCTCCGCGAGATCCGCGAAGTCGTCCCATGTCTTGGGCGTCAGCGGCCGGATCGTCAGGTCGCCCGGCACCACCGTGGTCGTGGCCATGGTCCGAGCGTAGGACCGTCGGTGGACGGCCGAGGCCCAGATCTGGGGAGCCCGTACGATGGTCGCCGACCCCTCGCGTGGCGTCATCTCGCTGAACCCCCCCAGGGCCGGAAGGCAGCAAGGGCAGGTGAGCTCTGGCGGGTGCGCGGGGGGTCCCTGGCTGCCAGGATCCGGACCGTCCCTGGCCGCGCATAGGGTGACGGTCGTGTCCCTCGCCCTCTATCGCAAATACCGCCCCGGCACCTTCGCCGAGGTCGTGGGCCAGGAGCATGTGACCGAGCCGCTCCAGCAGGCCCTGCGCAGCAACCGCGTCCACCATGCCTACCTGTTCAGCGGCCCGCGAGGCTGCGGCAAGACCTCAAGCGCCCGCATCCTGGCCCGGGCACTCAACTGCGAGCAGGGCCCGACGGACGTGCCGTGCGGCACCTGCCGCTCCTGCGTCGAGCTCGCGCCCAACGGGCCGGGCAGCATCGACGTCGTCGAGATCGATGCGGCCAGCCACGGGGGTGTCGACGACGCCCGTGATCTGCGCGAGAAGGCGTTCTTCGCTCCAGTGGCGAGCCGCTTCAAGATCTACGTCATCGACGAAGCCCACATGGTGTCCACCTCGGGGTTCAACGCGCTGCTCAAGCTGGTCGAAGAACCCCCCGAGCATCTGAAGTTCGTCTTTGCCACCACCGAGCCCGAGAAGGTTCTGCAGACCATCCGGTCGCGCACGCACCACTACCCTTTCCGGCTGGTGGCGCCACGCACGCTTGAGGCCCACCTCAGGCGGATCGCCGACGAGGAAGGCGTGGCCATCGACGAGGCTGCGCTCGCGCTCGTCGTACGCGCCGGCGGCGGATCGGTTCGTGACTCGATGTCGGTGCTCGACCAGCTGGTTGCCGGATCCGGCGAAGAGGGCGTCACCTACGCCCTGGCTGCCTCGCTGCTCGGCTTCAGCGAGGAGTCGCTGATCGATGAGGTGATCGACGCCTTCGCCGCCCACGACGCGGCCGCGATGTTCGGTGCGATCGATCGGGTCGTCGAGACCGGCCACGACCCTCGCCGCTTCGCCGAGGACCTCCTGCAGCGCCTGCGCGACCTGCTGGTGCTCGAGTCCGTCCCGGATGCCGCCGAGCACGGGATCGTCCGGGCCCCTCCCGACAAGCTGGAACGACTGAGTCTCGAGGCTGGTCGGTTCGGCGCGGCTCAGCTCACCAGGGCGGCCGACGTGGTCAACACGGGGCTGGCCGACATGCGCGGCGCCGTAGCGCCCAGACTCCTCCTCGAGATCATCTGCGCCCGTGTCCTGCTCCCGGGGGTCGACGAGGACGCGCGAGGCGCCCACGCCCGGCTCGATCGCCTGGAGCGACGCCTCGACGTCTCAGGCCCGGCACCGGCCAACGCCGCCGCTGCGCCAGCCCCGTCCCCGCCGCGCCCCAGCAACTTCCGCCCCACCGACTTCCGGCCTACCGACTTCCGCCGCGTCAGCGTCGGCCGGCCGGCCACAGCCGGACCCGTCCACCCGGCCGGCACCCGCCGAGTCTTCCGAACCGCCGTCCGGGGCCGCTCCGGCGACTGACTCGGCACCGGCCACGAGCGCGGGCGCCGCCGCCGGAGCCGTCGACGTCCAGGCCGTTCGCCAGTTGTGGCCGCAAGTTCTCGACCGGGTCAAGGACCACAAGCGGGTGACCTGGATGCTCCTGATGGAGCAGGTGCAGGTGGCTTCCCTCGACGACCGGGTGCTGGTGCTGGCCTTTGCCAACGAGGGCAAGCGCCGGGCGTTCTCGGGCAGTGGCCACGACATGATCTTGGCTCAGGCCCTGATCGACGTGCTCGGCCTCGACCGGCGCATCGACGCCGTGCTCGACCCGACCGTCGCGACCACGACTGGATCCTCCAAGTCTGCGGTCGAGGGATCCCGCCCTACGAGTACGCCGGCGGGCCTGCCCAGCGAGGGCGATGGCGGTCGAGGTGGTCCTGCCGCCGGGGCCGGGGCACAAGCGCCGGCTACCCCACCGGCCGCCGCCGAGGCCGCCAGTTCGAGCAGACCGGGCGACCCCGTCGAGGCGCCTGTCGGGCCGCCGGTCGCGCAGGTTCGACCCGAGGACGACTCGGCCGCTGATGATGACGACGACGTCGAGGACGCTGGCGCCGCGGGCGCCGACCTGGTCGCCCGCGAGCTCGGCGGCAAGGTCATCAGCGAGTTCGGCCCCGGCTGATCGCTCGAGCCGTCCGTATCCGGGCCGCCCACACCGACGCGGCTGCCGCGCACTGTCGGGCTCGGCGCATAGGCTTCGGGGGTGTACGAAGGCGCTGTTCAGGACCTCATCGACGAGCTCGGAAGACTGCCTGGCGTCGGGCCCAAGAGCGCCCAGCGCATCGCGTTCTACCTCCTGGCCGCCGATCCGGCCGACGTCCGTCGCCTGGTGCACGCGCTCACGGAGGTGAAGGACAAGGTCAGGTTCTGCCGTACGTGCGGAAACGTCGCCGAGGCCGACCAGTGCCGCATCTGCCTCGACGAACGCCGCGATGTCACGGTGCTGTGCGTCGTGGAAGAGCCTAAGGACGTCGTCGCGGTCGAGCGCACCCGTGAGTTCCGCGGCCGCTACCACGTGCTCGGCGGTGCGATCAGCCCCATCGAGGGCATCGGGCCGGACGATCTGCGGGTGCGCGAGCTGATGACCCGGCTGGCCGACGGCACGATCACCGAGCTCATCCTGGCCACCGACCCCAACCTCGAGGGCGAGGCGACGGCCACCTATCTGGCCCGCTTGGTCAAGCCGATGGGTCTGCGCGTGACCAGGTTGGCCAGCGGGCTCCCCGTCGGGGGTGACCTGGAGTACGCCGACGAGGTCACGCTCGGGCGCGCCTTCGAGGGTCGTCGACTGCTCGACGTCTGACCCCATCCGGCGGGTAGCCCAGCCCCGCCCCCCGTGGATGCGACGCCACCAGGCGTCACTTCACCCGCGACACGCCGTCCTTACCTACGGAAGACCACGCCTGCGGCCGACCACGTCGCACGTGAAGAGCGCGAGCGTCCCCTCTTCACCCGCGGAATATGCCGCTTCGAGCGTGGTGATTCGCGTGTCAGGACGGCGTGTCGCGCGTGAAGGGGGGTGGTCTGACATCCTCGAGGAGCCCGGATCGCTCAGCCCACGAAACCCGGAGAACGTGATGCCCGAGGACCTCGCCGACTTCGCGTCCGACGTCGAGGCGCACGCGCGGACGTTCCTGGCCGGCGCGGCCGAGATCGCCCACGGCAGCGATCCCGACACGGCGCTGTCGGCCCTGGTCGTCCAGCTCGCCCAGATCTCCATGGCCGGCGCCATGCTGTCGGTGGTCGAGGACGTCGTCCCGGCGGAACGCTATGAGGCCGATGCCGGCCCCGACCCTGACCCGGACCAGCTACGCGAGGGTCTGGCACGGCTGCTGGACGGGATCGACGAGTACGCGTTCATCTTCGACCCGCTGCTCCCGGGGGAGCCCAATCTCGGCCGGATCAGTGACGACGTCGCCGAGGTCGCGGTCGATCTGGCCCACGGGCTGCGCCACTACGACGAGGGCCGGGTCGCCGAGGCGTTGTGGTGGTGGCAGTTCTCTTACCTCTCCAGCTGGGGGCAGCACGCCCTCACCGCGCAGCGGGCGCTGTTGTCGATCATCAGCCACCAGCGCCTCGACACCGACGACGAGTCGGCGATCGCTGCCGAGGCTGACGCGCTGCTCCGCGACTGACCCCCCGCCCCACGACCGACACCGCGCCCCGAGACCCGGATATGGGTTCCACGATCCGGACGTCGCGGGGTAGCGAGCCTGCGCTCGGTAGACTCTGCCCCTGGCCGCGACCGCATCTTGGACCGGGCAGGAGGTGAGCCACGTGGCTTTGATCGTCCAGAAGTACGGCGGCTCCTCCGTCGCCGATGCCGCCTGCATCAAACGGGTGGCGCGGCGGATCGTCGAGACCAAGAAGGCCGGGAACGACGTCGTCGTCGTCGTGTCGGCGATGGGGGACGGCACCGACGAGCTGATCGAGCTGGCTCAGCAAGTCACCCCACAACCCGCGCCGCGCGAGCTCGACATGCTCCTCACTGCGGGCGAGCGGATCTCGATGGCCGTGCTAGCCATGGCGATCGCCGACCTGGGCCAGGAAGCCCGGTCGTTCACAGGCAGTCAGGCCGGCGTGATCACGGACTCCGCCCACGGACGAGCCCGCATCATCGACGTGACACCTGGACGCATCCAGGGCGCGCTCGACGACGGTGCGGTCGCCATCGTCGCGGGGTTCCAGGGCGTGAGCCAGGACACCAAAGACATCACCACCCTCGGTCGTGGCGGTTCCGACACCACGGCGGTAGCGCTCGCCGCCGCGCTCGGGGCCGAGGTCTGCGAGATCTTCACCGACGTCGACGGAGTCTTCACGGCCGACCCGCGCATCGTGCCCACCGCCCGCCGGCTGTCGCGGGTGACCTACGAGGAGATGCTCGAGCTGGCCGCGGCCGGTGCCAAGGTTCTCCACCTGCGCTGCGTCGAGTACGCGCGACGTTCTGACCTGCCGATCCACGTGCGTTCGTCGTTCAGCCACAACGAAGGTACGTGGGTCACCAACGAGAGGGACGACATGGAGCAGGCGATCATCTCCGGCGTCGCCCACGACCGCAGCGAGGCGAAGGTCACCGTGGTCGGGGTGCCGGACAAGCCAGGTGAGGCGGCGGCGATCTTCCGCGCTGTGGCCGACGCCGAGGTCAACATCGACATGATCGTGCAGAACGTCTCGGCGGCCTCGACCGGACGCACCGACATCACATTCACCCTCCCCAAGGCGGACGGCGCCCGCGCCACGGCGGCGCTGCGCCGCGTGCAGGACGAGGTCGGGTTCGAGAACCTGCTCTACGACGACCAGATCGGCAAGGTCTCCCTTGTGGGTGCGGCTATGAGGAGCCACCCCGGCGTCTCAGCGACGTTCTTCGCGGCCCTGGCCGACGCGGCCGTCAACGTCGAACTGATCTCCACCTCGGAGATCAGGATCTCGGTCGTCACCCGCGCCGACGACGTCGATTCCGCCGTGCGCGCGGTGCACTCAGCGTTCGGCCTCGACGCTGACATGAGCGAGGCGGTCGTCTACGGAGGCACCGGCCGATGAGCAGCCAACCGCCCGGGCTCAACGTGGGGATCGTCGGTGCGACCGGTCAGGTCGGCGCGGTGATGCGGCGTCTGCTCGAGGAGCGGGACTTCCCCGTGGCGTCGATGCGCTACTTCGCGTCGGCGCGCTCGGCAGGTACGACTCTGCCGTGGCGAGGCACGGACGTAGTGGTCGAGGACGCCGCGCAGGCAGACCTCGAGGGCCTCGACCTGGCGCTGTTCTCGGCGGGCGGAGCCACCTCGCGCGAGCTCGCGCCGAGCTATGCAGCGGCGGGCGCGGTGGTCATCGACAACTCCTCGGCCTGGCGCATGGACCCCGACGTGCCGCTCATCGTGAGCGAGGTCAACCCCGACGCCGTGCGCCTGGCGGTCAAGGGCATCATCGCCAACCCCAACTGCACAACGATGGCCGCGATGCCGGTGCTCAAGCCGCTGCACGACGAGGCGCAGCTCGTACGGCTGATCGCCAGCACCTACCAAGCGGTCTCAGGCAGCGGTCTGGCGGGCGTCGATGAGCTGGACAAGCAGGTGCGTCAGGTCGTCGATCGCGCCGCCGAGCTCGTCCACGATGGCGGTGCCGTGTCATTCCCGTCGCCGGAGAAGTACGTCGCTCCGATCGCTTTCAACGTGCTTCCTCTGGCTGGCGCCCTCGTTGACGACGGCTCGTTTGAGACCGACGAGGAGCAGAAGCTCCGCAACGAGAGCCGAAAGATCCTGGGGATCCCTGACCTTCCGGTGTCCGGCACGTGCGTGCGGGTGCCCGTGTTCACCGGCCACTCGTTGTCGCTCAACGTCGAGTTCGCCCGGCCCCTGTCCGTTGAGCGGGCCACTGAGTTGTTGGCAAGTGCGCCTGGCGTACGGCTGGCCGACGTACCCACCCCCCTCGCCGCAGCTGGTCAGGACCCCAGCCTCGTCGGGCGGATCCGCCAGGATCACGGGGTGCCCGACGGCCGTGGCCTGGCCCTGTTCGTGAGTGGCGACAACCTGCGCAAGGGGGCGGCCCTCAACGCCGTTCAGATCGCCGAACTCGTGGTGGACCAACGTCGGTGACACGGAACCGACCGGGCTAAGCGCGGGCGCTGGTCGGTCGGCGTTGCGCGGTGGGGCTGATCCCGTACTGCCGCTTGAAGGCGGCTGAGAAGCCAAAGGGGCTGGCGTAGCCGACCTGAGTCGCGACGGTGCTGACCGTTGTGTCCGGGTCCGCGAGCAGGTCGACGGCCAACGTCATCCGCCACCGGGTGAGGTAGGTCATCACGGGCTCGCCGACCAAGTCGGTGAAGCGGCGCGCCAGATTGGCCCGACTCGTGCCGACGGCCCGGGCCAGTGACTCGATCGTCCAGGACGCTTCGGGTTCGTCGTGGATTCGGCGCAGCGTCTCACCGACGATCGGATCCTGATGGCCGAGCCACCACGCGGGCGCAGCACGGCCTTGTTCGACGTACCAGGCCCGGAGGCTGTCCACGGTCAAGGCGTCCAGCAGGCGGTCGAGCACGGTTTGTTGCCCGGGTGCGTCCTGGGCGAGCTCGGCGGCGAGCAGCCCCACGAGGGGGTCGGGATCGGGTCGCTGGACGACGACCGGCGTCGGGAGCGTGGACAGCAGGTCAGCGCCGAGGGCGCTGTGGTGCTCGTAGGTTCCGGTCAGCATCGCGGTGGGCGCGTCGAGGGCGTGCCCCCAGCTGCGCACGCCGAGCCGCATAGACATCTCCAGGGACTGACCATCTGGAGTCTCGCAGTGTTGACCCGGGAGGATCAGGACGTCTGGGTCGCGCTCGAGGTCGCTGGTCAGGTCGTACGTCCCGGGGCCAGCGACCAGGGCCACGGACCCCTCGTTCAGGTGGGCCTCCCGGCCGGCCTGACGGATCCACGCTCCGCCACGCACCACGGCGACGACCGTCAGCGGGGCCTGGTCCCGGACCTGAATCGCCCACGGTGGCTGCAGGAGGCATCGCACGACGAACGCCCCCCGGGCGCGCGGCCCGTCGAGCAGGGCGGAGACTCGATCCATGCGCCGATCGTAGACGATCAGATATGAATTTGAGACTCTGATCTATGGATCGTCCAGAACGGCGACGGTTCACTCGCTCGTATGACGAACACGACGAATCCGACCCGCCTCCTCGACCCGTCGCCCACGGTCGCCTCCGACACCGGTGAGCCCCACCCAGCGGTGTCGGAGAGCGGCCGCGCGCCCAGCCTCCCGGGCAGCGGCCACCTTCACGGCACCTCCCGGCCAGGCCCTTCACTGCTGCCAGCCGTGCTGGCCGGAATGGTGAGCGCCATGACAGGAGGCGATGCGCGGTGAACGTGCGGATGGTCGCTCTCGCAGCCGCCGGTGTTGGGTCGGGATTGCTCGGTGGAGTGCTCTTCGCCTTCTCCTCGTTCGTGATGCCCGCGCTCCGCCGGATTCCGGCGGCCGAAGGAATCTCTGCCATGCAGTCGATCAACCGGCAGGCGACCACGCTCGCGTTCGGAGCCCTGATCGCGGCCACGGTTCTGCTCGCGGTGGGCCTTGGGCTGCACGCCGCGCTCAACCGCGACCAACCCGGCGCGGGATGGGTGGCCCTCGGGACGACTTCGGTGTTGGCAGCGCTGGCGATCACCGGAGGGGCCAATGTCCCGCGCAACGACCGCCTCGCCACATTCGACGCCGCTAGCCCCGAGGGCGCCGCCTACTGGTCGGGCAGCTATCTCAGCGAGTGGGTCGTGGCCAACCACGTCCGTACGGCCTTCTGCATCGTCGCCGCCGTGGCCTTTGTGATCGCGCTGGCGCACTCGGCGCAGGCGCTGGCCGGCTCTCACGGATGACGAGGGACTCGTGCGTCCGAGTTGTCGATGTCGCTCGGATCCGTTCGTCGTCATGATTGAGAGGGCGGCGACGGGCCGTCCGACCCCTGGGAGGTCCCATGGAGTACATGCTCCTGATCTACGTCAACCCGGCGTCCTACGCCGACCTCAGCGAGGCCGAGCAGCAGGCGATCTTCGGCGAATACATGGACTACACCGCCAAGATGCGCAGCGCCGGCGCTTTCGTCTACGGCGACCCGCTCCAAGGCGTCGACACGGCCTCGGTGGTCCGCATGCGTGACGGCGGGCGCACCGTGACCGACGGCCCGTTTGCCGAGAGCAAGGAGGTGCTCGTCGGCTACTACCAGGTGAAGGCGGCCAACCTCGACGAGGCGCTGGACTGGGCGGCCCAGATCCCCGACGCGCGCTTCGGTGCGATCGAGGTACGCCCGGTCGCGGAGCTGCCGTCGTCGTGACGGTCGGCGATGACAGAGCTTGGACGGCCCCCTGGCATGCCCGAGCCTGATCGACCGGCCACGTCCGGGCCGGCCTTCGACCCCCTGTTCCGTGCCGAGTCGGCGCGGGTGGTCGGAGCGCTGGTCCGGCGCTTCGGTGACCTCGACCTTGCCGAGGACGCGTTCCAGGATGCCTGCATCAGTGCCCTCGTCTCCTGGCCGCGCGACGGTGTTCCAGCCCGGCCGGGGGCTTGGCTGACGACCGTGGCCCGCAACCGGGCGATCGACCGGCTGCGGCGTGAGGGTCAGCGCCTCAATCGTGAGGCGGCGGCGCTGGATCTGCGCGCAGGTCGCGAACCATCGGCGGAGCTTGGGGCGGACGATGCGCTCCTCTCCGAGGATGCCGCCGGTCCGCTGGCAGACGACGAGCTCCAGCTGATCCTCCTGTGCTGCCACCCCGCGCTGTCCGAAGACGCTCAGCTAGCGCTGACCTTGCGTGCCGTCGGCGGGCTCACGACCGCCGAGGTCGCCGCAGCCTTCCTCGTTCCCGAGGCGACGATGGCCCAGCGGGTCGTGCGCGCCAAGAAGAAGATCGCTGGGGCGCGAATCCCCTTTCGGCTGCCCGAGGGTGAGGAGCTCCGGCTCCGTATCGACACGGCGCTGCACGTGGTCTACCTCATCTTCAACGAGGGCTACGCAGCCAGCGCGAACGACGTGCCGGTGCGCCGCGAGCTGTGCGCCGAGGCCATCCGGCTGGCCCGATTGCTCGTGGCTCTCGCACCGGACAACCCCGAGGCCCACGGTCTGCTCGCCCTCCTTCTGCTCCAGGACTCCAGGCGCGACGCGAGGGTCGACCTCGGCGGCCGCCTGCTGCCGCTGGGGGAGCAGGACCGGACGCGGTGGGACCGCGCCCAGATCGAGGAGGGCTGCGCGGTGGTCGAGCGGGCGCTCTCGACCGGCGGTCTCGGCCCTTACCAGCTCCAGGCCGCCATCGCCGCGGTGCACGCGCGCGCCCCCCACCAGGCGGACACCGATTGGGCCGAGATCCATGCCCTGTACCGCGTCCATGAGGTCATCGCTCCCTCGCCTCTGGTGACCCTCAACCGAGCCGTCGCCCTCGCGGAGCTGGAGGGACCCGCAGCCGGACTGTCCCTGGTGGAAGACCTCAGGGCCAGCGGTTCGCTGGCCGGCAACCACAGGCTGGACTCGGTCCGGGCCCACCTGCTGTCCGCGTCAGGCGATCGCGAGGGTGCTCGAGCGGCCTACGCGGCCGCTGCCGCCCTGGCATCGTCTCCGGCCGAGCGCGCCTACCTGGTCGGTCGAGCCCACGACTAGCCTGCTCCTGTCGGGAGATCGACAACTGTGACTCCACGACTCTGTGATTCACGACTCCGTGATTCACCACGCGAGACTTCCGAACATTCGAGGAGCGACCATGGGGCTGCTGCGGGGTGGAAGCCAGGGTCAACGCTTCCAGATGCGCGAGAAGATGTTTGCGATCGGCGACGACTTCTGGATCGAGGACAGCGACGGCCAGCGGGTGTTCAAGGTCGACGGCAAGGCCGTACGGCTCCGCCAGACGTTCTTACTGAAGGACAGCCACGGCGTGGAGCTGGCGAAGATCCAGGAGAAGAAGCTCAGCGTCCGCGACAAGATGACCATCGAGCGCGGCGACTTCAAAGCCACGGTGCACAAGAGGCTGATCGGCATCCGCGACCACTACGTCATCGATGTGGACGGGGCCGAGAACATGAAGGCCCACGGCAACATCGTCGACCACGAATACAAGATCGAGCGGGACGGGGACACCGTCGCGACGGTGTCGAAGAAGTGGTTTCGGATCCGCGAGACCTATGGCGTCGAGGTGGTTGAGGGCGCCGATGCCGCGCTGATGCTGGCGATCACCGTCTGCGTGGATTCGATGGCGCGGGGGTGAGACCGGGACGGGCTGGGTGACCATCAGCGCCTAGCCAACTCGCCAGCTCTCGACGAAGAACTGCTCGGGGCACCGTGTCGTAGGACCGTCGGTTCAGCGGTCGGGCTCCGGATCCGGGATCGCGGCCTCGCTCGTTGCTCGCGGCTTCGTCCCGCGCCTGTTCCATGGCCGGCTGACTCGGCGACGGCTGCTGGATTCGGCGGTCCGGCGGCGGACCTGGTCCGTGAGGGCGTCAAGGCTGGCCGCGGCTTGGCTGGCCACGCCGTGCGGCAGCTCGCCCGGGGCGTAGGCGGCGTCGTCGACCGCCACGAACGCGCTGCGGTCGCTGGTCGGTGTCGTGATCCGCTGAGCGAGCTCGTCGACCGTCTCGGCGGGGGCCCGGCCGGCGCGGGCCCCGACCAGGGCTGACTCCAGGCGCCGGAACGCGGGGAGCGGATGTGGTTCGTCCAAGGGTTCCGGTGCCGTGTCGTGGCGGCCGTGGCGGCCGCGGCGGCCGCGGCGGACGTAGCGGACGTAGCGCCGACGGAGCACGAGGACGGCCCAGCCGAGCAGGACGACAACCACGAGGACCATGGCTAGCCCGGCCCGGCCGATGGCGCTGTCGAGGATCTCCTGGAACCGGTCCAGGGCACCGCGATGCCAGGAGGCCTGGGACTCGGCCAGCGCGGCCCCGGCCGTCGGGTCGGAGGTCACCCAGCCGTAGCCGGGAAGCCAGGCCTCGACCCACGCGTGCAGGTCCTTGGCCCGCATCGGTCGCCACGGCTGGTCGGAAGGGACGCCGGCGTAGCCCGTCACCACCCGGGCGGGGATGCCGCCGGCTCGCAGCAGCACGGCCTCGGCGCTGGCGAAGTGCTCGCAGAATCCCAGGTGGGAGACGAACAGGAAGTCGTCGACGACGTCCTCGCCCGCTGGGGTGACTGGCGAATCGAGGGTGTAGTCGGCGCTTGCGCGGACGTAGGACTCCACGTCGCGGACGGCGTCGAGGGGGCTGGCAGCCTCCGACACCAGGAGGGTTCCAAGGTCACGGACCCGCTCCGGCACCTCGGCTGGCAGCGACGTCCAGACCGCGGCAGGTGCACCATCGCCGACGCGTTGATCCCCCGGGCGCGGCAGCTCGTGAACGTCGGGGATCTGGGCGGTCTCCATGATGTAGGGGTTGGGTCCGAGGCCCTCCACCTCGCCGCCGGCGCCGAGCGGGGCGGGGTCGCTGGCCAGCACCATGAACCCGGCGCCTGCCAGGACCGGCCCCGAGGCACGCAGGCGGAGCGGTCGTCCCGGAGCGACCAGGACCCGGTCCCACCGGCTCGTGACCACGGCGCCGAACGTCCCCGCCGCCTCGGTCGATGTCGACCCTTCGCCCGGAGGAGGCGCGAGTACCTCGTTCTGCGGCACCTCCTGGAAGTCGCCGGTGCCGCCCTCAGGTGTGGCGTACCAGGTGCCGTCCGCGTACGTGTCATAGACCGCGCCGCGCCACAGCAGGGGGGAGCCCTCGGGGACGTAGACGATGGGCTCATCGGAGAGCGCACCGCGGACTCTCAGGTCCAGCGCACCGCTCGAGTAGCTTCCGGGGGAACGACTTCCCAAGGCGTCGCCTCCGTCGCCGGGGTTGTCGGGTGAGTCGCTGAGGGCCAACCGACTGCGCAGATTGGCGCCGTCGGGCAGCGGCACGAGCAGCAGCAGCAGAGCCCCCGTGATGGCGACGGCGGCGATCGCCCGGACCACCGTCCCGACGTGCCGTGGCGCACGCGCCGTCCGCGGAGCAGGGGCAGCCAGATGCGCGGCGCGGAGCTGGGCGTTCCGGTGCAGCACGATGACGCAGCCCAGCGCGGCCGACCAACCGACCAGCAGCGGCAGCGCGATGCCCCATCCGGGGGCGGTCCCGGCCGCCAGGACGAGCATCAGGCCTCCGACGAGCAGCCCGACGACAAGGTCTCGCTCCTTGTCGTGCACGAGCGTGTGCGCCAGGCAAAGGCCCAGCAGGGTCAGCGCAAGGGTCTCGGGCAGGTTGTCGACACCGAGGGAGGGGCGAACGAGTGTCGTGACGGCCACACCGACCAGTAGGAGGAAGCTGACCACTTTGCGGACGAGTTGTCCCGTCTCATCGGTCCAGACGTACGACAGTGCCCCCGCGCCGACCACGCCGATGAGGCCGACTATGGCCCACTCGCCTGGCAGCAAGCCGGCTGCCGCCAGGCCCACCAGACCACAGGTCAGCACGGCGAGCACCAGGACCCGCAGGAGTCGGTCGTCGCCAGAGCCCAGCGACTCGGTGTCGGGAAGGGCGGCCGGCAGGGCCGTCGGCGGCTCGCACCGCGGGTCGGTCACCGGCGTCCTCATCGGGCTCCCGCCTCGATGCGGGGCGGCACGCGCGCACCCGAGGGAACTGCTTCGGCGTGCAGTCCGTGCGCGGCGAGCCGCTGGGCGACCAGCTCGGAGCTCGGGTCGGCTGGAGGATGTTGAGGGAGCGTGAGCACGTGCCCACCCGGTCCGGAAGTCGCCGCGAGACCATGGAGGAGCTCCGCCGATGGCCACCCCGGTTCCCTGAGCGCGGCGCACCAGTCGAGCACCTCAGCCGCCGTCGCATCGGTGATCGGCGTCAGCCCCGGCTGCTCGGCCCACAGGTCGACCGCGTGACCTGCACGTACTCCCTGGAGCGCCCACGAGGCCAGCCGGGAGATCTCGTCCTCCCACGTCGACGGATCGGGGGGCCCAACCACGAGGAAGCTCAGCCGAGGGCGTTGCGGGATCTCGTGCTCGCGCACCACCAGCTGTCCTCGCCTGGCGCTGGCCCGCCAGTGGACCTGTCGAGGTTCGTCGCCGCCTCGCCAGTCGCGCAGACCGCGGACGGCAGATCCGTCCCGCGCGAGCCGAGCGGGGCTGGAGTCGTCGTCCTCACGTTCATGGGGCCGGATCGCCGGCACGTCGAGCAACCGCGGCCAGACCACCACGGGAACCATCACCTGGGCCGTCGCGATGGTCAGGCGCAGCCCGTACGGCGCCGAGCTGCTGACCAGCGCCGCGTGGCCCGGGGTCACGCCCCGCGCGGTCGCTACCCGGGTGACCTCGACCACGGACCGCTCACCGGGGGCAAGGCGAGGAAGCAGCACCGACACGTCGGCGAGGCCGTGCGTGTGGTCACGAAGGTGACCCGCCGACGTCGTGCGGCGGCCGTTGTTGGTGATCGTCATCCGGTGAGTCGTCGACTGGCCGACCGTCGTGGTGGGTGGATGCTCGATCTCGACCGTGAGCCCGGTGACTCGTGGGTCTTCGAGGCAGGCGGCCAGCAGCACCGCGGCGCTCAGAGCGGCCAGCACGTGGAGCCAGACGTTGCCGGTCAACCACGCCAGTCCCTCGAAGGCGACGGTGAGACCGACGGGCACCAGGGCAAAGCGGGTGTAGTGATGCCGTGGCGAGGAAACCGAACCCGAGCCGCCGGCTGATATCTCCTGTTTCGTGCTCGGCTGGCTGCGCACGGGGGTCACCCGCGGATGGGCACAGGCACGTGGTGCAGCGTCTCGGCGACGACGACCTCGTCGAGGTCAAGCGCGGACGGGACCATGACGAGCCGGTGGGCGAGTACGGCGGTGGCAACGGCCTTCACGTCGTCGGGCACGACGTAGTGCCGTCCCTCGCACACGGCCCGCGCTTGGGCGACTCGCACCAAGGAGATAGCGGCGCGCGAGCTCGCTCCCAGATGGACTCGGGCGTCGTGGCGGGTGGCGCGGGTCACCGTGACCGCGTAGTCGAGGACCGAGTCGGCGACATGCAGGCGGCGTACCTCCTGCTGCGCGAGGCTCAGCTGGCCGGCGGTCGTCACCGGGCTCAGGTCGTCGACGGTCGGTCGGGCGAGCTGCTCGCGGACGACCTGGGCCTCTGCGGCCGCGTCGAGGTGTCCCAGCCGGAGGCGGAGGGCGAAACGGTCGAGCTGACCCTCGGGGAGCGGGTAGGTCCCGTGATGTTCCAGCGGGTTTTGGGTCGCGAGAACGAAGAAGGGGTCGGGCACGGGATGCCGGACGCCGTCGATGGTGACCGCGCCCTCGTCCATGACTTCGAGGAAGGCAGCCTGGGTGCGCGGCGGGGTGCGGTTGATCTCGTCGACCAGCACGACGTGGGCGAACACGGGACCTGGGACGAACGTGAAGCTCTGGTTGGTGGGGATCCACATGCTCGAGCCGGTGATGTCGGCCGGCATCAGGTCGGGCGTGCCTTGGATGCGACCGAAACCGCCTCCGACCGATCGGGCGAAGGCCCGTGCGAGCGTGGTCTTGCCGCTGCCGGGCACGTCTTCGAGCAGGACGTGCCCACCCGACAGCAGGGCGGCGGCGACGAGCTCGACGGTTTCGGCGCGGCCGCGGACGACCCGCTGGACGTTGTCGACCAGCCGACGAGCCAAGGCCGTGGCTACGTCGGGAGGGCTCGGGGTGAGGTCCATGACCGGGCCCCGCGGGGCGGTCACGGTCGCTGGCGCGGCCTCGGACGACAGGGCACTCACTGCGGCGAAACCCCCCGAAGACGTACGGCAGCTGACTCTGAGTTGCCTGACTGTCAGTTGTCGACCGTTTGGCCCTCGCCCTGAAGGGCGGTTTCCGAGCCAGCGCAGCTGTCCGAGCCTGGTCAGACGGCCAGATACAGGGTGAGCAGTACGTCTGAAGGGGCGAGCCCCGAACTGCCCTTGCTGACCCGCCGCACGAACAGTTCCGCCGCTTGATCGATCTCGTCCGGCCGGATTGCTCGCCGCATCAGCTCCTCGGACGATCAGTCGATAGTGCCGGAGGCCTGAAGCATGGCGAGGACTTTGGACTCTGGTGAACCACGGGCGGGTGTTGATGCACTGCTGAGGTGATGGCAGAAAGGCCGCTGCTCACGCAGGTGTGGCCCGTCGAATGCCCTGAGGTAGGTGATCCTCGATGACCGAGCGCTCGGCTTCGCCGACCGCGCTGTTGCGAGTGACTCGACTGGGCCGATGGGCCGTGCGGGGAGCGGTCGCTGCTGTCCTGCTGGGCGTCCTCCCGGTCGCTGGTGTTTCCGCGGCTGTTGTTGCCGATTCGCAGCCAGCGCGCTGGATCGGGGTCGTTGCTGCATCGCCAGCCTGGGCCGTCATCCTGAACACCGAGATGGACGCCTACGGGCACCCCCTGGACGGTGGCGAGATCCTGATCGTCGACAAGGAAGGGGTCGTGACGCGGCTGGCGGGGTATCCGTCGTTCGCGGATCGGCACGTCTCGGATTGGAGTCTGGCGAAGAGCATGCTCACCGCCTCCGTGTCGAGGCCCGGCGAGGAGGAGCCGATCAATGAGGTGGCGGTGTGGAACCTGCGCACCGGCTATCACCACCCGGGCCTTCGCTACGCAGCAGGACACAACACCTACCTGTCGGCCGACCCGGACGGTTTCCTGGTCAAGAAGCGGAGCACCGGCGTGCTGAAACACGTTGATGCCACCTGTTGCGATCAGAGGAAGTTCGCATCGCCATTCGTCTCTCCCCCCCGGTTCTACGGAGCATCCGCGGGCCCTAACGGGGTCCTCGTCACAGGCAACGACGGAAGGTTCCGCTACCTGCGTTGGTCAGACCCGAACCATGCCCAGAAGATTGGGCAACGGCTAGACGATGCTGCGTACGGGTACTCCTGCCCAACGGTGACCGCCCACGCGGCCTACTGCGTTGCGGACCTCGGCCACAAGAAGACCCATGTGGGGTCCGAGACCGTGTTCCTGGACGGGCGTACGGCTGCCATCAATGTCAGGACATTCGTCAGGCAGTACGGGCTGGAACTGCGGCTTCCGGTTGACACAAGGGAGCCCCAGCTGGCCACGTCGACCTCCGCGGTGGTCTCGATGGTCAACGACCACGGCCGGATCATCAGCATTCCGTTCGGCAAGGGGAAAGTGGAACGATCGAACGGGAAGGTTGCCGATGTCCGTCAGGTCATCCGCGGGCTTGGAGCGGTCCTGGTCCTCGGGAAGGGCGGCTTGTATCGACTGAACAAGCCGACGGGAAAGCCGCGCCTGATGGTGCCGCTGGACTCGATCGCAACCAGCTCCAACGTCCCCGCTGCCGGCGCCTCCGCCGCACCAGTGATCTTGCGGCGTTCGGCATGAGCGAGTTGCCGCGGGACGTCACAGCGCTACCGGACCTTCTGCATGGACATCCCCGCGGTGGGCCGAGCCGGGATCGCCGTCCCGTCTACGTCGACCTGCTGCCGCCGTGCAACGCTGGCTGCCCGGCCGGGGAGAACATCCAGGCCTGGTTGGCCCTCGCCATGGACGGCCGTCACGAAGCGGCCTGGCGCCAGCTGGTGATGGACAATCCGCTTGCTGCGATTCATGGCCGGGTCTGCTATCACCCGTGCGAGAGCGTCTGCAACCGCGCTGAGCTCGACAGCGCGGTCTCGATCCACTCGATCGAGAGGTTCCTCGGCGACCTCGCTCTGGAGCGCGGCTGGACGTTCGATGCCCCGCCCACCTCCAGCGGCAAGCGGGTGCTCGTGGTCGGGTCGGGTCCGAGCGGGCTCTCGGCGGCCTACCACCTTGCCCGGCTCGGGCATGAGGTCGAGATTCGGGACTCCGGCCCCGAGCCCGGCGGGATGATGCGCTACGGCATCCCGGCCTATCGGATGCCGCGCGACGTCCTGGCCGGCGAGCTGGACCGGATCGCGGCCCTCGGCGTGCGGATCACGAGCAACCACCTGGTCGAGGATCTCGTTGCCGAGCGCGACGAGGGTGGTTTCGACGCGGTCTTCGTCGCGGTCGGTGCGCACCTTTCCAAGCGCGTCGACATCCCAGCCCGAGACGCCGGGCGGATCGTGGACGCGGTGTCTTTCCTGCGCAGCGTCGCGTCGGGCGAGGAGCCTGTGGTCGGTCGCCGGGTGGCGGTCTATGGCGGCGGCAACACCGCCATGGACGCGGCCCGGGTGGCGCGACGGCTCGGTGCGGACGAGGCCCTCATCGTCTACAGGCGCACACGGGAGCAGATGCCGGCCCACGCCGAGGAGGCAGAGGACGCCGAGCGTGAAGGTGTTCGGATCAACTGGCTGCGGACCATCACGGCATTCGACGGTCCGGAGCTGCAGGTGGAGCTGATGGAACTCGACGAGTCCGGTTACCCGCAGCCGACCGGTCGCTTCGAGATGCTGGCCGCGGACACGGTGATCCTGGCCCTAGGTCAGGAGACTGACACCGCGTTCTTGCGTGCGGTGCCTGGAGTGGAGTTCGAGCGCGACGGCACTGTGAAGGTGTCGGCGTCACTGATGACCGGATGCCCCGGCGTTTTCGCGGGCGGCGACATGGTGCCGAGCGAGCGCACGGTGACGGTCGGCGTTGGGCACGGCAAGAAGGCTGCCCGGCACATCGACGCGTGGCTGAAGGGGACTCCGGCCGCCGTCACGGAGAAGCACTCGATAGCGACCGTCGACATGCTCAACCCGTGGTTCTTCGGCGATGCGGCCCGGCGGCAGCAGCCCGAGCTCGCGCCCGGTCAGCGCGTTGAAGGGTTCGGCGAGGTCGTCGGCGGGCTGTCCGAGGCAGAGGCGACGTTTGAGGCGCGTCGGTGCCTGTCCTGCGGCAACTGCTGCGAGTGCGACGGATGCCTGGGTGCCTGCCCGGAGGACGCCGTGATCAAGTTGGGTGTGGGGCACCGCTACCGCTTCGACTACGACCGGTGCACTGGCTGCGGAGCGTGCTACGAGCAGTGCCCGGTGCACGCCATCGACATGTTCACGGAACCCAGCTGATGCGCACGACCATCGACGGCAACGAGGCTGCTGCCTCGGTCGCCTACCGGCTCAGCGAGGTCTGCTGCATCTACCCCATCACGCCCTCGTCGACGATGGCGGAGTTGGCGGACGAGTGGTCGAGTCTTCGACAACCGAACGTGTGGGGCACCGTGCCCGGCGTGGTGGAGATGCAGAGCGAGGGCGGGGCGGCTGGGGCCTTGCACGGCGCCTTGCAGGGCGGGGCGCTGTCGACGACGTTCACCGCTTCACAAGGTCTATTGCTCATGATCCCCAACATGTACAAGATCGCCGGGGAGTTGACCGCCGCTGTCCTGCACGTCGCGGCCAGGTCACTGGCGACGCAGGGACTGTCGATCTTCGGTGACCACTCGGACGTGATGGCGGTGCGGCAGACCGGGTTCGCGCTGCTCGCCTCGGCGTCGGTTCAGGAGGCCCATGACCTGGCGTTGGTGGCCCACGCCACGACACTGGCGGCACGTGTTCCGTTCGTTCACTTCTTCGACGGGTTCCGCACCTCGCACGAGCTGAACTCGGTCGAGATGCTCTCCGACGATGACCTGCGGGCGCTGGTCCCCCAAGACCTGGTCCATGCGCACCGCGACCGCGCGCTGTCCCCTCAGCGGCCGTTCATTCGTGGCACCGCACAGAACCCGGACGTCTACTTCCAGGCGCGTGAGACCGTCAACCCCTTCTATGCCCGGTTGCCCGGCGCGGTCCAGTCGGCGATGGACTCGCTCGGCGATCGCACGGGCCGACGCTACAAGCTGGTCGACTACAGCGGTCACCCCGAGGCGGAGCGGGTGATCGTGGTGATGGGCTCGGGTGGCGAGACGGTCCGCGAGACGGTCGCGCACCTGCAAGCACAGGGCGAGCGAGTGGGCGTGGCCCAGGTCAGGCTCTTCCGGCCCTTCCCGGCCGAGGCGCTGGTCGAGGCGCTGCCCCCGACAGTCACGCGCGTCGCCGTGCTCGACCGGACCAAGGAGCCTGGCTCCTTCGGCGAGCCGCTGTTCCTCGACGTGCTTGGCGCGCTCAGCGAGGCCCACTCCGATGGCCAGCTTCAGTTGATGCCGCGGGTGATCGGTGGGCGGTACGGGCTGTCCTCGAAGGAGTTCACACCGGGCATGGTTGCTGGGGTCCTCGCGGAGCTCGGCGTGGAGCGGCCCCGGAAGCGGTTCACGATCGGGATCAACGACGATGTGTCGGGCACGAGCCTCCCGTACGACGCCACCTTCGACATCGAACGATCCGACACCGTGCGCGCCGTCTTCTTCGGCTTGGGCTCGGACGGCACTGTTGGGGCGAACAAGAACACGATCAAGATTCTCGGCGGCGAGGAGGGTCTGCACGCGCAGGGATACTTCGTCTACGACTCGAAGAAGTCCGGCTCGCAGACCGTCTCGCACCTAAGGTTCGGCCCTGAGCCGATCAGCGCCGCCTACCTCGTGGCTCAGGCGAGCTTCGTTGGGTGCCACCAGTTCAAGCTGCTCGAGCGCCCGGAGGTCCTCGAGCGGGCTGCGCCGGGTGCCGCCCTCCTGCTCAACTGCGCCCTCCCTCCGGACGAGGTCTGGGACGCGCTGACGGGCCACGTGCAGGAGCAGCTCTTGGCCAAGCGGATCGCTCTCTATCTCATTGACGCCGACCGGATCGCCCGTGAGGCCGGCCTGGCCGGGCGGACGAACACGGTGCTGCAGACCTGCTTCTTCGCTATCTCCGGCGTTCTGGAGCCGGCCCGCGCGATCGAGCGGATCAAGGCTTCGATCGCCAAGACGTACGGCCGACGAGGCAAGGACGTGGTCGAACGCAACCTACGCGCCGTCGATGCAGCGATCGCTGGGCTCCACCGGGTCGAGCTGCCCGAGAGCGTGACGACCACGCGCGAGTCCGCGCCAGTGGTGCCCGTCAGCGCGCCCGCGTTCGTGCAGGACGTGACGGCCGTGATGATGGCGGGGCGCGGCGACGAGTTGCCGGTCAGCGCCCTGCCGGCCGACGGCACCTACCCGAGCGGCACCACGAAGTACGAAAAGCGCAACATCTCCGCTCTGGTAGCAGCGTGGGATCCTGACCTCTGCATCCAGTGCGGCAACTGCAGTTTCGTGTGTCCACACAGTGTGATCCGGTCCCGCTATTACGACCCGTCCCTTCTTGAGGGCGCACCCGACGCCTTCGCCTCGGCGCCGCTGAACGCCCCCGGCCTTCCCGACAGCCGCTACACGCTGCAGGTCTATGTCGAGGACTGCACCGGCTGCGGCCTCTGCGTCGAAGCCTGCCCGGTGTCGGCACCTGGAGCTCCGGGGCACCGGGCGATCAACCTCGCCGACCGTGAGCCGCTCGCGGAGGCCGAGCGTGAGAATGTCGCCTTCTTCGAGGGTCTGCCGGGCGCAGACCGCTCGCGGGTCGACTTCGGCACGGTGCGCGGTACGCAGTTCCTGGAGCCCTTGTTCGAGTTCTCCGGGGCCTGCGCGGGATGCGGAGAAACCCCGTACCTGAAGCTGCTCTCGCAGCTGTTCGGCGACCGGCTCACGGTCGCCAACGCAACCGGGTGTTCATCGATCTACGGTGGCAACCTCCCGACCACGCCGTGGACGGCCGGACCCGACGGACGCGGGCCGGCGTGGTCGAACTCACTGTTCGAGGACAACGCCGAGTTCGGCCTCGGGCTTCGGTTGGCCGCGGACCGCCACACCGAGCTCGCCCGCCGTCGCCTCGTCGAACTGCGTGACGAGCTCGGAGCGGAACTGGTGGATGAGGTCCTTCAGGCGCCTCAGCTGCGGGAATCCGAGCTGCGCGATCAACGCGAGCGCGTCGCGCAGCTCGAACGGCGGCTCGACGGACTGGAGGGTCCGGCCACCGACGACCTGCACAGCGTGCTGGACCACTTGGTCCGGCGCAGCGTCTGGATCGTCGGCGGTGACGGCTGGGCTTATGACATCGGCTCCGGCGGACTGGATCACGTCCTGGCGAGCGGGCACAACGTCAACGTCCTGGTGCTCGACACCGAGGTCTACTCCAACACCGGCGGACAGATGTCGAAGGCCACGCCGCTCGGGGCGGTCGCGAAGTTCGCCGCCGCGGGCAAGACGATGCCCACCAAGGATCTGGCCCTCCAGGTGATAGCCCTGGCCAACGTCTACGTGGCGCGCGTAGCGATGGGCGCCGATCCCCAGCAGACCCTCGAAGCGTTCCGAGAGGCCGAGGCCTACGACGGGCCGTCCCTGGTGATCGCCTACAGCCACTGCATCGCCCACGGCTTCGACCTGCGCAACGGGCTCGACCAGCAGTACCGCGCCGTCGCGAGCGGTCACTGGCCGCTGATCCGCTACAACCCGATGGCCCGCACGGCCGGTGACAACCCGTTCCTGCTCGACTCGCCACGGCCGCGGCTCTCGCTGGCCGACTACCGCAAGGGCGAGCTGCGTTTCCGGACGCTTGCCAATACCGACCCGGCCGAGGCGGAGCGTTTGCTCGACCTCGCCCAACAAGCGGTCGACCTTCGGTGGCGAACCTACGAGGAGATGGCCTCCCGCAACGCCGTGCAATTCTCCCCAGATCCCCGCAGGGAGCGGTGATGGACCTCGCGACGCGCTACCTGGGGCTCGACTTGCGCAACCCGCTCGTGGCCTCGCCGTCCCCGCTGACGTCAACGGTCGATGGTGTCCGTCGCCTCGCCGACTCAGGGGTCGGCGCGGTGGTCCTCTACTCGCTCTTCGAGGAACAGTTGCTCCGAGAGGCAGAGGAAGACGCTCGGCTGGTCGATGCCGGCACGGACAGCTTCGCCGAGGCCCTGACGTACTTCCCCGCTGAAGCGGAAGAGGAGCCGGGGCCGCGTCGCTACCTGAACCTGCTCGAACGTGCGGCCTCGGCGGTCGACGTACCAGTGATCGCCAGCCTCAACGGCGTCACGCCCGGCGGCTGGGGCGGCTACGCGTCCTCCATGCAGGACGCCGGCGCTGCAGCCATCGAGCTCAACATCTACTACCTTCCCGGCAGCCCGCAGATCTCCGGGCGCGATGTCGAGCAGCGGCATATCGACGTACTGGCTCGGGTGAAAGACGTCGTAACCGTCCCGGTCGCCGTCAAGCTGAGCCCTCACTTCAGCTCAATCGGTGAGATGGCCCACCGGCTCGACGAGGCCGGTGCCGACGGACTGGTTCTGTTCAACCGGTTCCTGCATCCAGACATCAACCCCGAGACCCTCGCGCTGGCGCCAGCCATCGGCCTCTCCTCTGCGTCCGAGGCACGGCTGCCCCGCAGCTGGATCGCGCTGCTGCGGGGACACGTCCGCGCTTCGCTGGCGGCGACCACCGGCGTGGAAGGCTTCGCCGACGTGGCCAAATACCTGCTCGCCGGTGCGGACGTCGTCATGACAACCTCAGCACTCCTGCGGCACGGCGCCCAACACGCAAACGTCCTTCTCGAGGACCTGACCGGTTGGATGGCGCGCCAGGGATTCACCTCGGTTGACGAGCTCCGAGGTCTCCTCTCCGTCACGCCGGCCACCGACGAGGCAGCCCACGAGCGGGCGGGCTACGTCAGCGCGATGCAAGCGGCGAACAACAACCTCTACGGACCCTGGTAGTCCGTCGGTTGTATGGGGGCTTTCCTAGCTCGGTGGTGGTCGGATGACCCGCGAGGCGTTCGTGCATGTCGGCACTGGGTTCGCTGAGACGGAGCGGAGGTCAGGCGGCGTGCAGGTCAGGCGGCGTGCAGGTCAGGCAGGCAGGTAGAAGGTGAGCAGGTCGGAGGTGACGGGTGGGAACAGCGCTGCCATCAGGTCGCGCTGCCTCCCCAGATGGAAGTCCGGTAGTCGCTCCTCCAGCCCGAGTGCGCCGTACGGCCCCAGGAGTAGACCCGGGACGTCCTCGGCGGCCAGCCCCGAACCGCCCTTGCTCACGGGCGACTGCTCGCGGCCACCGCGCTCCATCCCGGCGATGCCGCTGGCTCCGACCGTGAAGCGCAGGTGCTCGGCGTAGGTGGACAGCAGCACCGAGTGCATGTTGTTGCCACCGCTGGGAGCGTCGAGACCCGAGTCCCGCAGCCTTTCGCCGAGCAAGGTCCCCAGGTGCTCGAGCACCGCAGCGGGATCCGGGACCCGGGCGTAGTACCACTCCGGGAGACTGCCCGCGTCGAGGTACGCCGCGAGCGCGTCGCTGGCGCACCCGCGCTCTCGAGACTGCACGGTGAGAGGCCGCCCGGCGAGCCGTGCAGCCTCTTCCGCGCGAGCCAGGATGGCGACCGCCCCGGCCTCGTCGGTGGCTGCCAGCTCGCCCAGGATGCCCTCGTCCGGCGACGCTCGCCCGGCGGCGATGGCCACGCCGTCACGCTCGGCCACCCACTGCTCGGTACCAGAGCGGGCCACCAGCCACCGCCAACAGGCCTGTGAGTGCGGCATCCGGAGGTCGGACGCGCGCTGCTCGTGTTCCTGGAGACCCGCCATCACCGCGATGTCGGCTGGCGTCGCGCGTCGGACGGTGACACCCGCCGGCGCAGCGACCGACCCGGCGAGGGTGTGCACCCGAGGGATCGGCATGGCGTAGGAGTAGCCGAACTTTCGGTAGAAGTTCGGGATGCCGATCATGACCTGAACGAGGTGGCCCCTAGCCTCCGAGCGATCGTGGCACCACTGCATCAGCGCCCTGGCGAGACCGCGACCCTCGTGAGTGTCCGCCGTGGCTACCAGCTCGACCTGTCCAGCAGGTAGGGCGTGCCCACAAAGGTCGAGCTGCTCGTCCAGCAGGGACGCTGTGGCCACGACACGGTCCTCGTCGACCACGACGGCGGTGCCGGGCAAGCCCGCCTCGGCGTCGTCGAGGACGAGGCGCAGGTCCTCGCCGTCGGCCGGTTCGCCACGCGCCTCGAGGAGCTCCGCGGTCTGATCGACATCGTCCGGCCGGATCGTGCGCAGGATCAGACCTTCGGGGAGCACCCGGTCGTCAGTCGTCACGCCGGCCCCTGAGGGAGAACGCTCGCTCCTCGTCCATCCACGGATAGTGGCATCAACAGAATCGGTGCGCCGTTCTTTTGTCGCCGGGATGAGGCAGCCGCGGCCCCTGGTCCCGCGGCCGCCTCGACGTCCGAGGGCGAGACCGGCTCAGAACGACTCCGACCGGTGCCTCTGACCTGCAGAGACACCGGCCGAATCTGCCAGGGGTGGCGGGATTCGCATCCCGAGAGCAGGAGTTCTGGCGAGAGTGCCGACCTCCGTGATCGTCGTCGGTCAGCGTCGGTCAGCGTCGGTCGCGTCGGTCTTCGCGTCGGTCTTGCCGCCGGTTCACTCCGTGGGAGACCACTGCGGCGGTGCCGACCACCGCAGCGGTACGGGCGACGGGAGCACCGATCACGCCCCTGCGTGCGGCTCGAGCGGGACGGAGCGGCATGTCAGTTGCCTCCTGGAGTCGTGGACTGCTCGAGTTCGTCGAGCTGGTCCAGCTCGGCCTCGATGGACGCGGCGATGGCCTGAATCGGGATCCGGCCCGTCGCTATGAGCTGGCCGCCTGAGCGGCGAATCGCAGAGGCGAACGGCGCCGCCCACCGATTCTCCCAAACCAGCACTGCGGCGACGGTCCCAGGCTCCATGGCGACCGCAAGGTTGGTCACATCTTCCTCAGCGAGGAGCTCGGCGATCTGACCTTCAGCGACCCGGAGCTCGTCCACGGCATCGAGCTCGTCGAGTTCGTGGGCGATGATCGTGCCGTCTTCGGCCTTCTCGATGATCAAGAGGTCGAGGACACGAATCTGCTCGCTCTCCACCAGCGTGGCCAGCTCGGCGGCCATCTCGCCGCTGAAGTTCTGGTGTCCCGCGGGGAACTCGACGACGAGGTAGTCGACGGGCCCGTACTCCTCCACACCGCCGTTCATGCGAGCGCCTTGGCCTTCAGCTGGTCGAACTCCGTCTGGGAGATGGAGCCGGAGTCCAAGAGCGCTTTGGCACTGGAGATCTGGTCTGCGGCTGATGTGGATCCGCCCTGCGACGCCACGACTGCCTGGGCGTATTGCACTTGCTGCTTCTGCAACTCTTGCTGCGAGTCGATGGCGCGTTCAGTCATGCCGCCCCCACGAGCGATGAGGTAGATGAGCAGGCCGAGAATCGGCAGGATGATGATGAACAGGACCCAGAAGGTCTTCGCCAGACCGCCGAGGTCACGACTACGGAACAGATCTCCGAACACCCAGAACAGACACATGAACCAGGCGAAGAAGATGAAGAACTCGAACATTGCCAGCAGGAACGAACCGTTGTCGTCGAACACTTGTGAGAACTCCCTCGCCTAGGCCGCTTCCGGCTTCTGCCGGTGACCCGCTCCACCTAAACGACTCGTGAGCTGGCCCACATCACCCGTGACGGGTGAACCACCCGACGCAGGAGGAACGTGCCTAGTCGGGGATGTCCTGCGGCGACGGGTGGCTGCCGTTGGCGATACGGACGGCAAGGCGCATGGCCTCGCGACGGTTGTTGACTCCCACCTTGCGGTAGATCGAGGACAGGTGCGTCTTCACGGTGTCCTCGGAGACGTACAACGAGGTGGCCATCTCCTGCCGGCTGTACCCGCGAGCAAGCTGATCCCACACCCTGCGTTCCGCGGGCGTCAACGTGGCCAGGGGGGACCGTTGCTCAAGCTCGTGGGCGGTGCTCGCGATGAAGTCCTCCAGGAGTTTCGACTTCGGGAGTTCTGCCTGGCTGGACGCGGCCCGGGTGGCCGCTCGCGCGGCCGCCTCAGGGTCCCCGAGGAGGGAGTGAGTCCGGGCGATCAGGGCCTGGCTCAGCGGTTCTAGCCACCTCAGCGTCGGGACGATGTCGTGGAGTCTGGCCTCGGCTCTGGCTAAGTCCTCACGCGCTTTGTCGAGGTGCCCCTCCCGTGCGTTCATCCAGGCTGACATGGGCATCAGGATCGTTGTTGAGCTGGCGAATTCGTCGAGATCGTGGGAGGCCCACGCTTGTCGAGCGATGTGGATGTGCGAGTCAGCCGCGTCCCAGCGGCCGGTGGCTGCCTGGACGAACGCGAGCAGCGATGCCGCCTCCACCCAGGTGGTGCCTAGATCCATGGCCTGGGCCAGGCTCAGGGCCTCGCTCATGGCTACCGAACCGCTGCGGACGTCTCCGGACAGGGTCAGACACAACCCTTCGATCAAGCGGCCCAGCGGACGCAGGGCACTGTCGATCGGTAGTGCGTTCCTCGCGGCGTTCGCTTGGCGAGCAGCGAACGCATAGTCGCCCATTCCCTGGACCGCGAGCAACAGCGCCATGCTCGGCTCAACCTCGCCGCGATCCAAGTGCTCTGCCCAGTCCGGCCCGAGCAGGTCCATCGTTGCCAGAGCCCAGCGCACCGCGGAAGCGGGGCGTCCCTCGGCGACCGCGGTCCATGTCGCGGTCATCGCCAGCTCAGCGGACGTGAAGACCATGGGCTCGCCCACCTGGTCGAGCCAGGCCGCAACGCGCGTGATGCGCCCGTACGTCAGCGAGGGGACCGAGGCCGCCCACACCAACCGACCGATGAGATCCGCGTCGTGGCTGGCAAGCGAGTGCCGTATGGCCTCGTCCGCGAAACCCGCCTCCGCGCACCAGGTGGCAGCCCTCCGGTGGAGCTGAGCGGCGCGGTCGGGGTCCTCTTCGGCGAGCCGAGCGTTCAGGTGCTCCCTGATCAACGGGTGGAGCCGGAATGCACCACTCACTTGACGGACCGGAGAAAGCAAGAGCGTGCTCTGCGCGGCGCGAACCAACTGCTCATGTGATCCCGCGGACGCGAGTACCGCATCGCAGGATGGGCCATCCAGCAGTGTGAGCACGGCGGTGTCTCGCAGGAACCGCACCAGTTCGTCAGGTACACCGACCAGGACTTCGCTGTTCAGATAGGTGCTCAGGTTCGCCGCCGTCACCGTCGCGCTGCCAACGTGCGGCCCGAACGTCGCATCGAGGTAGGCAGCCACCGGCCAGCCCCTCGTCCGGTGGAGACAGGACATCGCGTCGGTCGGGGATGGTGGCTGCCCCGTCACGGCTTCGAGCATCGCAGCGACTTCGATCTCGTCAAACGCCAGATCTTCCTTTTTGACGAGCTCGACCGATCCCGCCGCGACCCATCGAGCCACGGGGAGGTCGGGTTCAGTACGGCTCACGAGGGCGATCCGGCACTCCTCCGGAAGGGACTCGACCAAACCGCCCAGAATCGCCCTCAGCCGAGAGTCCTGGGCCGTGTGCAGGTCATCGATGACGACCGTCACGGGTTCGTCGAGAGCTTCCACGACGCACCGGAACTCGTTGATGACTCGGCGGGAGAACGCTGGCTCGTCTCCTGTCAGCACACCGGTGAACGCGGGCAGGGACGCACCGGATCCGCCGAGCGCCGCCAACAGCGTGGAAATCAGCACCACTGGGTCGGAATCCGTGCTGTCCAACGTGGCCCAGGCGACACGTTGGCCACCCAGGCGTGCCCACTGCCCGACGAACGTCGTCTTGCCGAACCCGGCCGGGGCCGAGACGACAAGCACACGCGGATCAGCTCCGACGATCCGATCGAGGGCGGCGGCCCTAGGCACCTCGGCATCCCGCAGCAGGGGCGGCCGGACCTTGGCGGTCGGAATCGCGACCGGACCGCCCAGCACCGGGGTCGTGGCCTGAGCGAGCACTCCACTGGGCACGAAGCGAGGCTAGCCTCGGGTCGGCCCACGCACACGCCGGGTGTGATGACGCCGAGTGGAGCCAGGTCGTGTTGATCTCCGCTGATGCGCGACAGCGGCCGAGGTCCATCCAGGGCCGCCAGTGTCGGTACCGCCTGGATTCCGCGGCGTTCCGGTGACCGATCAAGTGACCGACGGCCCAATTCGTATCCGGAAACCAACGGCCGGTGCCTCTGACCTGCAGAGACACCGGCCGGATGTGGTCGGGGTGGCGGGATTTGAACCCACGACCTCTTCGTCCCGAACGAAGCGCGCTACCAAGCTGCGCCACACCCCGAAGCAGGCCCGAGGATAGCCGTCGCCGTGCCGGGCGCCCAAACGCGAGGTGCTGGCCTATGGCCCCGCGCTCGCCGGTAGGTGGCGCAGGGCGGCGTCCGCCCGAGGGGCCATCTGCGCATGATCACGGGAAAGGGTGGGTGGGGGCTGCGGCTGGGTGGGTGCGGATGGGCGGGGCTTTCAGGCTGCGGGTGCCGGCACGAGGGTGAGGAGGGTGGCCTCGGGCGGGCAGGCGAAACGGATCGGTGCGTAGGGAGACGTCCCCACCCCGGCCGACACGTGCAGCCAGGTCCGATCGGTGTGTCGGGTCAGCCCCCGCGCGCGCGACGGGCTCAGGTCGCAGTTCGCGACCAGGGCGCCGTACCCGGGGACGCGTACCTGCCCGCCATGGGTGTGACCCGCAAGCACCAAGGAGACTCCGTCCTCGGCCATCGCGTCGGTGACCCGCTGGTACGGCGCATGGACGACGCCGAGGGCGACGTCCCCCTCGTCGGTGGCTACGGCTCCTGCCACGGTCTGGTAGTTGTCGCGGGCGATGTGTGGATCGTCGACGCCGCGCAGCGCAAAACGGACCCCGGCGGCCTCCACCGTCGCTCGGGCGTTGCCCAGGTCGCTCCAACCTCCGGCGCGCAGGCCCGAGACCAGGTCCCCCCATGGCAGGTCGATCTCGCGTTGGCGGGCGGAGTCACCGGTGTCAGCCCACAGATAGCGAAGCGGGTTCTTGAGCACCGGGCTGTAGTAGTCGTTGGACCCCAGGACGAACGCGCCGGGCCGGTCGAGCAGCGGACCGAGGGCGTCGAGGACCTCGGGAACGGCGTCGGGGTGAGCCAGGTTGTCCCCGGTGTTGATCACCAGGTCGGGTTCGAGACCGGCCAGCGATCGCACCCAGTCGCGCTTGCCCTTCTGGGCCGGAGTCAGGTGCAGGTCACTGATGTGGAGCACGCGCAGCGGCCGGACATCGGGCGGGAGCACTGGCGCGGTCAGTCGGCGCAGCCGATAGGCACGCGCCTCGTACGCCGAGGCGTAGGCGAGTGCCGCTGCACCGAGGACGCTGCCGCCGACGAGCAGGCGACCGAGCGGGGAAGGGGAGCGCATGGTGATCCATCCTCCCCCACGAACGGCGTCCTATGCCCCTCGGCCGGACCTCATCGGTCAGGATGGCTGCATGGAACCCGATCTGATCTCCCTCCGATGAGCCAGCTCAAGGACCGCCTCCGCTCCGACCTCACGGTCGCCATGCGCGCCAAGGACGAACTGCGTACGGCGACCCTCCGGATGGCGCTGACCGCTGTGTCGACCGAAGAGGTGGCGGGAAAGTCGGCCCGGGAGCTGTCCGACGACGAAGTGGTGTCCGTGCTCAGCAAGGAGGCCAAGAAGCGGCGGGAGGCCGCGGAGGCGTTCGCGGCTGCGGATCGTCCCGAGCTCGCCGCACGCGAGGCCGCCGAAGGCGAGGTCTTGGCGGACTACCTGCCCGCCCCGCTCGACGACGAGGCGTTGACCGCGGTGGTCGCCGCAGCGGTGACCGAGGTCAGGTCCGGCGGAGCAGACGGCCCGCGAGCGATGGGCGCGGTCATGAAGGCCGTCCAGCCCCAGGTGGCTGGCCGCGCCGACGGTGGGCGCGTTGCCGCCGAGGTTCGGCGTCAACTAGGGATGTAGCAGCCCGGAACCTCGCCGGTCTGATGGCGGTCTGATGGCGGTCGGTCAGGGCGCAGGGGGCTCCGCCGTGCTGGACGGATCCGGACTCGGACTGTCCGTGGGCGTGGGCGTGGCGCTTGGTTTGGGCTTCTTGGGTGGTGGTGGTTCTCCCGAGCTGACATAGATCACGACTTGCCGCCCCGAGCTCACCGAGACTCCGCCCGCGGGATTGGTCTTGGCGACCGTTCCTTGGGGAGCGCCGGACGCCACGGGGGTTGTGGAGATCGTCGCGCTGAGCCCCAGCGACTCCAGCTGGGCCTTTGCGTTCTCCGGGTCGAGACCGACCAGGTTGGGGATCTGGACCGTGACACCCTTGACGACTGACGGGTCGATGGGCGGGAAGGCCTTGGGCGGCTGCTTCTTGAGCGACGCCAGCATGATGCGCTTCCAGATCGGGCCGGCGAACGTCCCGCCGTACACCACGCTGTAGTAGCGGCCGTTGATGGTCACGTTGCGGAGGGGGAACTGGACCCCGCTGCGCTGATCGCCGACCCAGACAGCCCCAGCCAGCTGGGGGGTGAAGCCGCAGAACCAGACCGCCGCGCTCTCCTCCGTGGTGCCGGTCTTGCCGGCAGCCGGTCGACCCAGCGACATGGCGGCACCGGTGCGGCCAGGGATCGACCCGTCGATGACGCCGGCCAGGAGGTTGGCCACCCCATCGGCGACCCCGCTGTCGATGGCCTGCTCGCACCGGCGGGCCGGGACGTCGAGCTCGATACCGTCGCGGGTGGTGATTCCCGCGATCGCCCGGGAGTCGCAACGCAGGCCACTCGCGGCGAAGGTGGCGTAGGCCTCAGCCATCGTCAAAGGGGACACGTCGACGGTCCCGAGCGTGAACGACGCCACCTGCGGTGGCCGCTTGCCGAGGGCCGTACGCACTCCCAGGGCCTCGGCGGTCTGGACGGTCTCGCACAACCCGACTCGGCGCTCCAGCTCGACGAAGTAGGTGTTCACGGAGTAGGCCGTGGCCTGTCGCATGTCGAAGTTGCCCGAGCTGGTGGAGTTGCGGGGGGAGTACGGCTCCGACAGGACTTCCTGACCGTTGCAGTTGGTGAAACTGCCCAACGGGAAGGTCTTCGGACTCGTGGCGTTGATCCGTTCGTTGACCGGGATGCCCGCCTCAAGCGCCGCCGCGAGGGTGAAGGCCTTGAACGTTGAGCCCGCCTGGAGCCCGATCGATCCGTTGTACTTCTGGTCGACGAGGTAGTTGATCGAGGTGACGCCGCGCTTCTTCTGGACGCCGTAGGAACGGTTCTGCGCCATCGCCAGGATCGCGCCGGTGCCGGGTTCCACGAAGACGGCGCCCGCCACCTTCTTGCTCGGGTCCTTGCGCGGAATGGCGTCGTCGACGGCGTTCTGTGCCGCCCGTTGGATCTTCGGGTCGAGGGTGGTGCGGATGACCAGCCCGCCCTGCTTGAGCAGCGCGTCACGATCGGCCGGCGTCTTCCCGAACACCGGGTCCGTGAGGATGACCCGGTAGACGTAGTCGCAGAAGTAGGGGGCGTAGGTCGCCGAGCATCCGCTGCGCAGGTCCTTGGGCTTCAACGAGTCCGCGATCGGCGTCGACACAGCCGTGTTGTACTGCGCCCGGCTGATGTAGCCCTGGTCGAGCATCCGCTGCAGCACGACGTCCCGGCGCGCCTGCGAGGACTTCGGGTTTCGGAGCGGGTCGAAGGCCACCGGCTGCTGCACGATCCCCGCCAGGAGGGCGGACTGCGCCAGGTCGAGGTTGCGGGCGTGCTTGGAGAAGTAGCGGCGAGAGGCTGCCTCGGCGCCATAGGTGCCGGCACCGAAGTAGGCGATGTTGAGGTAGCCCTCGAGGATCTGCTGCTTCGACCAGCGCTTCTCCAGCCCGATCGCCAGGCGCCACTCCCGGAGCTTGCGACCGACGCTCTGCTCCTTGGCCGAGGATCGCTCCTCGTCGGTGGTTGCGGCCGTGAGCAGCACGTTCTTGACGTACTGCATGGTCAGCGTCGACCCACCTTGGGAGATCTCGCCCGCGCGGCTGTTGGTCTCGAGGGCGCGCAGCGTGCCGCGAAGGTCGACGCCGTTGTGCTCGTAGAAGCGTGCGTCCTCGACCGCGACCACGGCCTCCTGCAGGTACGGGTTGATCTTGTCGAGGTCCACGACGATGCGATTTTCGGTGTAGAACGTCGCCAAGCGACTGCCGTCGGCGGCCAGCAGGATGGACTGCTGGGGCAGCGGCGGCGGCTGGAGGACATCGGGGATTTCCTGGAATCCATCCGAGGCGGCCCGCGCCGCGAGGCCGACCGAGCCGACGAAGGGGAGCATCAGACCAGCCACGAGAACGCCCGAGACCGCGCTCACCAGCACGAACAGGACCGCGCGGGACCCAGTGGCGGCAAGGCGGGACATGACGTCGAGGGTACGTGAACCCTCGCTGAACGCCTCGTTCCGCGCGCGAGGCGGGTGGGACGTGTGGAACGAAAGTGACGCCAGTGGCGTTGTCTATAGTCACTTTGGGTGACCCCAGAATCGACCGTTCGGGCCTGTCGGACCGAGTGTTCCCTTCCGTACCTTCCGCAACATGTGGCAAGCAGACTGGAGCGGACGGGCAGCCTGCAAGACCGCCGACCCCGACGAGTTGTTCGTTCAGGGGGCGGCGCAGAACCGCGCGAAGGCGGTCTGTAGCGGTTGTCCGGTCCGAACCGAGTGCCTGGCCGATGCCCTCGACCACAGGGTCGAGTTCGGCGTCTGGGGCGGCATGACCGAGCGTGAGCGTCGAGCCCTGCTCCGCCGCCGACCACACGTCACCTCGTGGCGCCGGTTGCTCGAGACCGCGCGCGACGAGTACGAAGACGCCGTCGCCGTGGACTGCCGACTCGGCGCCTGAACCGCCCCACACGTCACTCCAGCGCCAGCGAAACAGCCACGCGCCGAAGGCCTGGCAGGTCGTGGACGTCGGTCGGCTGAGCCGGTGCGTCCGCCTGCGGCACGCTTGGATGAGCCGCGGTGAAGCGTTCGACCAGATGGCGCTCGGTTGCCGCGCGCCCGGCCAGCTCGGCGTGGACCCGGAGCAGCCCCGCCGTGCGGGCGTGGGTACCCCCGGCCTCTAGACGGTCAGCCCCTGCTTGCGCCTGCTGGACCGAGAGCCCGGTCGGGGCCTTGTGCACCCGGTTGACGATGAGCCCGGCCAGGGGCATCCCGTCGGCTGCGAGTCGCTCGACGAAGTAGGAGGCCTCGCGCAGGGCGTCCGGCTCGGGGGCCGCCACGACGAGGAAGGACGTTCCCGGTTGCTTGAGCAGAGCGTACGTCTCGTCCGCGCGCTCGCGGAACCCGCCGAAGGTGGTGTCGAGCGCGGCGACGAACGTCTGCAGGTCCTTGAGGATCTGAGCGCCCAGCACCCGGGTGAGCACAGAGGTCACCGCGCCGAGCCCGACTCCAACCGCCCGTAGGTAGACGCGTCCTCCGGCCTTCGCCGGCGCGAGCAGGATTCGGATGAAACGCCCGTCGAGGAACGAACCAAGCCGGGCTGGCGCGTCCAGGAAGTCCAGCGCTGAGCGAGAGGGCGGCGTGTCGACAATGATGAGGTCCCACCGATCCTCCGCCTCCGCGCGGGAGCGGAGCTGGCCCAGCTTTTCCATGGCCATGTACTCCTGAGTGCCCGCGAACGAGGACGACAGTGACTGGTAGAACGGGTTCGCCAGGATCGCGGCGGCCCGCTCCGGGTCGGTGTGCGCCTCGACGATCTCGTCGAACGTGCGCTTCATGTCCAGCATCATCGCGTCGAGCGATCCGCCGGCCGTCTTGTCGATGCGCCGGACGGGCATCGGCTCGTTGCCGAGCTCGGCCAAGCCGATCGACTGGGCCAGCCGCCGCGCCGGGTCGATCGTCAGCACGACCACCGAGCGGCCCCGCTCGGCGGCCCGCACCGCCAGCGCAGCGGCCGTCGTGGTCTTGCCGACCCCGCCGGACCCGCAGCACACGATCGTCCGCGTCGCCGGGTCGTCGATCAGGGCGTCCACATCGAGCTGCGGCGCGGCGTGGATGCCGTGTGAGCGGGTGCCTGTTGATCCCCGCGGGCGGCCGGTCACGCGGCGCCCTGCTCGATGAGCGATTCGGCCAGCTCGTAGAGACCGCCGAGGTCGACGCCATCGGGCAGAAGCGGCAACTCGTAGGTCGGCCTGTCGAGCTGGAGAAGTCGACGCCGTTCACGCTTCTCGAGGGAGATCCGCGTCGCCAAGTCGGCCCCGGCACGCAGGAGGCCCTCGGCGACGGCTGGGTCTGGGGACAGCCCCGCCGCCTGCAGCCCCGCGACGACCTCGTCGGCAGGGACGGTGCCCTTGGCGAGGGCGGCGAGGTCTCGCGCGGGCAAAGGTGGCCGCTGAACCATGTTGACGAACACCCCACCCACGGGCAGGCCGGCACCGGTCAGCTCGGCGACTCCATCGGCGGTCTCCTGGACAGGCATCTCCTCGAGAAGCGTCACGACATGCACGCGCGTCTTCGACGAGGTCAGCAAGCCCATGATCGCGTCGGCCTGGGTGCGCAGGGGCCCGGTGCGCGCCAGCCCGGCGACTTCGGTGTTGACGTTGAGGAATCGGGTGATGCGCCCTGTGGGGGGACCGTCGAGGACCACCGCGTCGTACTCCGTGCGCCCGGACCGGCGACGCCCCACGGCCTCGTAGACCTTCCCCGTGAGCAGGACGTCGCGAAGGCCGGGCGCGATCGTTGTCGCGAAGTCAACGGCCCCCATGCGCTTGAGCAGGCGTCCCGCGCGACCGAGCTTGTAATACATCTCGAGGTACTCCAACAAGGCGGCCTCGGTGTCCACCGCCAGCGCGTAGACGGCTCCGCCACCCTGAGCCACCGCGACCTTGCGCTCTTCGTAGGGCAACGGGTCAGTGTCGAAGAGGCGAGCGAACCCCTGGCGCCCCTCCACCTCAACCAGCAGGGTGCGTCGCCCGCCAGCGGCCAGGGCCAGCGCCAAGGACGCGGCCACGGTGGTCTTGCCGGTGCCGCCCTTGCCCGTCACCACGTGCAGGGCGACGTCTTCCCAATCGCTGGTGCCGCGGCTCGCGGTCGCGGACGCGGCCATGCCGTCAACCCTAGGCCGCCGCTAGGGTGCGGGCATGACGACGTGGGAGTACGCCACCGTGCCCTTGCTGGTCCACGCGACCAAGCAGATCCTCGACACGTGGGGTTCCGACGGCTGGGAGCTGGTTCAGGTGGTGCCCGGGCCAAACCCTGAACAGTTGGTCGCCTATCTGAAGAGGCCCACCCCATGATGAGCCTTCGCCCCTGAGGGGAGCACGCCATGACCACTCCCGAGGAGCGCCTCGAGGCGCTCGGCCACAGCCTCCCGGAGGTCGCTCGTCCGGTGGCCGCCTATGTGCCCGCCGTCCGCACCGGGTCCTACGTCTACACCTCCGGCCAGCTCCCCATGGTCGAAGGTTCGCTGGCCGAGGCGGGGAAGGTCGGCGCTGAGATCAGCCCAGAGCGCGCCAAGGAGCTAGCCCAGATCTGCGCGCTCAACGCTCTTGCGGCCGTACGGTCGATCGTCGGCGAGCTGTCGAACGTCGTGCGGGTCGTCAAGGTCGTGGGTTTTGTGGCGTCGGCTCCGGAGTTCACCGGGCAGCCGGGCGTCATCAACGGAGCGAGCGAGCTCCTCGGGCTCGTGTTCGGAGACGCGGGCATCCATGCGCGGTCTGCGGTCGGGGTCGCTGTGCTCCCCTTGGATGCGCCGGTCGAGGTCGAGCTGGTGGTCGAGGTCAGCTGACCTCGGCGGGCGACCCCCGCTCGCTCCTCTCGCCGTACGATCACTCGCATGACCCCGAGGGCCGTGCGGGACGCGGCCACAGTCGTCCTGCTCCGAGAATCGACGGAGCCTGCAAACCTCGAGGTCTATCTCCAGCGTCGGGTCATGAGCATGGCCTTCGCTGCTGGCGTCCACGTGTTTCCCGGGGGTGCGGTCGACGAGGGAGACGGCGACCTGGTCGCGACCGCAGTGCGGGAGGTCGAGGAGGAGACCGGTCTGAGCCTCGACCCCGCCGCGCTACGCCCGTGGGCTCGGTGGATCACCCCGGAGGGCGAGCCCCGGCGCTACGACACCCGGTTCTATGTCGCGGCGGTCCCACCCGGCGCCCAGCCGCGCGCGCGAGGAACCGAGATGGACGCGACCGGCTGGTGGCAGCCGTCCGACGCCCTGGCGGCTAGTGATCGGGGGGAGATCGTCTTGTGGCCACCCACGTGGATCACGCTGAGCGAGGTCGCCGCGATCGGGACCATCGACGGCGTTGTGGCCGCGGCCGAGGGCCGAGACCTTGAGCCCGTGCTCCCCGTCCTGGTGCGCGACGACGACGGATATCGCGTGGTGCTCCCGGACGGGCGAGAACTGCGCCGGTGACTGGATCTGCGCGGCGGGCGCCCCACCCCTGGGTGGGGGGTCAGGTGACCGCCCGTGCCTGGTGCGTGCTGGCGCCCAATCCCGGACCCATGACCCTGGACGGCACCAACACGTGGATCTTGGTCGAGCCCGGGCGACGGGCGGCCGTCGTCGTCGATCCGGGGCCGGACCTCGCGGCCCACCGCGACGCGGTGATGGCCCTGCTGGAGCAGCTTGATGTCCCGGTCGCCGCGATCCTGCTGACCCACGGACACCCAGACCACGCCGAGGGCGCACAAGCGCTGTCGGAACGCACCGGGGGTGTGTCGGTCAGGGCGCTCGACCCGGCGCACCGACTGGGAGGCGAGGGTCTCGCCGGTGGCGATCGCCTCGACCTCGGTGGGCTGGAGCTCGCGGTGGTGTCGACCCCGGGGCACACCGCCGACTCGCTCTCGTTCCACCTGGTAGCCGACCACGCCGTCCTCACCGGCGACACGGTGCTCGGACGCGGCACCTCGGTCGTCGCGCACCCGGAGGGGCGGCTGGACGACTACTTCGCTTCGTTGAGGCGCCTGGCGGCGCTCACGGAGACGCACGGCCTCGAGCGCGTCCTGCCCGGGCACGGTCCGCCGCTGGACGAGCCTGCCGCGGTGGTTGCGGGCTACCAGGCTCACCGCGCCGAGCGGCTGGAGCAGGTGCGGGTGGCCGTGGCCGAGGGAGCCCGCAGCGCCCCGGACGTGGTCGCAAGGGTCTACGCGGACGTGGACCCGGTGCTGTGGCCCGCCGCCGAGCTGAGCGTTCAAGCCCAGCTGCTGTACCTCCGAGACCAGCCCTGACCGTTGCCCCCGACGCACGCCGCGTTCTAGTGGGCTCGGCGGCTCAGGCGCTCGATCTCGACCAGGGTCACGGTCCGCTGTTCGAGCCGGATCCAGCCGCGGTTCTGGAAGTCGGCCAGCGCCTTGTTGACGGTCTCCCGGGAGGCGCCGACCAGCTGGGCCAGCTCCTCCTGCGTGAGGTCATGGGTCACCTCGATCGCTCCGTCGGGCTCGGCCTTGCCGAAGCGGGCGGCCAGGTCGAGCAGGGCCTTGGCCACGCGGCCGGGCACGTCGGAGAAGACCAGGTCGGCCATCGCCTCGTTGGTCCGACGCAGCCGCTGGGCCAGCGCCTGCAAGAGGGACCGTGCCACTTCGGGCCGGCCGGTCAGCCAGGGAGTCAGATCGTCGTGGCCGAGGCCCAGGAGTCGGGCCTCGGTCAACGCGGACGCCGTCGCCGTACGCGGGCCAGGGTCGAACAGCGACAGCTCGCCGAACATCTCCCCGGGTCCGAGCACGGCCAGCATGGTCTCGCGGCCGTCGTTGGACCTTGCGCCCAGCTTGATCTTTCCGTCCGTGACGACGTACAGCCGATCGCCTGGTTCGCCCTCCGAGAAGAGCACGCTGCCGCGCTCCAGGGTGACCCGCGTCATGGAGGCGCGCAGGGCTGCGGCGGCTTCGTCCTCGAGCGCGGCAAACAGCGGCGCGCCGGCCAACGGGTCATCAGGCACAGGCCCATCATGCCGAATGCTCGGGCTCAGCGGGACGGAAGCACCGACAGGCAGAGAGCGGGGTCCTCGCGATAGCGCGCGATCAGCTCGTGCGTGGCAGCACCGAGCCGGTCGTGGAGCGCCGTGCGGTAGGCCGAGAGCTGGAGCTCGGCGAAGGACAGCTCGCGGCGGACCGACTCGCAGTGCTGTGGATCAGTGGGTCGGAGCTCGCGCGACCAGAGCTCCTCGAGGTCGGGCAGCGGAGGAATGTCATCGATCGGCACCAACGACACCAGAGCCTGCCGGGAATCGCCGGGACGGGCCTCGGACAGGACTCCTCGGAGCCGTTCCACCTTGTCGCGATCGCTCAGCAGGCCGTTGGCGCCGCCGCCCTCGTCGCTGAGCACGTCCAGGCGGGCCTGGATGAGCCGGCGCCAGTACGAGACACGGCTCTCCTCGTGCGTGAGCGTGCGGCGGTACGCCCGCAAGGAGGCAAGGGTCAGGTGGGCGAAATCGTCGCTGCGCTCCGGCACCGGTCGGACCGGTCGCGTCGGGCTGGGGCCAGTCGCCGGGGCCACGGCGCGCGAGCCGGTTCGTGCGGCCATCGCTGTGTCGACCCCCCCGCCCCACGGTCTGTGAATAAACGATCCTTCGATCCAGGCGTTCGGCGCTCCGGGGGAGTGGGTTGAGATCAGGTCACCCGTCCGGTGGTCACCCGTACGGCGGACGTCGCTCGTCGCGTCGAGGTGGGCCAGCTCCCGCCCAGAGGCGAGGTCGGGGCCAGCGCCTACCCTGAGGAGGTGCCCACGACCCGTGCCGTCGCCCCCGGCGATCCCGCCGTGGCCGAGCAGGTGGAGACGCCGACGGGCGAGAGCCGGCTGGCTTTGGTTCGTCGGGCGCGGCGTATCAACGCCGAGCTGGCCCAGACCTATCCCGACGCCCACTGCGAGCTCGACTTCTCCAACCCACTCGAGCTCGTCGTCGCCACGATCCTGTCGGCGCAGTGCACCGACCAGCGGGTGAACCAGGTGACGCCCACGGTGTTCGCCCGCTACCGCACTGCGGCCGACTACGCCGCGGCCGATCGCGTCGAGCTCGAGGGGCTGATCGCCTCCACGGGCTTCTTCCGCAACAAGACCACCTCCCTGATCGGCCTCGGGCAGGCCCTCTGCGAGCGCTACGCGGGTGAGGTCCCCCGCCGACTGGCCGACCTGGTCACGCTTCCCGGCGTGGGGCGAAAGACAGCCAACGTGGTGCTGGGCAACGCGTTCGGAGTGCCTGGCATCACGGTCGACACCCACTTCGGACGGCTGTCCCGCAGGTTCGGTTGGACTCTCGACGACGACCCCGTGCGCGTGGAGCATGAGGTGGGCGCGCTGTTCCCCCGCAAGGACTGGACGATGCTGTCCCATCGGGTGATCTTCCATGGGCGGCGCTGCTGCCATGCGCGTCGCCCGGCGTGCGGAGCGTGCCCTGTCGCCCATTGGTGTCCGGCGTTCGGACTGGGTGAGACCGACCCGACCAAGGCCGCGGCCCTCGTGAAGGGCCCCAGCATCGACGGAGCCCAGACGGGTCGGCCCGCGAGCCCTCGTCCGCGCGGGGGGCCCTGATCGTGGACCTCCCGGCCTGGTTTCGCCCCGTCGTCGATGGGATCAGCGGCACGACGGGCGAGGACTACACCCGATTCCTTCCGCCAGATGATGCCGGGCGGGAGGCCGCCGTCCTCGTGCTGTTTGGTCACGGCGCGGACGGCCCGGATCTTCTGCTCATCGAGCGGGCGCACGACATGCGCTCCCACGCCGGACAGCCCGCCTTTCCAGGGGGGGCGGTCGACCCCGGCGATCCGGACGAGGTTGCTGCGGCCCTGCGTGAGGCGAGGGAGGAGACCGGGCTCGACCCAGCAGGCGTGGAGATCGCCGCGACCTTGCCCAGGCTTTGGCTGCCGCCGTCGGGGTTCGTGGTCACTCCGGTGCTGGCCTGGTGGCGCGAGCCCTCACCCGTTTCTGCGGTGGACCCGCTCGAGGTTGCTGCGGTCCATCGCGTGCCGGTTGCCGAGCTGGTCGACCCAGCCAACCGATGGCGCGTCCGCCACCCGAGCGGGTGGACCGGCCCCGCCTTCGGGGTGCGAGGTCTCGTGGTCTGGGGCTTCACGGCCGGCCTGCTCGACGTCCTCCTGAACCGGGCCGGGTGGGACCGTCCGTGGGATGTCGAGCGGATCGAGGCGCTGCCTGAGGTTCCCTCCTTGTCCCTGGAACGACAGGGCGAGGGATGAATCCGTCGCGGGGGGTGGCTGCCGTCCGATGACCGGATTCGACTGGGTGGTCATCGCCCTCGTCATCCCCCTGGCCTACTCCGGCTATCGGCTGGGGTTCTTGGTCTCCGTGCTGTCCTTCGGTGGATTCGTGGTCGGCATCTTGCTCGGGTTGGCGGCGGCGCCTGTGGTCGTCGGGGGGATGACGCCGGGCCCGGCACGGGCCTTGCTCGCGTTCTCGCTCGTTCTTGGGCTCGGCGTGGTGTGCCAGGCTGCGGGCTCGTTCGCCGGCGGCACGCTGCGCGGCGCGGTGGCGGGAGGGTTCGCGCTGCGTCTTGACTCTGCCCTGGGGATAGCCGCGGCGCTGGTCGCCCTGTTCACCGGCGCCTGGCTCGTGGGATCTGCGGCAGCGCGGTCTCCGGATCTGCCGTTCGCCAGCTCGGCCCGCGACTCTCGGGTGGTCGCGGCGGTCGGCGCCACCGTGCCGCTCGACTCCTCGGCCCTGCTCGCGACCTTCTCCTCGCTGGTCGACCGGTCCGGATTTCCGGCCGTCTTCGTCGACGCAGGTCTGGAGCGGATTCAACCGGTGGAGCCGCCGGACGCCAGCGTTCTCGACGCACCCGGCGTCCGCGAGGCAGCGGCCAGCCTGGTGAAGGTGCTTGCGGAGGCGCCGTCCTGCGGCCGGCGGCTGGAGGGCTCCGGGTTCGTGGTGGACGACGAGCGGGTCATGACCAATGCCCACGTCGTGGCCGGTGCCGCGACGGTCGAGGTCCTTGTCGGGGGCACGGGACGGGCGCGGACAGCAACCGTCATCGCCTTCGACCCCGACACGGACGTCGCCATCCTCGCGGTGCCCGGCATGACTGCACCGCCGCTGGCCTTCGGGGACGATCTGCGGCGCGGGGACGACGCGGTCGTGGCTGGGTTCCCCGGAGATGGTCCCCTCCGGGCCTCCCCGGCCCGGGTCCGCGCGCACCTCACGGCCGTCGGTGAGGACATCTACGGCCGGGGCGTCGTCGAGCGCGACGTCTACGCGCTGCGAGCCGAAGTGCGCTCCGGCAACTCAGGCGGCCCGTTGCTCGACCCAGCCGGGGACGTCGTCGGGCTGGTCTTCGCGGCATCGGTGGATGATCCGTCCACGGGATACGCCCTCACCCCGGAGGCGGTCGCACCCGCGCTGGCCGACAGTCGGGCGGCGGCGACGCCTGCGTCAACGGGCGTCTGCACCGGATGACCCAGAACGGGCCTGATCCAGCCTTCAGGGCTGTTGGACAGGCCCGGGAGGCTGAGGTGACCCGACAGCCCGGAGAAAGTCCACCAGCTCTTCGCTGACCCGTTCAGGAGCCTCCTCGTGGACGAAGTGACCGACCCCGTCGAGGGTCCGCCAGCGGTGGTTGCCCGCCACGTAGCGCTCGGCGCCGGCCGCCGTCGCCGCGGCCATGCTGCCGTCCAGGGCCCCGTGCACCTGGAGCACAGGGGCTTCGATGGGCAGGGCCATCCGTTGGGCGTACCGGACGCCGCCGGGTCGCACGAGCGACCGCAGGACCCAACGGTGGTATTCGAGGGCGGGTCCCGCGACCCCGGGACGGGAGATCACCCGTCGGTAGGTCGCCTCGACGTCCCGCGGCGGCCAGCCGGGTCCAGACCAGTTGCGCAGGCAGGTCCCGACCAGCGCCGCGTCGTCCTCGACGAGCTGGCGCTCGGGGACGTACGGCATGGCCAGCCCGACCAGCGGCCCCGAGCGTCGGATCTGCCGGGCGCTGCGCATGAGCGCAGCGCGAAGCCTACGAGGGTGGGGCATCGACAGCACGGACAGCGATTGGACCGTCTCCGGCCGGAGCACGGCTGCCGACCAGCCCAGCCAGCCCCCCCAGCCGTGGCCCACGAGGTGCGCTGCAGGTCGGCCCAGGGACCGCACCACTGCGGCGACATCAGCCGTGAGCGTGTAGGGCTCGTAGCCGGTCGGGGGCCGGTCGGAGCCGCCGTATCCGCGCAGATCGAGGGCGACGGCGCGAAACCCCGCGGTAGCCAGGGCCGGCAGTTGCGCCCGCCAGGCCCACCAGAACTCGGGGAACCCATGGAGGAGCAGGACGAGGGGCGCCGTCTCGTCGCCGGCCCCCACGGCGTGGAAGCGGATCCCGTTGGCACTGAGCGACAGGTGCTGCCAGGGCCCCGGTGCGAAGACGTCCGGATCGCCGTCCACGTCGGGTCAGGCGTTGGGTGGGCGCCCGTCGTAGGAGGGGAACACCGTGGCCGACACGGGTTCCCTCTCCTTGCCCTTGGCCTCCGGCCCGGGTGAGGGAGCGGTAGCGCCGCCCGCGAAGGCTGCCTTGGTCTTCTGGAACTCCTCCTTGGCCATCACGGGACCAGTGATCTTGCCGAACTGCACCTTCGCGATGAAAGCCAGGACGGCGGTGATGAGCAGCAGCACGCCCGCCACGATGAGGAACGCAGCCCACGGGTCGAGGCCCGCACGGACCAGGCCGTAGACCGCGGCGAAAGCGAGCATGAGGAGCGCGAACAGCACGAGGAAGGCTGCGACGAACAGCAGTGCCGCGCCGGTGACCCCACGCTTGGCCGAACGCGCGATCTCAGCCTTGGCCAGTTCGACCTGGCCCTTGATCAGGATCTGCGCGTCCTGAACGGCGGCGGTGACGAGCTCGGACAGACGAGGTTCAGCCTCGGGCTCGGGGGTCATCCAGCGATCTCCTCGCGTCGGTGGGGCGCATCTGTGGGCCAAGGCGACCTCGGCCACCCTCGATCATGCCCCAGATTGGGCCTCGGCACCCCCGGCGTCTTGCTCTTCGATGGCGCGGTAGTGGGCGTTGCGACCCATGAGCAGGAAGCTGGCCAGAGCCGCTGAGACCACCGATCCGATGAGGACGCCCGTCTTCGACAGGTCGAGTCGAGCGAGGTCGTCGGCGAAGGCCAGGTCGCTGATCAGCAGCGACACGGTGAAGCCGATTCCTGCCAGAAGTCCCACGGCCGCAATGTCTCGCCAGGCGAGATCGCTGGAGAGCTCCGCCCTCGTCAGGCGAGCGACCAGCCAGGTTCCACCGAGGACGCCCACGAACTTGCCGATGACGAGCCCCGCGATGATGCCGTAGGCCGCAGGGTCGTCGAACAGCGCGTTGATCGCCGAGACGGACAGCAAGACGCCGGCGCTGAAGAAGGCGAAGATCGGGACGGCCACGGCGGCGGACAACGGGCGGAGGCGATGCTCGAGGCGCTCGGCCGGTGAATGGTCCTCGGTGGGGTCCGGCTTGACCCGGGTCAGGAGTCCGAGCAGGACTCCCGCGATCGTGGCGTGGACCCCGGAGGCGTGGACGAGGGTCCAGATCGCCAACGCAAGCGGCACGTAGACCACCCACGTGTGTACGCGGCGGTGCTGCAGGTAGGCGTAGAGGCCGAGACCGACGCCAGCGACGATCAGCGGGACCAGGGCGATCGAAGCCGTGTAGACCACCGCGATGATGAGGATCGCGCCCATGTCGTCGACGACGGCGAGAGTGAGCAGGAAAGCCCGTAGCGCTGGCGGCAGCGCTCGTCCGACGACGGCGAGCACGGCGAGGGCGAACGCGATGTCGGTTGCCGTCGGGATCGCCCATCCCCTGCTGGCCCCGGGGGTTCCCCACGCCACAGCCAGATAGACGACGGCTGGCACCACCATGCCCGCGATCGCTGCCACGATCGGCAGGACGGCCTGAGTTCGGTCGCGCAGGCTGCCCACGATGAGTTCGCGCTTGAGCTCCAGCCCGGCGATGAAGAAGAAGATCGCCAGCAGCCCATCGGCCGCCCAGTGCTCGAGACTGATGTGCAGGTCGAGCGCTTCTGGCCCGATCTTGAAGTTCTTCAGGGTCTCGTAGAACTCCATCAGCCCGGTGTTGGCGAAGATCAGGCCGAGGACTGCAGCGATCAGGAGGAGGATGCCGCCGGTCGTCTCCTGACGAAGCGCGTCCGCGACGAAGGCGCCCTCCGGTGTCGGCAGGCGATCGAGGAACGTCTTCGACTTGCTCCTCGAATCGCTCACCCGTCGACCTTATGGGGCGGACGACCAGCCAACCTCCTGAGGCTATGGACGCCGTCGATGTCGGGGTCCATCGGGACGGCGACTGGGAGGCTTCTGACGGCTACTCGGCCGTGCCAGTGGACAGGCCTTCGCCGATCAGCTTCATCACGGCCGGGTCGGCCAGCGTCGTGACGTCGCCGAGTTCACGGTGCTCGGCCACGTCACGGAGAAGCCGACGCATGATCTTGCCCGAGCGCGTCTTCGGCAGCTCGGAGACCACGAGGATCTGTCGAGGCTTGGCGATCGGCCCGATTTCTGTCGCCACGTGGGTGCGCAGCTCTTGGATGAATGCCGTGGCCGCCTCGGGCGTCGTCCCCGTGTCTGCGCCGGCCCGGATGATGACGAACGCCACGATCCCTTGCCCGGTCACGCTGTCCGTGGCTCCGACGACGGCGGCCTCGGCCACGGACGGGTGCGACACCAGGGCCGACTCCACCTCGGTCGTCGAGATGTTGTGGCCCGAGATGAGCATCACGTCGTCCACCCGGCCGAGCAACCACAGGTCGCCGTCCTCGTCCTTCTTCGCACCGTCTCCGGCGAAGTACTTCCCCTTGAAGCGCGACCAGTACGTCTGCACGTAGCGTTCGTCGTCGCCCCAGATGCCACGCAGCATCGACGGCCACGGTTCGGTCAGGACGAGGTAGCCACCTCCGCCGTCGGGCACCGGCGTCCCCGCGTCGTCGACGACGTCGACACTGATCCCCGGCAGGGGCCGCATGGCCGAGCCGGGCTTGGTGGCGGTGACACCAGGCAGCGGGCTGATCATCATGGCGCCGGTCTCGGTCTGCCACCAGGTGTCGACGACCGGAGTGCGGTCTCCACCGATGACCCGTCGATACCAGATCCAGGCTTCGGGGTTGATCGGCTCACCCACAGAACCGATCAACCGAAGGGAGGTCAGGTCGAACTGGTCGGGGATCTCTTCGCCCCACTTCATGAAGGTCCGGATCGCCGTTGGCGCCGTGTAGAGGATCGACACTGAGTACTTCTCGATCAGCTCCCAGAACCGGCCCCGGTGCGGGGTGTCCGGCGTGCCCTCGTACATCACCTGCGTCGCCCCGTTGGCCATCGGCCCGTACACGATGTAGCTGTGGCCGGTCACCCAGCCGATGTCGGCAGTGCACCAGTAGACGTCGGTGGCGGCTTTGTGGTCGAACACCGCCTTGAACGTGTACGCCGCTTGGGTCAGGTACCCGCCTGTGGTGTGCAAGATGCCCTTGGGCTTGCCTGTCGTGCCCGACGTGTACAGGACGAACAGCGGGTGCTCGGCGTCGAAGGATTCAGGCTCGTGCTCGTCGGACTCGGCGGCCAGCGCGTCGTGCCACCAGACATCCCGACCCTCGGTCCAGTCGATGTCCTGTTGGGTACGGCGCACGACGAGCACGTGGCGCACCGAACCGGCAGCCATCTCGAGGGCACCGTCGACCGCCGGCTTGAGCGCCATCGCGGCACCCCGCCGGTAGCCCCCGTCGGCCGTGATCACCAGCGAGGCCTGGGCGTCATCGATGCGCGAGCGCAGGGCTTCGGCTGAGAACCCCCCGAACACGACGGAGTGAGGAGCGCCGATGCGCGCGCACGCCAGCATCGCGATCGCAGCCTCGGGGATCATGGGCAGGTAGATGGCCACCCGGTCTCCGGCCTTGACGCCGAGCGCGGTGAGGGCGTTTGCCGCCCGGGCCACCTCCGTCTGCAGCTCGGCGTAGGTCAGCGTCCTGGTGTCGCCGGGCTCGCCCTCCCAGTGCAGGGCCACCTTGTCGCCGTAGCCGTAGTCGACGTGGCGGTCGACGCAGTTGTAGGCCACGTTGAGTCGACCGCCCACGAACCACTTCGCGAACGGGGCGCCACTCCAGTCGAGCACCTGCTCGAAGGGGGTCGCCCACTCCAGCGTCCGAGCCTGCTCGGCCCAGAACTCCAGCCGGTCCGCGTCCGCGCTCTCGTAGGACGCGGCGGTGGCGTTGGCCTGCGCGGCAAACTCCGGCGAGGGCGGGAACCGCCGCTCCTCGGTCGACAGGTTTTCGAGAGCGTCCTTGGTCACCGCGTGCTCCTCTGGCCGGTCGGAGTGACGCCTCCTTCCTACCTCACGGACGGCTCAGCGCGTGCAGTGAGGGCACATTGCGCTTCGTGCACCGTCCCTCCCGATCACCTTGGCGACGACGGCCGACCTCATGCCGCCAGTCGCTTGATAGCCGGCCAGCGTCAGGACTGCACCATCGCGACTCCCCCAAGTCTGGCGCAGTGCGTGAGACACCAGCGGAAGCGCTCCAGGTTCGCCCGCTGCCTTTCGCACCAGCAGGTCCACCAGCGCAGCCTCGACCAGCAAGCCAGCCCGGCGGGCCGGCTCCTCGATCGCACGCTGCAGCTCGCACTCCTCCATGGCGCCGAGCGCGAGAAGTCCTCGTTGCACGATGGCTGCGAATCCGGCGTGCTCGGACAGCTCTTCGAGCCGGTCGGCCCGGATGGCGAGGACGACGCTCCTTTTTCGCGCGATCGCCGTCAACGTGTCGAGAAACTCGAGCGCCCCGTCGGGCTCGTCACCGTCAAGGGCGCCCTCACACTGATCCACGACCAGGACAGTCACAGGATCTGGGTGCACGGTCGTGAGGGCATCGGATGGCAGCCGGGTCGTAGGCGTGATGATCTGCACGGGTCGGCCTTGGCGTACGAGCGTCGCAGCCACGCCTGCGCGTACCACCGAAGACTTCCCGCTTCCGGGGGGGCCGACGACGGCCAGCACATGTTCCGAGCGAAGGATCCGGAGGCACTCGTCGACGACCCGCTCGCGTCCAAAAAAGTCGTGGCAGTCGTCGATCTCATAGGCAATGAGGCCGGGATATGGGCAACGCCCGCTCGGTTGTCGCAAAGAGTCCTGCACGGCGAGCGAGGGGTCCTGTTTCAAAATGCGGGCCTCGAGCCCCGAGAGTTCTGGCCCAGGGTCGAGCCCAGCTTCGCCCACGAGCAGGTTCCGCGCCCGGTGCAGTGTCTCAAGCGCGTCGATCTGGCGACCAGACAGGTACTCGGCCCGGGCCAGCTGGGCCCACCGGTGCTCGCGGGTGGGCTCCCTGAAGACCGCGGACTGCGCCTCGGCCAGCACCTCGCGATGCCGGCCGATCAGCAATGCGGCATCGACGCTCAACTCCTCGGCGTCGAGTCTCAGGGCTTCCAGTCGCTGCGTCTCGATCCTTGCCGGATCCCATGTCTCGAGGTCGCCGTATGACCGTCCCCGCCACAAGGCGAGTGCCTCGACAAGGACGCTTCGCGCGCGTTCGGGGTCGCCGAGGGCCATGAGCTCATGGCCTCGCGCAGCAAGCTGGGCGAACCGGTGGGCGTCGACATCTTCGGCTGGCACGCTCAACCGGTAGCCCTGACGGGTGGTGTGGATCGCGCCGGGTCCCATCAGTCGTCGCAACCGCAGGATGCACCCGTGAACCACCTTGTTCCACGAGCGCGGAGGAGCGTTCGGCCACAGTGCGTCCGCGAGCTGTTCGGCGGAGGTCAGGGTTGCGAGTCGTAGCGCCAGCGCCTCGAGGACCACTCGGTCGCGCGGCCCAACCGCGGCGGGCACCCCGTCGACGATGAGCGGGCCAAGCACGCAGACGCGCACGACCACGAGTCTCGCCAGGTCCGCCGACTGGGTCAATGCCGTGGTCCTTGGTCGCCGTCGACTGTGGCTGCCGGCGCCGCGGGCCATTCCCGATACCGGGCTGATACCCGCCGCGAGGAAAACGGCTGTGGGTCTCTGAAGGAGGCAGCACTATCTGCGCACCAGTCCGGACACGATTGGTGACCGACTCGGAAGGTGTGGCCATGAGCGCCATTGATCGGGCGAGCAGGAACATTCACCAAACTCACGTGCCGGCAACCAGGCGGAAGCCAGCGCTGCCCCTCCCAGTCGTTCTGCTTGCAGCTGCAGCGCTGACGGGATCGCTGCTGGCTGCCGTCCCAGATCAAGCCAGAGCCGCCTCCAGTGTCGCCGGTCCGTCGGCGCCCCACGTGATCTCGACTGCAGGCCTGCACTGGAAGGACTGTCCACCGGTCGATCCAGAGGAGACCGGTCCCGGGATCTTCGACTGCGCAACGGTGGCGGTTCCGCTCGACTATGACCATCCGCGCGGGCGCACGATCGGCATCGCGCTCAAGCGGCACCTCGCTGATGACCCCACGCACCGGATCGGCTCGTTGTTCATCAACCCGGGTGGACCCGGTGGATCAGGCGTCGACGTCGTGGCCTTCGCCGAGTTCCTCTTCTCCCCCGAGGTGCTGGCCCGCTTCGACGTCATCGGGTTCGACCCTCGGGGGATCGCTCGCAGCGCCCCCCTGGCGTGCTTCAAGAACCCGCAGGACGGCTTCGACCTGCTCGACGGGTTGCCCCCGTTCCCCCTGGGCTGGCGCCAGGAACGCGCCTACGCGCACGCCATTGCTGGATTCACGGGTCAGTGCGATCGCCGAGGCGGTCCGATCATGAGCCACATGAGCACGGGCAACGTGGCGCGGGATCTCGATCGGCTCCGAGCGGCGGTTGGTGACGCCAAGCTCACCTACGCAGGCTTTTCCTACGGCAGCATGATCGGGACGACGTACGCCAACCTGTTCCCCGGTCGGGTCCGTGCAGTCTTGATCGACGGCGTCCTTGACCCAGTGGCGTGGACCACCGGGCACACGCGGTGGCAGGGCCGGCACGTGCCCGTGACGACCCGCCTGGGAAGTGCGGCCAGCGCGTACTCGACGCTGCAACGCTATTTCAGGCTGTGCCGAAAGGCCGGCCCGGCTGAGTGTGCGCTCGCCGACGGTGGAGACCCGAAGCGCAGATTCGATCGGGTGGCTGGTCTGCTCCGGCGTGAGCCGCTGGAGATCGAGACCGACGACGGGGCGTTCTTGCTCACCTACGCCCGCTTCGTCGCGATCACGCTGAACGTGCTCTACGACCCCTTCAGCTGGAAGGAGTACGCAGCTGTCGCCGATGACATCGCCTCGCAGGCTGGCTTCCGCGCCGTCTCCCGGTCATTCCAGCGGCTGCAGGACGCCTTGGCCGCGGAGCCAAAGCCAGAGCAGTCCATCGAAGGCTTCCCCGGTGTGCTGTGCGCCGACAGCACCAACCCGAGCCGCTGGCAGACCTGGTCGGTGGCCGGCCGGCTCGCCGACGCCCGCTCGCCGTACTTCGGTCGGCTGTGGAACTGGAACAGCATCCCCTGCGCGACCTGGCCGGTGCGGGACCGTGACCGCTACACCGGGCCTTGGTCAGCCTGGACGTCTCATCCCGTGCTGGTCGTCGGAAACCGCTGGGACCCTGCAACACCCTTGGCCGGAGCCAAGACCGTGGCCAAGTTGTTGCCGCGAGCGCGGCTGCTGACCCTCAACGGTCAGGGCCATGTGGCAGCGGGGCTGAGCAGCTGTATCGACGCCGCGGAGTCCGCCTACTTGCTGGCGGGGACGCTGCCGCCACGCGGCAAGGTGTGCCGGCCTGACTTCGAGCCTTTCGGCCCGGGTCCGGAGCTGCTGTCGTCCAACCCCCAAGGGCCGCAGCAGCGCGAGGCACGCCGCCAGCTGGTCGGATCGACCACGGCCGCATTGCGGTAGTGGCTGGCCCCCGATCGAACCCGAGGAGGTGTGGGCCAAAGCCCGCACCTCCTCGGACGTGCCGGGGAGACGAGTAGCGCGACACGGTAGACACGGGGGATGGCCCTCAGAGCTGATGTGTTGATGTCCGTGACGAACCTGCCCGGATGTCTTCGAAGCTGTGGATGCGGCGAGAGGCTCGGTGGATGCCCTGCTGCGTGATCTGCGCAGCCCGGCGCTTAGGTCGCGGGTCTCCGAGGTGACGGCCGAGGCTCTGCGGCTGTCCGCATGGGCGTCGGCGGCCCTCGAGGGCCGTCCGGGGGCGGCGGAGACGTACGTCGCGCCGGTCGCCGACGAGCTCGGCGCGAATGCACTGCGACTGGCCACGGCGCTTTCGTCGCTGGCGCTCACCTGGGATGCCGCTCCTTCGCAGGCCCTGGCCCGCATGCACGTGCTTGCCGCGGGAGGTTTGGTCGACGCCGATCGGTTGGGACAGCCCGCGGGCGCCGAGCAGGCGGCGCGGTTGGCTGCCCTGCTCGAGCTCACCCGGCGGCCGACCAGGGCGCCCGCGGTGGTGGTGGCGGCGACCGTTCACGGCGACCTGCTCGCCACGGAAGCGTTCGGCCCAGGGAGTGGACTCGTGGCGCGTGCCGCCTCTCGATGCGTGCTCGTGGCGCGCGGGCTCGACCCGACGGCGGTGACCGCCCCCGAGCTCGGGCACCTCGAGCAGGGAGCCGAGGCCTACGTCACGGCTCTGGAGGCCTATCGGTCGGGCGAGCCAGAGGGGGTCGCGACCTGGGTGGTTCATTGCGCCCAGTCGGTCGCGCTCGGGGCGCGGGAGGGGCGGCGCATCGCCGCTTCCCTGGGACCGTCCACCTGACGCACCTGACGCACCTGACGCACCTGACGCACCTGACGCACCTGACGCACCTGACGCACCTGACGAGCGGGGAAGTCCCGCACATGCGGGCGACGCTCCGCACGGAGTCCGGAGCGTCGCCGCTGACCGTCAAACTGGGTGACCAGGCGTGCACTCCTCGTAGTCGTCGGAACGGTACAAGCCCGTCCGACGGCCCTGACGTGGGCTGGTCGCCGCGTGGGTACCCAGGTGCCGGCACGTCTGTTGATACTCCGCATCGGGCCGAAGCGGAACCCCCTGCCCGGCGTGTCGAGCCCGGCGAGTCCCTCCGCCTCCGGCCCTCTGCCCCCTCCGGCCTCTAGGGCCAGTCGCCGTGCACCGAGCCCGCTGGTCGCGGCGTCAACCGGCCTCACGAAGGCGACGGCGGACGTACCAGACAACACCGGCCGTCGCGGCACCCGCGACGGCGACGGCGGTGGCCGTCCTTCGTGGGGGGAGGTCACCGACGTGGGGCAGTCGTCGGTGGAGCCCGACCGGGGTAGCGAAGACCAGAACCGGCCAGTCGCGCTCGAGGGCCTCCTCACGCAGCCCCTTGTCCGGGTTGACGGCGAACGGGAACCCCACGATCTCGAGCATGGGGGCGTCGGTCGCCGAGTCGCTGTAGGCGTAGCAGGTGGCTAGGTCGTACCCCTCGCGTTCGGCGAGCTCGATCATGGCCTCAGCCTTGTGGGGACCGTAGGCATAGAAGGCGATTTCTCCGGTGTAGCGCCCCTCTTCGACAACCATGCGGGTGGCGATGACCCGGTCGGCCCCGAGGACCGCGCCGATCGGCTCCACGATCTCGGCTCCGCTGCTGCTGACGATGACGACGTCACGCCCTGCCGCGTGGTGCTGCTCGATCAGGGCTGCCGCCTCGGCGAAGATGAGCGGGTCGATCAGGTCGTGGAGTGTTTCGGCCACGATCGAGCGCACCTGGTCGACGTCCCAACCCGCGCACAGGGCAGACAGGTATTCACGCATCCGCTCCAGCTGGTCGTGGTCGGCGCCGTTCATCACGTAGACGAACTGGGCGAAGGCGCTCCGGAGCACCGCCCGTCGGTTGATCAGCCCGGCCCGGCTGAACGGCCGGCTGAAGGCCAAAGTGCTCGACTTGGCGATGATCGTCTTGTCGAGGTCGAAGAAGGCTGCGGAGCGCGCGGTCACGCCTTGATGCTAGGGCGTGTCGCCGTCGATTCACCCACTCGGCGGTACGGGTGCCCGGTGTCTCCACGGGCCTCGTCTCGCAGGCCGGACCGTTGTGCTCAAATGATCACTCGCCGTACAGAATTCACCCGAATAGCGCACAGTCCTGGGGTTTGCGGCGAGGGCCCCCGCGGGTAGACGATGGGTGTGCCGACCTCCGGGTTGGCTGCTCGGTCCGACCCCTCCCCCCCGGGCCTGGACCGTAGCGACGACCCCCGCTATCCCCCCCAGCGGGGGTCGTCCCATGTCCGGACCTTGTCGGGCGTCCTCGGGATCTCGTCGCGCCACCGTGCGTGCGGGGAGTCCCGATCTCACGATCCGTAGTCATGGGAGCACCAAGCGCCACGATCTGTCGGCTGTCCCCAAGCCCTCGGGCGTCCACATCCCCCGCCTCCGGGGATGGCTCGGCCCTCGTCCACGGCCAGGCTCACGGTCAGCTGCGTTGCCGTGTCCCCGGAGGAGCCATGCCCCGACCGCCCCGCCCGTCGTCCGTCCCCGCCACCAACGGCCGGATCCTGGTCGCCACCGGAGACTCCACCCTGCTCGATGAGTTGCTCCGGCTGGCCGCGGCCGCAGGGGTTGAGGTCGAGGCGGTCCCGGACGCAGCGGCAGCCCGACGGTCGTGGGGCGCGGCGACCGGGGTCGTGGTCGGAGACGACCTGGCTCGCAGCCTCCTGCTCAGACCGCCGGCCAGGCGGGACGGCCTCGTCCTGGTCGGAGTCGACCAGGACGACGCCAGCATCTGGCGTCGAGGCGTCGATCTCGGAGCGGGTCACGTCGTCTTCTTGCCTGACGCCGAACCTTGGCTGGTCGGCTGGTTGGCCGATCGCGCGGACCTGCAATCCGGCCGCGGCGCCCTCGGGTTCGGCGCCGTTGTGGGCGTAGTGGGAGGTCGCGGGGGTGCAGGTGCCTCCACCCTGAGCGTGGCCCTCGGCCATGCTGCGGCCCGCCGTGAGGCTGCCGTGATGCTCGTTGAGGCCGATCCCCTCGGGGGTGGCCTCGATGTGATGCTCGGTCTCGAGGATGCCGAAGGGTTGCGGTGGCCCGACCTGGCAGGTTCGAGAGGCCGGGTGTCTACTGCTTCGCTTCGCTCGGCGGTCCTGTCGCAGGGCGGCCTCGGGGTTCTGCCGTGGGCGCGCGACGACGTTCTCCAGGTTCCCGCCGAGGCGGTGACCGCCGTGCTCTCGGCCGCCGCTCGCGCCCATGACCTCGTGGTCGTCGATCTCCCACGATCCCTCGATCCCGCCTCGATCGAGGCGGTCACCCGTTGCTCGGTCGTCTACCTGCTCGTCCCTGCCGAGGTACGAGCCGTCTCCTCGGCGGCTCGCGTCGCGGTGGCACTCGGGACCCTCGCGGCCCGGTTGGAGGTGGTCGTCCGCGGTCCGGCCCCGAGCGGCCTGACCGGTGAGGAGATCGCCGATGCCTTGGACCTCCCGCTCGCAGGGGAGATGCGGGCTGAGCCACGCTTGGCTGCCGCCCTCGAGCGCGGAGAGCCGCCCGGGGGCCGCCCCCGCGGGCCGTTGGCCCGGCTGAGCGCTCGACTGGTCGAGGAACTGCTCTCAGGACCGACGACGAGCCGGGTGGCGTGAGCTCGACCCGCCCCCTGATGGCCCGTGGGACGGCCATCGACGACGAGGTGGTCGACGCCCGGCTGGTGGCGCGCGTGCGCGCTCGCCTGCTCGCGGAGGGCGACGCGGCGAGCTTCTCCTCGACCCGAGTGGCAGCCGCCTTGCGCGCCGAGGAACGGGTCCTCGGCGACCGGGATGTGCTGGCGGTGCTGGCTGCTCTGCGCGACGAGATGGTGGGCGCGGGGCCGTTGGGACCTCTGCTTCTCCAGCCAACGGTCACCGACATTCTCGTCAACGGTCCGGGCGACGTCTGGGTCGATCGGGGGGCCGGTCTCGAGCGGGTCGACGTCTCCCTGGGGTGCGTCGAATCCGTACGACGGCTCGCGCAGCGCCTCGCCGCCACAGCCGGGCGAAGGCTCGACGAGGCCATGCCTTGGTGTGACGTCACGCTGCCTGACGGGGTGCGCCTGCACGCCGTCCTTCCACCGATCTCCGGCCCGTGCACGGTGTTGTCCCTCCGCGTCCCCGCCAGGCGAGCCTGGACCCTGGAATCACTGCAGCAGGCTGGCGCTCTCGGTCCTGTGGGCGCAGCCGTGCTCGGTTCGATCATCGACTCGCGCCTGTCCTTCCTGGTCTCGGGAGGCACCGGCACCGGCAAGACGACCCTGCTCGCCACGTTGCTGGGACTCGTGTCGGAGGACGAGCGGCTCGTCATCGTGGAAGACCTGCCCGAGCTGGTGCCTGACCACGCACACACCGTGCGACTGTCCGGGCGCCCGCCCAACGTCGAGGGCGCGGGGGAGGTCACGCTCCACGATCTGGTGCGCCAGGCCTTGCGCATGCGCCCAGACCGGCTGGTCGTCGGTGAGTGCCGGGGGGCCGAGGTCGTCGATCTGTTGGCTGCCCTCAACACCGGCCATGACGGGGGTTGCGGCACCGTGCACGCCAACTCTCCTCACGATGTCCCAGCCCGGCTGGAGGCGCTCGCCGTTGCCGCTGGCTTGACGCGCGGAGCTGTCCACTCCCAGATCGCCAGCGCGTTGGCGGCGGTCATCCATCTGGGTCGGGCCTCCGACGGGACTCGCGTGCTCGAGGCCGTGGGACTCGTCAGCCGCGACCGCGAGGGCTGGGTGTCCGTCCAGGTCGCGGCCGTGCGCAGCGGAGACGACCTGGTTCCGGGCCCAGCCCACTCCGACCTTGTCCGAATCCTCGAGTCTGCCCCGGCAGATATGAAGGCAGATGTGAACGCAGGGTGAAGGAGATGGCAGAGGTGGCCGTGCCTGCCGTCGCGGCGGCGGCCTGCGCGGGCTCGGCGGTGGCGGTCTTGGCTGCTCGAAGACCCAAGCCCTGGGTGGCCCGTTCCGCGGCGCGGATCCCGCGAGACTTCGGCCGTCCGTCGCGAGGGCGTGGGCGGCTTCCCGCCTTCGTCGTTGCCGGGCTGCTCGCCGCCGCTCTCGGAGGTCGCGCAGTGCTGGTCATGGGCCTGTCGGTGAGCCTCGGCGCGTGGTGGCTCGGTCGCCGGCGCCTGGCCGCGTCCGCTCGGTCGGCGGCTGATCGGCGCGCCCAGGTCGCCGAGGCCGTTTCCTTCGTGGCTGCTGAGCTGGCCGTCGGCCAGCCCCCTTTGCGCGTCCTCGTCGACGTGGGACGCGACTACGCGGCACCGCCGTTCTCCCCCGGGCGGCGCTTCGTGGCGGACGCGCTGACTGCCGCCGGCAGGGCCGGGGCGCTCGGTGGCGACGTCCCAGAGGTCCTCGCGGCGTGGTCGCGGACGGCAGGGGCGGACGGCTTGCGCGGGTTGGCGGCAGCCTGGCAGGTGGCTGAGGCGACCGGCGCTGGCTTGTCGTCGGTCCTCGACCGGGTGGCAGGCGGCTTGCGCGATCAGGCGGAGGCTGAGCGGTCGGTGGCCGTAGCCCTGGCCGGTGCGACGTCGTCGGCGCGACTGCTGGCCGGCCTCCCGCTGATCGGACTCGCCATGGGCGCCGGCCTCGGAGCCTCTCCCGTCAGCTTCCTGATCGACACCGGGGTCGGCCGCGTGTGCCTGGTCGTGGGTCTGGCCCTCGAGATGGCCGGGCTGGCATGGACCGACCACCTAGCACGAGCCGCTCGCCTGCCGGCGCTCGGGTGACCACCCATGGGGGGGTCGCGATCGTGTGTCTCATCGCCGCGTGCTGGCTCTGGATCTCCGCCAGAGGATCCCGGCGGCTCGCGCAGGTGAGTCGTCGTGGGAGTCGCAGCGCAACCGCGGCCGTTCAGGGCCGCAGCCCTCCGGGCTTGGCTGGCGATCGACGGGCCGTTCTGATCGGGGGAGTCGCCGCGGGCCTCGCGGTCGCCGTCGTCGTCGAGGGGTGGTCCGGGGTCCTCGGCGGCTTGGTCATCGCACTCGTCGCGATCCGGCTGTTGGGGCGGCTGCGATCGCGCGCCGCCGTACGCCGCGAGGAGCAGCTACAGGCTGCGGCCCCGCTGGCCGGTGACCTGCTCGCCGCTGCGCTCGAGTCGGGTGCGGATCCCCGCTCGGCCGTCCGGGCGGTCGGTGCGGCCTTGGGCGGGCCGCTGGGAGACGAGCTTGAGCGGGTCGTCCGGGCGATGGACCTCGGCTCGGAGCCGCGCGACGCCTGGGCCTCGTTGCTCGCACTCTCTGCCATGGCCGGACTCGCTCGGCCGCTGGCCCGCGCGTCGGAGCGGGGCACGCCGTCGGCCGCGTCGGTCGCCCGGGGCGTCGAGGAGCTGCGTCGGGCCTCCAGGGCCAGAGCGGCCGCCGCCGCTGAGGTCGTCGCCGTGCGCGCGGTGGGGCCGTTGGGGTTGTGCTTCCTGCCGGCCTTCGTGCTGCTGGGCGTCGTCCCGTTTGTCGCCGGTGCCGTTCGCGCGGTTCTCGTGTCGATCTGACCTTGAGGTTGTCCCCAAGGCCGTGATCGTCAACAGGACCAACCCGTTGCGCTGGCCCGCTATCTCGGAGCGGCGCAGTCTCGGTCGGGTCCGGAATCGGTCCGGGCCCGACCCGGCTCCGGCCGGATGTGGAGGTTGCACCCATGACCCTTGTTCCGATCCAACCCCAGCTTTCTGCTCGCCAATGGCTCGTGCAGCGGATGCACGCGTCCGACGTGGGCTCGGTGACCGCCGAGTACGCCGTCGCCACCGTGGCGGCGTGCGGATTTGCCGGGGTGCTCTACAAGCTCCTGACCTCGTCGACGGTCCTTGATCTCGTGGTCACGCTCTTCACCAAGGCTCTGAGCCTCATCTTCTAGATCCCTGAAGGTGATGCGCTGATGATCGATGCGCTGGCTCCGGATCGTCTCCCTGCCCTTCGCCTGACCCTTCCCCGTGCTGGAGGTTGTCCATGCGGCGCATCCGGACGCGCGACGTGACTGGGAGGGCTGAGTCGGGTGCCGTCACCGCCGAGGCTGCCGTGGCCCTCCCGATCCTGCTCCTCGTCGCGTGGATCGTTCTGGCCATCCTGATGGTGGGTTCGGCTCAGCTCGCATGCCAGGACGCCGCGCGGGCTGCTGCCCGCGCGGCGTCGCGAGGCGAGCCGGTCTGGGTGATCGACGAAACGGCCCGACGTGCCGCACCGGACGGCGCCGAGGTGTCTGTTGTCACCGACGGGGGGCTTGTGGTCGTCGAGGTGACGTCACACGTGCGGGTGGCGGGTCCCTGGGGTCTGCCCACCGTGCGGATCGCCGGGCGCGCGGTCGCCGAGTCTGACGGCCACAGCGGACAGGCGCTGTGAGAATCGGCGATCCTCGAGGTGACGAAGGATCCGGTGTGATCTGGGTGCTGGCCCTCGCCGCCGTCGTCGTCCTTGTGGGCGGTGCGCTGGTATCGCTGGTCCAGGTGCGCGCGGTCCGCGCTCGCGCGGCTACGGCAGCTGACCTCGCGGCCCTCGCGGCAGCCGCCCATGCCCCTGCTCCCGACGCCTGTCAGGTCGCCGCTGTCGTTGCCGCGGCTCACCGGACCGCGGTTGTGGCCTGCTCAGTGAACGGGTTGATCGTGGACGTAGAGGTCTCCGCACCGCTGACTGGCGTGCTGTCCGAACTCGGCGGGATCAGCGTTCGCTCGAGGGCTGGTCCGTCAACAGGCACCTGAGCAGCAGGGTGGCCGCACGTTTGTCGAGGGGCTCATTTCCGTTGCCGCACTTGGGTGACTGCACGCACGACGGACACCCGGTCGGGCACTCGCAGGCCTCCAGCACCTCGAGCGTGGCGGTCAGCCACTCCGCCGCTCGCGCGAAACCGCGCTCGGCGAAGCCCGCGCCACCGGCATAGCCGTCGAACACGAAGACGCTCGGGTGCCCGGTATCCGGATGGTGCGCGGTCGACACCCCGCCGACATCCCATCGGTCGCAGGTCGCCACGAGAGGCAGGAGCCCGATAGCGGCATGTTCCGCGGCGTGCACGGCGCCGGCGATCTCACGCTCCGCAATCCCCGCCGCGACGGCCCGAGCGAGCGGGACGGTCCACCAGACAGCCGTGGTCCGCAACGTCCGCTCAGGCAGCGTCAGGGCGACCTCGCCGAGGACCTCGCCGGTGCCCAGCCGCCGTCGCAGATAGCTCACGACCTGAGCCGACACGTCCACCTCGCCGAGCCAGAGCCCGGCACCCCCCCACTCCTGGTTCTGCTGCGCCCCAACGATCCGTAGGTCGGTGATCTCGCGGGCGGACGTCGTCCAAGCGGGAGCCTCCTCGTGGACCAATGCCACCGCGTCGTCCAGATCGAGGGCGTCGACCACGAACGTGACGCCTTGATGGACATACACGGCTCCCGCATGCACCGTGCGGTCGGCGGCGGATCTGTCGACCGTTCCGACGACGCGCCCGGTTACCGCCTCGACGACGCGGACGGGTCCCCCGCCGGTGCCCCGAAGGTCGGCCAGGTCAGAGGCTCGATCGGCTCGGGTCCAGTACCAGCCGCCGGGCCTTGCACGCAGGAGCTGTCTGCTGACGAGGTCGTCGATCACGGCCCGTGCTCCGTCGCCGAACCGGTCCAGGTCGGACGGGGTCAACGGGATCTCCGCAGCAGCGGCGCACAGGTGGGGTCCCAACACGTGCGGGTTCCCCGGGTCGAGGACGGTCGCTTCCACTGGACGCCCAAAGACCGCCTCGGGGTGGTGGACGAGATAGGTGTCGAGCGGATCGTCGCGGGCGACCAGGACGGCCAACGCGTCCTGGCCGGCGCGTCCCGCGCGTCCGGCCTGCTGCCAGAGCGACGAGAGCCGTCCGGGCCAACCGGCCAGGAGCACCGCGTCGAGACCCTTGACGTCCACTCCCAGCTCGAGCGCCGAGGTCGCGGCCACGGCGAGCAGCCGGCCCGACTGGAGATCGGCTTCGAGCGCTCGTCGTTCTTCGGGGAGGTACCCGGCCCGGTAGGCCGCGACCCGTCGGGAGAGCGACGGGTCCACCTCCTCCAAGGCTTCTTGCGCCATCTGCGCGACAGCCTCGGCTCCTCGTCGCGATCGGATGAACGCCAGGGTGCGCGCCCCCTCGACGACGAGGTCCGCGAGCAGGTCGGCCGTCTCCGCGTGCACGGATCGTCTGAGGGGAGCACCGTTCTCTCCCCGGCGGTCGGTCAGCGGTGGCTCCCACAGGGCGAAGGCCGTCTGCCCGCGAGGTGAACCGTCCTTGGTGACCGAAACCACCCGATGCCCTACGAGACGGCTCGCGGACTCCTCCGGCTCGGCAACGGTTGCTGACGCCAGCACGAAGGTCGGCTGGGAGCCGTACCGGTCGGCCACCCGCTGCAGCCTGCGCAGAACTGCGGCCACGTGGGAACCGAAGATCCCCCGGTAGGTGTGGCACTCGTCGACGACCACATAGTCGAGGGCGCGCCAGAACGACGACCACCGCGCGTGCCCCGGCAGCATCGACCGGTGGAGCATGTCCGGGTTGGTGAGCACGTAGGACCCGTGGGCGCGCACCCAGTCGCGGTCCTCGGAGGCCGTGTCTCCGTCGTAGGTGGCGGCCCGCACCCCGCCGACGGCCAGGCTCTCGAGGGCGCGAAGCTGGTCGGCCGCGAGGGCCTTGGTCGGGCTCAGGTAGAGCACCGTCCTTCCCCGCCCGTCCGACATCTGGCCACCCTCGAGCACCGAGGTCAGCGTCGGCAGGAGGTAGGCCACGGACTTGCCCGACGCAGTTCCCGTCGCGACGACGACCGAACGACCCGCCCGCGCATGCTCGGCCGCCTCCACCTGGTGGGTGAACGGGCGGGCTATCCCCTGGGCGGCGAGCCCGGCGACCACCGTCGGATGCACCCAGGCGGGCCACTCGCCCCACGCGGGGGCGCGTGCGGGTACCCGCTCGAGGTGCGTGACGCGCGAGGCCCGTGAGGGCGAGGCGGTCAAGCGCGCCAGCAGACGCTCCGCTGGCGGTCCCGAGTTGGGTGGGGGGAGGTTCACGTCCGTCGCATCTTCGCACCGGGGTGGTTGAATCGCCTCAGCGCCGGCGTGAGTCGTCCTCGGCGCGGCAGACGAGAGAGGAACCATTGTGGATCTCAGCCTGACCACCAGGACCGAGGGCAAGGCAACGGTCGTCGCCGTGGGCGGGGAGATCGATGTCTACACCGCCCCTCAGCTGCGCGAACGAGTCGTGGAGCTGGTCGCCGCAGGCTCCTACGACCTGGTGCTCGACTTGTCCGGTGTCGAGTTTCTGGACTCGACCGGACTTGGCGTCTTGGTCGGGGCCCTCAACCGCGTGCGGGCACACGACGGTTCGCTGGTGCTCGTGCTGACGGCTGAGCGCATCCTCAAGGTGTTTGAGATCACCGGCCTGCGCAAGGTGTTCCCCATCTACCCCACGGTTGATGAAGCGATCAGCTCGGTCGGCTGACCATCGGTGTCCACGGTCGAGCTTTCGCTGACGGCGCTCCCCGCTCACGTGCGTACGGCGCGGCTGGTCGCCGTTTCGTTGGCGCGGCACGCCGGGCTTGACGACGAGAGCCTGGACGAAATCCGGCTGGCCGTGGGTGAAGCCACGTCTCGCGCGGTTGGTCTGCACGTCGCGGCTTGCCCCCAGGAACCGGTTCTGGTGCGCTTCACCGACGACGAACCGGGGGTCTTCCTCGTCGAGATCGTCGATCGGGCACCGGTCGTGGCGTCCCAGGGCGGAGAGGCGTCGCACGGGCTCGCCCTGGCAGCCCTCGCCGAACACGGTGACGCTCTCGATGACTCCGAGCTGGGTGTCCTGCCGCCCGCTGTCGGGCTGGCCGTGATCGACGGACTTGTGGACGATGTCGCCGTCAGCCACAACGGGGCCGGATCGTCGGTTCGCCTCGCGTGGGCGGTGCCTCTGGAGCTGCCCGAGCACTAGCCGCCCACGCCGCTTGGACTCTGGGATTGACCCGGGCTGAACGGTCCGCTCAGGGGGGGCTTTCGAGATCCTGTGCCGTTTCTGCGTAGACTCCGGCCGCCGACGACGTGGTCTGGGGACGTCCCTTGCTGCTCGTACGGCTGACGCGTGCGTTCACCGGTGGCAGGCGACCCCTTTAGCCGGGGGCCCTGTGCCAGGCCCCGATATAAGGAGAAGCGATGTCCGGGATCACTCTCGCTGCTGACGATTCGGGGGTGCTGGTCTCCCTGACCGGGAGCAACCAGACCCTCGTCGTCGTCGTGGCCCTCGTGGCTCTCGCCGCGTTGGGCGTGGCGGCGTACTTCGTCCGCGAGGTGCTGGCCGCCGGCCAAGGCACCGAGACGATGCAGCGGATCGCGCTGGCCGTGCAGGAGGGGGCGTCGGCCTACCTCAGCCGCCAGTTCCGGACCCTGTCGGTCTTCGCGGTGGTCGTCTTCTTCTTGTTGTTCCTGCTGCCAGCAGAATCCACGAGCGAGCGGGTCGGACGGTCGATCTTCTTCCTCGTGGGGGCCGTCTTCTCGGCGATCACCGGCTACATGGGCATGTGGCTCGCCGTGCGCGGCAATGTGCGCGTTGCCGCCGCCGCCAACGAGCAGGGGGCGCAGCAGGCCACCAGGATCGCGTTCCGCACCGGCGGCGTCGCGGGCATGTTCACGGTGGGTCTAGGCCTGTTCGGTGCCGCTGTCGTCGTCCTTGTCTACAAGGCTGACGCGCCCAAGGTCCTTGAAGGTTTTGGTTTCGGGGCCGCGATGCTCGCGATGTTCATGCGGGTTGGCGGCGGCATCTTCACCAAGGCGGCCGACGTCGGCGCCGACCTGGTCGGCAAGGTCGAGCAGGGCATCCCCGAGGACGACCCGCGCAACGCGGCCACCATCGCGGACAACGTCGGCGACAACGTCGGCGACTGCGCCGGCATGGCGGCCGACCTGTTCGAGTCCTACGCCGTGACCCTTGTCGCGGCGCTGATCCTTGGCAAGACCGCCTTCGGCTCCGAGGGCCTGGTCTTCCCGCTGATCGTCCCGGCTATCGGCGTGGTCACCGCCGTCGTGGGCATCTTCGCTGTCTCACCGCGCCCCGGCGACAAGAGCGGCATGGCGGCCATCAATCGGGGCTTCTTCATCTCAGCCGTGATCTCGGCCGTGCTCGTCGGGATCGCCTCGTTCGCGTACCTGCCTGCCACGATGGCGGAGCTGACCGGCAACCCGCTGACTGCCGGCTCCGACATCAATCCCCGTATCTTCGCCATCGCCGCGGTGCTGATCGGCATCATCCTGGCTGCGGTGATCCAGGTTCTGACGGGCTACTTCACCGAGACCAACCGCCGGCCGGTCGACGACGTCGCGAAGACCGCCCTCACCGGGCCGGCGACGGTCATTCTCTCCGGCATCTCGCTGGGCCTGGAGTCCGCGGTCTACTCCGCTCTGCTCATCGGGACGGCCGTCTACGCGGCCTACCTGCTCGGTGGAGGTGTGCTGATCCTGTCGTTGTTCGCGATCGCGCTGGCGGGCACTGGCTTGCTGACCACGGTGGGCGTCATCGTGTCGATGGACACCTTCGGTCCCGTGTCCGACAACGCTCAGGGGATCGCCGAGATGTCCGGTGACGTCACCGAGGAGGGCGCCGCGGTCCTGACGTCCCTCGACGCCGTCGGCAACACCACCAAGGCCATCACCAAGGGCATCGCGATCGCGACGGCCGTCCTCGCCGCGACGGCCCTGTTCGGCTCGTTCACCGATGCCGTGGCTCAGGCGCTGGTCAAGGTCAAGATCGACCCGGCATCGCTCACCGGCTTCGACGGGCTCAACCTCTCGCTCAACGTGGCGAACCCCAACGTGCTGGTCGGATTGATCATCGGCGCCTCCGTCGTGTTCCTGTTCTCCGGGCTGGCCATCAACGCCGTCTCCCGGGCCGCTGGCGCGGTGATCTTCGAGGTGCGGCGCCAGTTCCGCGAGCACCCGGGCATCATGGAGGGCACCGAGCTCCCGGAGTACGGCCGCGTGGTCGACATCGTCACCAAGGACTCGCTGCGCGAGCTGATCACACCCGGCCTGCTGGCCGTGCTCACCCCGATCGCGGTGGGTTTTGCTCTCGGGATCGGCTCGATTGCCGCCTTCCTGGCCGGCGCCATCGCGTGCGGCACCCTGATGGCCGTCTTCCTGGCCAACTCCGGTGGCGCCTGGGACAACGCGAAGAAGTTCGTGGAGGACGGCAACCACGGCGGCAAGGGTTCGGACGCACACGCGGCCACGGTCATCGGCGACACCGTCGGCGACCCCTTCAAGGACACGGCCGGACCGGCGATCAACCCGCTCATCAAGGTGATGAACCTCGTGGCCCTGCTGGTCGCTCCGGCCATCGTTCAGCTCACCTACGGCGCGGACGCCAACACGGCCCTGCGTTGGACCATCGCCCTGGTGGCCGTGGCGATCGTCGTGGTCGCCGTCTACATCTCCAAGCGCCGCCCGATCGCGGTCGGCGACGCGGTCGACGCCTGACCTTCGCAACGGGGTCATTTGCCCGTGCTAAAGCACCCACGAATGACCCCGTTGCGGGTCGGCCGTAGCCTCGTCGTGAAACGGGACGCACCAAGTCCCGGCTGGATGAAGGAGCGCAGTGCCTGATACCCCCGAGCCGAGACGGCTGGTCATCGTCGAGTCGCCCGCGAAGGCGAAGACGATTGCTGGCTACCTCGGGCCCGGATACGAGGTTGAGGCCAGCGTCGGGCACATTCGCGATCTGCCCACGCCGAGCGAGCTGCCGGCGGAGGAGAAGAAGGGCCGGTTCGGCAAGTTCGCGGTCGACGTCAACAACGGCTTTGAGCCGTACTACGTCGTCGATGCGGACAAGAAGAAGAAGGTTGCCGAGCTGCGCCGCAAGCTCAAGGACGCCGACGAGCTGCTCCTCGCCACAGACGAGGACCGCGAGGGCGAGGCCATCGCCTGGCACCTCCTCCAGGTTCTCAATCCGACGGTTCCGGTTCGCCGGATGGTCTTCCACGAGATCACCCGCGACGCCATCCAGCGCGCGGCGGCGGACACGCGCGACCTCGACCAGCGACTGGTCGACGCCCAGGAGACGCGACGGATCCTCGACCGCTTGTACGGCTACGAGGTCAGCCCGGTGCTGTGGCGCAAGGTGCGTGCCGGTCTGTCCGCCGGGCGTGTGCAGTCCGTGGCCATGCGCCTGGTGGTCGAGCGCGAGCGTGCCCGGATGGCCTTCACCAAGGCGGGCTACTGGGACCTCGAGGGCGTGTTCGAGCCGGGTCGGTTCACGGCTCGGCTCGTGACCGTCGACGGTGCCAGGGTTGCCACTGGTCGCGACTTCGACAGTTCTGGGCAGCTGAAGACCGAGGGCGCTGTGGCCCTCGACGAGACCGCCGTTCGAACACTGGTCGACGGGCTGGCGGCCGCGACGTTCACCGTGCGGTCGGTTGAGGAGAAGCCCTACCGTCGGTCGCCGGCCGCGCCGTTCATGACCTCGACGCTCCAGCAAGAAGCCAGCCGCAAGCTGCGGATGTCGAGCCAAGTCGCCATGCGGGTCGCTCAGCGGCTGTACGAGAACGGCCACATCACGTATATGCGCACCGACTCCACGACCCTGTCGGCGTCCGCCATCGAGGCGGCCAGAGCGGCCGCCGGGCAGATCTTCGGCACGGAGAACGTGGCCGAGTCCCCCCGGCAATACACGCGGAAGGTCAAGAACGCTCAGGAGGCCCACGAGGCCATTCGCCCGTCGGGCGACAGCTTCCTGACCCCTGGCGAGCTTGCGGCTCAGCTCTCCCCGGACGAGCTTGCCCTGTATGACCTGATCTGGAAGCGGACCGTCGCCTCTCAGATGTCAGATGCGCGAGGTCAGACGGTCTCCATGCGCCTGGGCGGGGTGGCGACGGACGGCCGGGATGCCGAGCTGTCGGCCTCGGGCACCGTCATCACCCATCGCGGCTTCCTGGCCGCCTACGAAGAGGGCCGAGACGAGCCGACGGGCGACGACGACGAGCGCCGGCTGCCCGCCCTCGACGCCGGAGACGTCCTCGGCGTCGTCTCCCTCGAGCCCGAGGGTCACGAGACGCAGCCGCCCTCGCGCTTCACCGAGGCGACGCTGGTCAAGGCGTTGGAGGAACGGGGCATCGGTCGACCGTCGACCTACGCGGCGACCATCTCGGTGATCCTCGACCGTGGCTACGTGTTCAAGAAGGGCACGGCTCTCGTCCCGACCTGGCTGGCCTTTGCCGTCACCAAACTGCTCGAGCAGCAGTTCGCGGCCCTGGTCGACTACGACTTCACCGCGCAGATGGAGTCCGATCTCGACCGGATTGCCGCTGGGGAGGCTGATCGGCGGGAGTGGCTGCACGCTTTCTACTTCGGGAGCGCCGGCCCGGAGATCGGTGGTGACAGCACATCCGCGGTCGATCCGAGCGCGCCGCTCGACGGGTTGAAGAACCTCGTCGAGAACCTCGGTGAGATCGATGCCCGAGACATCAACACCGTGCCGATCGGTGAGGGCATCGTCCTCCGCGTAGGGCGCTACGGGCCTTACGTGGAGCGCGGGGAAGAGCGCGCGTCGGTGCCCGAAGACCTGGCGCCCGACGAGCTGACGGTCGAGCACGCCCAAGAGCTCTTGGCCGCCCCGTCGGGGGAGCGCGAGCTCGGCAGCGATCCGGTCAGTGGATTGCCGATCGTCGCCAAGTCCGGACGCTTCGGCCCGTACGTCACCGAGGTCCTGCCCGAGACCGCGGCTAAGGGAGCCAAGCCGCGCACCGGCTCGCTGTTCAAGGACATGAACCTCGACACGGTCACCCTCGAGGATGCTCTTCGACTGCTTTCGCTGCCCCGCGTCGTGGGCGTCGACCCCACTGACGACGCCGAGATCACGGCACAGAACGGTCGCTACGGCCCCTACCTCAAGAAGGGCACCGACTCTCGGTCGATCGAGCGCGAGGACCAGCTGTTCTCGATGACGCTCGAGGAGGCGCTGGCGGTCTTCGCGCAGCCCAAGACCCGCGGCCGACGCGCGGCCGCACCTCCGTTGCGGGAGCTCGGACCTGATCCGGTCAGTGGGAACCCGATTCTGGTCAAGGACGGACGTTTCGGGGCCTACGTCACAGATGGGGACACCAACGCGACGCTGCGCAGCGGTGACGCGCCGGAGACGGTCACAGTAGAACGTGCCGCCGATCTGCTCGCGGAAAAGCGGGCCAAGGGGCCGGCGCCCAAGAAGCGGGGCGCGAAGAAGGCAGCTCCGCGCAAGTCCTCGGCGAAGAAGCGGGCCAAGACCTGAGCCGGAGCTCGGACTGAGGTCCTCACCCCAGGGGAGTCGTCGGCTCCCTGATCGGGTGCCGTCGACTGACTCGTCGGCTCAGTCGTCCGACTCGCCGTCGGTGGACAGGACCGGGACGCCTCCGGAGCACCGGATCCGCGCCTCGGTCTCCTTCTCACCGGACCGGAAGGTGATCTCGAGCGACTGGGGACCGCGATCGTGGACCTCGACCTGCCAGCCGTTCTGAGGCTGGGCCGACTTCAACGACACCGCCGAGCCGGAACAGGCCGCCGCGATCGTGCCTCCCTGAACGGCGAAGGTCTTGGAGACCGACCCACCCCCACCGGGCGGGGTGCTGGGTTTCGGAGTGGGCTTGGGCGTCGGTTTGGCTGAGTGCGACGCAGCCGGCTTCGACGACGATGAGGGCTTGGGTGTCGTGCTGGGGGTGGCCTTCGGGCTGGACGCGGGCTTCTGGCTGTGGCCGCTCGAATGGGAGGGCTTGGGCTTTGGCGACGAGGACGGCTTCGCGGAGCCCGGAGCCTGCGAGACCGCCTTGGCTGAGACAGCGACCGCTGCGGCGGACAGCACCCGCTGCTGAGGCCCGCCGACTTCGTCGGCGACGACCTCCACGGCGAGCCACGCCGTCGTGGTCAGCATGGCCGTCAGGGCCACCCACAGGGTGAGCACGCCAACCGGCCGGATCCGCATGAGTCCACTGTGCCTGGTCGACCACGATCGGCCGGTTAAGCCTTGGTCAAGGATCCGGCAAACAGACACTCGGGCCGGGTGCAGGTGCGCGTGGTGGGGCCCGCACCGCCTAGCGTGTGCTGCGTGGCCCAGATTCTGCTGATCGAGGACGACGCCTCGATCCGTTCGTCCTTGATGCGGTCGCTGAGCGAGAGGGGCCACACGGTCGTCAGCGCGCCAACGGCCATGGCTGGACTTCAAGCCGCCGTCGACGAGCGCCCCGACGTGGTGCTGCTCGACCTGGGCCTGCCCGATCTGGACGGCGGGACGGTGCTGCAGATGCTGCGCGCGGTGAGCCAGGTGCCGGTGGTCGTGGTCACCGCGCGCGACGACGACGCCGAGATCGTCCGGTTGCTCGATCAGGGCGCCGACGACTACGTCGTGAAGCCGTTCCGGCCGGACCAGCTCGACGCGCGGATCAGGGCGGTGCTTCGGCGCTCCGCGGTGACCGAGCCCTACCACCCGCTCGAGGTGGGCGAGCTCGTCGTCGATACCCGCAGCCGCTGTGCGACCTTGGCGGGTCAGGACCTGACCTTGAGTCGCAAGGAGTTCGACCTGCTGGCCTATCTCGCTGCGCGGCCGGGTGAGGTCGTCTCCAAGCGGGAGCTGCTAGCGGAGGTCTGGCAGCAGCCGTACGGTGGCGGCGACCGCACGGTCGACGTCCACGTGTCGTGGCTGCGGCGCAAGCTCGGTGAGCGCGCGGACGACCCGCGCTACCTCATCAGTGTGAGGGGGGTTGGGCTCCGGCTGGTCGATCCGGGCGCATGAGGCGACGCATCGTCCTCTACGGCACCGCGACGACGGCTGCCGTGGTGATCGCCTTCTTGCTCCCCCTGTCGTTTCTCGTCAAGACCCTGGTCTCGGACCGAGCCCTCGATGCCGCGACCCAGGAAGCGCAGGGGATCGCCGTCATCGCAGCGGCGGACGACAGCCGCCTGCAAGAGGTCGTCGACAACGTCAACGCGCCGGGCGTGCGGCGCACCACCGTCTTCCTCCCCGATGGGCGGATCGTCGGTGATCCGGTCGAAGCGAGTCCGTCGATTGCGCTCGCACGCAGTGGGCAGGCGTTCACGGCCGACACCGTGGGCGGCAAGGAGATCCTCATTCCCGTCGAGGGCCCTAGCGGGCTGTCGGTCATCCGGGTGTTCGTTCCCTCCGAGGTCCTCACTCAGGGCGTGGCCAGCACCATCACCACCCTCATCGGCGTCGGCATCATCTTGGTGCTGACCGCTGTTGTCGTCGCACGAGTCGTGGCCAGGCAGATGAGCAAACCGGTGGTTGCGGCAGCCGAGGTGGCCGAACGGCTCGCCGATGGCGACCTGACTGCTCGCGTCGTGCCGGCCGGACCGCCGGAGGTGGTCGAGCTCGGCCGCGGGCTGAACCGGCTGGGCGATCGCATCGATCACCTGCTCGCCTCCGAGCGGGAACTCATCGCTGATCTCTCGCACCGGCTACGCACCCCGATCACGGCCCTGCGGCTCGAGGTCGACGCCATCCGAGACCCGACGCTCGCGAGTCATCTCGAAGAGCGCCTCGACACCCTCGCCGACTCGGTCGACTCGGTGATCAGGGCCGCTCGTCGCCCAGTCCGGTCGGCTGTCCCGCGCTGTGATGCAGCGACTGTCGTTCGGGACCGAGTCGGCTTCTGGTCCGTGCTCGCCGAGGATCAGGGTCGGGCCGTCCACACCCAGCTCCTCGAGGCGCCGTGCCCGGTCGCCGTAGACGCCGCCGAGCTGGGGGCAGCCGTGGACGCGCTCATCGAGAACGTCTTCGCGCACACCGAGGACGGCGCGGCCTTCGCGGTCGCTGTCGGCATCAGGCCCGACGGTGGCGTGCGGGTCACCGTCGGCGATGGAGGAGTTGGGATCTCGGGCAGCGGTCTCGACCGGCGGGGACGCAGCTCGTCGGGGTCGACCGGCCTGGGTCTGGACATCGCCCGCCGTTGCGTCGAAACCGTCGGGGGGACCTTCGGACTGGGCGTCTCACCGATGGGTGGCGTCGAGGTGCGGCTGGACTTTCCAGCCTGACGCCAGCGCCGAGGCCGATCCGCAAAGCCGCGATGCCGGCCCGACCAAGAGGTCGGACCGGCATCGTCAGGCGTGCGCCGAGAGGGGCGCTGGGATTCGGTCAGTCGTCGTCGCCGTGGTCGCCGCCACCGTCGTGCTCGTGGTCGTCGCCCTCGTCCTCGTCGTCGCCGTACTGGTCGTCGTCCTCGTACTGGTCGTCGTCGCCGTACTGGTCGTCGTTACCTTCGTTGTGCCCCGCCTTGGACCCCTGCGAGTCGTCGTTCGAGTTCCGCGACTGCTTGGCCGGCGCCGAGGCGTGGGCGGGGGCGGCGGCCGGGGCCGGAGCCGAGTACTGGACGGGCTGGGCCTTCGGCTGCTTCGGCTTGACCTCGACCTTGATCTTCTTGACGACGGTCTTGATGACGGGGTCGAGGCTGCCGTTGGAGTCGTCAGTCACCTGCGCCGCGGTCACGGCCGACTCCTCGGCAGGCGAGGAGGCTTGGACCGCTCCTGACATGGCCTGCGCCATGGCCGTGCCGGCAAGCACCGTGCCGACGGCGAGCGCTGCTCCGACTGTGATCATGCGACTGGCCTTCATGGTTCCTCCGTGATTGATACGGGCGGTCCTGGAGCGGATCGTGACGAGGATGCACGCCGCCGGGTCAGGCGCAAGCGAGCGCAGCGCTAAGCCCAGCCCATGTCGTCATGCGGGTTCGAGCACGCCGGGCGCCGGATCTCTTGAGATGCCCTTAACCCGGCCCTGGGTCGACTTTCACGGCCGATCGGTCATCGTTCACCTCGTCCAGCTAGAAGCCCCTCGGCACTGAGCCGAGACCCGCCCCCCAAAGGGAGTGATCGCGTGCCGACCCACGACCGCCGCACACGCAACCATTCGGTGCGCCGACGCGATCGGATGATGCGCGGGCTGGACGCCACCGGAAGCGTGGCCGTCGTCGGTGGCCTCCTGGCCACGGGCCTCGTCGCGGGCGCCATGGGCTCGGCCGACGCTGCTGCGAAGGCTGACAAGGTCCAGCTGTCCGTCGCGCAGCCAACGCAAAAGCCTGCCTCTGCCAAGCCTGTTCCGCGGCCGACGAAGACCGTCATCATCCGCAAGACCATCCTGGTCACCCCGAAGGCCCAACCTCCCGCCCAGGGCGGATACTCCGGGCAGAGTTCGACCTCGGGCGGCTCCACCTGGCAACCTCCTGCTGCTCCCGCGCCCGTGCGGTCGGCCAACAAGGCCGCCGCAGCGCCCAAGCCCCCTGCCCCCAAGCCGCCTGCCCCGAAGCCGCCGGCGCCCAAGCCCTCCGCGACGTCCGCAGGGTCATGAGCACTCCGGCACCTCTCGCCGAGGATCTGGTGCTCCCCGGGGTCGATCTCGAGGCCTGGAGCACGCGGATCCGGATCGTCGTGACCGAGGGCTCTGCCCTCCCGGACGCGACTCGGGAGACCCTCGCCTGGCTGGACCGAGTCGACCGGGCCTGCAGCAGGTTTCGTGACGATTCGGAGCTCTCCGCGCTCAACCGCAGCGAGGGCCGACCCACGGTGGTCGGAGACGTCCTCCTGCAGGCGCTGCTTGCCGCTCTCGAGGCGGCCACGAACTCCGACGGGCTGGTCACGCCCACCGTTGGTGAAGCGCTGGCCACGGCCGGCTACGACCGGACCTTCAGCCTGCTCACCGGCGTCGGCCCCGCCGATCTCCCGCTCCCCCTCGACGGCGGTCTCGGCGTTGAGGTCGCCGACTGGCGCGAGATCGAGATCGACGCCGCGGCGCGAACGGTACGACTGCCGCACGGATGCCGCATCGACCTGGGCTCGACCGCGAAGGCCTGGGCTGCGGACGTCCTGGCGGCCCAGCTGGCGCGCGACCTCGGTTGCGGCGTCCTCGTCGATCTCGGGGGCGACGTCGTGTGCGCCGGGGAGAGCCCCCCAGACGGCTGGGTGGTCAAGGTCGTGGACGGGCCAGCCCTGACCGGGCACGGGCCCCTCGTCATGATGCCCTCTGGAGCCCTGGCCACGTCGAGCACCGTGGTGCGGCGATGGGTGGCGCAAGGCAAGGTGCGCCACCACATCATCGACCCGCGCACCGGTGAGCCTGCCGACGACCTCTGGCGCACCGTCACCGTCTCCGCGGCCCGCTGCCTCGACGCCAACGTCGCCAGCACCGCGGCCACGATCCTCGCGGCCGACGCCCTCCCGTGGCTCGCCCGGGTGGGGCTCCCGGCGCGGCTGGTCCGCCGAGACGGCCGTGTGCTCACGGTCAACGGGTGGCCAGCCGATGATGAAGAGGTCACCGACGCGCAGATCAACCGAGGCGAGGCTGTCGCATGAACTGGGACGAATCGATGCTCTGGTACCTCGGGCGAGGATCCGGCCTCGTGGCCGAGGTCGTCCTCACCCTCGTGGTCGTCCTGGGCGCTGTGTCCTCGGTCGCCGGCGGTCGCAATCCGATTCAGCGCAGGCTTCTGCTGCAGGGTCTCCATCGGCAACTGACCTTGGCCGGCCTCGTGCTGCTCGTCGTCCACATCGTCACCCTCGTGATGGATCGCTACGTCGACCTCGACGTCCTCGATGTCTTCGTCCCCTTCGGCTCGAGCTATCGGACGCTGTGGCTGGGGTTGGGCACGCTCGCCGTCGACGCCCTGATCGCGATCGTCGTCACGTCGTTGCTGCGCCATCGCATGAGCATCCGGCTGTGGCGAGGCACCCACTTGCTGTCCTATGCGGCGTGGGCCATGGCCGTGGGTCACGGGATCATGGCCGGCACAGACCGGACGTCGCCCGCGGTGCGGATGCTCGCGATCGGCTGTGCCGCGGCAGTGGCTGTCGCCCTCGTCTATCGCCTGGACGCCGCTCGGGGCTCCCGTCGTCCGGTCGCGCCGAGCGGGACGTTGGAGCCGCGGCGATGATGGGCGCCCGCTTCGCCGTGGCCCAAACCCTTGAGGGGGGCGTCCTCGACGCCCGGTCCAGGCCGGCCGGCGGTCCACCCGAGCTGGGACTTGATGAGGTCATGCGGTTGGCCGAAGGTCAGGGGTTGCGCGGACGGGGAGGGGCTGGCTTCCCCGCCGCCCGCAAGCTCGCGGCCGTGGCGTCGCACCGGCGACGCCCGATCGTCGTGGTGAACGCCGCAGAGGGCGAGCCCGCAAGCGGCAAGGATGCGGCGTTGCTTCGGTTGTCCCCGGAAATCGTCTTGGACGGCGCCGAGATCGTGGCGCGCGCCCTGGGCGCCCACGCGATCAAAGTCTGGGCGCCAGCGCACGATCGCGGTGCCGTGTCGGCGGTATCAGCGGCTGCCGAGGCTCGCACCCGCCGGCGGCTCAGCGTGGCGGTCGTCGTGGCTCCGGACCGTTTCGTGGCGGGCGAGTCTTCGGCAGCGGCGCGCGGCCTGTCCGGAGAGCCGGCGCTCCCCCGCACCGACCGTCGGCGCACGGCGCGCAGCGGTGTCGACGGGCGACCGACCCTCGTACTCAACGCCGAGACGTTGGCCCAGCTGGCGCGGATGGCTTACGGGCGTCCGGCCACTCGGCTGGTGACCGTGTCCGGCGCCGTACACACGCCGGGCGTGGTCGAACTGGCTGATCAAGCTCCCCTCGAGGTCGCGCTGAGCGCAGCCGGTGGGGTCACCGAGCCGCTGCGCGGGTTGTTGCTGGGGGGCTATCACGGACGTTGGCTGGCGCCCGAGCCGGCCGCCGAGACCATCCTCGGAGACCCGGCAGGGATCGCGCCGGACTGCTCCATCGTCGTGGCACTTCCGGATCGCGCATGCCTGCTCGCGGAGCTGGATGCGGCCTCGTTGTTCCTCGCCGGCGAATCCGCCCGTCAGTGTGGGCCGTGCGCGTTCGGCCTGCCCGAGCTTGCCGCTTCCGTGCGCCAGATCCGCCAGGGGCGCGCGCTCTCGGTCGACGGGGAAGTCGACCGGCACACCGATCTGCTGCTGGGCCGCGGGGCCTGTCACCACCCCGACGGTTCTGTCCGGTTCGTGGCCAGCGCGTTGGAGCTGCTCGCCGGTGAGGTCCAGGAGCACCTCGCCGGACACGGTTCGTGCGGGCGCCCCTATCGCGCAGTGCTTCCGATCCCCGCTTCCTCGGTCGCCACGATGCTTCCTCTCGTCGGCGCGGGGTGGTCGGCATGAGTGGCTTCTCCCGCAGCCGGGCCGGCGTAGCGCTCCAGATCGATTGGGCGCGCTGCCGGGGTCATGGCCACTGCGCCGGGCTGCTCCCGGAGGTGATCCAGCTCGATCCGTGGGGCTACCCCATCTTGGGCAAGGCGGCTGGCGACGCACCGGTCCCAGCTGATTCGACCGAGGCAGCCGAGCGTGCCGTCTCCTGGTGCCCCAACCTCGCGCTGCGCCTCGTCCCTGCCGAACGCTCGCGCTGACGCGCGTTCGGCGCGCGGCTCGGTGGCGGTCGCGACGTCTTGCTGGGGTGGTCGGCGGCGGCCGATAGGGTCCGGGCCGTGGGTACGCCTGCCGCTGGGCGCGGTTTCTTCATCGCGCTGGAGGGCGGGGAGGGTGCGGGCAAATCGACTCAGGCGCGGCTGCTCGCCCGCCACCTCGAGGACCGGGGGCACGACGTGGTCGTCACGCGCGAGCCCGGCGGGACATCCGCCGGACAAGCCATCCGTGCCATCGTCCTCGATCCGGCGACCGGGGCGCTAGCTCCTCGAGCGGAGGCGCTGTTGTATGCGGCCGACCGGGCTCACCATGTCGCGACAGTGATCCGTCCTGCCCTCGACCATGGGGCGAGCGTGATCACCGACCGCTACCTCGACTCGTCCTTGGCCTATCAGGGGGCGGGTCGGACGCTCGACCCCGCGGAGATCGAAGAGCTCTCACGATGGGCCACCGAAGGACTCCTCCCCGACATCACCGTGATCCTCGACCTCGACCCCGAGATCGGGCTGACCCGCGTGGGTCGTCCCGATCGGCTGGAAGCCGAGCCTGTCGACTTCCACCGGCGGGTGCGCAAGGCGTTCCTCGCCAGGGCGGCCGAGGCCCCCGATCGCTACGTCGTGATCGCTGCCGACCGGCCCGTCGCCGAGGTCGCGGATAACCTCGCCAGGGCCGTCGACCGCGCCCTGACGGACCTGCCATGACCGTCTGGGACCAGCTGGTCGGTCAACGCCGCGCGCTGGCCGGGCTTCAGCGGGCAGTCGCCGACGCCAACGTCGTCCTCGGTGGCGGCGCGGGCCCCGCGATGACCCATGCATGGTTGATCACCGGGCCGCCAGGATCGGGTCGGTCCAACGCAGCCCTGGCGTTCGCGGCAGGGCTGCAGTGCCTCGAGGGCGGCTGCGGCCACTGCCATGCCTGCACGACGTCGCTGGCGGGGAGCCACGCGGACGTCACCGTCATCCGCCCGCCGGGAGCCCATCATCTGGTCGACGACGTCCGCGACGCCACCGCGGATGCGGCACGGCTCCCGTCCGGGGGCCGGTGGCGGGTGGTCATCCTCGAGGACGCCGACCGGTTGAAGGGCACCGACGATCGCTGGCGCTCGGCCAACGCCTTGCTGAAGGCCATCGAGGAGCCGACGCCGCGGACCGTGTGGGTCCTCTGCGCACCGACCACCGAGGACGTCCTCCCCACCATCCGTTCGCGCTGCCGGCACGTGGCCCTCGTCGCCCCGTCGGCGGCAGCCGTGGCCGAGCTCCTCGTCCGGGAAGATTCGATCGACCCAGGGATGGCGGCCTTCGCGGCCGCGGCCAGCCAGGGGCATGTCGGGCGCGCTCGCGGGCTCGCTCGCGACGAAGCGGCCAGGCTCCGGCGCGCCGAGGTGCTCGCCGTCCCCATGCAGACCGCCACCGTCGGTGGCTGCCTGACGGCGGCGGCCAACCTCGTCGACGCCGCGCAGGAGGAGGCCGAGGAGCGCAACGGCATCCGCGAGGCCGAGGAGACCCTCGCGCTGAATCAGGCGCTGGGGGTTGTGCCCGGCGGCCGACGACCTGCCGGCACCGCCGGAGCGATCAAGGAGCTGGAGGACGCGCAGAAGCGGCGCCGCACCCGCACGTTGCGGGACTCCCTCGATCGCGCTTTCCTGGATCTCCTGGCGTTCTACCGCGATGTGCTGACCCTGCAGGCGTCAGCGGCTGTGCCCCTGGTCAACGCCGACCGGCGTTCCGACCTGGTCAAGGTCGCCGACTCGACCACTCCCGAGACGACGGTGCGCCGGATCCAGACCGTGATGGCCGCTCGGGAGGCCATCGAGCAGAACGTCGCGCCGCTGCTGGCGGTCGAGGCGATGGCCCTGGGCCTGCGGGCGGGGTGACCTACGCCTCAGCGGTCGGCCGGAACCCCCACGAGCGGCCATCCGTCCATCACGGGGGAGATGGTGTCCTTGCGGTCGTCGGGTCCACCGGCTCGACCCCCCGCTCCCCAGAACCGCTGCAGGAGGACCTTCAGGTGACCGACGGCCGACGCGGTCACTCGGCGCGTGCCGCCGCGGTGGCCCTCGCAGCCGTACTCGGACTGGCTGCCTGCACCTCGGGAGGCCCCGACCCGGTGCCGCTACCCCCGCCCACGGCGGTTCCCTCGACCCCGGCGCCGGACTTGGCCCGCTACTACGACCAGAACCTGTCCTGGGACGGGTGCGGCGGCGGGTTCGAGTGTGCCTCGGTGACCGTTCCGCGCGACTGGACGGCCCCCGAGGCCGGTGACATCGAGGTGTCGGTCATCCGGCTCCCCGCAGAGGGCACCCGCATCGGGTCACTGCTCGTCAACCCGGGCGGACCGGGGGTTTCCGGCGTGGACTACGCCCGGGCAGCCAAGGCGCAGTTCACAGCACCGGTCAGGGACGCCTACGACGTGGTCGGCTTCGATCCGCGCGGCACCGGAGGCACCGATCCGGTGCGTTGCCTTCCCTCAGACCAGCTCGATGCGTTCTTCGCCGCCGATCCCACTCCGGATGACGCGGCCGAAGAGCGGGAGCTGACGCGTTCGATCGCCGAGCTGACCCGAGGGTGCGAGGAGCGCAGCGGCGCGATCTTGCCGTACGTCTCCACCGAGGACACCGCTCGCGACATGGACGTCATCCGCGCGGCGCTGGGGGACGACCAGCTCTCCTACCTGGGCGCGTCTTACGGCACCTATCTGGGAGCGGTCTACGCCGGGTTGTTCCCCGACCGGGTGGGGCGGATGGTGCTCGACGGGGCGCTCGACCCAGCCCTCGGCGCCATCGAGACCGGGAAGCAGCAGCTCCAGGGGTTCCAGGCCGCCTTCGACTCCTTCGTGGCCGACTGCGCCACGCACGACGACTGCCCGCTCCCGGCGGACCCGGCGGCCGCGGGGCAACGCATCGCGGACTTCTATGCCTCGGTCGACGCCGACCCGCTCCCGACCTTCGATGCGGGGCGGCCGCTCACCGAGGGCTTGGCCAACCTGGGCATCGGCGAGGCGTTGTATGCCCCGGAGTACTTCTGGGATCCGTTGCGGCAGGGGCTCCGTCAGGCATTCGCCGGTGACGGGTCGACCTTGCTGTCTCTGGCGGATCTCTACACCGACCGCAACAGCGATGGCAGCTATGGAAACCTGCTCGAGGCGAACATCGCGATCAACTGCCTCGACAAGGGCAGCCTCGAGGCGGTTGCAGACGCCAAGGCCCTCGTCCCCGAATATCAGCAGCTGTCGCCCGTGTTCGGCGCCGGTTTCGCGTGGGGCACCGTGACCTGTCGCGACTGGCCGACGCCGCCTGTCGCCCCGAGCGAAGCGATCACGGCCAACGGGGCTGGGCCGATCCTCGTCGTGGGCACCACCCGCGACCCGGCAACGCCGTACACCTGGGCGCAAGCTCTTGCCGACCAGCTCTCGTCCGGTGTTCTGCTCACCTACAACGGCGACGGCCACACCGCCTACAACCGCGGCAACGCCTGCATCAACCGGGCCGTCGAGGGCTACCTCGTTGCTGGGGTCGTTCCGGAGGACGGCAAGACCTGCGGGTGAACGGCCCCGAGGCCCTTCCCGTCAGCTGAGCTCGACCGCTCCGAAGGACACTCCGAAACGCTTGCACCAGATCGTCACGCTCGTGAGGGCGTCGAGATCGACCGCTTCGGGCAGCACGTAGTTCTGATTTCCCTGATTTCCCTTCAGGGAACCGAGCTCGATGTAGTCGCCGTCGTCGAACACGAACCAGCCGTCACGACCCTGGATCACCGGGGCATCGGTGATCCAGACGTGCAGGTCGGGACCGTTCGACGTGTTGAGATCCTCGATTCGGAGAACCCGTGTCCCGTCCTCCAGTTCGAGCACCCGAGCGCTGCCCGTCGTCCCGTGCTCGTGGCTGATGAACGAGCCACGCGCGAGGACCACCGGCGAGACGGGTTCGGGCGAGCTGGGCGGCGGTTCCGCGCTCGAAGTCGGAGAGGGGGATTGCTTCCCGTCAGGCGTGCTTCCCGGAGACTGCGTGGCCGCCTCGGGCGTGCTGGACGCCACGGCGGCCGGTGCGCCTGGAAGGGCCTCATCGACCACGGTGTTGGTGAACAACGTCCACGGCTCGAAGACGAGCATGGCGGCCGCGAACAATCCGGTCAGGACGACCCCGACGGGCACGAGCACCGCCGGCCGCAGCAGGCGGCGCTTCTTCGACGGTGGGTTCTCCAGCGGCTGCTCGGACATGTCACTTCCCTGCGTTGGAAATGCGGCGTTCATCAAGGTTAGGCACGCAGATGCTGCAGTCCGGCCTCAGATGGGCGGTCGGGTATCGTTCGTCACCGCTCGGTAAGCCTTCGAGCACGGCCGCCTTAGCTCAGTCGGTAGAGCGACGCACTCGTAATGCGTAGGTCATCGGTTCGATTCCGATAGGCGGCTCCATCGCGCGACCAGCGCAAACACCCGAATCACACACCAGGGAGAGGGTGCCCCGGAGGACTCGCTCCCTCCACATGCCCTCCACGGCTCCGAGAAGGCTCGGCGGGCAGGCCGCCACCACTATCTGGCATTAGGCATCGGTCGGTCGGGCAGGATGGGCACGCCGTCGGCGGCACATCGCGGGCGGCCGTGGATGGCTGGAGGCGAGGTGTCGCAAGCCAAGCAGCAGGCACCGGCACCGGAGAGTCAGCCCTTCGGCTCGGAAGCGTTCGTCCCCGGTGACGAGACGGTGGTGCGCTGGTTGGGCATGGCTGGGTTCGTCATCACCAGCCACGGGGTGAGCCTTGCGCTGGATCCCGTCCTGAGCGGGTTCGATCCGCCACTGCTGGGGGAACCGCCAACTCACCAACGCCCCGCACATGGCCGCGGTCACCCAGATCCGTCGTGACACCCCCAGCCGCGCCTACTACCGGGCCAAGATCGCCGCCGGGAAATCGAAGAAGGACGCCCGACGGGCGTTGAAGCGCAAGATCAGGGACCAGGTGTTCCGTCAGCTACGCGCAGACGCGGGCATAAGTGGGTCCGGGAGGGCAACCAGGGCACGTCTCTGACTCCAGCGCGACCGGCCCTACACCCTGATAGCCGGCTCTTCGGATAAGCCACTCCCGGACTCACAGCGAAACTACGCCCCCGGCCGCCACCTGCCAAGAGGCGACCCCGGCATGCCCGTAATCAGCCCTTGACAAGCAAGAGGTTTCGTTCTGCATCGCCTTCTCAAGGCAGATCCGGCATAGGCATCACTCGCGGGCAGCCTGAGCCTCGATCCGAGTCGCTCTTCGCCGTAGTGCACTCCACTGCCGCGTCCCTCGACGTCGGTCCTAGCCAGACTCCTGTCGGGCAGTCGCCCAAGCCCCGCAGGTCGCGCCTGCGTGGTACTAGTGCCATGGTCCGATGGCGTCGAAGACCAGTTGGCGTGGGTAATGGGAGCAGTAGAGAATCCACTGACTTGAGGAGCACACCTTGAAGCGACTGCTCACCTTCAGCGTCGTCGCCGCAGCAGCCGCCGTGCCGGCCGTCTTTGGACTCGCTGGCAACGCGTCCTTCGCGGAGACTGTCCCGGTTCGCGTCCCTGCCCAGGTCCAGCTCGTGGATGACAAGGGTGGCCAGTCCACCCACCTCGAACCCGGCGACGACAAGCACGACAACTCCGGTCACGGCGGAGACGACAACTCCGGTCACGGCGGGGACGACAACTCCGGTCACGGCGGGGACGACAACTCCGGTCACGGCGGGGACGACAACTCCGGTCACGGCGGGGACGACAACTCCGGTCACGGCGGGGACGACAACTCCGGTCACGGCGGGGACGACAACTCCGGTCACGGCGGGGACGACAACTCCGGTCACGGCGGGGACGACAACTCCGGTCACGGCGGAGACGACGGTTCCAGCCACTCGTGACAGGCATGTCGGAGGGCGCGGGAGGGGTAGAGATCCCTTCTGTGTCCTCGGCGCTTCCTCGCACCCCCAAGCGGTCGACTCCCTGGGTCGTAGTGGCGGACGGGCTCGGCCGTCCGGCGCTTGCCAATCAGCCAGTGCGTATGCGCAGAATCTTCGTTCAGGTCATCGCGGCTGCGGCGGTGGTCTTGGTGGTGGTGGCGGTGGTGGGGGTCTTTGCGAGCCGTCGGGTGGCGGAACGGCAGTCGGTGAATGCTGCAGCACAGACGACTGATCTGCTCGCAGACTCCGTGGTTCAACCCGCGATTGAGGACGGGCTCCTGAGCGGTTCGGCGGCTGCGCTGGATCGGCTCGACGAGGCCGTTCGGTCGTCCGTCCTCGGTGCAAGGGTGGTGAGGGTCAAAGTCTGGACACCGGAGGGGCTGATCATCTATTCCGATGAACCAAGGGTTGTCGGCGAGACCTTCGACCTGGGTGAGGAAGAACGTTCGGTGCTGGAGACGCCGACGACGCACGCCGAGGTCAGCGATCTCACCCGCCCGGAGAACCGCTACGAAACGGGTGGCGGCAAGCTCCTCGAGGTCTATCGGCCCATCTGGACGCCGAGCGGGAAGCCGCTTCTGTTCGAGACGTACATGCCATACGACTCGGTGACGACAAGGACCGGTGAGTTGTGGCGCGGGTTCGCGGGGATCACCCTCGCCAGCCTGCTGCTCCTGATCGCGCTCATGTTGCCTATTCTGTGGCGGCTACTGGACCGGGTGAACAGGGCTCAGGATCAGCGGGTGGCGCTTCTCGAGCACGCGGTCGACGCATCCTCGGATGAGAGGAGGCGCATCGCGGCCACCCTGCACGACGGGGTCGTCCAGGAGCTGGCGGCGGCGTCATTCGCCGTGTCCGGGGCGGCGGAGCGTGCCACCACGGACGGGAGACGGGACCTAGCCGATGTGCTGATGGGTGCGGCGGCGGCCGTTCGAGGCACTATCGGCGGGTTGCGCTCACTCCTTGTCGACATCTACCCACCGAGTCTGCGCACGGCGGGCCTGGTCACGGCCCTCACCGACCTCGCGGGCACTGTGCAAACCCGAGACATCGACGTCCGCCTCGTCGTGCCGGCGGACAACCTGACCGGGCTGGATGAGGAGCAGGAGCGCCTCGTGTTCCGGGTAGCACAGGAGTCGCTGCGAAACACGGCCCGCCACGCGGCGGCCAGCCACGTCGACATCGAACTCGCCGTGACCGGTGATAGCGCCTGCCTCGTAGTGTGCGATGACGGCGTGGGCTTCGACGTCGACGCCGCCCTCGCCAGCCCGCCCGAAGGCCACCTAGGTTTGAGGGTCATGAGGGATCTCACGTCACAGTCCGGTGCCCTGCTGGAAGTCTCCTCAGCGCCGGGGGCGGGCACCTGTTGGCGGTTGACGATCCCCCGCCGATGATCACCATCCTGCTCGCCGACGACCACAGCCTGGTACGGGCCGGGCTCGCTGCGCTGCTTGATGGCACCGACGATCTTCAGGTCGTCGGACAGGCGGAGAACGGTCGACGTGCCGTCGAACTCGCCACCGAGCTGAGGCCGGACGTCGTCTTGATGGATCTGTCCATGCCGGTCATGGACGGAGTCGAGGCGACCAGGGGGCTTCTCCGCGTCCAGCCGGACACCATCGTGGTCGTGCTCACCTCATTCTCTGACCATCAGCGGGTCGACGATGCGCTGCGCGCAGGCGCCGTGGGCTATCTCCTCAAGGACTGCGACCCCGGCGACTTGCTGGCCGCTGTCCGCGCGGCAGCTCAGGGCCACTCGCCGCTAGACCCGCGGGTCGCCCGAGTTCTGCTTCCCTCGGCCAACGCGGCTTCGCCGGCCGCGGGGATCAGCGCCCGCGAGATGCAGGTGCTTCGCCTTGCCGCACGCGGTCTCGCCAACAAGCAGATCGGTCGCTCGCTCGGCATCAGTGAACGCACCGTCAAGGCCCATCTCGGGAAAGTGTTTCGACACATCGGGGTGAGCGACCGCACGAGCGCAGCGCTGTGGGCACGCGAGCACCTCCCGCCAGAGAGCGACGAAGCCTGATGGCGGGTCCAGGGACCTCCAGGCGTCCAACAACCCGTGCCTGAACTGAGACGGCCACGCGACGACAGCCAGGGTTCCCAGTCATACATTCGCTCAGGGTCGCGCACAGGGCCCTCGCCTTCACCGACGCGAGGCGTCCTCACGTTTGCGCACCGACGCACGTTCAGGAAGTGGTCCTACGACCATTGCCCAATGGCGTCCCCGACCCACGTGCCCCGATGCTCATCGATGACAGCAGTTCGGACCGATGAGGGAGCACAACTATGAGCACTAGCAAGATCAACGGAATGGTGCTGGCTGCAACGATCGCAGCCCTGGCCATGCCGATCACGCTTGCCAGCCCGGCGCAGGCCAAGGGCTCAGACGCCATCAGAGCGCAAGGCACATGCTCTAACGGCGCTACCTGGAAGCTGAAGGCCAAGCACGATGATGCCCAGATCGAATGGGAGTTCGAGGTCGACACCAACCGTTCTGGTCAGGTCTGGGCGGTGAAAGTCACCGACAACGCGAACAGGGTTTTCGCTGGCCGGCGAACCACCCACCGGCCCAGCGGTTCTTTCAGCATCGAGCGCCGGACGGCTGACCGCGCAGGCATCGACATCATCAAGGCGACCGCCACCCGTGGGGGCGCTGTGTGCTCCGGCAGGATCAAAGTTTGACCCTTGCTGAGGACCGTTCCTGGCGGAACACATCGCCGGGAACGGTCCGCGGCCCGGCGTCTGGCTGAAGTGCGCCCACCCTCCTCTTGGGAGACCGAAGTCCAGAACCCGGTCTACCCGCGCCGTTCACCGTCCCCAACGCTAGGAGACCCCGTGACCGACCTCAACGCCAACTCAGCCGACGGCAGTCCAGCACCTTCCACCACGGGCGGTCCGAGTCGCCGGACCGCCATCCTCACCGGAGGCGTCCTAGCCGCGGCGGCCGTGACCGCCGCGTGCAGCTCAAGTGGCTCGAACGCATCTACGCCCCCGCCGACAGCCACGGGCGGCGCGTCAGCCGAAGGCGGCGTGGGTGCCTCGACAACCGTGCAGACCGAAGACATCCCCGTCGGAGGCGGCGACATCCTGAATGATCAGAAGATCGTCGTCACGCAGCCGACCGCCGGAACCTTCAACGCGTTCACGGCCGTGTGCACCCATCAAGGCTGCACCGTCGCGGCAATCGCCGACGGCGTGATCCAATGCCCGTGCCACGGCAGCCAGTTCTCTATTGTTGACGGCTCGGTGCAAGGCGGTCCAGCGCCGCGGCCGCTCGCAGCACTGCCGATCAACATCTCCGGCACCACCATCACCGTCGGCTAGCACCACCCCCGTCCCGGAATTTTCTCGTCGACCTGGTCACCCCGATCTCATCCTTCACGACCCCCACCCACCAAAGACCACCTCAGCGAACGTAAACCGCCCAGTGGTTCGGCTATGCCGATGATCGAAACCCGGGCCGCCCAATCGACATGTGCCGTTCTGCATCGCCTTCTCAAGGCAGATCCGGCAGTATCGCTCGCATGAGCCACGACGCGCTGTAACTTGCGAGTCTGACCGCGGACGGTCGCTGCGGACGGAGGAGGAACGCATGGAGGCACCGGCATCGCTGGGGTGGATCACCATCGATTGCGACGATGCTGACGCGCAGGCGCAGTTCTACCGCGAGGCGCTCGGCTGGGAGATCACGTTCAGTGAGGGTCCCTACTCCGGCATCAGCGACGGCTCGGTCACGATCGAATTCAATGCAGTCGAGGGGTACCAGCGGCCGCAGTGGCCGGACACTGGCGGGGCGAAGCAGTTCCACCTCGAACTCATGGTCGATGACCTCGACAAGGCAGCGGCTGCACTGCTCGCTGCTGGAGCGGCCCAGCCGGAGTTCCAGCCCGGCGGCGCACGTTTCCGAGTGCTCACCGATCCGGCAGGTCACCCGTTCTGCATTATCGATCGCGTCGCGGCTGGCGTGGACTGACTGCAGCAACGGGTCCTGTCGATCAGCTGAACACCCTTATCCGACCAACGGCGGGAACGTCAGTGGCCGAGCGCGCCGATGTGTCGTCCTCTTGCCGATGAGCGGAGGGTTCGTAGCGGCTATTCGCTGGCGACCCGGACGGCGCTCAGGATGCTCGACAGGCTGGCCGGGTCGGCCATCTTCAAGTCTGCGAGATCGCCGGGCCGGAACCAGCGAAGATCGTCGTGCTCGTGGGGTGCGGCGTTGACAGGCTCCCCCTCCCAGCGCGTCACCAGGAAGGCGTGCAAGTCGAGGGTGGGGTCACTGAACGTCATCCGGATGGGCAAAGGGTCGTGGATGTGGACACCGAGTTCTTCGAGGCATTCCCGAATCACGGCCTGGTGAGCCGACTCGCCCGACTCGACATGTCCGCCGACCAGATCCCAGCAGTCGGGATACCACCGACGCGATGGATGTCGATGCACCAAGAGCACGAGACCGTCGCGCACAAGCGCAGCGACTGAAATCGGAATCTTGGCGACCACGGCGGCACACTACGCGTGAGCGCACTCTCAAGCCCTCGACGCAGAACCGAGCCGATGTGCTGTTCGCGCTCGCGTTCGGTTGCCGCGTCCGTGTCGAAAGACCTGCGTGAGAACCCGGCGAACCTGCAATGATCGCGACCCTTGGCCCCTTGGAGGTTTGAGTGTCTCCGGATCTCAGGCAGTGGCAGCTCCTGCCGCTGAGATGCCTCGTGACTGCCGCCATCATCTGGCTGTCACTGACTGCCATCTACCAAAGCGGACCACCCCGGTGGATAAGCGGAAACCTCAACGCAGAGACGACGCTCACGGAGGAACTTCTCTTCGCAAGCGTCCTCGTGATCTACGCCTTGCTGTGCACACGCGTCGGGTACCGATGGTTCGATTGCCTCCTGCTGTTGGTGCCCCTCTACAACTTCTATTTCATGGCAAAGATCGCCTGGAGAAGTGCGGTCCTACCGCGAATCGACTGGACCCCCCGCGAAGCTCGGCTCACGGCAACGGCTGAGTTTGACCGCGAGCGAGACGCGGAGCCAGCGCACCGCTGACCAAGCCGGTCCCAATCCCATCGCTCGGCGGACCGACCCGATGTTCCGATATGCGCGCCATCGTCTGTGGTCAGGCAGATAGTGGCCAGGTGGCTGAGCAAGACCCCAACCGCCTGGTGAGTCCGACTGGCGTGCCCGCACGCGGCACGTGCGTGAAGGAGAGGAGCGCTTGATGACAGATGCCTACCTGACTCGGCCGCTGTCGCCGGAGACATGGGACGATTTCTCCACGTTGGTGGAAGCCAACAACGGGGTGTGGGGCGGCTGTTGGTGCATCGGTTTCCATGTCGAAGGGTTCGGCACAGCCCCCAGCCCCGAACGCAACCGCGCGGCGAAGCGCGCCCACGTGGACCGAGGCACGGTGCACCAGATCCTCGTCTACGACACGGACGGCAGCTGTGTGGGTTGGTGCCAGTACGGGACGCCGGCGGAGCTGCCCAACATCAAGAACGCAGCCAAGTACGCTGCTGGCGCGACAGCTCTACCCACGTGGCGGATCGGTTGCATCTTCACCGGAAGTCGCCACCGCTCCCGTGGTGTCGCCCGTGCGGCTGTCGCCGGCGCGCTGGACGCGATCCGGGCTGCCGGCGGCGGAGCGGTGGAGGCATATCCGGAGCAGACGGTCGAGCGCAAGCCGCAGCGCGGCGCCTACCTGCACACCGGCCCGGAGGAGTTGTACGAGCAGTTCGGTTTCGTGCGTGACCGCCAAATCGCCAAGTGGCGCTGGGTCATGCGACTGGAGGTCTGACCACCGCCCCGCGCATGGCTGGCCGGACGCACTTAGGTCACGCGAGTCCTATCCCGGATACGTTGATCCCTCTCAGGGATACGTCACCAAGTACATCGGCGGTTGGGGCTCTGCCGAAGATCCGGGCGGTCCGGCTCGCGATCAAACGTGGGCGTCGAACCACCCCGAGGAAGTCTTGGCGGCAGGCCAACGGGCGTGTTCCTGGCTGGCCGCGCCACCATTTGCTCCTGGTGATCTGGCCACGGCGCCTCGGATGAGGTTTCGCGGCTCGCGTCAGGCAGCGACGGCACGAGGAACTCGAGGTAGCCCGTGCCCGCAGGGGGCTGCAGCGCCATCACCCCCTAGTCCGGTGACGTGATCCGGTAGTGTCTATAGACAACCGAGTTGTCCCCGGGGAGGCCGAGCGATGACCGAGCTACCCCTTGTCCGGCTGTTGTCGATGGCGCTGCGGACGAGTCTGGAGACATTGCACTCCGACCTTGCTAAGGCTGGGTTTCCGGAGCTGAAGCCGACGCACGGGTACGCGATCAATGCGATCGACAGCGGAGTGACGACTGCGTCGGCCCTTGCAGTGAGCCTCGGAATGACAAAGCAGGGAGCGGCAAAGGTGCTCCAGCTGCTGGTGGACGAGGGCTATGTCCGGCAGGGTGTCGATCCGCGGGACAGCCGAAACCGTCCCTTCAGCCTGACGCGGCGAGGGAGGGCGGCCGTCAAGGCATCTGTGCGCATCCAGGACCAGATCCGGCGTCGATGGGAGACGCACCTGTCTCAGCGGGAGGTGTCCACTTTGGTCGCGAACCTGGAGTCGATCGTCCGCGCTGAGAACGCGGGCGAGCTGCCCCCCGTCCGTCCGGGTTGGTGACGGGCGCCGCCAGGACGTCCGTCGCAACCCCGGTCAGCGACTCTGTCGAACCCCCGAAGACGGGATCGCACATGGCCCGATGCCCGACGTCGTCACGCGCGCCTCACCCGGCCCACGGCACGGGAACGGCATCACCTGATCCGGCCTGGGCCATCGCGCCGGGGACCGACGATGCGAGCAGGGTGACCCCATCGCGTCCGGCCGTGAGCTGGCGGGGGACGTCTGCAGGGAGAACCAGACTGTCGCTCTCGGTCAGCTCGTACGACGCATCCGCGACGACAGCGCGCATCGTCCCTTCAAGGACGACCAGGACCTGGTCCTCGCTGACCAGGTGGACCGGACCGGCGGAGTCGCCGGCCATCTCCGTGCGCCAGACGGCGACGGAGGCGGGCGCTGGGCCGGAAGGGGCCGCGTAGGTGCGCATCACAGCGGCAGGCGTCGCCGTTTCGCGCGCTCCTGCGAGACTGACGACGGACAGGTTCAACGTGGCGGCCATGATCAACTCCTGATGTGGACGGTTCGACGGGTACAGTCGGTATCAGACAACGTAGTTGTCTTTCTCCAACTGGTCAACCCGGTTGTCTTAGGAGGCAACCCGTGCACCACGGCCAGCCTGCCGGGGAGTACACCGATGTCCCCCGCGACCGCACGTGTGAGTGGCTCGACGGCTCGTGGGGTCCGGCCGCCCCTCAGAGGCCGGCATGGCGTGGTCGCGCCCGCGTGGAGATCACCGGCATGATCAGCACTTATGCCGAGGAGCTTGCTCCGCGTGATCCGATCACCGGCATGAGTGCCGATCTCGCTCGCCTCACGGCTCGCCGAACGGCAGTATGTGCGCCCATGACGGGGGAGCGTTTCGTGGCTGAGCCCGCTGACCGGCTCCCTGCCAGAGCGACGGTTCACGAGACGCCAGATTGCGTGCTCCCGAAGAAGAGGAGTGCCCTGTGGGCAGGGTAGTCATGTACGGCTCGGTGTCGGTGGACGGCTTCGTCGCGGACGAGAATGATCAGCCCGGACCGCTGTTCGACTGGTTGTCCAGCGGTGACGTCCCGTTGGACGAGAGCGGTGAGCTGCGGGTGTCGCAGCCGTCGTACGACTACACACGGGCGTACTGGGACCAGATAGGGGTGACGATCGCCGGCCGCCACGTCTTCGACATGACGGACGGCTGGGAGGGGAAGCCTCCGAGCGCGATCGACCATGTGGTGGTCGTGACGCACCGGCCGCCGCCGGAGGGCTGGGACCTCGCGGCGCCGTTTCATTTCGTCGACGGCGTTGAGGCGGCCGTGGCCAAAGCGCAGGAGCTTGCGGGTGACCGCATCGTGGAGGTCGCCGCTGGCGAGGTCGGTGGCCAGGTGCTGGCCGCCGGTCTGGTCGACGAGGTGCGCATGGACGTCGTGCCCGTCGTGTTCGGGTCTGGCAAGCGCTACTTCGGAACGGTCGACGCGCAGCACCTGTTGGAGGATCCCGACGTGGTGATTCAGGGCAACCGGGTGCTTCACCTGCGGTATCAGGTGCGGCGTTGACCGTTCGGAGCGGGTGCGCGAAGAAGTCCACCGCGAAGGTTGACGCATCATCGGACCGCCCGCCTCGGGTGCGCATCGCAGCCCGGGGACTGACCCGCCGGCCACCGTCCAGCCAGCGATGACACCGTCAGAGAAACTCAACGACGTGTTGCACTGACCGCCTGAGGTCGCAGCCGCTATCGCTCAGTTTGGGGGTCTATCGATCCTCACGCTGCCAGCGGGCATCTCATGGCCGTGTCGGGAATCTGCACGGTTCCCGTGACGTTGACCACGAACCCCGCAGTCGACGCCGTAGGAGTTCTCCTTGCCTGTCGCCCTCGAGCCACTCCCCACCTTCGCGGCCCAAGCCGAACGCTTGGTCCAACTGGGTGCTCACAGCCTCGCTGGAATCTCTGAAGCTGAGATCCACAAGGCGGCCACGGGTCAACCCGACTGCCGGGACGCCCTCTTGGTCATCAACCCGAAGGCTCTCGCCCCATCAGAGCTTGCGCCGCTGCTGCGGCATGGCGGGAAGCCCGGTTTCGTGGTCGAGGACATGGCCGACCTTGACGAGTTCACGCCTATCGTCAATGCGGGTCCGCCCGAGTCGCAGCTCTACTGTGTCCACGGCATTGACCGGGGCGATGATCTCGCTCACTGGAGCCCCAACGAGGCGCTTCCAGAATTCGTCCGGCGCAACCGAACACCCCTCACCGTGACCGAGGGGATCCATTGGTTGCTCCAGCAACCCGACTACCTGGAGCGCAATCACTGCTTCATGACCATCGGTTCCCGTCTGAGGAAGCGCGACGGCTCCCTCGACGCCCGAACCCCGGCCCTGTGGATCAGCAATGGAACCGGCAGGGACGGCACGGCTCGCCGAAACGCGCCAAAGGTCGGCTGGTGCTGGGCAGGGAATCGCCACAGCTGGCTCGGGTTCGCCTCTGCAGAACGACGAACTTCGCTCACCTGAGCCCGCCCAGACCAGTCCGGCACTCCCGAGCCGACGTGCCGTTCTGCATCGCCTTCATCTGCAGATTCAGGCAGGGCTGGATCTGCCGGTATAGGCCACGACGAGCCTGAACACGGCCCATAGAACACCGGTCACCGCAGCTGCGACCAACAGCAGACCAAGATCGGGCGCGAACAGAAGGATTGCGCTGAGCGGTGCGCCGGCCAGGCTCGGGACCAGGAAAAGAAAGACCCACGCCGCGGCGAGCGTGGTGAGTACTGGGAACAACAAGCTGAACCGACCGAAGCCGTTCGACGCCTTGGCACGAACCTCAGTGCGATGCCGCCATGCCCAGAGCATGCTGAGCAAGTAGACGATTGGCAGGAGCATCAACGCGAGGAAAAGGCCCTTCTGGAGCCGTCGAGAGTCATCGCCGACGTAGTCGCGCCCTAGCGCCGTAGCGGTGATGCCCTCGCGGAGCTGGCTTGTTTCCCCGAACCCGAGTCCACTTCCGCCGTTCACCATCACGACGACCCCGCTCTTCTCGCCAGGGAACAACGTCGCGAGCGATTCAAAGCCGGGGCTCACCCCGGCATGCCAAACGCTTCCGTTGCCTTCCACGGACCAACCGAAGCCGTAGTCCGGTGATGCCGCGTTGGCCGGACGCATCATCAGCGCCTTACCTTCGGCGCTCAGCACATCGTCCTCGCCGTTCATCATCATCTGCATATAGAGCGCCAGATCGTTGGCGCTCGCGATGATTCCACCCTGCGGAGCCGTTCCACGGTCGGTCGCGTTCTCCGAGCGTGGTCGTTTGGTGAAGAACCAGGGCGTGTGTCCAATCGCCATGGATTCATGGACCTCACCGTCGGCTACGAAACTGTGCTCCATGCCGACTGGCTCAAGGATGTTGGTTGTCACATAGGCCTGGTAGTCCTGGGCGCTGATGACTTCGATCAGGCGGCCGAGGATCTGGTAGTTGGCATTCGAGTACTCCCATCGCTCGCCGGGCTGATGGGCAAGGTCTTCCTGCGCAAGCCCTTCGACGCGGCCCGCAAGCTCGCCCATTCCGTCGGTATCGTTCGGCTGCGAGGCGTTCCCTTGCATTGTGGAGAAGCCGCTCGTGTGGCTGAGCAGCTGTCGGATCGTGATTGCGCCGGTCGACTGACCCCTGAAGACGTCTAGGTATTGGGAGACTTCGGCATCCAGGTCGACCTTGCCTGCCTCGACAAGTTGCATGACGGCCAGCGCAGTGAAGCTCTTGGAGATCGAACCGATGACGAAGGGCGTATCCGGGGTGACGTCCGTGTCACTTCCAAGCTTGACCACCCCACGCGCGCCGACCGACGTGACCTCACCGTTGGCCACGACCGCGTAGGCCACACCAGGCACACCGGATGATGGCATCTCAGCATCGATGAAGTCCTCGATCGAGTCGTCAGGCTCGCTCGCCGACGCAGCCCCACCAAGACCGAGGGCAAGAGTCGCTGCGAGTAGCGCGGCAGCCGTCCGTCCACCCCATCCACGCATTGGAACGACCTTAGCAAGACTCGCGTTGGGGCCGCCGCCGTTGTCCAGCGCTTCATGCGGTGCTGATCCGGCATTGGGCGCCGTCACGTGCCTTCATCCCAGTCGATGATGGGCAGGTGACGAACGCTGAGCCGGTGCCTCAGGGCATGTCGTGGCGCTCGTTCCTCCAAGCCCCACAGCGGTACCTGAACCACCTGGACGGACCCGCGCCAGAGCGGACTATCGCCTAGCGTCGTAGGAGCGTCGGTTCGATTCCGATAGGCGGCTCCGGCAACCTGCAGGGATCGGCCGGCGCCTCCTGTGGGGACCGATCTCGCCATCGTCCCCGCGACGCCGGGGCGGAGGTGACTTCATCGGTCGGTCACGGGGTTTGGTCGGTCCCAGGGGCGTGGTCGACTCGGGCGGCGTGGACCCGTGCGTGGGCGATCGCCTTGGGTGTCGTATTGAACAGGTGCCTTTCGTGAGCCAGCTGGTCGTAGACGCCAAGCCGCTCCAGCACCAGGGCGTGCTCGGGGCGAACCCCCGACAGCAGGACGGTGATACCGCGGCCTTCGAGCCGACTGATGGTGTCCGCCAGCACCGAAGCGCCCGTCGCGTCGAGGGCGGCGATCCGCGACAGTCGCAGCACGACAACGCGGACGTCGGTGACCTCCGACAGCGCGAGCAGGAACGAGTGTGCGGCGCCGAAGAACAACGATCCTTCAAGGCGGTAGGCGACGATGTGCGCGTCGATCAGCGCCTGTTCCTCGGTTGAGTGGTCCTCGTGGCCGAGGGAGATCTCGTCCATGCGCGTCGAGCGGGCCACCTGGCGGAGGGCGTAGATGCCGGCAACGGCTAGGCCGAGGATCACTGCTGTGACCAGGTCGAAGCTGATCGTGGCCAGCGTCGTCACGCCCAGCACGAGTGCATCGCCTCGCGTGGAGCGGAGAAGGGCATGCAGGCTCGAGACTTCAACCATGCGCACCGCGGTGGCGATGAGCACGCCCGCGAGAGCGGCGAGCGGGATGTCGGCTACCCATCGCGACGCCACGAGCACGACGACGAGCAGCACCAGGGACTGGGTGATCGCGGACAGCCTCGAGCGAGCACCCGCGCGGACGTTGACCGCCGTACGGGCGATCGCGGCGGTGGCGGGGATTCCGCCGAACAGCGGCGTCACCAGGTTCGCGACGCCTTGACCAAAGAGCTCGCGGTCGGAGTCGTGGCGTTCGCTCACGCTCATCGCGTCGGCCACCGTGGCAGAAAGCAGGCTCTCGAGAGCGGCGAGAGCCGCCACAGCTACGGCTGGCAGGACAAGGTCGGACAGTCGGCTCGCATCCACTGCTGGCAGGGAAGGAGCCGGGAACCCGCTGGGGAGGGGTCCAATCGTTGCGACCTGCAGATCGGCGATCTGAACGACGCCGGTTGAGACAGCCACCGCCAGCAGCGAGATCGGGAGGGTGGGGCGGACGCGGGCGGCGACCAGCATCGTCGTCGCCACTCCGGCGGCAATGATGGGGGCTGCCCACATCGGGTCCGACAGCCAGGCGCGCAGCGCACCGATGGCGACGCGGACAACTTGCTCTCCCTCGCCCTGGACCCCCAGGGCTGCCGGCACCTGTTGCAGCCCAATGATGAGCGCAATGCCCAGGGTGAAGCCTTCGACGACCGGGAGCGGGACGTAGCGCATCGAGCGACCGGCGCCGGAGAAGGCGAGCCCGAGAAGGATCAATCCGGCCATAAGCCCGACGACCAGGACCCCCGGACCTCCGTACGTCGCCACGATGGGCACGAGAACGACCGTCATGGCGCCCGTCGGTCCGCTCACCTGGAGGTTGCTGCCTCCGAAGACAGCCGCCAGCACGCCGGCAACGACGGCAGTGACAAGACCCGCCCCGGCGCCCAGCCCGGACGTGATGCCGAACGCCAGGGCAAGGGGCAGCGCGACCACGGCGACCGTGATTCCCGCCACCACATCACGTCGGGGCTGCCGCCGCATCGCCGAAAGGTCACTGCTCTGGGGCAGTAGGGCGCGCGTGCGCCGCCAGCCGGAGCCGAGTGCGCCGCGGAGCCCGTCCCCGTGCTCGGTCACGGGTGGTTCGCTGGGCGTGAAGCTCACGAGTTCGGCGTCGAGCGGAGTTCTACCTTGAGCGCCTCGGCGTCGTCGAGCAGGCCGAGCAAGATCGTGCGTGCAGCCAGGAACAGGTCCCGAACCTCGGGCACGCTCACCGCGTAGATGACCTCACCAGACTCTCGGCGCGACGTGACGAGCCCGGCTCGGCGCAGGATCGCCAGCTGCTGGGACAGGTTGCTCGGTTCGATCGCGATCCGCTCAAGCAGCTCATGGACGGCATGGTCGCGCGCGATGAGGAGCTCGAGGACCCGGATGCGGGCAGGGTGCCCCAACGTTCGGAAGAACTCAGCCTTGGCCTCGTACAACGGGACGGGCACGGTGACCTCGCAGAGATGCGCACTTCAACAGTTTCGCAACTCTACATCGGCGAGCCAGTCTTTTCTCACCGCTCGCCCAGAAGCTCCTGCACGGGAGGTGTGGTCGAGAGGCGACGGGCGGAGCCACCAGTAGCTCGTGAACGGTCCGGCGCATGCGCAGTCGGGACCTTGGCCTCTCGTGTCTCTGGCTCTTCGTCGGTGAGGCTGACGCCATGAACATCGATGATCGTGGCGTCACACGGTCTCCGGCGGCGAGCCTTGGCGGCCCTGCGTCGACGCGGTGGCTGCGACGGGCTTCGGTCTCGCTGCAAGCGCTCACCGTGGTCGGCGCCGCGGCTGGCGTCCAGGGCTTCGTTTCCGGTTCCTTCCAGCCGCTCGTCGACCAGCTCGCGGAGCGCCTACCGATGGACGGACCTTTGCTGCCGGCCACCGCCCTGGCCCTGGTCGTGGGCGGCTCGCAGGCCACCGGCTTGGTGCTTGGTGCGAGGAACCACCCGCAGGCCCCACAGATTGCCCTGGTCGCGGGCTCGGTGCTGGTCGGCTGGATCGCGGCGCAGCTCCCTCTTATCGGCTGGACGGCCCCGGTCCAGTGGGCCTTCTTGGTCATCGGCGTGGCCGAGGTGGCCATCTCAGCACGATGGCTGCAGGTCGTCCGCCACGCTGCGTGACAGTCGGTTGTCACGGAGCGTGAGCGGTGATCGTCGACTGCCGTGGGCGCTCCGCCGAGTGGGTGACCGACTCCGCCGCTCGGCGGGGGTTCTTGGACGAACGGTTGAGCCGCCTGGCCCCAAGGTTTTCTAGCCTGGCTGCACCCCAGTGGTGAGCGCGCACAGACCTTTGGTCGACCCGCGACTGGCCACCCAGAGCTGGACGAGCCGTCGAGGAAACAGTCGTGAAGAACTCCACGGGCCTTCGGGCCAAGACCTCGACCGCGGTGGCCGTCGTGGCGATCGGGCTCGGGTCACTCTCGGTAGCGACCGTCACCGTCGCACCGTCGGTCGCCGCCGCCCAGCCCAAGCCGGGGCACAGTGGCTTGGTGCCGGACGTCCCCCGCAAGAACACTCCGCGGATCAGCGCCGGGGAGATCTGGGACCTCGAGGTGGTGCCCCAGCTCAACCGCGTCTTCATCGCAGGGAGCTTCACCTCCCTCGCGAACACGACCGGCAGCACGGCGACGATCAACCAGCGCTACCTGGCCTCTTACAACCTGACGACCGGCCTCATCGACACCGCGTTCCGGCCGACGTTCGACGGCGGCGTGAGCGCGGTCGAGGCATCTCCTGATGGAACGAAGCTCTATGTGGGTGGCACGTTCAACACAATCAGCGGCGTCGCGGCCCGCAAGGTCGCCAGCATCAACCTGACCACCGGCGCCCCTGTCGCAAGCTTCAACACCTCGGCGACCACCAACAATGCGGTCACCGCCCTGGCAGCGACGAACAGCACGGTGTACGTCGGCGGTCGCTTCTCCCGGATCAACGGCGTGTCGATGACCGGCCTCGCAGCGCTCGACGGCACGACCGGTGTTGTCGACCCGGGCTTCGACAACCAACTGTCCGGTGGCATCGGTGTCAACGGCCAGCTCACCGTGCAGCAGCTCAAGCTGACTCACGACGACTCCAAGCTGCTAGTTGTGCACACCGGTCGACAGATTGCTGGCCAGGACCGCCTCGGCATCGGCCTCATCAACACCGTGACCAAGCAGCTCCTGCCGTGGCGCACGCGGCTGTGGGACGACAACCTGGCCATCGTCGGTGGCGTTCAGCGGATCTACGCCGGCGACATCGCGCCCAACGACCAGTACTTCGTAGTCGGCAGCGGCTCAGGCGGAGACCGACCCCCGATCTCGGACACCGCCGTGGCCTTCCCGATTGCTGGCGGCGATTTCACCGAACCGCTTTGGGTCTCCCGCATGTTCGACAGCGTCTACTCCATCGCCATCACCGAGGCCGCCGTCTACGTGGGCGGACACTTCGGCTGGAACGAGTCACCCACCGCTGACCAGCCGTGGCCGGGGCTGGACAACGTCGGGTACGGCACCGGGCAAGGCCTGTCCGGCTACGGCCTGGGCGACCAGGTCGTCAAGCGCGAACATCTCGGAGCGCTGCGGCCATCGGACGGAACTGCCTTGGAGTGGGCCCCGATCTCCAACTCCTTCGAGGGCAACAAGGCCATGGAGGCGACCTCGCGAGGTCTGCTTGTCGGTGGCGACGGGATGTTCCAGGGTGGCGTGCGGACCGGCCGCGTGGCCTTCTACGACCTCAACAGCGTGCCGGCACCGTCCTCGACGGACACCACCATCACCACGCCCATTGAGGGTCGCGTCGTGACGGCCGGGCAGCAGTTCTCCATCACGGGCACGGCGAAGAACCCTCAAGGCATCCGCCGCGTGAAGGTCCAGGTCCGAGACCGCAGCTCCAAGCAGTTCCTCCAGACCAACGGGACGACGTGGGCAAGCAGGACCGCGAACCACACCGCCACGCTCGGATCTGGGACGACGACGCGTTCGTGGTCCCTTCCAGTCACGGTCTCCGGCAACCGCGAGCTCGAGATCCGCGCCTTCACCATCGGCACCAACGGGGTGAAGGACACCACTAAGGCGATCAAGAAGATCGAGTCGTTCAATTTCGGCGATCAGACACCGTCGACCTCGATCAACGGTCCTTCGGGGATCCAGACCGAGACCTCGTTCACAGTCACGGGTACCGCCTCGGACGACCAGGGCGTCAACTCCCTCACGTTCTGGTTCCGCGACGCCAACAACCAGTACCTGCAGAACGACGGCACGGTGTCGTCGATCTACAACACGTTCCGGGGTACGCCCGACGTAGTCGGGGCCAAGTCGGCCACGTGGTCCTATGACGTAACCCTGCCGCACGAGGGCGTGTGGCGGGCCAGCGCGACGGCCGTCGACACGGCCGGGCAGCCCGACCTTCGCAGTGCAACCCGCGACATCACGGTCAACTCCAACGCGGTGTCTCCCAGCGTGGCGATCACCCAACCGGTGTCCATGACCCCGCCGTTCTCCGTTCCCACCGTCGCACTGACTCCGGGGGCACCGGTGACCTTCGCCGGGACCGCAACCGACGACGACAGGCTGAAGAACGTCTTGGTCTATCTGCGCAACACCACGACCGGCGAGAACCTCGGCGCCGACGGCACCTGGGGTGTTGGTGTATCGGCTGGCTACTACCGCATCAGCCCGGTCAGCATCAACGCGGCGAGCTACAACTGGTCTTACACCACGCCGTTCTCGTTGTCGGCCGGCTCGTACACCTTCCGTGTCATCGCCACTGACAACGACGACTTGACGACGTCGTCGAGCCAGCGTGGAAACCTGACGCTGAGCGTCCAGGTGTCCGGCGATCTGGCTCCCGATGGCCTCATCGACGTCGGGGGGACGCTGTTCGTCAACTCTCCCAACCTGAACCTGACGGGAACGGCCACCGATGACCACGGTGTGGCCGCAGTCGAATTGCGGATCTTCGACAACGACACGGGTCGGTATCTCCAGGACAACGGGACGATGACGTCGGGCTACAACACGCGGACAGCCGTCCTCGGGACACCGGGCGGAACGTCGACGACGTGGAGCCTGCCCATCGTCCTGCCGATCGGAGGCGACTACAGCGTGACCGCTTACGCCTACGACACGGTGGGGCAGCAGGACTTGTCCACCTCGGGCGCGACCGCCCGCTACCGCTACTACCCCGGCGACAACCCGCCGGCGTTCGAAACGGCGTTGGGTGCACCGACTGACGGCGACTCGTTCTCCGAGGGCAAGATTGTGGTCACGGGTCGGGCGATCGACGACATCAGCATCGCTCGCGTCGAGGTCGCCGTCGTGAACTCCTTCGGCCAGTACATGTCCTCTTCGGGGTCCTTTACGAGCACGAACGAGAGCTGGCGCGGCGCCTTCCTGAACAGCCCGGGAAGTCAGGGCTCCAACTTCTCCTACACGACGCCGGTCATCCCCGACGGCACCTACACGGTCCTGGTCCGTCCGACGGATCATCACGACCAGGTCGGGGATCTCCGAACGTCAACGGGCATCGTGGTCACGCACCCCGCGAACAACGCGCCGGTGGCGATCGCTAGCAAGACGTGCAGCCAAAACCTGTGCACGTTCGATGGCCGGGCCTCGACGGACGAGAACGTCTCCGCTCTCACGTACTCCTGGAGCTTCTCCAGCCCGCTCGGCGGCAGCGGTAGTGCTTCGGGCCCACTGCCTGGGCGCACCCTTCCCAATGCCGGGCCGTGGACAGTGACCCTGACCGTGCGCGACGAGTGGGGTGTGACGGGGACCTTCGTGATGCCGTTGTTCTCCATCACGGAACCGGGCGGGAACGTGGCACCGAACCCGACGTTCGTGACGAACTGCCTGGCGCTGGTCTGCGCGACGAGCAGCACTGGGACCGCCGACCCCAACTCGGGTGACTCGATCGCCTACCTGTGGAACTGGGGTGACGGCTCGCCGACGAGCACCAGCACGTCCCCGTCGCACACGTACGCCACGCCGGGTTCGTACACGATCACGCTGACGACCACCGATGGCTGGGGTAAGTCCCAGTCGTTGGCGAAGTCAGTCACCGTCAGCGCGACCTGAGGCCGGCTCCCCTCAGCCCTCCGGAGGAAGCCCGCCGGAGGGCCGGGGGAGCAGCCGAGTGGTTGGAAGTGCTGGTGCAGGAAGGGCTGTTCCGGCCCGATCGACCGTGCCGAAGACCCGACCGTTCGCCCAGTCGGCCCGGGCCCGGACGATCTCGTCGTGGTCGCGTGCCACGAAGTTCCACCACATGACCAGGGGCTCTTCGAAGGGGGTGCCACCGATGATCAGCAGCCGCGCCGGCCGTGCGTCCATCGTGGCCAGCACCAGCCCCGTGTGGCCCCGGCCCAGGCCGAGCAGGGGTCCCCGTTCGAGCACGCGGCCATCGACCACCACGGGACTGTCGAGGCTGATGACTCCGTGCTCGAAGTGGGGGTCGAGGCGGAAGGAACCCCGACCGGACCCGGCCAACGCGATCTGTGCCGCAACGAGCGGAGAGTACGTCGCAGCGTTCGAGCGGGCTCCTTCGAACTCGCCCATCACCACGGTGACCGTGGCGTCCCCGGCCCGACCCGAGGGCAGGTCGGCGTGGTGTTCGAAATGCGGGGTCTGCTGCCGTGCAGAGTCCGGCAGAGCGACCCAGAGCTGGACGCCGTGCAGCCCCGCGGACGCGCCGGCCGTGGATCGCTCGGCGTGGGCGATACCGCGACCAGCCGTCATCAGGTTGAGCGTGCCGGGACGGATCTCCCGATGACTGCCGAGGCTGTCGTCGTGCACCACCCGGCCCTCGAGCAGCCAGGTCACCGTCTGCAATCCCGTGTGGGGATGCGGGGGAACGTGCATCCCGCCGGAGCCGTCCGGGGCGACGGTGGTTGGCCCGTAGTGGTCTACGAAGCACCAAGGACCGATGGTCCGGACGGCTCGGTGGGGCAGCGTCCGCCGCACCGTCAGCGCGCGCACCCCCCCGAGCGGAACCTCTCGCGGCTCGAGCAGCACGGCGGCGGGTTCGGTCACCCGCCCATGATGGTGGGCACAGCAACGACACGCCGAATCACCGACGGTGAGCAATGGGCGTGTCAAGGCACCACGCCGCCCCCAATCGTGTGACTTGTGTGAAAGGTGGGACGGAATTGAGCCGATCGAGTTACCGTCGGCCGTCGACCCGCGACGTCCATCGGACAGCCTTGAGGGGGGTACCCGTGCCGTCCAGCGAGCTCGAGCCAGGCCTTGGTCTGGCGGGAGGCGAGCTCGTGCGCCGGGACGGAGCCCGGTGGGCGTCGGCGGGTCGACGAGGCTTCGGGAGACGGGGTACGGCGCCGCGTCCGCCCCGTTCGCGGTTCATGGTGCTCCTCGCCCCGATCGTCGCCGTGACGCTCCAGCTCGGCGTGCTGGCCGCACCGGCAGCCCAAGCTGACCCGCGTCAGCCCACCCCCTCGGCCGCCGAGGTCGCCCGAGCACAGCAGGCCGCGGCTGCGGCCGCAGGTGACGTAGGGGCGATCCAGGCGCGATTGGCCAACGCCCAGAGTCAGCTCCGCGCCCTGCTCGACGATGCCGAGCGCGCGGTCGAGGACTACAACGGCGCTCTCTATCTGCTCGACCAGGCCAAGGCGAGCGCCGCGGCTGCCCGTGACCGGGCGGACGTCGCACAGGCCGATCTGGCCGAGGCCCAGGCCGAGGTGGGTCGGTTCGCGGCGGCGAGCTACCGGATGGGCGGAGACCTGGGTGGCTTCGCCATCATGCTCGACGCCGACGGCCCCAAAGACCTGATGGATCAGGCCAGCGACCTGGCCAACGTCGCGGACAGCAAAGCCCAGGCGCTCGACCGGGTGGCCGCGGCGCGCATCGTCGCCGACGTGCTGGCGCAGCAGGCCACGGTCGCGCTGCAGGGTGAGACCGACGCCGCGGAGCGCGTACGTCTCGCGAAGGTCAAGGCCGAGGCGAAGGTGCAGGCCCAGCGCGATCAGGTCGGGGGTTTGGAGCGCCTCACGACTCAGCTTCAGAAGCGGCTGGCCAAGGTGCGGGCCGCGGCTGGATCACTGTCTGAGCAGCGCAAGCAAGGACTGGCCGCAGCCGCAGACCGTCGGGCCGCCCGTGAGCGCGCACGCGCGGCCGCTGAGGCGGCCGCTTCGGCCGGAGGCAGCAACAACGGGGGATCCTCGGGCAACGCCTCGGGCGGCACCTCCTCGCACTGGTCTCCGTCGTTCGTCGGCGGCACCCAGCTGGGCACGAAGGCCGGGGCAGACCGGGCCATCGCTTACGCGCGCAAGCAGCTCGGCAAGCCCTATCTGTACGCGGCGGCCGGCCCTGATCGGTTCGACTGCTCGGGTCTGACGATGATGGCCTGGCGCGCGGGCGGGGTGGCGCTGCCGCACTGGTCCGTGGCGCAGTTCTCCCAGGCCAAGAAGGTCCCTGCCTCACAAGCTCGCCCCGGCGACCTGGTCTTCTATGCCTACGACGTGACCGACCCGGGCACCATCCACCACGTGGCGCTCTACGTGGGAGGAGGGCGCATGATCCACGCGCCCCACACCGGCGACGTCGTGCGCGAGGCGGACGTCTACTCCGACGGCCTGATCGGCTTCGCCCGCCCCTAGCTTCGGGCCCGCCGAGGGCTGTGGCTCCCATCCCGTGGGGCGCGCGTAGCTACGGAGCGCGGCAGGTCGGGGGTGGGGCATGGCCGTGGCGGGTCTGGCGGGAGGCCGAGCGCAGCGAAGGCCGGATGGTAGGCCGTGCCCCACCCCCGACCTGGTGCGTGACCTCAGCCGCCATCACGGACGGCGCCACCACCGGAGGGCTGTCGGGCTAGGCGTCGGCTGCCGCGTCGGCTTCCTCGTGGGCGCGCTGGCGGGCGTACGAGCGCTGGATCTCCGCCTCAGCCTCGGTGCGGCCGGTCCAGGTGGCCCCTTCGACCGACTTGCCGGGCTCCAGGTCCTTGTAGACCGAGAAGAAGTGCTCGATCTCCAACCGGTCGAACTCCGGCACATGAAAGATGTCCTGCAGGTGCGACTGACGTGGATCGGCAGCAGGCACGCACAGCACCTTGTCGTCGCCGCCCGCCTCGTCGGTCATCCGATACATCCCGATCGCGCGGCACCGGATGAGGCACCCGGGAAACGTCGGTTCCTCGAGCAGCACGAGAGCGTCGAGCGGGTCGGTGTCCTCGCCGAGCGTGCCGTCGATGAACCCGTAGTCGTGCGGGTAGCGCGTCGAGGTGAAGAGCATGCGATCGAGCCGGATGCGCCCGGTGACGTGGTCCATCTCGTACTTGTTGCGCTGGCCCTTGGGGATCTCGATCGTGACGTCGAACTCCACGGACGCTCCCTCGGCTCGGCTTGGCCATGACCGCGGGGCACGGCGGCACCGCTCGGCTTGCGCCTAGTCTGTCGCACCGGAGGCGTCCGCCCCAGCGGACCCCGACGATCAGTTCGAGGTAGGTCTCCCAAGATCGAGCAAAGATCGAGCAAAGATCGAGCCCAGCAGTCGAGTCCGGCTCACCCGTCACGATCCCGCCCCGAGGTGCATCCTGCGCAGGACCGCCATCGCCGTCGGTGCCCTGGCCGCGGTCTCCTTCGTGGTCGTCGCGCTCGATGCGACCCTCGGTCTCCCCGGTGGCGTGCTCGACGGCCGGCTGCTGGACCGGCCGGCGAGCAGCCCCTCGGCGACCACCGTGGTGGCGCCGGCTCTCGCCCCCGAACCCGCCGAAGTCGTGCTGCCGCCAGCAAACGGCGAGACCGTGCCCACCCCGGCCGGCCTGGGCGATGTGCTCGAGCCGTTGCTCGGCACGTCCGCCCTCGGTCCGAAAGTTGGCGTCAGCGTGGTGGATCTCGCGACCGGGAGCCAGCTGTACGGCGCCCGCGCCGATGCCTCGCGGACGCCAGCCTCGACCACCAAGCTGCTCACCGCCGCCGCAACCCTCAGCCTGCTCGGACCGGAGGCCCGGCTGCGAACGCGCGTGGTTGAGGGATCTCCCACAGCGAGTGGGGACAAGCCGCCCCAGATCGTGCTCGTCGGGGCTGGTGATCCATCGCTGCGCATGAGCGGCGGGCGCCGGCGACCCGTCGCTACGGTCGCTCGCGCGCGTCGTCGCCGGTGCCCTTGACGCTAACGGGACCAAGCGCGTGCGCCTGCGCTACGACGACTCGCTGTTCGCCCCGCCCACGACGGCGCGGAGCTGGCCGGAGGAGTACGTCGCGAGCGGGGTGGTCGCCCCCGTCACCGCGCTGTCGGTGGGGGACGCGCGCGTGCCCGACCCGTCCCTCGAGGCCGCTCGAGCGTTCGGGGCGGAGCTGATCAAAGCCGGAATCGACGTGCGCGGTCCGGTCAGCGGCGGCCGGGCGCCGGCTGGTGCGACGGAGCTTGGCGGGGTCGACTCGCGGCCCCTGGCCGTGCTGGTGGCTCGCATGCTCACCGAGAGCGACAACGACTACGCGGAGGCCTTCGGGCACCTCAGCGCCGTCGCTGCGGGAGAGCCGGCCACGTTCGACGGCGGAGCGACCGCGACCATTGCGGCGGTCCGCTCGCTCGGTGTGCCCACCGATGGGGTCCGGCTTTCCGACGCCAGCGGCCTGGCCCGCGACGACGCCATCCCCCCGCGCACCCTGGCCACGCTCTTGGCGACGGCAGGATCACCCGAGCATCCCGAGCTCGGAGCGGTCCTGCCTGGGCTGCCCGTATCGGGATTCACCGGGACCCTGCTCGATCGCTTCCTGGACGGGCCACAGGCGCGGGCCGCCGGACTGGTCCGCGCGAAGACGGGGACGCTGACCGGCGTCTCGACTCTGGCAGGGACGGTCATCGACCGCGAGGGTCGGGTGCTCGCCTTCGCCTTCCTCGCTGACCGCAGCCCCGACGTTCTCGAGGCCCGGGCCAGCTTGGACCGGTCGGCGGCCGCGCTCGCGGCATGCGGCTGCCGATGACTCAGCTGCAGGCCCGCGTACGGTGACAGCGTGACGGCTCTTGTGGATTGGGACCTGGCGGCCCGTGCGGGAACCAGGCTTGTTCGTGGCGGCCCGGCTGTCACTCCTCAGGATGCCCGCAGCGCGGTCCTCGAGCTGCGGGAAGCGGCCGTCGCGGCGCGAGCCCACGTCCGCGCTTTCACCCTGCTCGATGCGCCCGTCGACGGCGCCCCGGTCGAGGTGGTCGACCGCTCCACGTGGTTGCGCGCCAACGTGGACGGCTTCCGTGCTCTGGTCGAGCCCGTCGAGGCCTCGCTCCTCAAGGGACGAGACCCCGCTAGCTCCTTGGTGGCTATCGGTGGTGGCGTCACGGCCCTCGAGCTGGGTTCCGTCCTGGCGTGGCTGTCCACGAAGGTGCTCGGCCAGTTCGAGGTCTTTGCGACCGGTGACGATCGGCCCGGCCGCCTGCTTCTCGTCGCCCCCAACATCGTCGCCGCCGAGCAGGAGCTCGGGGTGACCCCCAGCGATTTCAGGTTGTGGGTGTGCCTGCACGAGGAGACCCACCGGGTCCAGTTCGGTGCCGTCCCCTGGTTGCGCGGACATCTGAGGCAAGAGATCCAGGGTCTGCTGACGAGCATCGACTCAACGCCCGGCGCGTTGGCCAACCGCTTCCGGTCCGTCGTCGAGGCTCTTGCCGGAGCGGCGCGTGGCGCCGAGATCCCGTCACTGGCCGAGCTCGTCCAGACCCCCGAGCAGCGCATCGTGGTCGAACGGATCACCGCGGTCATGTCGCTGCTCGAGGGGCACGCTGACGTCGTGATGGACGGGGTGGGTCCTGAGGTCGTGCCCTCCGTGCAGCACATCCGCGAACGGTTCCAGAGGCGCCGGACCCATCCGTCGCGGACCGACGCCGCGATCCGCAAGCTCTTGGGCCTCGACGCGAAGTTGCGGCAGTACAAGGACGGCGCCGTCTTCGTGCGCGGCGTGCTCGACGAGGTAGGCATGACCGGGTTCAACCGGGTGTGGTCGGACGCCTCGACGCTTCCGACGCGAGACGAGCTGCGCGACCCGGACGCCTGGATTGCCAGGGTCCACCCGGCGACGTGAGCGGCCCGCCGCGTCCGGTTGCCGACGTCCGCAGGGCCTTGCGCGTCGCGCTCGCCGATCTCGAGGCGGGCGACCTCGTGCTGGTCGCGTGCAGCGGCGGAGCCGACTCCCTGGCGCTCGCGGCCGCCGCCCAGCACGAGGGCCGCCGAGCCGGCCTGCGGATCGGGGCCGTGACGGTCGACCACGGCCTACAGCCAGGGTCGGCCTCCCGCGCCGTCGCCGTCGCCGCCCAGCTCCGCGCGCACGGGCTGGACCCCGTGGAGGTGGCCGCCGTCACCGTCGACGGCGCTGGGGGTCCGGAGGCCGCGGCACGTCGGGCCCGCTACGCCGCGCTCGATGACGCGAGCACCCGCTTGGGTGCCGCCGTGGTCCTGCTTGGGCACACCCTCGACGATCAGGCCGAGACCGTGCTGCTGGGCCTCGCCCGTGGATCGGGAGCGCGATCCCTCAGCGGGATGCCCGCTACCCACGGCCGCTACCGCCGCCCCCTGCTCGACCTCCCTCGTGACGACGTACGGGCTGCCGCCCTGGCCGAGGGTTTCGAGCCCTGGGACGACCCGCACAACGAGGACCCCGCCTACGCGCGCAGTCGGGTGCGCCGCGAGCTGCTTCCCCAGCTCGAAGCCTCGTTGGGCCCGGGAGTCGCTCAGGCCCTGGCTCGGACCGCACAGATGCTGAGGTCTGACAGCGACGCGCTCGAGTCATGGGCTGGTGACGCCTTGGCTTCCCTGAGCCAGCAGGCCGCGGAGGGGTCCGGCTGCGCCCTCGACCTCGACAGCCTCAACTCCCTCCCCGCGGCCGTCCGGACCCGGGTCCTTCGCTCGGCGGCGGTGCAAGCCGGATGCCCGGCGGGCGCCCTCAACGCAGCCCACGTCCGAGCCCTCGATGCGCTGGTGGTCGCGTGGTCCGGACAAGGTCCGGTCGCCCTACCCGGCGGTGTAGCCGGTCGCCGAGACTGTGGCAGGCTGCTCCTCGCCCGCGACCGGACGCCGGTCCATACGTCGCGCCGCCCCACCCCGGGAGCCTGATGAACGCCGACGATCTCGGAACTGACCTGGACAAGGTCCTCGTCGCCGAGGAGGACATCGCGGCGCGGATCCTCGAGCTGGCTGCCCAGGTCGACAGCGACTACGGCGGCCGCGACCTCCTGCTCGTCGGGGTTCTCAAGGGTGCCGTCATGGTCATGGCCGATCTGGCACGAGCCCTTCATGTGCCGGCTCAGATGGACTGGATGGCGGTCTCGTCGTACGGCTCCGGGACGAAGTCGTCGGGTGTGGTCCGCATCCTCAAAGACCTGGACGGCGACATCAGCGCGCGCCACGTCCTCGTGGTTGAAGACATCATTGACTCCGGACTCACGCTGTCATGGTTGCTGCGCAACCTTCGGTCGCGCGGCCCAGCCTCGGTCGAGGTCTTCGCCCTCCTGCGCAAACCAGACGCCGCCCAGGTCGACGTGCCCGTGCGCTACGTCGGTTTCGACATCCCCAACGAGTTCGTCATCGGCTACGGCCTCGACTACGCCGAGCGCTATCGCACCCTGCCGTTCGTCGGCACCCTGGCTCCCCACGTCTACAGCTGATCGCAGCGCAGCGCTGATTCCTGCTACGCCTGCGGCGAACGGGCCGCCTGGCGGACGCGGGGTCACCCGGGCCGGGGTACCGTGGAGCCCCGGAGGCGTGAGTCCGTCCGGGGCCGTACGTCCGTCCTGAGGCAGGAGGTCGGGGCGCCTGGCGCCCCTTTCATCGGTGAAGCGCTATTTCCGCGGTCCGATCGTGTGGATCGCCCTGCTCGTCCTGGTGTTGCTCATGGCCGCCCAGCTGGTGTCGTCCAGTGGTGAGGCCAAGAAGGTCAAGACCTCCGAGATCATCGCCGCCATCGAGTCCAACCAGGTCAAGTCCGCGTTGCTCATCGACCGGGAGCAGCGGGTCGAGATCACCCTCAACGACGGCACGAAGGAGCAGTCGCAGTACGTCGCTGCGCAGGGGCCGGTCCTGGTCGAAGCGCTTCAGGCCAACGTGCCGGCGGAAGGCTATGACGGCAAGAACCCGACGCAGGGCCTGCTGACCTCGCTGCTGATCAACCTGCTCCCGATCATCTTGCTGGTCGTGCTGTTCTTCTTCGTCATGAACCAGATGCAAGGTGGCGGCTCGCGAGTCATGCAGTTCGGCAAGTCCAAGGCGAAAGTGGTGTCGAAGGACACCCCGAAGACCACTTTCGCGGACGTGGCCGGAGCCGATGAGGCCGTCGAGGAGCTCGACGAGATCAAGGAATTCCTCGCCGAGCCCGCCAAGTTCCAGGCAGTCGGCGCCAAGATCCCCAAGGGAGTGCTGCTCTACGGCCCTCCAGGCACCGGGAAGACGCTGCTCGCCCGCGCCGTCGCGGGGGAGGCCGGGGTCCCGTTCTTCTCGATCTCAGGCTCCGACTTCGTCGAGATGTTCGTCGGCGTCGGGGCGAGCCGGGTGCGCGACCTGTTCGAACAAGCCAAAGCCAACGCTCCCGCCATCGTCTTCGTTGACGAGATCGACGCGGTAGGTCGCCACCGCGGCGCTGGCCTCGGTGGTGGCCACGACGAACGTGAGCAGACCCTCAACCAGCTGCTCGTCGAGATGGACGGCTTCGACGTCAAGGGCGGCGTGATCCTGATCGCAGCCACCAACCGTCCCGACATCCTCGATCCCGCCCTGCTGCGCCCGGGGCGCTTCGACCGCCAGATCGCTGTCGAGCGTCCAGACCTCAACGGCCGGCACGAGATCCTCGAGGTCCACGCGAAAGGCAAGCCGCTCGAGCCCTCCGTCGACCTGCGAGCTGTGGCGCGCCGGACGCCAGGATTCACCGGCGCCGACCTCGCCAACGTGCTCAACGAGGCTGCCCTTCTCACGGCTCGTCAAGGCGCCAAGCTGGTCGACGCTGCTTGCCTGGACGAGGCCATCGACCGGGTCGTGGCGGGACCGCAGAAGCGCACGAGGTTGATGAACGACAAGGAAAAGAAGATCACCGCCTACCACGAGGGTGGACACGCGCTCGTGGCGGCAGCGTTGCCGCACACCGACCCTGTGCACAAGGTGACGATCTTGCCGCGCGGCCGCGCCCTCGGCTACACGATGGTCCTGCCCGACGAGGACAAGTACTCCACGACCCGCAACGAGATGCTCGACCAGCTGGCCTACATGCTCGGGGGTCGGGTCGCCGAGGAGCTCGTCTTCCACGACCCCACCACGGGCGCAGCCAACGACATCGAGAAGGCGACTGCGGTGGCCAGGGCCATGGTCACGCAGTACGGCATGTCCGAGCGCATCGGGGCCATCAAGCTCGGCCAGGACTCGGGCGAGGTCTTCCTCGGCCGCGACATGGGTCATCAGCGTGACTACTCAGAAGGCGTCGCCGAGATCGTCGACCAGGAGGTCCGCGCGCTCATCGAGACCGCTCACGACGAGGCCTGGGAGATTCTCAACGAGAACCGCGACGTCCTCGACGCTCTCGTCCTCGAGCTGCTCGAGAAGGAGACGCTCGACAAGGAGGAGGTCGCAGAGATCTTCATCCCGATGCGCCGGAAGGAAAGTCGTTCGGTGTGGTTGTCGTCGGCCGGCCGTCCAGTGTCGGACCTGCCTCCGGTTGAGACACCTGCTGTCCGTCTCAATGGTTCGGCTAACGGATCTCCCAACGGCTCGGCCAACGGGTCTGCGAACGGAACGTCGACCGGCTCGTCGAAAGAATCTGTCCACGACTCTTCGGCTCGTCCAGGTTCAGTGCCCCCGTCTGGCGACACAGCTCCCGAGCCCCCCGCGTAGCCCGGCGATGGTCGATCAGATCGCCCTTCCGACGCCCCGGGTCATTCCAGACTTCGACGTCGCTCGCGCCGAGCGCGCCGTTCGCGAGCTTCTCTTGGCCGTCGGTGAGGACCCCGACCGCGACGGCCTTCGGGACACCCCTGCACGCGTCGCCCGGATGTACGCCGAGGTGTTTTCCGGATTGCGTCAGGAGCCCAAGGATGTCTTGACCACCACCTTTGATCTGGGGCACGACGAGCTCGTTCTGGTGCGCGACATCGAAGTGTGGAGCCAGTGCGAACACCATCTGGTGCCCTTCTTCGGCAAGGCCCACGTCGGCTATATCCCCAACCCGGACGGGCGGATCACCGGAATCTCGAAGCTGGCCCGCCTGGTCGATGTGTTCGCGAAGCGCCCTCAGGTGCAGGAGCGGCTGACCACGCAGGTCGCCGAGGCGCTGGTGAGCGAGCTCGAGCCGCGTGGCGTCATCGTCGTGTTCGAGTGCGAACATTTGTGCATGGCCATGCGCGGGGTCCGCAAGCCTGGAGCCATCACGGTGACCTCCGCGGTCAGAGGACAGCTGCGAGACCCCGCCACGCGGTCTGAAGCGATGAGCCTGATCCTGGGCGGCCGGTGATCCCCGGCCCGGCCCTGGGTTCTCTAGGCTGTTTGGGGTGACCTCCCCCCACGAACCAGCCGGTCTGCCGGACCGGTTGCGTGGTCTGGGCCGGACCCTGGTCATGGGAGTTCTCAACGTCACGCCGGATTCATTCTCTGACGGTGGGCGGTTCCTGGCCGTTGACGCTGCCGTGGCCCAAGGGCTGAGGCTCGCCTCCGATGGCGCCGACTTGGTTGACGTCGGGGGGGAGTCGACCCGGCCTGGGGCGGGACGTGTCCCCGTAGCCGAGGAGCAGGCCCGCGTGCTTCCCGTGGTCGCGGCTCTCGTCGCGGCGGGCGTCGGTGTCAGCATCGACACGATGCGCGCCGAGACGGCCGTAGCGGCTGTCAATGCGGGGGCGGTGCTGGTCAATGACGTCTCAGGTGGCCAGGCGGACAGCGCCATGATGACCGCCGTCGCCGGCCTTGCGGTGCCCTACGTGGCTATGCACTGGCGTGGCCCCAGCGCACAGATGGAGACCCTCACCGACTACGGCGACGTCGTCGTCGACGTACGTCGCGAGCTGCGTGCGCGGCTCGACGCCGCCGCTCAAGCCGGCCTCGACCCGGCGCGCGTCGTCCTCGACCCCGGCCTGGGGTTCGCCAAGCTGTCGGCCCACAACTGGTCGCTGTTGGCCAATCTCGACCAGCTGGAGGCTCTTGGACGGCCGCTGCTCGTCGGGGCTTCCCGCAAGCGGTTCCTCGGAGCGCTCCTGGCCGAGACCGATTCGGGGGAGCGTCCCGTCCACGCCCGGGACGCGGCCACCGATGCTGTGAGCGCGCTGGCCGCCTTGGCCGGTGTGTGGTGCGTGCGCGTCCACGACGTGGTCGGAAGTCTGGACGCCGTCCGGGTCGCAGCGGCTTGGAGGCAGGCCCAATGAGTACTGATCGAGTGACCCTTCGTGGACTGCGCGCGCGTGGTCGACACGGTGTGTTCGCCCACGAGAGACGTGATGGGCAGACGTTCGTGGTCGACGTCGTGCTCACGGTTGACACCCGACCCGCCGCAGCCAGCGACGACCTCGCTGACACCGTCGACTACGGGACCGTGGGGGAGGCCGTCGTCGCGGTCGTCGAGGGTCAACCCGTCCACCTGCTCGAGACCCTCGCGCAGCGGATCGCCGAGTGCTGCCTCGAAGATTCACGAGTGCAGTCGGTCGAGGTGACGGTGCACAAACCTGAGGCCCCCATGACTGTGGGCTTCGACGACGTTGAGATCACCATCCTGCGAGGGCGGCCATGACTGAGGACTCCCGGGTCCCGACCCGCAGGGGTGCCCTGGCGCTGGGGTCCAACATCGGTGACCGCGCAGCGCACTTGCTCGCAGGTGCGCAGTCGCTCGACACGGTGCCCGGCATCACCGTGGTAGGCACGTCGGCTGTGTACGAGAGTGAAGCGGTAGGCGGTCCCGAGCAGGGTCCGTTCCTCAACGCGGTGCTGCTCATCGACACCGACCTCCCAGCCGGCGCGCTCCTCGACGCAGCGATGGTGGCGGAGGCGATGGAGGGACGGGTTCGCGACGGCACCGTTCCCGAGAAGGGGCCGAGAACCCTCGACGTAGACGTGCTCGCCCTCGGTGACGAGGTCTCCGACGACCCGCGGATCACGCTCCCTCATCCGCGGGCGCACGAGCGGGCCTTCGTCCTCGTGCCTTGGGCCGAGGTCGATCCCGAGGCCGTCCTTCCGCGCTGGGGGCGGGTCATCGACCTGCTGGGGTCGCTGCCGCCCGCCGACCGCGCGGCCGTACGCCTCTCGTCCGACCTCGGCTATCACGTGCGCGAGCAGCCGTGACGGCAACCGGCGTCCGCACGCTCGTCGGCTGGTCCGCCGCCGGACTCGTTCTTGGTTGGCTCATCGCCCGGCTCATCTATGTGGGTCGCGGCGAGGTCATCGGCGTGCCGCTGTCGGCGGCAGTGGTCCTGGCCGTCGCTGGAGCGGCGCTGATCTACACGGCCCTGCGCACGAGGGCCCGGCTCGAGGAGCGGTCGGGCACCAAGCGTCTACCCCCGTTGGTCGCAGCGAGGCTGGCCGCCCTGGCGCTCGCCGCGTCGCGCGTCGGAGCCTTGGTCGGCGGTGGCTACGCGGGCTACGCGGTCTTCTTGCTGCCGGAGCTCACCACCGCCTATCGGCGCGAGGTCGCCTTGCACTGCCTGCTGTGCGTACTGGGGGCCGTGGCCGTCATCATCGGCGCCATCCTCCTCGAACGGGCGTTGCGGCTTCCCGAGGACATCGACGAGGTCTCAGCCACCGGGTAGCGCCGGTCGCGCTCGCGCGATCCGATCACTGCGCCCCCCGGCATCAGCTCCGGAGGATCACCAGCTGCTGGGTCGCTCGGGTCATCGCGACGTAGCGGTCGACCGCTCCTTCGATGCCGTCGCCGAACGTCTCGGGATCGACGAGGACGACGAAGTCGAACTCGAGCCCCTTCGTCAGCTCAGGGGTGAGCGAGCGGACGCGCGGCGTATCGCGGAACGCGGGATCTCCGATGACGCACGCGATGCCCTGCGGGTGCGTCGTGACCCAGCTGTCGAGGATCGAGTTCAGGTGCGAGGCATCCCCGTGCAGGACCGGCCGGCCAGTGGTCCGGATCGACGTCGGCACATTGGCATCCGGGAGAGCGGTGCGAATCACCGGCTCCGCCTCGGCCATGACCTCTGCGGGCGTCCGGTAGTTGATCCGCAGGGAGGAAAGGGCGACCCGGTCGAGTCCGATCCGTCCGAGCCGCTCCTCCCAGGACTCGGTGAACCCGTGGCGGGCCTGCGCACGGTCCCCCACGATGGTGAAGCTCCTCGACGGGCAGCGCAGGAGCAGCATCGTCCACTCGGCGTCGGTCAGTTCCTGAGCCTCGTCGACGACCACGTGCGCGAAGGGGCCTGCGAGCAGGTCCGGATCGGGGTTGAGCCATGGGGTCTCGTCGATCAGGACGCGCTGGAGATCCTCCCCACGCAGCATCGACATCACCTGCATCTCGGAGTCGTCCGCGGCGATCAGGTGATCGACGACCGCAGCCATCTGCTCGCGCTCGGCTGCAGCCGCGGCCTGGTGCCGACGCTTCCGGCGGGAGGACGCCGGGTCGCCGAGCCGGTGCCGAGCCGCATCCAAGTAGGGCAGGTCGGACACCGTCCACCCCTGAGGTTCGCTCCGGCGCAGCAGCCGCAGCTCTTCGGGGCTCAGCCCGGGAACGCACGCTCGAAGGTAGGCGGGGACGGACCACAAGTCTCCGACCAGGTCGGTCGCCTCGAGCAGTGGCCACGCGCGGCTGAATGCAGAGATCAGCTCCTCGTTCTGCAGCAGCGATCGCCGCAGCTGGTCGGCAGGGAGCTCGCTGCCGTGCTTGTCGATCAGGATGGTGAGCAGTTCCTCCCAGACCTGGTCACGGGCTTCGTTGTGTGCCGTTCCGGGGTCCGCGACATCGAAGGCCTCGGCCCAGTCGTCCGTGCTCAGCCAGATCTCGGACCAGTCGGTCTCGACAGTCAACCCTTCGGTGGGGGGCTCCTCATAGAGGCTGACGGCCGCCTCGATCGCCGTCACCGGATCCATGCACGCCTTCAGGCGCGCGACCTCCGCATCCGGCTCAGGGGCCGCATCGGCCCCTTCGGCGACGAGACCGCGCAGGGTGCACGTCTGGACGCCCTCCTCGCCGAGGCTGGGAAGGACGTCCGCGACGTACGCCAGGTAGGGCTGGTGCGGGCCGACGAACAAGACGCCACCTCGGCGATGCCCGAGCCGGGGGTCCGCATACAGGAGGTAGGCCGTCCGGTGCAGAGCGACGACTGTCTTGCCTGTCCCCGGCCCTCCGTCAACGACCAGAGCGCCGCGGGATCCCGCGCGGATGATGGCGTCCTGGTCGGCCTGGATGGTCCCGAGGACGTCCCTCATGCGAGCCGACCGGGTGTCGTCGAGGCTGGCTATGAAGGCCGACTGGTCGTCGAGCGCGGAGTTCCCTTCGAGCCCGTCCGCGGTGAACACCTCATCCCAGTAGTCGCTGACACGCCCCCGCGTCCAGCGATACCGCCGGCGGCTCGCCAGACCCATCGGGTTGGCGTGAGTCGCTCCAAAGAAGGGCTCAGCCGCCGGGGAGCGCCAATCGAGCAACAGCCGTCGGCTGGTTCGATCGGTCAGGCCAAGGCGCCCGATGTACGTCGGTTCCGAGCCGTCAGCGTGGACGACGCGTCCGAGGCAGAGGTCGAGGCCGAAACGGCGCAACGCAGCCAGTCGCGCGGTCAGCCGGTGGATCTCCAGGTCCCGGTCCATCGCCTCCTGACCCGTTCCACCGGGTGCCCTCCGCTCGGTGTCCAGGCGAGCCGCCAGGTCAGCGATGGAGTCCTGAAGGCCTTGCGAGATAGCCCCAAAATGCTGCTCGTCGCCCGCGATCAGCCGCGGGTCAGACTTCGCGATCAGGTGGTCAGGAAGGTCAAAGGCGCTGCTAGCCGTGGGTTCCACGCGGGTCGTTCCTCTCTGTGCTGCGTGGACCCTAGGTCGAAAATTTGACGCTCATGAGAGCTGCCGAATTCTGCTACACATGACACTGAGGGAGATGGATACCCCTCGCCAGGCCGCAGACGTCTCGCCAGCGGACTCGCTAGGGTCCGGGCATGCATGCCGTGGTGAACAATCTCCGCTTCGCGCAGGACGTCGACCCGGCGCTCTTCTCGTCCATGGACGAGGTCGTGCCTCAGATGCAATCCATCGCGGGATTCGTGGGGGCACACGTCGTTCAGACGTCATCCAGGGACGTGGTTCTGGTCATCTTGGCCGACAGTCCAGAGACGTTGGACCGTGTCGCCACGGAGGTGGGGTCCCCGTGGATGCTCGCGAACGTCGTCCCTCTCTTGGCTGGTCCACCAGATAGACGCGTGGGTCCGGTTCTCGTCTCTGGCTGATGGACTGGATAGGACCCAAGAATCGGAGGGCTCCATGAGCCGGGAGTTCCAAGTCACCTTCGACGCGCACGACCCGCGGGGGCTTTCGTCCTTCTGGCGCGACGTCCTTGGCTACGTCCATCCAGGCCCGCCCGGAGTCGACCTGGCTCAGGGGGCCGACGTCCTAGAGGCGTGGGACGACTTCCTGGCGAGCGTCGGTGTTCCGAAGGAGCAGCGCAACACCAGGTCCGCCCTCGAGGACCCCGACGGACGCGGCCCGCGGATCTTCTTCCAGCAGGTCCCGGAGGGCAAGGCCGCCAAGAACCGCCTGCACCTCGATGTCCGCGCCGCGCCGGGACTCGAAGGAGAGGCGCGCATGGTGGCGCTCGAGGCCGAGTGCGACCGACTGGTTGCGCTGGGCGCGACGCGGGTCAGCCGATTCGAGCCGGCTCCGCCGATGAGTGCCGGCTTCTTGGTGATGCAGGATCCCGAAGGCAACGAGTTCTGCCTCGACTGAGGCGACGAGTCCGCGAGGCAGGCTGGGTCAGCGCGTGAGCCTCGCCGGGTTGGCGGCGACTCTCAGCCCGGTGAGGGCCAGGGCCATCGCACCGTCGAGGAGCGTGCGGTCCCCCGCAGGCGTCACACAGTGGGCGGCGAACTCGTGCTGGTGGTTGGCGATCGGCCACGAGTGCACCGACAGATCGGCGTGCAGCCCGGGCAGTAGCTGACTGACATTCCCGAAGTCGGTGGACCCGCCTAGACCTCCTGCCGGGTCCGGCGTGTAGGCCCGTCCGAGGGCGACGCAGGCGGCCGAGAAGACGTCGGCCAGCCACGGATGGGCGTCCATGGGCTCGTAGACGTGGCCGACCTGGGTGATCTCGACCGTGGTGCCCGAAGAGGCCGCAGCGCCCTCGAGGCAGGCGCGTACTCGCTGCCTTAGGTCCTCCAGATCCTGCGGCGTCCACGGCGCGCAGGTAGTACGCCGCCTCGACCCGGTCCGGGACGATGTTGGGAGCCGCTCCTCCGTGCGTGACGATCCCGTGCACCTGCTGCAGCGGGCGCAGATGCTGGCGCAGCATGCCGATCGCGGTGTAGCCGAGCACCAACCCGTCGAGGGCGTTTCGGCCGAGCTCCGGGTCGGCACTGGCGTGGGCAGCCTTGCCGTGGACCACCACCTGCCACTCCTCCGTGGCAAGTGCTCGCGGCGCATGGTCGTCGAACGGGGCGGGGTGGACCATCATCGCGGCGTCGACCCCGTCAAACGCGCCGGCCTTGATCAGGTCGACCTTTCCACCGCCGACCTCCTCAGCCGGAGTCCCGAGGACCGTCACGCGCAGCCCAGCCTCCTCAGCCAAGGCAGCCAGCGCGACGCCGGCGCCGACTGCGGAGGCGGCGATGATGTTGTGACCGCAGGCGTGCCCCACCTCGGGGAGTGCGTCGTACTCCGCACACACCACGATGTGCGGGCCTTCCCGACCGGCCCGAGCCGCGAACGCGGTCGGGAGCCCGTACGCCGGTCGCTCGACGTCGAAGCCATGCAAGGCCAGGAGTTCGGCGCATCGGGCTGCAGAGCGGTGCTCGGCGTAGGCCAGCTCTGGGTCGGCGGCGAGAGCATGGGACAGCCCGATGAGGTCGTCGGCGACCGACTCGACGAGCTCGCGGACGCGGGCTAGTTCCTGCACCGAGGGCGCCAGATCCGTTTCAGGCATGAGCGACCGTATCGATCGAGATCTCGCGGGGGTCGACGTCGTTGGCGTCGGCTTCCACCGAACGCCTGAGCGCGTGATGGAGACCGGTCGGGGTCAGAACCCCGATCAGACGTTCGCCGTCGAGCACGGCGACCCATCCCGCGTCGTACTGCAACATCTGCGCGAACGCCTGCTTCAGGGAGGCATCCCTCGGGACCCACGCCTCGAGCCGTCGGGCGTGACGGGCCACCGTGCCGTCTCCTTGCAGCTGGTCGACGCCCACCCAACCGTGCAACTGATCGTTGTCGTCGAGGACGACGCCAGCCCGTGCGCGGACGCTGTGCAGCCGGGCGGCGGCGAAGGAGACGCGGTCGTCAAGGTGCAAGACGGGCGGATGCTCGAGGTCCTCGTCCAGGATCCCGGTCACCGCGAGGCGTTTGAGTCCTCGGTCCGCGCCGACGAAGTCGGCCACGAACGGAGAGGCCGGCGCCCCGAGGATGGTCGCTGGTGTGTCGTACTGCTCGAGGTGTCCGCCTTGCCGGAGCACCGCGATGCGGTCGCCCAGCCGGACGGCTTCCTCGACGTCGTGCGTGACGAACACGATCGTCTTGTGCAGCTCGCTCTGCAGGCGAAGGAACTCCGCTTGCAGTCGCTCGCGAGCGATGGGGTCGACCGCCCCGAACGGCTCGTCCATGAGGAGCACCGGGGGATCGGCGGCCAGAGCCCGTGCCACGCCGACGCGTTGCCGCTGCCCACCGGAGAGCTGGTGGGGATAGCGAGAGGCGTACGTCTCCGGCTCCAGCCCCACCAGCTCGAGCAGCTCGCTCACGCGCGCCCGACGTCTTGCCTTCGACCAACCGAGCAGGTGCGGCACGGTGGCGACGTTCTGCTCGATCGTCTGATGGGGGAACAAGCCGACCTGCTGGATGACGTAGCCGATGCCGCGGCGGACCGTCACCGGGTCGACGTGGGTGATGTCGCGTCCGTCGAGGACGATGCGGCCGGACGTGGGCTCGATGAGCCTGTTGACCATGCGCATGGTCGTTGTCTTGCCGCACCCAGAAGGACCAACCAGCACGCACAGCTCGCCCGGCGCGATCTCGAGCGAGAGCTCGGCGACCGCCACGGTGCCGTCCGGGTAGGACTTGCTGATCCGGTCGAGGTGGATCATCGGCTCCGGCGCAGACGCGGAGGGCGATCCGGTCGACGGGCTAGGTTTCACGGGTGACCTTCGTGTCGGAGGGACTCGGCCGTGCTCTTCCTGAGTCGATCCTGCCCGTTCTCACCGCCGATGGCCCACCCAATCCGTGGTTCTCGTGGTCCTACGTGGTCAATCACCTTGATGAGTTGTCCGTCGCGGGCAAGGAACATGTGCAACTGACGGTGTTCTCGGTGTTGGCCGCGATCGTGATCGCGTTCCCCCTCGCGTTGGTGGCTCGGCGTTGGCGACGGCTCGAGGCGCCGCTCCTCGGCGCAGCAGGTGCGCTCTACACGATCCCGGCGCTGGCCCTGATCGCCGCGCTCTGGCCGGTCTTCGGTCTCAGCCTCAAGACCGTAGGGATCGCGCTGACGCTGTACGCGCTGCTCATCGTCCTGCGCAACCTCATCGAAGGACTCGACGGAGTCGACGAGGACGTGAAGGATGCCGCCCGCGGCATGGGGTACGGCTCCGCGCGGATGCTGTTCACCGTTGAGCTTCCGCTCGCGCTGCCCACGGTCATGGCGGGCATCAGGGTCGCGACGGTGTCAACGATCGGCCTGGTGACGATCGGTGCCATCGTGGGTCACGGCGGGTTCGGGCAGCTGATCCTGGGCGGCTTCCAGTCGAACTTCTACCACGCCGAAATCATGACCGGGACGCTGGCCTGCATCGCGCTCGCCGTCCTCGCCGAGTTGTTCCTTGTGGGTTTCCAATGGGTTCTGACCCCGTGGGCGCGGCAGGGGGCCAACCGTTGAGCGGAACCTGGCAGTGGCTCACCGACCCGGCCAACTGGTCGGGTCCGGACGGCATTCCGACGCGTCTCGTGCAACATCTGTGGATCTCGGGCCTCGCGCTGGGGCTGGCCTGCATCGCTGCGCTGCCCCTGGGGATATGGCTCGGGCATCGAGGACGCGGCGGCTTTCTCGCCATCAATGTGGGGAACGCAGGCAGAGCCGTACCGACCTTCGGCGTGCTCATCATCTTCGCGTCGTGGGAGCCAGTGGGGATCGGCGACCTGGCGGCCGTGCTTGCCCTGGCGCTGTTTGCCATTCCACCGATCCTCACCAACGCCTACGTGGGCCTTCGCGAGGTCGACGCCGATGTGAAGGATGCTGCACGCGGGATGGGGATGACCGGTGGGCAGCAGTTGCGACGCGTCGAGCTGCCGCTCGCCCGTCCCCTGGTATTCGCGGGGATCAGCACGTCTGCCGTGCAGACCGTCGCCACTGCGACCTTGGCCGCTCTGGTGGCCGGGGGCGGTCTGGGGCGCTACGTCGTCGACGGGTTCGCCCGTCAGGACTACCCCATGCTCTACGGCGGCACGGTCCTGGTCGCCCTGCTGTGCATCGGCCTCGAGCTCGTGCTCCGCGCGGTTCAGCGACGGCTCGATCCAAGCGGTCGCGGTGCACGCGTCGACCTGATGCCGGAGCCCGATCGAACGCGGGAGGATTTGGAGGCGCTCGACCAGCGCGTCACCACTTCGTGATCTGTCACCCGTTGCGACTGTCGGAGTGCCGTGCTGAGGTAGGTGCGATCGAGGGACCCGGCTGGCTAGCGGGGCCCTACCGGACACGCCTGCCCGAGGGCAGGGGACACAGAAGGCGGGGCCGCACCCATGCGTATCCGAGCAACCACGTTCAGAAAGACCACTCTCGTCTCGGCCTTGGCCGTCTCGACCCTCGCGCTGGCCGCGTGCGGGAGCTCGGGCGGCACGACGACGACCACCGATCCCACGGAGAGCGCTCCCTCGCTGGGCGCGATCACCGTGGGAGCCTTCGACTTCGGTGAGAGCAAGATCCTGGCTTACATCTACGCCGGGGCTCTGGCCAAGGCGGGCTACGAGCCCATCGTCAAGGTGGTGGGCAACCGCGAGGTGACCCAACCCGCGTTGGAGGCGGGATCTGCGGGCCAAGGCGTCGATGTGGTCCCCGAATACCTGGCGACGTTCACCACCTTCCTCAACAGCAAGACGAACGGCCCTGATGCGGAGTCCCCGGCGTCCGGCGACGTCGACGCGACGCTGGCGGCCGGCCAGGCCCTGGCGGCTGACTTCAACACCACGCTGCTGACGCCGTCCGCCGCCACGGACCAGAACGCCTTCGCGGTCACCAAGGACTTCGCCGCGGCCAACAACCTGACCACGTTGTCCGACCTCGGCAACTACGAAGGCGAACTGATTCTTGGCGGTCCGCCCGAGTGCCCCGACCGACCGTTTTGCCAGCCCGGACTCGAGAGCACCTACGGCATCACCTTCGTCAGCTTCAAGGCTCTCGACGCTGGCGGCCCGCTGACCAAGCAGGCCATCGCCGACGGCGACGTCCAGCTCGGTCTGGTGTTCTCCTCCGACGGAGGCATCGAGGCTCTGGGACTCCAGGTCCTGACCGACGACAAGATGCTGCAGGCGGCAGACGCCGTTGTCCCGGCGGTCAACACCGCGGTGGCCTCGGATGCTCTGGCCGCGGCCCTGAACGGGGTGTCGGCGGTCCTGACCACCGACGACCTGATCGCCATGAACAAGCAGGTCGACATCGACCGCATGGACCCCGACGAGGTGGCCACCGCCTACCTCACGAGCAAGGGCCTGAACTGACAGTCCGAGCATCGCGGGCTGACTGAGAGTCACCGCCCGGGCACCCTTGGTTAACCCTTGGGTGCCCGGGCCTGTTTCTTTTCCTCCCGGGGCCTCGACCACTTATCCTCCCCCCATGAGTCGCCACGCCCAGCCGCATCCTTCGGGGGGGTGGCTGTCCCTCGCCTTGGCCGTCGTCGCAGCTCTCGGCGGCGCGTCGATCGCCAGCAACGTGGCCGCCGGCCCAGGCCGGGTGGCTATCGGCTGGGCATCGCTGCTGGCTGCTGCGCTGTTCCTTCTCCACTACCGCTCGGAGCGCCAGCACTCGTTGCGGCTGGCTCGGATCGACCATGCCCGTCGCCGCGACGCGGTCCGACTGCGCGAAGAGATTGCCGAGGCGCACCACCGGTCTCGCATCGCCGTCGAGCGCTCCTATGTCGCGGTCGCCCGCGCCGAGGCTCTCGCAGCCGAGGTCAACCGACTGATGGCCACCATGGCTTCGGCTCCCGCAGCAGCCTCGGTCCAGGTCCTCCCGGTCATGACTCCGGCTCCTGTCGTGCCTGCCCCTGCGGCGCCGATCGCTACGCGACCAGCGGCCCCGAAGCCGTTGGCCGCCAGATCCGCTGCTCCGACGCCCGTCGAACCGCGGGTCGAGCCGCGGCCCGTGACGCGGCCCATGGCGCCGGCTGCCGCCGCGTCGTCCGCCACCTCGCTTGACCTTCCGCTGGTGGCGAGCAAGCTCGCACCAGCACGTCTGCCCGTGGCCCCGCTGCGTGAGGCGCCTTTCGCCTCACCGTCGGAGCCCGCGGAGAATCCGAAGATCGACCTCAGGCCCGTCGAGCCGGTTCGGGGTTTCGCCCGCGGCGCCTGACCCGCGCTCTACTTGTCCACGTCGCCGAGAACGAAGACCATCGACGCGAGGATTGTGGCCAGGTCTTCCAGCTTTTGCCCGGGCAGGCTCGCCTCCAGAACCTGGACGTTGTTGAACGATGCCGACCGCAGCTTCAGTCGCCACGGGGTCTTCTCTCCTCGCGAGACCAGGTAGTAACCGTTGATCCCCAACGGATTCTCCGTCCAGGTGTAGGTCTCGCCCTCCGGCGCGCGCACGACCTTCGGCAGGGGGAGCGAGACCGGACCGGCCCCCACGCCGGAGAGCGCATCGAGGCATGCCGCACACAGGTCGAGTGACACCGAGCACTGTTCGACCAGCACTTCGTAGCGGGCCAAGCTGTCGCCCGTCTGGCGCGTCACGATCCGAAGGACACCCCGATCGGCCAGCTCGGCATACGCCAGATACGGCTCGTCGAGTCGGAGGTCGGAATCAGCGCCGCTGGCCCGCGCGACCGGACCGGACAAGCCGTACGCCGGCACGAGCGCGGCGTCGACGACACCGATCCCCCGTGTCCGCGACCGGAACTCCTCGTCATCGACGGTGGCGGCCTGGACGGCGCGAAGGTCACCGCGCACGTGGTCGAGGACCTCACGCACTCTGCCTACCCATCCTGGGGGCGAGTCTTGTTTGAGCCCGCCGACCTGGTTGGCCATCGCGTGCATGCGTCCGCCAGAGAACTCCTCGAGAACGCGTTGGATGCGTTCCCGACCCTGCCAAGCCTCGGGAGTGCCGAGAAACGCCAGGTGGTTGAGCACCCTGGTGAGCTCGGCGAGCAACGTCCGAAGCCAGGTAGCGCGCGGGGGCACTTCCATGCCGAGCATCCGCTCGACGGCGAGCACGATGCCCAGCTCGTTGGCGAACGCCGACAGCCAGTCGTGGCGGTTGGCCAGCACCAGGGCCTGCCGGTAGTCGCGGACCTCGAACAGCTTCTCCGCGCCTCGGTGAACGGCTCCAACCATCGGCTGCGCCGCGACGATCACGTCGTCGTCCAGGGTCAAGTGCAGGCGCAGAACTCCGTGGCTGGCGGGATGGTGGACGCCGAGGTCGAGCAGCAGCTCGTCTCCGCCAAGCGGGCGGGTGGCTGCGAGGGTCTCGCGCTGCTCGGCCACAGGCGCAGCGTCTCACGCGACGCCTGAGGGAGACCGACGTCGGTGTCGCGCCTCGCCAAGGGCGCGTTTCACGTCCGCCTGCGGCGGACGCCGCGAGTCGATTGGCGCGCGCTTGTCGATGGAGCGCTCCTCGGTCGGGCTAGCGTGGGGTCATGGAGTACGACCGGGAACTCATCCGCGCGGGAGAGAAGCCTGAGGCAGCAGGGTGGGTCCCCGTGTCCTCGCGCCTCGCGACCGCGCGTCGCCTCGTGACCGCAGTCGTCATCGGCCCGGTCACGGTCATCGCGACCGTCGCCCTAGCGTTTACGCCCGTGCCCTGGCTGGTGCTGATCCCGCTGGTGATCGGGGGCGCCGTGCTGATCTGGGCCTGGTGGCTGATCGGGCGTCAAGTTGCGGCGACCGCGTATTCCGAGCGGACCGACGACCTTGTGGTGCGCAGCGGGGTCATGTTCAGGCGGACCGTCGTGGTCCCGTACGGGCGTATGCAGCTCGTCGACGTCAGCACTGGTCCGATCGACCGCAGGTTCGGTATCGCTGCCGTCCAGCTTCACACGGCGGCTGCGACCACAGACGCGAGAATCCCCGGCTTGCCCACCGAAGACGCCGGCCGGTTGCGCGATCACCTCGCGGCCCTCGGTGAGGCTCGGTCGGCCGGCCTGTGACTGGTCTGGCAACGGAGCCCAGACGGCTCCATCCGTTGACTCCCGTGGCCCAGGCCGGGCGTGTGGCCCCTCCTGCGCTGTTCGGCGTCGTGGTGATCGCTGGAGGCGGACTCCCCGGAGGACCGCTGGTCCGCGTGTTGATCCTGCTGACCCTTTCCGCCCTCATCGTGGGTGTCGCTGCAGGTGTCGCGTACGTCGCATGGACCCGGACGACCTTCTGGTTCGATGAAGACGGAGATCTGCGGATTGCCAAGGGTCTGCTCCACCGCGAAGAGCGACGAGTTCAGCTGTCGCGGCTCCAGGCCGTCGATCTGGTGCAGCCCATCGTCGCCCGACTGATCGGCCTCGCCGAGCTGAAGCCCGAAGTGGCGGGGAGCGATGGGGGCCAGGTCTCGCTGTCGTTTCTGACCCTCGACCAGGCCAATGACCTGCGCAACGAGCTGCTGGCTCGTGCGGCTGGGGTTCGCACGGGTGATCAATCGACCGCGCCCGAGGCGCCAGAGCGGGTCCTCGTCCGGGTTCCGCCCCGCGATCTGGCGCTGTCTCTGCTCATCAGCGAGTCGCTCATCTTGGGCGTGGTCGTCGCGGTCGTTGTCGTCGTGGTGGCGTACCTCACTGAAGGTTTCGGGGCGATCTTCGGATTGTTGATCGCCATCGGTGCGCCCCTGATCACGACCTTCAACGGGTTCCTCGCAAACTACGACTTCACGGTCGCCGAGTCGCCTGACGGCTTGCGGTTGAGACGTGGGCTGCTCACCACGAGGTCTCAGACCGTTCCGCCCGGGCGGGTGCAGGCCATCGACATCTCGCAGCCCCTGTTGTGGCGGCGCTACGGATGGGTCCGCGTACGGGTCAACGTCGCGGGCTACGGCGGGGGCCAGGAGGCGGGCAGCGACAGCACCTTGTTGCTGCCAGTGGCACCGGTCGCCGTCGCCAATGCTCTCTTGGCGCGCGTCTTGCCGGGAGTAGAGATCGAGCAGGTCCCCCTCGTGGCTGCTCCGGTCGCTGCGCGACGACGAGCACCGTTCCAATACCCCAGGTTGGCGGCCGGCCATGACGACAAGGTCTTCGTGGCTCGCTCGGGGCGCCTCGTGCGGCGGCTCTCGGTGATCCCGCACGTACGCACGCAGTCGGTGCGCGTCACGCAGGGCCCGTGGGAGCGGGCCCTCGGACTTGCTTCGATGCACATCGACTCAACGCCGGGGCCGGTCAAGGTCACCGCCGCGCATCGTGACCTCGCCGATGCCACGTTCTTGGCCAATGCTCAGGCGGAACGGGCTAGCGCCGCTCGTCAGGTGGCGCCTCCGGAACGGTGGATGCTGGATCGCATGCGGGCGATCCGAGCCAGACGAGAGCCGCCCACGCCTGATGTTGATGAGGAGCGGGCTGGGGCTTCTTAGGGGTTTGGGCTTGGGGTCCGGGGTTTGGGGGTTCCGCTAGGCGAGGCGTCCGGGGTGGCTGGGACCCGGCTTGCCTACCATCCGGCCTCGCTTCGCTTCGGCCTCCCGCCAGGCCCGCCACGGCTGCGCCGGATCCCATCCACCCCGGACGTCTCTGGTCGGCTGGGGCTGGGGCTGGGGCTTGTGCGCGGTGGGTCCGGCGTGGCTGGGACCCGGCTTGCCTACCATCCGGCCTCGCTTCGCTTCGGCCTCCCGCCAGGCCCGCCACGGCTGCGCCGGGTCCCAGCCACCCCGGACGTCTCTGGTCGGCTGGGGCTGGGGCTGGGCTTGTGCGCGGTGGGTCCGGCGTGGCTGGGACCCGGCTTGCCTACCATCCGGCCTCGCTTCGCTTCGGCCTCCCGCCAGGCCCGCCACGGCTGCGCCGGGTCCCAGCCACCCCGGACGTCTCTGGTCGGCTGGGGCTGGGGCTGTGTGCGCGGTGGGTCCGGCGTGGCTGAGACCCGGCTTGCCTACCATCCGGCCTCGCTTCGCTTCGGCCTCCCGCCAGGCCCGCCACGGCTGCGCAGGGTCCCAGCCACACCGGACGCGTCTGGTTTCGCTTGGGTGCTGGGCTGGGCTGGGTCGTGCGGTTCGTTCGGGTGTGGCTGGGACCTGGCTTGCCTACCATCCGCCCTCGCTTCGCTTCGGCCTCCCGCCAGGCCCGCCACGGCTGCGCCGGGTCCCATCCACCTCGGACACCGGCGTCTCGAGAGGATGGATTGAGCGGCTGGTCTAGAGATGAAGGGCGGCCAAACCCCTCGCCCTGGGGGGCTGCGCACGACAGGATGACGCCGTGACCGACGAGCTGGCATCGCAGGAGACCTTGGACGCGTGGGAGGTCGCCTCCGAGCGAGCTGAAGCTGCGCTGGACGCGGTGGCCGAGGCGGCGCTCAAGCACGTCGCGACGTCGGTGCTCGCTGCCGTCCCTGACGCGGTGTTCCTCGAGGTGTCTTTTGGGTCGTTCGGAGACGGGCTGGTCGCGGAGTCTCTGCACGTGGATGGCGACCCTGAAGAGCTCCCTGAGCTCGCCGACGATGTGCACGATGCGCTCGACGACCTCAACGAATACAACGCGGGCACCTGGATGCGGTTCGTTCTCGATGAAGACGACGAGGAATCCGATGACGACGATGATCGCGCCGGCGTAGCCGAAGGCGTCGTCGATAGCGACGCTGAGGCGTCGGCGGACCCACCGCTGCTCATCGATCTCACTCTGGTGCGCGAGCGGTTGGGCTGACGCCTCGTCCTTGGAACAACCAGCCGAACCCGCCGAGCCCTTCAGGATCCAACAGCTCCCGCGCTTGGGCTGAATGCTGCAGGGCAGCGCCGTACCCCCGAGGGTCAGTGGTGGCTGTGGTGGAATCGGGTGTGGCAGCGCTGACGCCGAGCTGTTGAAGGGCCTGGCGTTGCGAGGTCAGCAGCGTCAGGTCGCACAACGGCCCTCCCGCTGCGGCACAGGCATCGAGGGCGACGTGTGCCGTGACGTCGCAGGTCCCGTCGGGGATGGCAGGCAGGGCACGGCCGTTCGCATGGGACGCCAGGGTTCCTTGGGGCCACGCTCCCGAGTCCCGCTCGTCGCGGCTGTGGCTGTAATCCACGGCGAGGGCTGCGCCGCGGATGACGGTCGTCAACAGGTGGTGCCACAGCTCGTCGCGTGGCCGGCCGACTTCGGCGCGCTCTCCGATGTCGAGGTGCCACCACGCCTCGAGCCACTCGGTGTCGGACGGCGCAGCGCGCTCGCCGAGGGTCTCGACGCCGGTCTCGGGATCGACCAGGAGACCGCGGACTGTTCCGTCATCGTCGATCTGAACCACCGGGCACGGCACGACGTCGAGCAGCTCGATGGCCAGGAGCAGCCCGACGGTGGCGTCGGGTGGGTGCTGGGCCCACCCGATTCGTGAGTCGAGGCTCGCTGGGCGCTCGACTACGTCGACGGCCAGGAGCTCCCACCTGTCAGGGACGTGTGGCGCCATCGCCGTCAGCAGCTCGCCCCTTCCGGCGCCGACGTCGACGACGGTGAAGTGATCCGGATGGCCGAGCGCTCGGTCGACCTCGGCGGCGAGATCGGCCAGGGCCTCGGCGAAGACAGGGATGTGGGACGCGGTGCGGAAGTGACCGGCTGGCCCTTCGGGTCGACGGTAGAAGCCATGAGGCCCGTACAGCGCCTCATGCCAGGCCAGGTGCCAGGGGACGGCCGTCACGCGGCGACGGTAGTCCGTCGTTACGCTGACCCTGTCCGGTACCCGACAGGACTGGAACACGTTCATGGATGCTCGCGGCGACACCGATCCTGGAGTCACGCCCGCCCCACCGGTTCGGCCGGCCCGGTTGTCCGTCGGAGTTGTCGGCGTGGGACGGGTCGGCGCCGTGCTTGGTGCCGCGTTGGCGGCGGTCGGACATCGGGTGGTTGCCGCGGCCGGCGTCTCCGAGCGGTCCGTCGAGCGAGCCGAGGCTCTGCTCCCGGGAGTCCCGCTGGTGACACCCCAGGAGGTGCTCGGCCGGGCCGACCTGGCGCTGCTCACTGTGCCCGACGACGCGCTCCCGGAGTTGGTGAGCGGTCTGGTCGCCACGGGCAGCATCCGGCAAGGTCAGCTGCTGGCCCATACGTCAGGGCGGTACGGCGTCTCGGTGCTCGATCCAGCCACGGAAGCGGGGGCTCTGCCTCTGGCGCTGCATCCGGTCATGACGTTCACGGGGACCTCGATCGATCTCGCCCGGCTTGCCGGTGCGTCCTTCGGGGTCACAGCGCCCGATCCTCTTCGGCCGGTGGCCGAGGCGCTGGTCGTCGAGATCGGGGCGGAGCCGATCTGGATCGAAGAGGCGTCGCGGGTGATCTATCACGCAGCCCTCGCTCATGGGTCCAACCATCTGGTCACCTTGGTGGCCCAGGCTTGCGACCTGCTTGAACGGGCCGGCGTCGACGACCCGGGTCGCGCCCTTGGACCCTTGCTCTCCGCGTCCCTCGACAACGTGCTGCGCGCAGGCGACGCAGCTCTCACCGGCCCGGTGGCCCGCGGTGACGCGGGGACGGTCGCGGAGCACGTACGCGCCCTGGCCGAGGTTGACCCCGCGATCCTGGCGACCTACCGGGCGCTGGCCAGAGCCACCGCTGACCGCGCGCTCGCGGCTGGGCGGCTCCGTCCGGTGGCGGCCGAGGCGTTGCTCGACGCCCTCGCCGGACCAACCCCGGAGTCCTCTGGATGAGCGGGCCGTTGCTGGCGCGCACGCGCGCCGAGCTCAAGGATGCCCTGGCCGGCGCCCGGGCTGGAGGGGCTGACGCCTCCGTCGACCTCAGAGTCGCGCTGGTGCCGACGATGGGGGCTCTCCACGACGGTCACCGGTCGCTGGCTCGCCGGGCCAGGGAGGTGGCCGATCTGGTGGTCTTGAGCATCTTCGTCAATCCGCTGCAGTTCAGCTCGACTCAGGACTTGCGACGCTATCCGCGCATGCTCGAGGACGATTGCGCTGTCGCTGGCGCGGAGGGTGTCGACGTCGTGTGGGCTCCGGACCTGGACGAGATGTATCCCCGCGGCGAGCCGGCCGTGCGCGTCTCCGCCGGCGAGCTGGGCTCCGTCCTCGAGGGGGCCTCGCGCCCTGGTCACTTCGACGGAGTCCTCACGGTGGTGGCCAAGCTGTTCGGGCAGGTTCGGCCGGACCTTGCGGTCTTCGGCGACAAGGACGCACAACAGGTCGCGTTGGTGCGTCGGATGATCGAGGACCTCGAGCTGGGTGTCGGGCTCGAGACGGTGCCGACCGTCCGAGATGCCGAGGGGCTGGCCCTGTCCTCGCGGAACTCCCGCCTGTCAGGAGCCGGCCGCGGCTCGGCTGCGGCGCTCTCGAAGGCCCTGCGGGAGGCGTCGAAGGCGGCCGACGGCGGCGCCTCGGCCGATGATGTAAGGGCGGCCGCGCAGGCCCCCCTCGACGCCGAGGCCGGTGTCGTGCTCGACTATCTCGCGCTCGTCGACCCGACGACGTTCACTTCGGTCGCCCCCGACCACAAGGGACCGGTCCTCGTGCTGGTCGCAGGTGACGTTGAGGGGACCCGCTTGATCGACAACACGATGGTGGTGTGCCGGTGACGCCCCAACTTCCCACTCGGTTGGCCGCCGCCCCGCCAGGGTGGCGCGCCGAGGCTGACGTCGTCGTCGTCGGCAGCGGGGTGGCGGGACTCACGACGGCCCTGCGGGCTCGTGCTTCCGGCACCGTGTTGCTGGTGACCAAGGCGGACCTGGGGGACGGATCCACACGGTGGGCGCAGGGCGGCATCGCAGCCGCCATGGGCCCGGGTGACACACCGCAACAGCATGAGCAAGACACCCTGGTGGCTGGTGCCGGTCTGTGTGACACCGAGGCCGTGCGCCTGCTCGTCACTGAAGGGCCAGGGGCGGTCGGACGCTTGATCACCGAAGGCGCATCGTTCGACCTCGATGCCGGAGGCAGCCTGTCGCTGACGCGCGAAGGAGGTCACCACCGCAACCGGATCGCTCACGCCGGAGGGGATGCCACAGGTGCGGAGATCTCTCGCGCGCTCGTGGCGGCGGCCCGCCTCGACCCGGGCGTCGAGATCATCGAGCACGCACTGGTGCTGGACCTGCTGACCGCGGCCGACGGTGCCGTGTGTGGGGTCACGCTTCACGTCATGGGAGAAGGACACCGGGGAGGAGTCGGCTCGGTCGCGGCCCGGGCTGTGGTCCTTGCCACCGGGGGGATGGGCCAGGTGTTCGAGCAGACAACGAACCCGCGGGTTTCCACGGGCGACGGCGTCGCGCTCGCCTTGCGTGCCGGTGCCGAGGTGGCCGACCTGGAGTTCGTGCAGTTTCATCCGACTGTGCTCTACCTGGGGCCTGAGGCGCAGGGGCAGCAACCGCTGATCTCCGAAGCAGTCCGGGGTGAGGGCGCCTTCTTGGTCGATGACGACGGGAAGCGTTTCATGCTCGGTCAGCACGACCTCGCGGACCTGGCCCCGAGAGACGTCGTAGCCAAGGCGGTCATGCGCGCGATGCGAGCCGCCGGCACGGCCCACGTCTGGCTCGACGGCCGCCACCTCGGAGAAGACCTCTGGCTCCGCCGGTTCCCGACGATCCTCGAGTCGTGCCGTTCCTACGGGATTGATCCGGTCCGTGACCTGATCCCGGTTGCGCCGGCCTGCCACTACGCCAGTGGCGGCGTCCGCACCGATCTCGATGGCCGCTCGAGCGTTCCCGGCCTCTATGCCTGCGGTGAGGTCGCTTGCACCGGCGTGCACGGGGCAAACCGGCTGGCGTCCAACTCGCTGCTCGAGGGCTTGGTCTTCGCCGAGCGCATCGGCGCCGACCTGGCGCGTGGGCTGCCGCCGATGCAGGAGCCGCTCGACCCCGCGGGTGATGCGGGGCTGCTGACCGCAGATGTACGCGCGGACATCGCTCACGTGATGACCGAGGGCGCCGGCGTGCTGCGCAGCGATGAGAGCCTGGCTCGCACGCAGGAGCGATTGGGTGAGCTCGCGGCCGCCCGAAGCGACGATCCATGCACCGAGACCTGGGAAGCGACGAACCTCCACACCGTCGCCACCTTCCTGGTCGCCGCGGCCCGGCGGCGTGAAGAGACGCGTGGTTCTCACTGGCGCGAGGACTTCCCCGACCGTGATGACGAGCACTGGCGGTCCCGACTGGTGGGTCGCCTGGCCGCCGGAGGCCTTGACCTGCGCCCTGTGGCAGTCAGTGGCGCCGATGGGGAGGAGCGTCCATGACCGCAGCCGAGACCGCCATGCCGCCGGAGCTGATCGAACGGCTTGCCGCCGCGGGGCTCGACGCCGCAGGTGTCGAGGGCTTGGTGTTGGCCGCACTCGCGGAAGACCTGGCTGGCGGGGTCGATGTGACCTCGGCGGCCACCGTGCCTGCGATGCAGCACTCGGTCGGCGACTTCATGGCGCGGGGCGCGGGGGTCGTCGCGGGGCTCGACGTCGCCCAAGTCGTCGTGGAGGTCGTGACTGACGGACGCGGTCTCTTTCAGCCAGGCGTTCGCGACGGTGACCGGGTCGAGCCCGGAACGCTGCTGGCGTCCGCGGAGGGGCGCACCCGGGACCTGCTCACGGGGGAGCGGACGGCCCTCAACCTCCTGTGCCACCTGTCGGGCATCGCGACCGCGACTCGTGCCTGGGTCGACGTGATCGCAGGCACCGGTGCCGTCGTCCGAGACACCCGCAAGACAACGCCCCTGTTGAGATCGCTGGAGAAGTACGCCGTGCGCTGCGGGGGCGGGGCCAATCATCGAATGGCTCTCTCTGATGCCGCGCTGGTCAAGGACAATCACGTGGTCGCCGCTGGCGGTGTCGCCCCGGCGTTCGCTGCGGTCCGCGCCATGTGGCCTGATCTACCCGTCGAGGTGGAGGTGGACTCGCTGCAGCAGCTCGAGGAGGTGCTTGCCGAAGGCGCCGACCTGGTGCTTCTGGACAACATGACCGTGCTGGACATGCGCGAGGCTGTACGGCTGACCGCGGGACGCGCGCGACTCGAGGCGAGTGGGGGACTCACGCTTGCCACAGCCCGCGACGTCGCGGAGACCGGGGTCGACTTCATCGCCGTCGGCGCCCTGACCCACTCCTCACCCGTGCTCGACATCGCCCTCGATCTACGCGCCGTCGAGGAAGGCGATCGCTGATGCTCCTCGCGATCGACGTAGGCAACACCAACACGGTGCTCGGCCTCTTCCGGGGCGAGCACCTGGTCCGGTCGTGGCGCGTGCAGACCGACCCGCGGGCCACCGGCGACGAGATGCTGCTGACCTTCCGGGGCCTGCTGCAGGGCCAGCCGGACATCAGCGGCGTGGCTCTCTGTTCGACGGTTCCGTCGGTGCTGCGGGAGATGCGGGTGGTGCTCGAGCACTGGCGGGGCCGGGTGCCGATCGTCATCGTCGAGCCTGGCACCAAGACCGGTGTTCCGGTGCTGACCGACAACCCGAAGGAGGTCGGGGCCGACCGGATCGTCAACACCCTGGCTGCCCACACGCTGTTCGGTGGACCGTGCCTGGTCGTCGACTTCGGCACATCCACCAACCTGGACGTCGTCAGTGCTCAGGGTGAGTTCCTCGGCGGGGCCTTGGCCCCTGGCATCGAGATCTCCATCGATGCGTTGGCTTCGCACGCGGCGCAGCTGCGCCGGGTTGAGCTGGTGAGCCCACGTTCGGTGATCGGCAAGAACACGGTCGAGGCCCTGCAGTCAGGGGCTTTGTACGGCTTCGCCGGTCAGGTCGACGGACTGGTACGCCGCATTGCGCGAGAGCTTGGGGTTCCTCTGACCGCTGTCATCGCCACGGGCGGCCTGGCGCCGGTCGTCGTTCCCGAGTCGGAGACGATCACCGACCACCGCCCCGACCTCACCCTCGTCGGGCTGCGCCTCATCTACGAACGCAACACGTAGGGACGAATGGCAACGAACGGGGCGATCAGGCGACGGACATTGCCCCGTTCACTGCCACTCGGCCCCCTAGGGAAGGCGCGCGGCGCGAACGGCCTTGGTGACGTAGGGGACCTCGAGGATGGAGCGGCCGCAGAGGTCCGGGTGGTGTGCGGCCAGATCCCGTACCGCTTCGAGGACGTCCGAGGCATCGCTGCGCAACGCGACGTAGGAGTAGGAGCCGACCAAGCCGAGGAAGTCGTCGATGCTCAGCCGCTGACGGTGGGTCCAGGTCTCGACCTCGACGGGTCCGAAGCCCTCGCCCAGGCTGGGCGGCTCGACCTTCTCGGCTGCGGCGAGGTGGTCCTCGCCGCCGATGAGGCCGTAGAGGTCCCGTACCCACGCCACCCTGTCGTCACGGAAGTTCCACAGCGCCGCGAACCGTCCACCGGGACGAAGCACCCGCGCGAATTCCTTGTGCGCCCGACCCGGGTCGAACCAGTGGTAGGCCTGCGCGGCCGTCACCGCATCAGCCGAGCGGTCCTCGACAGGGATCGCCTCCGCCGATCCGGCGGCCGTACGGCCGGGGAGCGCCTTCTCGGCCACGGCACGCATCCCGTCGTCCGGCTCGACCGCGAGCACGTCATAGCCGAGCCGTTGCGCGATCTGGGCCAAGCGGCCGGTCCCTGAGCCGACGTCGATGACGCGTACACCGATTGGCCCGAGGCACCACCGCACCGCCTCGTCGGGATACGTCGGCCGGAACTGGTCGTAGCGCGAGGCGGCGCTGCCGAAGGACAGCCGACGGTCAGCCCACTGCGGCTCTGCGCTCGGCTGCTCGCCCACCACTCGACGCTAGCGCGGCCCAGCTGCGGCGCAGCCGCGGGTGGTTGGGGCCGCAGGCTGGGCCGTTAGCCTTGCCCCCCATGACCGACCGCCCCGCCACCGTTGATGCGCCGCAAGAGCAACCGGCCTCAGCGGCTCCCGCCGTCGAGCCTTCCGGGGATGCCCCAGAGGAGTCGCTTCCGGAGCAGATGAGGGTGCGCCGGGACAAGCGCCTGAGGTTGCTTGCGGAGGGCACGGAGCCGTACGCGCTCGGCTATGCGCGCACCCACTCCCTCGCCGACGTGCGCTCGACCTGGTCGGATCTCGAACCTGGGGCCGAGACCGGCGTCACCGTGTCGATCGTGGGACGGGTCATGACCGCCCGAAACACGGGGAAGCTGTGCTTCGCGACCCTGCGCGAGGGCGGGGGGAGCGAGATCCAGGTGATGCTCTCCCTCGCCAAAGTGGGCGAGGACCGGCTCAGCGCGTGGAAGTCCGATGTGGATCTGGGCGATCACGTCGGGGTGACGGGCGAAGTGATCTCCTCGCGCCGAGGGGAGCTGTCGGTGCTCGCCGACGCATGGTCCATGACCAGCAAGGCGCTGCGGCCGCTGCCGGTCGCGCACAAGCCGTTGGCCGAGGAGACCCGGGTGCGCCAGCGGTACGTCGACCTGATCGTGCGCCCCGACGCACGGGACATGGCGCTGTTGCGCCCTCGTGTCGTCCGGTCGTTGCGCGACAGCTTCGCTGCCCGCGACTTCGTCGAGGTCGAGACGCCGATGCTGCAGACCCTCCAGGGCGGCGCGACGGCGCGCCCGTTCGTGACTCACGCGAATGCCTTCGACCTCGACGTCTACCTGCGCATCGCGCCCGAGCTCTATCTCAAGCGATGTGTCGTCGGAGGCATCGAGCGCGTCTTTGAGATCAACCGGAACTTTCGCAACGAAGGGGCTGATTCGACACACAGCCCGGAGTTCGCCATGGTCGAGTTCTACGCCGCCTACGAGGACTACGACTCGGTCGCGGCGCTGACCCAGACCTTGATCCAGGATGCGGCTCGGTCGGCGTTCGGCTCCACGACGGTGGTGCATGTCGACGGCAGCGAGGTCGAGCTGGGCGGGGTCTGGCCCAGGGTTTCGATGTTCCCCGCGCTGTCGGCGGCCCTCGGGGAGGAGATCAGCCCGGAGCTGCCGATCGAGCGACTGCGTGAGCTGGCTGACCGCGCGGAAATCTCGTACGACCCCAAGGCGATCCACGGCAAGCTGGTCGAAGAGCTGTTCGAGCACCATGTCGTCGACACCTTCGAGGGGCCGACCTTCGTCGTCGACTTCCCGGTCGACACCTCGCCTCTGGTTCGTCAGCACCGAACTCAACCGGGCGTCGTGGAGAAATGGGATCTGTACGTCGCTGGTTTCGAGCTCGGCACCGGATATTCCGAGCTGGTCGACCCTGTGGTGCAGCGCCAGCGTTTCGAAGAACAGGCGCGACTCGCTGCGGGGGGCGATGACGAGGCGATGCCGTTGGACGAGGATTTCCTACGGGCCATGGAATACGGAATGCCACCCATGGGAGGGGTCGGCTTCGGCGTCGATCGTTTGCTCATGGCGTTGACGGGGGTCACCAGCATCCGCGAGACGATCCTGTTCCCGCTCGTCAAACCGGAGAGCTGAGTGTCCGTTGAAGACGTCGTCGTGCGGCCCGCCCGTACCGCTGACGTGGCGCACGTGCGCCGACTGCTCGACCAGCATGCGGAGGACCGCCGCCTGCTGTCGAAGGCCACGGTCACGCTCTACGAGGATGTGCAGGAGTTTGTCGTCGCCGAACGTGGCGGTGAGGTCGTCGGTTGCGGAGCGCTGCATGTGCTCTGGGAGGACCTCGGTGAGGTCCGCACCTTGGCCGTCGATCCGGAGCATGCCCGGCGCGGTATCGGGTCGACCCTGCTCAGGCGACTGCTTGAGCGCGCGTCCGCGGTGGGTCTCCGGCGGGTGTTCTGCCTTACTTTCGAGACACATTTCTTCGCGAGCCACGGATTTGTCGAGCTCGAGGGTGAGCCGGTCAGTCACGCCGTCTATGAAGAACTCCTGCAATCTTACGACGAAGGGGTCGCGGAGTTCCTCGACCTGGATCGCGTGAAACCGAATACGCTCGGGAACACCAGAATGCTCCTCCATTTGCCCGAGACTGCATTTGTCACGGCGCCGCTTGCGCCATAGCCTTGGCCAAGTTGTTCCTCATTCTTGGGAGTCATTTCATGGCGCAAAAGGTTCAGGTCATTCTGGTCGACGACATCGACGGTGGCGCGGCCGACGAGACGGTGTCTTTCGCTGTTGATGGCACGTCCTACGAGATCGACTTGTCCAAGAAGAATGCCGCGCAGCTGCGCGACGCGCTGGCGCCCTGGGTCGGGTCGGCGCGCAAGGCCAGTGGCTCCCGAGCGCGCCGCAGTCGTGGCGGACGGGTCAACGACAGTGCCGACGTGCGCGCCTGGGCCAAGTCCAAGGGGCTGGCGGTGAGCGAGCGTGGCCGGATCTCAGCCGACATCCGCGCGAAGTACGACGCCGCGCACTGAGCATTCCGGGCTGACCGAGCCTTCAGGCCCGGCCTTGCGAACGGACGCGGCCGCCGTCACACGCGTGGCCCGGCGCTCGTGAGCGCCTCGGCGCGGGTGACTGTGGTGGTCCGCTGGGCTGACATGGACGCCTACGGTCATGTCAACAACGCGGTCTACCTCAACTATCTCGAGGAGGCCCGAGACCGGCTCGTCGAGGAGCTGTTCGGCGATGATGCCTACGACCTGGTCATCGCCCACGTGTCCATCGACTACCGCCGAGAGATCACCCAGGACCACGGCGAGGTAGGGGTCGAGTCGACGCTGGCCGGGTGGGGGCGCTCGTCGGTGCGTACTCAGGAGGTCATCCGGCTGCCGGACGGCAGTGTGGCAGCGGAGGGCAGCGCAGTCCTCGTGGCCCGAGACCCCGCGACGGGGACCAGCCGCCCTCTCACCGAGGCCGAGCTGGCTCGGCTGTCTGTGGACGCCCCCTCATAGCGGGGAAGTTTGCTGTTGCCCCAGCAACCGTGAACTACCCCGTTGCGAGGAGCTCGGTTTGCCAGGCGTCGCGGGGCTGGGTGTGCAGGGTCCAGTAGTGCTCGGCCAGCGCTTCGGGCGCGAAGGCCGGGCTGGCTCCGACGACACCCTGGATGGTGACCGTCGCGGCGTGCAGGCCCAGCGGGCCGACCTCATCGGCCAGGGCGAGGACGTAGTTGCGCAGCGCAGCCTTCTGCATGCCGAGCGCGGTAGCCGGCGCCCAGGGTTTGAGGCCCAGCCCGCCGCCGGTGAACAGCAGCGTTCCACGCCCGGCGGCGCGCATGGCGGGGGCCACCTCCTGGGTGGCTGTCACCGCGGCGACCGCGCCGATCTGGAGCCCGCGGATGACGTCGGCCGGGGCGATCTCCGTCGGCTGTCCGGGCAGGCCGGCTGAGGGGTTGAAGACCAACACCGAGGGATCACCCAGAGTGCCTCTGACCTGCGCAAATGCGCCTCGGAGCGACGCCTCGTCGGCCACGTCCGCCGCGAAGCGTTCCGCGCCCTGCTTGTCCAGGTCGTCGGCGTCCAGGCGCGCCGGATCCCTCGAGATCAGGGCCGGGCGAAAGCCTTCGGCAGCGAACCGCCTGGCGATGGCCAACCCCATGCCCGGCCCCGCTCCGACGACAACGACCACGTCTTCGAGTGCTGCCATGCAGCGACCGTACGGCCTGCCGGAGGCGACCGCTCGCCGCGGCGTGTTCGCCTGTGGCGTACGGGAGGCGGGAACCCCTCGGCCAGATCGCGTGTTGCAATCAGGTGAATGCGCCACCGTCCCGAACCGAAGAAGACGGTAGGCACGACTACCATGAGATCGACCGGCTCCCGCACCCAGGAGCTCGGAGGCCGCCTCGCGAGGAGTTGCTGCGATGTTCGAGAGATTTACCGACCGAGCGCGGCGGGTGGTCGTCCTGGCCCAAGAAGAGGCCCGGATGCTCAACCACAACTACATCGGCACCGAGCACATCCTGCTCGGCCTCATCCACGAAGGTGAGGGTGTCGCAGCCAAGGCGCTGGAGTCCCTGGGCATCTCCCTCGAGGCCGTACGCCAGCAGGTCGAGGAGATCATCGGTCAGGGCCAGCAGGCCCCCAGCGGCCACATCCCCTTCACCCCGCGGGCCAAGAAGGTTCTCGAGCTCTCCCTGCGCGAGGCGCTGCAGCTCGGCCACAACTACATCGGCACCGAGCACATCCTGCTCGGTCTGATCCGCGAGGGCGAAGGCGTCGCCGCTCAGGTTCTCGTCAAGCTGGGCGCCGACCTCAACCGGGTGCGCCAGCAGGTCATCCAGCTGCTGTCGGGCTACCAGGGCAAGGAGCCGGCGACGGCTGGCGGCCCCTCGGCCGAAGCACCGTCGACCTCCCTCGTGCTCGACCAGTTCGGTCGCAACTACACCCAGGCAGCGCGTGAGGGGAAGCTCGACCCGGTCATCGGACGTGAGAAAGAGATCGAGCGGGTCATGCAGGTCCTGTCCCGGCGCACCAAGAACAACCCGGTGCTGATCGGCGAGCCCGGAGTCGGCAAGACCGCCTGCGTCGAGGGACTCGCGCAGGCCATCGTCAAGGGTGAGGTGCCGGAGACGCTCAAGGACAAGCAGCTCTACAGCCTCGACCTTGGCGCGCTGGTCGCAGGCAGCCGCTACCGCGGAGACTTCGAGGAGCGGCTGAAGAAGGTCCTCAAGGAGATCCGCACGCGCGGCGACATCGTCTTGTTCATCGACGAGCTGCACACCCTGGTCGGCGCCGGCGCCGCCGAGGGCGCCATCGACGCAGCGAGCATCCTCAAGCCGATGCTGGCGCGCGGCGAACTGCAGACCATTGGCGCGACGACCCTCGACGAATACCGCAAGCACCTCGAGAAGGACGCGGCCCTCGAGCGGCGCTTCCAGCCGATCCAGGTGGCCGAGCCGACGCTCGCCCACACGATCGAGATCCTCAAGGGCCTGCGCGACCGTTACGAGGCGCACCACCGGGTCTCGATCACCGACGCTGCCCTGGTCGCCGCGGCCACCCTTGCCGATCGCTACATCAGCGACCGGTTCCTCCCTGACAAGGCGATCGACCTGATCGACGAGGCTGGCGCTCGGCTGCGGATCCGTCGGATGACGGCGCCGCCCGACCTGCGCGAGTTCGACGAGCGGATCGCCTCGGTGCGCCGCGAGAAGGAGTCGGCGATCGACGCGCAGGACTTCGAGAAGGCCGCGTCGCTGCGCGACAAGGAGAAGACGCTGCTGGCCGAGAAGTCCACCCGCGAGCGCGAGTGGAAGGCCGGCGACATGGACGTCGTCGCCGAGGTCGACGAGGAGCTCGTAGCCGAGGTCCTGGCCACCGCGACCGGTATCCCCGTGTTCAAGCTCACCGAGGAGGAGTCGGCCCGGCTGCTCCACATGGAAGACGAGCTGCACAAGCGCGTGATCGGCCAGGAGCAGGCCATCAAGGCGCTGTCGCAGGCGATCCGCCGCACGCGCGCTGGGCTGAAGGATCCCAAGCGGCCCGGTGGCTCGTTCATCTTCGCGGGCCCGTCCGGCGTCGGGAAGACCGAGTTGTCTCGCACCCTGGCGGAGTTCCTCTTCGGCGACGAGGACTCTCTGATTCAGCTCGACATGAGCGAGTTCAGTGAGAAGCACACGGTGTCACGCTTGTTCGGTTCACCGCCCGGATATGTGGGCTACGAAGAGGGTGGCCAGCTCACCGAGAAGGTGCGGCGCAAGCCGTTCTCCGTCGTGCTCTTCGATGAAGTCGAAAAGGCCCACCCCGACATCTTCAACAGCCTGTTGCAGATCCTCGAAGACGGTCGGCTCACCGACAGTCAGGGTCGTGTGGTTGATTTCAAGAACACCGTGATCATCATGACCACCAACCTCGGGACTCGGGACATCTCGAAGGGCTTCGGCCTCGGGTTCGCCGCCGCCGGCGACACCCAGACCGGCTACCAGCGGATGAAGGCCAAGGTCACGGACGAGCTCAAGCAGCACTTCCGCCCTGAGTTCCTCAACCGGGTCGACGACATCATCGTCTTCCCGGCGCTCAGCGAGGAGGAGATCGTCACGATCGTCGACCTGATGGTCGCCAAGCTCGACGAGCGGTTGCGCGACAAGGACATGGGGATCGAGCTGACGACCGGAGCCAAGGCGCTGTTGGCCGAGCGCGGCTACGACCCAGTGCTTGGTGCTCGGCCGTTGCGCCGCACGATCCAGCGCGAGATCGAGGACGCCCTGTCGGAGAAGATCCTCTTCGCCGAGTTGACCCCAGGCAACGTCGTGCTCGTCGACGTGGAGGGTGAGGGCGAAGACCGCATCTTCACCTTCCGGCAGGAGCCCAAGTCGACCGTGCCCGACCTGCCTCTGGTCGAGGTCAGCGACGCGCCGGAGGCGTAGCCTCGGTCCCTCGTCCTGGCAGTCGGTAGCTCTGGTCAGGGACGGCCTCCACGAGGCCGTCCCTGACCAAACCGGCCAGCGCGCGGAATCGCTGCTCTGGTTCCGGCCAGGCCTCGTCGAGCTCGCGGACGCCCACGGCCCCTGGTGCCTCGCGGAGCACGGCGAGCAGCCGTCCGCGAGCCTGGCGGTCCGTGCCTTCGTACGTCTGGCCGCGGCGCGGCGGGCCGTCCCACGCCGGCGCTCCCGCAGCCAGCCACCGGCACTGCTTGGCCAGGGGGCACTCCGCGCATCGCGGCGAGTGAGCCGTGCACACCAGAGCGCCAAGCTCCATGACCGCGGCGTTCCAGCGGACCGAGGTCGTCGGGTCGTCGGGCAGCAACGCCCCGGCGCGGTCTCGCTCAGCGACGCCCGGAGCGCCAGCAGGTTCGAAGGCGGCGCCGACGTCGACGCGGGCGATGACCCGCCGGATATTGGTGTCCAGCACGACGGTGCGTAGCCCGAAGGCGAACGCCGCGACTGCCGCGGCGGTGTAGGACCCGACACCCGGCAGGCGCTGGAGCTCCTCGGGTGAGGACGGAACTTCGCCCCCGTGGTCGTCCACGCAGACCTGAGCCGCCGCGTGCAGCCGCAGGGCGCGCCGTGGATAGCCGAGCCGGCCCCACGCGGCTACCGCCTCGCCAGCTGGCTCACCAGCGAGGGCGGCCGGTGTCGGCCACCGAGACATCCACACGTCCCAGACGGGCAAGACCCGGGCGACCGGGGTCTGCTGCAGCATCACCTCGGAGACGAGCACCCCCCAGGGAGTGCGCTCGAGAGCGCGCCAGGGCAGGTCTCGTTGCTCGCGGGCGTACCACGACAGCAAGGCTGACAGAAGCGGCGCCGACCCGTCGCGGCTCTGGATGGCGGTGCTCACGTCCGGCTGGTCCTGCTTCCTGTGGTCGGCTGGGTTCTGCGATCCAAGCACGGGCTCGATCCCGGTCCCGCCGCGGAATCGCTGTCTCCGCGGTGGTCGACCTCCTAGGGTGGTCGACGTGAGCGTCGTGCGCCCGGTGGGGCCGCTGCCCCCCCGGGTCTATTGGGTGCGGCGCCTGCTGCTCGTCGCGCTGGTCGTGGTGGTCGTTCTGCTGGCCGCCTGGGCCTGGGGGGCGATCGGGCCAGGTGGCTCCGACGGGGATCCGTCACCCGGCGCCACGACGTCACCGGGCGCCAGCACGTCGGCCGCGCCGAGCGACTCCTCGAGCCCTTCTCCCTCACCTACGGCCTCGGCGTCCCCGTCGGAATCCGCGTCGCCCTCGCCCACGGGGTCCACGGCTGCCGGCCCTCAGCCATGCGCTGGGCGGGCCATCGCCGTCGTGGCCACCACGACCAAGACGACCTACCCGCCCAACCAGGACCCGCGCTTCACGATCAAGGTCACCAACACCTCCAAGAAGACCTGCACCCGCGACGTGGGTCAGCGGGCGATGGAGCTTCAGGTCAACCAGGGGAACACGCTGATCTGGTCCTCCGACCACTGCGCCCCTGGCGGGCCCTCCAAGGTCGTCCCCCTCAAGGCGGGCCAGTCCTACACGACCTCGGTCGTTTGGTCACGCACGGAGTCCGCCAAGGGCTGCCCCAGCAACTCACCAGACGCGCCGGCTGGCACCTACGCGCTCACCGGGCGCAACCTGAAGGTCGTCAGCGATCCGACGGCGTTCGCGCTCGGCTAGCGGCGCTAGCACGCTCAAGCCATCGGCGACCCTGCCCGATGATCCGATGGGGGTACCGGCCGTCTGTGGACCGCCCCGTCGGGAGGTGCGGTGACGTCGATCGAGGGGTCGACGCCCTCATTGTCGCCCGCCCCGATCACGGTGCTGATCGTCGCGGGGACTCTCGTACGGCTGCGGCAGCTCGAGCTGCTGGTGAACCGTCCGGGCTTCGTGGTTCGCGCTGTCGCGCGCGGAGCTGACCAGGCCGAGGCGTTGGCCACCGAGCTGCGCCCGGCCACCATCCTGGTCGACCTCGAGCTGTTCGGCGGGGGACTGGAGACCATCGAACGCATCATGGCGGCCGCGCCTACGCCGATCGTCGTCTGCGGGGCTGCCGCCGAGCACCCGGAGGCCGCGATCGCTGCCGGCGCCGTCGACGTGGTCGGCGCCCTCGATGTGCCCCCCAACTCCCCTCAGTACGGCGAGTTCGTGTGCCGGCACCTGCGTGTAGCGAGCCGCGTCAAAGTCATCACGCATCCGCGAGCCCGGCTACGGGTCCGCCACCCCACCGACGCATCTCCGGTCGGCGTGGCTCCCCGTCCAGCTGTGGTTGCTTTCGGTGCCTCGACCGGGGGACCGCCCGCGCTCGCGACGATCCTCGGGGAGCTGCCGGCGGACTTCCCGGCGGCCGTACTCGTCGTTCAGCACATGGCCGAAGGCTTCGTCGAGGGGCTGGCCCGCTGGCTGGACAGCGTCTGCCCACTGGCCGTCGTCGTGGCGGCCGATGGTGAGAAGGTCGCGCCCGGAACCGTCTACCTGGCGCCAGCAGGGCTGAACCTCTCGCTGCGGCATGGGCATCGCATCGAGCTGCTGGAGCCTCCAGCGACCCAGTACCACGTGCCGGGGATCGATCGGACGTTCACGAGCGTCTCTCAGGTCTGCCATGACCGTGCTGTCGGCGTTCTGCTGACCGGGATGGGCCGCGACGGCGCGCTGGGCCTCCGGGCCATGCGCGACAGTGGCGCGTTCACGATCGGTCAGGACGAGTCGACGAGCGTCGTCTGGGGGATGCCTGCGGCGGCTCAGCACGCGGACGCCGTGGATGTCGAGCTCCCGCTCGGCGCCATCGCCGCGGCCGTGACCGACGCGGTCTTTCGGATCTCCGGGGTGCGCGGCCGGGCCGGAGGTGCGGCATGAGGCCCCTGAGTGACGCTGACTACATCCTGGTGCGTGACTACCTGCGAGGGACCGCTGGTCTGGAATTCGACGACAGCCGCCGCGCGTCGCTGACGGGCGTTATGGCCGAACGGCTGCGCGCCAGCGGTCGTACCGACGTCGCGAGCTACCTGACCTTCCTGGATCGGCCAGACGGAGCTGCTGAACGCCAGCACCTCCTGGACGACGTGACCATCCAGGAAACCCACTTTCATCGGGCCCGCCCCCAGATCGATGCGCTCCGCGACCATCTGCTTCCGCAGGCGCTGCAACAAGCCGCGGCGCAGGGCCGGGGAATCACCGTGTGGAGCGCTGGCTGCTCGACCGGCGAGGAGCCGTACACGCTGGCCATGCTGGCCCTGGAAGCCAGGGAACGGATGCCTCTTCAGCCCGGGGAGATCGCTCCGCAGATCCGCGTGGTCGGCACCGATGTGTCAGCGGCCGCTCTCGAGGTGGCGCGCGCCGCTCGCTATTCCGGTCGCACCATCGACCTGGCCGACCAGGGAGCCGTCGCCCGCTGGTTGCGACCTGCGGGAGACGGCAACCACGTCGTGCGCGACGAGGTGCGGGCCCTGGTCGACTTCGAGCACCACAACCTGGTGACGGAACCGGCCCCATTCGTCGACGGCACGGTCGACCTCGTGGTCTGCCGCAACGTCACCATCTACTTCTCGCGGGAGACCACGCGCACCCTCGTGGGACGGTTCCGCGAGGTGCTGACCCCCGGTGGTTCGCTGCTCATGGGACCCGCGGAGACCCTTTGGCAGCTCTCGGATGCCTTCGCCTTGGTCGCTGTCGGCGAGGCGTTCGCCTACCGGCCAGCGGTCGTGAGACCGGTTGCGGTCGCCACGTTCCTGCCTGACGCCCCCCCTGTTCGCCGCTCGCCTGACCGGGTGAGCCCCATCGGCCCAACCCCCGCCCAGCCCACGATCCTGGTCAGTTCACCGGCACGGAAATCCCCGGGACCGACGACCCCGCCGAGGGACGGCGCTCAGTCCAGCGGTCAGCCCGGCGTCGAACCCAGCGTCGAACCGAGCGTCGAATCCAGCGTCGAATCGAGGAGGCCCACAACGGCGACCGAGCTGTTGGCCCAGGCGCACGTGGCTCTCGAGAGCACGCGGTATGCCGACGCCGCTGGGCTGGCCGCCCAGGCCGCCGCCGCCGATCCGCTCCTCACCGATGCCTACGTCGTCTGCGGCCAGGCCTACGCCACCCTGGGACAGGATGCCCTCGCGCTCGGCCCGCTCGGTCGCGCGGTCTATCTCGATGCCAAGGCCGGGCACGCCTGGTTCCTGCTCGCTGGATCCCTGGGACGGACCGGCGACCGGGCCGGTGCGGCGCGCGCCTATCGGGCGGCTGCCGCAGCGCTGCCGCAAGCGCCCCCCGAGGCTGTGCTCGGGCTCCTGGACGGGACGCCGGTCGACCAGCTGGTGCAGTTGTGCACGCATCTTGCCGATGACCTGGAGGGTACGAGTCAGCCGAGCACGCGTGCGTCGCTCGAGGAACAAGAGCTGCGGAGGGGTGCGTGAGCGGCTACATCACCTTCCGGATGGGCGCCCGAGAGCTGGCCGCTCCTCTGGATCAGGTCCGTGAGGTCGTGCGGGCCGTCGGCGTCGAGTCGTTGATGGGCGTGCGCGCTCCGATCACCGGTCTGCTCGTTCTGCGCGGTGATCCCCTTCCCGTCGTGGATCTGCGGTCGCTGCCGGAAGCAGACGATCCGGGTGACGTTCTCGTCCTCATGGCCGACCACGACGGGCCGCTCGGGCTGGCCGTCGACCGAGTCGTCGAGGTCTCGGACCCCGACTCGCTAGTGCCGGATGCTTCCCCACGCCCGCTGGGCCTGCCGCCGTACGTCACCGAGGTGATGCGTGCGAGCAACGACGGGCGCCCTGTCTTTCTGGTCCACCTCCGGGTGCTGGCCGGTGTCTCCCCTGTCGCTCCCCCGGAGCCGTCACGCGCCTGAGAGTCCTGACTTTCCGCCGGTCAGACGTAGCGCTCGAGGATGCTGGACTCGGCGAGCCTCGAAAGTCCTTCGCGCACGGTGCGGGCTCGGCTCTCACCCACGCCATCGACGGCCTGCAGGTCGTCGATGTTGGCAGCCAACAGCTTCTGCAGTCCCCCGAAGTGGTCGACGAGCCGGTCGACGACCAGTCCGGGCAGCCGCGGAACCTTGGCCAGAAGCCTGTAGCCCCGCGGTGAGACGCCGGCGTCGAGCGACTCCGAGCCGGTGCCGTATCCGAGAGCCCGCCCCACGGTGGGCAGGTCGAGCAGCTCGGCGCCGTCGAGGGCATCGAGGTCGTCGAGGATCGATTGCACCGTGCGCAGCCGTCGCCCCCCGCCGGCAGGCGCGTAGTCGCGCACCACCAGCTCACGGTCGTGGTCGACGCCGGCGATCAGCTCGTCGAGCTGGAGCGTCAGCAGCCGCCCGTCGGTGCCGAGCTCGACGACATAGCCGTTGATCTCCCCGGCGATCCGCCGCACCATCTCCATCCGCTGGGCCACGGCGCAGACGTCGCGAACTGTGACCAGATCCTCGATCTCCAACGCCGACAACGTGCCCGTGACCTCGTCGAGCCGCAGCTTGTAGCGCTCGAGTGTGGCCAGCGCCTGGTTGGCGCGCGACAGGATCGCTGCGGAGTCCTCCAGGACGTAGCGGCGACCGGAGACGTACAAGGCAATGATGTGCATCGACTGGCTCACCGAGATCACGGGAAACCCGGTCTGCTTCGCGACGCGCTCGGCGGTGCGGTGTCGGGTGCCCGACTCTTCGGTGGGGATGGACGGATCGGGGACCAGCTGGACGTTGGCCCTGAGGATGCGCGTGGCATCGCGGTCGAGGATCACCGCGCCGTCCATCTTGGACAGCTCACGCAGCCCGGTGGCGCTGAAGTCGACGTCGAGGGAGAACCCCCCCGTGCACAGACTCTCGACGGTGCGGTCGTGGCCGAGGACCAGCAGGCCGCCGGTGCGGCCGCGCAGGATCCGCTCGAGACCGTCACGGAGCGGGGTGCCCGGGGCCATCGTCATCAGGACGGCCCTCAGGGTTGCTTCACGGTCGACGCCCTTGTCGTCGCGTGCTGCCGCGGCCATCGGACCTGCCTCCCGTGAAGATCAGGGGGAGTCTAGCGGCGCAACGAGAGGGCGTCGTTCGCTGGCGGCAGGACCCGCGCAGCGGCCAGGGCATCGTTGAGGGTCGCCACGGTCTGGACCCGGATCCCGTCGGGCAACGGACCTGGGTCGGGCGGCACCAGCGCATGGGTGAAGCCAAGCCGGGCCGCCTCGCTGAGTCGTCGCCCGACCGAGGGCACCCGTCGGACCTCTCCGGCCAGCCCCACCTCTCCCACGGCGACCAGCCCGCCGCGGACCGGTCGATTGCTCGCGGCCGAGGCGAGCGCGAGAGCGGCGGCCAGGTCGGCCGCCGGCTCTGCGGTGCGAACGCCACCCACCGTGGAGACATAGACCTCAGACGACGACAGGGGGATGCCGCAGCGTTGCTGGAGCACGGCGAGGAGCAGGGCAACTCTCGAGCCGTCGAGCCCTCCGGTCGCCCGGCGCGGCGACCCGGCCTGCGAGGCCACCACGAGCGCCTGCAGCTCGGCCGCGAGCGGCCGTCGGCCCTCGAGCGTCACCGTGACGCAGCTGCCGGGGACCGTCGACGACAACGCAGAAGACAGGAACAGTCCGCTGGGATCGGCCAGCCCTCGGATGCCTCCGTCGTCGAGCTCGAAGCAGCCGACCTCATCGGCGGGACCGAAGCGATTCTTGGTTGCCCGCACCATGCGCAACGTGGAGTGCCGGTCTCCCTCGAAGGAGAGCACCACATCGACGAGGTGCTCGAGCAGTCGGGGACCCGCGATCGCGCCGTCTTTGGTGACGTGGCCGACCAGCACCGTCGGGATGGCGCGGTCCTTGGCGACCCGGATCAGCGCGGCAGCCACCTCGCGGACCTGGGTGACGCCTCCGGCAGTGCCGTCGACCTCGGCCGAGGCGATCGTCTGGATCGAGTCCACGACGAGCAGCGCGGGTTGGACGGCTTCGATCTGGCCGAGCACGGCTGACAGGTCGGTCTCGGCCGCGAGATAGAGGTGGGGGTCGAGCGCGCTGGTGCGGCCGGCACGCACCCGGACCTGGCCCGCGGATTCCTCGCCCGTCACATACAGAGCTGGGGTCGTCGGGGAGGCATAAGAGGCGGCCACCTCGAGCAGCAGGGTGGACTTGCCGACTCCCGGCTCTCCCGCCAGAAGGATGACCCCGCCGGGGACGAGTCCACCGCCGAGCACCCGATCGAGCTCGTCGACGCCGCTGGGTCGCGTCTGGGTGTGGTCAGGGTCGATTTCGTGGATGCGCAGGGCGGGGGCCGTGACCGGGCCGGCGACGGCCGTGCGACCTGCGGCGACCCCTGGCTCGCCGACCGTGCCCCAGGCCTGGCACTCTCCGCAGCGCCCGACCCACTTGGCCGTCTGCCAGCCGCACTCCGAGCAGCGAAGCGTGAGGCGAGGCCCGGACGCCCGGGCGGTCGACTTGGCCATGGCTGGAGCCTACGAGGCCGCGCCGACGGAATCGCTCAGCCGCGCAGCAGGATGAGGACGATCGCCCGGGCCACGTCGGCCACCTCGGACAGGCGTACCTGCTCGAGCGGGCTGTGTGCGTGCTGGACCTCGCCTGGACCCAGGTGCAGGGCAGGGATCCCGGCGGCGTTGTAGAGCCGCAAGTCGCTGCCGTACGGCGCTCCGCGCTCCCGCGGCCGCCCGTCGCCGGCGACGTCGGACCAGGCGTCCGCGACGGTGTTGAGGAAGGGGTGAGCATCCGGGAAGCGACCGCTGGCGAACTGCCCGCCCGACCAGGTGACCTCCACCGGATGGTCGCGCAGCCACGGGTCACGCGACACCGCCTCGGCCACACGCTCCTCGAAGGCCTGCCGCGCGGTAGTGACGTCCTCGTCCAGGGCGACGCCGTATCGACCTTCGGCGATCAGCCGGTCGGGCACGCTGCTGGACCAGTCGCCGGACTCGATCCGACCCACCATCAGTGGATAGGCGATCGGATATTCCGCCATCACGGGGGCGACGTCCTCGTTGCGCTCGGTCTCGAGCTCCTGGAGCGCGGCGTAGACGGGCAGGAAGGCTTCGAACGCGCTCACGCCTGCGTAGCGGGTGCTGCCGTGCGTGGCCAGCCCGGAGACGGTCAGCGTGAACGTCAGAGCGCCACCGCACGCCGTGATGATGGTGCGGCTGGTCGGCTCGGTGATGAGGCACGCATCCCCGGTATGGCCGCGCTTGAGGGTGGCGAAGGCGCCCAGCCCCCCGTCCTCCTCACCGCCCACGCTGTGCACCGCGACTCGGCCGGGGAGGCGGACGCCGGACGCCAGGACGGCCTCGAGCGCGACCAAGTTGGCCACCACACCGGCCTTCATGTCGCAGGCGCCCCGGCCGTAGAGCACGTCCCCGTCCAGGCGAGCCTTGAACGGGTCGCCGGCCCACTGGGCCAAGTCGCCCGGGGGGACCACGTCGACATGTCCCTGCAGGATCACCCTCGGTGGCGCTTCGTCCGGCCCCGGCGTGACGCCGACCAGGCCCCACGCCTCGGTGCGCGGGGTCTCGTCGCCCGGGAAGTCGGGGTCGGCGCGCAGGGCTTCGAGGTCGCACGACCAGAAGTCCACCTCGAGGCCGAGTCGTTCGAGCTGGCCGGCGACCCATCGCTGCGCGTCGGCCTCGGCGGCCGACCCGGTGATGCTGGGAATCTCCACGAGCTGAGCCAGCCGAGACCCCCACGCCTGCTCGCCGAGATCTTCCAGCGCGTCCAGCGCCCGGCGCTCGTCGTCGGTGAGCTCGGTCATGCGCGGGTCATGACCGGGAGAGGGGCTGGGTCAAGCATGTGGGCCCTCCGTCGCCCTTGACCGCGACCTCGCTGCCGTCGAAGACGTGGACGGTGACCCCGGCCTCCTCCAGCGATTTGTGCACGCGGTGGTTCCCGGCAGCAAGGATGACCTCGCGGGGCGCGACGGCCAGGATGTTGGCGCCCTGGGTGAGCATCTCCGCCTCATCGACGGGGATCCGGGTGATGCCGCGTTCCTCGAGCAGCTCGATGAGCGCGACCGGGGCCAGCGGCTCGTACACGACGGCCAGGTCGTGGTCGACGGGTGACAGAACGCTCATCAGGTGGAGCACCGCGTCCGGACCCTCGTAGTGCGGCAGGTCGAAGTCGATGACCTCGATGCCATGGGGTCCGAGGATTGCCCGCAGCTGGTCGATGGCCGCGGCGTTGGTGCGATAGCCGCGCCCGACCAGCAGGGTGCGTTCGTCCAGCCAGACCTTGTCGCCACCGTCGCAGAAGGCGGGTTCGGTGAGCTCGCCGAGGATGGGCACGCCCAGCCGCTCGAGGTCGGAACGCATCACGCCCGGCTCGGGTCTGCGCACCGGCTTGCGCATGCGCAGCAAGATCGCACCGTGGGGCGACATGATCACCGAGTCGTGCGAGTAGACGGCATCCACCAATCCGTCGACCGGCTCGGTCACGATCACCTCGGCACCCACGGATCGCAGCAGATCGACGAACTGCGCGTGCTGGGACACGAGCAGTTCGCGGTCGGGCTCGCGCCACTGGGCCTCGGCCACGAACTCGCCGACCGTCGTCGGCGTCCGCACCAGAACGGTCCGAAGCGGCGACACCATGTCTGATGTGCCCCAGCTGGTCATATGGCGCCACCCTCTCCTCGCGCATGTCCCCAGGTCCTGGGGATTCCTTCCCGCAATGGGGAACTTTGCTGTCGCCCCAGCAACCGCAAGTTACCCCGTTGCGGGAGGTGGGTCAGCCGGGTGCGGCGCCAGGGTGGGTGTGCGCGACAGGTGCGCTTCGCAGTGGCCGACGAGCTCGGCGTACGCGGCTTCGCCCATGAGCGCGGTCAGCTCGGGGGCATTGGAGACGTAGACGGGCTCGAGGCCCCCATGCGCCTCGGTCGCGCCCGAGCAGTACCACTCGAGGTCGTGGCCCCCCGGCCCCCAGGTGCGGCGGTCGTACTCCCCGATGGTGACCACGAGCACCTCGGTGTCATCGGCGCGAGTCACCCGGTCGAAGGTCCGCCGGATCGGCAGCTGCCAGCACACATCTGGCTTGGTCTCGAGAAAGTGCACGCCGATGCGCTCGGCGTAGCCGTGCAGCGCGCACCCCGGTCCGCCGGGGAAGTCGGCCCGATTGAGGAAGACGCATCCGCCGTCGACGACGCGGGTCTTGCGGGCGCCGTCCTCGTCCTTCTCGGTGAGCTTCTTGGTGCCGTGGAACTGCCACTCGCTGCGCTTGAGCTGCTTCGCGTGGGCAAGCACGCGCTTTTCGTCGTCCTTGTCGGAGAAGTGCGCCCCGAGCGTGCAGCACCCGTCATCGGGGCGCCCGGCCACGACGCCGCGGCACCCAGAGCCGAAGATGCAGGTCCAGCGCGAGGTCAGCCAGGTCAGGTCGCAGCGGAAGACCTGATCGCTGTCGGCGGGGTCGTTGAACTCGACGAAGGCGCGGGGAAAGTCCAGGGAAACCTCGGGCATCCGGTCAGCGTAGGTGCTCCGGGGGCGGCGCCCGGCCCCAGGGGCGATACCGTCCGGGGCATGCGGCTAGGAGTGCTGGACGTCGGGTCCAACACGGTTCATTTGCTCGTCGTCGATGCCCACGTGGGAGCGCCGCCGACCGCGGCCTACTCCATCAAGAGCGAGCTGCGTCTGGCCGAGGCGATCGAGGACGACGGGAGCATCGCCGCTGCCGGCGCCGATCAGCTCATCTCCTTCGTCACCGAGGCGCTGGCCGATGCGGAGGACAAGGGGGTCGAGGAGGTTTTCGGCTTCGCCACCTCGGCGATTCGGGACGCGCCTAATGGCGAGGAGGTCCTGGGTCGGGTCAAGCAGCTGACCGGAGCCGAGCTGGAGGTGCTGTCTGGTGCGGACGAGGCCAGGCTGACCTTCCTCGCCGCACGGCGTTGGTACGGGTGGTCGGCGGGCCGCCTGCTGGTGCTCGACATCGGCGGCGGGTCGCTGGAGGTGGCCTCAGGCCAGGACGAGGAGCCCGACGCCGCCTTCTCGGTGCCACTCGGGGCTGGGCGGCTCACCCGCGAGTTCCTCGCTGAGGACCCGCCTGGCAAGGACGCGGTGAAGGCGTTGCGCAAGCACGTACGCGCGGCCTTCGCTCGTGACCTTGGTCGGGTCACTCGCATGGGTGCCCCGGACCAGGTCGTTGGAACATCGAAGACGTTCCGGTCTCTGGCCCGCATCGCTGGGGCCGCCGCTTCGACCGAGGGTCCGTACGTCCGTCGGGCGCTCAAGCATGCCGACGTACGTGACTGGCTGCCCCGACTGGCCGAGATGTCCGTGCAGGAGCGCGCGCACCTGCCAGGTGTGTCCCACGGTCGAGCCCGCCAGCTCGTCGCCGGTGCGGTGGTTGCCGACGCGGTCATGGATCTCCTGGAGATCGAGGAGTTGTCCATCTGTCCATGGGCCCTGCGCGAGGGCGTGATCCTTCGCCGCCTTGACCAGTTCGTGGCTCAGGCGTAGCGAAGCAGCACGTACGGAAGACAGATCAGCACCGAGACAAGAGCGACCGGGATGCCGTACTTCGCGAACTCGAGGAACGTGATCGGGTGGCCGTACTGCCGGGCCAGGCCGATGACCACGATGTTGGCGCTCGCCCCGACCGCCGTCGCGTTGCCTCCGAGGTCGGCGCCCAGGGCCAGCGACCACCAGACCCCGTCGTTCGCGCCGAGCGCGGGGGTCTGGGCGATGAGCTCGGCGACGAGCGGCGACATGGCCACGACGTAGGGGATGTTGTCGACCAAGGCGGAGATCACGGCGGACGCGAGCAGGACGACGACCAGGGTCGCAGCAACGTTGCCGCCAGTAGCCCTGACGACTGCGTCGGCCATCGTGTCGATCACCCCCGTCTTCACCAGTGCGCCGATGACGATGAAGATCCCGGCGAAGAACGCGAGCGTCTCCCACTCGACGGCCTGGAGGTAGGAGGCCGGCTTGGCCCGTGACAGCAAGACCATGAGTGCGGCCCCGCCCAGGGCGACGACGGCGGGTTCGGTGTGCAAAGCGCTGTGCCCGACGAAACCGACGAGAACCAGGGCCAGGACGACCATCGACCGCCGCAGCAGGACCGGGTCGCTGATGGCCGCGCGCTCGTCCAGGTCATCGAGGTCGGCGTCGGGGCCGGTCGCCGTGGCCAAGGCGGCCCGGAACAGCCAGCGCGTGATCACGATGTAGACGGCCAGGATGACGACGATGATCGGTCCCATGTGGACCAGGAAGTCGTTGAAGGACAGGTCGGCCTTGCTCGCGATGATGATGTTGGGAGGGTCGCCGACGAGCGTTGCAGCGCCGCCGATGTTGGAGGCGAGCACCTCGGCGATGAGGATCGGAGCGGGTCTCAGACCGATGCGGTCGCAGACGAGGAGCGTCACGGGTGCGATGAGGACGACCGTGGTCACGTTGTCGAGCACGGCTGAAGTCACTGCCGTGACGAGCAGCAGCAGGACGAGGACTCGGTAGGGCTGGCCGCGTCCTCTCTTGACCGCCCAGATCGCGAGGTACTCGAAGATCCCCGTGGGTCGCAGGACCCCGACGATCACCATCATCCCCAGCAGCAGCGCCAGTACGTCCCAAGCGACACCGGTCTCGCGAGAGAAGAGGGCGTCGTCGGTGTTGACCACCCCGGTCACGAGGACGATGGCTGCACCGCCTAGGGCAGCAGCGACGCGATGCACCCGCTCCGTGGCTAGCAGAAAGTAGACGCCGACGAAGACGGCGACGACGAACCAACCACTCACCCGAGGGCCCCGTGACCCGGCAGGAGTGCACTGAGCAGGGCGCGCAGCCGGATGGCTCCGGTGGGACGACCGTCCTTCACGACCATGATCAGCGGGGCATGACCGTCACACATGGCCATGGCGATCTCGATGGCGGTGTCGTCTTCGTTGACCGTGGTCATGGCTGGCCGTTCGCCGCCGAGCGCCTCGCGGACCAGCGTCGTCTGGACCGACTCGGCAAACCGGTCCGCATGCGCCTCGTCCCACGCCCGGGCCAGGCCTGGGTGGCCACGCATATAGCTCGGGAGCGCGAGGCGCAGCACCTGCGTCGCCGGCAGCACGGTGACCAGGGCGCCAGCCTCGTCGACCACGGCCACCCCCGGTGCGCCGTCCTGGATCAGGCGCAGCGCGTCAGCCACCGAGTCGTCGAGGCCGACGATCGGGGCCGGTTCGGCCAAGTCTCTGGCTCGCATGGGCCCCGACCCTATCCGGACGTCAGCGAGCCCCCGTGGCTTGCGCCGTACGCTGGCTGCATGGGTGACGCCGTCAGCGTGCCGTCCGCGCGCATCGCCTTGTCCTCGGCGTCGGTCTATCCCGAGTCACCGGCGGTGGCCTTCGAGCTGGCCGCCTCTTTGGGGTTCGACGGGGTCGAGCTCATGGTGTTCACCGATGCGCTTTCGCAAAACATCGATTCGGTCAGGCGGTTGTCCGACCACTACGGCGTGCCGGTCCTCGCCATCCACGCGCCGTGCTTGCTGGTCACGCAGCGCGTGTGGGGCACCGACCCATGGGCGAAGCTCGTGAAGTCCCAGAAGGCGGCTGAGCACCTTGGTGCCTCGACGGTCGTCGTCCACCCGCCGTTTCGCTGGCAGCGCGACTACGCGCGCGGCTTCGTCGCCGGTGTCGCCCGGATGGACGACGAGACCGGGGTGACCTTCGCCGTCGAGAACATGTATCCGTGGCGGGCGCGCAGCCGAGAGATCAAGGCGTACGCCCCTGCGTGGGACCCCACGGACGAGGATTACGCCCACCTCACCCTCGACCTGTCGCACACGGCGGTGTCGGGCACGGACGCGCGGGCGATGCTGGCCAACTTCGGCGACCGGCTGGCCCACCTGCATCTGGCTGACGGCAGTGGCGCGGCCAGGGATGAGCACCTCGTGCCGGGGCGTGGGAGCCAGCCGTGCGCTGCCGTGCTGGAGACGCTGGCGGCGCAGTCCTTCACCGGCACTGTGGTCCTCGAGGTATCCACTCGCAAGGCGGTGAACCGGGCCGAACGTGAAGCAGACCTGGCCGAGGCTCTGGCTTTTGCCCGTCTCTATCTGGCGGCAGCGCCCCTGTGACCGAATCCTCGAAGGTCCGACAGCGGCGACCCGGACGGCCCTCCGGCGCCAGAGAGGGCGCCGAGCGAACGCGCGCTGACATCCTGGCCGCTGCCCGTACAGCGTTCTCCGAGCACGGCTATCAGCGCACAACCATCAGGGCCGTGGCCGCGGCCGCGGGCGTGGACTCCGCCTTGGTGCACCACTACTTCGGCACCAAGGACGCTCTGTTCCTGGCTGCCATGCAAATGCCTCTGAACCCGGAGGTGATCATCGCCGAAGCGATCACCGGGGATCCCGCAGAAGTAGGCGAGCGCCTGGTGCGCGGCTTCCTCCGCATCTGGGGCGACCCGGTCATGCGGCAGCCGCTGTTGATCCTGCTCCGGTCTGCCATCGATGGTGAGGGTGGCGCGGAACTGTTGCGCGGGTTCGTCTCCGATGCGGTGGTTCGACGGGTGTCCGAAGGTCTGAGCCAGCCCGTCGACCCGCTCCGGGTGACGGCGGCGGCCTCGCAGCTCATCGGCCTGGCCATCGTTCGCTACGTGGTCGGTCTCGAGCCCCTCGCCTCCGCTTCCGACGAGGAGGTGGTCGCCCTGGTCGGACCCGTCGTCCAGGGACACCTGGCGCCTGGTGGTTGACAGGGGGCCCTTCGACGCGCAATATTCATCCCATGATGAATAAACCTGAGCCGGCCATCTCGGTCCGAGGCCTGCACGTCGTCCGCGGCGGACTCACGGTGCTTCCGTCCCTCGACGTCGACATCGTGGCCGGGGCCGTGACCGGTCTGCTCGGCCCCAGCGGGTGCGGCAAGACCACGCTCATCCGTGCGCTGGTGGGGGTCCAGGTTGTGGCCGGCGGAACCATCGAGGTGTTGGGGCGCCCTGCCGGATCGGCAGACCTGCGCGATCGTGTCGCGTACGTCACTCAGGCTGCCGCGGTCTATCGGGACCTGACCGTGCGCGAGAACCTCGACTACTTCGCCACCATGCTGGGCGCCCCGGCGGGGGATGTCGACCGCGTCATGGACGAGGTCGACCTCGGCGGTGCCGAGGGTCAACTCGTGGGTCAGTTGTCGGGCGGTCAGGCGAGCCGTGCGTCGTTGGCCACTGCCTTGCTCGGGTCGCCGGAGCTTCTCGTGCTCGACGAGCCGACGGTGGGGCTCGACCCGATCCTGCGCCGCGACCTGTGGGGGTTGTTCGGCCGGCTGGCTGCCGCGGGTCGAACGCTGCTCGTCTCCAGCCACGTCATGGACGAGGCCGAGCGGTGCGACCGGTTGTTGCTCATGCGCGAGGGGACGTTCCTGTTTGACGCGACGTTGCCCGAGCTGCTTGAGCAGACCGGCACCCCCGACGTCGAGGCGGCTTTCCTGGCCTTGGTCGACGCAGCAGCCTCGGGGAGCGCGGCATGAGCCCTCGCCGTCTGCTCGCGACCGCCAACCGGGTCCTGCGCCAGCTCCGCCACGACCCGAGGACCATCGCGCTGATGCTTGTCGTGCCCTGCGGGCTGCTGGCTCTGCTGTGGTGGGTGCTCATCGACAACCCGAATGCCTTCGACCAGTACGCCCCCGCGCTTCTGGCGATCTTCCCGCTCATCGTGATGTTCCTCATCACCAGCATCGCGACGCTGAGAGAACGTTCGTCCGGGACCTTGGAGCGATTGCTCAGCATGCCCGTCGGCAAGGCGGACTTCCTGGGTGGCTACGCCGTGGCGTTCGGCGTGGCGGCCACGGCGCAGGCCCTGCTCGCGGCGGGCTTGACGCTCGGTCCGTTGGGGATGCAGGTGCTTGGTCCGGCCTGGGCGGTGCTCCTGGTCGCCGTACTCGTGGCCCTGCTTGGCACCAGCCTTGGCCTGTTCGTGAGCGCCTTCGCCCAGACAGAGTTCCAAGCGGTCCAGTTCATGCCGGCGTTCATCCTCCCTCAGCTCTTGCTCTGCGGGATTCTCGGCCCGACCGACCAGCTCCCGACGGTTCTCGAGTGGGTGTCAGCGGTGCTGCCGCTCACTTACGCCGTCGAGGCGATGCAGCATCTAGCGACGAATACCGACCTCGGGTCGCCGTTCCCAGCCGATGTGGCCATCATCATCGGCTTCACGATCGGTTTCCTGCTCCTCGGCGCCGCCACCCTCCGCCGCCGTACCCCGTAGTCCCGACGGCATCCGCGTCGGACGGGTGCTAGAGGTGAAAGCCGGGAGGCTCGGGGATGGCCGGGTTGGCCTGCTCAAAGGCTCGCGTCGTCGGAAGATCGCGGAGCCACTCGTAGTACAGCTCTTTCGCTGAGACCAGTTCGACGTCCTCCTGTCGGAGCCGGGCCAGTCCGAACTCGTGCGCGCTTCCGGCCGAAAACACGGCGTCGTGGACGACGACCACCCTGAGTCCACGCTCTGCCAGGTCAAGGGCGGAGTGCGCGACGCATACGTCGGTCTCCATCCCCAACAGGATCGCCGTGGACCGACCGGTCGTATCGACAGCCTCGACGATGGCCGGATTTCCTCCGGCGCCGTACACCACCTTGTCGAGCCTTGGCGCACCCGGCGGCAGCTGTCGAACGATCTGGTCAGCCGTGGGTCCGTTCGTCTCGGCGTCTTCCTCGGTGACGACGATCGGAACGTCGAGCGCGGCAGCGACGCCGCAGACCCAGGCCACTCGGTCGAGCACGCGCTCCTTGGCGACGTGGTCAACGTCCCGACGATCGATCCCGTAGAAGTCCGTCTGCGCATCGATGACGACAAGCAGACTCTCGCGGGCATCGATGTGCGGCACAAGCGCTCCAGAGAGATCGGCTGACGACTCGGTTCTGCATCGCCACAAGCGCGGCGGCGCGGGTCGACACACCCATCTTTCCGTACTCGTGATGGAGGTGGCGGTCGGCTGCCCTGGGCCAGATGAAGAGCTCGCGGGCGATCTGCTGCGTCGTCGGAACCCTGCCGTGTTGGGAGCCCCGAAGCGGTTGACCGGGTCGAAGATCCTGTCTAATCTACAACCAAATGGTTGTAGATCGAGCCGTCGAGGTCGACCGGGTGTTCCACGCCCTGGCCGATGCCACGCGTCGTGACCTCGTGCTGCAGGTGCTCGACTCCGAGCACTCCGTCTCGGCCCTGGCTCGCCGTTATCCGATCAGCCTCACGGCCGTGCAGAAGCATGTTGCCGTGCTCGAGGAGGCGGGCCTCGTGTCCAAGCGACGGCAGGGACGCGAGCAACGCGTGGCCGGCGAGGTCGAGGCGATCAGGGCTGCCCGCAGGCTGTTGGACAGCTATGAGCAGTTGTGGCGCGGTCGGATCGACCGAATGACCGAACTCCTGATCGAGGGCGCGGCCTCGCGGGACCTGACGACGACGAAGGGCATGACCCATGAGTGAGCCGATCATTCGCAAGGACGTCGAACAACTGACCATGACCGTCAGCGTCGATCACGACGTCACCGCGGAGCGTGCCTGGGAGCTGTGGAACGACCCCCGGCAGCTCGAGCGCTGGTGGGGGCCACCGACCTACCCCGCCACCGTCGTCAACCACGCCCTGGTTCCCGGCGGGGTCGTGACCTACTACATGACCGGCCCGGATGGCGGCCGGTTCGATGGCTGGTGGCGGGTGCTCGAGGTGGCCCCTCCGCGCCTTCTCGTCCTGGAGGACGGGTTCGGTGATGATCCAGACGCACCCCCACCCGGGATGCCGTCCACGCAGATGCGCATGGACCTGGTGGACCGGAGCGGCGGCGGGGTGACCATGACCATCACCTCGACCTTCCCCTCGGCCGAGGCGATGGAACAGCTCCTGGAGATGGGTATGGCCGAGGGAATTGTCGAGGCGCTCCAGCAGATTGACGGCATCCTGGCCGTACCGACCTCCGCCTAGGTCGAGGCCTCGAGGGGCCATCTGCGCATGATCACGAGGGGGGTGGCGGGATGCGCTCCTCGACGGGTTCGATCGGAGGGGCCATCTGCGCATGATCACGAGGGGGCGGGGGGCGGGGCGTGGCGGCCTCTAGACTCCGGCTACCGAGGTCGAGGGAGGCCGGACCGTGATCCGTCGGACGCTGTTGAGCGTCAGCCGCAGCGAGCGGCTCAAGCAGTTCGCCGCGGGAGCCCCGGTCTCGAGGGATGTCGTCAAGCGCTTCGTCGCGGGCGAGACTGCCGACGACGCGGTCGCAGCGAGCCGAGCCCTCATCGACGACGGGCGTCTGGTCACCATCGACCATCTCGGCGAGGACACCCTGGAGATGGCTCAGGCCGACGCGACGCGTGAGGCGTACGTGTTGCTGCTCGACCGACTATCGGACGCCGGGCTGGCGGGAGGAGCTGAGGTGTCGGTCAAGCTGTCAGCCGTGGGGCAGGCCCTGCCTGGCGATGGCGAAAAGGTGGCTCTGGAGAACGCGCGTGCGATCTGCAGCGCCGCCGCCGGCCACGGCACCACAGTGACGCTCGACATGGAGGACCACACCACCACCGATTCGACGCTGGGGATCCTGGCCGAGCTCCGCAAGGAGTTTCCGCACACCGGCGCCGTGCTCCAGGCCTACCTCTACCGCACCGAGGCGGACTGCCGCGATCTGTCGTACGAGGGCTCCCGCGTCCGACTGTGCAAGGGGGCCTACAAAGAGCCGGAATCGGTGGCCTGGCAGGACAAAGCCGACGTCGACAGGGCCTACGTTCGCTGCCTCAAGGTTCTGATGGCGGGGCCGGGCTATCCGATGGTCGCCTCCCATGACCCACGCTTGGTCGAGATCGCGGGGGCGCTCGCTGTGCGGCACGACCGTCCTCGGGGCACCTACGAATTCCAGATGCTCTACGGCATCCGACCCGACGAGCAGCGGCGCCTGGCCGCCGACGGGGAGAAGATGCGGGTCTATCTGCCCTACGGCGACGACTGGTACGGCTACCTGGTCCGCCGGATGGCCGAGAAGCCCGCAAATCTCGCGTTGTTCCTCAAGGCACTGACGAGCAAGTCATGACCGCGCGTACCGCGGTGTTCGGGGCCGGGGTGATGGGTGAGGCGCTGCTGTCCGGGCTGCTCCGCTCCGGGCTGCGTCCGGACGAGCTGATCATCACCGAGCGCCGGGGCGACCGGGCCAAGGAGCTGAGCGAGCGCTACGGCGTCGACGTGCTCGACAACCTCGAAGCTGCAGGGCTCGCTGACACCCTCGTGCTGGTCGTGAAGCCGCAGGACATGGGCGCACTTGTCGAAGAGATCGCCCCCGCCATGCGTGCGGGTTCCCTCGTCGTCTCGCTGGCAGCCGGCATCACCACGGCCTTTCTCGAGGAACGACTCCCCGAAGGCACCCCCGTGGTCCGGGTGATGCCCAACACGCCGGCGTTGGTCGACGAGGGGATGGCAGCAATCTCTGAGGGCCAGCACTGCGACGAGGCTCATCTGGCGGAGGCGGAGTCGTTGCTCCGGGCGGTGGGTCAGGTCGTGCGCGTCCCGGAGCGCTACCAGGATGCCGTGACGGCGATCAGCGGTTCGGGACCGGCCTACATCTTCTACGTCGTCGAGGCGATGATCGAAGCCGGTGTGCTGCTCGGCCTTCCCCGGGCCACGTCGAACACCCTGGTCGTGCAGACCCTCGTTGGCGCCGCAAAGATGCTCAAGGAGACCGGTGAGCATCCGACGGTGTTGCGGGAGAACGTCACCTCTCCGGCGGGCACCACGGTCGCAGCCCTGCGCGAGCTTGACGATCACAAGGTGCGCGCGGCGTTCCTGTCCGCGATGGAAGCCGCTCGCGACCGCTCCTCGGAGCTCGCAGGCGGGGCCTAGGCCAGCCGACCTTCCGTACGCTGATTTTGGCCGCGAGGAGCAGCGGAGGAGCCCCCTCGCGCTGCCGTGTCCCAGGGTCAAACTTACGATGTCCCAGTGCTGATGCGGCCGCGATGCCCCGGCGACGCGGCGGAGACCGGTGCGTCGAGCGGGCTTGACGCGACGAGCGCTGGCCGGGCGAGTCGGATCGTGGCGATCGCCGCCATCGGGGTCCTGCTCGCGGGATGCAGCGGCGCGGCGGACCCCGGCGTCGAGACTGCGCCGGTGAGCCGCTCCACGGTGATCGAGGTGGTCGAAGCGCCGGCTGTCGTGACCGCACGTTCCAGCGCCACCGTGACCGCCTCGGCCTCTGGGCGCGTGGCGTCCATCGAGGTCGACGACGGGGATGTCGTGGAGCGAGGCGACGTGCTGCTGCGTCTCCGTTCGGCGTCGGCTCGACGCGGCCTCAAGCAGGCTAAGCAGGCTGATGCCCAGGCCGCGCAAGCCGCCTCGGTGACGCTTCCGCGCACCAGTGTCGCGGCGTCCCAGCAGCAGGCCGACCAGGCGGCGGCCGAGGCCTTCTCGACGGCTCGAAGGGCGGCACGGTCGATCCCAGACCCCGCAACACGGTCTGCGGCGCTCGCCCGCGTTGCGCAGGCCGAGGCCGCGTACGCCGCTGCCCGCAGTCAGGGACAACAAGCCGCCCAAAACCTCAACGCCGGCACCGCCGCGCTTGAGGACGCGCTCGGGAGCCTGGCTGGCGCCCAGCGAATCCAGACCAAGGCGGCGGTGGCTGCCGCTCAAGCCGCGGTTGACGGGCTGGTGGTCCGCGCGCCCGTGGCGGGCGTGGTCCAGCTGGGGGCGGTTCCTGGTGCTACGGGCGGCGACGTCTCGGCTCTCATCGATTCACTCCCCGACGCCGTGCAGGGCTCGGCTTCCTCACTGCTGGGTGCGGACGGCGGGTCAGCCTCGACGACAGGGAGCCTGTCGGTTGGGGCCCCGGTCTCGGCCGGGTCGACACTGGCCTCCGTGACCGACATCTCCACGCTGTCGGTCACTGCGTCGGTCGACGAGACCGATGTGTTGCTCGTCGAGCCGGGGGTCGAGGCCGATATCGAGCTCGACGCCGTTCCGGATGCGTCGTACGCAGGCGTCGTGCTGAGCATCGACGTGCAGCCGACGACGAGCGGGCGTGGCGGCGTCGCGTACACCGTCCGGCTTTCTCTCGAGGGAGGGACGGGAGCGGACGGGCGCCCAGCGCCTCGGCCACGGCCAGGCATGTCAGCGGTTGCCCGGCTGCAGGTGCGCGAGGCGGTCGATGTCTTGGCCGTCCCCGCCGCCGCCGTGTTCCGCGACGCTGAGGGAGAGGCCGTCTGGGTCGTCGAAAGCGACCTGGTCGAGCGCCGCGCGGTGACGTTGGGCGCGCAGGGTGTCGACACCGTAGAGGTCACCACCGGGCTCAGTGAGGGCGAGATCGTCATCGTCCGGGGGGCCGACCAGGTCCGGGACGGGCAACGGGTCCCGTGACCTCCGCCCCGGCGCTCGAGGCCGTCGGCGTCACCCGGAGCTATCCACTGGACGGACTCGTGGTCGAGGCCCTGCGGGGCGTGACGCTTGCCGTCGCTGCCGGCGAGTACGTCGCAGTCGTGGGACCTTCGGGGTCAGGAAAGTCGACGCTGATGCACCTGTTCGGTTGTCTCGACCGCCCGACGGACGGGACTCTCCGCGTCGATGGAAGAGATGTGGCGACGCTCGACGACACCGAGCTGGCGAGGCTCCGCAACGCGGCGATCGGATTCGTGTTCCAGTCCTTCCAGCTCCTCTCGCGCACGAGCGCCATCGACAACGTCGCCTTGCCGCTGGTCTATCGCGGGGTCGGGCGCCGGGAGCGCAAGCGCAGAGCGGTCGAGGCCCTCGAGGCCGTTGGTCTGGGACATCGACTGGACCACAGGCCGGCTCAGCTGTCCGGCGGGGAGCAGCAGCGGGTAGCCATCGCGCGCGCCCTGGTCGGGGAGCCCCGGCTGCTCCTGGCCGATGAGCCGACGGGAAACCTCGACACGGGCAACGGCGTGGAGGTGATGGCGATCCTCGACCGCCTCAATGCCGAGCAGGGTGTCGCCGTCGTCCTCGTCACCCACGACGCCGAGGTGGCGGCGCGGGCCCGACGTCAGATCAGGATGCGTGACGGCCTGGTCGAGTCCGACACAGACGCCGAGTCAGGCACCGAGCAACCCCCTCGTGATCATGCGCAGATGGCCCCTCCCGAGGGGAGTTCTGCATGAGGCTCGGCGAGGCGTTCCGGGTTGCCGTGGACGCATTGCGGGCCAACCGCTTGCGCAGCCTGCTGACCATGCTCGGCGTGATCATCGGCGTCGCCGCGGTCGTGACGCTCGTGGCGATCGGGTCCGGCGCCAAGCGCGAGGTCGAGGAGCAGGTGCAGGGCCTCGGCTCGAACCTGATCCTCGTGCTACCGGGGCAGTTCGACTTCGGCTCTGCCCCCACGGTGAGCCGGCTCCAGCTCGAGGACGTCGACTACATCGGACGCGTGATGGGCAATCCCACGGCGGTCGCCACCACCGTCTCGTCGGGTGAAGAGGCCAGCGTCGGGGCGAACAGCATCTTCGTCACGGTCGCCGGCACCAACGAGAACGTCCCTAACGTCTTTGACCGCCCCCTGGCCAAGGGGCGGTATCTCAGCGCCGGCGACGTCGACACCCGGCGACGCGTCGCCGTCCTCGGCTCCGCCGTGGCGACCGCGCTTTTCGGCGAGGTGGAGCCTCTGGGTCGCCAGGTCACCATCGCGGGGGTTCGGTTCCGCGTCATCGGCGTGTTCGAGGAGGTCGGCTCGACGTTCGGGGTGAGTCGAGACAACGAGATCCACGTTCCGGTCACGGCCGCGCAGCGGCTGTTCGGGGTCGAGCGTATCGATGCGCTCGCAGTCCGCGCTCCGACCCTGGACTCCATCGAGCCCTTGCAGGAGCGCATCGTCGCGGCCTTGGAGGAGAAGTATCCGGGGGACACGTTCTCCGCCGTGACGCAGACGCAGATCCTCGGCACCATCGGCACGATCCTGGGGTTGCTCACGCTGGTGCTTGCCGCCATCGCGGGCATCTCGTTGCTGGTCGGTGGTGTCGGTGTCTCAAACATCATGCTCGTATCGGTGAGGGAGCGGACCCGCGAGATCGGGCTCCGCAAGGCGCTGGGTGCGCGGCAGCGCGACATCACCGTGCAGTTCTTGATCGAGGCGGTCCTCCTCACCACCGTCGGCGGCGTCATCGGGATGGGGCTGGGGATCGTGGCGGCGCTCACCGTTGACGCGACGTCGCCCGTCCCTGCGGTCGTCGCCTGGTGGTCTGTGGCGCTCGCGTTCGCAGTTTCGGTCGCGGTCGGGGTGTTCTTCGGCGTCGTTCCCGCCCGCAGAGCCGGTCATCTAGACCCCGTCGTTGCTCTCCGCACCGAGTGAAGGCGGCCGGGCCGCTAACGTCGTCTCATGAGTGACCGCGTGGCCTTCGTGTGGGACGACGCGCTGGCCGCGTACGACTTCGGTCCGTCCCACCCGCTGGCGCCCGTTCGTGTGCAGCTGGCCGAACGTCTCTGCCGAGACCTTGGGCTCCTCGAGGGGGTCGACCGCCTGCGCCCGACGCCAGCCGACGATGCCCTGCTGACCCGCGTCCACACGCCTGACTACCTCGCTGCCGTCCGCGCCGCCGGCGCTGCTGGTCCAGGCTACGAGGACCTCGCTCACGGGTTGGGCACCCCTGACGTCCCGGTGTTCCCCGGCATGCACGAGGCATCAGCAGCCGTCGTCGGTGCAAGCGTCTCGGCGATGCAGGCTGTATGGACCGGTGACGACGACCACGCAGTCAATCTCGCTGGCGGTCTTCACCACGCGATGCCAGACGCCGCATCTGGCTTCTGCGTCTACAACGATCCGGCAGTCGCCATTGCCTGGGCGCTGGACAACGGCGCCGAACGCGTCGCCTACATCGACGTCGACGTCCACCACGGCGATGGAGTCGAGCGAGCATTTCGCGACGAGCCGCGGGTGTTGACCGTCTCGCTGCATGAGTCGCCTCGAACGCTGTTCCCTGGCACCGGCTGGTGCACGGACGTGGGTTCCGGCGCCGCTGCCGGGTGTGCGGTCAACGTAGCCCTGCCCGACGGGACTGGGGACGAAGGTTGGCTGCGGGCCTTTGATGCGGTCGTCCCCCAGCTGGTGACGCAGTTTGCGCCCCAGATCTTGATCTCGCAGCACGGCTGCGACAGCCACTTCCTCGACCCCCTTGCGCATCTGAAGCTCACTGTCGACGGCCAGCGCGCCAGCTATGCCCGCATCCACGAGCTGGCCCATCGCGTGGCTGGAGGACGCTGGGTCGCGGTGGGTGGAGGCGGCTACGAGATCGTGGACGTCGTGCCGCGGGCCTGGGCGCACCTGGTCGGCGAAGCGGTGGGGCGTCCGGTCGATCCGGAAGCGGAAGTGCCGGCCACCTGGCGCCGCCATGTCCAGGAGCTCCTCGGCCGGGACGCCCCGACGGTCATGGGCGACGGCGGCACGTGGCGGGATCGACCCTGGGCCGATGGCTGGGATCCCGAGGACCCGGTCGACCGGGCCATCCTGGCCACCCGGAACGCCGTTTTCCCACTCCACGGCCTGGAGCCCTTCCGAGATCTGTGAGGCCCGGCCCTCGAGCTGCGGGCTCTGGCTCCAGACGCCCAGTTCCAGGCGGGCAGGGAAGTTGAGGGGTTCGTGTGCGGGAAACCGCATCCGTCACTAGGCTCTGGCCCTATGGCGGCAGGCAACGAACGACCTCTGGCGGAGGTGCGGTTCCTCACCGTGGCCGAGGTGGCTGCGGCGATGCGGGTGTCGAAGATGACGGTCTACCGCCTCGTGCACTCCGGGGAGATGCCGGCTGTGCGGGTTGGCCGGTCCTTCCGGGTGCCCGAACAGGCCGTGGCTGACTATCTGCGCGACTCCTTCATCGAAGCCGGCTGACCGAGTTCGGCCCACCTGCGGGTACCCTGAGCCCTCCCCAGGAGATTTCCCTGGCCGCCCGACATACACGTCCTGAGCAGAAGACCTCGAGGTACACCCGTGGGTTCAGTCATCAAGAAGCGGCGCAAGCGCATGGCGAAGAAGAAGCATCGCAAGCTGCTCAAGAAGACTCGCGTCCAGCGCCGTAACAAGAAGTAGCCGCGAGGAGAACGGCGTGGCTCGCACCGTTCTCGTGACCGGGGTGTCGCGACACCTCGGCGGGCTGTTCGCGCGGCTGCTCACGGCTGACCCGGCTGTCGACAGGGTCATCGGCGTCGACGTCGTCCCGCCACGCGCCGACTTGGGTGGCGCGGAGTTCGTCCGCGCCGACATCCGCAACCCGATCATCGCCAAGGTCATCGCGGCGGCCGACGTGGACACCGTCGTCCACATGAGCGTCATCGCCACGCCACTGTCCGCTGGTGGCCGGTCGTTGATGAAAGAGGTCAACGTCATCGGCACGATGCAGCTGCTTGCGGCCTGCCAGAAGGCGAGCAGCGTGCGGCGTCTCGTGGTCAAGTCCTCGTCGACGGTCTACGGGGCTTCGCCGAAGGACCCGGCGATGTTCACCGAGGAGATGGAGCCCAAGCGGCTTCCTCGGTCGGGCTTCGCCAAGGACTCCGTGGAGGTCGAGGGCTACGTCCGCGGGTTCTCGCGCCGCCGTCCCGATGTCGACGTCACGATGCTTCGGTTCGCGAACTGCCTTGGCCCGGGGATCGACACCCCGCTCTCCGCGTACTTCCAGCTCCCTCTCGTGCCGACCGTCCTCGGCTTCGACCCCCGGCTTCAGTTCGTCCACGAGGAGGACCTGCTCGACGCGTTGCGCCATGCGACGATCCATGACGTGCCGGGCACCTACAACGTCGCGGGGGACGGAATGCTGTTGTTGTCCCAAGCGGTTCACAAGGCTGGCCGCGGGACGCTGCCGCTCCTCGGCCCGTTCGTCTCGGTCGCGGGCGAGCTGCTGCGTCGCACGCGGGCCATCGACTTCTCCCCCGAGCAGGTCAACTTCCTGACCTACGGTCGCGGGCTCGACACGACCAGGATGAGAGCCGAATTCGGCTTTGAACCCCGGCGCACGACCGGGGAGACCTTCGACGACTTCGTGACCTCGCGTCGGCTCAACCGCCACGTCTCCCCGGCGCGCGTTGAGGCCCTGGAACAGCAAGCCCTCGCCGCACTCGGCGTACGGGTCCCGTCATGACAGAAGCTCGCGTCATCCCCATCGACGGTCAGCCGCCGCGACGCCGTCCGGCTCGATCGAAGGCCACCCGACCGGTCAGCAAGGTCCGCACATCCGACAACGCCGAGTCGAGTGAGACCGCGGAGGAGCCGGCTTCCACGGGCGCCGAGTCCGTCGGTGAGCCGACGGGCGCGTCAGCCGTCGAGCACGAAGGGTCCACGGAGGGGTCGTGGGATGCGCGAATCGCCTCGGCCTTGGCCTTCGTCCGCCGCAGGGTGACCGGGGAGTTCGACGTCGATGACTTCGGCTATGACGCCGAGCTGACGGACAAGGTGCTCCTGGCGTGGTTGCGACCGATCTACAAGCACTGGTTCCGGATCGAGACGCGGGGGCTCGAGAACGTCCCGGCCGATGGCGGGGTGCTGCTGGTCGCCAACCACTCCGGGACCATCGCCATCGACTCGGTGATGACTCAGCTGGCGCTGCTCGACCACCACCCGCAGAAGCGGGCCTTACGGATGCTGGGTGCCGACCTGGTCTTCTCGATGCCGGTGGTGTCGGAGTTCGCGCGCAAGTCCGGGGCGACGGTCGCCTGCAACGCTGATGCGGAACGCCTGCTCAGCCGCGGCGAGGTCGTGGGCGTGTGGCCTGAGGGCTTCAAGGGCGTCGGCAAACCCTTCAGCGAGCGCTACAAGCTCCAGCGCTTCGGTCGCGGTGGGTTCGTGGCGGCCGCGCTGCGCGCTCGGGTGCCCATCGTGCCGGTGTCGATCGTCGGCGCCGAAGAGATCTACCCGATCATCGGGAACCTGAAGACGGTCGCCCGGTTGATGGGCGTGCCCTACGTGCCCATCACGCCGACGTTCCCGTGGCTGGGGCCGCTGGGTCTGGTCCCGCTCCCCAGCAAGTGGATCATCGAGTTCGGGGAGCCGATTCCCACGGACGGCTATGAAGACGGCGCGGCTGAGGATCCGATGTTGGTGTTCAACCTCACCGATCAGGTGCGGGAGACGATTCAGCAGACGCTCTACAGATTGTTGATGCAGCGCCGCTCGGTCTTCTTCTGACGCGTGCGCTCGATCCAGGACCGGCCGGATTCACCCGCGCCGGCGGCGCCGATCGAACGCCACGGCACCAACCGCGATTCCTGCGATGACTCCGAGGCCGGCCGCCGCTGGAACGCCGACCTTCACCGCCCGGCGCCGCTTGCGGTAGTCGACGATCCGCCAACCGAGCGCCTTCGCGTGATCACGCAGCTTCCCGTCCGGGTTGACTGCGCACGGGACCCCAACCAGCGAAAGCATCGGGATGTCGTTGCTCGAGTCCGAGTAGGCCGCGCAGCGGGTCAAGTCGAGGCCCTCGCGCTCAGCGAGCGCACGTACGGCTTCGGCCTTGGCTGGTCCGTGCAGCGGTCGGCCGACGAGATTGCCCGTGTAGACGCCGCCGTGGATCTCCGACACGGTGCCGAGAGCGCCGGTCAGTCCAAGGCGCTTGGCGATGATCGTGGCCAGCTCAACGGGAGCGGCTGAGACCAACCAGACGCGCTGCCCGGCATCGAGGTGGCCACGCGCAATCGCGAGCGTGCCTGGGTAGACCTTGCCGACGATCCGCTCGTCGAAGATGTCGCGTCCAAGCTGGACCACCTCGGCAACCTCGTGCCCGCGCACGAAGCCGAGGGCAGTTTCCGTGGCTGAGGCCATGTCTTCCATGTCCTCACCTCCCACGAGGAACTTCGCCTGGTCGCGAACGAAACCGATGACGTCGCCGAGGGTGAAGAACTTGCGTTGAGCCAGGCCCATCGCCAGATAGAAGATCGACGCGCCACGCACGATGGTGTTGTCGATGTCGAAGAAGGCGGCGGCCTGCCGGTCCGGCGTCACCGTGAGCGCCGCCTCGACCTCAGCGGCGGCCGCCGCGGCCTGTCCGGCGATCACCGCGGGGGACAGCGGCGCCGGGCGTCCGGTCGAAGGCTGGCCCTGCTCGTGCTCGCTCACGGGATGCGAGCGTATGCGAGACTCGCCCGATGCGCTCCAACCTCGCTGACCTAGTGAGCGAGGCGGCCGCGCGCCGATCGGGGCACCCTGCCCTGATCGCCGCCGGCGGATCGGCCGAGACGACCCTGACCTGGGGTGATCTCGACGCGGCGGTCGACGCAGCGGCGGCTGGCTGCCAGGCCCGGGGTCTGGTGCCGGGCGACCGGGTCGCCCTGGTCCTCGGAAACCGCTGGGAGTTCGTAGCGGCTTACTTCGGGGTGCTCCGGGCCGGCCTCGTGGCCGTGCCCTTGAACCCCGGCCTCACCGAGTTCGAGCTCACCCGGCTGCTCGCCGATGCGTCCGCGAGCCTGGCGATCGTCGGCGACGACGTCGCGGCGACCGTCTCGTCGGCGGCGCCGGACCTCGCCATGGTCGTCGTCGGGGACGACGAGACCACCGAGGCGAAGACGGCCGAGTCCTACGTCGCATTCGCGAGGCCCGCGACCGCCCCATCCCCGCACGTCTCGGATGTCGAGGACCTCGCCCTCCTGTTGTTCACGTCCGGCACGAGCGGGCGGGCGAAGGGGGCGATGCTGACCCACCGCGCCCTCCTGGCCAACGTCGCCAACGTGGCCGCGGTCGAAACCGCGACCGTGCGCGAGGACGACGTCGTCCTCCTGGTGCTCCCCCTCTTCCACGTCTACTCGCTCAACGGAACGCTCGCGGCGGTGGCCGATCAGGCGGCGACGGCCGTTCTGGTGCCTCGCTTCGACCCAGCAGGGTCGCTTGAGATCGTGCGACGTCACGGGGTGACCAACGTGCCCGGAGCGCCGCCCATGTTCGCGGCCTGGGCCAAGCAGCCCGATCTGCGCGAGGCGTTCGCGGGCGTCCGCATGCTGTTCACCGGAGCTGCCCCGCTCACCCCGGCGGTCTTCGACGAGATCGCCGAAGCCTGCGGTCTGCCGGTCTTCGAGGGCTATGGCTTGACCGAGGCTGCGCCCGGCGTCAGCTCCACCCTCGTGGGGGGCATCGCCAAGCCCGGGTCCGTGGGACGCCCGCTGCCCGGGGTCGAGGTGCGGCTGCTCGACGAGTCTGGCGAGGAGGTCGAAGAGGGAGACCCTGGCGAGATCACGGTTCGCGGCGCCAACCTCTTCTCCGGGTACTGGCCCGACGCCGAGGGCGGTCCCGACGATGAGGGTTGGTTCGCCACGGGAGACGTCGCCTTCGTCGACGACGACGGCGACCTGGTGCTCGTGGACCGGCGCAAGGAGCTGGTGATCGTCAATGGCTTCAACGTCTATCCGCGCGAGGTCGAGGAGGCCCTGGCCGCGCACCCGGACGTTGACGAGGTCGCGGTGATCGGTGAGCCCGACCCCGACACGGGCGAATCCGTGACGGCGTACGTCGTCGCCGCCCCGGGCGCCGCGCTGGACGCCGACTCCCTGACGGCGTTCGCGGCCACCAGGCTGGCTCGCTTCAAGTGCCCTAGGCGCATCGCCATCGTCGATGCGTTGCCGCACTCGGCGACCGGCAAGGTGGCGAAGGGTCGTCTGCGCGAGGAGGCGTAGTCGGTGGCTGCACCGCCACCGGGGGAGGTCCTCATGCCCAGGGTTCGCCTGCTGACCAAGCCCGGCTGTCACTTGTGCGACGACGCTCGTGAGGTCGTGCGCGGGGTGTGCTCCGCCTTGGCCGTGGAGTGGGATGAGGTCGACATCCTCAGCGAGCCGGCGCTGACCGACCGCTATTTCGAGGAGATCCCCGTGGTGCTCGTCGACGGCGCCCAGCACTGCTTCTGGCGCGTCGACCCCGACCGCTTGCGCGGGGCTCTCCGTTCCTAGCCCTCTCTTGCTTCTAAGTTAGGTATGCCTTACCTTTGCTCGCGTGCTGGGTAACTACCTGATCGGCCTGCGTGAGGGCCTCGAGGCTGCGCTCGTCGTCAGCATCCTGATCGCCTATCTGGTGCGCACCGGCCGCGACTCCCACGTTCGCTACGTCTGGGGAGGCGTTGGCGTCGCCGTCGCGCTGAGCGTGGCTGCGGGGGCGCTGCTGGAGTTCACGTCGGCCAACCTCTCCTTCGAGGCGCAGGAGCGCTTCGGCGGCATCATGTCCATCGTCGCCGTCGGGTTCGTCACCTGGATGATCTTCTGGATGCGCTCAGCCTCGCGCACGATCGCCAAGGAGCTTCAGGGCAAGGTCGATGCGGCCGTAGCCGTCGGCGGCACCGCGGTGGTCATCGTCGCCTTCGTGGCCGTGGCCCGCGAAGGTCTGGAGACCGCCGTCTTCTTCTGGACAGCCGCGAAGGCGACCGAGTCGACCTGGACGCCCGTGATCGGCTTCCTCCTCGGCCTGGCCACGGCCGTGGCCCTGGGTATCGCTCTTTATAAGAGCGCCGTGAAGATCAACCTCGGCACGTTCTTCAAGTGGACCGGGTTCCTGCTCATCTTCGTGGCCGCCGGCGTGCTGTCCTACGGCATCCACGACCTGCAGGAAGCCGGTGACCTTCCTGGGCTCAACAACCTGCTCTTCGACGTGAGCGCTCAGGTGCCGCCAGGATCCTGGTACGGCACCGTGCTCAAGGGGGTCTTCAACTTCTCGCCGCGGACCACCGTGCTGGAAGCGGTCGTCTGGGTCGCCTATGTAGCCCCGTGCCTGTTCTTCTACCTCCGGCCGTCGAAGGCCTCTACCCCGGCTCGGCCGACCACCGTCTCGGCCTGACCACCTCCGCTCAGACAACCTCTAAGGAGCCATCGCCCATGCGTCCGACTCTCCCCCTGATAGCCGGGGTTGCGCTTGTCCTCGCGCTGTCCGGATGTGGCTCCGATACGGAGGGTTCTGGTTCGGACGCCGCCACGACCATCACGGTCAGCTCCACCGACGATGCGTGCACCCTGAGCGCCACCTCGGCGGTGGCCGGGCCCACGACCTTCTCGATCACCAATGACGGTGGTCAGGTCACCGAGTTCTACCTCTACGGGCAGGACGGTGAGAGCATCGTCGGCGAGGTCGAGAACATCGGCCCAGGCCTGTCCCGCGACCTCGCGGCCGTCCTCGAGCCCGGAAGCTATGAGACGGCCTGCAAGCCGGGGATGGCCGGCGACGGCATCCGCGCAAGCTTCACGGTTACGGGCTCCACGTCGTGATCCGGCGCTGGCTGGAGGCCTGCGTACTCGGGTGACATCCGCGCACGAGTCCTGGGTCTGCACGCGGGCCGACGCGTCGCTGACGGCCTGAACGAGTCCGTCAGGCACGAGGCCTCGGCGCTGTTCGCCTGCCCGCCCCGGGTCTGGGCCGGCGGCTCGTGGGGTGAGACGCTCCTCGGCTGACTTTGTGCGGCCGTTCACAAGCGCCTACAGTGCGAGATCACCAGGTCCCCGCACCAGGAGAGCGCCCGCGTGTCCACCGATGTGCCAGGTCGCCGAGCCCGTAGGGCCGGCGTTCCGGAGGCGACGGTGGCTCGCCTGCCCCTCTATCACCGCGCGCTCAGTGGACTGGCGGACCGCGGGGTGGCGACGGTCTCCTCCGAGGAGTTGGCAGCCGCGGCCGGGGTAAACTCCGCCAAGCTGCGCAAGGACCTGAGCCAGCTGGGGTCCTACGGCACCCGAGGGGTCGGCTACGACGTGGCCGATCTCCTCGTGCACATCGGCCGCGAGCTCGGACTGACCCAGGACTGGGCGGTCGTCATCGTCGGTGTCGGAAACCTCGGGCAGGCGCTGGCCAATTACGGCGGCTTCGACTCCCGAGGCTTCCGGGTCGTGGGTCTCGTCGACACCGACCCCGAGCGGTGCGGCGAGAGCGTGGCTGGCCTGGTCATTCGCCCCCTCGTCGAGCTCGAAGAGCTGGTCGCCGATCAGGACGTCAACATCGCGGTGATCGCGACGCCAGCCGGAGCCGCCCAGGACGTGTGCTCGCGCCTCGTGGCTGCCGGGGTGACGAGCATTCTCAACTTCGCGCCGACCGTTTTGGCCGTCGACGAGGGAGTCGACGTGCGCAAGGTCGACCTCGCCACGGAGCTGCAGATCCTCGCCTTTCACGAGCAACGCAAGGCCGAGCTCGTCGGGGTGACGCCATGAGCATCCTCGTCGTGGGCCTGTCCCACCGGTCGGCGCCACTCGGACTGCTCGAGCGTGCCGCCGTCGTCGGCGATGACCTGCCCGGGCTGCTCGCTCAGATCGTGGGCGGCCCCCATGTGGGCGAGGCGGTCGTGCTGTCCACGTGCAACCGGGTCGAGCTCTACGCCGTCGTCGACAAGTTCCACGGCGGGGTGGAAGACCTCACCGGAGTTCTGGCTGCTCACGCGGACATCGACCTCGACGAGCTGACACCCCACCTCTACGTGCACTACGACGAGCGGGCCGTCCAGCACCTGTTCGGCGTCGTGTGCGGGCTCGACTCGATGGTCGTGGGCGAGTCGCAGGTGCTGGGTCAAACACGCACAGCTCTCCGGCTGGCCCAGGAGAGCGGCTCGGCGGGGAGCCTGCTCAACGACTTGTTCCAGGGTGCGCTGCGTGTCGGGAAGCGCGCGCATGCGGAGACCGGCATCGACCGCGCCGGATCCACTTTGGTCACGGTGGGCTTGCAGCGAGTCGGTGCGGCGCTCGGTGGTCTGGCCGGCGCGCGCGTCCTGGTGATCGGCGCCGGCTCCATGGGGTCGTTGATCGGGGTCGGACTCAAGAAGAGCCACGTGGCCTCGGTAACTGTGGCCAACCGCACCCTGGCGCACGGTGCACGCCTGGCCGAATCCCTCGCGGGGACCCCGGTGGGATTGGACGCTCTCCCGGGCGTGCTCGGCAACGTCGATCTCATCGTCTCGTGCACCGGAACGACCGGTCCCGTGGTGACTCAGGAGATGGTGCAGGCAGCGCGGGCCAGGATGCCCCAGGACCAGCCGCTGGCGGTGCTCGACCTCGCCCTGCCGCGCGACGTCGAGGTCGAGGTTGCCGAGCTGCCAGGGCTCACCGTGGTGAGCCTCGACGACCTCAGCGCGGAGCTGACCGGTGCCGAGCACCTGGCCGATATCGAAGCCGTACGTCGCATCGCTGCCGAGGAGGTCACCGCCTATCTGAGCGCTCAGCGGGCCGCCAGGGTCGCCCCTACGGTCGTCGCCTTGCGGCAGCTCGCCTCCGACGTGGTCGAGGCCGAGCTGGCGCGCCTGGACGCGCGGCTGCCTGAGCTCGGCGAGGCGGAGCGCGCGGAGATCGCCCAGACCGTCCGACGTACGGTCGACAAGCTCCTGCACGCCCCGACGGTTCGCATGAAGGAGCTCGCGGCCGACGAGGGCGGCCACGCCTACGCCGAGGCCCTGCACCGGCTCTTCGATCTCGATCCTGATGCCGTTGACCTGGTGGCACGCGCGGCCCGGCCCGAGGAGGTGCGCGCATGACTGAGGGAACGCTGACGCTCGGGACGCGGCGCAGCGCCTTGGCGCGAGCGCAGTCCGAGCGAGTAGCGGCTGCCTTGACCGCGGCCACCGGACGTCCGGTCGAGCTCGTCGAGATCGTCACCGAGGGGGACCGCAACCCGGGCTCGTTGGCTTCATTCGGTGGCACGGGCGTCTTCGCCACCGCGCTTCGTGAAGGGCTGCTGGGTCGCCGCGTCGATCTGGCCGTGCACTCGCTCAAGGATCTTCCGACCGCCCCCGCGCCCGGTCTGCTGGTCGCGGCCATCCCGCCGCGCGAAGACCCTCGTGACTGTGTCGTGGCCCGCGACGGACTCACCTTGGGCGAGCTGCCGCCAGGGGCGACGGTCGGCACCGGATCGCCCCGTCGGGCTGCGCAGGTGCGGGCCTTGGGGCTCGGTCATGAAGTCGTGGACGTGCGCGGCAACGTCGACACCCGGTTGCAGCTGGTGGCCGACGGCGTTGTCGATGCCGTCGTGCTGGCGCGCGCCGGGCTGCTTCGCCTGGGGCTGGCCGAGTCGGCCACCGAGGTGCTCGACCCCACCCAGATGCTCCCCGCACCAGGTCAGGGCGCGCTCGCCGTGGAGTGCCGTGCCGATCGCGACGACCTCATCGATCTCCTCGCTTCGCTGGACGACGCGGCCACCCGCGCCGCCGTCACCGCGGAGCGCAGTGTTCTTGCAGCCTTGGAAGCAGGCTGTTCCGCCCCAGTCGGTGCTCTCGCCGACGTGGCGGAGGACGGGTTCACCGAGCCCGAGCTGTATCTGCGCGCGGTTGTGGCTGCCGTTGATGGCTCCACGACCGTGCGCCTGTCCATGACCGGCGTTCCGTCCGACGCCGCTGTGCTGGGGGAGACCCTCGCGCGACGGATGATCGAGGACGGGGCAGCCGACCTGATGGGGGAGCGCATCCCGTGACCACCCGTACCCGCAAGAAGTCCGCGAAGCCTCAGGGCACCGTCACGTTCGTCGGGGCTGGCCCCGGCGACCCCGGGCTGCTGACGCTTCGTGCCGTCGAGGCTCTGGCCGCTGCCGACACGGTGGTGCTCGACCGGTTCGCGCGCGAGCAGCTGCTCGTGCACGCGCGCCCCGACGTCGAGGTGCTGGACGGCGCCACCGACCCCGACGGCGCGCCGCTGGCCCAGGCCACCCGCTCACGGCTGGCGGTCGATGCCGCCAAGGGGGGCAAGGCCGTCGTCCGGCTCATGGACGGGGACCCGACCACCTTCAACGGCCTGGCCGAAGAGGCGGCGGCGTGCGTCAAGGCGCACGTGGAGTTCGAGATCGTGCCGGGAGTCTCGTCGGTCGCTGCGGTCCCGGCCTATGCCGGGATCCCGCTCACGACGGGCAAGACCCGGGAGGTCCGAGTCGTGATGCCAGCCGACTCGACGGTCGACTGGAACGCGCACGCAACCGCAACCACCACGGTCGTGGTCCTGGGCGGGCAGACCGCTGCGCTCGATGCGGCTCAGGCGCTGGTGGACGCAGGGCGGCCCGGCACCACGTCGGTCGCGGTGACTTCACAGGGCACCAGCACCGCCCAGCGCACCATCGTCGCGACGCTGGAGTCCTTGCCGGCCGCCCTCAAGGGCGTCACGCTCGAGGAGCCGGTCGTGGCGGTCGTCGGCACGGTCGTCGACCAGCGCGAGCGGCTGTCGTGGTTTGAGTCCAAGGCGTTGTTCGGGTGGCGGGTGCTGGTGCCGCGCACCAAGGAGCAGGCCGGTGCGCTCGCGAGCCAGCTGCGGCACAACGGTGCGGTGCCCATAGAGGTGCCGACGATCTCGGTGGAGCCTCCCCGCACCCCGCAGCAGATGGACCGCGCGCTGCAAGGGTTGGTTTCCGGCCGCTACCTGTGGGTGGCGTTCACCTCGGTCAACGCCGTGCGAGCGGTGCGAGAGAAGTTCGAGGAGTACGGGCTCGACGCCCGCGCGTTCGCCGGCATCAAGGTGGCGGCCGTCGGGGAGCAGACGGCTGCGGCTCTCACCGCGTTTGGGGTGCGCCCCGACCTGGTGCCCTCCGGCGAGCAGTCCAGCGCCGGCCTCCTCGAAGATTTCCCCTTGTACGACTCGGTCTTCGATCCGATCGACCGCGTCTTCCTGCCGCGCGCCGACATCGCCACGGAGACCCTTGCGGCTGGCTTGGTCGAGCTCGGCTGGGAGATCGACGACGTCACGGCCTACCGCACGGTTCGGGCGACACCGCCTGCGGCCGAGATCCGCGAGGCGATCAAGGGCGGCGGCTTCGACGCGGTGGTCTTCACCTCCTCGAGCACGGTGCGCAACCTGGTGGGCATCGCGGGAAAGCCGCATGCGTCGACGGTGATCGCGTGCATCGGCCCGGCGACGGCGAAGACCGCCGAGGAGCACGGCCTGCGCGTCGACGTACTGGCTCCGACACCGTCGGTGGCTGCCCTGACCGAGGCGTTGGCCGAGTTTGGATCCGCGTCGCGGGCGGCAGCCCTCGAGGCCGGCGAGTCGAGCTGGCGGCCGTCGCAACGACGCGGCGCGACCCGGCGCAAGGCGAAGTAGCTCCCGCCCCCGCCCCGTACTCTGAGCGAATGAGCGATCATCGGCCGGGCTTCCCGGTGGAGCGGCCGCGTCGGCTGCGACGTACGCCTGCGCTGCGCCAGCTGGTGGCCGAGACCAGGCTCTCGCCGTCGGAACTCGTGCTGCCGCTGTTCGTCAAGGAGGGCCTCGCCGAACCGATGCCCGTCTCGGCGATGCCTGGCGTGATGCAGCACACGCGCGACTCTCTTCGCAAGGCTGCCCACGACGCGGTGGAGGCGGGCGTGGGCGGGCTCATCCTTTTCGGCATCCCGGCGCACAAGGACGCCGAAGGGTCGCAGGCCGACGACCCTGACGGTGTGGTGCAGGCCGCGCTGCGCGACCTCGCGGCCGACCTGGGTGACGCGACCGTGATCATGGCCGACCTGTGCCTGTGCGAATACACCGACCACGGTCACTGCGGACCCCTGGCCGCGTCGGGGACGGTCGACAACGACCGGACCTTGCAGCGGTACGCCTCCGTCGCGGTGGAGCAGGCCCGCGCGGGTGCGGCCGTCATCGCTCCCTCAGGGATGCAGGACGGTCAGGTTGGGGCGATCCGCGCAGGTCTCGACTCCGCGGGTTTCGCTGAGACGCCGATCCTGGCCTATGCGGCGAAGTACGCCTCCGCGTTCTACGGCCCGTTCCGCGAGGCTGCCGAGTCGACGCCGTCGGTGGGCGACCGTCGCGCCTACCAGATGGATCCCGCCAACGCGGTCGAGGCCCTGCGCGAGGTGTCCCTCGACCTGGCGGAGGGCGCTGACGCGGTGATGGTCAAGCCGGCAGGGCCGTACCTCGACGTCGTCCGACAGGTGCGGGACCGCGTCGACGTCCCGGTCTTCGCCTACCAGGTGTCCGGCGAGTACTCCATCGTCGAGGCCGCCGCTGCGAACGGCTGGGTCGACCGGGAGCGGATGATCCTCGAGTCGCTGCTGGGTATCCGCCGGGCCGGCGCCGATGCCGTGATCACCTACTGGGCCGCCGAAGTCGCCGGCTGGCTCGACTGAGGGTCAACGCCAAGGTCTTTGCCTTTGACCTTGGCCCAATAGCTAGCGCAAGACGGTGCGGAGGGCTTCACCAAACTCCACGAACCCGGTGTAGCCGGAGTGCCCGCACGTCGCTGGGAAGCGGCCGTCCGGCTGCGGAAGCAAAGACACCGGCTCAACGACCCGGACGTCGACAGCACCCTCGACGGTGTCGGAGCGAGGCGACAAGACCCATGCGCCGATGGGATCGCTGGTCGCCCACAGGTTCACCCATCGTTCACCGGTGGCGGCTGAGACGGCACCGAACGCGAGAGGCCCGAAGTAGGACGGGAAGAATCGGGCGTAGAGCCGCCGCAGCGGGGCGCCGTAGGTGACGAGCCGGACCGAGCCCTGGGTGCCACGGCGCTGCATGAGGACGGCCGCCGCGAGCACCGACCCCTGGCTGTGAGCAGTGATCACCACCGTGTCCGCCGCGCCGTGGGTGAGGGCTCGGCTTCGGTGCACCAGGTCGGGAACGGCGCGCTCGCCGTACGCCGGAGGCGTCAACGGGTGGTTGGCGCGCGGCCAGAAGGTGGCGACGTCCCAAAGGATCCCGACGTAGCGCCGAACCCGCGCGTTGCGGAAGGCGAGGAAGCCGAGGGACACCAGCCCGAGCGCGGCCAGCGCGGTGAGGCCAACTCCGAGCGCGGTCAACCACTGGATCTTGCCCTCCACCGCGTCGAAGTCCACCAGCAGGTAGAGCCCCGACCCGACCACCACGATGAGTACGGCCACCAGCAGCAAGGGCCCGAGCAGGGCATCGACGTGGTCGGTGATGCCGGCGAGCACCCGCGCTCGCGCGACGCTGGGCGCATGCGAGAGGGGGTCGACGCCGCCGTACGACTCCGCGACGCGGGCGGACTCGCGCCGCGTCGCGCGGACAACGAGGACCGCGACAACCAGCAGGACCACCAGCAGGGCGGCCAGCATGACGACGACCGCGGTCCCCGTCCAGAAGTAGCCCGGCGGCACGATCAACGCCACCGGGCCCTGCAGCGCATCCAGACGCAGCGCCAGATCGGCTCCGGGGTCGGCAAGCGCGGCGGCAGCCTCGGAAGCGGCCAGCTGGGCCTTCGCCGTCGAGGTCACAGCACTTCCGAGGGCGTTCGCAGCCGCCAGGCCGATACCCACACTGAAAGCCACCGCCACGACCCAGGCGGTGAATGCCGTGGCGGGGGCGGCCAGGCCCCGCAGAGCGACGGCGAACCCGGGCCGATCGCGGCCGATGCGCCACGGCTGCTGGACCGCAACCGCAGCCGCCAGGCCGAGGAGCAGCAGCAGCTGGGCGTAGAACAGGCCGAGCACTGCACCCCGCAGGAACGGCAGATGCGTGGGCAGGGTCGGGTGAGCGGTCCAGCTCGTGGGCACGAGCGCGGCTGCGACCAGCCCGGCGCCGAGCAGGATCAGCGACCCCCAGCGCAGCCTAAGCAACGGGCGGGTGGCTCGGTCGCGACTGCTGCCGCCGCGCCCCGTGATGCGTTCCGAACAGGTGACGGCCACGCAGCCCACGAGGACCGCGAGGTGCAGGACCAACAGGACCGCGGCGACCGTACGGCCGATCGTGGTGGTGGCCGCCTGGACCGTGGGGGCGAGCACCAGCGCCCCGAGCGCGGAGCTCCACGTCGCGACATGGACGGCGCGCAGCCGCAGCTCGGAGACGTCGCCGTTCCAGAAGGTCGGGCTGGCAAGAGGGAGTGCGGCCATGTCAACGGCCGGACCCGGCGGCGTCGGATCGGGGGACTCCGGCGTCATCTCCCGAAGGTTCTGACCGCCAAGACGCCACAGCACGGCGGCGAGCGCGGCCGGAGCGAGCGCGGCGACCGCGAGCCGAGCCCCGGGCTCGAGGCCGGTGAGCCAGCCCAGCGGCCCGAAGCCGTTCGCGCAGCGGTCGACCGGCGCGCACTGCCAGGCACCCAGATCGAGAGCTACGACGGCGGTCGCCAGCAGCAAGGTCAAGGTCAGGGTCAGTGCGATCAACCGGAGCAGGGTGGCAGCGAGTCGCCCCGAGGCGTCGCGACGGTCCGGGGCCAGCGGCGGCAGCATCCAGTGAGCGAGGCTGACCAGCACGAAGGGGAGGAACAGCAGCCACAGTGCGCGCGACGCTGGTCCTGAGGTGAGACCTCCCCAGGAGTACGCCTCGATCCGGCCCAGCTGGCTGTCCGGTGTGTGCCCCCCTGGGTACCAGCGCCGGTAGAAGCCGGCTCGACGGTCCCCGTCCACCTCTTTCAGGAGGACTGCCGGGTGGTCGAGCATCGACGCGGCGGGCGTGCCGCTGACTCCATGGACTCTCAGCTCGGTGAGACCGGCGTCGCCTCGGTCGAGCCCGACCTCTCGCTGCTCTGCGGCCATCGGGGCCTCCTCGCGCTCGGCCCCCCGCGACGATCATGGCACTTGCAAGGTCTGCTGTGCCCCGGTCAATCGATCCGCGGAGTCAGTTGGAGGACGGGGAGTGACTCGGCGGCCTTCTCGTAGCCGCCGGTGCGCTCCTCGTCGGGATCGAGCTCCAAGTAGGACATCAGCTTGTCGACCGCTCGGGGGTGCCGCTGGCCGTACGAGCGGAGCTCACCGGCGCCAAGGTCTGGCGGCAGCCGTACGGCGTGAACGTCCAGGGTGCGCCGTCCTGAGGTGATGGCGAGGTCGGGCGACGCCATGACGTTCTGAAACCACTGTGACTGCTCCCCGAACCCCGAGCAGATGATGAAGCTGTCGGTCAGAGAGTCGTGGCGGACGACCTCCACGACGGCCTGACGGGGCTGGCCCGAGCGCCGTCCGACGTGGTGGAGCAGGACGAACCGTCCGCCGAGCAGCCCTCCCAGACCGACCCGGTAGAGCATGATTGGAGCCCGGAAGAACCACCGGCTGAGACCGGTGGGAGGAGTACGCGCCACGGCTCCATCAGACCCTGGTCAGGGCTGGGTGGTCCAGGGCCCAAGGTCTCCGACCACGAACGTCACGTCGCGGAGCCGAGCCACGCCCATGCGGCGTCGACGTCGTCGAAGCGCTTGGCCTCGCGGGCGTAGAACGGGGCAGCTGCGGCGGCCACGAACTTCTCCAGCACCCCGTCTCCGACGATCGCCATCCGGGTGATCGTGTGACGGAACTCGCGCCCGAAAGCGAGGTCGGCCCCCCAGGCGGAGGCCTTCTCTCGGTCGAAATCAGTGAGGTCGAGGAGGAGTTCGATGGTGCCGTGCTCAGCGACAAGCGCTTCCGCCGCCGGCACCAGCACCGCATAGTCGGCCTTGTCGACGACTCCGGAAACCCTCACTCCCAGCATCGATCCGGCGCTTTGGGGCAGTGTCTCGATCATGCAGCCGAGTCAACCAGAGGCGCTCCGCTGATGGAACAGTCGGGCGGCGATGGACGTCAGCTCTTGGCGTCGACGTGCTCGGCGACGCCGGGGATCACCGTCTCTCCATAGGCCTCAAGGGTCTGTGCCTTGCCGTCGTGCTGGAGGTAGATCGCGAACTGGTCAACGCCCAGCGACTTCAGCTCCTCCAGCCGCTCCACGTGCGCGGACGGAGGACCGAGGATGCAGAAGCGGTCGATGATCTCGTCGGGTACGAAGTCAGCGTGGGTGTTGCCGGTGCGGCCGTGCTCGTTGTAGTCGTAGCCCTGGCGACCGGCGATGTAGTCGGTCAGGGCCGCGGGTACGCCGCCGTCGGAGCCGTACCGCGTGACGATGTCGGCGACGTGGTTGCCGACCATCCCGCCGAACCACCGCACCTGGTCGCGCATGTGCGCCAGGTCGTCACCGACGTAGGCCGGCGCCGCCACGCAGATCGTCAGCGCAGCGGGGTCGCGGCCCGCGCGCTCGGCGGCCTCGCGCACGGACCGGATCGTCCACTCTGCGATGGACGGATCGGCGAGCTGCAGGATGAAGCCGTCGCCGACTTCTCCGGCCAGGGCCAGGGCTTTCGGGCCGTAGGCGGCGACCCACACCTCGAGGCGGCTTTCGACTCCCCAAGGGAAGCGCAGGTGTGAGCCCTGGTGCTCGGCCTCACGACCGTTGGCCAGCTCGCGGATCACGTGGATCGACTCGCGCAAGGTGGCCAGCGTGGTGGGCTTGCCGTTGAGCACGCGTACGGCGCTGTCGCCACGGCCGATGCCGCAGACCGTGCGGTTGCCATACATCTCGTTCAGCGTCGCGAACAGCGAGGCCGTCACAGTCCAGTCTCGGGTCGCCGGGTTGGTGACCATCGGGCCGACGGTGACCTTGCGTGTTTGCGCCAGGATCTGGCTGTAGATGACGTACGGCTCCTCCCACAGCAGGTGGGAGTCGAAGGTCCATACGTGGGAGAAGCCGAGGTTCTCGGCCTGACGTGCGAGGTCGACCACGCGCGAGGCCGGAGGATTGGTCTGCAGAACGACGCCGAAGTCCATGGGTCTCCCGTGGTCGAGGTCGGATGGCTCAGCGTATGACGGTGGGGCGCCTCCGAGGTCGTCCGGGCCGAGAAATCTGATGAGTATCAACCCGGCCGGGGAGCAGACTGTGCCGATGGACTCTGAGGCCCTCGTCCGCCGGGCTGCGTGCACCCGGTTTCTGTCCGGTGACGGCTTCGTCAGCCCGCAAGAGATGCTCGCCACCATCCCTGAAGGTGTGGACGCGGACGTCTACGGCGAGGGCGGTGTGGTCGAGGAGCTTGAGGCCTACGTAGCCGACCTGCTCGGCAAGCCGGCAGCCGTCTACCTGCCGAGCGGGACCATGGCGCAGGGGGCGACGCTGCGCGTGCATGCCGACGCCCGGGCGAGCCGCACGGTGTTGTGGCACTCGTGGTGCCACCTTGAAAACCACGAAGGCGGAGCACACCTTCGCCTGCACGATCTGGTGGGGCGCCCGGTCGGCGGCCGCAACCACCTGATCAAGCTGGAAGACCTGGAGGGCGTCGCGGAGCCGGTGGCCGCGCTGCTGCTTGAGCTGCCGCAACGGGATCTCGGCGGCGAGCTGCCCGAATGGGACGACCTGGTCGCCCAGGTCGGCTGGGCTCGAGACCACGGGGCGGCTGCTCACCTCGACGGCGCCCGGCTGTGGGAGGCCTCGGTCGGCTACGCCCGTACGCCTGCCGAGGTCAGCGCGCTCTTCGACACCGTCTACGTGTCGTTCTACAAGGGGATCGGGGCTCTGCCGGGCTGCTGCGTCGCGGGCTCGGAGGCTGACATCGGGCAGGTTCGGGAGTGGCGACACCGACTTGGAGGGACGCTGTTTGCGCTGTGGCCCGGAGCGGGATCAGCGCTGGCCCTGCTGCCGGAGCGGCTGGCAGAGATGCCCGCGAGGATGGGGCATGCCCGAGCCATCGCCGAGGCGCTGCGCGATGTTGACCGGGTGACGGTGGTGCCGGAGGTGCCGCAGACGCCGATGATGCACCTGCTGCTCGAGGTGAGCGCGGAGCAGTTCCAGGACAACGCGCGTCGTCTGGCCGAGGAGGAGCTGTTCTGGACGTTCGCCGAGCCGTCCGCCACCGAGGACCCGCGCCAGCTCAGGGTCGAAGTAAGCGTAGGGCGCGCGACGTGCGCTCTGACGACCACGGAGGTAGTCGCGGCCGTGGCAGCCCTTGTCGATCTCGGTGTGGCCTAGAGACTGCGGCCGCTACCTCAGCGGAGGTACTGCGACAGGCCACGCTTGACGAACTGGCCGTGTCCCTTGGTGCCGAGGTAGGCGCCGTCGTCGATGACTACTGACCCTCGCGACACGACCGTGTCGACGTGGCCGGAGATCTCGTAGCCCTCCCACGCGGAGTGGTCCATGTTCATGTGGTGGGTCTCGACCGAGATGCGCGTACGGCCATTGGGGTCATAGATCACCAGATCGGCGTCCGCGCCCGGCGCGATGACGCCCTTGCGGCCGTACAGACCGAACATCCGCGCCGGGGTCGTGCAGCACAGCTCGACCCAGCGCTCGAGGGTGATGCGACCGTCGACCACGCCCTGGTAGAGCAGGTCCATCCGGTGCTCGACCGATCCGATCCCATTCGGGATCTTGGAGAAGTCGCCGACGCCGAGCTCCTTCTGCTCCTTGAAGCAGAACGGGCAGTGGTCGGTGCTCACCACCGAGAGGTCGTCCGTGCGGAGGTACTTCCACAGCTCGTCCTGGTGGTGTTCCGCGCGCGACCGCAAGGGGGTCGAGCAGACCCACTTGGCGCCCTCGAAACCAGGCGCGCCGAGCTGTTCCTCCAGTGAGAGGTAGAGGTACTGCGGGCAGGTCTCACCGAAGACGTTGAGCCCGTCGTTGCGGGCCGCGGCCAGGGTGTCGACGGCCTGCTTGGCGGACATGTGGACCACGTAGAGCGGCGCGCCGGTGAGCCGGGCCAACATGATCGCCCGGTGGGTCGCCTCGGCCTCGGTCTCCCACGGGCGGGTGAGCCCATGGTTGATCGGATCGGTCTCCCCCCGGGCCAAGGCTTGCTGGACGAGCACATCGATGGCGATGCCGTTCTCGGCATGCATCATGATCATCGCGCCGTTGTCTGCGGCCTTCTGCATCGCACGCAAGACCTGTCCGTCGTCGCTGTAGAAGACGCCGGGATAGGCCATGAACAGCTTGAAGCTGGTGACGCCTTCGTCCACGAGCTCGTCCATGGCTTTGAGGGAGTCGTCGTCGACGCCGCCCACGATCTGGTGGAAGGCATAGTCGATCGCGCACTCACCCCGGGCCTTGGCGTGCCAGGCGGCGAGCCCGTCCTGGACCCGTTCGCCGGTGCGTTGGACGGCGAAGTCGACGATCGTCGTGGTGCCGCCCCAGGCCGCGGCCCGGGTGCCGGTCTCGAAGGTGTCGGAGGCGAAGGTGCCCCCGAAGGGCAGCTCCATGTGGGTGTGGCAGTCGATGCCGCCCGGGACGACGTACTTGCCCGTGGCGTCGATCACGCGGTCGGCGCTGGCCGCGAGATCGACACCCAGCGAAGCGTCGCCGGGAGCCAGCAACGCGACGATGCGCTCGCCATCTACGAGCACGTCCATCGCGGTGCGTCCGGTCGCTGACACCACGGTGCCCCCGCGGACCAGCAGGGTCACGGCGCGACCAGGTCGCCGTACGCGTCCGGTCGGCGGTCGCGGTAGAACGCCCACTTGTTGCGGACCTCGGTGACCATCTCGAGGTCGAGGTCTCGCACGATGAGTTCGGCCGAGTGGGCGTCCCCTACGTCGCCGACGAACTGGCCCTGCGGGTCGACGAAGTACGACGTCCCGTAGAAGTCGTCGTCGCCGAGCTCCTCGATGCCGACCCGGTTGATCGCGCCGATGAAGTATTCGTTGGCCACGGCGGCGGCTGGCTGCTCGAGCTGCCACAGGTAGCCGGACAGTCCGCGGCTGGTCGCGCTCGGGTTGAAGACGATCTGTGCGCCGTTGAGGCCTAGCGCGCGCCAGCCCTCCGGGAAATGCCGGTCGTAGCAGATGTAGACGCCGACCTTGCCGACGGCGGTGTCGAACACCGGGAAGCCGAGGTTGCCGGGGCGGAAGTAGAACTTCTCCCAGAAGCCGTTCACGTGCGGGAGGTGGTGCTTGCGGTACTTCCCGAGATAGCTGCCGTCGGCATCCACGACAGCCGCGGTGTTGTAGAGGAAGCCGGGCTGCTCTTGCTCATACATCGGCAGCACCATGACCATGCCCAGCTCGGCGGCCAGCGCCTGGAACCGTTCAGTCGTCGGGCCGGGGATCGACTCGGCGTAGTCGTAGTACGCCGCATCCTGCACCTGGCAGAAGTACGGCCCGTAGAACAGCTCCTGGAAGCACATGACCTTGGCGCCGAGCCCAGCCGCCTCGCGGGCGTACTCCTCGTGGGCCTTGATCATGGATTCCTTGTCGCCGGTCCACTCGGTCTGCACCAACGCCGCCCGCACCGTCGTCATGGCTCGCCTCTTCTCCGCTCGGCTGTCCCTCCCATCCTGGCCCAGCCTGGCCGCAACCGAGCCGAAAGTGTTCGAAAGTTTCCGCGCCCCGCATCGAGTGGCGGCGAACGGGGCGATGACCGGGGGGCCGGATCGCCCCGTTTCCTGCCACTCGACGAGTCAGCCGCGCACGTCGGTCCGATTCGGCCACTTCGCGGACCGGCTGAGAGGATGGGCGGGTGACCTCCGATGCCTCTCGCGCCCTGTTCGACCGGGCGCTCGCGGTCACGCCGGGTGGGGTCAACTCGCCGGTCCGCGCCTTCCGCGCTGTGGGCGGAACCCCACGGTTCATGGTCTCGGGCGTCGGGCCGTACGTCGTCGACGCCGATGGCAACGACTACGTCGACCTCGTCTGCTCCTGGGGCCCGCTGATCTTGGGGCACGCTCACCCCGCAGTGGTCGACGCGTTGTCCGAGCAGCTCGCGCTGGGGACGTCCTTCGGGGCGCCCGGCCGCTACGAGGTCGAGCTCGCCGAGGAGATCGTCGCCCGGGTCGACCCGGTGGAGCAGGTCCGCCTCGTGAACAGCGGTACCGAGGCCACGATGTCGGCGATCCGCCTGGCTCGCGGCTTCACGGGTCGAGCCAAGGTGGTGAAGTTCTCCGGCTGCTACCACGGCCACGTCGACGCGCTGCTGGCTGCGGCCGGGTCGGGGGTCGCGACGCTGGGCCTGCCCGACACCCCCGGGGTGACGGGCGCGAGTGCGGCGGACACGATCGTGCTGCCGTACAACGATCTGGCGGCGGTCGAGGCTGCGTTCGCCGAGTACGGCGACACGATCGCCTGCGTGATCACCGAGGCGGCGGCGGCCAACATGGGCGTGGTGCCGCCACGGCCCGGGTTCAATGCCGGGTTGGCCGAGCTGTGTCGCCGGCATGGGGCCTTGTTCATCAGCGACGAGGTGATGACCGGTTTCCGCGTGTCACCCGGCGGCTGGTGGGGTCTCGACGGGGTCCGCCCCGACCTCATGACCTTTGGCAAGGTCATCGGCGGTGGACTCCCCGCAGCGGCGTTCGGAGGACGGGCCGACGTGATGAGCTATCTGGCTCCGCAAGGCCCGGTCTACCAAGCGGGCACTCTGTCGGGAAACCCAATGGCCACCCTGGCTGGTGTCACCACGTTGCGGCACTGCACCGACGAGGTCTACGCCATCGTCGACACCGCCGCCGCAGAGGTCGGACGCCTCGCGTCGGAGGCGCTGGCCAAGGAGGGCGTCCCCCATGTGCTCCAGGCCGCGGGGAACCTCTTCAGCATCTTCTTCGTCGATCCCTCGGAGACCCCTGAGGTCTCCGACTACGCCACGGCCAGGACCCAGGCGGCCTTCCGGTTCGCCCCGTTCTTCCACTCGATGCTCGACCAGGGAGTCTCGTTGCCGCCGAGCGCGTTCGAGGCGTGGTTTGTCAGCGCCGCCCATGACGACTTGGCCCTGGAGCGGGTGGCCGACGCGCTGCCGGCCGCCGCTCGGGCTGCTGCCGAGGCGACGACGGGGGACCTCGCGTGACGTCGACCCGACCAAACACGGCCGAGCCCGACGTGACCGTCGTCCACCTGATGCGTCACGGCGAGGTCCACAACCCCGAGAAGATCCTGTACGGCCGGATGCCCGGCTATCACCTGTCCGACCTCGGGCGGCAGATGGCCGACGTCGTGGCCGAGACCTTCGCGTCGCGGGACGTGACCCACGTCGGGGCGTCCCCGCTGGAACGGGCGCAGGAGACGGCGACGCCCATCGCCGCCGCACACGAGCTCCCGATCGTGACCGACGATCGCCTCATCGAGGCGGCGAACTACTTCCAGGGCCTGCAGTTCGGCGTCGGAGACGGGTCGCTGCGCCACCCCCGTCACTGGCGCCACCTGCGCAACCCCATGACCCCCTCGTGGGGCGAGCCCTACACCGAGCAGGTCACCCGGATGCTCGCCGCCATGGCGTCGGCGCGAGACGCGGCGCGCGGGCACGAGGCCGTGCTGGTCAGTCACCAGCTGCCCATCTGGACGGTGCGGTCCTTCGTCGAGGGCCGCCGGCTGTGGCACGACCCGCGCAAACGTGAGTGCACGCTGGCGTCGGTGACGTCGTTCACCTATGAGGGTGACCGGCTCGCGGCGGTCGCCTACACCGAGCCGGCTCGTGCACTGCTCCCGACCGCACCCAGCCGCAGGTTCCAGGCCGGCGCCTGACCGCAATGGGGAAGTTTGTCGGTCATAGAGCACGGGTGATGTTCCCCATGGGGGCGATGGTGGGGGCGCTGGTGCTGGCCGGGTGCTCGGCGGCCACCGGGGCAGGCACGCCCGTCGACCAGCCGGACCAGAACTACGTCTCCGGGTCGGGAGCGATCACGGAGGTCGCGCCCGCGGATCGCGGCGATCCCATCGAGCTGAGCGGCCAGACCTTGGATGGCGACACGCTTGATCTCGCTGGTCTGCGCGGTCAGGTTGTCGTGGTCAACGTGTGGGGTTCGTGGTGCCCTCCGTGCCGCAAGGAGGCTCCCGTCCTCAAGGCGGTGAGCGACGACCTGGCGCCTACGAAGGACAGCGACGTCGCCTTCGTGGGGATCGACACGCGCGACAGCGATGCGGCGGCCAGCGCCTTCGTGGACAACGTCGGCCTCAGCTATCCCAACGTGGTCGACCCCGATGGCGTCCTTCTGCTGGCGTTCCACGGAGACATCAACCCGCAGGCCATCCCGTCGACGCTCGTGCTCGACCGGCAGGGCCGCGTCGCGGCGCGGGTCGTCGGCGAGGTCACCGAGGGCACCTTGCGCGCGATCATCGCTCCCGTGGTGGCCGAGCCTGCCGCGGCGCCGGCGAGCTGACGGCCGTCCGTACGCATGCTCACCGCCCCTGCAGACACCGTGGTCAACGGCTCCCTGCTTCTGGCCGCCCCGATCGCCGTGCTGGCCGGACTGATCTCGTTCCTGAGCCCGTGCGTCTTGCCGCTCGTGCCCGGCTACGTGTCCTACGCCACCGGGCTGGTCGGAGCCGACCTCGCCGAAAGCAAGCGCGGCCGGTTGCTCGCCGGGTCGTTGCTCTTTGTGCTGGGGTTCACGGCGGTCTTCGTCAGCCTCGGGGCGCTGGCGGGCTCGCTCGGCTCGGTCCTCGTCGAATACCAGACGCCCATCACACGCGTCCTCGGCGTGCTCACGATCTTGCTCGGCTTGGCGTTCTTGGGCTGGCTGCCCTGGGCCAGCCGCGAGTGGCGATTCCATCGGATGCCGACCCTTGGTCTGCTGGGCGCCCCCCTGCTGGGCGTGCTGTTCGGGTTGGGATGGACTCCGTGCATCGGGCCGACCCTCGCTGCCGTGCAGGCCTTGGCATTGTCGGAGGGATCGGCGCTGCGGGGGGCCGTCCTGATGGTGTTCTACTGCCTCGGGCTGGGTCTGCCGTTCATCCTGGTTGCCGTAGCGTTCCGGCGTGCTGCGGGCGGGATGGCTTGGGTCAAGCGCCACTACGCGTTCATCATGGGCTTCGGCGGAGCGATGCTGGTGATCCTCGGGGTGCTGCTCGTCACGGGGATCTGGGCCGATCTGTCGGTCCAGATGCGCGTGTGGGCGTCGAACTTCGAGGTGGCGTTCTAGGTGGCTGACCCAGTGACCGACACCCTCGAGTCGACGCTCGACCCTCAGCCTGAGGGGCCGGCGCGCGAGCCCTCGCTCGGCCCGGTCGGGATGGCCCGGTGGGCGTGGCGGCAGCTGACGTCCATGCGTACGGCCCTGCTGCTGCTGTTCCTGCTCGCGCTCGCGTCGATCCCGGGGTCCCTGTTCCCCCAGCGCGGCGTCAACCCGGTGGAGGTCTCCGACTACCGGGCGGCCCACCCCACGGTGTCCCCCCTGCTGGACCGACTCGGGTTCTTCGACGTCTACGCCTCCCCGTGGTTCGCGGCGACGTACCTCTTGCTGTTCGTGTCTCTCGTGGGGTGCGTCCTGCCGCGCACCCGCCAGCACTGGCGGACGATGCGTGCCGCGCCGCCCCCGGCGCCGCGCAACCTTCTGCGGCTTCCTGTCTCGGAGTCCTTCACCACCGACGAGCCGGCCGGCGACGTGCTCGAGCGGGCGCGGCGTTCGCTCGAGGGCTCACGCTTTCGGGTCGTCACCGGCGACGGCTGGGTGGCGTCGGAGAAGGGCTACCTGCGCGAGACCGGCAACCTGGTCTTCCACCTGTCGCTGGTGGTGCTGCTCATCGGGGTAGCGATCGGATCACTGTGGGGCGTCAAGGGAATCGCGCTGGTGGTGGAGGGTGAGGGCTTCGCCAACACGGTGACGCAGTACGACCAGGTCACGCCCGGGGGCGCCTACGACTTGAGCAACCTGCCGCCGTTCGCTTTCACCCTCGACGACTTCCGCGCGACCTACGAGGCGGGGGCCGCGCAGTTCGGGGCTGCCCGCACGTTCGAAGCCGATCTCACCGTGACCGACCAGCCGGGTGAGACGCCGCGATCGCTCACCGTCCAGGTCAACCAGCCTCTCAGGGTGGACGGCTTCAAGGTGTTCCTCGTGGGCCACGGCTATGCGCCCGTGTTCACGATCACCGACGGTCGGGGCCGCACGGTGCTCGACCAACCGGTGCCGTGCATCCCGCAGGACGGCAACTTCTCCTCGCAGTGCGTGGTCAAGGTGCCCGACGCCCGGCCGGAGCAGGTGGCACTGTCGGGCTGGTTCTTCCCCACGGTGGTCGCCGGTGGTGGCCCTGTGTCGTACTTCCCGGGGGCCGAGAACCCGGAGGTCTACCTCAACGCGTGGACGGGTGACCTGGGGCTCGACGACGGTGTCGCGCGCTCGGTCTACGACCTCGACGTGGACGGCCTCACCCCCGTGAAGGCCAAGCCGACCGATGGGGCTCCGTTGGTGCTTGCGCTCAAGCCCGGTGAGTCGATGACCCTGCCCGACGGGCTCGGGACGGTGACCTTCGAGGGTATCCAGGAGTGGGCCACGTTCCAGGTCGCGCACGACCCCGGAAAGGAGCTCGCGCTGGCCGGAGCCATCGGTGCGATCGCCGGGCTCCTGCTGTCGTTGTTCGTGCGCCGACGCAGGGTCTGGCTGCGCGCGACGCAGGGCGAGGACGGGACTACGGTGGTCGAGGTCGCGGGGCTCGCCAAGACCGAGGCGGGCCGCGTCGAGGATGATGTCGAGGCGCTCGTGCGCGCCGTACAGAAGGAGTAGCGGTGATCGACGAGAGCATGGCGCGGGTCAGCCTTCAGCTGGCCTACTCCGCGATCGCTGTCTACACCGCGGCCTTCGTCGGCTACGCCGCTGCCGCCGCGTCGACCATCGGAGCTCGCGACGAGGCACGCTCCCGGCCCGAGCCCGCTCTGGTCGGGACCGGGGCGGGCGCAGACGTACCCCCACCGGCCGATTCTCCGGAGCCGGGAGCGATGTTCCCCGGGCGCAAGGCTGCGGGGATCGCGACGGCCCTGACGTTGCTGGCCTTCGTCCTGCAGCTCGGGTCGGTGATCACCCGGACGATCTCGGTGCATCGCGTCCCCTGGGGCAACATGCACGAGTTCACGCTCACCACGTCGACGGTGGTGGCCGGGGCCTTCCTGATCGTGGCACTGCGCGATCGCACCAAGCAGCTGCTCGGCGTCTTCGTGGTGCCCGTGGTGCTGCTGGCCCTCGGCCTGTCCGTGACGGTGCTCTACGCCGACGCCGCCGAGCTGGTGCCTGCCCTGAAGTCCGGGCTGGCTCGTCGTGCACGTCATGGCCGCGATGATCGCGACCGGGGCGTTCGCGCTGGGGGCTTTGCTGTCGGCGCTGTTCTTGGTGAAAGACCGTTCTGACCGCCGGATTGCAGAAGCCACCGAGGTGGTCGCAGCGGCTCGGGCCGCGGGGACGGAGCCGGACGCAGAGGTGCCGGCGCCGGGTGCTTTGGCGCGGCTGCTGCCGGAGGCGTCCTCCATGGATCGCCTGGCCTACCGGATCAACGCGTTCACCTTCCCGTTGTGGACCTTTGCCGTGATCGCCGGAGCGATCTGGGCGGAGAACGCCTGGGGCCGCTATTGGGGCTGGGACCCCAAGGAGGTGTGGGCGTTCATCACCTGGGTCGTCTACGCGGCCTACCTGCACGCGAGGGCGACGGCGGGCTGGAAGGCACGCGGCTCGGCCTGGATCGCCCTGGCCGGGTTCGGCTGCCTCATGTTCAACTACTTCGGCGTCAACCTCCTCATCACCGGCCTCCACTCCTACTCCGGCGTCTAGCCCGGGAGGTGTTCGGCGCCAACTGGTGCCTTGGGAGGCCTTTAGCACCCGAAATGCCTGGCTAAGGCACCACTTGCGCGCGGCTTGGTCGACCCCGCGCCCGCGCAGCCAACCGCCTGGCGAGCCGCGCCCTGCCGGCCGGGCTGATCGAGGAGGTCGCGACGAGGGCGTGCCATCGGCGCAGGTGCTCCGGTCGGGAGGAGCGTCCCAGCGCAAGGTCGATGTCGCGCATCACGCCGGCGGCACCCTCGACCAGGTCGCGGTTGGTGTAGCCGCGCCGGGTCCAGCCAGCGGCCACCAGGCGGCGATCTCGCCGCAGGTCTTGGCGCTGTTGAGCTGCCAGGCGGTGCCCGGCGCCGTCGTACTCGTGCAGGGTGCGCGTTCCTGCCACCCACAGGTCGCCCCGTGCGACGAAGGTCCCATCGTCGGCCACGACGACGTGCTGGGGGATCACCTCGGCGCCCGCCGTGTGGTGCAGCAGGCGAAGGACTGACTCCCAGGGCGACTCGCTCCGCGCGTCGGCGAGCGCGACGGCGCGGCGGAGGACGGGCGCTCCTCGCGAGCCGCCGTCTGCCACGGCCGTGAGCTCGGAGTGACCGCAGAGGCCGTTCGCCAACGCGGAGTCGCACAGCATGACCAGGTCGATGAGTCCGAGGTCGCGAGCGCAGGCCAGAAGGGCCGTGGCTGGTGGCGCCAGCCGAACACCGTCGCGGACCTGGACGGTCGGCGGCTCGCGGTGACGACTCACCACCAGGCCCGGACGCCGTGAACGCGGGTCGCCGACATGTTGGGCAACGAAGGTGGGCACGGGGTCGGGCAGTGGCGGCAGCCAGAGGCCGTACGCCCTCGCGGCGGTCAGGTGGGTGAAGGCGGCTGTGCGCGGGAGCACGAGCTGCCAGGCACGAAGGTCATCGAGGAGGTCGCGGCCGTCAGGGCAGTAGAGCCCGCGAGACAGACGACGCGCGTTCGTCGTGGGTCGGCGACCGATGTGAGCCTGCATCGCGACAGCGTGGCCGCCGCCGGGGTCAGCGCGCTCCGGTCGTCCACAGGCCGCCGCCTGGCATGGGCGGTGCCTCTCCTTCGCAAGGGCAACGCGTTCGCGCCCCGCCGTCCGGCGCCCAACGACCAGCGACAACTGGTGCCTTGGGAGGGCCTCAGCCGCCGAAACACCCGGCTAAGGCACCACTTGAGCGCGGTTCGCTCGACCCGCGCCCTACCTGCGGGACTTGTCGCTGACGCGAGGTGCCAGCCGTCAGGTGAGGCCGCGGAGGAAGTCGTCGTCGTCGTCGGGGGCGCGAGGCGGGCCGCCGCGGCCGCCGTACCCCTGGCCACCGCCGCCGGTGCTGCCGTGGTTGCCCCAGGTGCGGCCGACGGTCAGCCACAGCGCGCCGCCGATGAGCGGGATCAGCACGAGGATCAGCCATAAAACCCGGGGCAGCGCCTTGATCCGCGCCTTCGGGGTCTGGAGGCAATCGACGAAGCAAAAGATCGTGAACCCGAGGATGGCGACCAGGGGCAAGATGCGACTCACCTCATGAGGGTATGTCGGATTCCGCCCGCACGTATCCTCGGAGCCCATGCGGACGTTCTGGGCTTACACCCTCGCGCGGTTGGCCATCCTCGCGGTGACCTTCGGCGTGCTGTACGTCGCGGGCGCTCGCGGCGTCCTGCTCGTGGTTCTCGCCTTCGGGGTGAGCCTGCTCATCTCCTACTGGGCGCTCGCCGGCATGCGGGAGCGGCTGGCTCTGGGCGTCCAAGAGCGGGCCGAGCGCATGACGGCCAAGCTCGACGAGGCGGCGCGAGCCGAGGACGAGGCGGCTGCCGCGGGCGATGAAGCGGTGCGGACCGAGGACGAGGCAGGGGTCCCGGGCGACGACGGCGCCTGACCCGTTCGCCTGTCGCTGGTACCGTCCCTCCCCACTGCGCCCGGAACGTCGTTCCAGGCCCGTACGTCCGCCCGCTTGACGACCGACCCCTGGCCCGGAGCCACTCCCGTGACCCTGCTCGAGCTGCTGATCCTGCTTCACCTGGTGCTGATGGCCTATTGGCTCGGTGCCGACCTCGGGGTCTTCTACTCCAGCCGCTACGTCCTCAAGCCCGAGCTCGCCGTCGAGAGCCGGGTCACCGCGCTCAAGATCATGGCGTGGGTCGACATGGTGCCGCGGATCTGCCTGGTGCTCTTCCTGCCGAGCGGGGTCTCGTTGATGGCTGCGAGCAGCTACGGCGAACGCTTCGCCGGCCTCCCCGTCATCGCGGTCTGGGTCTTCGGGCTCGCCTGGCTGGGGCTCGTCCTGGCCGACCACCACTACACGGGTACGCCGCTGGGCGCCCGCATCAAGAACATCGACCTGCTCATCCGGTTCGGGCTGATCGTCACCTTGCTCACCGTCGGCCTCTACACGATCTTCGCGACCGAGCCGTTCGGGGTGACGACGAACCCGAAGTGGCTCGGCGGGAAGGTGGCGCTCTACGCCCTGGCGATGCTGTGCGGGGTGCTCATCCGGTTTCGGCTGCGCCCGTTCGGCCCGGCCTTCGCGACGTTGGTGACGACCGGGACGAGCCGCTCGGTCGAGGGCGACCTGCGTAGGTCCGTCCAGGGCGCGGTGCCGTACGTCCTCACGATCTGGGTGCTCATCGTGGTGATCGCCTATCTCGGGGTCGCCAAGCCGGGGATGACCTGAGCCCGTCGGAGCGCCCGTTCACGCTCACGTGAGGTGACCGGACGGCGCCGGGGTGACGCGGCTTGCTCACCCGGGCTCACCCGGTTGGTCACGATTGCGGCGGAGTGCTTGACCGGCGTACGCGGAGGAGGTTCAATGCGATGACGTTTTGCTGACGAGAACGTTGTTCCACTCAGCGAAACGACAGCCTTGGAGGGCTCTGCACATGTCGTTGCGCTCGTACGCGGCCGGGTGCGCCGCGGTGCTTCTCGCCTGCGCGGGATTCGTCGTGCTGCCCGCGTCGCCCGCCTCCGCGGCGACGTACGCCTGCAAGCTGAGCTTTGCCACGACCAACCCGCTGCCCGCATGGAACCCCAACGTGACCATGTCGGCGTCGCCCGCGAGCGCGAAGCCCGGGCAGACCGTGACCGTCAGCGTGAAGGTCGGCACCTACACCAACGGCCCGGTCACGCTGGCGAAGAACAAGCTGAAGCCGCAGGCCTCCGTGGCGATGTCGGGTGCGCAGAGCGGGACGATGACCGTGCGGGGGCCGGCCGTGGGGCAGGTCGTCGGGGCGCTGAAGTCGTTCCCGGTGCCGACGATGACCGGGACGTTCAAGGCCTCGAAGGCCGGGACGGTCAACCTGGCACTGAAGAGCGTGCAGTTCGTCTACCCCGGACCGCCGCCAGTGACGACCACGTGTACGGCCGGGGGCGGCGGTGACCCCATGGGCAGCGTGAAGGTCGTCTCGGCCAGCGGGACGAGTAACACGGGCAACACGACCAACACCGGGCAACACGACCAACTCCGGCGGGACCAACACGACCGGCAATACGACCAACACCGGCAACAAGAACACCGGCAAGGACTCAGGTGACACGCTCCCGCACACCGGACCCGTGTCGCCGGTGGTGCTGATCGGCGGGTTGGTCGCGTTCCAGATCGGGCTGATCATCTACGTGCGGTCTCGTCGGGCGCTTCGATGAGGCGGTCTCTCGGGACTCGGGCTCGCCGGGGTCTCGCGGCGGTTGCCGCGGCCGCGATCGCCTCGCCTGTGCTGTTGCTGGTGGCGAGTGGACCTGCGGAGGCGTTCAACGGCTCGGCCACCTTGGGCTGCCGGCTCTACTTCGACACCGGGGCCGGCTCGAGCCCGTCGGTCTACACCGACACGTTCACGTTGACCACCTCGCCGACCAGCCCGAAGACCGGTGACACCGTCACGGTGACGGCGACCGGGGCGCAGGGTCCGACGAACGGGCCGGTGGCTCTGACGACGAACTCTCTCGAGGTCGACGTCTTCGTCTCGCGCAACGGCGGCAACATCGTCACGCTCAAGGACCCGACCTACCCGTCGAGTGATGTGGCCGCCGCGGCGAAGCTGGGGTCGTGGTCGGCGACCGGAACGTTCACGGCGGGTGCGGCAGGGACTGTGGACCTGGCTGTCGAGCAGATCGAGTTCGACTACAAGGCCGGGCAGATCGACACCTGGTGCTCGGCCTCCGGCGATCGCGACCACTGGCACAACCCGCAGACGACGTCGATCAGCCAGTCGGTGACGTCGGCGGCGGTCGACTCCGACGCCCACCCCTACGCCAACGCCGACAGCGACCTCGTCGCCGTCCCCGTCGAGCAGCCCGACTCCGACCAGTTCGCCGACGCCTACCTCGTCTCCCTCGCCGTCGGTCACCCCGACAACCTCTCCGAGCGCGACGACGAGCCCTTCGCCGACCGCGAGTCCGTCGGTGTCACCGAGCCCGACTCAGTCGGGCGGCTCGACCGACGTGTCGACCGGTTCCGCGACGGCGCAGTTCACCTGCGAGCTCCCTCCGGCATTCAGCTCCTCGAGCGACTGGAAGGCCGCGCTGACCGTCAACCTGACGGGCACCGACCTCGCGCTGGGTTGGGACGCGGGCCCGAAGACCGGCCCAGTGCCGATCCTCGCTGGGACCCAGAAGGCCACCGCCACCGTCATGGCGGGTGGAGCAACGGTGAAACTCACGGCGCCCGCGCTGAACGTCGACCAGGCGCCGTACTCCCAAGGCCCCGGTCAGACCGTCACCGGCAGCGCCTCGGGTTCGCCCGCGTCGATCGCGATCGACCACATCACGTTCGATGACACCTCGGCGTCCAACGTCGACGTGACCTGCACGCCCAAGTCGGCGCTGGTCATCGACCTGACGCAGGTGACGCTGCCGTCGGAACCGCCGCCCGCCGACGGCCCGCTGACGATCACCGGCACGACCTCCGCGGGCGGTCAGGTGACGGTGGAGGGATCTGGCTTCGGCGCTGACACCGGCGTGACTGCGGTCATGTACTCCTCGCCCGTCGTCCTCGGCCAAGCGACGGCCAGCTCCTCCGGCGCCGTCTCGATGACGGTCACGATCCCCACGGGGGTCTCGGGTGACCACACCATGGTGCTGCTCGGGGAGTCGCCGACCGGGGAGCAGTACGTGCTGAGCGCCGGCTTCACCGTCGCGGGCACCACTGGGACCACCGGTGGTGGCTGGGGGCGGTGGTGGTGGCGGGGGCGATGAGCTCGCTGCTACCGGAGCCCGCGAGACGGTGATGACCGCGCTCGTGGCCGCGCTCCTCCTGCAGATCGGCCTGGTCGTGGCGGTGCGGTCCTACCGCGCGATGCCAGCTCGCGCCGGCGGGGGCCACAATGGTCGGCCGCGTCGCGACGCGGGGGAGCCATCGCGCCGCCTGACCCACCGCCGACGGGGGTCGGCTCTAGGACGGAAGACGCCTGCGCCCGGAGGGGGCCGCGGGCGTTTTCCCTTGGAATTCCGAACCATTTCCGCGCTCGGCCGCCTACGGAGGGTTGGCCAATCCTCACGCCACGTAGCCAGGACGAAATCGTGACCTCCCCGTTGGGCGAAAGGTTGCCGGAAGCCCTTGACACGCTCGCGTCAGACGGAGAGTGTTACCTCCGTCACGACTACGCGAACAACGTTCCACACAGCGGAACATCTGGGAAGCGTCGGAGTCGCGGTTCTATCGCAGGGTCCGAGGGGGCCCGGCGACTTCCTTGGAGGGAAGGGGAACACCAAGCAATGAAACCCAATAAGAGGTTCGCCGCGGTGGCTGCTGCTGCCTTGGCGATGGCGGGGGCGGCCACCGTGGCTGCGCCTAGTGCGAGCGCCTTCACCGGCAACCTGTCTCTTGGTTGTTGGGTGAATGGCATCTCGACGTCCGTCGCGGCCTGGCCCAACACCACGAACCCAGCGCAGAACGCGACGATCAATCACACGCTGAATCTCAACGGGTCCAGCGGGGCGGCAACCGTCGCCGCGGGCGCCAGCATCGCGATTGACTACACATACTCCCAGGGTCCGATCAACGGTGGCCCGACGGCCACGGCCGTCAGTCAAGCGACCTTCGGCGTTTACACCGCTGGTGCGGACACAGTGTTCGGGACACCTGACGATGTCGAGGTGGCGACCGTCGCGTCTAGCACGAACTCCGCGACTGTAAACGGCGGATCGACCGCCGCCTTCCCTGGTGCCTCCTACACGGCGAACTACACGGCGCCGGGCGCGGGCACGTACCGGGTTGCGGTCAAGAACATGAACTGGAACGTGACCGCGTTCGCCCTCGACATCAACTGCAACGGCAATACGTTCGGGACTTCTGAAGCAACGGGTCCGTCAGGTGTCCAGGTTCCGTATGCGGGTACCGGCCTGACAGTCACCGGTCCGAACATCTCGGTCACCGGGATCACCGGGCAGGCAGCGAGTGTGACCGGCTACGCGCGGAGCGGGAACACGCTCAACGTGGGTGGCGGTAACTGGGGAGCCAACGTCGCCGTTGGTGGATTCACGACGACCGTAGGTGGCGCAAGCGCGACAAACACGCTTAGTAGCGGAGGCGCTGGAGGCGTTGTCGGGGGCATCACTGTGCCTGCTGGCGCGACAGCTGGAGTCACGACGATCGTCGTCACTCAAGGGGCGAACAGTTCCACCACGCCGATCACTATCCTCGGCGGGCGGACTATCAGCCTCACTCCTGCAGCTGGGGGCGCGGGAACAGTCGTCGCCGTGAGCGGGTCAAACTTCAACCCCACTGAGGCCGTGACTGCGCAGGGGCAGTTCCCGAACCCCAACGGGCTTTGCCTCCTGCCGAGCCCGGCGCCGCAGCCACCGTGCCTCGGTGCTGGCAACGCCGTCATCGGACCGTTTGCGAGTGGGACCAACGTTCAGGTCAGCGGTACCGCTTCCGCTACAGGAACGATCAGCCTGTCGGTGGTCATTAGCGACCCGCAGACAGACCGTGTGTCCGCCATCGGGTCTCCTCCCGGCGCGGCAACCGGAACGTTTGCCACGTTCGGCTTCTCCTCCGGCCAGTGCACCGCGTACACCGGGAACCTGACTGGTGGCCCTGGCTGTGACACGGGTCAGAACGTGAACGCAGAGGTTCTACCGGGGACGCTCGCGCAGGCTGCGACTGTGACCGGGTCGAACTCCGACGAGGGCAATATCGACCTCGGCACGACGCCTACCGCGTTGGCTGACGCCGATCTGACCGGCGACCTGAACACGGTCACCGTGACGGACACCCGAGGTGGCACCTATGGGTGGTCGCTGACGGCCAACATGGGCGACCTCACCGGAGGAACTGGCTCAATCCCGGCCGCCAACCTGGTCATCGACCCGAGCTCCACCCCCACCATCGGAGCCTCCGCTCCGGGAGCCAGCGACGAGGTCGCGCAGAACTTCGGTTCTACGGTCACGCTGTGTGTGAAGGACGCTCAGACCGGCGCCAGTGGCACCACCGGTGGAGAGTGGGATGTCGCCGGCGGGGTCACCCTGCACGGTTCCCGCCTTCCAGGCTGCGGGCACCTACGTCGGCATCGATGACGATCACGCTCGCGTGATCTAGCACCACCAAGCACGACACGCTCCATCCGGCGGGGCGGGCCTTCGGGCCCGCCCCGTTCGGCGTTTCCTGGGCGAGCGGAAACCCGGAACCGCTGGCCCACCCCAAGAACCGCCCCGACCCCCTTCGTGATCATGCGCAGATGGCCCCTCAGGTCGGCACAGGTCAGCGGGCTGCACCCGCGGGGCACCTGGCCAACGCCGGTTGGGAGTCCGCCGATGCCTGAGCCGGTCGCGGCAAGTGGTGCCTTGGGTGGGCCATGCGGTACTCCGGGCGCCCCCAAGGCACCAGTTCGGCTCTCAAGAGCATGACCCCCGGCTCGAAGGGTTGTTCAGGCGCCGAGGGCCAACCCTGCCGCGATGAGGATCGCGTAGAGGAGCTCTGTCAGGCCGGTGGCCTTCAACACGGGGATGAGAGCCGGGACCGGCAGCGCCCGCTGATGACCCGCTGCGTCTGACGCAGCGACAACGGCAGCGCCCCGAGAGCGAGCAACGTCCACGGCGAGCCGGTGAGGGCGAGGCCGAGCGGGACGACGTACGGCATCAGCATCAGACCCGCGTAGAGCATCCGCGTCGGGCGCATCGCCCAGCTTCACCGCGAGCGTGTGCTTGCCCGCCTCCGCGTCGCGGGGGAGGTCGCGCAGGTTGTTGGCGACCAGGATCGCGCAGGCGAGCAGGCCGACGGGTACGGCCACGGTCAGCGCCAGCCAGGTCAGCGACCCGATCTGCACGTAGGCCGTACCGCCCACCGCGACCAGCCCGAAGAACACGAAGACGAACAGCTCGCCGAGGCCGGCGTACCCGTACGGCCGCGGCCCACCGGTGTAGCCCCACGCCGCGAGGATCGCGAGCGCGCCGACCGCGACCAGCCACCACGTGGTCATGGCGGCCAGCGCGAGCCCGGCCACCGCGGCCACGCCGAACGCCGCGAACGCCGCCCGCTTCACCGCCGCCGGGCTCGCCGCCCCGGAGCCGACCAGGCGCAGCGGGCCGACGCGGACGGCGTCAGTGCCGCGCACTCCGTCGCTGTAGTCGTTGGCGTAGTTCACCGCCACCTGCAGCGCCACGGCCACGACGAGGCAGAGCCCCGCGCGCAGCCAGTCGACCGCATCGTCGGCCGCGGCCACCCCGGTGCCGGCGATCACCGGCGCGAAGGCGGCGGGCAGCGTACGAGGGCGCGCGCCCTCCACCCACTGCGCGACGGTGGCCACGCCTCAGGCCCCCGCCGTCGCCGCGCGATCGGCGAGCGCCGCACGGTCGACCTTGCCGCTGGCGAGCATGGGGAGGGAGTCGACGATGACGATCTGCCGGGGTACGGCGGCGCGGCCGAGCTGCTCGCGCACGTGCGCCCGCAGGTCGTCGGGGTCCGGCGTGCAGGTGGTGCCTGCCGCGACGACGTACGCCACCACGGCCTGCCCCCACTCCGGGTCGGGCACGCCGACGACGGCCGCGTCGGCGACTCCGGGATGGCTGCGCAGCGCATGGGCGACGGCGACCGGTGAGACGTTCTCGCCGCCGGACACGACGATGTCGTCGGCGCGGCCGAGGATCTCGAGCCGGCCGTCGTCGGCCCAGCGGCCGAGGTCGGGGGTGACCAGCCAGCCGTCGACGAGCACCTCCGCGGTGAGTTCGGGCTGCTGTCGATAGCCGGCGAAGACTGACGGGCCGCTGACGAGCACGCGCTGGTCGCCGTCGCGCAGCCGCACGGTCAGGCCGTCCAGCGCGCGCCCGTCGTAGACGCAGCCGCCGGTGGTCTCGCTCATCCCGTACGACAGCAACAGCCGCGCCCCGGCCCGCCGCGCGCGCTCAGCCAGGTCGGGTGGCGTGGCGGCCGCGCCGACGAGCACGGCGTCGTAGGAAGTCGAGCGCGGCCACCGCCTCCGGCCCGCCGTCGAGGATGCGCGTCAGCTGGGTCGGGACGATCGAGGTGTACGTGCGTCCGCCGCCGGCCCGCTGTTGCAAGTCGGCGGTCGCGCGGGTGAAGGCATCGGCGGTGAAGCTGTCTCGCAGGTCCATCGCGAGCGGGGTCGTATCCGCCCGGATCGAGCGGGTCAGCACTTGCAGGCCGCCCACGTGCCAGGCGGGGAGGGTGAGCAGCCAGGTGCCGGGACCGCCCGCGAGCCGGTGGAGGGCGTCGGCCGCCCAGAGCATGCCGTGCGAGCGTGAGCATCGCTTCCTTGGGCGCACCGGTCGAACCCGAGGTGGCGACGACGACCGCGATGTCGTCGGCGACGTACTCCGCCTCTGCTCGGATTGGGGAAGTTTGCTGTTGCCCTGGCGACTGGGAACTACCCCGTTGTGGAGGGGGGAGGGGGAGGAGGGCCGGGCCGGTGCCGTCGAGGGCGGCGGCGAGGCGGGGGAGGAGGACTTCGATGACCGAGGGGTCCGCAGGCGTCGGGACCGCCGTCAGCTCACGCGTCATGTCGTGATCAAGACTAGAGCGACGGTCGCCCGAGGGCTCACCGGGCGAGGCGCGGAAAATGGGTCCGTGGCTGGCGGGCTGACGGGCTAGGTTCGCCCGCATGCCCCTCGGAAACCTGGACTACCTCGACCACCTCGCTCGCGAGTCCCGGCGCTTCGCCGAAGCCATCGACGCGACGCAGCCGACCGACCGCGTGCCGACGTGTCCGGACTGGGACGCCGACGACCTGCTCTGGCACCTCGGCGAGGTGCAGTTCTTCTGGGGCTACATCGCCCGCCAGCAGCTGCAGGACCCCGCCGGCGCCGAGGAGGCCAAGCCCGAGCGGCCGCGCGACCGGGCCGCCCTCCGGGCCTGGTACGACGAGGTGAGCGCCGAGCTCGGCGACGTACTCACCACCACCGCCCCCGACACCGCCGTGTGGACCTGGGCCGACGACCACACGATCGGGTTCATCCGGCGCCGCCAGGCCCACGAGGCCCTCATCCACCGTCTGGACGCCGAGCTCACCGCCGGTGCCCGCACCGAGATGGATGCTGCTCTGTGCGCCGACGGCGTCGATGAGGTGCTGCGGGTGATGTACGGCGGCGAGCCGTCGTGGGGGACGTTCACCGCGACCGACGGCCACTCCGTGCGCCTGGCCACCACCGACACCGGGCACTCGTGGGTGGCGAGACTCGGCCGGTTCACCGGTACATCGCCGGACGGTGACGCCTCCTACGAGGACGAGCCTGACATGCGGATCGCCGAGACCGATGACGGCGGCCCGGTGGCCGGCGAGGTGCGCGGGACCGCGGCGGACCTCAACTGCTGGCTGTGGAACCGCCCCGCCCTGGGCTCGATCGAGCGCTCCGGAGACGCCGAGGCGCTGGCTGCCCTCGACGCCGCCGTGGGTGAAGGCATCAGCTAGGGGCAGGCACCCATGACCCGACCCCGGCTCCACGGTCGCAACGTCCGACTCATCGTGGGCTATTGCGCACCTTGGCTCGGACGCAAAGGCGAGTCTGACCCGCTGGCCGGCCTGCGGTGGCGGCCGCGTGCGTCGACGATGGCGGCGGCATGACTCAGAGCGCCGACCACCCCGGTGACGTCGCCCCGGCCACCGATCCGGGGCTTGCCGATCGAGGCACGTCCGACCCCGGATCGGGGCCGGCTGACTGGAGCGACCCGGCCTGGCACGCCGACGTACGCGCGTGGGTCGAGGCCCGGCTGGCCGAGCACGGCTTGGCCATCGACGGCCCGATCGAGCAGCCGCACGTCTACCTCTGGGCTACCGCCATGCGGGTGCCCACGACCGGCGGCGTCGTGTGGTTCAAGGCGTGCCTGCCGACCTTCGCGCCTGAACTCGCGATCCTGCCGGTCCTCGTGCAGCTGCGGCCCGACCTGCTGGCGCGGACCCTCGCCTCGGATCGTGACCGGGCTTGGATGCTGACCTGGGACGCTGGGATGAAGCTGCGCGAACGAGCGGCCGGCCTCGATCAGTTGCCCCTCTGGGAGCGGATCCTGCCGGAGTACGCGCGCCTTCAGATCGCGGCGGTGCCCTTCGTGGACGGGCTGCTCGCTGACGGAGTCCCCGATCACCGCACCCGCTTGCTGCCGGAGCAGGCGCGGGCCCTGGCGGCCGACGATGTCGTCCTCACCGAGACGCCCGAGGAGGCGCTCACCGCCTCGGAGCTGGAGGCGTTCCGCGGCAGCGGGCTGGCCGAGCTGGGAAGGCTGTGTGCTGAGCTCGTCGCCGCGGGCATCCCCGACACCGTGCAGCACGACGACCTGCACGACGGCAACGTGCTCGTCGACGGCGACCGGCTGGTGCTCTTCGACTGGGGCGACGGGTGCATCGCGCACCCGTTCCACACGATCGTGGTCACGCTGCGCTCTGCGGCCTACAAGCTGGGGCTCGAGCCCGGCGGTGCTGAGGTCCTGCGGATGCGCGACGCCTACCTCGAGCCTTGGGCGGCGTACGGGAGTCGCGCCGAGCTGATCGAGATCGCTGACCTCGCTCGGCGTACGGGCACGGTCGCTCGCGCCCTGGCCTGGTGGCGCTTCCTCGGCGGCCTGCCGGTGGAGCGACGGGCGGAGTTCGCCCCATCCGTGCCGTACGGCATCCGCATGTTCCTCACCGACCGCCCCTGGGGCGCCTTCGACTAACCCCCCGCCACTTCACCCACGACTCGCCGGGCACAGCAGGAGTCGACCTGCAGCACGCCCGGCGAGTCGTGGGTGAAGTGGGGGTGCTCGTGGGTAGACGTACGGTGACGGGTCGGTCACTCTAAGACACATGCGTCTGGTTCGTCGGTACGTCTCCGCGGTGACCCTCGCTGCCCTGGTGGCCTCGGCGCTTGTGGCCACGGCCTCGACGGGTACGGCCTCGACGGCTACGGCCTCGACGGCTACGGCCTCGGCGGCTACGGCTGTGAGCCCTGAGGGCGTGGCTGCCGCGCCGTCGACGAGCGCGGCCACGGCAGCGGTCGCCAAGGGCGCAAGGCACGTCCGGGTGCCAGCGGACGGGAAGGCGGTCAACACCTCGACGCCCACCCGTTGGGTCGGCAACGGCACCCCTGAGAGCTGCACCTCCAAGGCCGTGGTCAGCGCCGTCCGCAAGGGCGGGATCATCCGGTTCCGGTGCGGCCCGGACCCCGTGACGATCACGCTGAAGAAGACCGCCAAGGTGGTCAACACCAGCAAGAGGGTGGTCCTCGACGGGGAAGGCCTGGTCACCCTGAGCGGGGCCGGGGAGCGCCGCATCCTCTACATGAACACCTGCGACCCCAAGCAGACCTGGACCACCAGCCACTGCAACGACCAGGCCAGGCCGAGGCTGGTGGTGCAGAACCTCCGGCTGGTCCACGGCGACTCGACGGGCAAGACGTACGACGGCGGCGGGGGCGGGGCGATCTTCGTCCGCGGCGGCCGGCTGAAGATCGTGAACTCCACGTTCAACCGCAACCGCTGTGACCGGCACGGTGCGGACCTGGGCGGGGCCGCCGTGCGCGTGCTGGACCAATACCGCGACCTGCCGGTCTACGTGACGCACAGCACCTTCAAGCAAGGGGTGTGCAGCAACGGCGGCGCCCTGTCGAGCATCGGCGTGAGCTGGCAGATCTACAACAGCGTGTTCACCGACAACAAGGCGGTCGGGAACGGCGCCAACCCCGCGAAGTCGGGCACAGCGGGCGGCGGCTCCGGCGGTGCGATCTACAACGACGGCAACAAGTTCCGGCTGCACATCGCCGGGTCCACCCTCACCGACAACCATGCCAACGAGGGCGGCGGCGCGATCTTCTACGTCAGCAACGACCGTTCCGGCACGCTGGGCATCAACTGGTCGACCCTGAAGCGCAACCCGAGCGACCGCTTCGAGAACGCCCCCGGCATCTTCTTCCTCGGCAAGAAGAAGGAGTTCTCGCACGCCATCGTGCGCTGAGCGCCGATCGGGTTGGTCCCGGTCGGGTTGGTCCCGGTCGGGCTGAGCCCCGGTCAGAAGTAGTGCGGGTACGGCGACCAGTCGGGGTCGCGCTTCTCCAGGAAGGCGTCCCGGCCCTCGACGGCCTCGTCGGTCATGTACGCCAGCCGGGTCGCCTCGCCCGCGAAGACCTGCTGCCCCACGAGCCCGTCGTCGAGCAGGTTGAACGCGAACTTCAGCATCCGCTGAGCCTGCGGAGACTTGCCGTTGATCCGCCGCGCCCAGTCCAGCGCCGTCGCTTCGAGCTCGGCGTGCGGCACCACCGCGTTGACCATGCCCATCCGGTGCGCGTCGTCGGCGGTGTACTCCGACCCCAGGAAGAAGATCTCCCGCGCGAACTTCTGCCCGACCTGGCGGGCCAGGTAGGCGGAGCCGTACCCGCCGTCGAAGGACCCCACGTCGGCGTCGGTCTGCTTGAACCGCCCGTGCTCGGCGGACGCGATCGTCAGGTCGCACACCACGTGCAGCGAGTGCCCCCCGCCGGCCGCCCACCCCGGCACCACCGCGACGACAACCTTGGGCATGAAGCGGATCAGCCGCTGCACCTCGAGGATGTGCAGCCGCCCGGCCCGAGCAGCGTCGACGGAGTCGGCGCCCTCCCCGGAGGCGTACTGGTAGCCCGACCGCCCCCGGATCCGCTGGTCACCCCCGGAGCAGAACGCCCAGCCGCCGTCTTTCGACGACGGCCCGTTGCCCGTCAACAGCACGACCCCCACCGACGGCGTCATGCGCGCGTGGTCGAGCGCGCGGTAGAGCTCGTCGACCGTGTGCGGCCGGAACGCATTGCGCACGTCCGGCCGGTCGAACGCCACGCGCACGGTCGGCTGGTCCGCCCCGTCCACCACATGCCGGTGGTAGGTGATGTCGGTGAGGTCCTCGAAGCCGTGGACCACCCGCCACGACGACGGATCGAAGATCTCGGACACGAAGGGCGGCGTGGCGTCAGGCACCCGGTGAGGATAGGTGAGGTCGGGCGCCGATGAGCCGGCATGGACCAGGATGGGCCGGTGGCCTCGGTCTTCGCGATCCCCCTGCGTACGCGCTTTCGCGGCTTGACCGTGCGCGAGGGCGCGCTGATCCAGGGCGACGCCGGGTGGGGCGAGTTCTCACCGTTCCTCGAGTACGACGACCGCGAGGCGCTCGCCTGGTGGCTCGCCGCGCGCGAGGCGGCCGACCAGGGCTTCCCCGTCGCGGTGCGCGACTCGATCCCGGTCAACGTCACCGTTCCTGCCGTCGGCCCCACAGAGGCCGCGGCCATCGTGCGTACGTCCGGCGGCTGCACCACCGCCAAGGTCAAGGTCGCCGAGCCGGGCCAGGCCCTGGCCGACGACCTCGCCCGCGTCGAAGCCGTCCGTGATGCGCTCGGACCCGATGGGGCGATCCGGGTCGACGCCAACGGCGCCTGGCCCGTCGAGTCGGCCATCGACGCGATCCGCCTGCTGGACAAGGCGGCTGGCGGCCTCGAGTACGTCGAGCAGCCCTGCGCCACGGTCGAAGGCCTGGCCGACGTACGGCGCCGCGTCGACGTCCCCATCGCCGCCGACGAGTCCATCCGGCGGGCCGAGGACCCCATGCGCGTCGTCGAACTCGAGGCGGCCGACATCGCCGTGCTCAAGGTGCAGCCGCTCGGAGGCGTGCGCGCTTGCCTGCGGATCGCCGAGCAGATCGGCCTCCCGGTCGTGGTGTCTTCCGCGCTGGAGACGTCGGTGGGCATCGCGATGGGACTGGCCCTGGCTGCAGCCCTCCCCGAGCTCCCTTACGCCTGCGGCCTGGCCACGGTGCAGCTGCTCGACGCCGATGTGGCGGCCGCACCCCTGCTCCCCGTCGACGGCGCACTCCCGGTGGGCCTGGTCGCCCCCGACCCGGCCCGCCTCGCGGCGGCGCTGGCCGACCCGGAGACCCGCGCCCGCTGGTCGGGCAGGATCGACGCCGTGGAAGCCCTCGCGCGATCGTCCTCGGCCCGCCGATGAACCCGTCGACGGCGGTAGCCACCGTGCTGGTGGACGAGCTGATCCGCGGCGGGGTGCGCGAAGCCGTCCTCGCGCCGGGCTCACGCTCGGCGCCGTTGGCCTTCGCGTTGCACGCCGCTGACGCGGCTGGGCGGGTGCGGCTGCACGTCCGCATCGACGAACGGTCCGCCGGATTCCTGGCTCTCGGCCTGGCCAAGGCGTCCGGGTTGCCGGTGCCGGTGGTCACGACCAGCGGCACGGCCGCGGCGAACCTTCACCCGGCCGTCATCGAGGCGTCGGAGTCTGGCGTCCCCCTGGTCGTGCTGACCGCCGACCGGCCCCCGGAGCTGCGCGCCACCGGCGCCAACCAGACCATCGACCAGATCCACCTGTACGGCTCCGCCGCCCGCCTCTTCCACGACCTCACGCCCCCCCAGCTCCCTCGTGATCCTGCGCAGATGGCCCCTCCCGAGGCCGAGCTCCGTGCCCTCACCGTGTACGTCCGCGGCCTCACCGCCCGCGCCCTGACCGCCGCACGGGGCACCCTCACGCATGACCCAGGACCGGTCCACCTGAATGTCGCCTTCCGCGAACCCCTCACCCCCGACCCCACCGAGGCCACCGACTCCGCCGACCCCCTTGCTCGTGATCATGCGCAGCTGGCCCCTCTGGCCGGTCGAGCCGAGGGGCGCCCCTGGACGTCGGTCAGCGCCCGAGCGCCCCACCCGGAGACGACCGACGGTTGGCCGCAGCGCACGCTCGTGATCGTCGGAGACGCACCGCCCGACTGGGGCCGTCAGGCCGTCCTCCTCGCCGAGGCTCGCGGCTGGCCAGTCCTGTCCGAGCCGAGCGGCAACGGGCGTACCGGGCCCAACGCCCTCACCCTCGGCCACCTGCTCCTCGACCCGGCCGAGCATCCAGACCTGCGCCCGCAACGAGTCCTCGTGGTCGGCCGGCCCACCCTCGACCGACGCGTCGCTGCGCTGCTCGCCGATCCCGACCTCGAGATCGACGTTGTCGCGCCCACCGCTCGATGGGCTGACACCGGGCGTACGGCCAGCCGGGTTCTGGCAGCCGTACCCGAGCCCGGAGATCACCGGCCGATCGACTCGGCCTGGGTCGATGCCTGGAGTACGGCTGACTCAGCGGCCGTCGCCGCGGCAGGCGCGACGGGCTCGTGGTCGGGCCCGGGGGTGGCTGCCGCCCTGCACGCGGGCCTCCCGCCGGGGTCGCTCCTGGTCGTCGGCTCCTCGCTGCCCGCCCGCGACCTGCGGCATGCGGCGCCGCGCGAGGGCGTGACGGTGCTCGCCAACCGCGGAGCCGCAGGCATCGACGGGACCGTGTCGACGGCGATCGGCGCGGCCCTTGCCTGGCAGTCCACCGGTGGAGGTCCGGCCGCCGCCCTGCTCGGCGACCTCACGTTCTTGCATGACAGCAACGGTTTGCTGCTCGGCCCCTCCGAGCCCCGCCCTCAGCTGGCCATCGTCGTCGTGAACAATGACGGCGGTGGCATCTTCGGCTTGCTCGAGCAGGGAGCGCCTGAGCACGCGGACACCTTCGAGCATGTCTTCGGGACGCCGACTGGAGCCGACCTCGCCGCTGTGTGCGGGGCCTCGCAGACGCCGTACACCCGCGTCTCGACCCTCGACGAGCTGATCGCGGCGGTCAACGACCCAAGGGAGCAGCTCCAGGTCATCGAGGTGCGGGTCCCACGCCCGCGGCGCCCGGATCCGCTTCCATGATCTCGGCCGGATGATCTCGGCCGGATGATGTCGGCCGCATGATCGGACAAGGTCCCCAACCCTTGATCACTCCTGCGTCAGCCGGCCGCCGGGGAGGGAACGACGGGCGCGCCGCCTGCGTCCATCTCCCATGACGCCCGGAGGAGGATCGCTCGTGCGGGCGACGCGGGTTCTTGGCCTCGCCGCGGCCATCGCTGTGTCCCTCCCGGCGTGCGCCACCGTCGTGACCACGTCAGGTGGCGAGGTGACGCTGTCCTCAGCCCCGGCGTCGGCCGGCGACAACACCGCGGGGGGCCCGGTGCCTCACCAGCTCGACGGCGAGACCTACCCCGGGACTCGTCGGCCGATCGACTCAGTGGTCGTGCTGGCCCCGAACGGGTGCCGCTTCCTCGTGGTGGACACCGATCGCCTGCTGGCCGTCTGGCCGCGCGGCACGACTCAGGACGGCCAGGACGGGACCCTTCTGCGGCTGGCCGACGGCACGTCCGTGGCGCCGGGAGACTCCATCCGCGCCACCGCCGCAGTGGTTCCTGTTTCCCAGCTCGTCGGGGTGCCGGACGGCTATTGGGGATCCCAGCTCACGTTCTGCGCTCCCAAAGCCACCAACGTGCTCGTTGTCGACGAGCTGTCGGTGGAGGCGAGCGGGTAGCCCTCCGAGCCCGCCGCTCAGGGCGGGCTCGGAGCGCTCAGACCGCTAGTTGCTGGCCGCTTCCTCGTCGGCCGACTCCTTGGCGATCGCCTTGATGTCCTTGGAGACCACGTCGTCGACGGCGCGCTCGACGATGGCGTCGGCCTTCTCCAGAGCCTTGCGGATCTTCACCTCACCCGGGTCGGACACCATGGCGACGATGGCGGAGTGCCCAGGCTGGATGGCCGACTCGAGCTCTCCGGCCAGTTCGCTCTTGTGGCTTAGCTGGCGGGCCTTGCCCACCGCCGCGCCGGCCGCACCAAGGACCGCAGCGCTGCCCAGGATCGACGGCGGGAAGATGATGCCGAGGACGGCTCCGCCGACGACGCCCCACTTGAGGCCGGACTTCGTGCTGTGGTCGGTCGACTTCTGCACCTCGATCTCACCGGCCTCGGTCTTGCGAACGACGACGACGCCTTCGATCTCGACCGTGCGGCCGTCCTCGACCTCTTCGAGCATCTCGTAGGCGGCCCAGGCCGAGTCGAGGTCTGAGAAGTCGGCCACGAGCAGGGTGTAGGCGCCGTCGCTGATCGCGGCCGCTGCCACGCTCTCGGTGGTGGGTTGGTCGTCGGACATGGGGTTCCTCCGGGGGAATGTGCATTCACGGGTATGGGCCGTCGTGCTCGGACCCGACCCTAGTCAAGGTCTGGCGTCCCTCGGTACTTCAGGGGCTGAGGGCGTCTCGCATGGCCACGAACTTGGCCTGAGCCTCGGCCAGTTCGGCATCGGGGTCGGAGCCGGCGACGATGCCGCAGCCAGCGAACAGCCGCACCCGCGGCCCGGACACCTCGGCGCAGCGCAGCGCGATACCGAACTCACCGTCGCCATCGGCGCCAAACCAGCCAACCGGTCCGGCGTAGCGCCCCCGGGTCATCCCCTCGAGCGAGCGGATCGTGTCCATCGCCGCCGCGGTCGGGGTTCCGCAGACAGCGGCTGACGGGTGCAGGGCCGCCGCCAGCCCCAAAACTGACGATTCGTCGTGCAGCACGCCCGCGACGTCGGTCGCAAGATGCATGACGTTGGGTAGGTGAAGGACAAAGGGCGACTCGGGCACGTTCATGGAGGAGCAGTGAGGTGTCAGCGCCTCGGCCACCGACCGGACGGCGTATTCGTGCTCCTCGAGGTCCTTGCTCGAACGCGCCAGCGACGCGGCGAGAGCGAGGTCGTGCTCGTCGTCGCCGGTGCGCCGGATCGTCCCCGCCAGCACCCGCGAGGTCACCAGACCCCGTTGCAGGCGCACGAGCATCTCCGGCGTCGCGCCGATCAGCCCGTCGACGCTGAAGGTCCAGCAGGTGTCGTAGTCGCGAGCCAGCCGCGTCAGCGGCCACCGCACGTCGAGCGGCGCGGCGGCCTCGGCGATGAGGTCTCGGGCCAGCACGACCTTCTCGAGGTCGCCGGCGCCGATCAGGCGTACGGCGTCAGCGACCGCGCTCGCCCATTCGGCGCCCGAGCGGCTGCCGTCGGCGAAGACCACCTCGCGCGGCGGCTCCGGCGGATCGGTCGGTGACACCTCGGCTCCGGCGGGGAGTGCGGCATCGCCGACCGTGGTGACGAACCAGCGCCCGCTGCGGCGGCCGACCACGACCTCCGGCACCAGAACGGTCGAGGCACCGGCGAGCGGGTCGAAGGCGAAGGAGGCAAACGCCACGAGCCCGCTGCCCGGGAGGTCCAGGTCGTCGCGGACAACGGCGTGCTCTACCACCGAGCCCCACCAGCGCTCCGCCTCACTGAAGCTCTCAGCCCCGGAGAACTCCTGGCGCAGGGCGCAGCCCCACCCGACGAGTCCTTCGTCGTGGCGTACCCAGGCCAACGGGTTGTCGCGGGGAAGCAGGGCCAGCAAGGGGCCGGGGTCGGTCACCTCGGTGCTGCGGACCACGAGGTGCGGGCTCGCTGGATGCGCGCCCGTGGAGAAAGCGGTGCTCACAGGCAACCAGCGTAGGGGGAGCGGCGAATTCGCACCTGTTCGGTTGGCAAGCGAGTACCGTCGCCTGCAGAAGGCGGCTGTCGTGCCGCTCGGCGGAGGAGAGTGGTCATGGGATTCGAAGCCTTTGGGATCGCGGGCTGGAGTTTCACCCTGTTGGGCATCGCCGTCCTGATCCTCGCGCTGTTCGCGCTGGTCGCGGTGTTTCGGTCCAGCGCCACCATCGGGATGAAGGTGATCTGGACCATCCTCATTCTGGTTCTGCCGCTGCTCGGCTCCGTGGTGTATTTCCTGGTCAACGGCACCGGAGGCCCGCCTACCGATTCGATGGCCCACCGCGGCCGCTCGGCCACCGAGAAGCGCTACCAGGCCTGACCCGCCGCGCGGCGGTCGCCTCGTTCGCCGCCCCATGACTGGCGTGGCAGGCTCGCCCATGATGACCCGCGCCCAGCTCGACAAGCAGCCGCACGACGTCGCGGCGATGTTCGACGACGTCGCCGAGCGCTACGACGTCACCAACGACGTCCTGTCCTTGGGACAGACGCGTCGATGGCGACGCGCGGTCGCCTCGGCCGTGGCCGCGGTGCCTGGCGAACGGATCCTCGACCTGGCTGCGGGTACGGGCACCAGCAGCGAACCGTTCCAGGCTGCGGGCGCCGCCGTTGTGCCCTGCGACTTCTCGATGGGCATGCTCACCGTCGGCAAGCGCCGACAGCCCGGCCTCGCTTTCACCGCGGGAGACGCGTTGCGGCTGCCGTTCGCCGACGGCACGTTCGACGCCGTCACGATCTCCTTCGGGCTGCGCAACGTCAGTGACACCGAGGCAGCGCTCGAGGAGCTCCACCGGGTCACGAAGCCGGGCGGGCGCCTGGTCGTCTGCGAGTTCAGTCACCCGACCTGGGCGCCGTTTCGCACCGTCTACGTCGAATACCTCATGCGAGCACTGCCGCCCACGGCTCGCGCGGTGAGCTCCAACCCGGACGCCTACGTCTATCTCGCCGAGTCGATCCGGGCCTGGCCCGACCAGGCCTCCCTGGCCCGGGTCATCGAGGCGGCCGGCTGGCGCCGGACGGCCTGGCGCGACCTCAGCGGGGGGATCGTGGCCCTCCACCGAGCCTGGCGACCGGAGGCCTGACCTCGGAGGGCTGACGGGTCCGGACCCGACCGGAAGCCCCGACCGCAGGCAGGACCCGAAGCCCAGCCCGAAGCCCCGACGCCTCCTGCGCTCGAACGCTCTCGGGTCTAGGATGGGGCCGACTTCGTGAAAAGTTTCACGAGCGATCTCCGGCCCCTCTGCCAAGGACCTCCTTCCCGTGACCGCAGCACCGAACGAGCGCGACGCTGACGTCATCGTCGTCGGCGCCGGTCCGGCGGGCTCGACGACCGCTTACCACCTGGCTCAGGCGGGGCTCGACGTCCTGCTCCTGGAGAAGACGGCCTTTCCCCGGGAGAAGGTCTGTGGCGACGGCCTCACCCCGCGTGCGGTGCGCCAGCTCACCGCCATGGGCATCGACACCAGTCGGGAGCAGGGCTGGCTGCCCAACCAGGGCCTGCGCATCGTCGGGGGAACGCATCGCCTCGAGCTCCGGTGGCCCGACCTCGCGACCTTCCCCGACTACGGCTTGGTCCGCACCCGCCTCGACTTCGACGAGATCCTCGCGCGCCATGCCGAGAAGGCCGGCGCGCGGCTGCACGAGCGCACCACGGTCACCGGCCCGGTCACCAACCCTCGCACCGGACGCATCCTCGGGGTGACCACGCGCACCGTCGACGACGACGGCGCGCGCGGACCCGAGGTCACCCACAAGGCGCCGCTGGTGATCGCCGCTGATGGCAACTCCACCCGGCTGTCGCTCGCGATGGGCCTGCGCAAGCGCGACGACCGTCCGATGGGCGTGGCCGTCCGCACCTACTACCGCAGCCCGCGCCACGACGACGACTGGCTCGAGTCGTGGCTCGAGCTGTGGGACGGCACCGGCCCCGACCGCAAGCTGCTCCCCGGGTACGGCTGGATCTTCGGGGTCGGCGACGGCACGGTGAATGTCGGGCTCGGCATCCTCAACACCAGCACCGCCTTCGGCCACGTCGACTACAAGGACCTGCTCAAGACGTGGCTCGACCAGACCCCCGAGGAATGGGGGTTCCGTGAGGCCAACCGCACCCAGCAGGTGCGCGGGGCCGCGCTGCCCATGGGCTTCAACCGCACGCCCCACTACACGCGCGGAATGCTGCTGGTCGGCGACGCCGGCGGGATGGTCAACCCGTTCAACGGCGAGGGCATCGCCTACGCCATGGAGTCGGGAGCCCTCGCGGCCGAGGTCGTCGCCCAAGCCCTGGCACGCCCGACTCTCGGCGGGCGCGAACTCGCCCTCGAGGCCTACCCGCGTGCCCTGCAGGACGCCTACGGCGGCTACTACACCTTGGGGCGGGTGTTCGTGAAGGCCATCGGCAACCCTGAAGTCATGCGGCTGGCCACGAAGTACGGCCTCCCCCGCGCCTCGCTCATGCGTTTCACGTTGAAGCTCCTGGCCAACCTGACCGACCCGCGGGGCGGTGACGCGATGGACCGTGTCATCAACGGCCTGACCCGGCTCGCCCCCACCGCGTGATCCGGTCCTAGGATGATCGCGCCCGACCGCCCCGACCCGACGACGAGAGGTGTGGCATGAGTCTCGCCATCCCGATCCTCTGGCTCGGGGGCATCGCCCTCGCGTTCGCCCTGTTCTCGATCGTCGCCGGTCACCTCAGCGGCCCGCGCCGCTACAACCGAGCCAAGCTCGACGCCTATGAGTGCGGCATCGAGCCGACGCCGCAGCCAGTCGGAGGCGGCCGGTTCCCGGTCAAGTACTACGTGACCGCCATGTTGTTCATCATCTTCGACATCGAGATCGTCTTCCTCTATCCCTGGGCCGTCGCGTTCGACCAGCTCGGCGCGTTCGGGCTGGTGGAGATGGTCTTGTTCATCGTCACCCTGGCCGTGGCTTACGCCTATGTCTGGCGTCGGGGCGGGCTCGAGTGGGACTGACCATCCCCGGAAGCGGAGTGCACTGATGGGTCTCGAAGAGAAGCTCCCCAGCGGGGTGCTGCTGACCACCGTCGAGGGGTTGGCCGGCTACGCCCGGAAGAACTCGTTGTGGCCGGCGACGTTCGGATTGGCTTGCTGCGCCATCGAGATGATGGCGACCGGCGCGGGTCGCTACGACCTCGCGCGCTTCGGCATGGAGGTCTTCCGGGCCTCCCCCCGACAGGCCGACCTCATGATCGTGGCCGGACGGGTGAGCCAGAAGATGGCGCCCGTGCTGCGTCAGATCTACGACCAGATGAGCTCGCCGAAGTGGGTGCTCGCGATGGGGGCCTGCGCCTCGTCGGGCGGGATGTTCAACAACTACGCGGTCGTGCAGGGCGTCGACCACGTCGTGCCCGTCGACATGTACCTCCCGGGCTGCCCGCCGCGCCCGGAGATGCTGATGGACGCCATCTTGAAGATCCACGACCAGATCCAGCACGAGAAGCTTGGCGCCCAGCGCAGGGCCCAGGTCGCCGAGCTCGAGGTGGCTGCTCTCGCCGCGCCGCCCACCTCCTCCATGAAGGGGATGCTGCGGTGAGCGAGGTCGAGCTCCCAGCCGCTGCGGCCCCGGCCGAGACCGAGGTCGTGGCGCGACGCACCGGCATGTTCGGGGTCCACGGCACGGGCGACACCTCGGGGTTCGGCGGCCTCACCCGCGACATCGCCGTCCCGGTCTCGAGCCAACGGCCGTACGGCGGCTGGTTCGACGAGGTCGTCGACGCGCTCGAGCGCATGCTCCCCGAGCCCGACTCGGCCATCGAGGCCGTCCTCGTCGATCGTGGCGAGCTGACCTTCCACGTCCACCGCGACCACCTGCTCGGTTTCATGCAGACCATGCGCGATGACGCCGACCTCCGGTTCGAGATGTGTCTCGGGGTCAACGGTGTGCATTTCCCCGATCAGCAGGGTCGCGAGCTGCACGCGGTCTACCCGCTGCTCAGCTACACCCACAACCGCAGGGTCCGCGTCGAGGTCTCGGTTCCCGACGCCGACCCGCATCTGCCGTCCGTGGTGTCGGTCTATCCGGGCAACGACTGGCACGAGCGCGAGACCTACGACTTCTTCGGAATCATCTTCGACGGGCACCCGGCGCTGACCCGCATCCAGATGCCCGACGACTGGCCCGGCCACCCGCAGCGCAAGGACTACCCGCTGGGCGGCATCCCGGTGGAATACAAGGGCGCCGAGATCCCGCCCCCCGACGAGCGGAGGGCGTACTCATGACCGACACGACCACCGACGCCGGCGTCACCTACGCCGCCGCAGGCACCGAGGGCGACTACGCCGGCAGCCGGGAGACCACCGAGGGCACGATCTACACGGTCACCGGACAGGACTGGGACACCGTCGTCCAAGGCGTCGCCGGATCCCCGCAGGAGCGGATCGTCGTCAACATGGGTCCGCAGCACCCGTCGACCCATGGTGTGCTGCGGCTCATCCTGGAGCTCGACGGGGAGACCGTCACCGAGACGCGGGTCGGCATCGGCTATCTGCACACGGGCATCGAGAAGAACCTCGAATACCGGTCCTGGACCCAAGGCGTCACGTTCGTGACCCGGATGGACTACCTCTCACCCTTCTTCAACGAGACCGCCTACTGCCTGGCCGTGGAAAAGCTGCTCGGCATCACGGACGAGATCCCCGAACGTGCCACCACGATCCGAGTCATGCTCATGGAGCTCAACCGGATCTCCTCCCACCTCGTGGCCCTGGCCACCGGGGGCATGGAGCTCGGCGCGCTGACGGCCATGATCTTCGGCTTCCGTGAGCGTGAGCTCGTGCTCGACTTGTTCGAGCTGATCACTGGCTTGCGCATGAACCACGCGTTCGTCCGGCCCGGCGGGGTCGCCCAGGACCTCCCTCCGGGCGCTGTCGACGCGATCGCCGAGACCGTCACGGTGCTGCGCAAGAACTTCAAGGACACCGCATCCCTGCTCGAGGGCAACGGCATCTGGATGGCGCGCACCGAGCACGTCGGCTACCTCGACCTCAGCGGTTGCATGGCGCTTGGTGTCACGGGTCCGTGCCTGCGCGCGACCGGGCTCCCCTGGGACCTGCGCAAGGACCAGCCCTACTGCGGCTACGACACCTATGACTTCGACGTGATTACCCAGGACACGTCCGACGCCTACGGTCGCTTCCTCATCCGCCTTCGCGAGATGGGAGAGTCGCTGAAGATCGTCGAGCAGTGCCTCGACCGCCTGCGGCCTGGCCCGGTCATGGTGGCCGACAAGAAGATCGCCTGGCCCGCCCAGCTGGCGATCGGGGCCGACGGCATGGGCAACTCCCTCGACCACATCCGCCACATCATGGGTGAGTCGATGGAAGCACTCATCCACCACTTCAAGCTGGTCACGGAAGGCTTCAGCGTGCCGGCCGGTCAGGCGTACGTCCCCGTCGAGTCCCCCCGCGGTGAGCTGGGCGTCCACGTCGTGTCCGACGGTGGCACGCGCCCCTACCGCGTCCACTACCGTGACCCTTCGTTCACGAACCTTCAGGCCTCGGCGGCCATGTGCGAGGGCGGTCAGGTTGCTGACGTCATCGCCGCGGTCGCCTCGATCGATCCCGTCATGGGTGGGGTGGACCGCTGAGATGCCACCGGAGAGGCCAGCTGTGACCCTGCCCGAGACCACGGTCGCGGAGATGGGCGCGATCCTCGCGCGCTACCCGCGCCCGCGATCGGCCCTCATGCCCATGCTCCACCTGGTGCAGTCCGTCGAGGGCTACCTGAGCGACGAGTCCATCGCCTATGTCGCCGAGCTCGCAGGGGTCACCCCGGCGGAAGCGACGGCTGTCGCGTCGTTCTACACGATGTACACCCGGAAGGCACAGGGCCGTCACCACATCGGCGTGTGCACCAACGCGTTGTGCGCGATCCTCGGTGGCGACGCGCTCTGGGAGGCGCTCAGCGATCACGTCGGAGTGGGCAATCACGAGACGACGGACGACGGCGCGCTGACCCTGGAGCGGATCGAGTGCCAGGCTGCGTGCACCCACGCGCCCGTGCTGACCGCCAACTGGGAGTTCGTCGACAACGTGACCATCGAGCAGGCGAAGGAGATCGCCGACACCTTGCGCGCCGATGGGGTGGTGACGTCCACTCGCGGTCCGGTCGTGCAGCCGTTGGCCGACGTACGGCGCGTGTTCGCGGGCTTCGACGACGGGTTGGCCGGCGACGGGGGTTCGGCGGACGCGATCATGCGAGCCGGCACCGATCACGCCAAAGCTGCCGCCGACGCGGCGAAGGAGGCCTGAGCCGTGCCGGTCGTACCCGTGCTGTCGGCCCACTGGGACGACGCTGACAGCTTCACGCTCGAGGGCTACCGCCGTCACGGCGGCTACGACACGATCGCGCCGACGTTGGCACGTCACCCCGACGAGATCATCCAAGCCGTCAAGGACTCCGGGCTCCGGGGTCGCGGTGGAGCAGGCTTCCCCACCGGCATGAAGTGGGGCTTCGTCCCGCAGGGCGACGGCAAACCCCACTACCTGGTGGTCAACGCTGACGAGTCCGAGCCGGGAGCCTGCAAGGACGTGCCCATCCTGCTGGCCAACCCGCATGCGCTCATCGAGGGCATGATCGCGGCGTCATACGCCATCCGGGCCAACCACGCGTTCATCTACATCCGCGGCGAGGTTCCTCACGTCCTGCGCCGGGTCTACTCAGCGGTCGCCGAGGCCTACGCCGCCGGCTTCCTCGGAGCCGACATCCAGGGCAGCGGATACGACCTCGAGATCACCGTGCATGCAGGGGCGGGCGCCTACATCTGCGGCGAGGAGACGGCGCTGCTCGATTCCCTCGAGGGCTATCGCGGCCAGCCCCGGCTCAAGCCGCCGTTCCCCGCGGTTGCCGGGCTGTACTCCTCGCCGACCGTGGTCAACAACGTCGAGACGATCGCCAGCGTCCCGTCGATCCTCACGCGCGGCGCGGAGTGGTTCCGGTCCATGGGCACCGAGAAGTCACCGGGCTTCAAGATGTTCGCGGTCTCCGGACACGTGGCGAAGCCGGGTGTGTTCGAGATGGCCCTGGGCTGCACCTTGCGCGAGCTCCTCGAGCTGGCCGGAGGCGTCCGAGACGGACACGAGCTGAAGTTCTGGCTGCCCGGTGGCTCGTCGGTGCCATGGCTCACAGCCGACCACCTCGACACCCCGCTGACCTACGAGGACATGAACGAGGTCGGCACGTTCCTCGGCACCGCCACCGTCATGGTCTTCGACGACTCCACGAGCGTCGTGCGTGCCGCCACGCGGTGGGTGGAGTTCTACAAGCACGAGTCCTGTGGCAAGTGCACTCCCTGCCGTGAGGGCGGCTACTGGTTGGTCGAGCTGATGCGGCGCTTCGAGCGTGGCGAGGGCTCGATGGCCGACATGGCCACGCTGGAAGAGGTCGGCAACAACATGATCGGCCGATCGTTCTGCGCGCTCGGTGATTCGGCGCCGGTGCCGATCCAGTCTGCCGTGAAGTACTTCCGCGACGAGTTCTTGCAGGGCCTCACCACGCCCGCGGCGACCCTGTTCGACCCCGTTGCTTCCACCGTCTATGCGGGGGCTCACGCCTGATGACCGTGACCACATCCACGCCCGCGGGCGGCCCCCCGGCCGAGGTGCCCCACGACGGGGTCAGCCTGACCGTCGACGGCATCGAGCTCGCGGTTCCCAAGGGAACCTTGGTGATTCGCGCCGCCGAGCAGCTGGGCATCGCGATCCCGCGCTTCTGCGACCACCCGTTGCTCCCGCCCGCTGGTGCCTGCCGACAGTGCTTGGTCGAGGTGGAGGGTCAGGCGAAGCCGCTGGCGTCGTGCACCACCACCGTCACCGAGGGCATGGTCGTCCGCACGCAGGTCACTTCCGAGGTGGCTGCGGAGGCCCAGCAGGGCGTCATGGAGCTGCTGCTCATCAACCACCCACTCGATTGCCCGGTCTGCGACAAGGGCGGGGAGTGCCCGCTGCAGAACCAGGCCATGTCGAACGGTCGGGGTGAGTCGCGTTTCGACGGCCCCAAGCGCACCTTCCCCAAGCCTGTGGCCCTGTCGACCCAGATCCTGCTCGACCGCGAGCGGTGCGTCTCGTGTGCGCGCTGCACCCGCTTCGCGGACGAGATCGCCGGCGACCCCTACATCGAGCTGGTCGATCGCGGCGCCCAACAGCAGATCGCCGTGGCCAATGCTGACCAGCCCTTCAACTCCTACTTCTCCGGCAACACCGTGCAGATCTGCCCGGTAGGGGCCCTGACGAGCACGGCGTACCGGTTCCGCTCACGTCCGTTCGACCTGGTCTCCACGCCGAGCGCGTGCGAGCACTGTGCTTCGGGGTGTGCCCTTCGCACCGACTCGCGGAGAGGCACCGTGGTCCGCCGGATGGCTGGCGATGACCCCGCGGTCAACGAGGAGTGGAACTGCGACAAGGGACGGTGGGCGTTCCACTACGCCGATGTCGGCGACCGAGTCACCGTCCCGCTCGTCCGCGACGAAGCCGGCGCGCTCGTCGAAGCGTCCTGGCCCGAAGCCCTCGACATCGCGGCCCGTGGTCTCGCTGCCGCGAAGGCCGGCCAGGGGGTCGGGGTGCTCGTCGGTGGGCGCAGCACCCTCGAGGACGCGTACGCCTACGGCAAGTTCACGCGCGTCGTGCTCGGCACCAACGACGTCGACTTCCGGGCGCGCCCGCACTCGGCCGAGGAGGCAGCGTTCCTCGGCGCGCACATCGCTGGCCGCACCGTCGGTGACGCCGATCTGCCGACCTACGCCGACGTGGAACATGCTCCTGTGGTGCTGCTGGTGGGTCTAGAGCCGGAGGACGAATCACCGATCGTGTTCTTGCGCCTCCGCAAGGCCTCCCGGCATCACGCCCTCACGGTCGTCGCGGTCGCTCCGTTTGCCACGCGCGGCCTCGCGAAGACCGGGGGACGGCTGCTGGCCTGCCCTCCAGGCGCAGAAGCCGACGTGCTCGCCCAGCTGGCAACAGGGACAGACCTCGAGGGGGTCGCCTCTGACACCGCAGAGCTGCTGCGCAGCCCTGGTGCTGTCGTGCTCGTTGGTGAGCGGCTCGCTGAGAGCGCCGGCGGCCTCGCCGCTGCCTCGCGCCTGGCTGCGGCGACCGGGGCGAAGCTGGGCTGGGTGCCGCGCCGCGCCGGCGAGCGGGGAGCCGTCGAGGCCGGCGCGCTGCCCGATCTCCTGCCCGGCGGTCGACCGGTAGCCGAGCCGGCAGCTCGGGTGGACGCCGCCACCGTGTGGGGCGTCGACTCGCTTCCCGCACAGCCCGGCCGCGACACCTCGTCCATCCTGGCGGCGGCAGCCTCAAACGAGCTGGACGCACTCGTCGTCGGCGGCGTAGACCCCCACGACCTGCCCGACCCAGCTGCGGCGCTGGATGCGCTGGCGCGGGTGGGCTTCGTGGTGAGCCTGGAGCTGCGTCGCAGCGCGGTCACCGAACAGGCTGACGTTGTCCTGCCGATCGCGCCGGTGGCTGAGAAGACCGGCACGTTCGTCGACTGGGAGGGGCGCCCCCGCGCCTTCGGGCAGGTCCTCACCGAGACGTTTGCGCTCACCGACGCGGGGGTGCTCAGCCTGTTGGCAGACGAGCTCGACGCGCCCCTCGGACTCGCCGACCCGGCGGCGGCGCGCCTCGAGCTCGCGGAGTTCGAGGCCTGGGGCGGAGCACGGACGGACGCCGCGTCGCTGGACGTGAGCAAACCGGCCACCACCAAGGCATCCAAAGCACCCAAGCCAGCGAAGGGTGAGAAGGCGCTCACGCTCACCACGTGGCACACCCTGCTCGACGCGGGACGGCTCCAGGACGGGGCGCCCCACCTCGCCGGCACGGCGCGCCCCGCGGAAGCCCTCGTGTCACCCGCTTCCGCCGAAGCCCTCGGAGCCCGCGCCGGTGATCTCGTGACGGTCCGGTCGGAGCACGGGTCGGTCCGGGTCGCCCTGACCATCGGAGACGTTCCAGACGACCTCGTCTGGCTGCCGACGAACGCGACCGACTGTGCCGTACGGCGCGAGCTGAGGGTGTCCAGCGCCGCCACGGTCATCCTCGGCACGGGAGGTGCCGCATGAGCCTGATGACCGCGTATGAGACGCAGCCGGGGTTCGGCAACGACCCCTGGTGGCTGATCGCGCTGAAGGCGGTCGCCGTCTTCGTCATCCTGGTCCTGATGACCCTGCTCAACATCTGGGGTGAGCGGCGGGTGGTGGCCCGCATGCAGCAGCGGGTCGGGCCAAACCGGGTCGGGCCTTTCGGGCTGCTTCAGGGCCTGGTCGACGGCATCAAGCTGGCACTGAAGGAAGACATCATCCCCAAGGCTGCCGACAAGGCGGTCTTCATCATCGCCCCGGTGCTCGCGGTCGTGCCCGCCTTCCTCACCTGGGCCGTGATCCCCTTCGGCCCCGAGGTTTCCATCTTCGGCTACACCACCCGGCTGCAGCTGACCGACTTCCCGGTCGCTGTGCTGTACGTCATCGCGGTCGCCTCGATCGGCATCTACGGCATCGTCCTGGCTGGGTGGTCCAGCGGATCCACCTACCCCCTCCTCGGCGGTCTGCGGTCCAGCGCGCAGATGATCAGCTACGAGGTGGCGATGGGCTTGTCCTTCGTCGGGGTGTTCTTGCTGGCCGGCTCGATGTCGACCTCGCAGATCGTGGACGCGCAGGCCGAAGGGGGCACCGCCGAGATCCTCGGCCGCACGGTCTCGCTGCCGGGCTGGTACATCATCTTGCTGCTTCCCTCGTTCGTCATCTATGTGATCTCGATGGTCGGCGAGACCAACCGCGCGCCCTTCGACCTTCCAGAGGCCGAGGGTGAGCTCGTCGGTGGGTTCCACACGGAGTACAGCTCGCTGAAGTTCGCGCTGTTCTTCCTCGCGGAGTACATCAACCTCGTCACCGTGTCGGCGCTGGCCACGACGCTGTTCCTCGGTGGGTGGCGGGCGCCCTGGCCGATCTCGCTGTGGTCCGGTGCCAATGAGGGCTGGGTGCCGCTCATCTGGTTCTTCGGCAAGCTCCTCGCGTTCATCTTCGTGTTCATCTGGTTGCGGGGAACTTTGCCCCGCTTGCGCTACGACCAGTTCATGAAGCTCGGGTGGAAGGTGCTCATCCCGGCGTCGCTCGTCTGGATCCTTGCCGTCGCCGCCGTCCGAGTCGCGCGATCCGACGGAGCCGAGCTTGGCCGGGTGATCGTTGGCGTCTTCATCGCGGGCGCCCTGCTGCTCATCGTCTGGTCGCTCCTTGATGCGCGCAACCAGCGCAAGGTTGTGCCCGCGTCACCACGCCCCGAGCCCGGGCCCTTCGACGGCGGATACCCTGTCCCGCCGATGCCCGCGGCGCCGACCGAGGAGAAGACCAGTGCCTGACTCGTCATTGCCGGGTCGGGGCTTCGTCACCACCTTCCGCACCATGTTCAAGAAGGTGACGACCGAGCAGTACCCCGAAGAGGTCAAGACCACCGCGCCCCGGTTCCACGGGCGTCATGTGCTCAACCGCCACCCGGACGGCCTGGAGAAGTGCGTCGGCTGCGAGCTGTGCGCGTGGGCCTGCCCGGCCGATGCGATCTATGTCGAGGGCGCGTCCAACACCGACGAGGAGCGGTTCTCCCCGGGTGAGCGCTATGGGCGCGTCTACCAGATCAACTACTTGCGGTGCATCTTCTGTGGGCTGTGCATCGAGGCATGCCCGACGCGCGCGCTGACCATGAGCAACGAGTTCGAGCTGGCCGACAACAACCGGGCCGACCTGATCTTCGAGAAGCAGGATCTGCTCGCACCGTTGCTGGCCGGGATGCTCGAGCCTCCGCACCCGATGGTGCCGGGCACCGACGACAACGACTACTACCACGGCCGGGTCACCCAGGCGGTGCCTGCGCAGCACGTCCAGCCGGGCGTCGAGGACGTGTCATGACCGGGGAGCAGGTGGCCTTCTGGATCATCGCGCCGCTCTCAGTGCTGGGCGGGCTGATGATGGTGGTCAGCCGCAAGGCGGTCCACAGCGCGCTGTGGCTCGCCCTGTCGATGATCTGCCTCGCGCTCCTCTACATCATGCAGGGCGCGGTCTTCCTGGGCATCGTGCAGATCGTCGTCTACACGGGCGCCGTCATGATGCTGTTCTTGTTCGTCCTCATGCTCGTCGGCGTCGACGCGTCCGACTCGCTGGTGGAGACCCTTCGGGGGCAACGGCTGGCCGCCGTGCTGGCTGGGCTCGGCTTCGCGGTCCTGCTGATCACCGCACTGGTACGCACGGTCGACACCACGGCGGTAGGCATCGAGGGCGCCAACGCAGCAGACGGTGGCAACGTCGAGGGAATCGCCCGTCTCATCTTCACGCAGTACATCTGGGCGTTCGAGGTCACCGCGGCGCTGCTCATCACCGCGGCCGTAGGCGCCATGGTCCTGGCCCACCGGGAGCAGGTCATCGCGCGCCGGACCCAGCGCCAGCAGTCCGAGGAGCGCACGCGCAGCGCCCAGGTCCCGCCGATGCCGGCGCCAGGTGTCTTCGCCCGTCACAACGCCGTAGACACCCCTGGGCTGCTGCCCGATGGCTCGACGTCGGACCTCAGCGTTCCCAAGGCCCTGACCCAGGGCGGTGAGGACGAGTGAGCCCCGATGCCTACTTGATCGTGTCGATCCTGCTGTTCTCGCTCGGCTCCGTCGGGGTCCTGGTCCGGCGCAACGCCATCGTCGTGTTCATGTCCGTCGAGCTGATGCTCAACGCCTGCAACCTCGCCTTCGTGACCTTCTCCGACCTCCACGGCAATCTCGACGGCCAGGTGTTCGCCTTCTTCGTGATGGTCGTCGCCGCGGCTGAAGTGGTCGTGGGGCTGGCCATCATCGTCACGATCTTCCGCACCCGCCGCTCGGCCTCGGTCGACGACGCGAACCTGCTGAAGTACTGATGGGGACGCTGGTGACCCTCGCCGAGACCGAACCCGTGGCTGCCGCCAGCGGGGTGTTCAGCCTGCTGTGGGTGATCGTCGCTCTGCCGCTGCTGGGGGCGTTGGTGCTGCTCGCGGGCGGACGCAGGACGAACCGTTGGGGGCCACTCCTCGCGACGGCCTTGCCGATCGGCTCGTTCGTCCTGGCCGCCTGGATGTTCCTGACGATGCTCGGCAAACCCTCCGAGGGTCGTGCCGTCGAGCAGATCGTCTACTCATGGATCCCGGTCGGTGAGCTTCAGGTCGATGTCGGGTTCTTGCTCGACCAGTTGTCCGTGTGCTTCCTGCTCCTGATCACGTTCGTCGGATCGCTGATCCACATCTACTCCCTCGGCTACATGGAGCACGACCCAGAGAAGAGGCGGTTCTTCGCCTATCTCAACTTGTTCGTGGCTTCGATGCTGCTCCTGGTGCTGGCCAACAGCTACCTGCTGCTCTATGTCGGCTGGGAGGGCGTCGGGCTCGCCTCCTACCTGTTGATCGGCTTCTGGCAGTACAAGCCCGAGGCGGCAACGGCGGCGAAGAAGGCCTTCGTGATGAACCGGGTCGGAGACTTCGGTCTCTCGCTCGCGGTGATGATCATGTTTGCCACGTTCGGCAGCGTCGCGTTCTCGGGAGTGTTCGACGGCTTGTCCGGTGCGAGCTCCACGACCCTCGACGTGCTCGGGCTGCTGCTCCTCCTCGCGGCCTGCGGCAAGTCGGCCCAGGTCCCGCTCCAGGCCTGGTTGCTCGATGCGATGGAGGGCCCGACGCCGGTGTCGGCCCTCATCCACGCGGCAACCATGGTGACGGCCGGCGTCTACCTGATCGCCAGGTCGCACCCGATCTTCAACCTCTCGTCGGTGGCCCTCACGGCCGTCGCCGTCGTCGGCGTGGTCACGCTCGCGTTCGGCGCGATCATCGGCTGCGCCATGGACGACATCAAGAAGGCCCTGGCTGCCTCGACCATGTCGCAGATCGGCTACATGGTGCTGGCCGTCGGCCTCGGCACCACCGGCTACTCCCTCGGCATCGGGCACCTGCTCAGCCACGGGTTCTTCAAGGCCGGGCTCTTCCTCGCGGCCGGTTCGGTCATGCATGCCATGCGCGACCATCTCGATATGCGCCGCTACGGAGGGCTGCGCAAGGCCATGCCCATCACGTTCATCACGTTCTTCCTGGGCTATCTGGCCATCATCGGGATCCCGCCGTTCTCCGGCTTCTTCACCAAGGACCCGATCATCGACGCGGCCTACCACTCGGGCGGCAGTGCCGGGGTCATCTACGGTCTCGTGGCCCAGCTGACGGCCGGGCTCACGGCGTTCTACATGACCCGCGTGGTCGTCATGACCTTCTTCGGGCCCAACCGTTGGCACGACGAAGACCATCCCCACGATCCGCCAGCATCGATGACGGTGCCGATGATTGTGCTGGCCGTCGGGTCAGTCGGGCTGGGCGCGTTCCTCATGCTGGGCAACCGGCTCATCACGTTCCTGGAGCCGACGCTGGGTGAGGCCGAGGCCGCGAAGTACCTGTCGCCCCTGACCTTCATCACGCTCGCGATGGTCTTCGTCGGCATCGGCGTCGCCTGGTGGATGTACGCCCGCCAGGAGGTTCCGCAGACTGCCCCTGCTGGCGGCCCGCTGACGGTTGCGGCGCGTGAGTCGCTCTACGGTGACGCGGTCAACGAGTCTGTGTTCATGCGCCCGGGTCAATACTCCACCCGGTTCCTTGTCTTCTTTGACAACCGGATCATCGACGGATTCGTCAATGGTTTCGCGGCCATGGTCGGTGGGATCTCCTCCAGGGGCCGCCGGACTCAGACCGGCTTCGCCCGCTCGTACGCGCTGTCCATGTTTGTGGGCGCGGCCATCGTCACGCTCGCAGTCGTCCTGGTGAGGCTCTGATGCCCTGGTTGACCGTCCTCGGCGCGGTGCCCCTGGTGGGCGCTGGGGTCGTGGCCGCCCTGCCGCGAGGACGCGAGCTGCTGGCCAAGCAGATAGCTCTCGCTGTCTCTCTCATCGTTCTTGGCCTCACGGTGGTCATGGCGCTCCAGTTCGACGCCGCCGGCTCCACGTTCCAGTTCACCGAGACGCACGAGTGGATCCCGGCCTTCGGGATCTCCTACTCCGTCGGTGCCGACGGAATCGCCTTGGTGCTGATCGCCATGGCGACCGTGCTGGTGCCTCTGGTGATCCTGTCGTCCTGGCATGACGCCGACGACGCGACGAGGCCGGTCAAGGTCTATTTCGCCCTCATCCTGGTGCTCGAGACCTTGATGATCGGGGTCTTCGCGGCCACCGACCTCTTCCTCTTCTACGTGTTCTTCGAAGTGATGCTCATCCCGGTCTATTTCCTGATCGGGATGTTCGGGGGTGCGCAACGGTCGTACGCCGCCGTGAAGTTCCTGCTCTACAGCCTGCTGGGTGGGCTGCTGATGTTGGCCGCGCTCATCGGGCTCTACGTCGTGTCCGCCCGTGAGCTCGGCACCGGGACGTTCGACTTCTTCACGTTGGCCAACCTGCCCATCGACCCCAACACCCAGAAGGTGCTCTTCCTGGGCTTCTTCTTCGCGTTTGCCGTGAAGGCGCCGCTATGGCCCTTCCACACGTGGTTGCCCGACGCTGCGTCGGAGTCGACGCCAGGCACCGCCGTCCTGCTCATCGGGGTGCTCGACAAGGTCGGCACGTTCGGGATGATCCGCTACTGCCTGCCCATCTTCCCTGACGCCTCGCGGTACTACGCACCCGTGGTGGTCGTGATCGCCGTTGTCGGCATCATCTACGGTGCGCTGCTCGCGATCGGTCAGACCGACATGATGCGACTGGTGGCGTATACGTCGTTGTCGCACTTCGGCTTCATCGCGTTGGGCATCTTCGCCTTCACCACCCAGGGACAGAGCGGTTCGACTCTCTACATGGTCAACCATGGTTTCTCGACCGCCGGCTTGCTGCTCGTGGTGGGCTACCTGGTGAGCAGACGCAAGTCCAAGCTGATCAGCGACTACGGCGGCGTCCAGAAGGTCGCTCCCTTGTTGGCCGGGGTGTTTCTCATCATGGGGCTCGGGAGCCTGGCCCTTCCCGGTCTGTCCACCTTCATCAGCGAGATCCTGGTGCTCATCGGGACGTACGGCCGCTATCCCGCGGCCGCGGTCGTCGCCACCGTCGGCATCGTGCTGGCGGCGCTCTACATCCTCATTTGGTTCCAGCGAGTGGCGACCGGTCCCGAGACCGATGCCGTCAAGGGTTTCCGCGACCTCCGTGGTCGAGAGCTGCTGGCGGTCGTGCCCATCGTCGTGGTCCTCGTGGCCGTCGGCTTCTACCCGAAACCGGTCCTCGACGTGATCAATCCGGCCGTGTCGACCACGCTCGAACAGGTCGGGGTCAGCGACCCGCCTCCGACGGCTGAGTCTGGCCAGACCGTGGAAGGGACGACGCCATGATCCACGTCGCCCTCAGCACCAGCTTCGACTCCCCGAGCATCGAGTACTTCCCGCTCTCGCCCATGCTCGTCGTGTTTGCGGCCGCGATCGTCGGGGTGCTCGTCGAGGCCTTCGCCCCGCGGAGCAGCCGCCGCCTGGTCCAGATCATCTTGGCGTTGGGCGCTTTGGCTGTCTCGTTCTTCCTGGTCATCCGGATCGCGCTCGACGGGACTGAGCAGCTGGCCGCTGAAGGCGCTGTTGCCGTCGACGGCCCCGCCTTGTTCTTGCAGGCCACCATCCTCGTGTTGTCGATCGCGGCTGTTGCCTTGATGGCTGAGCGGATGCTCGATCCCGCGGGCGACGCCTTTTCGCCCATGCCGGCGGCGGCACCCGGGGGCGTCGATGAGCAGGCGGCGGTCTCCGCCGGGTGGGCGCGCACCGAGATCTATCCCCTGACGATGTTCGCCGTCGGCGGGATGATGCTGTTCCCGGCTGCCAACGACCTGCTCACCCTGTTCGTGGCGCTCGAGGTCTTCTCGCTGCCCCTCTACCTCATGGCCGGTCTCGCTCGGCGACGCCGGCTGATCTCCCAGGAAGCCGCGCTGAAGTACTTCCTGCTGGGGGCGTTCTCCTCGGCGTTCTTCCTGTTCGGAGTGGCCTTCGTCTACGGCTTCGCCGGTGCGCTGGGGCTCGGTGAGATCTCCGACGCGGTCAGCTCCGTCACGGGCCGCGACCCGCTGTTGCTGGTGGGCATGGCCCTGATGGCGGTGGGCCTGCTCTTCAAGGTCAGCGCGGTGCCGTTCCACTCCTGGACACCAGACGTCTACCAAGGGTCTCCCACCTCGGTGACCGCGTTCATGGCCTCGTGCACCAAGGTCGCCGCGTTCGGCGCGCTGCTACGGGTGTTCTACGTGGCGTTCGGAGGCGTTCGGTGGGACTGGCGGCCCATCTTCTGGGTCGTGGCCATCCTCACGATGATCGTCGGGGCGGTCCTCGCCATCACGCAGACCGACGTCAAGCGCATGCTGGCCTACTCCTCGATCGCCCACGCAGGCTTCCTGCTCACAGGTTTCCTCGCGATCGACCGCAGCGGCGTCTCCAGCACGATGTTCTACCTCGTGGCCTACGGGTTCACGACCGTCGGAGCCTTTGCCGTCGTGACCCTGGTGCGCGACTCGGCGGGCGAAGCCACCCACCTGTCCCAGTGGGCTGGGCTGGGTCGGCGATCACCGTTCGTGGCCGGAGTCTTCGCCTTCTTCCTGCTGGCCTTGGCAGGAATCCCTCTCACGAGCGGATTCACGGGAAAGTTCGCGGTGTTCTCGGCCGCGGTCGGCGGCGGAGCGACACCCTTGGTGATCGTCGGGGTGCTCGCCAGTGCGGTAGCGGCCTTCTTCTACGTGCGAGTCATCGTCCTCATGTACTTCTCCGAGCCCGCCCCCGACGGACCGACCGTGGCCGTGCCGAGCCTGTTCACTCAGGCCGCAGTCACGGTCGGGGTGGTCGTGACCGTGCTTCTCGGCGTCGTCCCGCAACCGCTGCTCGACCTGGCCGACCGCGCCTCCGTGTTCGTCCGATAGAGCTGTCGCGGTGAGGGTCAGCGGTCCGTTCGGGGCCAGCGTCGAGGACCCGGCGCTCGAGGCGGCGCTCGCCGAGTCGCTGGAGTCGGTCGAAGAGTTGTTGCGGCAGTCGGTCGCCAGCGCCGACCCCTTTGTCAGCGAGGTCGCCAAGCATCTGGTGGAAGCCGGGGGCAAGCGCTTCCGTCCGCTCCTGGTACTTCTGGCCGCCCAGTTCGGCGACCCCTCCGCCCCCGGCGTCGTCCCTGCCGCAGTTGTTGTGGAGCTCACCCATCTGGCGACGCTCTACCACGACGACGTCATGGATGAGGCCACGATCCGTCGCGGGGCCCAGTCCGCGAACGAGCGCTGGACCAACACCGTGGCCATCCTCACCGGCGACTTCCTGTTCGCCCGGGCGTCGGACCTGCTGGCCGACCTTGGGCCCGAAGCCGTCCGCATCCAGGCCCGAACGTTCGAGCGGCTGGTCACCGGTCAGATTCACGAGACGGTCGGTCCGGTCGACGGCGCAGATCCCCTCGACCACTACCTGCGGGTCGTGGCCGACAAGACCGGTTCGCTGATTGCCACCTCCGGCCGTTTCGGTGCCCTGCTGTCCGGCGCCGACCCGAAGACCACCGACCTGCTGACGGAGTTCGGCGAACAGATCGGGGTGGCCTTCCAGCTGTCTGACGACCTGCTCGACGTGATGAGCGACACCGCCGAGTCGGGGAAGACGCCAGGCACCGACCTGCGCGAAGGCGTCCCCACGCTGCCAGCGCTGCACGTCCAACGCTCTGCAGCGCCTGGTGATGCGCGCTTGTTGGCGCTCTTGGCTCGCCCGTTGCCCGACGATGCCGAGCACGCCGAGGCGCTGGCTCTGGTCCGCGCTCACCCGGCCATCGAAGCGGCCAAAGCCGACCTCGAGGCGCGTGCCGACGTGGCCCGGGCGCTGCTCACCCCGCTCCCGGAGGGCGCCGCCAAGCAGGCCTTGTCCTCCTTGTGCGACATCGTGGTCGAACGCACCGGCTGACCTCTCGCCATGGGTCATTCACGATTGCTCGAGCAACCGTGGATCACCCCGAGGCGAGGGTGGTGGCCTCGGCGGAGAGCGTCGGACGGCGGGCCTGCCGGATCCCGTCTAATGAGAAGACCACGAGGGCGAGCCAGACCAGCGCGAAGCCGGCGACGCGCAAGGGCGTGAGCACCTCGTTGAAGACCAGGACACCCAGCAGGAACTGCATCACCGGGGTGATGTATTGCAGCAGTCCGAGGGTGCTGAGCGGCACGCGCGGGGCGGCGGCGCCGAACAACAACAAGGGGACCGCGGTGATCACCCCGAGGCCGGCCATGAGAGCGGCGTGGCCAAGGCCTTCATGACCGAACGCGGCCTGTCCGTGGTTTTCCAACCAGAACAGATAGACCAGCGTCGGGATGATCAGCACCACGGCTTCTGCTGAGAGACTCTCGACCGCCGGCATGCCGATGACCTTCTTCACCACGCCGTACGTCGAGAACGAGGCCGCGAGCACCAACCCGACCCAGGGCAGTCTTCCGTAGCCCACGGTCAGAACGACGACCGCGAGCGCCCCGAGACCGACGGCAGCCCACTGGGCCGAACGCAGACGTTCGTGGAAGACGACGATGCCCCACAGGACGGTGACGAGCGGGTTGATGAAGTATCCGAGTGAGGCTTCGACGACGTGGTCGGAGTTGACCGCCCAGATGTAGACGCCCCAGTTGACCGCGATCACCGTGGCCGCAAGGACAAGCAGGCCTAAGCGGCGCGGGTCGCTGATCAGCAGGCGTACCCAGGCCCACCGCCGGCGAAGGACGAGCACGATCGCCAAGAACACCAGGCTCCAGACCACCCGGTGGCCGAGGATCTCGACGGCGCCGGCGGGCACCAGCAGCGGGAAGTAGAGCGGAAACAGGCCCCACAGCGTGTAGGCGCCTACGCCGTAGAGGACGCCGAGGCGCTGCTCGCTCAGACCACGGGTGTTCAGTCGTTGGCCGCTCAGCCGATGACCCAGGTGTCCTGGCCGGCCAGGAGAGATCCGAGGTCGCCGGGGCCGCGCTCGCTCGCCACCGTGGCCAGCTGGGCGTTGACCTGGCGGTCGTAGACGGGACGGTTCACGTCGCGGAAGACCCCGATCGGGGAATGGTTCAACGAGGTGATGTCAGCGAGGCGGGACAGGGCGAACGCGGTCGACGGGTCCTGGGCGTGCGCATCGTGGACGAGCAGGGCCGCCGGGTCGACTGAGTCGACGTCGACGACGGTGAGGCTGCCGTCTCCCGACTGGACCAAGCCGTGCTCCCCGTCGAGGCCGAAGCGGACGGGCTCGCCCTGCTCGAGTCGGATCACCGACTCGTCGCGGCTGTCTGGGTCCTTCAAGAGCTGGAAGGCGCCGTCGTTGAAGATGTTGCAGTTCTGGTAGATCTCGACGAGGGCCGTACCCTCGTGCGCGGCGGCTGCACGCAGGACACCGGTGAGGTGCTTGCGGTCGGAGTCGATGGTACGGGCCACGAAACTGGCCTCGGCGCCGAGCGCGAGCGACAGCGGGTTGAACGGGGCGTCGAGCGATCCCATCGGCGTCGACTTGGTGATCTTGCCCTGCTCTGACGTGGGGGAGTACTGGCCCTTGGTGAGGCCGTAGATGCGGTTGTTGAACAACAAGATCTTGAGGTTGACGTTGCGTCGAAGGGCGTGAATCAGGTGGTTGCCACCGATCGACAGCGCGTCGCCGTCCCCGGTGACGACCCACACCGACAGGTCCTGCCGGGCCGTGGCCAGGCCGGTGGCGATCGCCGGAGCGCGACCGTGGATCGAGTGCATCCCGTAGGTGTTCATGTAGTACGGGAACCGCGACGAGCACCCGATGCCCGAGACGAAGACGATGTTTTCCCGTCGAAGACCCATCTCGGGCATGAAGCTCTGGACGGCGGCGAGGATTGCGTAGTCACCACAGCCCGGACACCAGCGGACCTCTTGGTCGGTCTTGAAGTCCTTGGCGGTCTGCTTGTCGTCCGTCGTCGGCACGCCGGCCAGACCAGGGAAACCCAGCGACACCGTGGTGTCAGACACTCGCGATCACGTCCTCGATGACTCCTTCGAGCTCTTCGGCCTTGAAGGGCAGGCCGCGCACCTGGTTGTAGGCAATCGCGTCGACGAGGTAGCGCCCTCGGACGAGCAGGGCGAGCTGGCCGAGGTTCATCTCCGGCACCAGCACGCGGTCGTAGGCGCGGAGCACCTCAGCGATGTTTGCGGGGAAGGGATTGAGGTGACGCAGGTGAGCCTGGGCGACCGCGCCGCCCTTGCGTCGGATCCGCCGACAGGCCGCGCCGATGGGCCCGTACGTGGATCCCCAGCCGAGCACCAGCACCCGAGCAGCCCCCGAGGGGTCGTCGACCTCGAGTGGGGGGATGTCTCGAGCGATCCCGTCGACCTTGGCCTGGCGGGTGCGCACCATGAGGTCGTGGTTGGCCGGGTCGTAGGAGATGTTCCCCGAGCCGTCGGCCTTCTCGATCCCACCGATCCGGTGCTCCAACCCCGGAGTTCCCGGAATCGCCCACGGCCGGGCCAGGCTCTCCGGATCGCGGAGGTAGGGCCAGAACTCGGCTGAACCGTCGTCGGCGACGTGGTTGGTCTCGGTGGCGAACTCCACCCCGAGGTCGGGCAGGTCGTCGACGGCCGGGATCCGCCAGGGTTCGGAGCCGTTGGCGAGGTAGCCGTCGGAGAGCAGGAACACCGGCGTGCGGTAGGTCAGCGCGATCCGGCAGGCCTCGAGGGCGGCGTCGAAGCAGTCGGCCGGGGAGCGCGGCGCAACGATCGGCACCGGAGCCTCGCCGTTGCGACCGAACATCGCCATGAGCAGGTCGGACTGCTCGGTCTTGGTGGGCAGGCCGGTCGACGGTCCGCCGCGCTGGACATCGACGACGACCAGGGGAAGCTCGAGGGAGACGGCCAGGCCGATCGTCTCGGCCTTGAGCGCGATGCCTGGTCCCGAGGTGGTGGTTACCCCGAGGGCGCCTCCGAACGACGCGCCCAGCGCGGCGCCGATGCCGGCGATCTCGTCCTCAGCCTGGAAGGTGCGGATGCCGAACTGCTTGTGCTTGCTCAGCTCGTGAAGGATGTCCGAGGCCGGGGTGATCGGGTAGGCCCCGAGAAACATCGGCAGGCCCGAGCGCTGGGCCGCCGCGATCAAGCCGTAGGACAGCGCGAGGTTGCCGCTGATGTTGCGGTAGGTGCCGGGGGGCATGGCGGCAGGCTTGACCTCGTAGGACACCGAGAAGTCCTCGGTCGTGTCACCGAAGTTGTAGCCCGCACGGAACGCCGCGAGGTTGGCCGCGAGGATGTCGGGCTTGCGACCGAACTTGTCCTCGAGGAAGCGCACCGTCCCGTCGGTGGGCCGGTTGTAGAGCCACGAGAGCAGGCCTAGCGCGTACATGTTCTTGGCGCGCTCGGCCTCCTTCTTGCTGACAGCTAGGCCCTTCAACGCCGCGACCGTCTGTGAGGTCAGCGCGATCGGATGCACGTTGTAGGCCTCGAGGGAGCCGTCGTCGAGCGGACTCGCGCCGTAGCCGACCTTGGTGAGGTTTCGGGGGGTGAACTCGTCGGTGTTGATGATCAAGTCCGCCCCGCGGGGGAGGTCCTTGAGGTTGGCCTTGAGCGCTGCTGGGTTCATGGCGACCAGCACGTTGGGTGCGTCGCCGGGCGTCATGATGTCGTGGTCGGCAAAGTGCAGCTGGAAGGCGCTGACCCCCGGCAAGGTGCCGGCAGGCGCCCGGATCTCAGCCGGGAAGTCGGGGAGCGTGGACAGGTCGTTCCCGAATGACGCGGTCTCGGAGGTGAACCGATCGCCGGTGAGTTGCATGCCGTCCCCGGAGTCTCCGGCGAAACGGATGATGACGCGATCCAGTTGGACGACCTGTTTGGCCACGGTTCCATCTTAGGTCAGGCGCCGCCGGGGTCCGGCGGCGGCACACCCGCTGCCTGGATGCGGCGCCTGATGCGGTGTTTCCGCCTGTCGGGGCTGCGATCCATGGTGGCCAGGTGGGTGTCGACCGTTCAAGATGGCCCCATGACCGCGGCGGGGAGTGCTTCGACTCGTGGTCCGGCCCTGGTCACGCCGGCGGGTGACCGGCTGTGGCTGGTCGACGTCGGGTTGGCGTGCTGCGGGGTCGAGGTGAGCGCGGCGACGGCCGGCCCGTCCCCGCTGCTCAGCCAGGTCGACCGGGCGCCCGACCTAGGCGGGGTCGACGTCCTCGTGATCTCCGGGACGGTCACCGACGCCATGGCCGGAGCCGTCCGCAGCGTCTACGACGGCATGCCCGGGCCCAGGTACGTCGTGTCGTTCGGTGCCTGCTCCAACACCGGGGGTCCCTATTGGGACTCGTACTGCGTGACGAAGGGCGTCGACCAGCTCGTGCCCGTCGATCTGTTCGTCCCTGGCTGCCCCCCGCGCCCGGAGGCCTTGGTCGGAGCCTTGCAGGCGCTGGCCGACCGGATCGGGAGCACGCCATCGTGAACGATTCCGCGGCGACATCGGTGGCGAAGCGCCTGGCCGCCGCCGAGCAGCTCACGCAACGGCTCGACCGCGCAGCCTCGACCACCGAGGCCTTCGGAGATGTCCACGTCGACGTGGCCGCCACCGACTGGCACCGAACGCTCGAGGTGGCTCGCGACGACGTGGGGCTGAACTATCTCGACTGGCTGTCCGCCTACGACGACACGCCCGCCGGCTTCAAGGTCGTGGCCCACGTGGTCGATCGCTCTTCCGGTGCACGGCTGCTCGTCCGGACCAGCCTCCCGGACGACTCCGCCCGACTGGCGACCGTCACCGATCTGTGGCCCGGTGCGGCGTGGCACGAGCGGGAGACCTGGGAGATGTTCGGCATCGATTTCGTCGGGCACCCCAGGCTCGAGTCGTTGCTGCTCCAACCGGAGTTCGACGGGCGACCCCTGCGCAAGGATTTCGTCCTCGCGTCCCGCCTGGTCCGGCCGTGGCCCGGGACCAAAGAGCCGGGCGAACCGGGCGCTCAACCCGGTCGACGCGCCCGACGGCGGCTGCTGCCGCCCGGCGTGCCACCCGAGAGGGCGCAGCCGTGACTCGCCCTGTCGACCAGGCGCCACCCGAGGCGAGCCGCGGAGTGATCGCCCTGCTGGCCGACAACTGCACCGTCTGCATGCTGTGCGCACGGGAATGCCCCGACTGGTGCCTCTCCATCGACTCCCACACCGAGACGTCCGAGCCGGCGGGCGGCGGCCGGGCGCGGAGCACCCACGTGCTCGACCGGTTCGCCATCGACTTCGGGCTGTGTATGTACTGCGGGATCTGCGTCGACGTCTGCCCCTTCGACGCCTTGTTCTGGGCGCCGGCCTATGACTATCCCGAGGCCGGCCTGGCCGAGCTCCTCCACGAGAAGGACCGGCTGGGCGGGTGGCTGGAACAGGTACCGGCGGGAACGAAACCGACCCTTGCGCGCGTTGATCCTGCAAAGGCCGATCCGTCTGGGTCGGTTGAGAGCGCTCACCGAGAATGACCCGAGGGGGCAAACCCCCCGAGAGTCGAAAGGACTGGCCACCGTGCACCGCAACGGTCTCAAGACCGCAGTGCTGCTCGCATCGCTCGCCGGTTTCGTCATGCTCGTCGGCTACTGGCTGGGGGGCGTTGGCGGCCTGCTCATCGGTTTCGCCATCTCGCTGGCGATGAACGGTTACGCCTACTTCAACAGCGCATCCATGGCCCTGCGCTCGATGCACGCCAGCCCCGTCACCGAGGCCGAGCAACCGGCGATGTACCGCATCGTGCGGGAGCTTGCGCAGGCGCAGGGCAAGCCCATGCCGGCGCTCTACGTGTCCCCGACCGCGGCGCCCAACGCCTTCGCGACCGGCCGGAGCCCCGAGCACGCGGCGGTCTGCGCGACGCAAGGGATCCTCGACCTGCTCGACGAGCGGGAGCTGCGAGGAGTGCTCGGCCACGAGCTGTCGCACGTCTACAACCGCGACATCCTCATCGCCTCCGTGGCAGCCACGCTCGCAAGCGTCATCATGCTGCTCGCGAACTTGGCCTACTTCATTCCGATGGGTGGCAGTGACAACCGACCCAACCCCATCGCGGTGCTGGCGATCGCGATCCTCGGCCCGATCGCCGCAGGCCTGATCCAGTTCGCGCTGAGCCGCTCCCGCGAATACCAAGCCGACGAGTCCGGGGCGACGATCACCCGTGACCCCCTCGCCCTGGCCAGCGCGCTGCGCAAACTGGAGAGCGGGACGGCGGCGCGGCCGCTGCGACCCGAGCCTGCGCTGCAGAACACCAGCGCGATGATGATCGCGAACCCGTTCCGGGCGGCTGACATGAAGAGCTGGTTCGCGACGCACCCGCCGATGGCCGAGCGGATCGCCCGGCTCGAAGCGATGGCGTACGGCGGCTACCGCCCCGACCCCACCTGACCGCCACCCCCACCCCAACCCCCGCGCCACCCCAATAACCCTTCGTGATCATGCGCAGATGGCCCCTCCGAATGCGCTCGGCAGGGGCCATCTGCGCATGATCACGAAGGGTTTTGGGGGTTGGGGCTAGCGGTAGTTGACGAACTGGACCGCGAAGTCGAGGTCTTGTCCCTTGATGAGGGCGATGACGGTCTGCAGGTCGTCTCGGCTCTTCGATGACACCCGTAGCTCGTCACCCTCGATACGGCTCTTGATGCTCTTGGGACCCTCGTCGCGGATCAGCTTGCCGAGCTTCTTCGCGTCCTCCTGGCTGATGCCCTGCTTGATCGCTGCGCTCAGCACGTAGTCCTTGCCCGAGGCCTTCGGGTCATCGGTCTCGAGCGACTTCAGGGAGATCCCCCGCTTCACCAGCTTGCTCTGGAAGACGTCGAGGACCGCCTTGACGCGTTCTTCGGAGTTGGCCTTCATCGAGACGCTTTCTCCGGACCACTCGATCGAGGCTCCAACGCCCTTGAAGTCGTAGCGCTGGTTGATCTCCTTGGCCGCCTGGTTGAGCGCGTTGTCGACCTCCTGGTGGTCGACCTTGCTCACGATGTCGAAGCTGCTGTCGGCCATGTGAGACCTCTCCTCCAGGGTCGTGACGCGTTCGGGGGTGCTGTGTTGCTGGGGTATTCTGGCGCGCGCTGTCCGCAAGGGCGGCACCGGCAGGTTGCCCGAGTGGCCAAAGGGAGCGGACTGTAAATCCGCCGGCTCAGCCTACGTTGGTTCGAACCCAACACCTGCCACATCACGCGTCAGCCGATCCAGGCGGGCGCGGGCGGCTTCCTCGCTGGGCGAACGTGGGCCCATCGTCAGCCGCATCGCTGCGAGGACGCCCGACACGGCCATCCGTGCGGGAAGCCGTGGCACGGTCGGCACCCCCAGGAGCCGTCGTTGCCGGGCGGACATCGTCGACAAGGCTCCCGCCGCCAGAACCGCGTAGATCGGTCGCGTGGCCAGCGGCAACGGCGGGTTGAGCACGAATCTGGCCACCTCGCGCGCCTGGGGCCCGCCCTCGATGATGTCGTCGTAGGCGGCCAGCTGGGCGGCGAGCTCGGCGGCTGACCTGGGCGGGTCCAGCAGGCCCAGGGGCTCGGCCGCGCGGGCCCAGCTCTCGACGTAGCCGTCGGGACCACCGGGGATGGCGCCTCCCCACACCTGGTGCGTGACCAGGAACGAGTCGGTGAAGGCCAGGTGCACCCAGCGCAACAGGTCTGGGTCCTGAGCGGAGTACGACCGCTGGTCGGCCGGGTCGTCCGCCGGTGCCCAGCTCCCACGGACCTTGGCATGCATCCCGCGGACTCGTGCGCTCTCACGGGCCACGGCGGTGGAGTCACCAAAGGTCAGCGTGACCAGCCAGCGCGCCGTACCCGACAGGCGGCCGAGCGGATCGTCCTCGTAGCGGGAGTGCCGACGCACCCCCTCCAGGGCTGCGGGATGCAGCGCTTGGACGAGCAAGGCACGGATGCCGCCGACCAGCGTCGTCAGGCTCCCGTGGACCACCCACGGTGCCGATCCGGGCCCGTAGAGCCCGAGGTCGTCGCCTTCCTCGAGCGCTCGCACCCAGTCGGGGCGTCCAGACGCGTCGCCGGAGACGATGCGCCTGAAGGTGCGGGAGACCGGGTTGGCCGACCGCGGGGCAGGGTCGGGAGGCTCGCCTGGTGAGGACACGGGAGCAGAAAGACCGGACACCTCCCCAGTGTCCGTCGCCCAGGATCGGACGGCATCACGAGGTTCAGACGTTGTGTACGCTTTGCGGGCTGCTAGGCCCCTTTAGCTCAGTCGGCAGAGCGTCTCCATGGTAAGGAGAAGGTCTACGGTTCGATTCCGTAAAGGGGCTCCAGAGGTCTCGTCGCGCAACGTGGTGACGGTGGCCCCGGGGCGGAGTAGCTCAGCCAGGTAGAGCAAGCGGCTCATAATCGCTGTGTCGCCGGTTCAAGTCCGGCCTCCGCTACGTCTCTGACCGCCGCCCGCGGATTTTCGCGGCGCGGCGGTCAGCCGTTACGCTGGATCTCGAACCCGTCGCGCGATCCGCGCGTCGTCCCTTGCGAAAGTTGAGGCCCTCCCGTGGCTGCCACCGATGTCCGTCCGAAGATCACGCTGGCCTGCGTGGAGTGCAAGAACCGCAACTACATCACCAAGAAGAACCGTCGCAACGACCCCGACCGGGTGGAGCTGAAGAAGTACTGCCCGACGTGCAACCAGCACACCGCCCACCGCGAGACCCGCTGACGCTGGTCGCCGAGGCTCGAGGGGCTGAGATGGGACGGCTGGACGACCGGGTCGCCATCGTCACAGGCGCGGCCAGGGGGATCGGACGCGCCACCGCGCTCCGGCTGGCGCGCGACGGCGCAGCGGTGATGGTCAACGATGTCGACGCGCAACCTGCCCACGAGGTCGTGGAGCAGATCCGGGCAGCCGGAGGCCGCGCGGACGTCTGCATCGTCGACACGGTGGCCTTCGCCGGAGCCCAGGAGCTCGTGGGCGCGACGGTCGGCGCGTTCGGCAAGCTCGACATCGTCGTCAACAACGCGGGCATCACACGCGACAAGATGTTCCACAACCTCGACGACGACGGCTTCGACTTCGTCCTCGACGTCAACTTGCGTACGGGCTACCACACGACCCGCGCGGCGATGCCCTACATGCGCGAGGTGGCCAAGGCGGAGATCGCCGCTACCGGCGCTGTCGCCTACAACCGGAAGATCACCTTCACCTCGTCGGTCGCTGCGCTCATGGGGAACCCCGGGCAGTACAACTACACCGCCGCCAAGGGCGCCATCATCGCCACCACCAAGACTCTTGCGCGCGAGCTTGGCCCCTTCGGCATCAACGTCAACGCGGTCGCACCCGGTTTCGTCGAGACTCGCCTGACCCAGGCCAAGGAAGGCGACTCTGACCTCGGGATCCCCGAACAGATGCGCCAGATGTCGCTGATGCTCATCTCGCTGGGACGGTTCGGCCAGCCGGAGGACATCGCGAACGTCCACGCGTTCCTGGTGTCGTCCGACGCGGACTTCGTCAGCGGCGTGACCATCCCGGTCACCGGTGGGCAGCTCGGCGGCATGTGATGGCGCTCAACCCGGACTTCGTCGGTCGCACCTACCCTGCGAGCGAGGTCTACGAGGTCGGGCGGGAGAAGATCCGGGAGTTCGCCGACAGCATCGACGACCCCAACCCCGTCTACCGAGACCCGGAAGCCGCGCGATCCTTCGGACACCCCGACGTCATCGCGCCACCGACCTTCCCCATCGTCGTGACGCTTCGAGCGTCGGCCGCGGCGATCTTCGATCCCGACCTCGGCCTCGACTACAGCCGCGTCGTGCACGGGGAACAGCGCTTCGTCTACACCAGGCCCGTGCGAGCCGGAGACCGACTGGTCACCACGCTGTCGATCGAGAGCCTGCGCAGCGTCGCCGGCAACGACATCGTGGGTACTCGCGCTGAGGTCTGCGACGACGCCGGAGGCGCGGTCGTCACGGCGTTCTCCACCATCGTGTCCCGGGCGCCGGAGGCCTGAGGATGGCGGCCACGGTCAGGCACGCCGACGTCGAGGTCGGCACCGAGCTCCCCTCAGCGACGTATCCGCTGCGCCGGCTCAACCTCGTCATGTACGCCGGCGCCTCAGGTGACTTCAACGTCATCCACTGGAACGAGCGGGTCGCCCGCTCGGTCGGGCTGCCGGACGTCATCGCCCACGGGATGCTCTCGATGGCCACCGCGGGCCGGGTCGTCACCGACTGGGTCGGTGATCCTGGTGCGGTCGTCGAGTACGGCGTCCGTTTCACGCGTCCCGTCGTGGTCCCCGACGACGATCGGGGCGCGACCCTGGAGGTCTCGGGACGCGTGAGCGAGAAGCGGGACGACGGCACCGTGGTCGTCGAGCTCACGGCCACGTGTGACGGCGCCAAGGTGCTGGGCCGGGCCAGCGCGACGGTCCGGCTGGCCTGAGCGCAGCCATCTCTGCCACGCCCGCAGCACCGAAGAATCCCGACGCTAGTGTCGGCCGGGTGGGCCGCCCGGGAGTTCCGCTCAGCACGTTGACCACGCTTCAGGTCGGCGGCCCGGCGCAACGGGTCGAGGAGGCCTTCGACGAGGACGCGCTCGTGGCCCTCGTCCGGGCCGGCGACGAGGCCGACGAACCGCTGCTCCTGCTCGGCGGTGGCTCCAACCTCGTGGTCGCGGACGAGGGATTTCCGGGAACTGTCGTGCTGATCCGTACCCAGGGCCTGCGCATCACCACCGTCGACGACGTCACGGTGCAGATCGAAGCGGCCGCCGGCGAGCCGTGGGACGCGCTGGTCGAGCGAGCCGTGGACGAGGGATGGTCGGGGGTCGAGGCGCTGTCGGGGATCCCCGGCCTGACCGGGGCCACCCCCGTCCAGAACGTCGGCGCCTACGGTCAGGACGTCTCCCAGACCCTGCACTCGGTGCGGGTCTACGACCGGGAGGCCCGCAGCGTCGCCACCCTGGCCGCCGAGGAGTGCGGCCTTGACTATCGGAGCTCGCGGTTCAAGGGCGACGATCGCTTCGTCGTGCTGTCGGCGACGTTCCGCCTCGCGCGATCAGGATTGGGAACGCCGCTGGCCTATCCAGAGCTCGCGCGGATGCTCGGCAGCCAGGTCGGTCAACGGATTCCGGCGGGGGCGGTGCGTGCGGCCGTGCTTGGTCTACGTCGGAGCAAGGGCATGGTCCTCGATCCCTCCGACCACGACACCGTGAGCGTGGGGTCGTTCTTCACCAACCCGATCCTCAGCGCGAACGCCTCTGACCTGCTGCCGGTCCAGGCGCCACGATTCACCCAGCCCGACGGGCGGGTGAAGACGTCGGCGGCCTGGCTGATCCAGGCGTCGGGATTCGAGCCGGGGTACGGCACCGGCGACGCACGGATCTCGGGCAAGCACACGCTGGCGCTCACCAACCGGGGAACGGCGACGACCGCCGAGATCCTTGCGCTGGCGCGGGAGATCCGCGACCGCGTGCGGGTGGCCTTCGACGTGACCTTGGTGCCGGAGCCCCGGCTGGTCGGCTGTTCGCTCTGAGCCGGGGTCAGCTCCGCGGATGTCCGGCGAACCCCGGCTGACCGACACGGGTCTATCGTCCGGCTATGGCCATCAAGCGTCTGAACCACGCTGTTCTGTACGTGCGCGACGCCGCTCGCTCGAGCGCGTTCTATTCCGAGGTCCTCGGCTTCGTCCCCGCGGTGCTGGGCGACCCGACGCAGCAGACCCCGATCCCCGGAGCAGCCTTCTTGCGGGCGCCGGACTCGACGAACGACCACGACCTCGGGTTGTTCAGCATCGGGGAGTCTGCGGCCGCCTCGCCGGCTGGTCGGGGAGCCGTCGGGCTCTACCACCTGGCCTGGGAGGTGCGGACCCTCGCCGACCTCCAGGCCTACGCCGCCCGCCTGGCGGCTGCAGGAGCCCTCGTCGGGTCCAGCGACCACGGCACGACCAAGGCGCTCTACGGGCGGGACCTCGACGGGATCGAGTTCGAGGTCATGTGGCTCGTGCCGGCCGACCGGATCGACGCGGCGACGATCGAGGCGCGCTCGCGCATAGAGCCGCTGGACCTCGAGGCGGAGATCGCGCGCTACGGCGCTGACACCGAGGGGGGCGTGGGCGTCTCCGAGGCGGCTCCGGTGGGCTGAGCGAGCCAGTCACGGACGCCTCCGAGCATCGCCTTGGAGAGCGCCGCGGGCGCGACCGAGGCCTCGATCGACATCCGGGCCAGGGCCGCGAGCTCGTCGTCGGTCATGCCGTGGTGCCTCCTCGCCACGGTGTACTGCTCGGCGACCCGGCTGCCGAACAGCAACGGGTCGTCGGCGCCGAGGGCCACGCGGGCGCCGGCATCGAGCAGCTGCCGGACAGGGACCTCGTCGAGGCTCGGGTAGACCCCCAGCGAGACGTTGGACGTGGGGCACACCTCCAAGGTGACGCCGCGATCCACCACCTGGTCGAGAACGAGACGGTCCTCGACGGCACGGACGCCGTGCCCGATGCGATGGGCCTCCAGATGGTCGAGGCACGCCTGGACGCTGTCCGGACCCAGCAGCTCGCCGCCGTGAGGCGTGAGCAGCAGGCCTGCTCGGGCGGCGATCGCGAACGCGGGCGCGAAATCGGAGGCCGGTCCGCGCCGTTCGTCGTTGGCCAGACCGAACCCGACCACTCCCGCCCCGGCGTGGGCGGCGGCCAGCCTGGCCAGCGTTCGCGCGTCCAGCGGGTGCCTGGTTCGGTTGGCGCCGATGATGATCCCGATACCGATCCCCGCAGAGCGCGCCGCAGCGGCCGCGGCGTCGAGCACAAGCTCGACGAAGGCGGTGAGCCCGTCGAACCGGGCGGCGTACCCGCTGGGGTCGACCTGGATCTCCAGCCAGCGTGAGCCGTCGCGCGCTTCGTCCTCGGCGACCTCGTCGAGCAGCCTCCGAACGTCCTCCGGGTCTCGGATGACCGCTCGCGCGGCGTCGTAGAGCCGCTGGAATCGGAACCAGCCGCGCGCATCGGTGGCCATGAGGCGCAAAGGCGGTGGCTCCCGGAGCGTGTCCGGCAGCGTGAGTCCGTGCTTGGTCGCCAGGTCGAGCATGGTGCCGTGGCGCATGGCGCCGGTGAAGTGCAGGTGCAGATGAGCCTTCGGCAGGGCGTGAATGTCCCGTACGGCGGCGCCCGACGCCGGGGTGGAGGTGCTCAGTCCTTCGCCTCGCCGAGCAGGGTCTGCAAGCGCCCGACGCCCTCCGCGAGGTCGTCGTCGCCAAGCGCGTAGGACAGGCGGAGGTATCCGGGCGTCCCGAACGCTTCACCCGGAACCACGGCGACCTCCACCTCCTCGAGGATCAGTGCGGCGAGCTCGACGCTGGTCTTGGGAAGTCGTCCGCGCAGCTCGCGCCCCAGCAGGTCTCTGACCGAGGGGTAGGCGTAGAACGCGCCGAACGGCTCAGGGCAGCTCACGCCCGGGATCTCGTTGAGCATGCCCACCATGGTCTTGCGTCGTCGGTCGAAGGCTTCCCGCATCATCTCGACGGCGGACAGGTCTCCCGTCACCGCCGTCAGGGCGGCGACCTGCGACACGTTCGCCACGTTGGACGTCGCGTGGGACTGGAGGTTGGTCGCGGCCTTGACGATGTCGCGGGGCCCGATCATCCAGCCCACGCGCCAGCCCGTCATGGCGTAGGTCTTGGCCACTCCATTGACGACCACGCACTGATCGGCCAGTTCTGGCACCAGCGTCGGCATCGAGGCGAACTCGGCGTCCCCGTAGACGAGGTGCTCGTAGATCTCATCGGTCACGACCCACAGGCCGTGCTCCACGGCCCAGCGCCCGATCGCGGCAACCTGCTCGGGTGGGTAGACCGCGCCCGTGGGGTTCGACGGGGAGACGAACACCAGCGCTTTGGTCCGGTCCGTGCGGGCTCGCTCCAGCTGGGCGATGCTGGCGAGGTAGCCGCTGGTCTCGTCAGTGGGGACCTCCACGACCTGGCCGCCGGCCAGCGCGATCGACTCCGGGTAGGTCGTCCAATAGGGCGCCGGCAGCAGGACCTCGTCGCCGGGGTCGAGCAGCGCGGCGAAGGTGTTGTACAACGCCTGCTTGCCGCCGTTGGTGATCAGCACCTGCTCGGGGGCGACCACAAGTCCTGAGTCGCGCTCGGTCTTGGCGGCGACCGCTGCCTTGAGCTCGGGCAGGCCGCCGGCCGGGGTGTAGCGGTGCCAGCGGGGGTCGAGGCAGGCCGCTGCCGCGGCCTCCACGATGGGTGCAGGCGTGGGGAAGTCAGGCTCGCCGGCGCCGAAACCGATGACCGGCCGGCCGGCCGCCTTGAGCGCTTTCGCCTTGGCGTCCACGGCCAAGGTGGCGGACTCGGCGATCGAGCCGATGCGGGAGGAGACACGGCGGGCTGGGGCGACCATGAGGCCATCGTCCCACGCGCGCCATCGAGGCTCGCGTCAGCGCGGTGCTGGTGAGCGGTCCTTCGTCGTCGTCCCCGGTCAGCGCGGCGCGAACGCCTCCATGACCCGCTCGGCCCGCTCAAGCGCCCGCGCCGGGTCGGGCTCGGCGCTGGTCTCGGGGTCCCAATTCAGGTCGAGGAAAACTTCCGTCACCCCTTGGGCGTCCAGCTGGTCCAGGTCAGCGAGGATCTGGTCAGCGTCCCCGTGGAGCGGCGTGCGGTCGTCCCCGCCGGTGGCTTCATCGAGCAGCCGGACGACACCACGGACGACGAAACGCAGCTGGTCGGGGTCGCGTCCCTCGCCCACCGCAGCCTCTCGAACGACTCCGATGGCTGTGGCGATGGTCGTGAGGTCCTCCCGGCTGCTGCTGATCCACCCGTCGCCGATCCGGCCGACCCGTCGAAGCGCAGCCTCGACGGCCCCGCCCATCAGGATCGGCGGGCCGGCCGGTTGCGTCGGCTTTGGGTCTACCCGACTGCGCGGAACGGTGTAGAACTCGCCGTGGAACTCCACCTCTGATTCGGTCCACAGCGCCCGCAGGCAGGCGACGAACTCCTCGACGCGGGCTCCGCGCCGTTCCCGGGAGACGCCGACAGCCTCGAACTCCAGATCAGACCAACCGAGACCGAGCCCGACGTCCAGGCGTCCCTCGCTGACGATGTCGACGGTCGTCAGGGCCTTGGACAGCACGATCGGCGCATAGAAGGGCGCGTTGACCACGGCGAGCCCGAGCCGGATCCGGGACGTGAGTCCGGCGACGTACGCCAGGGCCGACACCGGGTCGAGCACCGAGTGGTACATCGGACCCCAGTCGTCATCCACGGGGTGCAGTAGCCGTTGGAAGGCCCACAGAGAGTCATAGCCGAGGTCCTCAGCCCGCACGGCGACGTCGCGCAGGTTGCTGGGCGTCGCCCACGGCCCCGATACCGGTAGCCCCAGCCCGATCTTCATCGTCGACTCACTCGTTAGTCACTCGTCGAGCTGGCGGCCGGCGAAGAACATGAGTGGGTCACTGAGCAGCTCGACCCCGATGCCGTCCGGGTCCTTGAAGTACATGGACTCCGGGATCCCGAGGTCTGGACCCGCGTAGGCGATGCCCGCGTCGTCGAGCGTGCGCTGCGCCTGCTCCCAGCGGTCTCTCGGCATCGAGATCGCCACATGCTGGACGCCACCGATGGCCTCCACCGCCGGCCCGAGTCCGAGCCCGGGGAAGTCGAAGAACCCCAGCAGAGTCTGGTTTCCGACGTCGAAGAAGAAGTGGGTCGAGCCTGGGTAGTCGCGGTTCTCGGTGAGCTCGACCAGCGGGAATCCGAGCAGGTCTTGGTAGAACGCGATCGTCGTCTCGACGTCGGAGCAGATCAGCGCCGCGTGATGGATCCCTCGGCCCGGGGTCGGCGGGCGGTCCGCGGCCGCCCGCAGGTGCTTGGTGCGCAACTCGTCCCGTCGCCGGGCGGCCTGCTCGACTTCGGGCTCAGTGAGCACGACGACACCTCGTCTCGTTCCACGTCGGCGATCTGGTCGATCTCTGGCAGCGTAGGCCTCCATCGGCGCGCTCGCTCGGCCAGCCCGTGCCGGCGCCGACGGCGCGGTTCGACCGCACGCCCGCCAACGACGTACACTCCTTGTCCTGGTGGTGTGCCACCGTGCGTGAGCCTGCCCAGAGTTGGTCGCGTCCGGAGGTGGACCGAAGGGCCGTAGCTCAATTGGCAGAGTCCCGGTCTCCAAAACCGGTGGTTGTGGGTTCGAGTCCCTCCGGCCCTGCCGCCCGCACAATTCCGAGCACGACCGAGCACGACCGAGAACGACCGAGCACGACCGACCAGGCGCAGCTGACCAACCCGAGGAGCGTGACGTGAGCGACACCCGCACCGCCTCACCCGGGTCGCGCTCGTCCGCCGAGCGCGGCAACATCTTCGAGCGCATCAGCTTGTTCGTGCGTCAGGTGATCGCCGAGCTGCGCAAGGTCGTCTGGCCGACCCGCAGCCAGCTGATCACCTACACGTCGGTCGTGCTCGTGTTCGTCGTGGCGATGATGGCGATCATCGGGGTGTTCGACCTCGGCGTCAGCCAGCTGGTTCTGAAGGTGTTCGGGGGCGGATCCTGAGCAACTCGGCAGCCGGTCGGCGCGCGCCGACGCGATCGCCGTCCTGGTCTGAGCTACGCCGCCCGCCGCCGTTCCCCGTCCCCGTCCCGAAGGAAGTCACCGCACCGTGAGCGAGATGGTCCCGTCGTTCGAAGGCAGCGAACCGAGCGACCCCAGCGAGCCGACTGACGTCGCCTTCGCCGAGCCCGCGGCTGCCGACGCCCCAGGCTCCGAGGCCGGCTCCACCGACGTTCTGGTGGACGAGGTCGCCTCGGACGAAGCCGCGGAAACCGGCCCGGAGGATGGCGGGGACACGGGCCCGGAGCTCGCTCCTGACTTCCTCCCCGCTGAGGACTCCACGCCCGCGGAGGAGTCCGCGCCTGCTGAGACCCCTGAGCCTGCGGAGGCGTCGGCCGCCGAGGCCGAGTCGGCCGCCAGCGCCGACCCGGTCGAAGATTTCCGGCAGGAGCTCATCGGTCAGTTCGGCGACTGGTACGTCGTGCACTCCTACGCCGGCTACGAGAACCGGGTGAAGGCCAACCTCGAGAGCCGGACGGTCTCGCTCAACATGGAGGACTACATCTTCCAGGTCGAGGTCCCCACCGAGGACGTCATTGAGATCAAGAGTGGTCAGCGCAAGAACGTTCGCCGCAACAAGTTCCCCGGCTACGTCCTGGTCCGCATCGACCTGACCGACGAGTCTTGGTCTGCGGTCCGGCACACGCCCGGTGTCACCGGTTTCGTGGGCCACGCCCACCAGCCGACGCCTCTCACGGTCGACGAGGTCATGACGATTCTCGGTCCGACCGTCGAAGCCGCCACCCCCGCCGCGGCCCCGGTCACGGTCCTCGACTTCGAGGTCGGTGACTCGGTCACCGTCGTTGACGGTCCGTTCGCGACCTTGCAGGCCACCATCCACGAGATCAATCCCGACACCCAGCGGATCAAGGGTCTGGTCGAGATCTTCGGCCGGGAAACTCCGGTCGAGCTGTCGTTCAGCCAGATCCAGAAGAACTGATAAGGACAACCACGCATGCCTCCCAAGAAGAAGCTCGCGGCGATCATCAAGCTGCAGATCCAGGCCGGCGCGGCCAACCCCGCACCCCCGGTCGGCCCCGCGCTGGGTCAGCACGGCGTCAACATCATGGAGTTCTGCAAGGCCTACAACGCGGCGACGGAGTCGCAGCGGGGCCAGGTCGTGCCCGTGGAGATCTCGGTCTACGAAGACCGCTCCTTCACGTTCATCACCAAGACCCCTCCGGCAGCCCGGTTGATCCTCAAGGCAGCTGGCGTGGAGAAGGGGTCCCCGACTCCGCAGAAGGTCAAGGTCGCCTCCATCACGCGCGGGCAGGTTCGCGAGATCGCCGAGACCAAGATGCCCGACCTCAACGCCAACGACCTCGACGCCGCCGAGAAGATCATCGCCGGCACCGCACGCCAGATGGGCATCACCATCACCGAGTGATCCCCACTCGGATCACCCGCACCTGTGGGAGGGCCCGCTTCGGCCCGCTGACCACACCCTCCACCGCCCTCGGGCGGACCGTTCAGAAGGAGTTCAGATGAAGCGCAGCAAGGCCTACCGCAACGCCGCGAGCCTGATCGACGCGGACACGCTCTACTCGCCCCTGCAGGCCGTACGGCTGGCGAAGAAGTCGAGCGCGACCAAGTACGACTCCACCGTCGAGGTGGCGTTCGGGCTCGGCGTCGACCCCCGCAAGGCCGATCAAATGGTTCGTGGCACCGTCAACCTCCCTCACGGCACCGGCAAGACCGCGTCCGTCCTCGTCTTCGCGACGGGCGAGCGGGCTGAGGAGGCTCGCGCCGCCGGGGCCGACATCGTCGGCTCGGACGAGCTGATCGCCGAGGTTGAGAAGGGACGGCTCGACTTCGATGCCGTCGTCTCCACGCCCGACCTCATGGGCAAGGTCGGTCGCCTCGGCCGGGTGCTCGGACCGCGCGGTCTGATGCCCAACCCGAAGACCGGGACGGTCACCAACGACGTGGCCAAGGCTGTCTCCGACATCAAGGGCGGCAAGATCGAGTTCCGGGTTGACCGCAACTCCAATTTGCACTTCATCATCGGCAAGGCCTCGTTCAGCGAGGAGCAGCTGGTCGAGAACTACGCCGCTGCCCTGGACGAGATCCTCCGTCTGAAGCCATCAGCGTCCAAGGGGCGCTACGTGAAGAAGGCGACGTTCTCGACGACGATGGGCCCTGGCATCCCCGTCGATCCGAACAAGACCGGCAACCTGCTGGTCGACGACGCCGAGGCCTGAGTTCGGGCTCACGCCGCACCACAGCCTGAGGGACGCCCGGCGCGATTTGGCTGCGCCGGGCGCAGCCCGTACTCTCATCCACGAGCCACAGACCGCCGGCCGTCCCCTCGTACCGCGAGGTGACCGAAGGACCCGTGCATGCGGGCGACCTGCGTAGGTGTCCAGGATCGACCGAGAACCCCCGGGTTCGAGTTCGCCCCGTGCGCCTGCGCCGGGGCGTTCGCGCGTTTCGGCCCCTCGGTCTCGACCGTCGGTCTCCACGGAAGGAGGCCCATGGCCAGGGCAGACAAAGCAGCCACGGTGGCTGAGCTGACGGAGGAGTTCCGCAGCTCGAACGCCGCCGTGCTGACCGAATACCGCGGCCTGACGGTCGCCCAGCTCAAGGAGCTGCGCCGGTCTCTGGGTGACACGACGACCTATGCCGTCGTCAAGAACACCCTGACCAAGATCGCCGCGGTAGACGCAGGCGTCGACAGCCTGAGCGACATGCTCGCAGGCCCTTCGGCGATCGCCTTCATCAAGGGTGACCCCGTCGAGGCGGCCAAGGGCCTGCGCGACTTCGCCAAGGCCAATCCGCTGCTCGTGATCAAGGGCGGCGTGATGGACGGCCGGCCGATCAGCGCTGCTGAGCTGTCCACCTTGGCCGACCTCGAGTCGCGCGAGGTGCTGCTCGCCAAGCTCGCCGGGGCCATGACGGCGTCGTTGTCCGGTGCAGTGGCGCTGTTCGCGGCTCCGCTGTCCCAGACCGCCCGGTTGATCGAGGCCCTGCGCGCCAAGGCCGAGCAGGATCCGTCCATCCTGGCCGGGGGTGCCGGTACGCCGACCGAGCCGACTCAGGCGGAGCCGGTCGCCGAGACGGGCGATCCAGAGCCGGTCGCAGTCGCGGCCGAGGTTCCTGAGCAGGCCGACGTCACTGAGGCTGCCGCCGATGAGACGAGCAGCCAGACCAGCGAGACCAGCGAGTCCAGCGAGTCCAGCGAGTCCAGCGAGTCCACCGAGGGCTGACGCCCGAACACACCCATCCAGGGCCTCTCCCACGGGCAAGCCCGACCACCGAAAGGACCGCCACCATGGCGAAGCTCAGCACCGACGACCTGCTCGAGGCGTTCAAAGAGATGACGCTGATCGAGCTGTCCGAGTTCGTGAAGCAGTTCGAGGACACCTTCGGCGTCACCGCCGCGGCTCCGGTCGCGGTCGCGGCCGCAGGCGGCGCTGCCGCGGCTCCCGCAGAGGCAGCAGCCGAGCAGGACGAGTTCGACGTCCTGCTCGAGGCTGCCGGCGACAAGAAGATCCAGGTCATCAAGGAGGTGCGCGCGCTCACCAGCCTGGGCCTCAAGGAGGCCAAGGACCTCGTGGACGGCACGCCCGCCACGGTCCTGGAGAAGGTGACCAAGGAGGCCGCCGACAAGGCGAAGGCCGCCCTCGAGGGCGCCGGCGCCACGGTGACCGTCAAGTAGTCACGCTCGACACCTCAGCACGGCCTTCCGGGCCCGTACCGCTTCGGCGGTGCGGGCCCGGAGGCGTTGTCGGCCGGGTTGGTCAGCACGTGCCGCCGGGGAGCAGCTAGCCCCAGATCGGGCGAGGGTGCTTGACCACGGGCCCGGAGGGTGCCACCCTCGTCGGCGCAGGGCCTGTGCAAGCAGGTGAATAAAGTGGCTCGGCCGAGGTTGGTCGGCCAAGGTCGTTGATCCGAACGTGAGGGATGCTGAACCGCACCCGCAGGTCGACAGCGGCGTGCCTTAAGGGTATGCTGCTGCTTTGCGCTGCCCCCTGACGTTCGCTGCGGTTCTGCCGTAGGACGTTACGCATGCGCCGACGTGCCCTGCGTGCCCTCGGAAGGACCCCTCTTGGCCGCCTCGCGCTCTGCGAAGTCCACCACCGCTACCAACCCGATCAACCCGCTCGGACCCCCCCGCCTGTCGTTCGCGAAGATCCGAGAGCCTCTCGAGGTCCCCAACCTCTTGGCGCTGCAGACCGACTCCTTCGACTGGCTGCTCGGCAACGACGCCTGGCGCGGCCGCGTCGAGGACGCGAAGGCGTCCGGCCTGTCGGTGCCTGACACCTCCGGGCTCGAGGAGATCTTCGAGGAGATCAGCCCGATCGAGGACTTCTCGGGGTCGATGTCGTTGACCTTCCGCGACCACCGCTTCGAGCCGGCCAAGAACTCCATCGACGAGTGCAAGGACCGCGACTTCACCTATGCGGCCCCGCTGTTCGTCACGGCCGAGTTCATGAACAACGAGACCGGCGAGATCAAGAGTCAGACGGTCTTCATGGGCGACTTCCCGCTCATGACCGACAAGGGCACGTTCGTCATCAACGGCACCGAGCGGGTGGTCGTCTCCCAGCTCGTCCGCAGCCCGGGCGTCTACTTCAACCGCACCCCCGACAAGACGTCCGACAAGGACATCTACGACGCCAAGATCATCCCGTCCCGCGGGGCCTGGCTGGAGTTCGAGGTCGACAAGAAGGACATGGTCGGCGTTCGGCTCGACCGCAAGCGCAAGCAGTCGGTGACGGTGCTGCTGAAGGCTCTCGGGTGGGACGAGGCCAAGATCCTCGAGGAGTTCGGCGACTACGAGTCGATCCGGCTGACCCTGGAGAAGGACCACACCACGAGCCAGGACGAGGCCCTGCTCGACATCTACCGCAAGCTGCGTCCGGGCGAGCCGCCCACGCGGGAGGCGGCCCAGACCCTGCTCGACAACCTCTACTTCAACCCCAAGCGCTACGACCTGGCCAAGGTCGGCCGCTACAAGGTCAACAAGAAGCTGGGGATCGACGAGGCAGGCGCGCCGCTGAGCCAGGGCGTCCTGACCATCGACGACGTGGTGGCAGCGATCCGCTACCTGGTGAAGCTGCACGCCGGCGAGACCGAGATGGACACCCCGCGCGGGGCGCAGCGGGTCGAGACCGACGACATCGACCACTTCGGCAACCGTCGCCTGCGCACCGTCGGCGAACTCATCCAGAACCAGGTGCGCATCGGCCTGGCTCGGATGGAGCGCGTCGTGCGTGAGCGCATGACCACCCAGGACGTCGAGGCGATCACGCCGCAGACCCTGATCAACATCCGCCCCGTGGTGGCCTCGATCAAGGAGTTCTTCGGCACGTCCCAGCTGTCCCAGTTCATGGACCAGACCAACCCCCTCGCCGGGCTGACCCACAAGCGTCGCTTGTCGGCCTTGGGGCCGGGTGGGCTGTCTCGCGAGCGGGCCGGCTTCGAGGTGCGCGACGTGCACACCTCGCACTACGGCCGGATGTGTCCGATCGAGACCCCTGAGGGTCCCAACATCGGTCTCATCGGCTCGTTGGCCACCTATGGCCGGGTCAATGCGTTCGGCTTCGTCGAGACGCCCTACCGCAAGGTCCGCGCCGGAAAAGTGACCGACCAGGTCGACTACCTGACCGCAGACGAGGAAGACCTCCACGTCATCGCTCAGGCCAACGCGCCGCTCAACGCCGACGGCACCTACGCCGAGGCTCGCGTGCTGGTCCGGCGCAAGAACGGTGAGGTCGACTACGTCCAGCCGTCCGAGGTCGACTACATGGACGTCTCGCCGCGCCAGATGGTGTCGGTCGCGACGGCGATGATCCCGTTCCTCGAGCACGACGACGCCAACCGGGCCCTGATGGGGTCCAACATGCAGCGCCAGTCCGTGCCGCTCCTGCGCTCGGAGTCGCCGCTCGTCGGCACCGGCATGGAATATCGCGCCGCCGTCGACGCTGGTGACGTCATCGTTGCCGACCTCTCCGGCGTCGTCGAGGAGGTCTCCGCCGACCACGTCACGGTGATGAACGACGACGGCACCCGCACGACCTACCGCGCGGCGAAGTTCCGCCGGTCCAACCAGGGCACGTCCTTCAACCAGAAGGTCATCGTCAACGAGGGTGACCGGGTCGAGGCCGGCCAGGTCGTCGCCGATGGTCCGTGCACCAAGAGCGGCGAGATGGCGTTGGGCAAGAACCTCCTCGTGGCGTTCATGCCCTGGGAGGGCTACAACTACGAGGACGCGATCATCCTCAGCCAGCGCCTGGTGCAGGACGACGTCCTGTCCTCGATCCACATCGAGGAGCACGAGGTCGACGCGCGCGACACGAAGCTCGGACCGGAAGAGATCACGCGCGACATCCCCAACGTCTCCGAAGAGGTCCTCGCTGACCTCGACGACCGGGGGATCATCCGCATCGGCGCCGACGTGGTGCCCGGTGACGTGCTGGTCGGCAAGGTCACGCCCAAGGGCGAGACCGAGCTGACCCCGGAGGAGCGGCTGCTGCGCGCGATCTTCGGCGAGAAGGCCCGCGAGGTGCGTGACACGTCCCTCAAGGTCCCTCACGGCGAGTCGGGCAAGATCATCGGCGTCCGCGTCTTCGACCGCGAGGAAGGCGACGAGCTCCCGCCCGGCGTCAACCAGCTGGTCCGGGTCTATGTCGCCCAGAAGCGGAAGATCTCCCACGGTGACAAGCTCGCCGGCCGCCACGGCAACAAGGGCGTCATCGCCAAGATCCTGCCGGTCGAGGACATGCCGTTCCTTGAGGACGGCACGCCGGTCGACATCGTTCTCAACCCGCTCGGCGTTCCCGGCCGGATGAACGTCGGTCAGGTCTTGGAGACCCACCTCGGGTGGGTGGCCAAGACTGGCTGGTCGGTCGAGGGAAGCGACGAAGCCTGGAAGACCAGCCTGCGCTCGGTGGGCGCCGAGGAGGGCGCGCCGGGCACCAACGTGGCGACGCCGGTCTTCGACGGCGCTCGTGAGGAAGAGATCACCGGGCTCCTGTCGTCGACGCTGGCGACCCGCGACGGGGTCCGGCTCATCGACACCAGCGGCAAGGCCACGTTGTTCGACGGCCGTTCGGGTGAGCCGTTCCGCGACCCGGTCGCGGTGGGCTACATCTACATCCTGAAGCTGCTCCACCTCGTCGATGACAAGATCCACGCACGCTCCACGGGTCCGTACTCGATGATCACCCAGCAGCCTCTCGGCGGTAAGGCCCAGTTCGGTGGCCAGCGCTTCGGCGAGATGGAGGTCTGGGCTCTCGAGGCCTATGGCGCCTCCTACGCCCTCCAGGAGCTCCTGACCATCAAGTCCGACGACGTGCTCGGCCGCGTGAAGGTCTACGAGGCCATCGTCAAGGGCGAGAACATCCCCGAGCCGGGTATCCCCGAGTCGTTCAAGGTGCTCATCAAGGAGATGCAGTCGCTGTGCCTCAACGTTGAGGTGCTGTCCAGCGACGGGATGTCCATCGAGATGCGCGACACCGACGAGGACGTCTTCCGCGCGGCGGAGGAGCTCGGTATCGACCTGTCACGCCCCGAGCCCAGCCGGGTCGAAGAGGTCTGACCGCCCCCAGCACGGGGCCAGCACGACTGACGTAACGAACCGACCAGAGACTGATCTGGAAAGAAGGACACCTTGCTCGACGTCAACTACTTCGACGAGCTGCGCATCGGACTGGCCACGGCGGACGACATCCGCCAGTGGTCCCACGGTGAGGTCAAGAAGCCGGAGACCATCAACTACCGCACCCTGAAGCCGGAGAAGGACGGGCTCTTCTGCGAGAAGATCTTCGGCCCGACCCGCGACTGGGAGTGCTACTGCGGGAAGTACAAGCGCGTCCGGTTCAAGGGCATCATCTGTGAGCGCTGCGGTGTCGAGGTGACCCGCGCCAAGGTTCGTCGTGAGCGCATGGGTCACATCGAGCTGGCCGCGCCGGTCACACACATCTGGTACTTCAAGGGTGTGCCGAGCCGGCTGGGCTACCTGCTCGACCTGGCGCCGAAGGACCTCGAGAAGGTCATCTACTTCGCGGCCTACATGATCACTCTGGTCGACGAGGAGGCGCGTCACCGCGACCTGCCCTCGCTCGAGGCCAAGATCTCCGTCGAGCGCGGCGAGCTGGAGAACAAGCGCGACGCCGACGTCGACACACGGGCGAAGAAGCTCGAGTCCGACCTGGCCGAGCTGGAGGCCAGCGGAGCCAAGGGTGACGTGCGGCGCAAGGTGCGTGAGGGCGCCGAGCGTGAGATGACCCAGATCCGTCGGCGGGCCGACCACCAGATCACCCGACTGGAGGAGGTCTGGGACCGCTTCAAGAACCTCAAGGTCCAAGACCTCGAGGGCGACGAGCTCCTCTACCGCGAGATGCGTGACCGGTTCGGCATGTACTTCTCCGGTGGCATGGGTGCCGCGGCGATCCAGAAGCGCCTGGAGACCTTCGACCTCGAGGGCGAGGCCGAGAAGCTGCGCGAGATCATCGCGACCGGCAAGGGCCAGAAGAAGACCCGCGCCCTCAAGCGGCTGAAGGTCGTCTCGGCGTTCCTCAACACCCGCAACTCGCCCATGGGCATGGTGCTCGACTGCGTCCCGGTGATCCCGCCGGACCTGCGCCCCATGGTCCAGCTCGACGGTGGCCGTTTCGCGACCTCAGACCTCAACGACCTCTACCGCCGCGTGATCAACCGGAACAACCGGCTCAAGCGCCTGCTCGACCTCGGGGCGCCGGAGATCATCGTCAACAACGAGAAGCGGATGCTCCAGGAGGCCGTCGACGCGCTGTTCGACAACGGCCGCCGTGGCCGGCCGGTGACCGGCCCGGGCAACCGCCCGCTGAAGTCGCTGTCGGACATGCTCAAGGGCAAGCAGGGCCGCTTCCGTCAGAACCTGCTCGGCAAGCGCGTCGACTACTCCGGACGCTCGGTGATCGTCGTCGGCCCTCAGCTGAAGCTGCACCAGTGCGGTCTGCCCAAGCAGATGGCCCTCGAGCTGTTCAAGCCGTTCGTCATGAAGCGGCTGGTCGACCTCAACCACGCGCAGAACATCAAGTCCGCCAAGCGGATGGTGGAGCGCGCACGACCGGTTGTCTGGGATGTGCTCGAAGAGGTCATCACTGAGCACCCGGTGCTGCTCAACCGGGCGCCGACGCTGCACCGCCTCGGCATCCAGGCCTTCGAGCCGCAGCTGGTCGAGGGCAAGGCCATCCAGATCCACCCGTTGGTCTGCACGGCGTTCAACGCCGACTTCGACGGAGACCAGATGGCGGTCCACGTGCCGCTGTCGGCTGAGGCGCAGGCCGAGGCTCGGATCCTGATGCTCTCGTCCAACAACATCCTCAGCCCGGCTCACGGGCGGCCGATCACGTCCCCCACCCAGGACATGGTTCTCGGGCTCTACTTCCTCACCTCCAGCCGGCCCGAGGGGCTGGGCGGCGGACGCGCGTTCACCTCGATCGCCGAGGCGCTCATGGCCTTCGACGCCAACGAGATCGAGCTGCAGGCGCCGATCAAGCTCCGGGTTCGCGATGTCGTGCCCAGCCCGGGCCTCGAGATGCCCGAAGGCTGGGAGCCCGGTCAGCCCTACGTGCTCGAGACCACGTTGGGGCGTGCCCTCTTCAACGAGGCGATGCCCGTGGACTACCCGTTCGTCGAGGCTTCGGTCGACAAGCGTGCCTTGTCGGCCATCGTCAACGACCTCGCCGAGCGTTATCCCAAGGTCCAGGTGGCTGCGACCCTCGACGCCCTGAAGTCGGCTGGGTTCCACTGGGCCACCCGCGCCGGGGTCACGATCAGCATCGGCGACGTCGTGACGCCTCCGCGCAAGGCCGAGATCCTCAACGGCTACGAGCTCAAGGCAGAAAAGGTCCAGAGCCAGTACGAAAAGGGTCTGATCACCGACGACGAGCGCCGTCAGGAGCTCATCGAGATCTGGACCCAGGCCACCACCGAGGTCGCCAAGGAGATGGAGCAGAACTTCCCCGAGCGCAACCCGGTCTGGATGATGGTCCACTCCGGCGCTCGCGGAAACATGATGCAGGTTCGCCAGATCGCCGGCATGCGCGGGCTGGTGGCCAACCCCAAGGGCGAGATCATCCCCCGACCCATCAAGGCGAACTTCCGTGAGGGCCTGTCCGTGCTGGAGTACTTCATCTCCACCCACGGCGCGCGCAAGGGCCTGGCCGACACGGCCTTGCGGACGGCCGACTCGGGCTATCTGACCCGGCGCCTGGTCGACGTGTCCCAGGACGTGATCATCCGCGAGGATGACTGCGGCACGGAGCGCGGCCTGACGTTCCCGATCACGGTGAAGGCGGCCGACGGGAGTCTGCGCAAGGACGACGACGTCGAGTCGACGGTCTACTCCAGGACCCTGGTGGACGACGTCGTCGCCGGTGGTTCCGTCGTGGCCGCGGCCGGGTCGGACATCTCGATCCCGCTCATCGACTCGTTGGTTGCGGCCGGCGTCGAGGCCATCAAGGTCCGCAGCGTGCTCACGTGCGAGAGCAAGGTGGGCACCTGTGCGATGTGTTACGGCCGCTCGATGGCCTCGGGCAAGCTGGTCGACGTCGGTGAGGCGGTCGGCATCATCGCCGCCCAGTCCATCGGCGAGCCCGGCACCCAGCTGACGATGCGGACCTTCCACACCGGCGGGGTCGCGGGTGAGGACATCACCCACGGTCTGCCACGCGTGGTCGAGCTGTTCGAGGCGCGCACCCCCAAGGGCAACGCCCCGATCAGCGAGGCAGCCGGTCGGGTCAAGGTGGAAGACACCGACAAGACCCGCAAGCTGGTCGTCGTTCCTGATGACGGCACCGACGAGGTCGCCTACCCGGTGTCCAAGCGGGCCAGGCTTCTGGTGGGCGAGGGCGACCACGTCGAGGTCGGGCAGCAGCTCGTCGTCGGTGCGGTCGACCCGAAGCAGGTCCTGCGCATCCTGGGACCGCGTCGGGTTCAGCAGCACCTCGTCGAGCAGGTCCAGGAGGTCTACCGCAGCCAGGGCGTGTCGATCCACGACAAGCACATCGAGGTGATCGTCCGGCAGATGCTCAAGCGGGTGACCATCCTCGAGTCCGGTGACGCGGAGATGCTCCCCGGCGAGCTGGCGGAGCGCACGGCGTTCGAAGCCGAGAACCGTCGGGTCGTGGCCGAGGGCGGGACCCCCGCCTCCGGCCGTCCGGAGCTCATGGGGATCACGAAGGCCTCGTTGGCGACGGACTCGTGGTTGTCGGCGGCCTCCTTCCAGGAGACCACCCGGGTGCTCACCGACGCGGCGATCCACGCCAAGTCCGACCCGTTGCTGGGCCTGAAGGAGAACGTCATCATCGGCAAGCTCATCCCGGCCGGCACGGGGCTTCCCCGCTACCGGGACATCCGGGTCGAGCCCACCGAGGAGGCCAAGGCCGCGATGTACTCGCTGCCCGTCTACGACGTGGACTACTCGACGACCTTCGGCGGCGGCTCCGGACAGGCCGTCCCGCTGGATGCCTTCGACTTCGACAGCAGCAGCTATCGATAGCAGCGGTCGAGCGCCCGCCGGTCATTTTGACCGGCGCGGCGCCGCCCGGGTACCCTAGGCCGCTGTGCCTGGGGTTCCCCGGGCCCGTCATGGGCGTCCTGCAGCCTTCGGGTGCGGACGTGTCATGGCTCACCACTGACAATCTCGGCCATCGGCCGAGGGCGGGCGTGCGACACGCCCGACCTCGGGGGTCGTGGCCGACCGCACGGACGTACCAGACCTGAGCACACCCAGCGCACCACCGCACGAGACACGGAGACGCAGTGCCCACGATCCAGCAGCTCGTCCGCAAGGGCCGCGAGGACAAGATCGGCAAGACGAAGACGCCTGCCCTCAAGGGCAGCCCCCAGCGTCGTGGGGTGTGTACGCGCGTCTACACGACCACGCCGAAGAAGCCCAACTCCGCGCTGCGGAAGGTCGCTCGTGTCCGGCTGACCAGCGGGATCGAGGTCACGGCCTACATCCCCGGGGTGGGCCACAACCTCCAGGAGCACTCCATCGTGCTCGTTCGCGGCGGCCGGGTGAAGGACCTGCCTGGTGTGCGATACAAGATCATTCGCGGCTCGCTCGACACCCAGGGCGTCAAGAACCGCAAGCAGGCTCGTAGCCGCTACGGCGCCAAGAAGGAGAAGAGCTAATGCCCCGCAAGGGCCCGGCCCCCAAGCACCCGGTCGTCGTCGACCCGGTCTACAGCAGTCCTCTCGTCACCGCGTTGGTCAACAAGATCCTCGTGGACGGCAAGAAGTCCACCGCCGAGCGGATCGTCTACGGCGCCCTCGAGGGGTGCCGTGACAAGACCGGCACCGATCCGGTCGTCACGCTCAAGCGCGCTCTCGACAACGTCAAGCCCACCCTCGAGGTGAAGTCACGCCGCGTGGGTGGCGCGACCTACCAGGTGCCGATCGAGGTGCGCGCCGGTCGTTCGACCACCCTGGCGCTGCGCTGGTTGGTCGGCTACTCGCGGCAGCGCCGCGAGAAGACCATGACGGAGCGGCTCATGAACGAGCTGCTCGACGCGAGCAACGGCCTTGGTGCCAGCGTCAAGAAGCGCGAAGACACCCACAAGATGGCCGAGTCCAACAAGGCGTTCGCGCACTACCGCTGGTAACGGCCACCAGACGTCCAGCTCCCCCCAGTCCGTCCCCTCAAGAGAAGCGAGAAGCCCGAACGTGGCCACCGAAACCGCTGCCGCACTGGCGATGGTCCGCAACATCGGGATCATGGCTCATATCGACGCGGGCAAGACCACGACGACCGAGCGGATCCTCTTCTACACGGGCATCAACTACAAGATCGGCGAGGTCCACGAGGGCGCCGCGACGATGGACTGGATGCCGCAGGAGCAGGAGCGCGGCATCACGATCACGTCCGCTGCGACCACCTGCGTGTGGGACGACCACACGATCAACATCATCGACACCCCGGGTCACGTCGACTTCACCGTCGAGGTCGAGCGCTCCCTGCGAGTCCTCGACGGAGCCGTAGCGGTGTTCGACGGCGTGGCGGGCGTGGAGCCGCAGTCCGAGACGGTCTGGCGTCAGGCCGACCGCTACAACGTGCCGCGGATCTGCTTCATCAACAAGCTCGACCGCGTAGGCGCCGAGTTCCACCGCTGCGTCGACATGATCGTGTCTCGGCTCAACGCGACGCCGCTCGTCCTCCAGATCCCGATCGGCGCCGAAGGCGACTTCACTGGGGTCGTCGACCTGGTTGGCATGAAGGCTCTGGTCTGGTCCGCCGAGGCAGCCAAGGGCGAGATGTACGACACCCTCGACATCCCCTCTTCGCACACCGAGGCCGCCCGTGACGCCCGGGAGAAGCTGCTCGAGACCCTCGCCGAGAACGACGACGAGGTCATGGAGAAGTACCTCGAGGGCGTCGAGCCCAACGAGGACGAGCTGATCGCGGCCATCCGACGGGCGACGATCGCCGGTCTGCTCAACCCGGTGCTCTGCGGGTCGGCGTTCAAGAACAAGGGCGTGCAGCCCATGCTCGACGCCGTCGTCCGCTACCTGCCGTCGCCCCTCGACGTCGACGCGATCGAAGGCCACAAGGTCGGCGACGAGTCGGTGTCCGTTCCCCGGCAGCCGTCGGAGAGCGAGCCGTTCTCCGCGCTCGCGTTCAAGATCATGTCCGACCCCCACCTCGGCAAGCTGACCTACATCCGCGTCTACTCCGGGGTGCTGCAGACCGGGACCCAGGTCCTCAACAGCACCAAGGGTCGCAAGGAGCGGATCGGCAAGATCTACCAGATGCACGCCAACAAGCGTGAGGAGCGCCCAGCCGTGGGCGCCGGCCACATCGTCGCGGTGATGGGTCTCAAGGACACCACCACGGGCGACACCCTGTGCTCCGACAGCGAGCCCGTGATCCTCGAGTCGATGACCTTCCCGGCTCCGGTGATCCACGTGGCCATCGAGCCGAAGTCGAAGGCCGACCAGGAGAAGCTTGGCGTGGCCATCCAGCGCTTGGCCGAGGAGGACCCCACCTTCCAGGTGCGGACCGACGAAGAGACCGGTCAGACGATCATCGCCGGCATGGGCGAGCTCCACCTCGACGTGCTCGTCGACCGGATGCGCCGCGAGTTCAACGTCGAGGCCAACGTCGGCAAGCCGCAGGTGGCCTACCGCGAGACCATCACGAAGAAGGTCGAGAGGGTCGACTACACCCACAAGAAGCAGACGGGTGGCTCCGGCCAGTTCGCCAAGGTGCAGATCGCGATTGAGCCCACAGGTGGCGAGGGCGACGGCGGCTACGAATTCGTCAATGCCGTCACCGGCGGTCGGATCCCCCGCGAATACATCCCTTCCGTCGACACGGGCTGCCAGGAGGCCATGGAGTTCGGCGTGCTCGCCGGCTACCCCTTGGTCGACGTCAAGGTGACCCTGAAGGACGGCGCAGCCCACGACGTCGACTCCTCGGAGCTGGCGTTCAAGATCGCTGGCTCGATGGCGTTCAAGGAGGCCGCCCGGCTCGCCGGGCCGGTCCTCATGGAGCCGATCATGTCGGTCGAGGTGACCACGCCCGAGGACTTCATGGGTGAGGTCATCGGAGACCTCAACAGCCGGCGCGGTCACATCCAGGCCATGGACGAGCGCAGCGGTTCGCGCGTCGTCCAAGCGACGGTCCCGCTGTCGGAGATGTTCGGCTATGTGGGAGATCTCCGGAGCAAGACCCAGGGCCGGGCGAGTTACAGCATGCAGTTCGACTCCTACGCGCAGGTTCCAAGCAGCGTCGCGTTGGAGATCATTGCTAAGGCTCGGGGCGAGTAAGCCCCGAGTGAGGGCGCCGGGGCAACCCGCACCGGCGTCCGAGCGGGCAGGATCCCCTGCGCGACTCACCACCGACCAGACGTCAGAACGGCGTACAGATCAAGTCCTGAGGGAGGACCCCCGTGGCGAAGGCGAAGTTCGAGCGGACTAAGCCGCACGTCAACATCGGCACCATCGGTCATATCGACCATGGCAAGACCACGTTGACGGCTGCCATCACCAAGGTGCTGCATGATGCGCACCCCGACCTGAACCCCTTCACGCCGTTCGACCAGATCGACAAGGCCCCTGAAGAGCGTCAGCGCGGAATCACCATCTCGATTGCGCACGTCGAATACCAGACCGAGGCGCGTCACTACGCGCACGTCGACTGCCCCGGGCACGCCGACTACATCAAGAACATGATCACCGGCGCCGCCCAGATGGACGGCGCGATCCTGGTGGTCGCGGCGACCGACGGCCCGATGCCGCAGACGAAGGAGCACGTCCTCCTGGCTCGCCAGGTCGGCGTCCCCTACATCGTGGTGGCCCTCAACAAGGCCGACATGGTCGACGACGAGGAGATCCTCGAGCTCGTCGAGCTCGAGGTTCGTGAGCTCCTCAGCACCTACGAGTTCCCTGGCGACGACCTCCCGGTCATCCGCGTCTCGGCGCTCAAGGCGCTCGAGGGCGACCCCGAGTGGGGCGCCAAGCTCATGGAACTCATGGACGCCGTCGACACGGCGATTCCGCAGCCTGAGCGTGAGGTCGAGAAGCCCTTCCTCATGCCCATCGAGGATGTCTTCACGATCACCGGCCGCGGCACCGTGGTCACCGGTCGCATCGAGCGGGGCATCGTCAAGGTCAACGAGACCGTCGACATCGTGGGCATCCGCGACACCAAGCAGACCACGACGGTCACCGGTGTCGAGATGTTCCGCAAGCTCCTCGACGAGGGGCAGGCCGGCGAGAACGTCGGGCTGCTCCTGCGAGGCACCAAGCGTGAGGACGTCGAGCGGGGCATGGTCGTCATCAAGCCCGGTACGACCACGCCCCACACCGGGTTCGAGGCGCAGGTCTACATCCTGAGCAAGGACGAGGGCGGCCGCCACACGCCGTTCTTCAACAACTACCGGCCGCAGTTCTACTTCCGGACCACCGATGTCACCGGGGTCGTCACGCTGCCCGAGGGCACCGAGATGGTCATGCCCGGCGACAACACCGAGATGTCGGTCGAGCTCATCCAGCCGATCGCCATGGAGGAGTCGCTCCGGTTCGCCATCCGCGAGGGTGGCCGCACCGTGGGTGCCGGTCGAGTCACCAAGATCACCCAGTAACACCGATTTCGTTCCTGCCGTCCCCGTACGGCATACTAGGAAAGTTGCTCGGCCGGGGGGCCGGGGTCCGGCACCTGCCGGATCCGGCCTCTCGGACCAGCACTTCCTGGTCTCCATCCGGAGCCACACCCCACGTCCGGAATCGGCCGTGGCCCCTGGTCGGGGCGCGACACACCCGACCGCGGGGGTCGGCCGACCCGCACAGCTCGATCGTTCACCACCACGACGTAAGGACAGGCAGCCCACCATGGCGGGACAGAAGATCCGCATCAGGCTCAAGGCCTACGACCACGAGGTCATCGACAGTTCGGCGCGCAAGATCGTCGACACGGTGACCCGTACGGGCGCCAAGGTCGCGGGCCCGGTGCCGCTGCCGACCGAGAAGAACGTCTACTGCGTCATCCGTTCACCGCACAAGTACAAGGACAGCCGCGAGCACTTCGAGATGCGCACTCACAAGCGGCTCATCGACATCCTCGACCCCACGCCGAAGACCGTCGACTCGCTCATGCGACTCGACCTCCCGGCGGGTGTCGACATCGAGATCAAGCTCTGAGGGCTATCACCATGAGCAAGCATGAGAAGGCCATCCACGGCCTGCTGGGCGAAAAGCTCGGCATGACCCAGGTCTGGGACGAGACCAACAACCTCGTCCCGGTCACCGTGGTCAAGGCCGGGCCCTGCGTCGTCACGCAGGTCCGCACCGCCGACCAGGACGGCTACAACGCCGTCCAGCTCGCGTTCGGCGCCATCGACCCCCGCAAGGTGAACCAGCCCCAGGCCGGGCACTTCGCCAAGGCCGGTGTCACTCCACGCCGGCACCTCGTCGAGGTGCGTACGGCCTCCGCTGGGGAGTACACCCTCGGTCAGGAAGTCACTGCGGAGCTGTTCGAGGCCGGACAGGTCGTCGACGTCACCGGGCGCTCCAAGGGCAAGGGCACCGCTGGCGTCATGAAGCGCCATGGCTTCCATGGTGTCGGCGCCTCTCACGGCGCCCACCGCAACCACCGCAAGCCCGGGTCGATCGGCGCCTGCGCGACCCCCGGCCGGGTGTTCCGCGGCATGAAGATGATGGGCCGGATGGGCTTCGAGCGGGTCACCACTCAAAACCTCACGATCCACTCGATCGATGCCGCCAACGGGCTGTTGCTCGTGAAGGGTGCGGTCCCAGGCCCCAAGGGTTCGGTCGTGCTGGTCCGCACCGCCGCGAAGGGGCTGTCCGCATGAGCGACGTCATCACGGTCGATGTCCGTACTCCCGACGGAGGCACCGCGGGCACCACAGAGCTGCCCGCCGACATCTTCGATGTCCAGGTCAACATCCCGTTGATCCACCAGGTCGTCGTGGCCCAGCTCGCGGCCGCCCGTCAGGGCACCCACGCCACCAAGACCCGAGGCGACGTGCGTGGTGGCGGTCGCAAGCCCTACAAGCAGAAGGGCACGGGCCGCGCGCGACAGGGCTCGACGCGCGCCCCGCAGTTCGCCGGCGGCGGTGTCGTCCACGGCCCGCAGCCTCGTGACTACGGCCAGCGCACCCCCAAGAAGATGAAGGCGGCCGCCCTGCGTGGCGCGCTGTCCGACCGTGCGCGCAACGGCCGGGTTCATGTCGTCACCGACATCGTCGACGGGGACGCCCCCTCGACCAAGGCAGCCGTCCAGGCGCTTGCGCACCTGTCTGACCGGCGGCATGTGCTCGTCGTTGTCGAGCGCGAGGACGCCGTCGCCTGGAAGTCGCTGCGCAACGTCGAGCGGGTCCACCTGCTCGTCGCTGACCAGCTCAACACCTATGACGTCCTCGTGTCCGATGACCTCGTCTTCACCCAGGGCGCGCTGGCGACCTTCCTGGCCGGTCCCACCAAGGGGAAGTCGGGCAAGGGCGTGGCGACGTCGACCGAGGTCGAGGAGGAGTCCGCATGAAGATCGCCGACCCGCGCGACGTCCTGCTCGCGCCCGTGATCTCCGAGAAGAGCTACGGCCTGCTCGATGAGAACAAGTACACCTTCCTCGTTGCCCCGGACGCCAACAAGACCGAGATCAAGATCGCGGTCGAGAAGGTCTTCGAGGTGACGGTTGTCAGCGTCAACACCCTCAACCGCAAGGGCAAGCGCAAGCGCACCCGCACCGGTTTCGGCACCCGCAAGGACACCAAGCGCGCGATCGTGACCGTGGCCGACGGCCAGCGCATCGACATCTTCGGGGGTCCGGTCTCCTGACCGGCTCCAGACACGAGGACTGAATTCACTCATGGGCATCCGCAAGTACAAGCCGACGACACCAGGTCGCCGCGGCTCCAGCGTCGCTGATTTCTCTGAAGTCACGCGCTCCGAGCCGGAGAAGTCGCTGGTGCGCCCCCTGCACTCCAAGGGCGGGCGCAACGGGCACGGACGGGTCACCGTCCGACACCAAGGCGGCGGGCACAAGCGCGCCTACCGGGTGATCGACTTCCGGCGCAACGACAAGGACGGCGTGCCTGCCAAGGTCGCTCACATCGAGTACGACCCCAACCGCACGGCTCGGATCGCGCTGCTTCACTACGCCGACGGCGAGAAGCGCTACATCATTGCTCCGCGGCTGCTCAAGCAGGGCGATCGGGTCGAGAACGGTCCGTCGGCCGACATCAAGCCGGGCAACAACCTTCCGCTGCGCAACATCCCGGTCGGAACGGTGATCCACGCCATCGAGCTTCGGCCCGGCGGGGGCGCCAAGATCGCTCGGTCGGCCGGCGCCTCGGTGCAGCTGGTGGCGAAGGACGGCCCGTTCGCTCAGCTGCGCATGCCGTCCGGCGAGATGCGCAAGGTCGACCTCCGTTGCCGTGCCACGGTCGGCGAGGTCGGTAACGCCGAGCAGTCCAACATCAACTGGGGCAAGGCTGGCCGGATGCGGTGGAAGGGCAAGCGCCCGACCGTTCGCGGTGTCGCCATGAACCCGGTCGACCACCCGCACGGTGGCGGCGAGGGCAAGACCTCCGGCGGACGGCACCCGGTTAGTCCATGGGGCCAGGCCGAGGGTCGTACGCGTAGGCCCAACAAGCCGAGCGATGCCCTGATCGTCACCCGCCGCAAGTCGAACAAGAAGCGCTAGGAGCTCCAGGGATGCCGCGCAGTCTGAAGAAGGGTCCGTTCGTCGACGACCACCTGATCGCCAAGGTGGACGTGCAGAACGACAAGGGGACCAAGAACGTCATCAAGACCTGGTCGCGTCGATCGATGATCGTGCCCGCGATGCTCGGTCACACGATCGCCGTCCACGACGGCCGCAAGCACGTCCCGGTGTTCGTTACCGAGGCCATGGTCGGTCACAAGCTGGGCGAGTTCGCCCCGACCCGCACCTTCCGCGGCCACGAGAAGGACGACCGCAAGGGCCGCCGCCGCTAGGCGACACGGCCCGCACGAGGACCACCCGACAGGCAACACGGACCACCCGACAGGCAAGGGGAAAGCGATGGAAGGCACCGCCCGAGCAAGCGCTCGGTACGTGCGCGTCACGCCGATGAAGGCTCGGCGCGTGGTCGACCTGATCAGGGGTCTGCCCGCCGCCGAGGCTCAGGCCGTGCTGCGGTTCGCCCCTCAGGGCGCGACCGAGCAGGTCGGCAAGGTCCTCGACAGCGCCATCGCCAACGCCGAGAACAACCACAACCTCGACTCACGGGCCCTGTTCGTGACCGAGGCGTTCGTCGACGAGGGTCCGACTCTCAAGCGTTTCCGGCCACGCGCCCAAGGGCGGGCCTTCCGCATCCGCAAGCGCACCAGCCACATCACCGTTGTCGTCGCCGCGCGCGAGTCCGCGCCGGCCGCGACGGCACGAAAGAAGGGGTGACCCGGCCGTGGGTCAGAAGGTCAACCCGAACGGGTTCCGGCTCGGAATTACGACCGAGCATTCCAGCCGTTGGTTTGCTGACAGCAGCAAGCCGGGTCAGCGCTACCGCGACTACGTCAAGGAAGACGTAGCCATCCGTCGACTCATGACCAAGGGCATGGAGCGCGCGGGCATCTCGCGCGTCGACATCGAGCGAACCCGTGATCGGGTGCGCGTCGACATCCACACCGCACGCCCCGGCATCGTCATCGGGCGTCGCGGCGCCGAGGCCGACCGCATCCGCGGCGACCTGGAGCAGCTCACGGGCAAGCAGGTGCAGCTCAACATCCTCGAGGTCAAGAACCCCGAGATCGACGCGCAGCTGGTTGCCCAGGGCGTGGCCGAGCAGCTGTCCAGCCGGGTCTCGTTCCGTCGGGCGATGCGCAAGTCGATGCAGTCGGCGATGAAGGCCGGCGCCAAGGGGATCCGGGTGCAGTGCTCCGGGCGCCTCGGCGGCGCCGAGATGAGCCGCTCGGAGTTCTACCGCGAGGGCCGCGTCCCGCTGCACACGCTGCGGGCCAACATCGACTACGGCTTCTACGAGGCACGCACCACCTTCGGCCGGATCGGCGTCAAGGTGTGGATCTACAAGGGTGACGTGAGCGGCGTCCGCGCCGAGCGCGAAGCGGCCGCAGCGGCGGCCGCGCGTGGCGCGACCCGTCGTCCGGCGCGCACGCGTCGTCCCGACGAGGCTCCTGCTGAGGCCGCTGTGGCTGAGGTTGCTGTGGCTGAGGTTGCTGTGGCTGAGGTTGCTGTGGCTGAGGCGGCGCCGGTCGAGAGTGCTGCGGTCGAGGCCCCGGTCGCTGAGGCGCCCGTCGTCGAGACGGTCGAAGAGACGCCTGCGCCGGCCCCTGCGACTGAGGTTCCTGCGCTGAGGTTCCTGCGACTGAGGTTCCTGTTGCTGAGGTTCCTGTTGCTGAGGTCGCTGCCGAGGCGGCGCCCGCGGCGGACGAGTCGGCCGCAGAGACCTCCGAGGAGGCCTGATCCATGTTGATCCCCCGTCGCGTCAAGCACCGCAAGCAGCACCGCCCCGATCGTCACGGCATGGCCAAGGGCGGCACGTCGGTGGCGTTCGGCGAATACGGTATCCAGGCCCTCGAGCCTGCCTATGTGACCAACCGGCAGATCGAGGCAGCCCGTATCGCCATCACCAGGCACATCCGCCGTGGTGGCAAGGTCTGGATCACCATCTATCCAGACCGACCGCTGACCAAGAAGCCGGCCGAGACCCGCATGGGCTCGGGCAAGGGCTCACCGGAGTGGTGGGTAGCCAACGTCAAGCCCGGTCGCGTCATGTTCGAGCTGAGCTACCCCGACGAGAAGATCGCCCGCGAGGCGTTGGTCCGGGCCGCGCACAAGCTCCCGATGAAGTGCCGGATCGTCAAGCGTGAATCAGGTGAGGCGTGATGAGCACCGCCGTTGAGCTGCGCGGCCTCGAGGACAGTGAGTTGGTCTCACAGCTGCTCGAAGCCAAGCAGGAACTGTTCAACCTCCGCTTCCAGGCCGCTACGGGTCAGTTGGAGAGCCACGGTCGGTTGCGCGCCGTACGCAAGGACATCGCCCGTATCTACACGGTCATGCGCGAGCGCGAGCTCGGCATCACGACCGTCGAGGGTGGTGCGGCGTGAGCACCGACGACAGCACCACCACCAACAGCAAGGACGCATCGATGACCAGCACGGACACCGCCGAGACGCGTGGCTTCCGCAAGACCCGCGAGGGTCTTGTCGTGAGCGACAAGATGGACAAGACCGTCGTGGTCGCTGTCGAGGACCGCGTCAAGCACCCGCTCTACAGCAAGGTCATCCGCCGCACCAACAAGCTCAAAGCCCACGACGAGGCCAACGAGGCCGGCGTCGGCGACCGCGTCCTGCTCATGGAGACCCGCCCGCTCAGCGCGACCAAGCGCTGGCGCGTGGTGGAGATCCTCGAGAAGGCCAAGTAACCCCATCCGTTCCGCCAGGCACGTGAGTCCACGTGAACCGGCAGACACCACAGGAGATATGACGTGATCCAGCAGGAGTCGCGACTGAGAGTCGCCGACAACACCGGAGCCAAGGAAATCTTGTGCATCCGGGTGCTCGGTGGGTCCGGTCGCCGTTACGCCGGCATCGGCGACGTCATCGTGGCGACGGTCAAAGACGCCATCCCCGGCGGCAACGTCAAGAAGGGCGACGTGGTGAAGGCTGTGATCGTCCGCACGGTGAAGGAGCGTCGGCGTCCCGACGGTTCCTACATCCGCTTCGACGAGAACGCTGCCGTGATCCTCAAGGCCGACGGAGAGCCCCGAGGCACCCGCATCTTCGGCCCGGTCGGGCGTGAGCTGCGCGACAAGAAGTTCATGAAGATCATCTCGCTGGCGCCGGAGGTGCTCTGACATGGCAGGGAAGCAGACCAAGATGCACGTGAAGAAGGGCGACACCGTCCTGGTGATCAGCGGCAAGGACCGCGGACGCACCGGAAAGATCATCGCCGTCCAGCTTGAGACCGGGCGTGTCCTCGTCGAGGGCGTCAACCGGATCAAGAAGCACACCAAGATCGGGCAGACCGCGCGCGGGGCCAAGACAGGCGGCATCGTCACCCAGGAGGCGCCGATCCATGCCTCGAACGTGCAGCTCGTGGTCGAGGTCGATGGCAAGAAGGTCGGCACCCGCAGCGGCATCCGGGTCGACGACGACGGCACCAAGACGCGCTTCGCCAAGCGCACCGGTGAGGACATCTGATGAGCACCCAGACCCAGACCATGCCGCGTCTCAAGGCGCGCTACCGCGCCGAGATCGCGCCGGCCATGTTCGACGACTTCGGCTACTCCAACGTCATGCAGGTGCCCGGGTTGACCAAGATCGTGGTCAACATGGGCGTCGGGGAGGCCGCCCGCGACTCCAAGCTGATCGAGGGCGCCGTCCGCGACCTGGCAGCCATCACCGGGCAGAAGCCGCAAGTGACGAAGTCCCGCAAGTCCATCGCGCAGTTCAAGCTGCGCGAGGGCATGCCGATCGGCGCCCACGTGACGCTGCGGGGGGACCGGATGTGGGAGTTCCTCGACCGTCTGCTCTCGGTGGCGTTGCCCCGCATTCGCGACTTCCGTGGCCTTTCCCCGCGCCAGTTCGACGGTCGCGGCAACTACACGTTCGGTCTCAACGAACAGGCGATGTTCCACGAGATCGACCAGGACAAGACCGACCGGGTCCGCGGTATGGACATCACCGTGGTCACGACCGCCAAGAACGACGACGAGGGGCGGGCCTTGCTGAAGCAGCTGGGCTTCCCGTTCAAGGAGCAGTGACATGGCCAAGAAGGCCCTGGTCAACAAGGCCAATGGCACCCCGAAGTTCAAGGTGCGGTCCTACACGCGGTGCCAGCGGTGCGGTCGTCCGCACTCGGTCTACCGCAAGTTCGGGCTGTGCCGAATCTGCCTCAGGGAGATGGCCCACCGTGGCGAGCTCCCCGGCATCACCAAGAGCAGCTGGTAACCCGCAGGTGAACGACATCGACGCGCCGCAGGTCCGTACACGGAACCTCCGTCCCACGGATACCACGGCGAGAGAGGCCACCGGCCGACCATGACCATGACCGACCCGATCGCGGACATGCTGACGCGCATCCGCAACGCCAACACGGCGTACCACGATGACGTCAGCATGCCCTCGAGCAAGATCAAGACCCACATCGCGGAGATCCTCCAGCAGGAGGGCTACATCGCCGGCTGGAAGGTCGCTGACAACGAAGGCGTTGGCTCCACGCTCGTCGTCGACCTGAAGTACGGCCCAAACCGTGAGCGGTCCATCGCCGGAGTGCGCCGAGTGAGCAAGCCCGGCCTGCGTGTCTACGCGAAGTCCACCGGGCTGCCCCGGGTGCTCGGCGGTCTGGGCGTCGCGATCATCTCCACGTCGACGGGTCTGCTCACCGACCGTCAAGCCGCACGGAAGGGCGTAGGCGGGGAAGTCCTCGCCTACGTCTGGTAGGGGAGGGCTGCCATGTCACGCATCGGACGTCTCCCCATCGCCGTACCCAGCGGTGTCGAGGTGACCATCGAGGGCCAGGACGTCACCGTGAAGGGGCCGAAGGGCACCCTCAACCTCACGGTTGCCCAGCCGATCCAGATCGCCCGCGACGATGACGGTGCCCTCAAGGTCACCCGACCCGACGACGAGCGACGCAACCGCGCGCTGCACGGGTTGTCGCGCAGCCTGGTCGCCAACATGGTTCTCGGGGTCACCGAGGGCTACACGAAGAGCATGGAGATCGTGGGTGTGGGCTACCGGGTGGCGCCCAAGGGGCAAGACCTCGAGTTCGCACTCGGCTTCAGCCACCCCGTTGTCGTCCCTGCCCCTCAGGGCATCGTGTTCGCCGTCGAGTCCCCGACCAAATTCTCCATCTCGGGAATCGACAAGCAGCAGGTCGGCGAAGTCGCTGCCAACATCCGCAAGCTGCGCAAGCCCGACCCCTACAAGGGCAAGGGCGTGCGTTACGCCGGCGAAGTTGTTCGGCGCAAGGTCGGAAAGGCAGGGAAGTAGGCCATGGCTGCATCACTGAGCAGCATCAAGCTGAGTGGCACCCGGGCGAGCCGCAACACTCTGGCTCGCAAGCGTCGCCACGTGCGAGTGCGCAAGAAGGTGTCGGGCACGGCGGCCCGTCCACGTTTGGTCGTGACCCGGTCGGCTCGTCACATCTCCGTCCAGGTCGTCGACGACGGTGTGGGCGCGACGGTCGCTTCGGCCTCGACGATGGAGGCTGACGTGCGTGCACAGGACGGCGACAAGACAGCCAAGGCGCGCAAGGTCGGCGCCTTGGTGGCCGAGCGCGCCAAGAGCGCTGGGGTCGAGGCGGTCGTGTTCGACCGCGGCGGCAACAAATACCACGGACGTGTCGCGGCTCTGGCCGACGGCGCCCGCGAGGGCGGGTTGGCGTTCTGATGATCTCGAGCAGGAAGAGGGACCTCTGATGGCTGGACCCCAGCGCCGCGGTGGCGGCGCCGGCGGCAACGAGCGGCGTGGTCGCGACGACCGACGCGGTGGCGGCGGCGAGAAGACCGCCTACCTCGAGCGTGTCGTAGCGATCAACCGAGTCGCCAAGGTCGTCAAGGGCGGTCGGCGCTTCAGCTTCACCGCGCTCGTCGTCGTCGGCGACGGCGATGGCACCGTGGGCGTCGGATATGGCAAGGCCAAGGAGGTGCCCGCGGCGATCGCCAAGGGCGTCGAGGAGGCCAAGAAGCACTTCTTCAAGGTGCCGCGCATCCAGGGGACCATCCCGCACCCGATCCAGGGTGAGAAGGCCGCCGGCGTGGTCATGCTGCGCCCAGCAACCCCGGGCACCGGAGTCATCGCTGGTGGCCCCGTGCGCGCGGTCCTCGAGTGCGCTGGCATCCATGACGTGCTGAGCAAGTCGCTCGGTTCTGACAACGCGATCAACGTCGTGCACGCGACCGTGGCGGCCCTGCAGGGGCTGGAGCGGCCCGAGGCTGTCGCCGCTCGACGGGGGCTCCCGCTGGAGGATGTGGCGCCAGCGGCGTTGCTGAGGGCGCGAGCAGCAGGAACGGGGTCGTGATGGCCCGGCTCAAGGTCACCCAGATCCGCTCCGGCATCGGGGGCAAGGAAAACCAGCGGCAGACGTTGCGGTCGCTCGGTCTCAAGCGCATCGGCGACATCGTCGTCAAGGAGGATCGTCCCGAGATCCGCGGCATGGTGAAGACCGTCCCGCACCTCGTCACGGTCGAGGAGGTCGACTGACATGACACTCAAGGTCCATCACTTGCGCCCCGCTACGGGCGCGAAGACGGCCAAGACCCGCGTGGGTCGCGGTGAGGGCTCCAAGGGCAAGACTGCGGGCCGTGGCACCAAGGGCACCAAGGCCCGCTATCAGGTGCCCGCCCGGTTCGAGGGCGGGCAGATGCCGCTGCACATGCGGCTGCCCAAGCTCCGCGGCTTCAAGAACCCGGCTCGGGTCGAATATCAGGTGGTCAATCTCGCCGCCCTCTCGACCCTGTTCCCCGAGGGAGGCACGGTCACGGTCGACGACCTGGTCGCCAAGGGGGCCGTACGCAAGAACCAGCCGGTCAAGGTGCTCGGTCAGGGCGACCTGAGCCTCGCGCTCCAGGTCACGGTGCACGCGTTCTCGGCCACGGCCAAGGACAAGATCACCGCGGCTGGCGGGTCGGCGACCGAGCTGTAACACGCCCCCGGTTGGACGATCTGCCCATTCCGGGCAGGCTGTTAGTCTCAGAAGGGTCCCGGACGCGTCGGGATCCCCGCACCACGGCGTGACAGGTCACCGAGACCGCGCGCAGGAGGAGTGCCGTGCTCACCGCATTCGCTCGGGCGTTCCGGACGCCCGACCTGCGTACGAAGATGCTGTTCACGCTCGCGATCATCGGTTTGTTCCGCCTGGGGTCGCACATCCCCACCCCGGGGGTCTCCTACGTCGCGATCGAGAACTGTCTCAACCAGGTCCAGAACAACGGGCTCTACAACCTGGTCAACCTGTTCAGCGGTGGCGCGCTCCTGCAGCTGTCGATCTTCGCGCTCGGGATCATGCCCTACATCACGGCCAGCATCATCGTGCAGCTGCTGACGGTGGTGATCCCGCGCTTCGAGACGCTGAAGAAGGAAGGCCAGGCCGGCCAGGCCAAGCTCACGCAATACACCCGCTACCTGACCATCGGGCTGGCCGTGCTGCAGTCGACGGGCCTGGTGGCGATCGCGCGGTCGCCGGGTCAGCTCTTCCAGGGCTGCAGCGAGCAGCTCGTGCCCAACGACACGCCGTTCGTGCTCGGCGTGATGGTGCTGACCATGACGGCCGGCACCGCGGTGATCATGTGGCTCGCCGAGCTGATCACCGACCGGGGCATCGGCAACGGAATGTCGCTGCTGATCTTCACCTCGATCGTCTCGACCTTCCCGGCCCAGCTGTGGGGGATCCGGGCCAGCAACGGCAGCGTGACGTTCGCACTGGTGATGCTCATGGGGATCGCGCTCGTTGCTGCCGTGGTCTTCGTCGAGCAGGCCCAGCGCCGGGTGCCCGTTCAGTACGCCAAGCGGATGATCGGCCGCCGGCAGTACGGCGGCACGTCGACCTACATCCCGATCAAGGTCAATCAGGCTGGCGTCATCCCGGTCATCTTCGCCTCCTCGCTGCTCTACATCCCGACGCTGCTGGTCAACCTCTCGGGCGACCCGAACACCGGCTGGGGCGCCTGGCTGCAGACCCACTTCGTCCGTGGTGACCACCCGCTCTACGTCGCGACCTTCTTCTTGCTCATCATCTTCTTCACGTACTTCTACGTCTCGATCACGTTCAACCCCGACGAGGTCGCCGAGAACATGAAGAAGTACGGCGGCTTCATCCCTGGCATCCGGGCCGGTCGCCCGACGGCTGAATACCTCGACTACGTGCTCTCACGGCTCACGGCTGCGGGCTCGCTCTACCTGGCCTTCATCGCGGTGCTGCCGCTGCTCGCGTTCGCGTTCATCAACCTGAGTGGGTCCTTCCCGTTCGGCGGCACGAGCATCCTGATCATGGTCGGCGTGGGTCTCGACACCGTGAAGCAGATCGAGTCCCAGCTCCAGCAGCGCAACTACGAAGGGTTCCTCCGCTGACGCGGTTGGTCCTGCTCGGGCCTCCCGGCGCGGGCAAGGGGACCCAGGCGAAGGAGCTGGCCGAACGCCTCGGCGTCCCAGCGATCTCGACGGGCGACATCTTCCGGGCCAACGTCGCCGACGGCACGCCGCTCGGCCGGGACGCTCAGGCCTACATGGATCGCGGGGACTACGTCCCCGATGCCATCACCAACGCCATGGTGCGTGACCGGCTCGCCGAGCCCGATGCCAAGGCGGGGTTCCTGCTCGACGGATACCCGCGCACGACGGCCCAGGTCGACGAGCTCGACGCGATGTTGGCCGCCTCCGGGGTGGCGCTCGACGGCGTCCTGGAAATCACCGCCGACACCGACGAGGTCGTGCGACGCCTCGTGCTCCGCGCTGCCGAGCAGGGTCGCACCGATGACAGCGAGGACGTCATCCGACGGCGCCTCGAGGTCTATACCGAGCAGACCGCGCCCCTCGCAGCCGCCTACCGCGGCCGGGGCCTTCTGCGCGAGGTGGATGGGCTCGGCACCGTGGCCTCGGTGACTTCCCGGCTGCTGGGCGCGCTGGCCGATCTAGCCGCTCCTCGTCAGCCACCGGTCGAGTGATCTTCCGTCACCGTGAGCCCGGGATCGAGGTCAAGACCCCGGAGGAGATCCAGCTGATGCGCCGGGCCGGCGTCGTCGTCGGAGAGGCCCTGGCCCTGCTCACCGGGGCCGTGCGACCGGGGATGACCACCGCTGATCTCGATGCCCTCGCCGAGGAGCACATCCGCACCAGCGGCGCCACGCCATCGTTCAAGGGCTACCACGGGTTTCCCGCGACGATCTGCACGTCGGTCAACGACGAGATCGTGCACGGGATCCCCGGCGACAAGCGCCTCGCCGAGGGCGACGTCATCTCGATCGACTGCGGGGCGATCGTCGACGGGTGGCACGGCGACGCGGCGGTGACCGTGCCCGTGGGGTCCATCGACGAAGAGGTCGCCACCCTCCTCGAGGTGACCGAGGACGCGCTGTGGGCTGGTCTGGCGGCGGTACGTGGGGGAGGGCGGCTCTCCGACGTGGGTCACGCGGTCGAGACGTCGGTCCGGCAGCGTGGTGACTACGGCATCGTGGAGGAGTACGTCGGGCACGGCATCGGCACCGAGATGCACCAGCCCCCCAACGTCCCCAACTTCGGGCGGCCCGGCCGCGGTCCGGCTCTCGTCGACGGCGTGGTGCTGGCGGTCGAACCCATGGTCAACCTCGGCTCGCGGCACACGCGCGCGTGCGACGACGGCTGGACCGTCGTCACCCAGGACGGCCGGTGGTCCGCCCACTTCGAGCACACGGTGGCGGCAACTCCAGACGGGCCTTGGGTCCTCACCGCCCTGGACGGCGGAGCGTCGCGCTTGGCGATTCCGTCCGTCGCAGACCGCTGACCAGCCAGTTTCCCTCCGGGACACCCCCTGGCGTAGACTCTCCCGGTCGGCTGACGCCGGCCATGCTGTCGTGCGCCCCGCGGCTGATCAATTCGGGCTCGCGTTTCCTGGCTCCGTCGTGCCCGGCCTCGCGCGCTCACGCGAGGGCTCACCAGCCATCGACAACACCAGCCAGTAAAAACCAGCCAGCAAGCGAAACGCGGAGGACATGCCGAAGAAGGATGGCGCCATCGAGGTTGAGGGCACCGTTGTGGAATCGCTCCCGAACGCCATGTTCCGGGTCGAGCTACCCAACAAGCACCTCGTCCTGGCCCACATCAGCGGCAAGATGCGCCAGCACTACATCCGGATCCTTCCTGAGGACCGGGTCGTGGTGGAGCTCTCGCCGTACGACCTCACCCGGGGTCGGATCGTCTACCGCTACAAGTAGCCACCGCTTCACCTAACGACTGCTTCATTTATCGACTGCTTCATTAACGACTGAGGACTGTGAGCCACCCGCGATGAAGGTCAACCCGAGCGTCAAGCCGATGTGCGACAAGTGCAAGGTCATCCGTCGTCACGGTCGCGTCATGGTCATCTGCGACAACCCGCGTCACAAGCAGCGTCAGGGCTGAGCCCGCGCCGCACCCGCTCGACCCGCTCCACCGCACGACCCGCACACACCGATCCCGACCCCGGCCCGGAGCACCACTCCGAGCCGGACGCCACCCCCGGCCCGGAGGCTGGGGACCCACCCTGGGCGGGTGGGACCGGATCGGTCCGACACCTCCGGTACGACAAGGAAGAGAGACCATCGCCCCATGGCACGCCTCGTTGGCGTCGACCTCCCGCGTGACAAGCGCCTGGAAGTCGCCCTGACCTACATCTACGGCATCGGCCGCACCCGCTCTCACGAGACCCTCGCGGCGACCGGTGTGAGCCCCGACCTGCGCGTCAAGGACCTCGGCGACGAGGACCTGGTCAAGCTGCGCGACTACATCGAGAGCACCTACAAGGTGGAAGGTGACCTCCGGCGCGAGGTGGCCTCCGACATCAAGCGCAAGGTCGACATCGGCTGCTATCAGGGTCTGCGACACCGTCGCGGGCTGCCGGTTCACGGTCAGCGCACCCACACCAACGCACGGACCCGCAAGGGCCCCCGTCGCGCGATCGCCGGCAAGAAGAAGGCCACCAAGTAGTCCGCTGACACGAAGGACACCACCGCAGCAAGGCCCCTTCGAGTCAGCAAGGGACCGACGACCTCAGGAGTAAAGCCAGGATGCCTCCAAAGACCCGTACGGCCGGCGCCAAGAAGGTGCGCCGCAAGGAGAAGAAGAACGTGGCCCACGGCCACGCGCACATCAAGAGCACGTTCAACAACACCATCGTCTCGATCACCGATCCTCAGGGAAACGTGATCTCGTGGGCCTCGGCTGGCCACGTGGGCTTCAAGGGCTCGCGCAAGAGCACGCCCTACGCCGCGCAGATGGCGGCGGAGTCGGCCGCTCGCCGCGCCCAGGAGCACGGGATGAAGAAGGTCGACGTCTTCGTGAAGGGTCCGGGTTCGGGCCGCGAGACGGCGATCCGATCCCTCCAGGCCACCGGCCTGGAGGTGGGGTCGATCCAGGACGTGACCCCGTCGCCGCACAACGGCTGCCGTCCACCCAAGCGCCGTCGCGTCTGACGACCCCCGAACGAGGAGACGAAACACCCCCATGGCCCGTTACACCGGACCCGACTGCAAGCGCTGTCGCCGTGAGAAGACCAAGCTCTTCCTCAAGGGCGCCAAGTGCGAGTCATCCAAGTGCCCCATCGAGATCCGTCCCTACCCGCCCGGCGAGCACGGCCGCGGGCGCACCAAGGACAGCGAATACCTGCTGCAGATGCGTGAGAAGCAGAAGTGCGCTCGTATCTACGGCGTCCTCGAGAAGCAGTTCCGCGGCTACTACGAGGAGGCCAACCGTCGCCAGGGCAAGACCGGCGAGAACTTGCTGCGCATCCTCGAGTCGCGACTCGACAACGTCGTCTACCGTGCCGGCTTCGCCAAGTCGCGTGACATGGCGCGCCAGCTCGTGCGTCATGGCCACTTCACCGTCAACGGCATCAAGGTGGACATCCCCAGCTATCGCGTGAGCGACAGCGACATCGTCGAGGTCCGCCCCGGCTCGGTCGAGCTCACGCCCTTCGTCGTGGCGCGCGCCGAGGCCGGCGAGCGACCCGTTCCCGCGTGGCTCGAGTCGATCCCGTCGAAGATGCGGATCTTGGTCCACTCCCTCCCGGCCCGCCAGGTGATCGACACCCAGGTCCAGGAGCAGCTCATCGTCGAGCTCTACAGCAAGTAGTCCCACCCTCGCCGCGGCCGGATGCCGCGGCGAGGCGCACATACGCGACGTCAAATAGCGGTCGTCGCGGGAAGGAAGTTCCCAGTGCTCATCGCCCAGCGCCCCTCGCTCTCCGAGGAAGTTGTCGACGACAGCCGTTCGCGGTTCGTCATCGAGCCCCTCGAGCCAGGCTTCGGCTACACCCTCGCCAACTCCCTGCGGCGCACGCTGCTCTCGTCGATCCCCGGTGCCGCCGTCACCTCGATCCGGGTTGACGGGGTCCTGCACGAGTTCACCACCGTGCCGGGCGTCAAGGAGGACCTGACCGACATCATCCTCAACATCAAGGAGCTCGTCGTGAGCTCCGAGCACGACGAGCCCGTCGTGATGTACCTGCGCAAGCAGGGCCCGGGCGCGGTGACCGCGGCCGACATCGCTCCGCCGGCCGGTGTCGAGGTGCACAACCCCGAGCTCCACCTCGCGACGCTCAACGCGAAGGGCAAGCTCGAGATCGAGCTCACGGTCGAGCGTGGTCGTGGCTATGTCTCGGCCGTTCAGAACAAGCAGGTGGGCCAGGAGATCGGCCGTATCCCCGTCGACTCGATCTATTCGCCGGTGCTCAAGGTGACCTACAAGGTCGACGCGACCCGCGTCGAGCAGCGGACCGACTTCGACCGCCTCGTGGTCGACGTCGAGACCAAGCAGAGCATGAAGCCGCGCGACGCCGTGGCGAGCGCCGGCAAGACCTTGGTCGAGCTCTTCGGCCTGGCTCGCGAGCTCAATGTCGACGCCGAGGGCATCGACATGGGTCCGTCTCCGGTGGATGCGGCCCTGGCCGCTGACCTGGCGCTGCCGATCGAAGAGCTCGAGATGACGGTGCGCTCGTACAACTGCCTCAAGCGTGAGGGCATCCACACCGTGGGTGAGTTGGTCGCTCGCAGCGAGGCCGACCTGCTCGACATTCGCAACTTCGGGGCCAAGTCGATCGACGAGGTCAAGGTGAAGCTGCACTCCATGGGCCTGGCGCTCAAGGACAGCCCGCCTGGCTTCGACCCAGGTTCCGTGGTCGACAGCTATGGCGACTTCGACGACGACGATGACCAGGGCTTCGCCGAGGACGAGCGGCTCTGAGCTCGAGCTCACCCCCCGCTCGCCGGCCCCGACAGGAGTAACTGACCATGCCCACGCCCACCAAGGGTCCCCGCCTCGGCGGCGGACCCGCTCACGAGCGATTGATGCTCGCGAACCTGGCGACCGCCTTGTTCGAGCACGGCAAGATCACCACGACCGAGGCGAAGGCCAAGCGGCTCCGTCCGCTCGCCGAGCGTCTGATCACCTTCGCCAAGCGCGGTGACCTGGCGGCCCGCCGCCGCGTCCTCACGGTGGTCCGCGACAAGGATGTCGTGCACGTGCTGTTCGAAGAGATCGGGCCGCGATACGAGAACCGTCACGGCGGCTACACCCGGATCACCAAGATCGGTCCGCGCAAGGGCGACAACGCCCCGATGGCGGTCATCGAGCTGGTGGAGGCGCTGACGGTGTCGCAGGAGGCCGTCGGCGAGGCTGAGGCTGCCACCAAGCGGTCGGCCAAGAAGGCTCCGGCCAAGAAGACGGCCGCCAAGGTAGCTGAGCCTGAGGTGATCGAGCCTGAGGTGATCGAGCCTGAGGTGATCGAGCCCGAGGCGGCGCCCGACGCTGACGCAGAGGCGGATGACACCGAGGCCGTTGACGCTGAGGTCGATGACGCTGAGGTCGATGACGCCGAGGCCGTTGACAGCAAGGCCGAAGACACTGAGGCCGTTGACAGCGAGGTCGTTGACAGCGAGGCCAAGGAGTCAGACGCCAAGGACGCGGACGAGTCCTGAACCGAACGCCCGACGAGCCCGCCACCGACCCCGGTGGCGGGCTCGTTCGCGTGCGGCTCGACCTCGGCTACGACGGCACCGACTTCTCCGGTTGGGCGGTCCAACCCCGGCGCCGGACGGTGCAGGGAGTCGTCGAGGAGGCGCTCCAGCGGGTCCTTCGGCTCACCGCCCCACCCCGCCTCCAGGTGGCCGGCCGCACCGACGCCGGCGTCCACGCCCGCGCTCAGGTCTGTCACGTCGACCTGCCGCCCAGGGCCATGGAGGCGATGCCGTGCGACGAGCTCGCCCGGAGGCTGCGGGGCGTGCTGCCACCGGACATCGCCGTGCACCAGGTGTCGGAGGCGCCAGCGGGGTTCCACGCCCGGTTCGCGGCATCGTGGCGGCGCTACTGCTACCGACTCGTTGACCGGCCCGAGGCCGTGGACCCGCTGCGCCGGTTCGAGATCGTCCAGTCGCGGCCGCTCGACCTCGACCGGCTCACCCGGGCCAGCGCCCTCCTGCTCGGCGAGCACGACTTCGCCGCGTTCTGTCGGCGTCGTGAGGGGGCGAGCTCGGTGCGCACGTTGCTCGATCTCGACTGGGCGCGGGGGCCCGGTCCCCAGGGCCTGGTCACCGCGACCGTACGCGCCGATGCCTTCTGTCACTCCATGGTCCGGTCGTTGGTGGGTGCGCTGCTTCCCGTGGGCGAGGGGCGTAGACCGGTCTCGTGGCCGCACGAGGTGCTGCGAGCGGCCGTCCGCGACCCTCAGGTCACGGTCGCGCCCGCGCGCGGGCTCACCCTCGAGGAGGTGGCGTATCCGCCCGCGGAGGGGATGCGCGCGCGGGTCGAGGAGGCTCGTCGCTACCGCGGCTGACAGAGTGTGCCTCCCGGGCGCGGATCATGCCGACTCCGGTCTTGCTTCGCCGTTCGTGGACTGCTCATCGGAGGTGGTTGATGCGGGTTGTGATCGCGCTCGGTGGCAATGCCCTGCAAAAGCGCGGGCAGGCCATGACCGTCGAGAGCCAGCGGGCCAACGTGGCGGTGGCCTGCCGTGCGCTGGCTCCGATGTGCCTGGAGCACGAGGTGGTCATCAGCCACGGGAACGGTCCTCAGGTCGGGCTGTTGGCCCTCCAGGCGGCGGCCTATGGCGAGGAGGAGTCCTACCCCTTCGACGTCCTCGGGGCGCAGACCGAGGGAATGATCGGCTACTTCATCGAGCAAGAGCTCGGCAATCTGCTTCCGTTCGACAAGCCGTTGGCGACCATCCTGACCATGACCGAGGTGTCCCCGGACGACCCGGCCTTCGATGACCCGTCCAAGTTCGTAGGCCCGGTGTACGACGAGGACACGGCGCGGCAATACGCGGCTGCCAAGAACTGGACCGTCAAGCGCGATGGCGACTACTGGCGCCGGGTCGTGCCGTCTCCCCGCCCCCAGCGGATCTTCGAGATCCGGCCGATCACCTGGCTGCTCGACCATGGCGCGGTTGTGGTCTGCACGGGCGGTGGGGGTATTCCGACCATGTACCGGCGGGGCACCCACGAGCTGATCGGCGTCGAGGCGGTGATCGACAAGGATCGCTCCAGCGCGGTGCTGGCCAAGGACCTGGGCGCCGACGCGCTGGTCATCGCCACCGATGCGGACGCCGTCTACCTCGACTGGGGGACTCCGCAGCAGCGCGCCATCGTCGAGGCGTCTCCGGACAGCCTCGCCGCGTACTCGTTCGCCGGCGGCTCGATGGGCCCGAAGGTGGAGGCGGCCTGCGAGTTCGCGCGCTCAGCTCCGGGCAGGGCCGCAGTCATCGGCTCGCTTGAGGATCTGGCTGAGCTGCTGGCCGGAGAGGCGGGCACGCGGATCACGACTGAGGCCACCACGATGACGCTGAGCTGACGGGGGTACGACATCTGCCGACGGGCTTCCCATCGGCCGGGCTGGTGGCCATGATCGGGTCTCGTGGAACGGGTCTTGGGCCTCGGCGGCGTCTTTGTGCGCTCGCGTGACCCTGAACAGCTCGCCGCCTGGTATGCCCAGCACCTCGGCCTTCCGGTGGAGGCGGGCGACGCGGGGGCCGAGCTGCCCTGGTCGGGCCAGGGATCGACCTGGTGGGCCGCCTTCCCACAGGACACGGACTACTTCGGGCCGGCGCAGCGTGAGTGCATGTTCAATTTCCGCGTCGCCGATCTCGACGCGATGATCCGACAGCTTCGGGCCGCTGGCATCCGGGTGGAGACCGAGATCGAGGAGGGCGATCAGGGCAGGTTCGGCTGGACGGTTGACCCGGAGGGCCACCGGATCGAACTGTGGGAACCACCGCCGCCCGAGACCCCGCCGCCGGCTGCCCCACCACGAGAAGTGACCTGACGGCGGGAGACCGCCGGGTCCAGAAGTGCGCCGCCCCCGATACAGGAGTCGTGGCGCGAAGGTGATGAACGGGGAAACGGTTCGCTCCGGGCGGCTGCGGCCGGGCAGGATGTCGGCCTGTGGGCCACATCGATATCAATCGCGTCGGGTTCGTGCTCCCCGATGGTCGGGTGCTGCTCGACGAGGTGACCTTCCGCGTCGGGGAGGGCGCGAAGGTGGCCCTGGTCGGAGCGAACGGTGCTGGCAAGACCACGCTCCTGCGCATCGTGACAGGTGACCTGGCCGCCTCCACCGGCAGCGTGACCATCTCAGGTGGCCTCGGCGTGATGCGGCAGTTCGTCGGGTCGGTCCGCGATCACTCCACGGTGCGGGACCTGCTCTTGTCGGTGGCACCACCCAGGGTGCGCGCTGCCGGGGCGGTGCTCGAAGCGGCCGAGCAAGCGATGATGGAGACCGACGACGAACCGACCCAGCTGGCCTACGCGCAAGCGATCACCGACTGGGCCGACGCCGGTGGCTACGACATCGAGGTCACTTGGGATGTCTGCAGCACCCAGGCGTTGGGGGTGTCCTGGTCTTCTGCCCAATGGCGCGAGGTGCGGACGCTCTCCGGCGGCGAGCAAAAGCGGCTGGTGCTCGAGGCGCTGCTGCGCGGCCCGGACGAGACGATGCTGCTGGACGAGCCGGACAACTACCTCGACGTACCGGCGAAGGAGTGGCTTGAGGAGCGCCTCCGAGAGTCACCCAAGACCGTGCTTTACGTCTCACACGACCGTGAGCTGCTGGCTCGTACGGCGACATCGGTTGCCAGCCTCGAGCTGAGCGCAGCCGGCAACTCGGTGTGGGTGCACGGCGGAGGTTTCGCCACCTTCCACGAGGCGCGGCGCGAGCGGTTCACCCGGCTGGAGGAGCTGCGGCGTCGCTGGGACGAGGAGCACGCGAAGATCAAGGCCTTGGTACTCATGTACCGGCAGAAGGCCAAGTACAACGACGGTATGGCCAGTCGCCTGCAGGCCGCGGTCACCCGGCTGCGGATGTTTGAGGAAGCTGGGCCGCCCACAGAAACGCCGCAGGAGCAGAACGTGAAGATGCGCTTGCGCGGCGGACGCACCGGGAAGCGCGCAGTGGTGTGCGAGCAGCTAGAGCTGACCGGGCTCATGAAGCCGTTCGACCTCGAGGTGTGGTTCGGCGAACGGGTGGCCGTGCTCGGGTCGAACGGCTCGGGCAAGTCGCACCTGCTCCGGCTGCTTGCGGCCGGGGGGAGTGACCCCGATGTGGAGCATCGCCCGGTCGGCGACGTACCCATTGCGCCGGTGGCCCACCAGGGGGTCGCGCGACTCGGCGCTCGGGTTCGGCCGGGGTGGTTCGCCCAGACCCACGAACACCCGGAGCTGCTCGGGCGGACTTTGCTCGACGTCTTGTGGCGCGGGGACAACCATCGCGACGGGATGGGGCGTGAGGCGGCGAGTCGGGTGCTGGACCGCTACGAGCTGGCGGGAAACGCCGAGCAGAACTTCGAGTCGCTGTCTGGTGGGCAGCAGGCGCGGTTCCAGATCTTGCTGCTCGAGCTGTCAGGAGCGACCTTGCTGCTGCTCGACGAGCCCACAGACAACCTTGATCTCGCCAGCGCGGAGGCGCTGGAGGAGGGCCTGGCCGCCTTCGAGGGGACCGTGCTCGCGGTCACGCACGACCGATGGTTTGCCCGGTCGTTCGATCGCTATCTGGTGCTTGGGGCTGACGGAGCGGTCTACGAGTCGGACGACCCGGTCTGGGACGAGGGACGCGTGGTCCGGGCGCGCTGACGCCTGGTCCGTGGACTCAGGGGTGGACTCAGCGCCGGAATTCGTCCTTGACGGTGCGTGGGATGAATCCGGCGAACAGGGCCAGCGCGGCTGCTCCGGCGACGATCCAGAAGCCGTAGTCGACCTCGTCGAGCAGGAAGTCCCCGACGCTGACCGGACCTCGGTTCTCGCGCACGAACAGCACCAGAAGCGCGGTCACCCAGGCGCAGCCCAGGAACGACAAGGCCTGGCTACCCGCCACACCCGAGGCGAGCAGGATCACTCCGCCGATGACCAGAATCAGCGCCAACGACGTCAGGAACGTCGCCGGGTTCAGTCCGGCGTAGCCCTGCCACAAGCCGCGGATCGCCAGCTCGTACGGTCGTTCGCCCTTCCAGAACGGCAGAAAAGCGGCCACGGTCGTCGCGATCGCCGCCAGCAGTGCCAGCGGCCCCCCCACTGAGCCCTTGATCATGAGTCCATGATGGACGGGTTCGGGGCCGGTTGGGGGTGGGTTGCCCGGCTATGGACCGTTCGGTTGAGTCTCCAGGGGGCTGAGTTTCCGGGGTGCGGCGGTTTCGGCGCCAAACGGCGCTTTTGACCCTGGGCCTCGCCCCCGCGTATCCTCGACCGGTTGCCCGACTCCGCGTCTGGGCTCTCGATCCCTGCACCGACACCAAGCGAAGGCCTACGACCGTGCGCACGTACACCCCCAAGCCCGGCGACATCCAGCGGCAGTGGTTCGTCATCGACGCCACTGACGTCGTGCTGGGCCGACTGGCCACGCAGGCGGCGACCCTGCTGCGGGGCAAGCACAAGCCGGTCTATGCCGCTCACGTCGACACGGGCGACTTCGTCATCATCATCAACGCCGACAAGGTCGCGCTGTCGGGCAACAAGCGCGAGCAGAAGATGGCTTACAGCCACTCCGGCTACCCCGGTGGTCTCCGCGCGGTGTCCTACCAGCACCTGCTCGAGACCCGACCCGAGAAGGCCGTCGAGAAGGCGATCAAGGGCATGGTCCCGCACAACACCCTCGGTCGGCAGATGCTGACCAAGCTGAAGGTGTACGGCGGGCCGACGCACCCCCACCAGGCTCAGCAGCCGGTTCCCTTCGAGATCACCCAGATCGCGCAGTAGCGCCCCGCCCGTCCGAGCATCCGTTCCAGCAGCACGTTCACCGAAGCAGCGAAAGGACCGTGGCAGTGACTGAGGCCACCACCGACACCCTCGACGAGACCGCGGTCGACGTCCCTACCGACGACGGCGGCGACGAGGACGTCAGCGGCGACTACACGTCGCAGACCACGAGCTCCACCCCGGCCCGGGAGTCCGTCGTGGCTGCCGCCGCGGCGACGGGTCGCCGCAAGGAAGCCATCGCCCGCGTCCGCATCGTGCCCGGCACCGGTCGCTGGGTGGTCAACGGTCGCGAGCTCGCTGACTACTTCCCCAACAAGGTTCACCAGCAGATGGTGGCCGACCCCTTCCGCAGCCTCGAGGTCGACGGTCGCTACGACGTGTTCGCCCGCGTCCACGGCGGTGGGCCCAGCGGCCAGGCCGGGGCCCTGCGTCTCGGCATCGCCCGGGCGCTGAACGACGTCGACACCGAGGGCAACCGAGCGACTCTGAAGAAGGCCGGCTTCCTCACGCGTGACGCGCGCATCAAGGAGCGCAAGAAGGCCGGCCTGAAGAAGGCGCGCAAGGCTCCGCAGTACTCCAAGCGCTGAGCCCGTCTTGGCCAGGCTCTTCGGCACCGACGGAGTACGCGGCCTGGCCAACCGCGACCTGACCGCCGAGCTGGCTCTCGACCTTTCGGTCGCGGCCGCCCACGTCCTGGCCGATCTCGGGGCCTTCGAGGGGCACCGCCCCGTCGCCGTCTTGGGTCGCGACCCACGGGCCTCGGGAGAGTTCCTGGCCTCTGCGGTCGCGGCTGGCCTGGCGAGCGCCGGCGTCGACGTGCTCGACGCGGGGGTTCTCCCGACGCCTGCGGTGGCCGAGCTCACCCGCCATCGAGGCGCGGACCTGGGCGTCGTCTTGTCGGCGTCGCACAACCCGATGCCGGACAACGGGTTGAAGTTCTTCGCCCGTGGCGGGCTCAAGCTGGACGACGGACTCGAGGACGCCATCGAGGCCCGTCTCCGCGAGCCCTGGGAACGGCCGACCGGGGCCGCAGTTGGTCGCATCCGGCCCTACGCCTCGGCCGCCGAGGACTACCTGACCCATCTGGCGGAGGCCGCACCAGCGGACCTTTCGGCTTTGACGGTGGTGGTCGACTGCGCCCACGGCGCCGCCTCGCTGGTCGGTCCAGAAGCGTTGCGTCGGGCCGGTTCTTCGGTCGTCGCGCTCGGCGCTGACCCCGATGGCTGGAACATCAACGACGGATGCGGATCCACCGACCTGGGACCCCTGCGTCGTGCTGTCGTCGAGCAGGGCGCCGACCTGGGTATCGCCTTCGACGGCGACGCGGACCGCTGCTTGGCCGTCGACGCCTATGGCGAGATCGTCGACGGCGACCAGATCCTCGCGGTGCTGGCCCTCGCGTTGCGGGAATCCGGCCGGTTGGCCCACGACACCGTCGTCTCCACGGTCATGGCCAACCTCGGGTTCAGGCAGGCGATGGATCGCGAAGGCGTCAAGGTCGTCGAGACCGCGGTCGGAGACCGGTACGTGCTCGAGGCCATGCGCGAAGGCGGCTATGTGCTGGGCGGCGAGCAGTCCGGGCACCTGCTGCTGCTCGACCGTGCGACGACCGGCGACGGGCTCCTTACGGCGCTGACCTTGCTTGGTGAGGTGGCTCGGTCGGGGCGCACGCTCAGCGATCTGGTGTCGGGCGTGGAGCGGCTGCCCCAGGTGCTGGTCAACGTCGCTGACGTCGACAAGGACCGGGTCCAGGACTCCCCGGTCCTGCGGGACGCGGTGCGGGCGGCCGAGGCCGATCTGCGCGGGCAAGGCCGAGTGCTGCTGCGACCGAGCGGCACCGAGGCTCTCGTCCGCGTCATGGTGGAGGCACGATCGTTCGGCCAGGCTCAAGCGGTGGCTGACGGACTGGCCGAGGTCGTACGCGTCGAGCTCGGGCTCGCCACCGACTAGGGAGCCATCGGCGCCCCAGGTCCGGGATCATCAGATCCACGGGTCGCTCGCACGGGGCCGTACCCTGGACCCCATGTGCGGCATCGTCGGCTATGTGGGGGACCGGCCGGCGCTCGACGTGGTCATGGGCGGATTGCGGCGCATGGAATACCGCGGGTACGACTCCGCCGGCATCGCTTTGCTGGCTGAGGGGAACCTCGCGACAGCGAAGCGGGCCGGCAAGCTGGTCAACCTCGAGACCGTCCTGGCCGAGACGCCGATGCCTCCGGCCACCGTGGGAATCGGTCACACCCGCTGGGCGACCCACGGCGCCCCCAACGACCGCAACGCCCACCCGCACCTGGACGGCCTGGGACGTCTGGCCGTCATCCACAACGGCATCATCGAGAACTTCGCGTCGCTGCGTGCGGAGCTTGAATCGCTGGGACGTGAGTTCACGAGCGAGACCGACACCGAGGTCGCCGCCCACCTTCTGGCCGCGGAGCACGCCGACACCGCCGACCTGGCCGAGGCGATGCGTCGGGTGTGTCGTCGCCTCGAGGGTGCCTTCACGCTGGTCGCCGTCCATGCGGATCAACCGGACGTGGTCGTCGCGGCTCGTCGCAACTCGCCGCTGGTCGTGGGCCGCGGTGAGGGCGAGAACTTCCTGGGGTCCGACGTCTCGGCTTTCATCGACTACACGCGGGAGGCCATGGAGCTCGGGCAGGACCAGGTCGTCGAGCTCCGGCGCGAGGCGATCACCGTGACCCACCTCGATGGGTCGCCGGCGGACGTGAAGGAGTACCACGTCAACTGGGACGCGTCAGCGGCCGAGAAGGGCGGCTACCCGTGGTTCATGGCCAAGGAGATCGCCGAACAGCCGCGAGCGGTCGCCGACACCCTCCTGGGCCGCATCGATGCCGACGGCAGGCTCATGCTCGACGAGATGCGCCTGTCCGATACCGAGCTGCGCGAGGTCGACAAGATCGTGATCGTGGCCGCCGGGACGGCCTATCACTCGGGCCTGCTCGCCAAGTATGCGATCGAGCACTGGACCCGCATCCCCTGCGAGGTCGAGCTGGCCTCGGAGTTCCGCTATCGGGACCCCATCCTTACGCGCTCGACCCTCGTCATCGCGATCAGTCAGAGCGGCGAGACGATGGACCTGCTCATGGCGCTGCGCCACGCGCGCGAGCAGCGGGCCCGTGTGCTGGCCATCTGCAACGTCAACGGGTCGACGATCCCGCGGGAGTCCGACGCCGTCATCTACACCCACGCCGGACCCGAGGTCGCCGTCGCGTCGACCAAGGCGTTCCTGACCCAGGTGGTGGCCGTCCAGCTCGTGGCGCTCTACCTCGCCCAGGTCCGCGGGTCGAAGTGGGGCGACGAGATCGCTGCGCACGTCCGTGAGCTGGAGAAGATGCCCGACCGGGTTGACCTCGTCCTCGACACCATCGAGCCGGTCCGAGCCCTCGCGGCGGAGCTGGTCGACGCGAAGGCCATCCTGTTTCTGGGTCGGCACGTCGGCTACCCGGTCGCCCTGGAGGGCGCGCTGAAACTCAAGGAACTGGCCTACATGCACGCCGAGGGGTTCGCGGCGGGAGAGCTCAAGCACGGGCCCATCGCGCTGGTCGAGGACGGCCTGCCCGTCGTCGTGATCGTGCCCTCTCCTCGGGGTCGTTCGATCCTTCACGACAAGATCGTGTCCAACATCCAGGAGGTCCGCGCCCGCGGCGCCCGGACGATCGTGATCGCCGAGGAGGGCGACGAGGCCGTGTCGCCGTACGCCTCCCACCTCATCCGCATCCCTGCAACACCGACGCTCCTGCAGCCGCTCGTCGCCACGGTCCCGCTCCAGGTGCTGGCCTGCGAGATCGCGACGCTCAAGGGCTTCGACGTCGACCAACCTCGCAACCTGGCCAAGTCGGTCACCGTCGAGTAGTTCCTGGGCGACCATGGTTGCGTCAGGGGCGGTCTCGGCACCGGGGATGGACGCCGAACGCCGCCCTGGTGGGGAGACTCGAGGGGGATCGTCATGCAGGAACTGACGTGGGGACGACCGGTCGCTGTGGTGGCCACGGCCTCGGCCGCGGCCGGTGCCGCACTGGTCTGGACCGCCGATGTGACCGGGTTGCACGTGTCGCTTGCGTACGTGTTCGGCGGCGAGACGCTGCGGACCGACAACTGGTGGCTGTCGGCTGGTGCGGCCCTGCTGCTGGCCGCGGCACTCGTGCTGGTGTCCGCGGTTCTGGTGGCGCGCGCCTGGGCGGTGACTGCAGCCCTGGTCGCTCTGGGGGTGAGCGTGGGATTCACCGTGCGGTTGGCCTTCGATCCGGTCGTCGACAAGATCGGCACGGAGGACATCGGTCCTGGACTGTGGTTGTCGTTCCTCGCCGGGGTGCTGTGCCTGGCCGCAGCCTTCGGTGTGGGTGCACCCGACTGAGCGGCCACTGAGCTGAGCGGCCACTGAGCTGAGCGGCCACTGAGCTGAGTCGCCACTGAGCTGAGTCGCCCTCGAGCTGGGCCGCCGTACGCTGGCCGGGTGATCATCGGCATCGGCATCGACGTGGTCGACGTGGAGCGCTTCGAGGCGACCCTGGCCCGCACGCCGGGCTTGCGGGAGCGGCTGTTCGCGCCCGCCGAGGCCGAGCTGCCGCCGGGCTCTCTCGCTGGTCGCTTCGCGGCCAAGGAGGCGCTGGCGAAGGCGCTCGGTGCGCCGGCCGGGCTCCGCTGGGTCGACGCCGAGGTGGTCAAGAACGTCGACGGTCGTCCGTCCTTCCTGGTCACCGGGACCGTGGCCGCGCTCGTGGCTCGGCTCGGCGTCACCGACCTCCACCTCTCGATCAGTCACGATGCGGGGATCTCCTCGGCGATGGTCGTCGCCGAGGACGGCGGCACGCATCGATCGGGGGACGACTCCTGATGCGGCCGGCTCATGACGTCGCCGAGATTCGTCGGGCCGAGCAGGTGCTGCTCGACATGCTCCCTGCCGGGACCCTGATGGGGCGTGCGGCTTTCGGTCTCGCCGGCGTCTGCCAACGGCTCCTGGCCGCGCACACGGGGCGGGTCTACGGCTCACGCGTGGTGCTGCTCGTTGGCTCCGGCAACAACGGCGGCGACGCGTTGGTCGCGGGCGCGCTGCTCGCGCGCCGAGGCGCTGCCGTCGCGGCGGTGCTGCTGAGCCCCTCGCCGTACGCCCCCGGGCTCGACGCCCTGGTGGCTGCCGGTGGACGGGTGGCGACGGCCCCACAGGCTGATCTCGCCGACGCCGACCTGGTCATCGACGGGATCGTCGGAATCGGCGGTCGCGGATCGCTGCGGCCGGAGGCGTCCGATCTGCTCCAGTGGGTCGGTGCGACGGCGCCGATCGTGGCGGTCGACGTGCCCAGCGGGGTCGATGCCGGGTCTGGCGCGGTCGAGGGTGCTGCCGTTCGCGCCGACGTGACGGTGACCTTCGGCACGCTGAAGCCGGGTCTGCTCATCGATCCGGGGGCGAGCTACGCGGGCCACGTGGAGCTCGTCGAAATCGGGCTCGAGCTTGGTGCGCCGGTCGTCGAGCTGATCGAGGCGGCCGATGTCAGGTCGGGCTGGCCGTGGCCGACCCGGGACGGTGACAAGTACGCGCGTGGCGCGCTCGGAGTCCTCGCCGGATCGGAGGGCTATCCGGGGGCCGCGGTGCTGTGCGTAGGCGGGGCCCTGCGCGCAGGGTGCGGCTACGTGCGGGTTGCTGCGCCAGCGGGCGTGGCCGATCAGGTGAGGTACGCCTGGCCGGAGGCCGTGGTGGCCCCGCTGGCTGACGAGGACCCTCCCGCGTCGGTCGGGCGCGTTCAGGCATGGCTGGCCGGCCCCGGCATGGGCACCGACGATCGCGCAGCCCGTCGGCTGCGCAGGGTCGTTGAAGCGGGGCTTCCCACCGTGCTCGACGCCGATGCCCTGACCCTGATCGCGGCCGACCCGAGCGTGCTCGCGGGGCGTGATCCGCGGCAGACCTTGCTCACACCGCACGCCGGCGAGCTCGGCCGGCTGCTCGGCCTGGATCGCCCCGACGTCGAGGCCGACCGGTTGGCTGCGGCACGCGCCGCCGCGGAGCGCCTCGAGGTGACCGTCCTGCTGAAGGGGGCAACGACCCTCGTGGCCACCCCCGAAGGCGCTGTCAGCGTCTCGGCCGCAGGGGTCCCCGAGCTCGCGACCGCTGGCTCCGGCGACGTGCTGTCGGGGATCTGTGGAGCGCTGCTTGCTGCGGGACTCCCCGCACCGGACGCGGGTGCCCTTGCCGCGTGGGTTCATGGCGCGGCAGCCCGTACGGCGGCTCGCGGTGGCCCTCTCGTGGCCCGCGACGTCGCGGATGCCCTGCCGTCCGTTCTCCGCGAGGTCCGTACGTCCTGACGGGCGCGTGCACCACCTTCGGTGAAGATCCCTCGGAGGTGGAAGGATCGGTGTCGATGCTGGAGACCACACACCGCGCTCAGGCCACGGTTGACCTCGACGCGATCACGAGCAACGTCCACCGGTTGTGCGAGGCGGCTCCGGGTGCTGACCTGCTCGCCGTCGTCAAGGCCGATGCCTATGGCCACGGGCTACTCCCCTGCGCTCGCGCTGCCCGGGCCGGTGGCGCGACGTGGCTGGGGACCGCGCTGCTCGAGGAGGCCCTCGCCCTCCGCTCGCGCGGAGATGACGGACGCATCCTGTCGTGGCTCCTGGACCCCGCCGACCCCTTCGCAGAGGCGGTTGCGGCGGGGATCGACCTGTCGGCCAGCGCGCCCTGGGCGGTCAGCAAGGCGGCGGACGCCGCGCGGTCCACGGGTCAGGTCGCGCGCCTCCACCTGAAGGTCGACACCGGGCTCGGTCGCTCGGGAGCGCCGGCCGCCGCTTGGCCCGACCTGATCGCAGCGGCCCGGGCCGCCGAGTCCGAGGGCACCGTCGAGATCGTCGGTCTCTGGTCTCACTTCGCTCACGCCGACGCCCCGGACCACCCGACCATCGACGCCCAGGTGCTTGCCTTCGACGCTGCTGTCGAGGTCGCCGGAAGCCTGGGGGTCGTTCCGCAGCTGCGGCATCTGGCCAACTCGGCGGCCACGATCGCTCGCCCCGACGCACACTATGACCTCGTCCGGCCTGGGCTGGCGGTCTACGGGCTGTCGCCGATGCCGCACACGCATCCGGCGGCCGACCTGGGCCTGCGTCCCGCGATGACCCTGACGGCCCGCGTAGCCCTGGCCAAGCGGGTGCCAGCCGGACAGGGGGTCTCCTATCTGCATCGCTACACGACCACGAGCGAGACGACCCTGGCGCTGGTGCCGCTCGGCTACGCCGACGGCGTCCCGCGTGCGGCCACCAACGTCGGCCCGGTCTGGGCGGCCGGACGTCGTCGGACGATCGCCGGCACGGTGTGCATGGATCAGTTCGTCCTCGACGTCGGCGACGACGTCGTGGCCGAGGGCGATCCGGTGGTCCTGTTCGGCCCCGGCGACGGCGGCGAACCCACCGCCGACGACTGGGCCGAGGCGCTGGGCACGATCTCCTACGAGATCGTCACGCGCATCGGGCCACGCGTGCCACGGGTCCACGTGGGCTCGCCGTGAGAGGCGAAGCGGGGGTGGCCGGGCTCGGGCTCGGCGCGCTCGCCGTCGGTGCCGCGACCGGTTGGTTGGGGGAAAGAGCCCTGGTGCGCCGCCCCCTCGGTCGGGGGGAGCCGGCGGCGGCGTACGGCAGCTTGCGCTCGGCGCCTCGCTCGCTCGAGCTGGACGACGGCGTGGAGGTCTATCTCGAGATCGATGAGCCGCGTTCCGCCTCTCCCTATCCAGGACTCACCGTCGTGTTCGTGCACGGCTACGCGCTCAACCTCGACTGCTGGCACTTCCAGCGGCAAGCCTTCGGCGGACTGGTGCGCTGTGTCTGGTTTGACCATCGCGGGCATGGCCGCTCCGGCCGGGGTACGGAGGGCTCTCACGACATCGACCGCTTGGGCGCCGACCTGGCGCAGGTGATCGCCGCCGCGGCCCCTGACGGCCCGGTCGTGGTCGTGGGCCACTCCATGGGCGGCATGACGATCCTCGCGCTAGCCGATCAGCAGCCCGGGCTCTTCGATGAGCGCATCGTCGGTGCCGGCCTGGTGTGCACGTCGTCCGGCGGCTTGTCCGATGTGCCGCTCGGTCTTCCGCGGCGGCTCGGCACCTTGGTGCACCGCGCCGCTCCTGCGGTGGTGTCGGCGCTGTCGCGCCGACCCGACCTGGTCGAGCGCGGACGGCGCTCGGGCAGCGACCTGGGTGCCCTCGCCACCCGCTACTACTCCTTCGCGACGCCCGTGCCCGCCGGCGTCGTCGACTTCGCCAGCGAGATGCTCGGCGCCACTCCGCTCGGCGTGGTGTCGGACTTCCTGCCCACGTTCGAAAGCCACGACAAGGCCGACGCCGTCCCCGTCCTCCAGCACTGCGAGACCTTGCTCGTCGGCGCGCGGCAAGACCTGATGACTCCGGTGGAGCACACCTACGCCATGGCCCGTGCGCTTCCCGGAGCACGGGTTCGCATCTTCGACCCGGGCGGCCATCTGTCGATCCTCGAGCACCCCGATGACGTCAACGACGAGATCCGGCGGCTCATCGACGACTCCTGGTCGCTGGCCGGAAGCCGAGACCTGCTGTGAGCGGAGCGCTCGTCCTCGGAGCCGTGGAACTGGCGTCGGCCGCAGCCGCCCATGACTTGGGCGTACGGCTGGCCGAGGTCCTGCGTGCTGGAGACCTCGTTGTCCTGTCGGGAGTCCTGGGGGCTGGCAAGACCACGCTCACGCAAGGCATCGGAGCGGGGCTCGGCGTGCGCGGAGACGTCACGTCCCCGACCTTCGTGATCGCTCGGGTGCACCGATCGAGCTCGAATGGGCCTGACCTGGTCCACGTCGACGCCTATCGGCTGGGGTCCCTCGCCGAGGTCGACGACCTCGACCTCGACGCCTCCCTGGCGGACTCGGTGACGGTGGTTGAGTGGGGGGAGGGCAAGGTCGAGGGGCTGAGCGAGGACCGGCTCGTGATCGAGCTGACGCGTTCGGTCGGCCGCAGCGCGCTCGAGCAACGCACGGCCACCGTGACCGGGGTCGGACCTCGCTGGACCAGCGAGCCCGCGTTGGAGCTCACAACGAGGAAGCTCGGCGTCGCCTGATCGCGAGCGGAAGGCGGTGTTGGCCGTTCGGACCCGCGAGCAGCACCGTGGTCACTCAGCCATCGAGCGCGGTTCCGCTTCACCCTCGGCCGCCCAGGCGAGAACTCGCATGGCGCGCAAGGTGTTCCAGCGGCTTGGCTGGCCGTCGCCGTTCTCGAAGGCGAAGTGGGTCTCGCCGCCGTGCGTGTTCTCTAGGAGCCATCGCCCATCGGGTTGTCGTTTGTCCTTCACGAGCTGGATGGCCGCTGCCAGCCGCGTGTCAGGTGCGCCACCGGTGAGCCGGAAGTGGTCGAGGGCGCGGAGCACGTCGTAGTGCCACCGTGGCGGCCACGAGAACTGTAGGTAGCGCTCGGCGATCACCTCATCGGTGCTCAAGCGGCGAAACAGCTGACGTTCCAGGAGATACGCCTCGGCCCGACGTCGGGCTTCGGCGACGGGGAGGCTGCCGCAGGACTGCTCGTATTCCAGGAGGCCCTCGACCACGCAGATCGTCGAGTCGAACGACGACACGGTCGCGCCGTTCTCCTTCTCGCAGTTCCAACCGCCGTCGTCGAGCTGTTCGTCGAGAAGACCGGCCACGAGGCCCTCGACGTCTGCACCGAAGTACGCGCCGATCGTGAGCGTCCGGCCGTTGATGCACGGCTCGACCTCGCCGTCGAAGAACGCCTGGTCGTCGTGCTCCCACCGGCAGTTGGCGGCGATCAGCGGGATCGTGGCCCGCGCAGCGGCACTTGCCGGGTCGAGCCCCAGGTCGTGCAGCAGCATCAGCGTGGGAAGCGTCGAGGTCCACGGCTGGCCCTCTGAGAAATCGGGTTTGATGCCGGCCCGCCAGGCGTCGACGACCGATCTCGGGAAGCACGCTCCGCCGGCCCACTGACCGTCCTCGTCGCGCAGCGCTAGGAGCCGAGCTCCCCAGCCTTCGGTCTCCACCTTTCCTCGCTCGGCGGCCACGTCCGCCGGTGGCGCGTTGCTGAGGTCCCTCATCACCTGCCAGCGGATCGACGGGTCACCTTCGAGTAGCCATCGGATGACGCCGACCGCGACATCTCCATGCGATGCGCTCACCCGGTTGATCCTCCCGCCATGCGGGCCGGCCGTACCTCAGGCCGGGCACCCGCCTCGCTGTCGAACCAGTGTGACGCGGAGGGACTGGCAAGAGCGGAGAATTCAGCACGACTGCTCACCTGTCAGCGGTCCTCCTTGTCCGGGTTCCTCAGTTATCCACCGTGTGGCTTCGCGCCTCGTTTGTGTCGGTGTGGCTCGCTATTATCCCTTACATGTCGGATTCAGCGGCGAAGCTCGGGGAGCCGTCCCCGGAGCCTGCCTGCGCCGACCTGGGGGCCTTGGAGTGGATCGAGGCGAGCGAGGTCTGGGACGAGGTTCCGGACGACATCGCCCTGCTCGTCGATCTCCAGGAGCGGGACGAGATGGTCCTTGCTGCCGAGCGAGCCTGGGCTGCGGAAGATGCCGTCGCACCCATGACGGGCTGGACGGACCAAGACCTCGCTGACGAGGCCGCGCGGGCCGAGCGGGCGGTGCGTTGGGCGACTGCTCAGGGCCTGCGTGTGGCTGCGGAGATGGCGGCCCGGCACCCCGAAGAGTCCCGTGGCCGCGACGAGCGTGGCTTGTCCGCGTTCGCCCTCGACGAGATTGCCGTGGCGGCAGGGATCACTCGCGGATCGGCCTGTATTCGGGTTGCCGAGGGGCAGGCCTTGACCCAACGGCATCCACTCCTGCTGGCAGCCCTGGCCGCGGGCTGCCTCGCTCTTCCCGCGGTCCGTGCCGTGCTGCTGGCCACCGAGCCCCTCGACGCGGATGGCTGTGCCCGGGTCGAACGTGCGCTGCTCAAGCGCGCGGGCCGCCCCGAGGGGATCGACCTGGGAGCGGCCACGGCGGAAGAGCTCATGCTCCTCCCCGTCGAGACCGTGGCGGCCATCAGCGCCCGCGCCACCTCCGCGTGGGCCGGGAAGACCGCTCGGACCCTCGCGGCTCGGATCGATCCTGAAGCAGCCGCCGCGCGTGAGACCAGGGCCAAGAGCCGACGCTCGGTCCGGCTCGAGCCCGGCACCGACGGGATGGCCTGGCTCGTGGCCCACCTGCCCCGAGCGGACGCCGAGGCGGCCTACGACCACATCGACGCCCTCGCCCGCGTGTGCGGACCCACCGATGGCGAAGCCTCAGGTGGCCCCACAGAGGACGATCCCCGCGGGATCGACGAGAAGCGGGCCGACGCGCTGGTCGACCTCGTCCTCGGGAGTTCGACAGCTTCCGGTGACCCGCTCCCAGCAGCGCCGGTCAACGTGCACCTGCTCGTCGACGCGACGCGGGAGCCGGAGGGCGCTGCGGTCGGCGAAGGCGGGCGACTGGGTCCGGTCACCGCGGCGACGGTCCGCGAGCTGCTCGCGCTGTCGGGGCGCACGGGCGGATCGGTCACCACCTCGTTCGCGCAGCCGCAGCCGTGCCCAGGACCACAAGTGCATGCGGAGCAGGGGCCAGGACCCTATGAGCCTCCGGAGCGGTTGAAGGACCTGATCCGCGTCCGTCACCGCCAGTGCACTTTCCCCGGCTGCGGCCGGGCGTCACGCCGTTGCGACGTGGATCACCGCGTCCGTTACCCGGACGGTCCGACGTGTGAGTGCAACCTCCATCCGCTGTGTAGGCACCATCATCTGCTCAAGCACCACGCGGCCGGCTGGCAGGTCCTCGACCGTGGTGGGGGTCGGCTGACCTGGGTCACGCCCTCGAGCCGGCGCATCCCCATCGATCCCCATGGTCGAGAGGCTCCCGACTTCGACCCGTGACGGACGACCCGTCGAACCCCAATACCCTGAGCTGGTGCTCGCCCTGGCCCTCGACACGTCGTCGTCCGCTGTCTGCGTGGCTCTGCACGACGGCACCGACGTTGTCGCGGAAGCGAGCGAGATCGCGGCCCGCCGACATGGCGAGCTGCTGGCCCCGATGATCCGCGACCTCCTCACCGCCGCAGACGTGCACCGCAGTGAGGTCAGCGACGTCGTCGTGGGCGTCGGACCGGGGCCGTACACCTCGCTGCGGATCGGCCTGGTGACCGCCCATGCCCTCGGCTTGTCGCTCTCGATCCCCGTCCACGGCATCTGTTCGCTGGATGCCATCGCGATCGACGCGGGTCCGTTCGACACGGGGTTCCTGGTGGCCACGGACGCGCGTCGTCGCGAGGTGTATTGGGCCGAGTACGACTCCGGGGCCCAGCGCATCAACGGACCAGACGTCGGCTCGGCCGTCGCCGTACGCGCCGCCCACCCGGCCGTCGAGGTGGTCGGCGAGGGCGCGAGTCTCTATCCAGACCAGCTCGGACCTGGGGGGAACCCGCAGCACCCGCGCGCAGGAGCGCTCGCGCAGCTCGCCCTCGCTGGCCTGGCGCGCGGTCACGTCCTGCCGGCCCGAGCGCTCTATCTGCGGCGTCCCGATGCCACCGAGCCAGGCAGTCGCAAGTCGGTGCTCGCGTGACCGCCCAGGTTGCCACTCCGGTCACGCTGAGGGCGATGCGCTGGTGGGACATCGAGCCCCTCTTGCCCTGGGAGCAGATGGTGTTCCCGCATGATCCTTGGACGGCCGCGGGATTCTGGTCAGAACTGGCCGGCGTTCCCGAGACGCGGTTCTACCTGCTGGCCGACATCGACGGCGAGCCCGCGGGCTATGGCGGTCTGATGTGCTTGGGCGACGCAGCCGACATCCAGACGATCGCCGTGGTGCCCCATCACCAGGGACACGGAGTGGGCCGTGCGCTGCTCGAAGCCTTGATCGCCGAGGCTGCGCGTCGTGGCGCCGCAACGGTCATGCTCGAGGTGCGGTCGGACAACGCGCCGGCGCTCCACCTTTACGAGAGTCGCGGATTCGACCGGCAGGCATACCGCCGCGACTACTACGGCCGCGGGCACGATGCGGTGGTCATGCGTCTCCGGCCGGCCCGATGAGCCGGCTCGACGAGCCACTCGTCCTGGGGGTCGAGACGTCGTGCGACGAGACGGGAGTCGGAGTCGTCCGGGGGACGACCCTGCTTGCTGACGCCGTGGCCACCAGCGTCGAGGAGCATGCTCGATTCGGTGGAGTCGTCCCCGAAGTTGCGTCGAGGGCTCACCTCGAGGCGTTCGTCCCGACCGTCGAGCGGGCCTGCGCAGAGGCCGAGATCCGGTTGGCGGACGTCGACGCCATCGCTGTCACGGCCGGGCCGGGCTTGGCCGGTGCCCTCCTGGTGGGAGCCTCCGGGGCCAAGGCCCTGGCCCTGGCCCTCGACAAGCCCTTGTACGGGGTCAACCATCTGGCAGCCCACGTCGCCGTGGACCAGCTGGAGCACGGACGACTGCCCGAACCATGTCTCGCGCTGCTGGTGTCCGGCGGCCACTCCTCGCTTCTCCTGGTGCATGAGATCGGCGGTCGCGTCGAGGCTCTTGGGCGCACGATCGACGACGCGGCGGGGGAGGCCTTCGACAAGGTCGCACGCGTGCTCGGGCTGCCGTTCCCCGGCGGACCGCCGATCGACCGAGCCGCCCGCGAGGGTGACCCTGCTGCCATCGCCTTCCCTCGGGGGCTGACCGCGCCCAAAGACCAGACCGACCACGCCTACGACTTCAGCTTCAGCGGGCTCAAGACCTCGGTCGCGCGCTGGGTCGAGCAGGCGGAGCGCGACGGCGCGGAGGTTTCCGTGGCCGACGTCGCTGCCTCGTTTCAGGAGGCGGTCGTCGACGTGCTCGTCGCCAAGACCGTGGCCGCGGCCGTCGCCGAAGGCATCGACCACGTGGTGATCGGCGGTGGTGTCGCGGCGAACTCGAGGCTGCGCGTGGTGGCCGAGCAGCGGTGCGCCGCGGCCGGGCTGGTCCTGCGGATTCCCCGTCCGGGCTTGTGCACCGACAACGGCGCGATGGTCGCAGCCCTGGGCGCCGAGCTCGTCCGCCGCGGCCTCGCGCCCAGCGATCTCGGGCTCGCCACCGACTCCTCGATGCCAGTTAGCCAGACGATGGTCTGACCAGCAGCGCGAGCGGCCCGTCGGCCAACCGGGTCAGCACGACCGTTGCCGTGGGTCCGTCCCCGGTGAGGCGCAAGTCTCGCCGCAGCTCCTCGGGGACCACCGCGATACCCCGCTTCTTCACCACGACGTTGGAGTACCCGCGCCGTCGAAGCTCGGCGCGCATGCGCTTGCGGGCGAACGGGATCTCACCGACCACCTCAAAGGCCTTGCCGTACGGCGTCCGTGCCTCGGTGTCGGTGGTGACATACGCGATCTGCGGGTGGAGCAGCCGTCCTCCGACTTGGTGCGCGACCTCGCTGACGAGCCCGGCGCGGATGACCGAGGAGTCCGGTTCCAGCACCCAGCCGCCCACAGCCCCCACTGGTGCGGGTCCGGCCGCGGAGTCTGTCAGCGTGGCGCCACCGGGGAGCATCGTCGCCCGCCGCCGCACGCGAGGAGATCTCAGGGAGCCATGCCACAGGCAGGCTTCCTTGAGCTCGCCGCCGTCGGAGACCCACTCGGCCTCGGCTTCGGGGGGCAGGAGGTCGTGGGGGATTCCCGGCGCCACCTTGGCGACGGTGGCCGGCACCCGCTGCGCAAGCTCGGCCACGAAGCTGAAGGGTGGGGCGTAGTCCTCGGGGTCGAATGTCCGCCTCCCCCCAGATCGGCGTGCCGGGTCGATGAAGAGGGCATCGCACCCTTCCTCTGTCGGGTCGACGTCGCGGACGTCCGCGCAGCGCACGGTGATCAGGGCGGACAGATCGAGGGCCGCCGCGTTGGCGGCGGCCACGGCTGCTGTGCCGGGATCCAGGTCGACCGCGAGCACCTCGAGCCCGGCTCGGGCGAAGGCGATGGCGTCGCCTCCTACGCCACAACAAAGGTCGGCGATCCGTCGTACGCCGGCAGCAGCCAGCCGGGCGGCCCGGTGCTCGGCCACGGCAGGACGTGTCGCCTGCTCGACGCCCGCAGCCGTCCAGAACATCCGGTCGGCCTCAGCTCCGAAGCGAGGTCGAGCACGCTGGCGCAGGCGGACTTGGGTCAGCACCGCGCCCACCAGTGCGGGGTCGTGCCCCTCGGCTCGCAGCGCCGTGGCCGCCTTGAGATCGGCATTCTCCGGGTGGTCGGCGAGTAGGGCGAGCAGCCTGCGACCGGCTTCCCCCTCGAGCAGGGCCAACTCGTCGGGCGTCACCTGGGCATTATCCGACCGCCTGACCGTCGCTACGGTCGCCGAACCTCCGGAGATCCGTTGGCACTCGAGTTGACGGAGTGCTAATTGGCTGACTAGGTTCTGTCTTGGCACTCTCCCTCGGGAAGTGCCAGCGGCCCGACGGTTCCTGACCCCGCGACGGCAGGGTCCAGACGGTCGCCTGACCACCCATTCAGGACTCAAATCATCGGAGGGCAGACCACAGTGTCGGTCTCCATCAAGCCGCTCGAGGACCGCGTCCTCGTCAAGCCGCTCGACGCAGAGCAGACCACCGCGTCCGGGCTCGTCATTCCGGACACCGCCAAGGAGAAGCCGCAGGAGGGCGAGGTTCTCGCCGTCGGTCCCGGCCGCTTCGAGGAGGGCCAGCGCCTGCCGCTCGACGTCAACGTCGGCGACAAGGTCGTCTACAGCAAGTACGGCGGCACCGAGGTCAAGTACAACGGCGAGGAGTACCTCATCCTCTCCGCGCGTGACCTGCTTGCCGTCGTGGTCGGCTGACCTCAGCCGCCCACTGCACCACCCCCAGCACCAACAACCCTTCCGCCCCGGCGGCCCGGCCGGGCCTCCGGGGCGGAGGCGTATGAGAGGACTTCCGCTCCCCCATGGCCAAGACCCTTCAGTTCGACGAGGATGCACGGCGCAGCCTTGAGCGCGGAGTCAACGCGCTCGCCGACGCGGTCAAGGTGACGCTCGGCCCCAAGGGCCGCAACGTCGTCATCGACAAGAAGTTCGGTGCCCCCACCATCACGAACGACGGGGTCACGATTGCTCGCGAGATCGAGCTCGACGACCCCAGCGAGAACCTTGGCGCCCAGCTCGCCAAGGAGGTTGCCACCAAGACCAACGACGTGGCCGGTGACGGCACCACGACGGCGACCGTGCTGGCCCAGGCCATGGTGCGGGAGGGCCTGCGCAACGTCGCGGCTGGCGCCGCCCCGATGGACCTCAAGATCGGGATCAACGCCGCGGTCGAGGCCCTGTCGGCCGAGCTGCTCCGCCGTGCTCGCGAGGTTGGCGGGAAGGACGAGATCGCCCAGGTCGCCGGTATCTCGGCGCAGAGCGACGAGATCGGCGGCTACATCGCCGAGGCGTTCGACAAGGTCGGCAAGGACGGCGTCATCACCGTCGAAGAGTCCAACACCGCAGGCACCGAGCTGGACTTCACCGAGGGCCTGCAGTTCGACAAGGGCTACCTCAGCCCCTACTTCGTGACCGACCCCGAGCGGATGGAAGCGGTGCTCGAGGACGCCTACGTGCTGCTGCACCAAGGCAAGATCAGCTCGGTCTCCGATCTGCTGCCGCTGCTCGAGAAGGTGTCGCAGGCGACCAAGCCACTTCTCGTGGTGGCCGAGGACGTCGACGGAGAAGCGCTTTCCACCTTGGTGGTCAACAAGATTCGCGGTCTGTTCGTCTCGGTCGCTGTCAAGGCGCCGGGCTTCGGTGACCGCCGCAAGGCGATGCTCGAGGACATGGCGGTGCTGACCGGCGCCCAGGTCGTCGCTCCCGAGGTCGGTCTGAAGCTCGACCAGGTCGGGCTCGAAGTGCTCGGAAACGCGCGACGCATCGTCGTCACCAAGGACGACACCACCATCGTTGAGGGCGGCGGCGACGGTCAGGTCATCGCCGACCGGATCGCGCAGCTGCGTGGCGAGATCGAGCGCACCGACTCCGACTGGGACCGCGAGAAGCTGCAGGAGCGGCTGGCCAAGCTGGCCGGCGGCGTGTGCGTGGTCAAGGTCGGCGCGCACACCGAGGTCGAGCTCAAGGAGAAGAAGCACCGGATCGAGGACGCCGTGTCGGCCACGCGCGCAGCGATCGAGGAGGGCATCGTCGCCGGTGGTGGCAGCGCCATTGTCCAGGCCGCGTCGGTGCTCGACGGGGAGCTCGGCCTGACAGGCGACCAGGCGACTGGGGTCGGCATCGTCCGCCGCGCGGTCGACGAGCCGTTGCGCTGGATCGCCGAGAACGCGGGCATGGAGGGCTACGTCGTCGTCGACAAGGTCCGCTCCCTCCCCGACGGTCACGGTCTCAACGCCGCCACTGGTGAGTACGTGGACCTGCTCGTCGCCGGCGTCGTTGACCCGGTCAAGGTGACCCGGTCGGCCCTGGAGAACGCGGCCTCGATCGCCGCCATGCTCCTCACGACCGAGACGCTGGTCGTGGAAAAGAAGGAGAACGACGAGCCCGAGGCTGGGCACGGACACTCCCACGGGCCCGGTGGCCACCACCACTGAGCCTCGGCGCCGAAACCTTCGGCGCACGCACATCGGCCCCCGAAACCGTGAGGTTTCGGGGGCCGATGCGCCCTTGGAGGAGGTTGGTGGGCTCCGCTCGGGAGCCGGGTTCGGTCAGGAAACGGCGGCAAGACGCCGGTCTGCGCCGTAGGCGCGCTCGCGATCGTCCTCCGACATGCCGCCCCAGACGCCGTACGGCTCGCGCACGGCTAGCGCATGGGACGCGCACTGCGCCATGACCGGACAGCTGGCGCAGACAGCCTTGGCCGCCTGCTCGCGGGCGGCCCGCGCCGGTCCGCGCTCGCCGTCGGGGTGGAAGAACAGCGCGCTGTCGACGCCTCGGCAGGCCCCGACCAGCTGCCAGTCCCACAGGTCTGCATTGGGTCCGGGTAGTCGCGAAACGTCAGCCATGAGGTCCTCCTGAGTCCGATGACCCATAACCTAATAGCGAGTCAGAAGTTGGTCAAGCCGCTAAGATGAATAATCTCTGAACAAGTTTGAAGAGGTGGCTCGAACGTCTTCAACGTGCGGTCGGCCGACGGCTGCAACACAATCACCGGGGGTATGCGGGACATGCTGCTCAGACCCGCGGACCCCACGACCGTCCATACCGAGAGCCTGCGCCGAGGGGGCACCGTGACCGAACCGGGGCCGGCGCTCACGGTCGCGGCCGTGGCGCGCCGCCTCGGTGTGGCGCCCGCCACCTTGCGCACCTGGGATCGCCGTTACGGACTCGGCCCAGGGCAGCACGTCGCGGGCGCGCACCGCCGCTATGCCCCGGAGGACGTGGCCAGGCTGGAACTGATGTGCCGGCTGACCAGTCAGGGTGTGGTCCCGAGCGAGGCCGCTCGCGTGGCCCGCTCGGTGGGCGTCGCGGTGGCGCCTCCCCGCCGTGCCCAGGACGAATCGAGCGACGCTGAGGTGAGCGACGCTGAGGTGAGCGACGCTGACGGTGAGCGACGCACCGGCCACGCTCGGCGGTGGGCGAGTGCTGCCGCTGCCGGGCGCCAGCGCGGCGACTCGAGGGCTGGCCCGGGCGGCCATGGCCCTCGATGCCATCACCGTGACCGAAACGGTCTGCGCAAGCCTCGAGCGTCGTGGCGTCGTCGCGACCTGGGACTCGTTGCTGGTGCCTGTGCTCGCGGCGGCGGGGGAGCGTTGGGCGGCGACCCGTGAAGGGGTCGAGGTCGAGCACCTGCTCTCGGAGTGCATCCAGGCGGCCCTCGCGTCGACGGTGCGACGCACCGGTCCGCCGATCAACCATCGTCCGGTCTTGCTCGCGGCAGCGGAAGACGAGCTGCACGCCCTGCCGCTGCACGCCCTGTCGGCTGCCCTGCGCGAGCGGCAGATCTCCTCGCGGGTGCTGGGGGCACGCGTACCGAGGTCGGCGTTGGCGTCAGCGGTGCGTCGAAGCGGGCCGGCTGTCGTCTTCGTCTGGTCGCAGATGCCGGAGACCGGTGCCGCCGAGGAGCTGGTCGACCTCACATCCATCCGTCCCGCTCCGGCCGTGGTCGTGGGCGGACCGGGCTGGCAGGGCTTGCTCCCCGACGGCGTCGATCGGGTGGCCGACCTCGCCGAGGCAGTGAGCCGGGTCGTCCACGTCGTCGCGGCCTGAGCCCTCCCGCGTGCGTGGGGTTCAGCCTCCCCGACCGAGAGTCGGATAGCCTGCGCGCGGTCGGCGCAGGCGCGCCCCGGCGAAGTGGGAGGGCTGGTGGACGACGAGCTCGGTCTGTTGCTGGCCGCCGGTGAGCGAGCGGCGTTCCACGGCCGTCCGGCGTCGGGAGTGGCTCCGCTCCAGAAGGCCGTCGAGCTGGCCCGCTCCACCGAACGCGACGCCGAGGCCACGGCGGCTGCCTGGTTGCTGGGGGTCGCGCTGAGCTCAGCGGGCCTGTACGGCAGCGCCCTGACCGTTCTCGAGCCCATCGCCGGTCACGGCGAGGACGCGGCGCCCGAACGCGCGCTGTTTGCCGCGCTGGCATGCACCACGATCGCGAGCGTCCACCGACAGCTCGGCCGCCACGAGGCGGCCAGGTTGAAGGATCAGGAAGCCCTTCGACTGGCCGGTGACTCGCCGGAGGCCCTGTTCGACGCCCGACTCGGCCTGGCCGCCGACGCCGTAGGGCTCGACGACCCCTTGACCTCCAGAGCCGAGCTCGAGCGCGCCGAAGCCATCGCCGAGGGCCGGTCGGACTGGTGGCGCCAGCGCGTCCGCGTGCTCTGGGTGCGCGCTGAGCTGGCGCTGCTCACCGGTGACCCGGCGACGGCTGCGACTGCGGCGGAAGATGCCGTGACGCTGGCCGAGGCCTCCGGCGCTCCCCGGCACGTCGCCAAGAGCCTGTTGTTCCATGGCGTGGCCCAGGTGCAGAACGGCGACCTCGAGGACGCGGGGACGACCCTGCGGCGCGCGGCCACCCTGGCCGAGTCGCTGGGCACGCTGCCGCTGCTGTGGCCCTCCCGGGCCGTCCTTGGTGCGCTGGTGGAGCCCAACGCGCCGCAAGAGAGCGCCCGGTCCCTGGCGTCCGCGCGCAACGCGGTCCTGCAGATCGCCGACGACCTGCCGGAGGACCTGCGCGCGACGTGGCTGGCCCGTCCCGATGTGGCTGCGCTGCTCGGCGGCTGAGCGTTTTCGTCCGTGGCGGGAGCGGTTCGCGCCGCCACCCCGGCGGGTGGTCCTCACCACCCCTTCGGTCTTGGGCCTCACGTCCCCGGCGATTCGTGCCGAGAACTTGTTCGTGACCACGGTGTGCGTCTGCGACGACTCTCCTCTGGCCCGGGAAGCTTTGCGCCGGGCCGTTGCCGCGCTGCCCGGGGTCACCCGCGTGACCGGAGCCGGTAGTGGCGAGGAGGTTCTGGCCCGCTACAGCCAGGAGCGGCCAGACCTGGTCCTCCTGGACGTGCGCATGCCCGGTTTGGGCGGCGTCGAAGCCGTACGCCGGCTCGTAGCAACCCATCCCGAAGCGTCCGTGCTCATGCTGACCCTGGCCGAGGACACCGACGGCGTCGCCCGAGCGGTGGCGGCCGGCGCCCGTGGCTATCTGCGCAAGGACGCCACCCGTGAAGAGCTGGCAGCCACGGTCGGACACGCTCTCGCCGAGGCCGGAGAGCGCGAACCGCTCTCCTCGCGCCCACGTCCCACGGCGGCCGGGGTACCCCCCGCGCTCACCGAGCGAGAGCTTCAGGTGCTGTCCGGCATGTCCCGCGGGCGCTCCAACGCCGAGATCGGCCGCGAGCTCTACTTGTCCGAGGACACCGTGAAGACTCATGCGCGCCGGCTGTTCCGCAAGCTCGGCGCCTCCGACCGCGCCCACGCGGTGGCCATGGGGTTCCGCTGGGGCTTCGTCCGCTGACCCTCCCGCAACGGGGTAACTTGCGGTTGCTCTGGCGACAGTGAACTTCCCCGTTCCGGGGCTGCCTCCACAGGTCGGTAGACTCCGGTCATGGAGGACGTGTTCGACTCATCCGGTGAGATCCCCCCGCTGGGGCTGACCTTCGACGACGTGCTGCTGCTGCCGGGCGAGACCGACGTCATCCCGTCCGACGTGGACACGACCACGCGCCTCACGCGCGAGATCTCGGTACGGATCCCGCTGGTGTCGGCCGCCATGGACACCGTCACCGAGGCGCGCATGGCCATCGCGATGGCGCGTCAGGGCGGCCTTGGCGTTCTTCACCGCAACCTGTCGATCGAGGACCAGGCTTACCAGGTCGATCTGGTGAAGCGGACTCAGACGGGGATGATCTCCAACCCGATCACGATCCATCCCAAGGCCACCCTCGAAGAGCTGGACGAGCGCTGCGGCCAGTACCGCGTCTCCGGGCTGCCCGTCGTCGACCAGGACGAGGTGCTGCTCGGCATCGTCACCAACCGCGATCTTCGGTTCACTCCGGTCGCGGAATGGTCCACGACGCTGGTCAGTGACGTCATGACCCCGATGCCGCTCATCACTGGTCATGACGGGATCGAGCGCGACGAGGCGACACTGCTGCTACGCCAGCACAAGCGGGAGCGCCTACCGATCATCGACGACGAAGGTCGCCTGACCGGTCTGATCACCGTGAAGGACTTCGTGAAGTCCGAGCAGTTCCCGCATGCGAGCAAGGACGTGGACGGACGGCTGCTGGTTGCTGCGGCCATCGGCTACTTCGGGGACGCCTGGGAGCGTGCGACGACGCTCGTCGAGGCAGGGGTCGACATCCTGGTCGCTGACACGGCCCACGGCCACGTCCGCCTGCTGCTCGACGTGGTCGGACGGCTGAAGAGCGATCCGTCCACCAGGCACGTTCAGGTCATCGGGGGCAATGTCGCGACCCGCGCCGGAGCCCAAGCGTTCGTCGATGCCGGTGCCGATGCAGTGAAAGTGGGCGTCGGGCCTGGGTCGATCTGCACGACGCGCATCGTGACTGGGGTCGGGGCCCCGCAGATCACGGCCGTGCGTGAGGCCTCGCGCGCCTGCCGTCCAGCAGGGGTTCCCGTCATCGCCGACGGCGGTCTGCAGTACTCCGGAGACATCGCCAAGGCCCTCGTGGCCGGCGCCGACTCGGTGATGATCGGGTCGATGCTGGCCGGATGCGACGAGAGCCCCGGCGAGGTCGTCTTCGTCAATGGCAAGCAGTACAAGTCCTACCGAGGGATGGGCTCCCTCGGAGCGATGTCCTCGCGGGGTAAGAAGTCCTACTCGAAGGACCGCTACTTCCAGGCGGAGGTCGACACCGACGACAAGATCATTCCCGAGGGGGTTGAGGGCCGGGTGGCCTATCGCGGTCCCCTCTCGGCGGTCGCCCACCAGCTGGTCGGCGGACTTCGTCAGTCGATGTTCTACGTCGGCGCCCGCACGGTTCCGGAGCTTCAGGAGAAAGGCCAATTCATCCGGATCACCGCGGCGAGCCTCCAGGAGAGCCATCCCCACGACATCCAGATGATCGCCGAGGCGCCCAACTACGATCCTCGTTCGTGACCGAGATCGAGATCGGCCGCGGCAAGCGCGGCCGGCAGGCGTACGCCTTCGACGACATCGCCATCGTGCCGAGCCGGCGCACGCGTGACCCGAACGAGGTCTCGATCGCGTGGCAGATCGACGCCTACCGCATCGAGCTGCCCATGCTCGCCGCTCCCATGGACTCGGTGGTGTCGCCCGAGACCGCGATCACGATCGGTCGGCTCGGCGGGCTCGGCGTGCTCAACCTCGAGGGCCTCTGGACGCGCTACGAAGACCCAGCCCCGCTGCTCGACGAGATCGCCGACCTTCCTCCCGAACGGGTGACCGCGCGGATGCAGGAGCTCTACGCCGAGTCGATCAAGCCCGACCTCATCGCCGCGCGGATCGCCGAGGTGCGCGCCGCCGGGGTGACGACGGCCGCCTCCTTGTCTCCAGGACGGACGGCGCAGCTCTGGAAGGCCGTCGTCGACGCCGGGATCGACTTGTTCGTGATCCGCGGCACGACGGTCTCCGCCGAGCACGTGTCCGGTGAGGCCGAGCCGCTCAACCTCAAGCAGTTCATCTACGAGCTCGACGTGCCGGTCGTCGTCGGCGGGTGCGCCACCTACACCGCCGCGCTGCATCTCATGCGTACGGGCGCCGCCGGCGTGCTGGTCGGTTTCGGAGGCGGCGCGGCTCACACGACACGCGACGTCCTTGGCGTTCGCGTCCCGATGGCCTCAGCCGTGGCCGACGTGGCGGCGGCCCGTCGCGACTACATGGATGAGTCCGGGGGCCGCTACGTCCACGTCATCGCTGACGGTGGCGTGGGGAAGTCCGGCGACATCGCGAAGGCTGTGGCGTGCGGCGCCGATGCCGTGATGATGGGCTCGCCGCTGGCGCGGGCCATTGAGGCGCCGGGGCGTGGATGGCACTGGGGGTCGGAGGCCCACCACCCGTTGCTGCCCCGGGGCGAGCGCGTGAGGGTCGGCACGTCCGGGACCCTCGAGGAGATCATGCTCGGCCCGTCCTCCACCCCAGACGGAACCATGAACCTCTTCGGCGCGTTGCGCCGGGCCATGGCGACGACGGGCTACTCCGACCTCAAGGAATTTCAGCGCGTCGAGGTCACGGTCGCCCCGGCCGCGCTCTGAGCCGGCGCAGGAGCAGCCACGCCACCCACGCGTTGACGGCCGCCAGCACGCCGAACACCGGCACGACCGACATCGACACGACGTCGGACTGAGGGTCCGCCGAGGCACCGAACCATTGGTCCACGGCGACACTGATCGACTCGATCACCCAGAACACCAGCATGCCCCCCACGATGGGCACTCCCCAGGCCTGCCGACGCCACAGCCACACGGCACCCGCCGCAGCGATCGGCAGCCAGATCGCCAGATCCTGGATCCAGAGGGCGTTGGTCATGACCCCCGTCCCCTCGAGCGCCACCAACGGGTCGGACTCCCGGAGGCTGTTGGCCACGGCGGCCAGCCAGGCCAGCGCATTGAACGACACGACGGCCAGGACGTAGATCGCCAGAGCCCGTCGGTGCAACCCCTCCTCGGCCCGCTCCGACAGTGCGCGCGCGTCAAGGCCGCGAATCAGCGCGACCAGCCCCCAGAAGGAGGTCGACAGCAGGGCCACATAGACGAGGAATGCGCGGTTGTAGGGCGTGAGGAGCAACAGCGCCAGGCTGTTGTAGACCAGGAAAGCCATTCCGCCGGCCCTGACCAGCAGCCAGCGCGGCGAGTCGTGCCCGAAGGCCGTGGAGAAGGCGACGGCGGGCGCGGCGAGCGCGAGCATCACCCACGCGGTCCCGCGGGCCGACCCCTGCATGGCTTCGGGTCCCGACAGCCAGCCTCCCCAGACGGTGACCGCCGCCGAAGCGACGGCGAGGAAGACGGCCGACCAGGTAAGGGCCGACGTCCCCCACCCCACGTGAAGGAGCCGCGCGGACGTCCTTCCTGGTGACCGGTCAGGATTCGTAGCGGCGACCGGGCGCCGGGTCTCTGTTCCCATCGTCGACCTCCCGATTCCTAGCGTCGCCCACTTCAGGGATTGACGTTCAGGGTCAAAGGTCCTCGGCCTCACCCCGTGAGGACCTCAATCGTCGGGATGGGCGCGTCGGCCACTGTTGATCTTGAGAGATGCACGCCTTTTACGGCGTGTCGCCGTGCATCTCTCAAGATCAACGAGCTCGGGGGCTGGGGGTGGTCAGCCCTCGTCGGTCCATGAGCGCCACAGCTCGGCATAGGGCCCACCGGCCGCGACCAGGTCGTCGTGCGAGCCGTACTCGCTGACCTTTCCGTCCTCCACGACCGCGACCACGTCGGCGTCGTGCGCCGTGTGCAGGCGGTGCGCGATGGCCACGACGGTACGTCCGTCGAGCACGGCGGCCAGCGAGCGCTCGAGATGGCGGGCCGCCCGTGGATCGAGCAACGAGGTGGCCTCGTCGAGCACGAGCGTGTGGGGATCGGCCAGCACGAGCCGGGCCAGCGCCACCTGCTGAGCCTGGGCGGGCGTCAGCTTCAGCGCGCCGCCGCCGACCGTCGTGTCCAGCCCGTCGGGCAGGGCCTCGGCCCACTCCCGCGCGTCGACCGCCGCCAGCGCCTCGAGCAGAGCCGCGTCGTCAGCATCCGGACGAGCCAGCCTGACGTTGTCGCGGAGTGAACCGACGAACACGTGGTGTTCCTGGGTGACGAGAGCAACGTGCTTGCGCACGGTCTCGACGGGGAGCCCCGACAGCGCCACGCCCCCCATGTCGACGTGACCGGTGCGCGGCCCGTGGATGCCGGCCAGCAACCGGCCGAGGGTCGACTTTCCAGCGCCGGAGGGTCCGACGATCGCGATCCGGGTGCCGGGCTCGACGTCGAGGTCGACGCCGTGGAGCACGTCGCGACCCTCGCGGTAGGCGAAACGCACGTCGCGCGCCTCGATCTCCTGCGAGCCCGGCTCGGACTCGCGGTCGACCTCCGGGTCAGGGATCTCGTGCACGCCGACGAGTCGGGCCAGCGAGGCCTGCCCGCTTTGCAGCTCGTCCAGCCACGACAGCAGGATGTCGATGGGCTCGACCAGCATCTGGGTGTAGAGCACCGACGCGGTCACCTGGGCCAGGGTGACCGAGCCCTGGGCATAGAAGACGCCGCCCAGGAAGAGCACCCCGGCCGTCGGTAGGAAGTAGGCGATCTCGATGCTGGGGAAGTAGTGCATGCGTAGCCAGAGCGTGTAGCGCTCCCAGCTCACCCATCGCGCGATGCGCTGATCGGTCAGGCGTACCCGCTCCGGTCCGAGTCGGTAGGCGTCGACCGTCCGCCCGCCGTCGACCGACTCGGCCACAGCCGCGTTGACCATCGTGTAGGTCGTCGTCTCTGCCCGGTAGGCGAGGGGAGCCCGCTTGAAGTACCACCGCGACACGATGACGATCGGGGGTACGGCCAGCAGCCACGCGAGCGCCAACGGTGGCGCGGTGATCACGAGGGCGCCGCCGACCAGGAGTGCCGTGACGCCCGCGATCGTCATCTCGGGAACGGCCATCCGGACCGCCCAGGCCAGCCGGTCGACGTCGGTCGTGGCCCTGCTGACGAGGTCGCCGGTGCCCGCTCGTTCCACGACACCCAGAGGGAGTGCCACGGCCCGCTTGATGAGGTCTTCCCTCAGGTCGGCCAGGATCCACTCGCCCAGGATCGCCGCGCGCAGCCTGGCCCACCGCGTGAACACGGTCTGCACGACGAGCGCGATGAGGAAAACCAGGGTGAGGGTGTTGATCCGGCTGGAGGTGATGCCTTCGGAGACACCCTGCACGATCTGACCGAGCACCTGCGGACCGACCAGCGCCGCCATGGCAGCGACGGAGTTGAGCGCCACCACGGCCGCGAACGTCCCGCGGTGGCGGCGGAGCAACCCGGCCACGTGTCGGCGTACGGCGGGAGGGCCGGACACCGGCAGCTGGCTGTTCTGCCGGAGCACGGAGTCGAAGGTCTCAGGGGTCCTCACTCGGCACCCCCCACGCTTGCCAGAGCCTCGTCGGCCTGAATCTCGTCGTCGCGCAGCACGATCGCGCGGTAGCGCGCATCTGAGTGCAGCAGCTCACGGTGTCGGCCCTCGGCGACCACGACGCCTCCGTCGAGCACGGCCACGACGTCTGCGTGGTCGAGGAGCAGGGGGCTGGTGGTGACGACCAAGGTGGCCAAGCCCAGCCGGCTGTCCGCCAGCTTCTGGGCGATGCGGACCTCGGTGTGCGCGTCGACGGCTGAGGTCGGCTCGTCGAGCAGCAAGAACTCGGGGTCGGCCACCAGGGATCGCGCGAGGGCCAGTCGTTGCCGTTGGCCCCCCGACAGGGTCCGGCCCCGCTCCGGCAGCTCGGAGGCCAGCCCTTCGGGCAGGCCGTCGATGATCTCGTCGGCGTCGGCCGTCGTGATCGCGGCCGCTGGCGACACCCGTCCCGACGAGGGCACGTCGAGCAGCTCGGCGACCGTCCCGGCAAACACGATGGGGTCCTTGTCCTGGACCAGGATCCGCCGACGCACGACCTCACGGGGCAGCTCGGCGAGGGTCGTGCCGGCCAAGGTGACGGCCCCAGGGACGTAGCCGCCGAGCCGCTCGAGCACCGCGGTGGCCTCATGCGGTTCCGCGCAGACCAGTGCCGTGATCCGGCCGAGCGCGACGCGCAGGCCGCTCTCGTGGTCGACCAGGTCACCGGTCTCCGGCTCGCCGACCGGTGCGGTCGCGTCGGCATGCTGGCGCAACAAGGACAGGACGGCGATGACCCGGCGCGCAGCCACGCGGGCCGACGTCCACTTGTGAGCCGTCTCGGTGACCGTGCGCAGGGGCAGCACGAGGAACGCGGCGAAACCGTAGAAGGTGACGAGCTGCCCCGGCGTGAGCTCCCCGGTCACGGCGAGCTGGGCTCCGAACCAGGTCACGGCCACGAGGAAGGCACCAGGCAGGGCCACCTGCAGGGCGTCGAGCAGCGAGCGAACCTGGGCCGTACGCACGGCTGCCTGCCGCACCTCGCCGGACTTGTCGTTGAAGCGGCGGAGGAACAGGTCTTCGCCGCCGATCCCGCGAAGGACCCGCAGGCCGGCGACCGTGTCGGCTGCCAGCTCGGTCGTCTCGCCGAACCTGGCGCGCTGGGCGCTCTCCCGGCGCTCCAGGGGCCGCACGAGAGGAGTGATCGCCAGGGCGGTCAGCGGCACCCCGATGATCACGACGATGCCGAGGGTCGGTGACACGACGACCATGACGATCGCGACCACGATGTAGGACACGATGGCGCCGGCCATGCGGGCCGTCACGTCGAAGGCGCTCCCGATCCGTTCGACATCGCTGGCGCTGACCGCGACGACCTCACCGGTCGCGACCTGCTTCGGCAAGTCGCCGCCGAGGTCGGCGGCCTGCCGCGCCACCAGCTGCTGGATCCGTGAGGCGGCCCCGATCCAGTTGGCCACGGCCATCTGGTGTCGAAGCATCCCGGAGATCGCCGAGATGATGCCGAGGCCGAGCACGACAGCCGACCAGACCGCGACTCCGTTCATGTCATCGCGCGAGATAGCCGTGATGCCCCGGCCCAGCCCGATGGGTACGGCGGCCGCTGCGAGCATCCACACGATGCCCCACGTGATCCCCCGGGCCAGGGTGCGCCACTGTTGACGGGCGATCCACCGGAGGAAGGGCCAGACGCCTGACAGATTCGGAATCCCCGGGTCTTCGCGAGGGAGATCCTTCAGCAGATGCATGGCTTGCGTCACGGTACGCCGCGGGACCCCCAGGACTCCAATCAGTTTTCGGCCGTCCGGGTGCGTCCCGCTCGGGTGGGCCAGAACCTATTTGGGGTGGACCCGGTGGACGGCGTCGCCGGTCTGGACGCGCCAGAGGGAGGCATACAGTCCGCCGCCCGCGACGAGCTCGTCGTGAGTGCCCGCCTCCGCCACGTCGCCGCCCTCGAGGACCCAGATCCGGTCGGCCTCGCGCACCGTGGAGAGCCGGTGCGCGATCACGACGACCGTACGGCCCTCGCCGACGCGGGCCAGCGAGCGTTGGATGGCCGCCTCGGTCTCGTTGTCCACCGCGGAGGTTGCCTCGTCGAGCAGGAGCACCGCGGGGTCGAGCAGGATGGCTCGGGCGATCGACAGCCTTTGGCGCTGCCCGCCGGACAGCTTGACGCCGCGCTCGCCGACGACCGTGTCGTAGCCCTCCGGGAGGCCGACCACGAACTCGTGGGCCTCGGCGAGGCGGGCCGCCTCCTCGATCTCGGCGTCGGTGGCGTCCGGACGTCCGTAGGCGATGTTGTCGCGCACGCTGCCATGGAAGAGGAACACATCCTGGGCGACGTATCCGATCGATTCGCGCAGCGACCGGTAGGTCAGGGATCGGACGTCGTGGCCGTCGATGGAGACGACCCCCGAACGCGGGTCATGGAAGCGCAGGAGGAGCCGTACCAGCGTCGACTTCCCGGCGCCGGTCGATCCCACGATGGCGTGGGTCTCGCCAGCCGGTACCCGAAGGTCGATCCCGCGCAGGACGTCGGGGCCCTCTGCGTAGCCGAATCGCACGGATGACAGCTCCAGCTCGCCGCGCACGGGAAGCGGAAGGTCGCTGGCGCCTGGCCGCATGCGAGGCACGACGTCGAGGAGGTCGAGGATCCGCCGCGTCGAGGCCATGCCGCGTTGATAGAGGTCCAGGGTCTGGCCCAGGTCGGTCAGCGGCCACAACAGACGCTGGGTCATGAACACGAGCACTGAGTACAGGCCCACGGCCAGGGTCCCGTTGAGGGTGGCCCAACCACCGATGAGCAAGGTGGCCGTGAAACCGGCCAGGATCGCCATCCGGATGATCGGGCCGAAAGCGGAGCTGTAACGGATGGCCGCGCTGTTGGCCTCGAGGTAGTCCTGCGAGACGGTCTCGACGCGATCGGCCTCCCGGCGCTCGGCGGCGAACGCCTTGATCGTCGTGATGCCGCCCAGGTTGGCGCTCAACGTCGCGGAGAGCTCGGCCACTCGTTCACGCACCACGGTGTACAGCGGTTCCAGCCGGCGTTGGTAGCGAAGTGAGCCGGCCACGATGATCGGGATGGGCAGGAAGGCGACCACGGCCAGCTGCCACGAGACGACGAAGAAGACGGCTCCGACCAGCACGATGTTCCAGAACAGCAAGATGATCGTCTCGGCGCCGGTGTCGAGGAAGCGCTCGAGCTGATTGACGTCGTCGTTCAGCACGGCGAGCAGGCCCCCGCTCGTGGTGTCCTCGAACCATGACACCTCGAGCTCTTGCAGGTGGCTGTACGTGTCCGTGCGAAGGTCGTGCTGGACGGCCTGGGCCAGGCGTCGCCAGCGGGTCGCCGACAGGTAGTCGGTCACGGACTCGACGACCCAGACGACGACGTTGATTCCTGCGAGGATCACCAGCTGCACATACGGACTCGAGACCCCGAACACCTGCGCCACGAACGAGTCCTGCTGCTGGACGACGACATCGACCGCGGCGCCGATCAGCAGCTCGGGGAAGACGTCGGCGATCTTGTTGAGGGTGGTCCACAGCGAAGCCATGACGACGCGGCGGCGGTAGCGGCCGCCGTACTGCCAGAGACGACGAAGCGGGTGGGCTCCGTGGTCGGTGACGTCGGCGCGGGTCTGGCGGGTCGAGCCGGCAGCCGCATCGGGGCGCCCAGCAGGCAGGGCACTGGGCGTGGTCACGGAGGCTCATCGTACGGCTCGGCCCGGATACCCTGAGCCGGTGAACGACGCCACCGCACGCCCGGTTCTCGTCCTCGACTTCGGTGCGCAGTACGCCCAGCTGATCGCCCGACGGATCCGGGAGGCCCGCGTCTACAGCGAGGTCATCCCGTCCGACACCCCCGTGGCCGAGATCCTGGCTCGGCGTCCCCTCGCCGTGGTCCTCTCCGGCGGACCCTCCTCGGTCTACGCCCAAGGTGCCCCACGGGTCGACCCGTCGCTGTTCGAGGCAGGCGTGCCGTCGTTCGGGATCTGCTACGGCCACCAGGCCATGGCGTTGGCGCTCGGCGGCACCGTGGAGCAGACGGGGCTGTCGGAGTTCGGCGCGACCCCCCTGGTCGTGACCGAACCGTCGTCGACGCTGTTCGCCGACCTGCCCACCGCACAGACGGTGTGGATGTCGCACGGAGACTCGGTCACCCGCGCGCCTGACGGCTTCGTGGTGACCGCCACGACCGCCGGCGCCGCAGTGGCGGCCTTCGAGGACCTCGACCGCCGCCAGGCCGGCGTGCAGTTCCACCCCGAGGTTCTGCACACCGCCCACGGGCAGGCCGTGCTCGAGCACTTCCTCTACGACGTCGCCGGCATCGAGGCGACGTGGACCCCTGCGAGCATCGTCGACGAGCAGGTCGAACGGATCAGGGCGCAGGTCGGCGGCAAGCGGGTGGTTTGCGGGCTGTCGGGGGGCGTCGACTCCGCGGTCGCGGCGGCGCTCGTGCACCGAGCCGTGGGGGACCAGCTCACCTGCGTATTTGTCGACCACGGCCTGCTCCGCAAGGGCGAGGCTGAGCAGGTCGAGCGCGACTACGTCGCTGCTACAGGGATCACGCTCAAGGTCGCTGACGCGCAGCAGCGCTTCCTCGATGCCCTCGCCGGGGTGACCGACCCCGAAGACAAGCGCAAGGTGATCGGCCGGGAGTTCATCAGGGTCTTCGAGGAGGCCGCCCGAGAGGTCGTCGCGGAGGCCGGGGAGACTGGGGAGACCGTCGAGTTCCTGGTGCAAGGGACGCTGTACCCCGACGTCGTGGAGTCCGGTGGCGGCACAGGGACCGCAAACATCAAGAGCCATCACAACGTCGGTGGTCTGCCCGACGACCTCCAGTTTTCTCTCGTGGAGCCGTTGCGGGCGCTGTTCAAGGACGAGGTCCGGGCTGTGGGACTGGAGCTGGGTCTGCCCGAGGCCATCGTGTGGCGCCAACCGTTCCCGGGTCCCGGGCTCGGTATCCGCATCATCGGGGCGGTGACTCGGGAGCGGCTCGACGTGCTCCGAGAGGCCGACGCCATCGCCCGCGAGGAGCTGTCCGCAGCCGCGCTCGACCGCGACATCTGGCAGTGCCCGGTCGTGCTGCTGGCCGACGTGAGGTCCGTTGGCGTCCAGGGCGACGGCCGTACGTACGGCCATCCGGTGGTGCTCCGTCCGGTCTCCAGCGAGGACGCCATGACCGCGGACTGGTCGCGTGTCCCCTATGACGTCCTGGCTCGGATCTCCACCCGGATCACCAACGAGGTGCGCGAGATCAACCGGGTGGTGCTCGACGTGACGAGCAAACCCCCGGGCACGATCGAGTGGGAGTAGGCACCAGCCGGCCGTAGGACCGCTCAGGTGAGGGGGCGGATCCCTTCGGGGAACGCGCTTCCGCCATAGACCGCCGCGCTGGCGTCGGCGAGGGCCGTCAGAGCGAGGCGCTGCGACCACGGGCCTTGCGAGACGCGGGCCACGCCCAGGTCCTGAAGCGTGGCCGGTGGCGGCGACCCGGGCCCGGCGATCAGGCTCACCTTCTGGGCTCCGAGGCCGTCCACCAGGCGCTTGATCACGGTCTCGTCTTTCACCCCAGGGACGAACACGCAGGTCGCCCCCACGTCGAGGAACGCTCGCCCTCGCTCGATGGCCTCCGCGAGGACGGCCTCGGGCTCCCGGTCTCCCGCCAGCAGGAAGGCGTCCGTGCGGGCGTTGAGGACGAAGTCCAGTCCTTCGGCGGATCCCACGTCGACGGCTGACCGTACTGCGGCCACCGCCTCGTCGAACGGGCGCATCTGGTCCTCGAGGTTGGCGCCCACCACCCCGACGCTGATCGCTCGGCGGATGGTCTCGGCGGCGTCGCCGTAGCCCGCTTCCAGGTCGGCGGTCACCGGAAGGTCCACGGCTGCGGCGATGCGCCCGACTGCCTCAAGCATCAGTTCACGGGGGATATTCTCCCCGTCCTCGTAGCCATACATCGCGGCGATCGCGTGGCTGGCCGTCGCCAGCGCCCTGCACCCGGGCACCGCCGCAACCACCCGTGCCGAGGCGACATCCCAGACGTTGACGAGCACCAAAAGCTCGGGGTCCTCATGCAGCTGTCGCAGGGTTGCGGCGCGATCGGTCGCGGTCACGACGGTGTCGCCTCAAGGACCAGGATCGGGATGACCCGGTCGGTCTTCGTCTGGTACTCGGCATACGGGGGGAAGGCGGCGACGGCCCGCTCCCACCACTCGTCGCGTTCGGCGCCGGTGACCTCCCTGGCCACCATGTCCTGTCGTGTCGGGCCGTCCTGAAGCTCGACGTGAGGGTGCGCCACCAGGTTGCGGTACCACGCAGGATGCTCCGGGGCTCCGCCCTTGGAGGCGACGACCAGGTAGCGACCGTCGTGCTCCACGCGCATGAGCGGTGTCTTGCGCAGCTTTCCAGAGGTGGCGCCCACCGACGTGAGGATGATGACCGGGAGATCGTGCCGGGTGTTGCCCTCGGTGCCGTTCGAGCTCTCGTAGAGCGCGACTTGATCGCGGACGAAGGCCGAGGGGCTGGGTTCGTATTCGCCGTTCAGGGGCATGGGCACCAGTCAACACCGCACCGGCGGACCTCACCAGGGCAAGTCGCGCGCGGTAGCGTCGCTGGCATGACCATCACCCGGGATACCTAGGACTGTCAACCGCCCTGAAGCTAACGCCGGCCTCCCTGTAAGAGGTTATGTGCCCGGTCTCGGGACAGGGTTCGCATGCGGTCTACTGGCAGGCGCGCACCTACCAGCGCCATATGGCCCTGCGGGACGCAGTTTGGGGGTTTGGGTTCCCGACCCTCGACGCCCACTTCCTGCCACTCACTGCACCCAGGGGTCGTCGGCGATGCGGAGGGTAGATCGTGGACCCCTAGAGGGTCGTGGGTCAGGTGCGCGGGTCATGTGTTCGACACCGCCAGGCCGATCAAGCACGTGTCATGCATCGTAGACAGGGGTAGACAACTGACCATGCCGAGGCGTCAGGGAGTGGCCACCAACGGCCGGCCCAGGCCTTCCCCTTCGCTGTCGCGGCGCTTGCTGCTCGTTGGGGCAGGTTTCGCCGCGGCGGCCGTGCCAGTGACGCTTCTTGGATACGCGGCGACCCACGGCTGGACGCCCTTGCGCTCGTTGGACACCGGTGTGGCGGATTCCTTGCACGGCTGGGCGCTGCGGACGCCGGGAGTGGTGACCGTCCTCGACTGGGTCAGCACGGTCTTGGATCCGTGGGTTCTGCGGCTCGGCGCCGCCGCCGGCGTCGCCATCCTCATCGTGCGAGGGCGACGGTTGCTCGCACTATGGATCGCCGTGACGATCGTCGGTGCCGGGGTTCTGGGTTTCTTGCTCAAAGACCTGGTGCGACGCGCCCGGCCCGACCTCACGGATGCTGTGGCGGTCGCGCCGGGGTACTCATTTCCATCCGGGCACGCGCTGAACTCGTTGGTGGCTGCCGGGGTCGTGATGCTCCTGGTCGCGCCCGTGGTGTCGCGCTCATGGCGGTTCGTGTTCTGGGGTGCGGGGTTCGGACTGGTCGTTCTGGTGGGCTTCGCCCGAGTCGGCCTAGGGGTCCACTACCTCAGCGACGTGGTGGCTGGGTGGCTGGTCGGACTGGGTTGGCTGGTCGTGGCGGCCGTGGCCTTCGAATCCTGGCGTAGGGCCGGCGGCATGCCTGCGCGCGACGCCTCGGCGGTGGTCGAGGAGGGGCTGGATTCGCAGGTGTCCGGTGCCCTTGGTGATTGAGTCCCGAGGCTCTCGGCGCCAAGGCATGATGCCGTAGTGCTCGAGTCCGCAGCCTCCGACGAACGACCACTTGAGCAAAGCGCCGTCGAGCACGGTGCCGGCGAGGACGCCGCTCTGAGGCACTGGTTCATCGACGAGGACGAGCGACGCAACCCGGGGACCGACCTGCGGACGTTTTCGCTGGGCAACCTGGTCGTCCCCCTGGTCGACGGCGCCAGCTACTTCTTGCGCCTGCGCGAAGAGATCTCAGACACAAAACGGGGAGACCAGATCTACTTCCTCGACTTCCGCGGCGACTGGGATGAGCGGCTGGACGGCCCGGGCACGGAAGTCGGTGAACTGCTGGGCGCGGCCGCGGAGCGAGGAGTTCTCGTCTTCGGTCTGTTGTGGCGGTCTCATCCGCGATGGATGCAGCAGAGCGAGGAAGCCAACGCAGACCTGGCTCGGAGGATCGGCCAGCATGGCGGGCAGGTCCTGCTCGATGCGCGAACTCGACGAGCCGGCAGTCATCACCAGAAGCTGGTCGTCATCAGGCATCCCGGACAACCTCAGCGCGACCTCGCGTTTGTTGGTGGAATCGACCTCGGCCGGAGCAGGCACGACGACCCAGCCCACGGGGGAGACCCTCAGGTCATGGACTTCCCGTCGCCCTACGGACCCCGCCCCCCTTGGCACGACATCCAGGCCGAGGTGCGGGGTCCGTCCGTCCACGACCTCGAGCACACGTTCCGTGAACGGTGGTACGGCAGCACTGTCCTCGATGTCCCGAGCCCGCTCCGCCAGCTGTATGACCGCGCCTACCACGCCAGCGCGATGACTGGGAAGGCCCTACCTGAGCCGATTGCGGATCACTCGACGCGGCGTGGCCCGCACGCCGTGCAGGTGCTGCGGACCTACCCCGCTCGCTTGCGCCGCTACCCGTTTGCACCCCTGGGTGAGCGGAGCATTGCCCACGCCTACCTTCGGGCGTTCGGCCGGGCTCGCCGGTTGGTCTACCTGGAGGATCAGTACTTCTGGTCGCGGGACATCGCTGAGGTGGTCGCGCAAGCGCTCCGTGCCAACCCGAGGCTGCACGTGATCGTGGTCATCCCGCGCCACCCTGACCGCGAGGGTCGGCTGGCCGAGCAGCCAGCGCTCGTCGGGCGCGACGACGCCGCTCGGATCTGCCGGGCTGCCGGAGGCTCGAGGTTTGCGATGTATGACGTGGAGAATCGCTCCGGCACGCCGGTATACGTGCATGCAAAGGTCGTCATCGTCGACGACGTCTGGGCGATGATCGGATCTGACAATCTCAACCGCCGTTCCTGGACCCACGACAGTGAGTTGTCGATGGCCGTCCTCGACGAGGTCGGGGATCCTCGGGAGCCCCGCGATCCAGCCGGGCTGGGGGATGGTGCGAGAGCATTCGCCCGAGACCTGCGCCTGGAACTGTGGCTGGAGCACCTGGACCGCGACGGCGAGGACGTCGATGATCTCCTCGATCCGGACGACGCTTTCGCCGCTATGGCCGCCTCAGCCGAACGCCTTGAGGCCTGGCACGGCGATGGGGCAAAAGGCACACGTCCCCCCGGACGATTGCGGCCTCACGTTCCACCCACCGTGGGGAGGCGCGATCGATGGTGGGCCACCCCCCTCTACCGTGCGGTGTACGACCCGGACGGTCGTTCTCTGCGCGACCGGGTGAGAAAGCGTCTCTAGGCGGGGACGCAGACGGTGACCGAGGCCGCCCTCACCCGGAACTCGGCTATGGATCGTGGCTCCATGACATCTCCGTCGGCCTCGGTCGCCATCGGCTGCTGCCAGCGGACAGTGACCGCCGTGCCCGTGTCTGTGTGCATCTGCCGTGCCTTGGGCGACCGGCGGATCAACAACCGGGTGCCGAGGCCGACCCAGTCCCTGAGCCGTGGCGGCGTGAGCACGGCTACATCGACCCGCCCATCGTCGGCCGCTGCGTTGGGCAGGAGCTGGACCCCCCCGGTGAGTTCGCCCACGTTCGCCACAACGACGCCTACCGCTCGGTGGTGGGACGCGCGACCGTCCACCACGATGTCAACGGGGCGAGGCTTCGCGTCGCGAATACTGCGGACCCCCGCCATCACATAGGCCGCCCAGCCCACCCGCGCCTTCACTGCTTCTGGGGTGTTCTGGAACATCAGTGCGTCGAAGCCGCATCCCCCCATGACCGCGAAGGGCTCCCCGTCGAGCTCCACGAGGTCGATCCGTCTGCGACGTCCCGCTACGACCAGCTGAACGGCCTCCTCGAGCGAGTCGGGGATTCCCAGGTTTCGCGCCAGGAGGTTGCCCGTCCCCGCGGGCAGCAAGGCCATGGGGACCTCGGTGCCGGCCAAGCCGGCGGCGCACGCTCGGACGGTGCCGTCCCCGCCGAGAACGAGGAGGAGATCCGCTCCGGAGCTGACGGCCCGGGCGACCATGCCCCGACCGGGGTCTTCCTCGGTGGTCTCCAACCACTGCGGGGCCGGCAGGCCGGCGTTGGCCAGCGCCTCCAGCACCGACTCCTTCGACCCTGGATCAAGCTTGGTGGGGTTGGCGACGACGGCGAGGCGCACGGGTAGCGGTGCGCTCCGCTCCGTGGGCGGGTCTGTCTGCAACATCATGCGGAGTACTCCGCCGGTCGGTCACGAAGGGCCGACCACGCCGGCGGCATCAGCACCACGAGCACTGCGAGCAACCACGCACCCCCGCACGTCATACCGCCGAGCACGTCGGTGGGGAAGTGCATGCCGCGGTAGAGGCGCGACAGGGCAACACCGACGGGGACAAGGAGACAGAGGACGGCGACGAGTACGCCGAGCGAGGTCCGCTTTGCATAGCGCAACGCGAGGTAGCCGATCAGGAGGTATAGCGCCGTTGCCGCTGCCGTATGCCCGGAGGGAAAGCTCGAGGTAGGCGGCGCTGCGTCCAATTGATGAACGTCGGGGCGGTGACGTTCGACGACGGCCGTGACGGTCAGGAAGATGCCGAGCTCCCCGACGATGGTGACCACAACGACCAAGGACTCGTGCCAGCGCCTCAGCCACAGACGAAGGACGATGAAGGTGACGGTCGCGACGGCGATGATGCCTGGCGTGCTCCCAAGGTGGCTGACGACATCGGTCAAGGTGTTGAAGCTTCCTGAGCGGTGGTGGGCGAGCCAGCGCTCGACACGCGAGTCGACGCCGGTGGACGAGGCGAGGACGAGCCCCGTACCGATGAGCAACCCCGTCAGCACAACGGCGGCCGCTACCAACCGAACGGCAGCACCGACGAGAGGTCCCACGTCCGGCGAGGGTGGCGGCCAACGGCTCCCGGCGGCGCCAGCCGCAGCCATAGGTCGACCGTCCGGCGCCACCGGAGACGGCTCAGACACGTCTGTAGCGGGCTTCCGCCAGCCCGTAGACGCCAAAGACGGCCAGCCCGAGCCCGGCGATGGCCAGCAGGAACGGGCCGTAGGTCTGGTCGCGCAGGGTCTTGAGAGCCTCATCGAGCCCGCCCGCCTTGCTGGCGTCGTGGGTCCATGCCGCGACCACAACCAGGATCCCGACGAGCGCGAAGACCAGTCCACGGGAAACGGTCCCGACTCGGCCCAGCTGACAGATGGCCTTGCGTAGGTCGCCCGAGAGCTCTCCGGCCGGGAAGTAGCGCATGAACGTGAGCCTGAGCCCCTCGACTACCAGGGCGATGCCGACGCCGATGATGATCAGGCCGACCAGGCCCACCAACCAGCGACCTCCCGTGTAGTCCATGACCTTCGCCGTGAGCGTCGACTGCTGCTTGGACTGCGAACCCCGGGAGCCGAGCAGCAGCGCCACTGCCGTGTAGGTCAGCCCGAGGTAGATCAGTCCCCGCGCCAGCGACTTCAGGCGCGGCCCGACTCCCGGTTTCTCGCCCACAACGCCGAATGCGGCTTCGGACAGGCGCCAGACGGCATAGCCGAGGAAACCCAAGCCCATCAGGGCCACGACCACCTCGCCGAAGGGCTGGGCAGCGACCTCGCGCAGGGCGCCCTTCTGGTCGACCTCCGCATTGATGCCCCTCGCGAGCAGAACGGCGATCAGTCCCATGAGGATGTAGACGGTGCCGCGGGCCGAAAGGCCAAACCTCGCCAACCAATCGACCGGGCGGCTGTCGGCGGCGGACCGGGCCGACTCGGTGGCCGAGTCGAGCGGGCCACCAGCCGGAGCTTGACTGGACACGTTGCCTCCCCATGATCAAGAAGTCCCGATCCCACATACCCAGCCCCGGGCGACCCCAACCCCACAACGACCCGGTGAGGTGGCGCCCGAACTCCGCAACTCTCATGTGCGATACGCCGGGGTGGCCCAGCTACAAGCGCAGCCACTCGGCCCCGCCATCTGCTGGCTGAGCGCCGCGGTCCGTTCTCCGGACGGGGCCGTTCAGGATGACCTCAGCGAGGGTAGGCCGAAGGAAACGGTCGCGATGAACTGGACAGCGTTGAGCTGGTGAGAGCAGCGCGCTATGGAGCGCGAAGCGGAGGAGGAGCACCGGTGTTCTTGACGGTAGTGGTGATCGTTGTCGTCTCGGCCGCCTTGGTCGCCGGTGCCGCTTGGGGGGTGTACGGGCCGTTGCCGAAGGCACTCGAGGGATTCATCGTCGCCGTCGCCGGCGGGGCTCTGATCGTCTCCGCAGTGCTGGAGTTGATCGACCCAGCGACCGAGGTTGCACCGATCTGGGCTGTCGCGGGGTCCGTCTTGATCGGTGCTGGTGCGTTCACCGCGTTGGATCGGCTCGTCAACCGCAAGCTTGGTTCCGATAGCGGGGGCGGCCTCTTGGCCGCGATCACGCTTGACGGGATACCCGAGAACTTGGCCTTGGGCGTGGCGCTCATCGGTGCCGGACCACTCCAGGTTGCGTCCCTGTCAGGGTCGATTTTCCTGTCCAACCTCCCCGAGGCGGCAGGCGGGGCTCAGCAGATGGCCCAGAGCCGCCCCAAACCAAACGTTCTGGGTCTGTGGGCGGCGACCGCGGGCCTGCTGTCGGTGGCGGCGTTGGCGGGGAACCTCCTGCTCTCTGGGGTGCCCGACACTGCGCTCGCCTTGATCCGGTGTTTCGCGGGCGGGGCGGTGGTCGCCTCGCTAGCGACCGAGGTCTTCCCCAAGGCTTTCAAGGAGGACAGTTACACCACTGGGATTGCGACGGCGCTCGGGCTCGTGTTGGCGGTTGCCCTAGGACAGCTCGGCTGACACCTCAGCGGTCGGCACCTCGAAGGGCACAGCGTCACCACCATGGGCGTATCGCCAGTACATTGCGACTGTGATGACTCCGCCCCCTGGTCGCCAGTCAGGTGCTCAACCGAGCTCATCGCGTGCCCTGTCTGCCACCTGCGCCTCCCCTTAGGCCATGGCCGCTCCGACAGCCTGGGTATCAGAGGACTTCTCAGAGCTGGGGGTCCGTCAGCGGTCACAGCTGCTGCAGCCGGCGTTCGATCTCTACTCCGGACTGGCGGTCGGTGCACTCGCTGCGGCTGCGTACATGGGCCTCATTCACCTGGGGAGCCTCCCGAGCCCCCAGTCCTCGGTCACCTTGTTTGTGTCCGCCACGGTCGGGGCTGTGGTAGCACTCCCGGTCTATTGGTTGAGGAGTAGAGCCGAGGCCGACGGCGCGCTCCAGTGGTTCGCTGCCGGACTGTCGGTGGCCACGGTGGCACTGCTTCTCCAACTGTTTGCTTTCCCCACGATTACGCAGGCCGGCGGGCTCTTCCACACCGACCCCCAGAGCAGCGCGGCGCTCTACCTCCTATTCCACATCTCCCTGTTCGGCGGTGCCCTGGCAGGGACAATCTCGGCCCCCCTCAAGGCGCTCGGCCCTTGCGTCGTGGTCGGATGCCTCGTTGCAGCTGTTCTGGCGACGAATCGCGTACCGCTGCCGACGTTGCTAGGCCCAAGCCAATCGTTTACGACGCTGCTGACGGTGATCGATGGCGTCATCGTGGCGCTTGGAGTCGCAGCGATCGCGATGTGGAGCCGCCACAGCGGGCGTCGCTCCTCCGTGCTGCGGGGGTGGGTCGCAATCTCGATGTCCTTTGCGTTGTATGAACTAGTCCTCAACGGCCTATCAGCTGGCCGGTTCGATGCGCTTTGGTGGGGGAGCGCCACGCTACGTATGCTCACTTTCGCCGTGCTTGCGGGGGGCGGCATCCACTACCTCGCTACCCGGTTGAGCCGTATCGAACGGTTCAGCGAGGACGAACTCGCGTTGCGTGACCAGGAGTTGGCGGGATCGACACAAGCAACGTTGCGTCTGCTGAACAGCGCCAAGAACTTGGCCGCCAGCCTGACACCAGTTGATGTCGCGCACACGTTGTGCGCGTCGCTTTACGATCTCATCCCAGGGATGGACGTCGCCGTCTACAACATTGATCAGGACAGGACCAAGGCTGTCCTCTTGGCCAGGGCGGGCCCTGGCGCAGTGGACTTCGCGGACACCCTGGGTCTCGACGAGGACTCGACACTCGCCGCAGCGGTCCGAACATCGAAACCCCATCGAAGTACACCAGGCGACGTCTCGACGACGATGTCGCGCACCGTCCTTCCGCTACGGGTCGCAAGCCTCACCATTGGAACGGTTGTCTTGGCCGGGACCACGCCCGCGGCGCCGTCGGGCCGCGCGCTGATTCAAGGGCTCGCTGACCAAGGTGGCCCGGCGTTGTCGAGGGCCCGGTTGTTCGCGCGCGAGCGCCAGGCGGCCGAGACCCTGCAGCGAGCCTTGCTGCCGACCAACCCTGTTGATGTCCGGGGTTTGACCACAGCCGCGCTATATCGGCCAGCCGTCTCAGATACTCGGGTCGGAGGTGATTGGTACGACTGCATCGCTCTGGACGACGGGAGGGTCGCACTTGTGGTCGGCGATGTCGTGGGTAAGGGCCTGCGAGCAGCCGGGGTCATGGGTCAACTCCGATCGGCGCTGCGCGCCCTCATCTCGGTGGACCCATCGCCCAGCCGCGTCATGGGGTGGCTGGATGCTGCGGCCGCCCAGAACGGCTCGGAGATGGTCGCAACCGCCCTGTACGTGCTGGTGGACCCCGTGAATGAAACGGCCCGCGTCTGCCGAGCTGGGCACATGCCGCTTGCCCTGAAAGCACCGTCGCAGACCTGCGTCTTGATCGAGGGCGGTGGGCCGCCACTCGGCCTCAACCTTGTGGACGACTTTCCCGAGCAAGAAGTCGCCGTCCCTTCCGGCTCTATCTTGGTCCTCTTCACCGACGGGCTGGTCGAGGAACGAGGTACCTCCCTCGCCGACGGACTCGACCGCCTGCGAGCCGCGTTGTCTGCTGAGGACACTCATGCGCTTGCGCCGGACGAGATCGCCCGCTGGCTTCTGTCACTCAGCGAGTCCACCGGGGAGGCTGACGACGTCGCGGTGCTCGTGGCTAAGACCGAACACCGTTCCTGACAAGGCCACGAGCACTCAAGTCAACGGGCAACCATGAACGAGTATCTCCGGCGAGGGAGGCGTGGGGTCGCGGGGCTGAACCGTTCGGTGGGAGCGGGTTTTCGGCCTGTGGCTGTTGGGCGCACCGGAGCCGGGAAAGTCCGGCCAGGCTCTTGCCTCGTGGGGAGTGGAAAACCACAATGGGACTGGGTCAGGGGTGAACCAGACCCAGCCTTCAGCATCCAACGTGGTCTCGTTGCCAGCCCTAACCGAGGGTATGTCGTAGGGAGTCCGGATGACCGACGCTGTTGTGCCCGCCGAGGACCCGGTCCTCTCACTTGTTCTGGATGGGGAGATTGATCTCGCCCGGGTCCCCGAGTTGCGAGAACTCGTCGAGAGATACCGGTCAAGTTCTGCCGTAAACGTCGCGGTGGACCTGGGGAACGTGACGTTCATGGACTCAAGCGGACTGAGTTTTCTTGCCAACTTGCATCAAATAGCCATGGGCCGCGGTGGATCGGTATCCGTCGTGCATTCCTCTGCGAATCTCGATCGCGTCATTCGCCTCACCGGGCTCGACCAGATCCTCGCCGTAGGTGCCACAGAGCGCTGAGGCTTGCCCGCGTCGTCGCACATGACCGAGGCCGACACCGACTCCGTTCGCGACCGCAATCCTCTGGTCGCTTGACGCCGGCGACCCTATCCGCGGAGGAACATGCCTAGTGCTCCTCGCACCGTTCCTTGGTGCGCCGGTGATCGCGTCATCCATCTGATGAACCCCAGATCAGTGTGACGAGGTCCTCGCCTGTCCCTCGTTGTCAGTCCGGTTGAGCGACGCCAGGAGTCCGGCCCGAAATGTTCAGATCGCTGCAGCACAGTTACCCCTGAATGGGACCATTGTCTGTCGCGTCATACGGCCGGTTCAGGACGGCGCTTGTGACGACACCAAGGGTTCGATCCAGTGTCGACGCTGGCCCCGACCACCATCGGCCTGACTCAGCCCGGAACTCCAACACGCCAATATCGGGATCATCTGGGCCATCGAACGCGGCTGCTGCGCCGACACTCCAAAGTTCGTCCACTTCGGGGCGGCTGCTCCGGGCGGTCACCCTGCCCTTGGCGAAGAGGTAGTCGGATGCGCCCGGATCCGCGAAGACCATGACGGCGGGGGTCCCCGACTCTCTTCCTTCCACCTTAGCCACCCCATCCTTGGCGCGATTGACCAGGAAGCGCGAGACAGAGCCATTCACAGAGCCACACGTCAACGGCGTGCCACACAGCGTGTTCAGGAGACTCAAATGAGTATCGCCTCCTGCGTGTGGCCCTCCCTCGAGATCCATGGCCGTCAGCACCATGACTACGGAACCGCGGTCGATCACCTCGTCCAACGTACGAGTAGCGGGCGCATGATCGCGATCAACGTGGTCGTGCGACATGAGCCTCGGATACCCAAGTCACGGGAGGCTAAACGGTCTCTTCGATGACCATTGTCCCTCGCCAACCGAGCACGCTTCGCATGCGGTCAGTTCACCCGGATAGAGCTGGAACGGGGGCCCGCAGGGTTCGACCAAGACGCGGACGTTGTCTTGGGGCTGCCAAGCGGAGAGGGTTGCTCGCAATCTAGCCGCGCGCTGAACTTTCGCTTCGACGGCGATGACCTCGAAAGTCGAGGTGCATCAGCTGCCGTTGCTGCTCTTGCAGGGCCATCTCCTTGCCGTCGTCCTAGGTCAGCTCTGGAAGAAGTCAGCGAGGAATTGATGCGCTGTCGCCCTGCCGACGGGTTCGCTTGAACCCCGCGGCGAGCAGAATGCCGGCGAGGGCTTCAGCCGTGGCCACCCGCGCGGCCAGAACCGCGGCCGGCCTCAGTCGTGTCGAGTTCTTCGCGAGCAACGCCATGCTCATCGCATGCACGCTGTCGACACCGGCACCGAGGAGGAGCGTTCCAGGGGTAGGCCGGACCAATGTCACCACGCCCTGAAGAAGGTCCCGGGCACCCAGCACCCGCGCCCCGACCTGGACGCCACCCGAGGGGGGGCCTCCGGCTTCCGGAATCCATCGATCCGGGCCGACAACGAGTGCAACACCGAGGATGCAGCGCACGCTGCCAAGCATTCGGGCGCCGAGGGGCGCCCACCGTGCGGCCCTCACCTTCGTCGCAACCAGGCGTTGGCCACAACTGCGGCCGAGAGGGCGACTACGGCTGCTCCTGCAGCGGCCATTGATCCATGGTGCTGGCTAGCCCACAACTGATAGCTGCGGTGCTTCGCCTTGTCGTCGAAGACTCCATGCGCTCCGTAATCTCTTCCGTCTGACCCATCCGCCGGCTCCCAGAGGTTGGCCGCACGTTCTGGATCGGCGATCTCCGTCTGCTGCGACGCATAGCCCGTGCGTGCGAGGTACCGATCCAGCAAGCCCGGCGCGATCGCGTTTCCGATCAGCGTGCCGGCCGTGCTCGCCCCTACCCAATATTCGCGCCGCCGAGGGTGATCGGCCGCATACGCGACCGCGTCCGCGGCAATTTCCGGCTGGTAGATCGGTGGGACCGGTTGAGCGTGCTTCGGTAGTCGCGACAAGACCCAAGAGAACTGAGGGGTGTTGACCGCGGGCATCTGCACCATGGTCACGCTGATCCCACTGCCTTCGTGGAGCAGCTCGCACCGCAGCGACTCGTTGAACCCTTGAATCGCGTGCTTCGCGCCACAGTAGGCCGACTGCAGCGGGATCCCGCGGTAGGCCAGCGCCGAACCGACCTGCACGATGGTCCCCTGATCGGCGGGCCGCATGCACTCCAGGGCTGCCATGGTTCCGTAGACGTACCCGAGGTAGCTGACCTCGGTCACGCGTTTGAACTCCTCGGGCGCGATCTTGTCGAACGGTGAGAACACCGAGGTGAAGGCAACGTTGACCCAGACGTCGATCGGTCCGAACTCGCGCTCGACGGCTCGCGCGGAGTCGATGACCTGGTTGTACTCGGACACGTCAGTGGGAAGGATCAACGCCCGCCCCCCGGCGGACTCAACTTCCTCAGCGACGCCCTTCAGTCCGATCTCCCCTCGCGCCAAGAGGCCGACGGCGGCCCCCTCGGAGGCAAATCGCCTCGCCACAGCGCGTCCAATCCCTCCGCTTGCCCCCGTCACCACAACGGTCCGGCGTTCGTTCACGACTGCTCCCTTCTTCGGCCCCTATGCACCAGTGGGCTTTGCCCGTCACATCTGGGGCGCCATGGTCACCCGATCCGAAAACTCTCGAGGTCTGAGCGCCGCACCGTCAGACCGTGCCCCGGATGGGAGTTGGGCACGAGCGCACCGTCGCGCGGATCGAGCGCACCGTCGAAGAGGAGGTTCTCGATCCGGACGTGGTCGTGAAACCACTCGATGTGACGCAGGTTTGGTGTGGCCGCCGCGCACGGCACATGCAGGTTGGGCGCGCAGTGAGCGGAGACGGCCAAGCCGTTGGCCTGCGCGACGGCGGCCGCTCGCGACCATTCTGAGATGCCTCCGCATCGGGAGGCATCGACCTGTAGGCAGTCCACCGCGCCGGCCGCGCACATCCGCATGAAGTAGGTGAGGTCGCTGCCGTACTCCCCGGCCGCGACGTCGGCCTCGACCCGATCGCGGACCTGTCGGAGACCATCGAGGTCATCGGATGAGACCGGTTCCTCGAACCAGCTGACACCGAGGGCGTCCAGCGACCGCCCGAGCCGGACCGCCTGCTTGGCGGAGTAGGCACCGTTCGCATCGACGAAGAGCCCGATCTCTGGACCGACGATGTCACGCGCAGCCCTGACGCGCTCCAGGTCCCGGTCTTCGCGACGGCCCCAGTCTTCACCGATCTTGATCTTGACGCTCGGGAAGCCTTGCCGATCAACCCAATCGCAGAGTTGCGACTTGAGCGCGTCCTCGTCATAGGTCGTGAATCCTCCACTCCCGTAGGCCGGAACCCGATCGTGAACGGCGCCGAGGAGTTGGTGCAGGGGAAGCTGGAGCAGTCGCGCCTTGAGGTCCCAGAGCGCCACGTCGACGGCTGAGATGGCGTAGCCGACCACGCCCGGGCGCCCGGCATTTCGGGTGCGCTTGACCATCTCCACCCAGCAACGGCCGACGGCCAGGGGGCTCGCGCCGACCACCACAGGCGTGAGGTCTTCGCGCACGACCTCGGCGCAAGCCCTGGGGCCGTAGGTCCATCCGATGCCCGTCTGTCCCCCCGCAGAGACCTCGACGACGATAATGGTCGTCTTCGACCAGGCCAAGGTTCCATCAGCCTCGGGGCGGTCGGTCGGCACGTCATAGACCTGGACTTGGACGTCGTGCACCTGCTCCTGTGGCCGGCGACTCATGGCGCACTAGCCTCCTCGCCCGAGTTGGCGAGGATCTCGGCCAGATGCATGGCCCTTCGTGTCGACCCGGAAGAAATCTGGGTGCGACAGCTGAATCCGTCCGCGAGCACAACCGTGTCTTCGCTGGCCGCCGTGACAGCCGGGAGCAGTGCGGCTCTTCCGACAGCGGTCGACACGTCGTAGTGGCCGGCCTCGAAGCCGAAATTCCCTGCAAGTCCACAACAACCCGCGTCTAACACGTCGACCTCGGCCCCGGTTTCCTCGAGGACGGCTCGGTCTGCGTCGAAACCCATGATCGCGTGCTGATGGCAGTGGGTCTGGACCATGAACTTCCCCGATCGTTCGGGTGCGGCCCACCCCGGGGTCCGGTTGTGCAAGAGCTCGGCAAGTGTCGTCGTCTGCGCTGCCAGTCGTTTGACGTCCACGTTTCCAGACAGCAGCTCACCCGCATCGCTTCGGAAGACCGCCGTGCAGCTCGGCTCCATGCCCACAATCGGGGTCCCGGAGTGCAGGGACGGCTCAAGGATCTGCAGGGTTCGGCGAAGAACCCTCGTCGCGATGCCGAGCTGGCCGGTCGAGATCCACGTCAATCCGCAGCAAACCGGACGGTCGGGGACGACCACGCGGTATCCGGCATCTTCGAGTACATCGGTGGTTGCCCGGCCGATCTGTGGGTCGAAGTGGTTCGTGAACGTGTCGGGCCACAACAACACGTCGCCGTGCTCGGCTGGCGGCCGAGGGGGACGCTGGGAGAACCAGGACTGGAACGTCTGCGAAGCGAACCAGGGGAGATCCCGTTTGCGATCGATGCCACCCGCAGACTTGATGACCTCTCGGAGGGCTGGCGCGTGGGTCGCCCAGTTGACCAACCGCGGCATGCGGGCGGCGGCCTGCGCGGCAAGCGGAAGCCATCCCATCGAATAGTGCGCGCGTGGACGAATTCGGCGGGCGTAGTGGTGGTGCAGGAATTCGGCCTTGTAGGTGGCCATGTCCACCCCGGCAGGGCAGTCCTTCTTGCAGCCCTTGCAGGCCAGGCACAGGTCCAGGGCATCGGCGACCTCGGGAGACCGCCAGCCCTTGGTCAGGGGCGAGTCGCCGTGCCCGTCAATCATCTCGAACAGCAGTCTTGCCCGTCCCCGGGTGGAGTGCTCCTCTTCCCGGGTCGCTCGGAACGAGGGACACATGACGCCGCCGCTGTCGTGGCGGCACTTCCCTACTCCGACGCAGCGCAAGACCGCGCGATCGAACCGCCCGTCATCGTCGGGATAGCTGAAGGCAGGAGCGGTGGGCGGGGGCGTCCACGAGGCTCCGAGGCGGAGATCTTCGTTCACAGCTCGTGAATTCACGACCCGGCCCGGGTTCATCCGGTCGTCCGGGTCGAAGATCCTCTTGACCTCGGCGAAGGCTTCGATCATTTCCGGTCCGAACATCAGGTGGAGCAGCGGGCCTCGTGCCTGTCCGTCGCCATGCTCGCCAGAGAGCGACCCCCCATAGCTGACGACCAGTTCAGCGGCTCGCTGGAGGAAGGTGCGGAAGACCTGAATGCCGTCCGGCGTCAACAGGTCAAACGGGATCCGGCAATGGACGCAGCCCTGACCGAAGTGTCCGTACACGGCCGTTCCTCCGTAGCCGTGCTGCCGCAGGAGCGAGCGAAACTCGCGCAGATAGTCGCCGAGACTGTCGGGCGCGACGGCCGAGTCTTCCCATCCCGGCCAAGCGTCCGGCATGCCAGGAGCCCGAGCGGTAGCTCCGAGACCTGCTTCCCGGACCTGCCAGAGTTGTCTTTCGATCGTCTCGGTATCGAAGTACTCCGCCGACGGACCGTCGCTGGCCAACTCATCGACCAACCTCTTGGCCGACGCGTCCGCTTGTTCTACGGAGTCTCCGGCGAAGCTGACCATCAGCCACGCGTGCCCGGCGGGGAGCATGTTCAAGGCTTCGCGGTTGGTGCCCTTCGCCTGCTCGAAGGAGATGAGTTGTCCATCCAGGCCCTCCAGCTGGTGCGGGTCGTGCTTCAGCACGCGAGGGACGTCGTCGGCTGCGGCGACGATGTCTGGGTAGCCGAGCACGACAAGGCTCTCAGCTGCCGGCACATCGACCAGGGCCAATTCAGCTTGGAGGACTGTCACCATGGTTCCCTCGGAGCCGACGAGAGCCCGGGCCAGGTCGAAGCCTCGCTCGGGGAGCAGCGAGTCGAGGTTGTAGCCCGACACCCTGCGAGGAATGGATGGATAGCGCTGGCGAATCTGGTCCTCGTGCTTGGCCACCAAAGCGCGCAGGTCGTCGTAGATCTGGGCGCGCCGTCCGCCGGCCGCGTGAATCGCCGCCCAGTCATCCTCTGAGGTTGGCCCTACCCAAAGACGAAGCCCGTCATAAGTGAGGATCTCTAGACGTCGAACGTTGTCGACGGTCTTGCCATAGGCCTGTGCGGTCGATCCGCATGAATTGTTGCCGATCATCCCGCCGATGGTGCAGTGATCGTGGGTCGACGGCCTCGGACCGAACATCAGGCCGTGATCCCTCAGCCGCGCGTTGAGGACGTCGAGCACGATCCCGGGTTCAACGATGCAGGACTTGCTGTCACGGTCGACGGATACCAACGCATGGCAGTACTTCGACCAGTCGATGATGACGGCGACGTTGCAGCTCTGACCGGCCAGGCTCGTTCCGCCCCCACGGGACGTGACCGGGGCGCCGTGACGGCGGCAGATGTCGACGGCCTTGACCGCTGCGGCAATGGTGCGTGGGACCACAACGCCGAGCGGCACGTGGCGGTAGTTGGAACTGTCGGTGCTGTAGGCGCCGCGCGTTCCCGGGTCGAAACGCACCTCTCCATCCACCGCGGCCCTGAGATCGCGCTCGAGATCGCGAAGGTGAACGTACGGCTGTTGGGAGGTGGGAGCGGCAGGTCCCGCCGTGGTCGTCGCCACCTCGTCACCCCCTCAGTTGCTGGATCTTGTCCTTGCCTACGGTCGTGGCGATGGCGGCCCGATGGGGTTGGCCTTTGAGGAAGGCCTCGGTGAACTTCTTGGCCTGCTCATAGGTGACCTGACCCGGCATGGGTGGCTCGTGCGGGTCGACGTCGACGTCGACCAGTGATGGGCCGTCGAAGTGCAACGCCTCCGCGACCGCGCCCTTGACGGCAGCCGGGTCGGAGACCTTGACCCCAAAGCCGCCACATGCACGAGCCCACGCTGCGAAGTCGGACTCCGGTGAGGGGAACCGCACACCGTGTTCCGGGTAGCCGAGAACCATCTGTTCCCAAAGGATCTGCCCCAACGAGCCGTTGTTGTTGACCACCACGGTGATGGGGACCTGCTGCTGAGCAGCGGTCAGGAACTCGGCCATCAGCATGGCAAAACCCCCATCGCCGACGTAGGCGATCACGTCACGGTTCGGGTAGGCATGCTTCATCGCAATGGCGTAGGGCAGGCCTGGCGCCATCGTCGCGAGGTTGCCCGAGAGGAAGAATCCGCGATCCCCCCGAATGGTCCAGTGCCGAGCTGCCCAGGTGGCAATCGTTCCGCTATCGCACGTGAGGATGGCATCGTCGCTGGCCAGTTCGTCGATGACGGACATGAGGTACTGCGGTGCGATCGGATTCCGAACCGCAGACTCCAACGCCGCCATGTCATCGCGCCACCCCCTCATAGACTTCTGGAACTGCTCGAGATGGCCGCGATCTTCCCTGAAGTTGAGCAAGGGCAGGAGCGCCGACAGGGTCGTCTTGGCGTCGCCGACGATCGGCACTTCGGTCGGGAGGCGGACGCCGGCACGGACCGGGTCAGCCTCAATCTGGACGACCCGCGCTTGCCCCGGCTCAGGCAGATGCTTCGTGTACGGGAAGTTGGTGCCAACCATCAGCAAGGTGTCGCATCTCTCCACGAGCTGCTCGCCCGGCTTCGTACCGAGCAGGCCGATTCCGCCGACTGCGAAGGGCGAGTCGTCAGGGATCGCCGCCTTACCGGGGAGCGTCTTGATGACTGGGGCACCGAGAGCGTCGGCGACGGCCAGAACTTCGTCTCTGGCACCTAGCGCCCCAGCTCCAACGAGAATCGCTACTCGTTCGCCAGCGTTCAGGACTTCCGCGGCAGCTCGAAGATCCTCCTCGCGTGGGCGTCCGGAAGGTGCGAGATAGACCGGCGCCGTCGCCGGGGGATTCGCCGGTCCCACATGCTGGTAGGGGTCGGCACCAGCATCGGCTACCTGCACGTCCGTAGGGAGCGTCAGGTGGGCCACGCCGCGCCGAGCCTTCGCCGTCCGGACGGCGATATCGACCACCCCAGGCAGTTGGGTGGGATTGTCGACCAGCAGCGAGTACTCCGCTACGTCAGCGAACAGCCGCTCGAGATGGACCTCCTGCTGATAGCCGGTGCCGAGAACGGAGGTTTCCTGCATTCCTGTGATGGCCAGGACCGGGGCGTGGTCCAACTTGGCGTCATAGAGCCCATTCAGCAGATGGATCCCCCCGGGGCCGGACGTCGCGATGCACACGCCGAGACGGCCGGTGGCCTTGGCGTGGGCAGTCGCCATGAAGGCGGCCGCCTCCTCGTGATGAACAAGGAAGAAGCGGATCCGATCCTCGTGTCGGCGAAGGGCCTCCATCAGGCCGTTGATGCCGTCTCCCGGAAGCCCGAAGACGGTGTCGACGTCCCACTCGATGAGTCGCTCCACGAGCACCTCGGCCGCGATCTTGCCCATGTCCACTCCTTAGCTCGCCGTGCTCCCCTCTGTCACAGCGTCCCTCGGCCGGCGCGGACTCAAACGTCGAGGCCGAAGCGGTATAACGAGGGAAGGAGCTGACGACCGAACAGTGGCGTCGCGTTCTTGAAGGGAGCCCCCGTCTCGTGAGTTCCCACAGATCCGAGCCGGACGACTCAACATCGGTGCACGTCCTGCGAGACCTTGCCCTCGTGGCGGATGGCCAACGCGGCGCCCTGATCGGCCCCGACGGCGACGTCGTCTGGATGTGCGCGCCGCGCTGGCACGACGCAGCCGTGCTCTCCCAGTTGATCGGTGGCGGCGGCAGCTACTCGGTCACCCCCGAAGGGCGCTACACGTGGGGCGGCTCCTACGAAGACGGGACTCTGATCTGGCGATCCCGCTGGGCCATCGGCTCATCGATCGTGGAGTGCGCGGCCGCCTTGGCGCTACCCGCCGATCCGCACCGAGTGGTGCTGCTCCAACGCATCCGAGGGATCAGAGGGCCAGCGTCGCTCCGCGTGACCGTTGATATCCGCGGCCGTTTCGGGAGCCACACGATGCAGCAGATCGAGTGCCTTGCAGACGGCACGTGGACGGCGCGCACGGGGGATCTGAGAGTGCGATGGACGGGCGGACAGGGCGCGCAGCTCGACCCTGAGGGCCGGCTGGTGATGACGTTGCCGGTGGCTGCAGGCGACACTCACGACTTGGTTCTCGAGGTCAGCGACCGGCCGCTCCCCGCGGTCCCGGACTCCCCCTTGCTGTGGGAGTCGACGAGGAGGTCCTGGCAGAACGCCGTGCCGCGACTTGAGCAGTCGGCCGCCCCCCGGGACGCCCGCTTGGCCGCCGCGGTGCTGTCAGGGCTGAGCAGTCCCGGAGGTGGGATGGTCGCCGCGGCTACGTTGGGTCTGCCTGAACGCGCTGATGAACAGCGGAACTACGACTATCGCTTCGCCTGGATCCGCGACCAGTGCTACGCCGGAATGGCGGCGGCCGCGGCTGGCCTAGACGACCTCGTGGACGGATCTGTTCGTTTCGTCAGCGAGCGGCTGCTCGACGCCGGCTCCGAACTAAAACCCGCCTACCTCATCGACGGCCAGAGTGTCCCTGCCGAGCGAACACTGTCGGTGCCGGGATATCCAGGTGGTTCGGCCGTCGCCGGGAACTGGGTCAATCAACAGTTCCAGCTGGATGCCTTCGGCGAGGTTCTCCGCCTATTGAGCGCTGCAGCGCGCCTCGACCGGCTCGGCGCCGAGGGCTGGCAGGCCGCGCGGCTGGCCCTGCAGAGCATCGCCACCCGTTGGGATGAACGAGATGCGGGCATCTGGGAGCTGTCACCTGCCTGGTGGACACATTCGAGGCTGGCCGCCGTTGCCGGACTGCGGCAGGCGGCGATGGTGCTCCCCGACGGCGGGGAGCGCGCGGACGCGTCGGCTCTCGCAGACAGGATTCTGGCGAAGACCGCTCAGACCTGCCTGCACCGGGATGGGTATTGGCAGCGAAGTCCGCAGGACACCGGCGTGGACGCTGCGTTGGTCTGGCCCGCAGTGTGCGGGGCACTGCCCACCGACGACCCCAGAACCACGGAGACTCTGCGCCAAGTCATGGGCACGCTGACCGACGATGAGTACGCCTACCGATATCGGATCGACGGGCGTCCCCTTGGCTCCGCCGAAGGCGCCTTCCTTTTGTGCGGCTTTATGGTGAGCATGGCGCTCGCCCAGCAAGGCGACGACGTGGGTGCCGCCCGGTGGTTCGAGCGCAACCGCAGCGCATGCGGTTCTCCCGGTCTGTTCACCGAGGAGTACGACGTGGCGGAGCGCCAATTGCGCGGGAACATACCTCAGGCCTTCGTTCATGCAGCTCTACTGCACGCCTCCGTGTGAGCGGCCGAGTAGCCGCCGGAGATTCCTCCGTCATCATGGGTGGCTGTCCAGGACCTAGCGGGTCTGGCACGTCCGGGCCCGGGTCGTCTGGGGGCTCGGTGGGCGCGGGATCCGGGAGGACCGGATCGGGGTCCGGATCCGGTAGTGCCGGATCTTGAGGGGGGAATGGATCCTGGGGCCCAGGGCGGGGCAGCGTCGTCTGGCTGGCGGAAACGGAGTCGATCAGCGAGTCGTTCACTGCTACTCCTTCTGTGGTCTATCCCCTGCCGCGGCACTGGACCCTCATCAGCGATCTCGAATTGCGCTGATGAGTTCTGACTTTCGCATCGACGACCTTCCCCGGATCCCCAGCTCTGCCGCGCGTGAACGCAGTTCCTTTACGGTCCTTTCGTTCAACTCTGACGCTCGTCCGCCTCGACGACCCACAGTGGACCGCCCCTGGTTGGCCGCGGCGTTCGCGATGCGGGCTGCCTTGTCTTTGCCGGCACCGTCCCGCCGGACAGCTTCATAGACGTCTTGGTCCTTGATGCTCGGCGCGGGTTTCCCGGCTTTCGTTGGCATCTACTCGACCGAGGCTTGGAGGCTGGGCAGAGACCGCCGATCGTTGCTCAGGCTTCGGGTCCTTCCATGGCTCAGCACGTCCACCCTCCACTGCGATGCGAACGGCACACTCGCTGACTGGGTTTGACAGACAAAGCGAGTTCGTCACGGAGCTTGTTACCCACAAGAGTTGGCGTCAAACGTCCGGACGTGCAATGACCCGCGGGGCGGATTCGGGTTTCTTTTCAATAGGTTTGGCTCCCGCTGGGGCGGGAATTGGGGGGGCAGCAGGCGAGTACCAAGTCGCGCCTCAAGTCGAGGAGGGGTCATGGCATTTCTACTGTGGATTCTCGCGGTGATCTTGGTCGTCGCAGGCGTTGTTGCCCTGTTCCGCTCACAGATCCTGTGGGGCATCGTCCTCATCGTGATCGGTCTGCTAGTCGGGCCAGGCGGCGTCAGTCTCTTTGCATGACCCGACTCATCGGGTTGGCGATAGGAAGGCGTGGACACGAGGTCATGTCGCTCACGGCATCAGGAGACGTCGACAGCGGGCGAGCCCCTCAGACATTCGAGGGGTCTGAGGAGAACGAGCAGGAACGGGTCAACCGAAACTTTGGCGAACTCCTCCAGGAGCTCCGGGTGGCTCAGACAGGCGTGCAGATTCTCTTTGCCTTTCTCCTGATTCTTCCGTTCCAGCCGCTGTACAAGGACCGCGACGCGTGGGACGACTACTTGTTCACAGGAACCCTTCTGGCCGCTGGCAGTGCAGCGCTCTTGCTCATCACTCCGGTGCCCTACCATCGGCTGTTGTTTCGTCGCAGGTTGAAGGATCAGATCGTACGGAGCACCAACCGGCTTGCAGTGGCGGGATTGGTCGCCATGATGATCGCGGTGACTGGTGCCCTCGTACTCGCCCTTCGGCAAGTGTGGCCGGATGGCATCGCGATCGGGCTAAGTTGCGCGGTGCTTCTGACCTGCGCCACGTTGTGGTTCGTGTTGCCGCTGGCGAGACGGCGCGGTCTGCGCCCGACCTCGACAGGCGAGGTACCGGCGTTGCCGGCTCGTGGAGGTGTGTCTGTCGCGAGCGCCTGCGAAGGGCCAGGCACACCGAACGGGCGCGGACGGGTCGGAGGAAAGTCATGATGAGTGACCCTCTGGTTCAGCTGAAGCGTGACCACAAGAAGATTCGAGAGTTGTTCCGGGACTTCGACGGCGCCAGGGACACGAGGCTCAGGCTCGAACTGGTGCAACGGATCATTGAGGAGATCGCCGCCCACGCCTACCTGGAAAGCGCGATTGTCTACCCCAGTCTGCGTGCTGCCCTCCCGGCTCTCGAGGATGAAATCATCGCGGCCGACGCCCAGAACGAGGCGGCCGAGATCCTGTGCCGCGAGCTTTCGGGCCTGGCTCCTGAGGCAGATCTCTTCGACGCGAAGGTGGCCGTCCTCATGGACATCGTGCGTGACCACATCAGCGAGACAGAAAGCCATTGGTTCCCCGAGGTGAGGCGGGGTCTCGATCGGTCGACCGTGATTCAGATCGGGGAGCGGATCGACGCAGCTCGCCTACACGCCCCCGGTGTGCGTCGAGTCCCGACGTACGCCGATGGGACGCAGCGCAGCATCGGCCCCGCCAACTCGGTGTCGAGCGCAGCTAGACCGACGAATCGGGTTGCACCTGATTCCGTGGTAGCAGAGGCGGAAGGAGACCTTCATGAGCAGACTTCGTGAACAACGCGGCACAACCGGCGGCGTAGGCATCCCAGTGGCAGTGCCACGGCTGGTGGGGGCTGGCGTCGCCTTTGGGCTCACGCCGACCTTTCGGATCCGAGGTCATCTCGATGCCGGACCGCTCTCTTCGTTCGTACCGGAGTCAACGGCGGAGCCCCGCGGAACAGGACCGGATCCCAAATGAGCAGGTCTGACGAGCGAACCGACGTCGAACCGACCCAGGAGCAGCCGGTCGAGCCGTCCGATGATTCCAGTCCCCGGGACGCCCGCGCGAGCGGTGGCGCATATGCGGCAGGAGGACTGGTGCCGGAGCAGACGGGCGACCCCGAGACGAGCCCTGGCATCCCGCAGGAGGCAGCTCCCGCCGCGGCGGAACCCGAAGACGAGCAAGCCCAGTAGCGCCGGGATGGGCATCGCGAGGTCAAGCCCAGTAGCGCCGGAATGGGCATCGCGAGGTGGGGACGGGAGGCACCAATGAGGCTCCCTGGAAACGAGGGTTGGGCGTGACGGCGGCTTGGAACGCCCTGTTGCACGCACTGGGGATCGCGGGCGCGATGGCCTGGGCGATCCTCTGGGCCTTGATTCTCGGCTTCAGTTTGTCCGCAGTTGTGCAGGCGGTCGTTCGTCGTGAGTCGATCGCGCGGGCGCTGGGCGAAGATCGGCCACGCGCCCTTGCCGTGGCCACGGGGCTAGGAGCCGCCTCCTCGTCCTGCTCCTACGCATCGGTGGCGCTGGCCCGGTCATTGTTCCGCAAGGGCGCCAGCTTCACGGCTGCCATGACGTTTGAGATCGCGTCCACCAACCTGGTCATCGAACTGGGCATCATCATGGCGTTGCTGCTGGGTTGGCAGTTCACGCTGGCGGAGTTCGTGGGCGGCCCCATCATGATCATCCTGCTGGCCGTTCTGTTCCGATTATTCCTACGGCAAAAGCTGATCGACGACGCCCGCACCCAAGCCGAACGCGGTCTTTCAGGTTCCATGGAGGGCCACGCCGGGATGGACATGAGTGTCCCAGGGGACGGCAGCATGTGGCACCGACTCCGGTCCCCGGCCGGACTGACGGCGGTGTCTCAGGTCTTCGTCATGGAATGGGCAGCCGTCATACGCGACATCGCGATTGGCCTGCTCATCGCCGGCGCCGTGGCTGCCTGGGTGCCTATGACCTTCTGGGAGTCGTTCTTCTTCACCGACCAGCCACTGCTGTCCGCCGTCTGGGGGCCACTGGTTGGGCCCATCGTGGCCATGCTGTCCTTCGTTTGCTCGGTCGGAAACGTCCCGCTCGCCGCCGTGCTGTGGAACGGCGGCATCAGCTTCGGGGGCGTGATCGCGTTCATCTTCGCCGACCTGATCATCTTGCCGATCCTCAACATCTACCGAAAGTACTACGGCCTCAAGATGATGCTCTTCATCCTGGCCACCTTCTACGCCTCCATGGTCGTGGCTGGGTACCTCATCGAAGTCAGCTTCGGTTTGCTGAGCCTGACTCCGACCGAACGCGACGCGACGGTGCTCGAACCGAGCATCACTTGGAACTACACGACGTTCCTGAATCTGATCTTCCTGGCATGGGCGGTCGCGCTGTTGTGGCGTTTCTTCTGCACTGGGGGTAGGGAGATGCTAAGCATGATGAGCGGCCCCCCAGATGCATCCGACGCCCAGTAAACACACGCGACCACTAGGCCAGAGACGAACCCCATTCGCGTTCGCTCGTAGGCCGGCCGAACATCGGCGCGGGGTCCGGCCGCTGCCAGCCCTCCCGGATCCGTGCGGCCGGGCTCTCCTGCGGGGGCTACGGTGGTGCCGTGAGCAATGAGTCAAGATCGAACACCGGAACTATCCAGCCGGATACGAAGGACTGGACCTGGGTCGTCGACCTGCGCTGCCCCGAGTGCGGGTTCGACGCGAGCACCATCCGTGCCACCGAGGTCGCCGAGCGCGTCCGTGCCGAGCTCCCCTTGTGGCGCACGGTGCTGGCCGATCCCGACGTGGCCGACCGGCCGGACCCGTCCGTGTGGTCGCCTCTTGAGTACGCCTGCCACGTGCGCGATGTCCTGGCCCTCTACGACCGTCGCCTGCACCTGATGCTCAACGAGCACGACCCGTTGTTCGAGAACTGGGACCAGGACGAGACAGCCGTGGACCAGGTGTACGGACAGCAGGCGCCGGCGGACGTGCTGCTGGGCCTGGAGACTGAAGGCGCACGGTTGGTGGGCTCCCTCGAGGCGGTCACGGACGACCAGTGGGCCCGCCCAGGTCGCCGCAGCGATGGCGCGGTGTTCACCGTGGACACCTTCGCCCGCTACTTCCTGCACGACATCGTCCATCACGGGTGGGATGTCGGCGTGGGCGAGACCGCCGCAGGCTGAGGGCCGCCCGCCTGCCGCACTACCGTTGACTCATGCGCTATCAGCCTCTGGGTGACTCAGGACTGCTCGTCTCCGCCGTTGGGCTCGGCTGCAACAACTTCGGCGGCCGCCTCGACGTCGATGCCACGCGGGCGGTGGTCGATGCTGCCCTCGATGTCGGCATCACCCTCCTCGACACCGCCGATGTCTACGGAGCGGAGTCGGGAGGTTCCGAGTCGGCCCTCGGAGAGGTGCTGTCCGGGCGCCGCGACCAAGTCGTGCTGGCCACGAAGTTCGGTCATCAGGGTTACGACGTCGGGTATGGGTCGGCAGCCGGCGCCAAGGGGGGTCGCAACTACGTCCGTCGCGCGATCGAGAAATCGTTGCGGCGGCTGCAGACGGATTATGTGGACCTCTACCAGCTGCACACGCCAGACCCTGTGACCCCGATCGAGGAGACGCTCGCCGCCCTGCACGAGCTGATCGTCGAGGGCAAGGTTCGTTACCTCGGCAGTTCAAACTTCGCCGCATGGCAGGTGGCCGAGGCCGACCATGTTGCGGCCGAGATCGGCGCCACGCGCTTCGTCTCCGCCCAGAACCTATGGTCCCTGCTCGAGCGCGGCGCGGAGCAAGAGCTGCTGCCGGCGGCCGAGCGGTACGGCGTCGGGCTGTTGCCCTACTCGCCGCTGGCCAACGGCCTGCTGACGGGGAAGGTCAAGCGCGGGGAAGGCCCGGCCGAGGGGACGCGGCTGGCCAGCGAGCGCGCCCAGGGCTACGTCACCGACGCCAAGCTCGACTCGGTCGAGTCGATCACGGCGTGGGCCGCGCAACGCGGACACTCGCTGCTCGAGGCGGCAGTCAGCGGCCTCTTGGCGCACCCGGCGACCGGATCGGTGATCGCCGGAGCGACCACGGCCGACCAGGTGCGAGCCAACGCCGCGGCCGGAGACTGGGTGCTCAGTGACGAAGAGATCGCCGAGCTCCAGTCCCTCTGACGACGGCGCTCCTGACGCCGGGGTCACACCTCGGCTTCGTCGGGCCGCAAGTCGGCGGCAGGGGCCGGGTTGTCTGATCCGTCTCCGTGGGCTGGGCTGGTGGGTTCCGTTGGATCAGCCGTGCCCGGTGCTCCGGCGGGTGCGCGTCGGAAGGCCCGGCTGAGGCCCGCGGCCACGGCAGCGAGGCCGAGGCCGATCAGCGTCAGCGGCAGCACCCAGGCAGCCTGGACGGTTCGGTCCTGAGCGGCGGCGATCAGATAGGTCAGGGCGATGCCCGAGAGCACGAGTCCCAACACGAACGACGCCGGGTCGAAGGCGTGCTTACGCACGGCTCACCACCACCTCTCCGAGCCCGACCTCGAGGTCGAGCGTGATCATCTGGTCGTCACCGGTTCCCGGTGACGGTCTTGCGGACGAGTCGGCGCCCAGGTCGGCGCTGCTGTCGAAGCCGTCGTACTCCGTTCCGTCGGGGGTCCGGATCGACCCCAGACGTACGTCGGCGGAGCCGATCAGCGTCGCGTCGTCAGGCACGATCACCCGAAGCGACCCGACTCCCAGGTCCAGTGACAGCGACAGGTCGGGCGCGCCGGCTACCTCAGTCAGATCGACGACGAGCTCCCCGGCCCCCCAGGTGTAGGTCGCCGGCACCTCGGCCAGCGTCTGCGGAGTCAACGTGCGGGTTCCGGTCGGACCGTCGAAGCGGTCCACGACGCCAGCACTTGCCGTCGCCAGCAGCAAGACGATGCCCGGGATCACCAGCCACCGCGCCCGGCCGAGGAACGTGCCCACGAGCAGGCCAAGCCCCAGCACCAGAGTGGTTGAAGCGAGGATCGTCACCCAGGACGGAGCGGTGGAGTCGCCGGCGAAACGGACGGCGACAAGCACCCCGGCCGTCACCGCCGCGGCCCCCAGGGTCAGGACACCCAGCACCGACCGTTCCCGAGGCTTCTTCGGCGGCGGAGGCGGCGATGCGCCAGGTGAGGGGGTCGCCGGCGTTGCGGGCGGCGGCGGCGAACCGCCGGTCCAGTACGGCTGGGTGGCGTAGGGCTGGGTGGCGTAGGGCTGGGCTGCGTAGGACGCATACGCCGGCGGCGCGTACTGCTGCCCTGACGGCTGGTCCGGGGCGGAGGCCTCCGGCGGAACGCCGGTCGTGGGGTAGGTCTGCGTGGGGTAGGTCTGCGTGGGGTAGGTCTGCGTGTCGGGTAGTTCTGCGTCGGGTAGTTCTGGGCATAGCCGGTCGCGAAGGCGGTGGGCTCGCGGCGTGGCCTAGGGCGCATGACGACCAGCGCGACCACCACGAGGATGGCCAGCAGGACGAGCGGGCCCGGGTTGAGACCGAACACCAGGCTGACGAGGACGGCTCCGACCAGAGCCAGCAGCACCACGGTGACCGTTGACCAGTCGCGCGAGCGCACCCACCGGTCGGCGAGCGAGGAGCTGTCTGACCCCTCCTCAGGCAGGAGCAGCCAGAACAACAGGTAGAGCAACAGCCCGCTCCCACCAATCACGGTGAGAACGGCGAAGATGACACGGAACACGACCGGGTCGACCCCGAAGGTGCGTCCCAGACCGCCAGCCACGCCGCCTGCGATGCGCTCGGTCTTGCTCCGGCGCAGCGGGGGCCGAGGTTCGCTGGGCACAGCGCCCGGGGAGACGTACGGGGGCGGCAGCTCGGCCCCGGTCTGGGCGCCGCGGGCGTCAGCCCCGGCCTCGTGGCTGGATGCGGACTCGTCAAGGGTGTCGTTCATGGCTGGAAGCCTGCCCGTTCGCGAGCCGGCCGTCGTCCAGGTTCGACCCTGAGGTTTCCCGGAGATGACCCGTGCGCATCTCAGGGTCACAACCGGATCCCCAGGCCGTGTCGGTGCGCGACCATAGGGGAGTGACGACCACCACCGAGCCTGGGTCCGCGACCACGCGACCCTCGCCGCGGTTGACCCGCGCGTCTGAAGGGCGGCTGGTCGCCGGTGTGGCGACCGGATTGGCCGAACACCTCGGCGTACCGACCCTTTGGGTCCGGATCGCCTTCGTGGTGCTCAGCTTCGCCAGCGGCGCCGGCTTGCTCGCCTATGCGGCCTTCTGGGTCGTGGTTCCCCTGGCCGCGCCCGGTGAACCGGGCGCTCCCGCGGAGGAGCCCTCGCCGGCGCGAGACGAGTCGCAGCGCGACCTGCTCGTTCTGCTCGGTATCGGCGCAGTGGCCGTCGGCGCTGCGTCATTAGCCAGCCGGGGCGGGCTCGGCTCGGGCTTTCTCGTCCCCCTGATGGTCGCGGGGGTCGGGGTGGCTGTGCTGTGGCGCCAGTCCGACGATGCGCAGCGCTCGCGGTGGCGTTCCCACGCCACCCGCGCCGCCGGAGGGCGAGGGAAGACACGCTGGGCGCGTCTCGGCCTCGGTGTCGCGTTGGTGGTGCTGGGCGCAGTTGCCGCCCTGGCCACGACCGGGGATCTCGTCCTCATCGCGGACGGGCTTGCGGCGGCCGCAATCCTGTTGGTCGGCGCGGCCCTCGTGGCGGGCCCGTGGCTGCTGCGCCTCGTTCGTGAGCGGAGCGAGGAACGTCGAGAACTCGTGCGTACCCAGGAGCGCGCCGAGATCGCGGCCCATGTGCACGACTCAGTGCTCCAGACGCTGACCTTGATCCAACGCAACGCAGACGACCCGTCCGCCGTCGCACGACTGGCCCGCGCCGAAGAGCGTGCCCTGCGCACCTGGCTCTATCGGCCAACCCCTGCCACCGGGGCCACGTTCGTCCCCGAGCTGGAGCGGTTCGCCGGGGAGGTCGAGGACACCTACGCGGTCACCCTGGAGGTGGTCACGGTCGGTGACGCGGGCGTCAGCCCTCCCGTGGCGGCCCTGCTTCAGGCCTCCAGGGAGGCCATGGTCAACGCCGCCAAGCATGCGGGTTCCGCCGGCCCGGTCTCGGTGTTCGCTGAAGCCGGGGCTGACGGCCTCGAGGTCTTTGTGCGCGACCGCGGACAGGGCTTCGACCTCGAGGACGTCGCCGAGGACCGCCTGGGTGTGACGCAGTCGATCGTGGGCCGCATGGAGAGGCACGGTGGCAGGGCTGACATCCGGAGCTCCGCGGAGGGAACCGAGGTGCGGCTGACCCTGCCCGGGAGTGCCCTGGTGCCGACCACGGCCACGCCGAACCTGGAGAGCGAAAGGACCGAGGAGGTCTCATGACCGACGCCCCCATGCCATCCAGCTCGCCCGAGCGACCCACGGTCGTGCTCGTCGACGACCACCGGATGTTTCGCACCGGCGTGCAGGCTGAGCTCGGCGACTCGGTCGAGGTCGTTGGTGAGGCCGAGGACGTCGCCACGGCCGTGCGCGTGGTTCTGGTCACCCGGCCCGACGTCGTCCTGCTCGATGTCCATCTCCCGGACGGGTCTGGGGCCGATGTCGTGCGAGCCTGCGCCGAGGGAGCCCCGGAGTCCCGCTTCCTCGCCTTGTCTGTCTCCGACGCAGCCGAGGACGTGATCTCGGTGATCCGGGCCGGGGCGCGCGGCTACGTCACCAAGTCCATCTCCGGCGACGAGCTCGCCGCCGCCATTCACCGGGTCGCTGGTGGTGATGTCGTCTTCTCGCCCCGGCTAGCCGGCTTCGTGCTCGACGCGTTCGCCGGTACCCCGGACGTGCCGTCCATCGACGCGGACCTCGACCGGCTGACGCAGCGGGAGCGTGAGGTCCTGCGGCTGATCGCGCGCGGCTACGCCTACAAGGAAGTCGCGAAGGAGCTGTTCATCTCGATCAAGACCGTCGAGACGCACGTCTCGTCAGTGCTGCGCAAGCTGCAGCTGTCCAACCGCCACGAGCTCACGCGCTGGGCCACCGATCGACGGCTGTTGTGAGCCGCCTAGAGTTCCAACGTGGAGTTCCTGCGTAACGTCTTGCTTGTCCTGCATTTCCTGGGTCTTGCCGCGCTGATCGGTGGCTTTCTCGTCCAGATGGCCGCCCCTGGCCGTGGCGAGCTGCGCGTCGTCAACCGCTCCATGCGCGACGGCGCGATCACCCAAGTCGTGACCGGTCTGCTGCTGGTGGGGGTTCGCTATCCCCTTCACGACCAGGACCCGTCCTACGCGCTGCCCGACAACGCCAAGATCGCCGTGAAGTTGCTGGTGGCCGTCGCGGTGCTCGTGATCGTGCTGGTCGGACGGCGTCGGCCGGAGGGCGAGCAGCAGCCCTACTGGGCCGCGGCGGGTGGGCTGGCCATCGTCAACGTAATCGTCGCCGTCTTCTGGTAGCTCGCGTCCGGAGGCTGGAGAGCCCTACGCGGTGCTGACCACCATGAACGCCTCCGCCACTCGGCCCGCCGGGAGCCCGCCAGCCGCCGCGTTGCGCTCGCCCCACGCGCGAATGAACGACGGGAGATCCTCGTGGTGCGCGGTCTGCGAGACATGGGCGCGCAAGGCGTCGATCTTGGCGTCGAAGGTGTCGGTGATATCGACGTAGTGGTTGGGGGTCGTTGACCCCGACACCCAAGCCTCAAGAACGGTCCACGCTTCGAGCCCCTCTTCTTCAAGCAGGCTCCGGTGAGCGAAGGGGTTGCGTGCGTCCGGGTAGATCGCCTGGATGGCGGCGGCCCCCGCCGCCAGATGGTCAGGATGAGACGCTGGCAAGCGCTCCCAATTGCGATCGGGTGACTGGATCAGCATCCGTTGGGGACGCACCTGCCTGATCACCCGGCTGATGTCGCGGCGTAGCTCGTGGGACACGACGAGCTCGCCGTCCACGTAGCCCAGGAAGCGGACGTCGGACACGCCGACCGCTGCGGCGGCGGCCCGCTGCTCGGCTTGGCGGATGCCGGGGATCTCGCTTCGCGGCACCGTGGGATCGAAGCCACCCGCATCGCCGTTGGTCACGATGCAGTACGTCACTTCGACGCCGTTCTTGGTCCAGCCGGCGATCGTGCCCGCCGAGCCGAAATCGACATCATCGGGATGAGCTGTGACCGCGAGAACACGTTCGACAGCGTCATCGTCCAGCACAGAGCGGCTCCTCTTGTGGGTGGTCTTCCCGCCTCGGTCGTTCTGACGTAGCGTCCCCCCATCGTAGGGAGGTCCTTGAGATCGGCCAGTCACGCACCGATGACCCAAGGGTGAGGACCTCCGCGGCCCCCCGGCCTGTGCGCCTGCTCGTGGGCGCCTGCCTGCTCCTGGCGTCGATCGCGCTGGTCCTGGGCGAGCCGACCGGTGTGGCGCGCGCCGCGGCGGCCCCCGTACCGACACCACCCGATCTGCCCGCCGCGATCGAGCCGCTGGCCGGCTACCAGGGCGCCCAGGTCTGCGACCCCGTGGCCCGCAAGGGGCCGAAGAAGCTGTCCAAGCTCCTCCGGGCGACTTACGGATCCACCGCCTTCGGAATCACCCGCGCCTGCAGCGGCGGCTCAGCCACCTCCGAGCACATGGAGGGTCGTGCGCTTGACTGGATGATCAGCGGCAAGGCGCAGAAGAAGAATGCGAACGCCTTCCTCGACTGGTTGCTGGCCGCGGATTCCGACGGCAACAAGCAGGCCATGGCCCGACGCATGGGCATCATGTACATCGTCTGGGACAACCGGATGTTCCGGATGTATGAGACCTCGCGTGGGTGGGAGGAGTACTCCGGCTGCTTGAGCACGCCGTCGGCTTCCTACGACACGACCTGCCACCGCAACCACGTCCACTTCTCCTTCAGCTGGGACGGTGCGGCCGCCAAGACGTCGTACTGGAGCGGTCGGGCGGTCACGGCGCCCAACTGTCCGTCGCCGGGGTCCGTGGCGGCGGCGCCTCCGGTCCCGACGACGGGGCTCGAGCTGGTCCCGCTACCACCGGCGAGGATCCTGGACACGTCCAGCGCCGTGGGCGTCTCGACTCGCTGTCGGCTCAGTCAGGAGGCCTGGAGCGGCGACATCCGACGGATCGACCTCCAGGTCGCCGGCCGAGGCGGCGTCCCCGAGACCGGGGCATCAGCCGTCATGCTCTCGCTGCAGCTGCGCAGCCCCAACGCTCCGACCAAGCTGTTCGTCAGGCCCACGGGTGCGTCAACCAAGCGAGTCCGCGTGTCGACCACGGCGCAGAGCGTCCACGGGCTCGGCGCGGTGACAGTGCCTCTCGGCTCTGGGGGCCGAGTGAGCCTGACCCTGTCGACCGGTGCGTCAGACGTCACCGTGGACGTCCTGGGCTACTACCGCAGCCCGGATGGGGCGACCTCGCTCTTCCACCCGGCGGATCCGAAGCGCGTGTTCGGGGCCACCAAGGCCGCCGCCAGCCTGGAACCGGGTGAGAGCCGCGTCTTGACGGTCGCCGGGCTCGGTGACGTGCCCGATTCCGGCGCGACGGCTGTCTCCTTGGCAGCGACCGTGAGCAAAGGCTCCAAGTCCGGCGGGGCCACGGTCTTCGGTGGCGGCGACTCCGAACCGGCCGCTGACCTCCTCTCGGTGTCTGCGCCGGCGGGCGAGCAACGCACCAACCTTGTCCTCGCCCGCGTCGGCTCCGACGGCACGGTCATCGTGCGCAACGACGACGCAGGGAGCCGGCGGGTGCGCCTCGACCTGCTGGGCTGGTGGGCTCCGGAGACCGTGCCCGGAGGCTCGCGGTACGTCCTGCTGCCGCCCAAGGAGATCATCGATACCACCCAGGGCAAGGCGCTCGGCGGCGCGCTCGTGCCCGGGGTGACCGCCACGCCACGCCTCATGGGCAAGCGGGGGCTCCCCACGAGCGGCGTCACGGCCGTCGCGCTGCAGGCCACCGCCCTGGAGCCGTCGGCGGACGCTTCGCTCGTGGCCTGGCCGGCAGGAGACCTCAAGCCGAAGACTCGTGCGGCAAGCGTTCAAGGGTCGAGCGACCACACGGCGTTCATCGTGGCGCCGCTGACCGATGGCTCGGTGGCCCTGCGGTCCGGGAAATCCGCATTCGACCTGAGGGCCTTCGTCGTCGGATACTGGTTCCAGCCGTAGCCGAGTGTCGGTGACGGCGCCGACCCGGGGGACCCAGGAATGACCATCCGAGCAAGGGCTGTCGTCGCCTCGGTCGGCGTGGCTTTCCTTGCCTCGTCGATGACCGCCCCTGCCTTCGCCGATGAGGGCGCTGCCAGCGGGCCAAAGGTCCGGCTGGTGGTCGTCGCCGAGGATGCGGGTGGTGGGCACACGGTCGCCAACAGGCTCGACGGTCTGGCGCCCGCGGGACTCGACGTCGTTGGTGACCGCTCCGGGGGGCGGACCGTGACCATCGACGTGCCCGTCAACGACGAGGCGGGTCTGGTCGCCGCCGTGGAGGCAAGCCCCGACGTTGCCGCGGTCGTCCCGGAGACGACGTACACCCTCTTCGACGTTCCCGACGATCCCAAGTACGTCGACCAGGGGACGCCCCTGGGGGCGCTGAAGCTGCCGGCCGCCTGGGGGGTGACCCACGGCTCCTCGTCGGTGGTGGTGGCTGTGGTCGACAGCGGTGTCGACGTCGACCACCCCGACCTGACGACGAAGATCATCGGCACGCACGACGCGGTCGGCGGGGGTGCCTCGGTGACCGACCAGATCGGCCACGGAACGATGGTCGCCTCGATGGCCGCGGCGTCGACGGACAACCACCTCGGCATGGCTGGCAGCGGCTGGTCCAGCTCGATCCTTGCGGTCAAGGTCGCCGACAGCGCCAAGCGCATCACCAATGCCGCGCTCGCCGACGGGATCGACTGGGCTGTGAACCATGGCGCGGACGTGATCAACCTCAGCCTCGGGAGCGAGGTGAACGACCTCGCGGTCCGCCTGGCCGTCGCTGACGCAGTCGCCGCGGACGTAGTGGTCGTCGCGGCTGCGGGAAATTCTGGGGTCACCACGAAGTTCTACCCAGCGGCGCTACCGGGTGTTCTCGCGGTGGGTGCGACCACCAAGGGTGGTGGGAGCCGCGCCTCGTTCTCCCAGCGCGGGACCTGGGTCGATGTGGGTGCACCAGGGGTGTCCATCGTCGGGGCCAACGCCGACTGGCAGACCGAGGCCGACTACGCCGTGGGTGACGGCACGTCCTTCTCCTCGCCCTTGGTGGCCGGAATTGCTGCCCTCGTGCGCGCGGCGGGACCCGGGCTGACCCAGGCCCAGGTCCGCAAGGCCATCACCGACACGTCGAGCAACAAGGACTACGGCTTCGAAGGCGGCCTGGTGAACGCCTACGCGGCCGTGGCCAGCACGATCACCCTCTCGGGGGTCACGGTGACGAGCCCGACGCCTGGGCAGACGGTCTCGGGTCTCGTGCCCGTCGTGGTCCAGGCACCGGATGCCGACGAGGTAAGGGTCAAGATCGTCGGCGGGGGTCCGCAGGTGGTCGGAGCCGTCACTTCCGGAGCCTCGACGGTGCAGCTGCCGACCTTCGGGCTTGCGGGCAACCACACGATCCGCGTCGTCGGCTGTCAGGCCTCGGTGTGCCCGGGGTCCGGCATCGACGTCCCTGTCGTCGTCGACAATTCCGCTCCCACCATCACGGCTCCTGCAGACGACACCCGGGTGACGGAGGCGTTCGTCGTCTCAGCGAACTCCAGCAGCCCAGCCGTGCGCTTCGTCGCCGACGGCAGCCTGTCCCTCGGCACCGACGACTCCGCGCCCTTCTCCTTGACCGTCCCGATCTCCCGCCTCGCGGCCGGAGTCCACTCGATCACCGCTGTGGCTTGCGACGAGTCTGGGACGACGTGTGCCGCCAACCAACCTTCGACGGCCGTCAGCGTGACGGTGGCCCGGCTCTCGCCGGCTATCACCAAGCTGGGCCCGAACCCCTTCTCGCCGAACGGCGACGGTCGCAAGGACACCGTGACGCTCACCTACGTCCTCGACCTGAAGTCTGAGGTCACGGTGACGGTCCGGAAGCCGGGTGGAGCAGCTTTCGTCACTCAGCAGCTGGGCTCGCAGAAGGCCGGTTCTCACACCTGGACGTGGAAGGGGAAGGGCGGCGGTGTCGTCGCTCCCTCAGGGTCCTACTCCGTCGTCCTCGACACTGAAGCAGTCGTCGGCGGAGAGCCACTCGCCGGTCAGGTCACTCGTGGCCTCGTCGTCGACACGCGAAAGGCCAGCCTGAAACGACGCTCCACGACCTATCCCACGGTCTACCCCGCCAAGGACGGCTACCGCGACGCGACCGATCTCTCGGTGCGTGCCGACGAGCCCACGGCGTCCCTCACGGTTGTCGTGGCCGCTGGCAACGGCCGCACCGTCTGGTCGAAGACGCGCAAGGACCGGCACGCCGGCCGCTGGGCCTTCAGCTTCAAGGGCCGGGCGAAGTCGGGGGCGCGGCTGCCCGCGGGGACGTACCGCTTCGGCTTCACGGCTGTCGACGAGGCGGGCAACGTCACCAAGACCAAGACGACGACGGTGAAGGTCTCGGGCAAGAAGCTGTCGAAGGCTCGGACGTCGACCACGACGCTGACGGCCGAGAAGTCCTTCGACAGCTGGGCCACACAGGACGGTGACTCGTGCTCGGGCGCCTACCGCGGACGCTGGTCATCCGGCTCGGTGCTGTGGGACTCGTGCCCCGGTGGATACGTCCTCAGCTCCCACCACGTGAAGATCCCGAAGGCGGTGAAGTACGGCACCGTCCGCGTTGGCACCTACGCGCGCGGGACGACGGGATCGCGGGCCTTCCTCTTCTACGTCGATGACCACGATGACTTCGCCGTCGAGTCGCACCTGGGTGCCGCGACCAAGACCCACCAGGGCAAGACGGTGAGACTGACGAAGCGGCTCTTGAAGGGTCAGAAGCTGCGCTGGGCGATGGTGCTGTCCGACGGTGACCGCTACGAGTCGAAGACCTTCACCGTCACCTGGACGTACTACCGCCTCGTCTGACCTCCCGGCCGTCGCCGCTGTCTGGCGGGGTCGGTGTCGTCGGCGGCCGAACCTAGGATGGGCAGCGATGAGCAGCCTCCTCCCGCACCTCGACCGCGACATGCCCGAGATCCCCGACGGCGACGTCCAGGGGGGCATCCGGCGCTCTCGCGCCGACGAGCTGCTCGAGGGACTCAACCCTCAGCAGCGCCAGGCCGTGGTCCACGCAGGTGGTCCGCTGCTGATCGTTGCGGGGGCCGGTTCGGGCAAGACGCGGGTCCTCACTCACCGGATCGCCTATCTCCTGGCGGAGCGCAATGTAGCCCCCGGAGCGGTGCTTGCTATCACCTTCACCAACAAGGCGGCGGGGGAGATGAAGGAGCGGGTAGCCGCGCTGGTGGGTGGCCGGGCCAGGGCTATGTGGGTGTCCACGTTCCACTCCGCCTGTGTCCGCATCCTGCGGGCCGAGGCCAAGACGCTCGGCCGGCCGACGACGTTCTCGATCTATGACGCCGCCGACTCTCAGCGGCTGATGACGCTGGTGTGCCGGGAGCTCGACCTCGATCCGAAGCGGTTCAACCCGAGGTCCTTCATCGGGCAGGTCAGCAACCTCAAGAACGACCTGGTCGACCCGTCAACGTTCGCGGCCGGGGCGACCAACCACATCGAGACGATGGTCGCCGAGGCCTACACGCTCTACCAGCGCCGCCTGCGCGAGGCCAACGCGTTCGACTTCGACGACCTCATCATGCAGACCGTGGTGCTGCTGCAGCGCTTCCCGGACGTGGCCGAGCACTACCGCCGCCGGTTCAGGCACGTGCTCGTCGACGAATACCAGGACACCAACCATGCGCAGTACGTCCTGGTGCGTGAGCTGACTCAGGGCACGCCGGGCGTGGAGCCGGCCGAGCTGTGCGTGGTGGGCGACGCAGACCAGTCGATCTATGCCTTCCGGGGGGCGACGATCCGCAACATCCTCGACTTCGAGGAGGACTATCCCGAAGCCACGACCATCCTGCTCGAGCAGAACTACCGATCGACGCAGACGATCCTTGGCGCAGCCAACGCGGTCATCGCTCGCAACCCAAGGCACAAGCCGAAACGGCTGTGGACCGACGCCGACGACGGGGCGCCCCTGACCGCCTATGTGGCCGACAACGAGCACGACGAGGCCGCGTTCATCGCCCGCACGATCGACCAGTTGCACGACGCCGGCGATTTCAAGCCGTCCGACGTGGCCGTCTTCTACCGCACGAACGCGCAGTCTCGAGTCTTCGAGGAAGTGTTCATCCGGGTCGGCCTGCCCTACAAGGTCGTCGGGGGTGTCCGCTTCTACGAGCGCAAGGAAGTCCGCGACGCCCTCGCCTACCTGCGGCTGCTGGCCAACCCCGACGACACGGTGTCTTTGCGTCGGATTCTCAACACCCCACGACGGGGCATCGGCGACCGAGCCCAGGCATGCCTGGAGGCCCTGGCCGACCGTGAACGCATGCCGTTCGCTGCGGCGATCGAACGCGCTGCGGAAGCGCCCGGCATCAATCCGCGGTCTCTGCAGGCGGTGCAGGGTTTCGCTTCCATGATCGAGGCGTTGCGGACGTTGGTCGAGGCCGGGAGCGGTCCCGCCACGGTGTTGGAGGCCGTCTACGAGCAGACCGGCCTGGTGACCGAGCTGCAGGCCAGCAGCGACCCCCAGGACGAGACCCGCGTCGAAAACCTGCGCGAGCTCGAGTCGGTCGCCCGGGAGTACGAAGAGGCCAACCCGTCGGGGACGTTGGGCGACTTCCTCGAGACGGTCTCGCTCGTGGCGGACGCCGACGAGATTCCCGATGCCGACCAGCACGGCGGCGTGGTGACGCTGATGACCCTGCACACCGCCAAGGGACTGGAGTTCCCTGTGGTGTTCCTGACGGGGCTGGAGGACGGGGTCTTCCCGCACATCCGCTCGCTGGGCGACGAGAAGGAGCTCGAGGAAGAACGCCGACTGGCCTATGTCGGCATCACGAGGGCCCGCCAGAGGCTCTACGTCTCGCGCGCCCTGGTGCGCTCGTCGTTCGGCCAGCCGTCCTGGAACCCCGCGTCGCGATTCCTCGACGAGCTGCCCGAGGGCCTGCTCGATTGGGAGCGCGCCGAGCCGAGCTCCGGGGCGGGCCGTGGCACGGCGGCGCCCAGCCTCGCCCACGTCGCAGCCCGCCCCAGCGCGAAGTCCCCCGGCAACCGCGAGATCGTGCACCTGTCGGCCGGCGATCGAGTCACGCACGACACCTTCGGCCTCGGCACCGTGGTCTCCACCGCGGGTGCTGCAGAGAAGTCGGAGGCCACGATCGACTTCGGCGACTATGGCACCAAGCGGCTCCTCCTGCGCTACGCCCCCGTCGAAAGGCTCTGACCTGCGCGTTGGGCGGTGTCTCAGGTTACGATTGAGCATGGCCAACACCCCTCAGAGCCGGAACCCGGTCCTCAACCGCGAGTTCAACGACCCTGCGCGCTACGCGACGTTCGAGGCCCAGGGAGTTGACGCGGCCACCCTCCAGGAGCAGTACGCGCCGCCTGCGGCGACCTCGACTGCCGACCGGATGACGGTGCAGGACGTCGTCGTCAGGACCGCAATCCTGTTCGTGCTGCTGCTCCCCATGGCCATCGCCGGCTGGAACCTCGGGCCCGACTACCCGCTGCTCGTCTGGGGGTCGATGCTGGTCGGCCTCGGCCTCGGCCTCGCCAATGCCTTCAAGCGCAACGTCAGTCCGCCACTGATCATGGTCTACGCCGTGGTCCAGGGCTTGTTCCTCGGCGGGATCAGCAGGTTGTTCAACCAGACGAGTCGGCACGGAGAGCTTCACGCTCAACGACCAGGGCCAGCTCGTCCAGGGCCAGAACATCGTCGGTCAGGCCGTCCTGGGCACGCTCGTGGCTTTCGGGGTCATGCTGGCGCTCTACGCCTCGGGCAAGCTGCGGGCGACCCCGCGGTTCCGCAAGATGATGCTCGTCTCGATGGTGAGCTACCTCGGCCATCGCCGTTGTCAGCCTGATCTCCGCGTTCTTCGGCGTGGGCGAGGGCTGGGGCTTCTACGGCGCAGGACCGCTGGGCATCCTGCTGTGCGTCGCCGGTGTCGGCCTGGCCGCGTTCAGCCTGGTGCTCGACTTCGACGCCATCGAGAAGGGCGCGGCCTTCGGCCTGCCCGAGCGTGAGTCCTGGAGGGCGTCGTTCGGCCTGTTGGTCACGCTCATCTGGCTCTACCTCGAGCTGCTGCGCCTGCTCGCGATCCTCAACCGCAACTAGTCCCCAACCGCAACGAGTCCTCAGCCGCAACGAGCCGAGTCACCACCCCGGGGCGATCATCCCCGGGTGGTGGCCGTTGTCGGGTTGATCTAGCTGACGCGCCGAGCCACGAGCTTCCCCCAACCCTTCGTGATCATGCGCAGATGGCCCCTGCCCACCGGGGCTAGCCGCCGGTCGTTGAGGCCTTGCCCGTCCCTTGTCGTGATCATGCGCAAGTGGCCCCTCGGGTACGGCTTGGCGATCGCGGCGGCCCTCCGTGAGGGGCCATCTGCGCATGATCACGAAGGGGGTGGGGTTGGGGGGCGTGTGGGTGCTGCGGGCAGGGGCCATCTGCGCATGATCACGGGGGATGGGCTGGCGGTATCGCCGGGTGTAACTGCTTGGCGCTGAGCTAGCTAGCTGACGCGCCGAGCCGCCCGCTGCATGTCGTACTCGTGCACGATCGCCTTCGCATAGCTGTGCGCCAGGCCGTGCTCGTCCTGCAGCCAGTGGATGCGGTCCTCGGACTTGATCAGCGACGGACCGGCCTCCACCTCCTTGCACCACTCTTTGATGTCTCGCCCGGTTGCCTGCGGCAACCGGGCCACGAGGTTCGCGTAGGTCTCGTCGGAGTGGTGCACGGACATGGGCGCCTCCCAGGTCAGACGCCCCATCCGGAGCGATCCCCCTACGGTGCCTGTCCGAAGGGCGCCGCACAAGCCTTTCGCGAATACACGGGGACCCGACCCTGACCCACGTACCGTGATCGGCGTGGACCGCTCGGACCTCGATGAGCTTGAGTGGGAGCTGTCACGCCTGGCCGACCGTCTGCGGTCCTTGTCCGACGTCAGGCTGGGCGGCCCCTTTCCGCCGCACGAGTCGCGGGCCGTCGCCGCGCTCGACCTGGCCCAGCTGCTCGCCGATGCAGCCCAGGGCGTCGAGGAACGCGCCTGCCTCCAGCCGCCGGTGAGCCGGGTCGTCCCCGATCTCGGCGTCTTCGCGTTGGGCGACCAGGTGGCCGTCACCGGCCGCGATCTCGTCGCGGCAACGGTCGACGCCGACCCGGACATCGAGGTCTGGATCGCCGGGCGGCGGATTCGGGCCCGTGAGGTGATCGCGACCATGACTGAGTCGGTCCGCTCGCTCCGTCTCACGGTCTAGAGCCCGTCCGCAGGGGAGTCGGCAGGGGACGCGTCGGTCGCGGCTACGCCGGCGCGGCGGCGCAGCGGCACCCGATGGCGCAGCGTGGCCCAGCGTCCCTTGGACGAGCGGTCCTGCCCCTCCACCTGCCCGCTCGTGAGCTCGCTGCCGGCCATCGCCGCGGCCTGGACGGCGGCCTCGGCGATGGGCAGCACCTCTTCGTGGCGATTGGCATCCAGTTCCGGCTCGGGCTCGGGGCCGTAGCCAAGGGCGGCGCACACGGACGGGACGATCACTTCCGCGAGGCGTCGATAGCCGAGCGAGGACGGGTGGAAGCGGTCTGCGCTGAAGTAGTCGTCGGGCGAACGGTCGAACTCCGGGCCGAGCAGGGATCCGAGCGAAACGGCGCGCCCACCGGCCTCGACGGACGTGATCATCTGGGCGGCGGCCAGCTGCCTTGACCACCGCCGCCCGATGGCGCGCAGCGGCTGTGGGAGCGGACGGATGGTGCCGAGGTCGGGACAGGTGCCCACGATCACCTCGGCGTCCAGGGCGCGCAAGCGACGGACGGCTTGGTCGAGCGAGCGAACGCTCGTCGATGGCGGGACGGCGTGGGTGACGTCGTTCGCCCCGATCAGGACGACAGCGCCGTCCGGGCGGAAGTCTTCGACCCGGTCGATCTGGGGTCCGAGATCTGCGGTGCGAGCGCCGACGACCGCCACGTTGAGGAGGTGGACCGGGCGACGGCTCTCCTCGGCCAGTCTCTGGGCGATCAGCACGGCGGGGGTGTCGGTGGCGGAGTCAGCCCCCAGACCGGCAGCAGCGGAGTCACCAAGGACAGCCAGCCGCAGAGCGGGGCCTGCGACGCCGGGCGCGAGATAGGTCGCGTCGACGGGGAACGGCGTGGCGGTCACGTCGCCGACCTGCCAGCGCGCGTAGCGAGCCTCGAGCCACAGCAGGCCGGCGGCCGTTGCGCTCGTGGCGACCAGCCCGCCGCCACCGTAGGCAGCGCGAGCGGCGATTCGGCGGGCGGTAGACGCTCGAGACATCGACTCAGAGACCCTGGTGAGGACGGGTCAGAGCCCGGCCCTGAACCCGCGCGGTTGCTTGAGGAAACCGCGAACGGCCTCCCGAGCTCCGTCACGGATCTCCGGACCGTGGGTGAAGGCCGCGATGTCGTAGTCGAGCTCCGCGAGCACGTGCGCGGTCTGCTTGGTGAGCCGGATGTCGGTGCAGAACGACAGCACCGACCAAGTCAGCCGCCGGCGAACGTTCCAGATCGCATCGCCGGTGATGAGGACCCGACTGGGCTCGTGCAACAGGCTCACATGCCCCGGCGAGTGCCCAGGGGTGTGCAAGACCCGTAGGCCCCCGCCGACCTCGAGCACCTGACCGTCGGACAGCTCTTCGTCCACGGCGACGGCGGGTGACGACTGACCCCGTTTGAGCAACCGACCCATGAGGACGCCGGGGTCGAGAGGCGGGCCTTTCCCCTCCTGCACTGTCCCCGCGTCTCCGGTGTGCACGGCGAGGGTGGCGCCCGTGGTCTCCTTGAGGGAGGCGGCCCCACCTGCGTGGTCGGAGTGGCCGTGAGTCAACACGATCCGGGTGACGTCGGCCGGGGCGGCGCCGAGCTCGGTCAGGGCGGCCAGGATGCGCGGCGGGGCGGACTTCAGGCCGGTGTCGACCAGGGTCAACTGACCGTCCTCGTCGCGAAAGACGAAGGAGTTGACGAGGTCCTTCGGGGCGGTGGGGACGCGCCAGACGCCGGGGGCCAGGGCGATCGCGGCTGGGCCACTCATGCGGTGAACTCCTGAGGTCGAATCGGCTCCTCCAACGATGCTACTGCGGGCTTGCAGACCGCTCCCCGTCTACGGTGACCCGCATGCGCGTCTTCGACACGGTCATCGATCTCATCGGAAACACCCCCCTGGTCCGGCTGCACCAGGTCACGGACGGTGCTGCCGCAGAGGTCCTCGCGAAAGTGGAATACCTCAACCCGGGCGGGTCGGTGAAGGACCGCATCGCGGTGGCCATGGTCGACGCCGCGGAGGCCGACGGGCTCCTGGCGCCCGGCGGCACCATCGTCGAACCGACTTCCGGTAACACCGGGGTGGGCCTGGCGCTCGTCGCCCAGCAGCGTGGGTATCGCACGGTCTTCGTCTGCCCCGACAAGGTGTCGGGCGACAAGATCAACGTCCTGCGGGCGTACGGCGCCGAGGTCGTGGTCTGCCCTACTGCCGTGGACCCCGAGGACCCGCGCAGCTACTACCAAGTCAGCGACCGGCTGGCGCGCGAGATCCCGGGCGCTTGGAAGCCGGATCAGTACTCGAATCCGCAGAACCCCGCGTCGCACTACGCCTCCACCGGTCCGGAGCTGTGGGAGCAGACCGAGGGTCGGATCACGCACTTCGTTGCAGGGGTTGGCACTGGCGGGACGATCAGCGGCACCGGGCGCTATCTCAAGGAGGTCAGCGACGGGCGGGTGCGGGTGATCGGTGCGGACCCCGAGGGGTCGGTCTACAGCGGCGGCACCGGCCGGCCCTACCTGGTCGAAGGCGTGGGCGAGGACTTCTGGCCGACGACGTACGACCGCACGATCTGCGACGAGATCATCGCGGTGTCTGACAAGGACTCCTTCGTCATGACCAGGCGGCTAGCCCGGGAGGAGGGTCTGCTCGTCGGCGGCTCGTGCGGGATGGCTGCCGTCGCGGCCGTCCGTACGGCGCAGGCCGCCGACCCGGACGCTCTCGTCGTCGTGCTGCTGCCCGATGGCGGGCGCGGGTATCTGTCCAAGGTCTTCAACGATGACTGGATGGCCGACTACGGGTTCCTCACCAGCTCGACCGAGCAGTCGGTCGGAGACGTGCTCCAGGCCAAGACTCACGGCATCCCTTCCTTCGTGCACACCCACCCGACCGAGACCGTCCGCGAGGCCATCGACATCCTGCGCGAGTACGGCGTCTCGCAGCTGCCGGTCGTCAAGGCTGAGCCCCCGGTCATGGCCGCGGAGATCGTCGGCTCGGTCGTCGAGCGTGATCTGCTCGACGCGCTGTTCGGCGGGCGGGCCACGCTGGCCGACCCGGTGGAGCGTCACATGTCGGAGGCGCTGCCTGTCATCGGCGCCGGGGAGCCGATGGCCGCCGCCATCCACGCCTTGGAGTCGGCGGATGCTGCCGTGGTGCTCGATGACGGGAAGCCCACCGGTGTGCTGACCCGGCAGGACGTGTTGGGCTACCTGGCTGGTTGAGCCGCCTCGGCCTCAACTTCTCGGCCCGGATGCCGATCTCCTCCACGGGGGATGACTCCTGGGGGAGGAGTTCGACTGAGGGAGGCGTGCCGTGCGGAGCTTGCGCGTGCCTGCGCTAGTGGCGGGTGTGTCGCTCCTGGCCGCCGCCGTCGTCTTCGGTGCGGTCAGCAGCCGTACGGCTGCGGGGGCCGCCGAGCGGCGAGACGAGGAGCTCGCTGGCTATGCCCAAGGCGCTGCCACCCAGTTGGCTCAGACCTTCGAGCGGGCGCGCACGACCGAGCTCGTGCTGGCCAACGACCAGGCCTTCCGCGCCTTCGAGGCTGCGCCGGGCAGCCGCGAGGCCAAGCTCGGCGACCGCAACGGGGTCGTTGCCCCGGTGATCGAGTCCCTTCGCTTCATCGGGACCGTCTTCCCCGGCATGGTCGACAGCAGCGGCTACGTCGACGCCCGGGCCGACGAGAACGCCCGGATCGTCGGTGGGCGGGCCGTCCTCCCCGGCGACCTCGGCAACGTTCGAGACGGCGTCTGGTTTGGTCCGGCTCGGACGGTGAAGGCCGGCGAGGTCTACCGCACGGCTCCTTACCAATCCGAGGACACCGGGGCCTGGGTGGTCACCTTCGCGGCCCCCGTCTTCGCCGGCGCGGACAAGATCGGCGTGGTGCACATGGAGCTGCTGATGGACAGCTTGCGCACCCAGATCACCAACGCGGCCGGGCTCTCGGTTGTTCGCGTGCTGGATCCCGACACGGGGGCCGTCCTCCTCGACAGCCGCTACTCGCAGGGTCCGAGCATCGACGTGGGACAGCCGGACGACCTGACCTTTGCCGGGATCACCGCGGACATGGGCGCGACGGGCCGGATGAATGCCGGTGCCGATCGAGCGGCGTACGCGAGATTGAACGTCCAGCAGAACGCGACGAGCTTTGCCAATGCGGCGTGGATCGTGACCGCCTCGACTCCGCGGAGCTCTACGGAGCCGGGGAACCACCTCGACACCTGGGCGCTGGTCTTCTTGCTGTTCGGCCTGGGCGCCGTGGCCGGCGCGGGAGCGGGTTACGTACGGCACGGCCGCAGGCTCGCCCTGGCGCGCGCAGGCACCGCGGCCGAGCGTGATGCGATGTCGGAGCGGCTCGAGGAGATGTCCGAGGCGCTGCAGCGGGTGGCCGAGGGCGACCTGGCGACGCGGCTACCGGTGGAAGGCTTTGACGACGAGCGGTTGCGCGGCCTGGCCGGGTCGTTCGAGACGACCATCGACGGGCTCCGCGAGCTGGTCGAGAAGGCCCAGTCGAGCAGCGACCAGCTCACCCGGGCGGCGGCCGAGCTGAACGCCTCGTCGCGGCAGCAGGCCGACACGGCTCGTGAGCAGTCCGCAGCCGTGACCGAGACGTCGGTGACCATCCAACAGCTGGCGGCTACGGCCGCGCAGATCGCAGACTCCGCGCAGGGTGTGGCCCAGACGGCCGGCGAGATGTTGCGGTTCACCGAGCAGGGACGTCAGGCCGTCCAGGACTCGGTGGGCGCGATGGACCGCATCGCCGGGCGGGTCGACACGATCGCGGAGTCCTCCACCGAGCTCGACGGCAAGGTGCACGAGATCGGCCGGATCCTCGACCTCATCGACGAGCTGGCCGACCAGACCAACCTTCTCGCGCTCAACGCGGCCATCGAGGCGGCCCGGGCGGGCGAGCACGGGCGCGGCTTTGCTGTGGTTGCGGCCGAGGTGCGGCGACTGGCCGAACGAGCGCGGCAGTCGACCGCGCAGGTGCAGACGATCGTGACCGAGATCCGTGCCCAGACCAGGGGCACGGTGCTGGCCAGCGAGGAAGGTGCGCGCGAGGCCCGCGCTGGCGCTGAGGTTGCCCACGGAGCTGTTGAGGCCCTCGACCGGATCGCCGACATGGTGGATGACGCGGCCATGGTGGTCAAGGAGATCTCTGTGGCCACCCAGCAGCAGCGATCCGCCTCGGAACAGGTGGTCGTGGCGATGTCGAGGGCCGACGCCGTGTCTCGGCAGTACGCCGCGGCGTCACGCCAAGCCTCGGCCTCGGCAGGGGAGCTCGCCGGGCTCGCCGACGAGCTGCGCGGCTCGATCGACCGCTTCGATGTCGGGCGCGCCGAAGACTTCCAGACGAACGATTTGGCCGCGGCACGCCGCGTACGTGCCGTCACCCGGCCCGCTCGTGGCACGGCCGACCGAGATGACGACTCGGGGGAGCCCGGGTCGGGCGAGGCTGGCGACGGGGCAGCCTCGCCCGATGTGGGGCCGGTCCCAGCCACGGTTCACGGCTGACCCTGGCCCGGGCGCGGAGAAGCCCCCCGACCGGCGAGGGTCGAGGGGCTTCTGCGCGGGGTGGGTCAGACGTGCGTGCGTACGGCGAAGTGCCGGACCTTCACGCCGTTCTTGAAGACCTCGATGCGGTGCTTGCCCGAGTTCTTGGCAAAGCGCTCGATCAGGGTGTCGTGGTCGCCGAAGCCCTGCTTGGTCACGAACGTGCGCTTGCCGTCGACGGTCACGCGCCACTTGAGCTTCTTGCCCTGGACGGAGTCGGCGGGCTGCGCGTTGCTGATGAAGTCGAGGCGGGCCTTGAAGTGGCCAACCTTCTTGAGGGTCTTGCCCGTGACGTCGACGACGGCTGGCGCCGCAGCCGAGGTGAACGTGTAGGTCGTGTCGCCGTACGTGATCGACTCGAGGAACCCGTCGCCCTTGACGCCGGAGCCGAGGGAGAAGCCGCCGGCGTAGAAGCGAGCGTCCGGAAGCGCGGCTGCCCACTCGGCCAGCGTGCCGAACCACGCAGAGCCGTTGCCGCCATTGTTGGCACCCGAGGGATCGACATCCTTCGCATCGGCGGACGAGCCGCTGGTCAGCCACCAGTCGCCCCGTAGATCGGCTCGCCGACCAGGATGTTGTAGTCGTTGCCGTTGCCCGTGGTGCTGTCGGCATCGAACACGATCTGCTGACCGGGCTGCGGCTGGGTGCCGTACCAGACGAGCGATGCGCTCGTCGGCAGTCCACCGGTGGCGCCGAAGTACTCCGGCCGCCTTGGCCTGGCCGACGTACTGCTCGTCGGTCCAGACGTGTAACCCGTCGCTTGACGAAGTCGACATGCCCGAGTGCGCGTGTCTCAGGCTCCGATGTGAGGTCCGCGGAACGGATCGTCACGTCGCTGGTGTCAGCCTGGGCCGCTTGGGTGAGTCCGAGGCCGGTGGCGGCCATCAGCGCGGCGGTGATGACCGCGGCGCCCTTGGTGATCGTGTGCACGAGTGTGTGTGCCTTCCCTACGTCGTCGGAGACGGCGGTTGCCGCTCCGTCGACCATGAGACGCGAGACCTCGCCGGATATGGCGCACTGAGCCCTGTGACCTGCACCACGTCGAGGAGCCGTCAAGGGGTAGCTGAGGGCGGTCTGCCTCGAGTGGTACGGCGAATATGAGTCAGCGACGTATGCGTCTCGACGGGCTCGTCCTCGGGTTGACGAGCCATGACCGTGTCACTCGGTCTGGGGCTACGGCTTGAACTCGCGAACCTCCTGGGGCCAGCCGCACGCCTCTGCGATCTTGCCGGCCCACATCCTGGCGGTCTCCACGTCGGCCACGTCGACGATCGTCAGCCCACCCAGGTACTCCTTGGTCTCGACGAAGGGTCCGTCGGAGAAGATCAGCGTGCCGCTGGTCGCGTCGGCGCTGAAGGCTTCCTCGACCTCTTCCACCAGCCCGCCGGCGAACACGTAGTCGCCTGCGGCCTTGATCTCCTCCACGACCGCCCGGGCGAGCGGTCCGCGCCCGCGAAACCACTCCTCGTCGTGGTCGCCGACCCATTGCTGGTTGAAGTAGATGAGGTACTCGGTCATGTCTGCCCCTCTGCCGGGTGTCCCTGCGGCCACCGTTCGCATTCTCTACGAACGGCGGTCGGCCGATCCGACACCCGGGAAGAAAAGGAACTGGCCCCGCGACCAGCTTGAGGTCGCGGGGCCGGCTGCTCAGACGCCGTCCGGGAAGGGAACACCGGTCGTCGAGTGGCAGTCGTAGCCGTGCGGAACCTTGTAGAGGTATTGCTGGTGGTCGTCCTCGGCGTAGAAGAACTCCGGAGCCGGCAGGGCCTCGGTCGTGATCGGGTCGAGGCCAGCTGCGTCGAGCGCGCCCTGGTAGACCGCCTTTGAGGCTTCGTACGCAGCGCGCTGGGCGTCGGTCGTCCAATACGCGGCGGAGCGGTACTGCGTCCCGATGTCGTTGGCCTGTCGGAAACCCTGGGTCGGGTCGTGGATCGTCCAAAACACCTTGAGCAGCTCTTCGTAGGACACCTTTGATGGGTCGTAGACCACCTGGACGGCCTCGGTGTGACCGGTGCGACCGGTGCACACCTCGTGGTAGGTCGCGTTGGCGGTGTGCCCGCCCTGATAGCCGACGGCGGTCGAGTAGACGCCGGGCACCTGCCAGAACTTGCGCTCGGCACCCCAGAAGCAGCCAAGGCCGAAGTAGGCGACCTCGAAGCCGTCCGGCCAGGGCCCGAACAGGGGGGTGCCCAGCACCGCATGGGTGCTGGAGACCGCGAACGGGCGGGTGGCGCGGCCCGGCAGGGCATCCTGCGGTGCGACGAGCTGGGACTTGCGTGAACTGAAGAGCACAGTTCCTCCTCTGGGGTCGCTCGTGTCAACGCTGCCGTGCGGCCTCAGTGTTCCTCGCCCAGGGGTGCCAGCGCCTTACGGAATGGCGACGGCGCTAGCCTCGGGACCATGAGTCTCCCCTCCGCCGACGGCGCTGGCGCCGCGGGCCACGGCTTCGAGACCTTGGCCATCCATGCCGGGCAGGACCCCGATCCGACGACAGGCGCGGTCGTTCCGCCGATCTATCAGGTGTCGACCTTCAAGCAGGACGGCGTCGGTGGCCTCCGAGGTGGCTACGAGTACGCCCGATCGGGCAACCCCACGCGCACGGCGTTGGAGGAGTGCTTGGCCGCGCTCGAGGACGGCGCGAGGGGCCTGGCCTTCGCCTCCGGCCTGGCGGCCGAGGACACCTTGCTGCGGACGCTGCTCTCGCCCGGTGACCACGTCGTGATCCCCGATGACGCCTATGGAGGCACCTACCGGCTGTTCGCCCAGGTGCACGAGCGCTGGGGCGTCTCCCACACGCCGGCACGGCTGTCTGACGTCGACGCTGTGCGGCGTGCCGTGATCCCGGGCCGCACGCGGTTGGTCTGGGTCGAGACCCCGACCAACCCCCTTCTGGGGATCGCCGACATCGCCGCGCTCGCTGCCGTGGCCCACGATGCGGGCGCCCTCCTGGTCGTCGACAACACCTTCGCCTCGCCCTATCTCCAGCAACCGATCGCCCTCGGTGCCGACGTGGTGGTGCACTCGACGACGAAATACCTCGGCGGGCACTCCGACGTCGTCGGAGGAGCGCTGGTGGCGGCCACCGCGGACGTCGGTGAGCGGCTGGCCTATCACCAGAACGCCATGGGCGCCGTGGCCGGACCCTTCGATGCGTGGCTCGTGCTGCGGGGCGCCAAGACGCTCGGCGTCCGCATGGATCGGCACTGCGCCAACGCCGCACGGGTGGTCGCGCTCCTCACGGAGCACCCCAAGGTCAGCGAGGTCTTCTGGCCTGGCCTGCCCAGCCACGCCGGGCACGACGTCGCGGTCAAGCAGATGCGGGACTTCGGCGGCATGGTGTCCTTCCGGGTGGCGGGCGGCGAGCAGGAGGCCCTGGCCGTGTGCGGGCGTGCCCAGGTCTTCACGCTCGGGGAGTCGCTCGGAGGGGTCGAGTCTCTGATCGAGCACCCCGGGCGGATGACTCACGCCTCGGTGGCCGGCTCGGCGCTGGAGGTTCCGGCGGACCTGGTTCGCTTGTCGGTCGGCCTGGAGACGATCGACGACCTGCTCGGCGACCTCACGCGCGCGCTCGGCTGACAGGCCGCGTGCTCACCGTCCTGTGTTTGGACGTCGGATCGACGTTCACCAAGGGCTCCGCCGTCGCGGTGCCGTCTGGGGAGCTCCTCGCCACGGCGTCGCACCCGACGACCGCGGCAACCGATGTGCTGCACGGAGTTGCAGCGGTCCGTGCGTCGGTGGAGGCGGAGGTCGGACGGATCGACGACGTTCGGGCCTGTTCGTCGGCCGGAGGCGGGCTGCGTCTGGCGGTCGTCGGCTACGAACGCGCCGTGACCGCCGAGGCGGGCAGCCGGGTCGGGCTCTCCGCCGGGGCACGGGTTGTGCACGTGTCAGCGGGCGCCCTCGACCAGACGGGCGTACGCGCGCTGCGGGAAAGCCGCCCCGATGTGGTTCTGCTCGTCGGCGGCACCGACGGCGGCAACAGCGAGGTTCTCCGGCACAACGCCACCCGGTTGGGCCGCGCTCGACTAGCCGCGCCCGTCGTCGTGGCGGGGAATGTCGATGCCCGCGACGACGTCTGCCGGCTGCTGAGTGCGGGGGGCCGCACGGTGCTACCGACGGCGAACGTCCTTCCGCGGATCGGCGTGCTGGACCCCGAGCCCGCCCGATCGGCCATCCGGGAGGTGTTCATCACGCACGTCATCGGCGGCAAGGGGCTGTCGAAGGGGCCTGAGTTCGGCCGACTCGTCAGGGCCGCGACCCCCGATGCCGTGCTCGCCGGCGTGGAACTGCTCGCCGACGGAGCGAACCAATCCGGCCGCCCTGCCGTCGACGGCGCAGGAGACGTGGTGGTCGTCGATGTGGGCGGGGCGACGACCGACGTCTACTCCGCGCTGACCTTGGACCCGGAAGAGGCCAGCCTCCACCGAGAGGTCGTCGAGGTGATGGCGCGCGAACGCACCGTCGAAGGCGACCTCGGCATGAGATGGAACGCCTCTGGCACCGTTGAGGCTGCCGTGGCGGAGCGGCTGCTCGAGCGCGGAGACCGGCTGGTCGAGGCGGCGAGGGACCGCGTGGAACGGCCCGACTGGCTGCCAGTCTCGAACGCGGACCGCGAGGACGAGCTCACGCTCGCCCGGCTGGCCATGACCATCGCCGTCCGCCGCCATGCCCGGGCCGCTGATCCGGTCACTCCCGACGGCCCGCGTCGCCCGGGCAAGGACCTGCGCGCGGTCTCGCTGATCGTCGGGTCGGGAGGCGTGCTCCGCCACGCCGACCCAACCGCGGCGGTGAGTGCGCTGGCGTCGGTGGTCGCTGATCATGCCGGGGGCTGGCGCGTGCCGGAGAACGCCCGCGTCACGATCGACGCGTCCTACGTGCTCGCGCCAGCGGGGCTGCTGGCTGTCGACCACCGGGATGCGGCGGCACGGCTGCTGGCCGAGCATCTTTGGGGGCACTGAGGTTCGGGGGCACTGAGGTTCGGGGGCGCTGAGGTTCGAGTGCGCCGAGGGCTTTCACTCGGTTTCTGTGTCCCGCCGTCGCGGGCCTACGCTCCGGTGGTGGCCGACGATGATCCGATGCCGGAGTTGTCGATCTCTGGCCCGCCCCCCGCGACCGCGGGTGCGGCCGGTCGTCAGTGGGGGCTCGGTGACTTGTGGATCACCCTGGCGTTGTACGTGTTCTTCGCCTTCGTGGGGGCCACGATCGTTCTGGCTGTGCCCGATACGCCCGACGCTCGGGCGTGGGCGCTGGTCGCCTCCGTCGCGCTCCCATGGATCGGGTTGGCCGGCTGGCCGCTGCTCGCGACCGCTCGCAAGGGGCAGGGGCCCGTGCTCGACCTCCGGCTCCGCGCGAGTGTTCGCGACGTGGCCTACGGCGCGGTGGCGGGCTTCGCCGGGCTGCTCGCAGCGGGCGCCGTCGCGCTGATCCTGGAACGGCTGACCGGTGACCCCTTGGAGTCTGCGGTCGGGCAGCTGGCCGACGACCTGTCCGCGGCGTCTCCCTGGCCGGTGCTCGCCTTGGCCGTGCTCGCCGCGATCGGAGCTCCGATCGCGGAGGAGATCGCCTTTCGCGGCTTGATGTTCGGCGCACTCGAGAAGCGAGGCTGGAACGCGGCGAGCTGCATCGTCGGCACCGGTCTCCTGTTCGCGGTCTTCCACCTCGAGCCAACACGGCTCCCCGTCCTCGTCGTGATCGGGCTCATGCTGGGATGGGTGCGCTCGCGCCGGGCTTCAACGGGGGCGAGCATGGCGGCTCATATGGCCAACAACCTCCCCGGAGCTGTGGCGCTCGCGCTGCTGGCCTTCAACTGAAGGCCCAGCCCTACGACGGCGCGCTGAACCCTCCTCCGCCGTCAACGACCGGCTGGTCGGGCACCGGCGGCAGGGTGGGCGCTGGCCCGCGGCGCAGTCCGTACGGGTCGTGGCGCGTGACGGGGGCGGCGCTCGGGGCGGCGGTGCGTCGGTCCAGGTGCGCGTGGTCGCCGCCTGACCTGCCATCCGGAGCTCGTCGCGGCGGCGCCGCTCGGCCACCACGGCGGCCAGCAGCCGCTCGGCGGTGCTCCCGGGGGGCGGCGGCGGCGCGAGCCACGGCAGCACGTCGGCGACCAGCCGCTGGCTGAGCTGCCACCGCACCTGTGGATCCAGCGCAGCGGAGCGGGTGAGGAACTGTCGAGCGGCCAGCGCCAGATCATCGGGGACCCGCCCGACGTCGGCGGTGGCCGCCCAGCCAGCCAGCTCGGGCGGCATTGCGGCGCGTTGGCCCGCTTCTGCCGGGACCCGCTCGCGCACGACGACGGTGCCTCCTGCGAGGTCGCCGAACCGCTTGCCCCGTGGGTTGGCCAGGGAGCAGAACAGGGCGGGCACGCCGACCAGCAGCCAGATCTCGACCACCTCGATCAGGGCGCGGGCGAGCGCTTGCCGGAACCGGATGGCGCCCCCGTCGTCGCGCACGGCACGCAGCCCGAAGGCGTACTTGCCCACGGTCTTGCCGCGGGTGACCGTCTCGAGCACCAAGGGGTAGCCGACGATCACCGAAATGCTGATCACGAGGACCAAGGCCGCACCAGCCGCGTCGTCCAGCGAACCCCCGGAGGCGCTGAGCGCGAGGATCAGCAAGAACAGGGCAGCGACCTGGATGGTCATGTCGATCATGAGCGCCAGGGCGCGGGTCGGGAGCTGTGCCAGCCTGAGCTCGAGGGCGACCGCCTCCCCCGTGACGAGGTCGTGCGGCTGCGCCGGCCCGTACGTGCTCACGCGCCCATCCTGCCCGACCGCGGGCGGGTCGCCGCGTAGCCTGACCAACGATGGACGTCGACGCCTACGTGGCAGCTCACCGCGGAGAGTGGGATCGCCTCGAGGAACTCGTGCGGCGGCGGCGGTTGAACGGCGCGGAGTCCGACGAGCTCGTCGACCTGTATCAAAGGGCCGCGACTCACCTGTCGGTCGTTCAGTCGTCGGCGCCTGACCCCGCGCTGGTGGCACGGCTGTCGTCGCTGGTCGCGCGAGCCCGGTCGCGGGTCACCGGGGCATCGGCCGGAGGCTTGACGGGGATCGGCCGGTTCCTCACCGTCGACTTCCCGACCTCTGTGTGGCGGGCCCGCTGGTGGGTCATCGGTGCGGGCGTCGGGTTTTTGCCTCGTCGCGCTCGCGGTCGGCTGGTGGGTGGCCTCCAGCCCGGAGGTTCAGTCGTCGCTGGGGACGCCGGAACGGATCAAGCAGCTCGTGGAACAGGACTTCGAGAACTACTACTCCTCCGAACCCGCCGGATCGTTCGCGTTCCGAATCTGGACCAACAACGCGTGGGTCGCCGCGTTGTGCATCGCCCTGGGCGGCCTGTTCGGGCTCCCCGTGATCTACCTGTTGTGGACCAACGCCTTCAACGTCGGTGTGGCCGGTGGGCTGATGGCCGCCTACGGTCGGGCCGACCTCTTCTTCGGGCTCATCCTCCCCCACGGGATGTTGGAGCTCACCTGCGTGTTCGTCGCCGCCGGCGTCGGATTGCGACTCGGCTGGACGCTGATCGACCCCGGGAAAGACACCCGGGCGGAGGCGTTCGGCCGGGAAGGCCGCGCCGCCATGACCGTGGCCCTCGGGCTTGGCTTGGTGCTGTTGGTGTCCGGCGTGGTCGAGGCCTTCGTGACCCCGTCGCCGTTGCCTACGTGGGCGCGCATCGCCGTGGGTTTCGCGGTGTGGTCGGCTTTCGTCGCCTGGATCGTGGTGCTGGGCCGGCCGGCGGCCAACCGAGGCGAGACCGGCGACCTCGTGGCCGAACTGCGCGGGGACGTCCTGCCGACGGCCGGCTGATCCCGCCGATTTCACGGCCCACGGGACCTCGCGGTCAGAGCCGGCCGCTGGCCTTGAGCGCGAGATAGCGGTCGGCGAGGGCAGGGGGGAGCACGTCTGGTGGTGCGTCGACCACCTCGACGCCGTTGCGACGCAGCACCTGCTCGAGGCGTGCTCGGGCCGCCATGGTGCGCGCCGCCGCGGCTGCGGCATAGACCGCCTCGGCGGACCCCCGGCCGGCCGCGAGCTCCACGACGCGGGGGTCGGCCACCGACGCCAGGACGACCCGGTGGCGTCCGGCCAGCTGTGGCAGCACCGGCAGCAGACCTTCCTCCAACGGTGCGGGGTCCAGGCCGGTGAGCAGCACCACCAAGGATCGGTGACCGGCGCGGCGCAACACCGTCGAGGCCACCGCCCGCCAGTCGGTCTCGACGAGCGCCGCGTCGAGCGGTGCCATGGCTTGGACCAGCTGGCTCAACAGCTCAGTGGACGAGGCGCCGACGACGGCGGCCCGCTCGACCCGGTCGTGGGCGATGAGGTCCACCCGGTCTCCCGCTTTGGTCGCCAGCGCTGCGAGCAGCAAGGCGGCGTCCATGGCGGCGTCCAGCCTGGGCGCGTCACCCACGCGGCCGGCCGCCGTACGCCCGGTGTCGAGGACCAGGAGCACATGGCGGTCACGCTCCGGTCTCCAGGTGCGTACGACGAGCCCGCCTGAACGCGCGGTGGCACGCCAGTCGATGGAACGGACGTCGTCGCCGTCGACGTACTCGCGCAGCGAGTCGAACTCCGTGCCCTGCCCGCGCACCATGACGGCAGTCCGTCCGTCGAGCTCGCGCAGTCGTGCCAGCTTGGCCGGCAGATGCTTGCGGGAGCTGAACGGGGGCAAGGTGCGCACGGTCCACGGAACCGCGTGCGAACCCTGCCGGCCGGCCAGGCCCAGCGGGCCCAGCGCCCGCACGGTCACGCGGGCTGCACGCCGGTCGCCGCGGCGGGTCGGCCGCAGATGTGCGGTCACCCGGCGTCGCTCACCGGGCGGGATGTCGAGCGCGTGTCGCTGGTCGGGCACCCCGGCTGAGGGCGGCCAGGCGTCCCGCAGTCGTCCGTGAGCTCGGCGTCGTCCCGCGTTGGTGACGAGCAGGTCGACCTCGGCGGGCTCACCGAGCCGGACGCGAGTGTCTCCGGTGCGGCTCAGGAGCAGCGAGCGCACCGACGCAGCAAGCGCAAGGTCGAGAAGTACCGCGGCGGCCAAGAGCCCGTTGACGACGGCTAGAGCGACGCGAGGGGACCAGCCGGCACCGCCGACCAGGAAGGCCACCCCGAAGGCGCCGACGAGCGCCAGGAGCGCCAGACGGCCGGTCAGCGCCATGAGCAGGCGATCAGCGGGGGACCGGCACCGAGGCCAGCACGCCCTCGAGGACCCCGTCGGCGGTCACGCCCTCGAGCTCGGCTTCGGCGCGCAGCCGCACCCGGTGTCGCAGGGCGGGGCGGGCGAGGGCCTTGATGTCGTCAGGAGTCACGTAGTCGCGGGCGGACAGCCAGGCCCACGCTCGAGCCGCGGCCATCAGTGCGGTGGCACCTCTCGGGGACACCCCCAGGGACAACGACGGTGACTGGCGGGTCGCGCGGCAGACGTCGACGGCGTAGCCGAGGACTTCCGGCGCCACGGTCACTCGTGAGACCCCTGCGCGCCCCGCGGCGAGTTCTGCGGTCCCGGCCACGGCTCGGACTCCGGCACCGTTGAGGTCGCGGGGGTCGAAGCCGGCCGCGTGCCGGGCCAGCACCTCGACCTCGTCCTCGCGACCCGGCAGGGGGAGGGTGAGCTTGAGCAGGAACCGGTCGAGCTGGGCCTCGGGCAGCGGGTAGGTGCCTTCGTACTCGATCGGGTTCTGGGTTGCGCACACCACGAACGGATCTGGCAGCGGCCGGGGGACCCCGTCGACAGACACCTGCCGCTCCTCCATCGCCTCGAGCAACGACGCCTGAGTCTTCGGAGGCGTCCGGTTGATCTCGTCGGCGAGCAGCAGGTTGGTGAACACCGGGCCGGGGCGGAACGAGAATTCCGAGGTGCGTGCGTCGTAGACCAGGGATCCGGTCACGTCTCCCGGCATCAGGTCGGGGGTGAATTGCACGCGCTTGGTATCCAGCGCCAGCGTTGCCGCGAGCGTGCGCACCAGCAGGGTCTTCGCCACCCCTGGGACTCCTTCAAGCAGCACGTGGCCCCGGCAGAGGAGTGCGATCACCAGGCCGGTGACGGCAGCGTCCTGACCGACGACGGCCTTGGCGACCTCCCCGCGCAAGGCGAGCAGCGCGGCCCTGGCCGCGGCATCCGGGTCGTCCGCAACGGTGGTTTCGGCCGGGGCTGCCGGGGTCGACTCTGCGTCTGAGGTGGTTGGCTCCGGGGCGGCCGAGGGCGGGTCCAGCGGGGTGGGGGGTCCGTCGTTGTCGCTCACGGAGGTCACCGTATGCGAGCAGGCCGGCCAGCGGAGGCGCTGACCTGCCGTTCGAGGGCGTCGAGATCATCCGCAAGGGCGACCAGCGAACGATCGTCGGTGGGTGCGCCACCGAGGAGCAGCGCATGCACATCGATCTCCGGGCGACCGACGCGGGTCGCGACCGCGGCGATCAGGGCCCCGGCGTCCGCGGTCCTGGCGAGACCTACCCGTGGCGCGAGCCGGTTCCTCGTCGCGCCACGCAGCAGGCCTGCCGCGCGGTCGCGGGCCTGGGCTCTTTGGTACATCCGGCCCCGTCCCTCGGTCGCTTCGGCCGCGCGGACCACGACGGGAAGCGGCTCGGCGACCACCGGACCCAGGCGCCTAGCCCGCCAGAGCGCGAGCAGAACCACGGCGATCCCCACCTGCACCAGTGCGGTCTTGAGCCACCGGGGCACCAGCTGCCAGAACGTTGCGCGCGGCGCGACCGGCAGATCGGCCAGCGAAGGGACGTGCCAGACGACTGTGGAGTTCTCGCCGAGCAGCCCGAGGGCCAAAGAGGCATTGCCCGCGGCCGTCAGGCGATCGTTCTCCAGAGGCCACGAGGAACCGAGGAACACCACGCGATGCCCGTCCGTCCGTGCCTCCACGACCGTGGGGTCTCCGCCGACCGGGTAGCAGCCGATGACGTCCAAGGCGTCAGGGCTGACCTGGTAGGCGACGGTGCCGGTCTCCGCCGACCCGGCCCGAGCCGCGGCAGGCAGATCGCACGCGGGATCGCGGTCGCGCGGCGGGCCTCCGGGGACCGAAGACAGGTCGCGCGCGAAGGCCTCGATGATGTCGGGCCGCCCGGTGCTCACGACGACCAGGTCTGCCCCGGTCGAGGCCAGCTCGTTGGCCTGCTCGACGGTCAGGAGATCGGGTGCGCTGAGCAGCAGCGTGTCTCCGGGACCAGCCTGGGCGGCGGCCGCGACCCCTTCGGCCCGTACGACATCCACGCCCTGCGCCCGGAGCAGCTGGGCGACCGCCCGGCTGCCACTGGCGCTGACCGAGTCGGGATCGAGGGAGCCGGTTCGGTTTCCGGATGTGGCCCAGGCGATGAACAGCGCGGAGAGGAGCACGAAGGCCACGACCAGCGCGGGGCGCCGTCCCGACGCCCACAGCGTGCGCCCCGTCGGGGAAATCGACGTCGGATCCGGTGCGGTCGCCGTCGCGCTCACCACCAGCTCACCACCGTGGACCCGCTGCATACGCCCGGGCGCTCGTGGCCGTGGTCGCCCGATCGAGCTCGCGCATGAAGCGGTCGTCGGCCGAGCTCGACGGTCGACCGCCGTACGTCACCGCGTCGAAGGTGTCCGACGCCGCTACCAGGTCGCGGGCCAGCAGGGGGAGCGCCAGACCCGCCTCGGCCGCAGCCTCGTCGGCGGTTCGACCCGGCCGCGGCTCGAGGATCGTGCGTTCCTCCAGCGATCGGACGATGGCGCGAAAGCGCTGCTGGAGCGCCTCTTCCCAGCGGCCCGCGCTGGCGGCATCGTCGGCGAGGCGCCGGTAGTCCTTGGCCGACCGGACCGTCCCGACGAACAGGGCAGAGTCGGTGCCGGCGGAGCGCCGCACACCGCCGCCGCGCCACAGGAGGAACGCGACCAGCACGCCGCCGAGCACGACGAGCAAAGCCAGTCCCCACAGTCCCCCGGGGACCACGCGCGCAGCCGTGTCGAGCAGCTCGCTCCCTTTGCGCAGGAGCCACGTCAGCGCCCGCTCGAACAGGCTCGGGTCGTCGACGTGGTATTCGGGTCGGGCCACCTCGTCCGCGGCCAGCCGCCGCGCCTGCTCGCGGCCGATCTCGACGGGGACGTCGAGCAGGAACGTCACGCCGCCATCACCCCGACGTCGGGCCGCTGGGTCGGGCGGCGGCGGCCCGGGCCAGCTCCAGGTCGAGGCCCTCAAGGCGCATGCGCCGGTCGATGTAGACGAGCACCGTGACCGCTGCCGTGAAGGGGAAGGTCAGCGTCCCGGCCACGATGGCGCCGAGCGTGCTGGCGAGCAGCGAACCGGTGGTGAGGGTTCCGAAGTTGTCGGCCGACGAGGTGAACTGGTCGAAGCCCCCCGCGAGCAACGTGAACGGCAACGAGACGATCCCGGCGATGACTTGGGTGAGGATCACGGTGAGCACGACGATCAGCAGGATGCGCCAGAACGCCCCGCGGACCAGGCGCCAGGAGCGCTTCATCGACGTGATCACCCCCGCCCGCTCGAGGATCAGCGCGGGAGCGGCCAGCCACCACATCACGTACAAGAAGATCCCGGGGAGGATGCACAGGATCAGTCCGAGCGAGGCGAGGACGAACACCAGGATCGAGACGCCGATCAGGGCCAGCAGCCGCGGTCGCAGCTGGGTCCATGCATGGCCGAGCGTGATCTGCTGCCCGAGCACGGCCCGCCCGACCACGACGGTCAGGATGCCCGACAGGACGACCTGCGCGAGGCCTGAGATGACGAGCCCGATACCGCTGGCGCCGAGGAGGCCGCTGACCGCGCCGAACACCTCATCGGGGGTCGCGGTCTGGGGGTCGAGGGCATTGAGGTTGCCCGCCACGGCCGCCAACAGGGCGAAGGAGATCAGCTGGGCGACGGTGACCACGATCGCCGAGAGCCCGAGCATGATCTTCGGGTTGGCGCGCACGCACTGGATGGCCCCGTCGAGGATCTCGCCGACTGCAAGGGGGCGAAGCGGGATCACCCCGGGCTTGGGCGCTGCGGGTGGCGCGTAGCCGTAGGCGCCGTAGGGGCCTGCAGGGCCGTAGCCCTGCTGGGGCGGGTACCCGGGCTGACCGGACCCGGGCTGACCGGAGTACGGCGGAGCCGGGGAGGGGGGTCCCGGTGGGGTGGGCGGGCCGGGCGGGGTTGGCGGGGTAGCCGGCGGTTGGGCGGGCGACCACCCGGGGTGTGGCGGGGACGGTTGGTCAGAGGCGGCGCCGTCGTCGGGCGGTCCCCAGCCGGGTTGGTCGGTCATGGGGGCATCGTTCCATCTGTCATCGTGAGGGGTGGCATCGGTCACATGCGGCGCGTCGAGGCGGGGGAACCCCCGCCGCACGGAATTCGTCGGATCGAACGAGGGCAGGCGTCTGCGGGCCTACCGTGAGAGGACGCGACCCCGACCGTGGGTCCGATCGTGAACGAGGAGGCATGAGCAGGCGATGAAGGGGCGAGTGCTCGTCGTCGACGACGACACCGCGTTGGCGGAGATGCTCGGCATCGTGCTGCGCGGGGAGGGCTTCGAGCCGTTCTTCTGCGCCGACGGTGCGACCGCCTTCGACGTCTTCCGCGAGACCCGGCCCGATCTGGTGCTGCTCGACCTCATGCTTCCCGGCCGTGACGGCATCGACGTCGCCAAGCAGATCCGTGCAGAGTCTGGCGTGCCCATCGTCATGCTGACCGCCAAGGGCGACACGATCGATGTCGTCCTCGGTCTGGAGAGCGGCGCCGACGACTACGTCGTCAAGCCGTTCAAACCGAAGGAACTGGTGGCTCGTGTCCGCGCGCGCCTGCGCCCGACGCAAGACCCGGCTCAAGGCCCGCTGTCGATCGGCGACCTCACCATCGACGTAGCGGGCCACATCGTCCGCCGTGGAGACACCGAGATCAACCTCACGCCTCTGGAGTTCGACCTCCTGGTGGCCCTGGCGCGCAAGCCCTGGCAGGTGTTCACTCGCGGCCTGCTGCTGGACCAGGTCTGGGGCTACCGGCACGCGGCTGACACCAGGCTGGTCAACGTCCATGTTCAGCGGTTGCGCTCAAAGATCGAGCGCGACCCCGAGAACCCCGAGATCGTGGTCACGGTGCGCGGAGTCGGCTACAAGGCGGGCGCGCCGGGCGGCGAGTAGCCGCTGTGCGCCCCGACACGAGACGACGATGACCGCACCAGCGGCAACGACCGCACACGATGGCCCGACGTTCGGCGACCGGTTCTGGACCGGGCTGGCGCGGCTGCGGTCCACGGTGGCCCGACCGTTTCACCAGCTGCGCCACGCGTGGCGGGCCTCTCTGCACCTGCGCGTCGTCCTCACGACGTTGGCTCTGTCGTTGGCGGTGCTCGTTCTGCTGGCGCAATTCCTGCTCGGGAGGGTCACCGACGGCTTGCTGGCGGCCAAAGAGCGCTCGGCTCTCGACGAGGCCCGCGCCGGGCTCGCCCAGGCCCAGCTGCTGGCCGACGCCGCCGAGCGCAGCGGTGACCCGGTGAGCAACGTGGCCCTCGTCGACGGCATCGCCCGGCAGCTGGCCAACCGGGCCGGAAATCCTTCGATCTATGAGGTGCTGCTGCTCGGCTCGCCCGGCAACCTGGTGGGCGATGCTCCGGAGTTCGGCTCCAATCAGGTCTCCGCTACCTCGGTTCCTCCCGCGCTGCGCCTCGCGGTTCGGGACACCTTGCGGCAGTCGTCCACCTATATCGAGATGCGCTACACCGACGACCGTGCGCCGACTCCCGGCTTCGCGGTGGGCGCCCCGCTGTTCCTACCCAAGGTCGGTGCCTACGAGCTCTACTACCTCTTCCCGCTCAACCAGGAGGCGGACACGCTCTCGCTGGTCAAGCGCACCCTCGCTGTGGCCGGCATCGCGCTGGTGCTGCTGCTGGGTGGGATCGCCTGGTTGGTCACTCGCCAAGTCGTGTCCCCGGTGCGCATGGCCGCCCGTACGGCCGAGCGCTTCTCCGCCGGGCGGCTCGAGGAACGCATGGCTGTGGAGGGCGAGGACGACCTGTCCAAGCTCGCCACGTCCTTCAACCAGATGGCGGGTTCGCTCCAAGGGCAGATCCAGCAGCTCGAGGACATGTCGCGGGTCCAACGGCGTTTCGTCTCCGACGTTTCGCACGAGCTGCGGACCCCGTTGACGACCGTACGGATGGCGGCTGACGTCCTCCACGACGCTCGGCGCGACTTCGACCCGGCCACCGCTCGGTCGGCCGAGCTGCTCCAGACCCAGCTCGACCGCTTCGAGCTCCTGCTCACCGACCTGCTCGAGATCAGTCGCTACGACGCCGGGGCCGCAGTCCTCGAGGCCGAGCCGGTGGACCTCGTCGAGCTGGCGCGGCGCAGCCTCGACGCCGCTGAACCCCTGGCCGATATGCGCGGGAGTGAGCTCGTCCTCGAGAGCTCGGGCCGCGCCTGCATGTCCGAGGTGGACGCGCGCCGGGTCAGCCGCATCCTCAGCAACCTCGTCATCAATGCGGTCGAGCATGGCGAAGGCCACCCCGTCGTGGTGACGGTGGCCGGCGACCCCCAGGCCGCTGCCGTTTGCGTCCGTGACCACGGCGTCGGCCTGCGTCCCGGCGAGTCAGCCCTGGTGTTCAACAGGTTCTGGCGGGCCGACCCGGCGCGAGCCCGGACCACGGGTGGCACCGGCCTGGGGTTGGCCATCGCTTTGGAGGACGCCCGGCTGCACGGGGGGTGGCTCGAGGCCTGGGGCGAGCCTGGCGACGGCTGCAACTTCCGGGTCACGCTCCCCCGCATGGCGCACGGCGAGATCACCTCCTCGCCCCTTCCCCTGCGACCTATCGATGCGCGAACCGACCGCCGGGTCCCGCTGGCGGCCGCGGCACCCGTCAGGCGGGACGCGTGAGGCGGTCAGCGGCCGTTGCGGCCGCTGTCTCGGCGCTCACCGTTCTGCTCGTGGGCTGCGCCTCGATCCCTACGTCTGGGCCGGTGGAACAGCGAGGCGAGGTGCGTACTGAACGTGATGACCCCTTCGTCCGTGTGCTGGCGCGGGGACCGGTCGACGGAATGAGTCAGGAGCAGGTGCTGCTCGGGTTCCTGCGCGCCTCGGCGTCCTTCGATGACGACCACGCGGTAGCTCGTACGTTCCTGGCGCCCGAGGCGGCCGCCGGCTGGGACCCGAACCAGGGTGCCGTGATCTATGCCGACGACGACGAGCGGACGGTCGTTGACCGGAAGGGCAACGTGCTGGCGCTGCGGGGTCGAGAGGTTGGCGCGATCAGCGCCCGCGGCGAGTACGTCTCCGCCGACACCGACGGCCGGCTCGACGCGACGTTCGCGCTGCGCCAGGTGGGAGGGGAGTGGCGGATCTCCGACCTGCCCAACGGACTGTTCCTCACCCCGCTGGACGTCAACCGGTCCTACCGTTCCTTCGACCTGTACTTCTTGGACCCGACCGGCACCCGCCTGGTCCCGAACGCGATCCGGGTCCCGGTCGGACCGTTCGCCTCGACGACCCTGGTCACCGCGCTGCTCGAGGGTCCCACTGACTGGCTGGCCCCCGCGGTGCGGACAGCCTTCCCGGAGGGCACCCTGCTGGCCTTGTCGTCGGCGCCGGTGCAGGACGGGGTGGTCCAGGTCGATCTCAACGAGGCGGCCCTCAGCGCTGATCTTGCGGCACGGGAGGCCCTGTCGGCGCAGCTGGTGTGGACGCTCCGGCAGCTTCCCGACGTGTCCGCCGTGAGGATCACGGCCGCCGGGGCGCCGATGCCTGGTGTCCCCGTCGACCAGCGCCGTGACGCCTGGCCGACCTACGCCCCCGACGGGGTGGCGGCAGCCGACGCCTACGTCGCGCGCAAGGGACGGCTGTTGCAGGTGGTGGGTGAGGAACTGCGGCCCGTGGCCGGGAAGCTGGGTGACGGCAGCGTGCCCGCAACCGACCCCGCGGTCTCGCCGGAGGGTGATCAGCTGGCCGCGCTGTCCATCACGGGAGACACGCTCTACCTGACCACGCCGACGGCCGACGCTCCCGTTCGTGCCCGTCTGACCGAGCCCGGTCTCACCTCCCCGTCCTGGGATCCATTCGGTGCCGTGTGGACCGCGAGCCGTAGGGGGAAGGGGTCGGCGATCTGGGCAGTCCGCCCCGGAGACGCGACCGCTCAGCGGGTCGAGGCCCCGCAACTGAATGACCAACGGGTGATCGCGCTGAGAGTGGCCCGAGACGGTGTCCGCGTCGCCGTGGTCGTGGGCGCCCGAGACGGCTCGGGCCGTCAGCTGCTGGTCGGTCGCGTCGAGCGCAGCCCGGACCGGCTGGTGCTTGCTGGATTGCGACGCGTGGAGTCGACCCTGGTCGACGTCGCGGACGTCGCCTGGGCCGACGCCGATCGTTTGGCCGTGGTAGGGCGGGAGCCGAACGGGCTGCTCCAGGCCCGTCTGGTCGAGCCGGACGGCCAGGTCAACCCCGCCGCAGGCTCCTTGTCCGGCATCGTCCGGATCGCCGCCGCACCGGGGCGGCCGTTGCTGGCCGCGACCGCCGACGGGACGCTGTGGGCCGACACGGACGTGGGTTGGCAGGCCGTGGGCGAAGGCACCGACCCCGCCTACCCGGGCTGATCCTCGGTCCATCGGGCCTCCACAGCGCCCCGCAGTCCCCACGCGCGACTGCCTGTGTCGACCGTCGGTGGCCCGGGAGTCACAGTGAGGGGTGCTTCCGCCGCCTCCCCGTTCCCAGCCCTGGTCGGACCGGATCTCGAGCCAGTTGTCGCGTCGACGCGCTTGGTCGGGCGCCGCCGAGGTCGTCGAGTCGTTGCTCGACCTGGTGGTCCCGCGCACCTGTGCAGGCTGCGGGTCACCCCGCGAGTTGATCTGCCCGGCCTGCGTAGGCGCGTTGGTTGTGCCAGCAACGCCCGTACGGCCACGACCTTGCCCGGTGGGCCTGCCTCCGACGTGGGCGGCCACCACCTATGACGGTGTGGCTCGCGACGTGTTGCTGGCCCACAAGGAACGCGGCCGGCTGGGCCTGGTGGGCGTGCTCGGCGCGGCGCTGGCCGGATCGGTGGAGGCTGCGGTGGACGGCGCAGGGAGCCGTGAGACCTCGCCCGCAGGCGCCCTCGTGGTGCTGGTGCCCGTGCCCTCGTCCCGGTCGGCGACCCGGGCACGAGGCCATGATCCGATGCTGCGGACGGCCCGTCGGGCCGCAGCCGAGCTTCGAGCCCGGGGGCGTCCGGCGCGGGTCGCTCGGCCCCTGGTTCTCGACCGTGCCGTGCGCGACCAGGCTGGACTCGGGGCGACGGAGCGTTCGGCCAACGTGTCCGGGGCGCACCGGGTGCGAGCGCGCCGCCTCCCGAGGGGGGCCGCACCGGCTCTCGTCGTCGTCGTGGACGACCTCGTGACCACGGGCGCTTCCCTGACCGAGGCTGCGCGGGCGCTCTCCGCTGCCGGGGTACGACCGTGCGCAGCGGCCGTCATCGCGGCCACCGTTCGCCGGCTCGACCCGGGCTCGGGGAGCGGCTAGCGTCGAGGGATGGCACCCGTCCGGGTCCGTGGTTGCGTCGGGGAATCGGTTCGGTCCGTCCGCGCCCTCCCCGGCAAGCCGATGCCAGCCGCAGGCGAAACGGCCCACGTAAGGCGACTCTTCGTCGTCCGATCACGGTGCGGCTTAGGGATAAGTCCTGCCCCGACGGCGGTCCAGACGGCCGCCGACCCGGGAGAAGGGGGGAGTGGCCTCGCGCCGCGATCCCCTCAGCAGGCGGATGTGGGGTCGAAGACCAGGTCGGCCGGGCGGGTGCCTGTCCTGGTGAGCCCGGCGTCCCCTCGCGGCAGCACTGAGGTTCGCACCAGCCCTGAGGTTCGCACCAGCCCAGAAGTTCGCACCAGCCCAGAGGATCCAGGAAGGTGAACGCGTGGACATCGTCGTCAAGGGTCGGCAGGTCGACCTCTCCGATCGGTTTCGGGAGCACGTCAGCGAACGGTTGGAGAAGGTGGAACGGTTCGATCCCAAGATCCAGCGGGTCGACGTGGAGGTCTCCAAGGAGCTGAACCCACGGTTGGCCGATCGCGCGCTGCGCGTCGAGCTGACCATCCGCAGCCGTGGCCCCGTCGTGCGTGCCGAGGCGGCCGCCGATGACAAGTACGCCGCGCTCGACGTGGCCTGCAGCCGGCTCGAGGCGCGCCTGCGCAAGGCCGCAGATCGGCGCCACGACCATCACAAGCGGATCGACGGCTCTGCGGCAGACGCGACGCGTGGGGCGACCGCACGACCGGGGCAGCCGAGCGCGTCGCTCGCCGAGGATGACGGGATCGGTGACGACCAGGGTCCGCTGCCGACGTGGGCGGCGTACGAGACCGACGACGGCGAAGGTCCCATGGTCGTCCGCGAGAAGGTCCACGACGCCGTGCCCATGACCCTTGACCAGGCGCTGGAGGCCATGGAGCTGGTGGGGCATGACTTCTACCTGTTCCTTGACGCCAGCACTCGTCGTCCTGCCGTCGTCTACAGGCGCCGCGGCTACCACTACGGCGTCATCCACCTCGACGTGGATGGCACTCGGGCCACCGGCTGAATCCTGCGAGGTTGGCCGGCGCGGCCGCTGCTCACGTGACGGAGGCGAGGCCTGCCGCGGATGTCCCGGACGTGCCATGATGGGCGAGTTGGGGGGATTCGTACCGAGGAGTGAGGGTGTCCGACGCTGGGGCGTCGGCTGTGGGCCTGGCGCAGAGCCGTACGGCCATGGGCGACAGCCGAGGGGGGCCGAAGGGTGATACGGCCACGCCCATCAGGGTGCTGGTCGTCGACGATCACGTGCTCTTCCGTCGCGGGGTGATCTCCGCGCTCACCGGGTCTGACGGCATCGCGGTCGTCGGTGAGGCAGGGGACGCCGAGACCGCCCTGAGGCGCACCGCCGAGCTGCAGCCCGACGTCGTGCTGCTCGATGTGCGCATGCCCGGACGTTCTGGCCTGGAGGTCTGCGCTGAGCTCGTCGCGGCCGCATCTGGCGTCCGTGTGGTGATGTTGACCGTGAGCGACGACGAGCAGGACCTCTACTCGGCGATCCGGTCGGGAGCGAGCGGCTACCTGCTCAAGGAGATCTCCGTCGACGAGGTGGTCAACGCGGTGCGATCGGTGCACGCCGGCCAGTCGCTGGTGAGCCCGCCGATGGCCGGGAAGCTGTTGAACGAGTTCGCCGTCATCGCCCGCCGCGACGACCAGGCGCGCGGTTCCTCATCGGCCCCACGGCTCACCGACCGCGAGCTGGAGGTTCTCAAGCTGGTCGCCCAGGGGCTCAACAACCGCGACATCGCTCACGAGCTGTTCATCAGCGAGAACACGGTCAAGAACCACATCAGGAATATCCTCGAGAAGCTGCAGCTGCACTCGCGGATGGAGGCAGTCGTCTACGCCGTGCGCCAAAAGCTGCTCGAGATCACCTGAGGGTGCGTCAGTGTCGGGGGAGCCCGGCATGATGCGCGGGTGCGCGAACGTCTGAGCAAGGCCCAGGCCCGGCGGATCGCGATCGCGGCCCAAGGGCTGGCGTCGCAGCGTCCGCCCGATCCGGGGATGCGACAGCTGACCGCCACCGTCGGCCGCATCGGCCTCCTGCAGATCGACAGTGTCAACGTCCTCACGCGGGCTCACTACCTCCCGCTGTTCAGCCGCCTTGGGCCCTACGACACGGCCTTGCTCGACCGGGCTTCGGGTCGGGCGCCGCGTCGCCTCGTGGAGTACTGGGCTCACGAGGCCTCGCTGATCCCACCGACGACGCATGTGCTGCTGCGCTGGCGGATGGCCCGGTGGCGGGACGAGGCCTGGGGTGGGATGCGTCGGATCGTCGACGAGCATCCTGACCTGGTCGCGGCCGTGCTTGAGGAGGTGGCCGGGCGCGGCCCGATGACCTCGGCCGAGGTCGAGCGGGCTCTGGCCCATGACCTCCCCAGGAGCAGCGAGCACTGGGGCTGGAACTGGTCGCTGGTCAAGCGCGCCCTCGAATATCTGTTCTGGGCGGGTGAGGTCACCTCCGCCGGTCGGACGACGCAGTTCGAGCGGCGCTACGACGTGCCGGAGCGCGTGCTCCCTCGTTCGGTGCTCGAGGCCACCGAACCCAGCGAGGACGAGTCCTTCCGAGGGCTGGTCTCGATCGGCGCGCGTGCGCATGGCCTTGCGAGTGCCCAGTGTCTGCGCGACTACTTTCGGCTGCGCCCGGAAGACTTTGCGCCGGCTTTGGAGTCCCTCGTCGAGGCCGGGGAGCTGATCCCGGTGTCCGTGGAGGGCTGGTCGCGGCAGGCGTACCTGCATCGCGACGCGCGAGTCCCGCGCAGAGTCTCGGCGCGGGCGCTGCTGGCCCCCTTCGACCCGCTGGTGTGGCGGCGGGATCGGGTGGAGGCGTTGTTCGACTTTCACTACCGCATCGAGATCTACGTCCCTGCGCCCCTGCGGCAGCACGGCTACTACGTGCTGCCCTTCCTGCTCGACGATCGCCTGGTCGCCCGCGTCGACCTCAAGGCCGACCGGGGGGCGTCGACGCTGCTGGTGCAATCGGCTTCCGCCGAACCCGGCGCGCCGCCCCACACCGCGGAGGAACTTGCCTCGGAGCTGCGGCTCATGGCCACCTGGCTGGGGTTGTCGTCGGTCGTCGTGACCGGTCGTGGCGACGGCCTAGCTCGTGAACTCCTCGCCTTGGGGTGATTCACCGGTGCTAGAGCACGGGTGAATCACCCCATTGCGGGGGAGGGGATCGGGGTCGATGGCGAGCCTGGCGTGCAGGTGGTCGTCGTGGAAGGTGCCGTCGCCGTACCGGTACGCCTGCCTCGCCACACCTTCCGGCCGAAATCCGGCGGCTTCGGCGACGCGGCAGGAGTCTGGGTTGTCGACGGCGTGGATGAGCTCGATGCGGTGCAGACCGAGGGCGTCGAAGCCGAACCGCGCGACGGTCCGAACTGCTGCACTCGCCACCCCTTGGCCCCGGGCGGGCTCGAGCACCCAGTAGCCGACCTCGCCGGACAGCTGGTGGCGATTCAGCTGGTGCAAGCTGACGTAGCCGATCGCGTCTCCAGACACGGCGTCGCAGACCGCCCAGGTGGCGTGGTTGTCCCACGTCGCCCGCTGGGCGATCCAGCGCGCCGCGAAGTCCTCGTCGCTCTCGTCGGCTGGAGAATCGGGACGCCGGAGCGGATTCCAGACAAGGATGTCCGGGTCGCTCAACGCCGCGATGACGGCGGGGGCGTTGCGTGGCGCCCACACCATCAGTTGCAGGTCACCCGCCACCAGCTCGGTGGGCTCGAGATCGAAGCCCTCCGGGCTTGGCGTACTCACAACCTGGGAGCCTACGGGGATGTCTGGCCCTTCCCGCGCCGCTCCGAGGCTCACTGACCGGCCTCCAGCGCGCGATGTCGGCCTGCTTCTGGTGGCGGTCGTGGCGGTCAGCTTCTCGGGGCCACTCGTGGTGGCGATGGCGGTCCCGGCGCTGGCTATTGCCTTCTGGCGCAATGCCTTGGGAGTGCTCGCGATCGCTGGCTTCGTCGCGGTGAAACCGGCACGTCGAGACGAAGTACGGCGACTCGAACGCCGCGAGCTGGGGCTCAGCTTGGTCGCCGGGCTCTTCCTGGCCGGACATTTCGCTTTGTGGATTCCGTCGCTTCGGCTCACCTCGGTCGCCTCATCGGTCGCCTTGGTGTGCCTGCCTCCTGTCTGGGTCGTGCTCTACGCCCGCGTACGTGGTCAGGTGGTGCCGGGGCGGGCTTGGTTGGGGATCGCGATCGCGTTCAGCGGAGTCCTCGTCCTCACCGGAGTCGATGCAGGGCAAGGGGGCGAGGCCCTGCTCGGGGACCTGCTCGCGTTGCTCGGCGGGATGTGCGTCGCCGCCTACACCGTGGTCGGTGGCGAGGTGCGGCGTTCGGTCAGCACCAGCGCCTACACCCTGGTCTGCTACAGCGCCTGCGCTGCCATCCTGCTGGCGGTCTGCGTGGTCGGTGGGGTGCCGTTCGGGGGCTACGGCAGTGCGGACTGGACGCGGCTGGTTCTCCTCACGGTGTTGGCTCAGCTGCTCGGCCACACGGTGGTCAACGTCGTCCTGCGCACGACCTCGCCGACCGTGGTGTCGATGGCGATCCTGTTCGAGGTGCCCGGCGCGATCATCGTGGCCGCCCTGCTCGTGGGCCAGACGCCTCCGCTGGCGGTACTCCCGGCCGTGGCTCTGCTGCTCGGTGGCATCGCGGTAGTCGTGAGCGAACAACCCGAAGACATGGCAGATCCTGAGCCCCCCGGCTGAGGGCGTCCGCCCTGCGGCTAGCGTGCGGGTCATGTCTGATCGCCCCTTGCGCCCTCGTCGCTCGTGCCTGGCTGTGCCCGGCAGCAGCCAGAAGATGATCGACAAGGCGCGCGGGCTGCCCGCGGACCAGGTCTTCCTCGACCTCGAGGACGCCTGCGCGCCCTTGGCCAAGCCCGAGGCGCGCGGCACCATCGTTGCTTCTCTGAACGAGGGGGGGTGGGGCGACAAGGTCCGCGTGGTCAGGGTCAACGACTGGACGACGCACTGGACCTATCGCGATGTCATTCAGGTGGTCGAAGGCGCTGGGGCCAACCTCGACTGCATCATGCTGCCGAAGGTGCAGACCGCGCAGCAGGTCGTGGCCTTGGATCTGCTGCTGACCCAGATCGAGACGACCATGGGCTACGACGTCGGTCGCATCGGGATCGAGGCGCAGATCGAGAACGCCCGAGGGCTGCTGGAAGTCGATGCCATCGCCCAGGCCTCGCCACGGGTGGAGACCATCATCTTCGGGCCAGCCGACTTCATGGCCTCCATCAACATGAAATCCTTGGTGGTCGGCGAGCAGCCGCCCGGCTACGACGTCGGGGACGCCTACCACCACATCCTGATGTCGATCCTGATGGCGGCCCGCGCCAACGACAAGCAGGCGATCGACGGTCCCTATCTCCAGATCCGTGACGTCGAGGGGTTCACGCGGGTCGCGGGCCGCTCGGCGGCGCTCGGCTTCGACGGAAAGTGGGCGCTTCACCCGGGTCAGATCGACGCGGCCAACGAGGCCTACTCGCCGCGCCAGGAGGACTACGACCACGCCGAGCTCATCCTCGACGCGTACGAGTGGTACACCTCCGCGGCTGGTGGCGCGCGGGGCGCGGCCATGCTCGGCGACGAGATGATCGACGAGGCATCACGCAAGATGGCCTTGGTGATGGCGGCCAAGGGTCGTGCCGCTGCGATGAGCCGTACGGAATCCTTCACCCCACCCGAGTAGGAGGTCTGGAACGTGATTGACCACGTCGGGATCAACTGCGGAGACCTCGACGCTGCCAAGAAGTTTTACGACACAGTCTTGGCGCCGCTTGGCCACTCGCGGCAGATGGACTTCGGGGTGGCCGTGGGGCTGGGCGCTGAGGTCTTGCACGAGCCACGGATGTGGCCGGAGTACCACCCCGGCTATGACGGCGCGTTCGTCCGCGACCCGGACGGGAACAACGTCGAAGCGGTCTGCCACACAGCGAGCGAAGCCGACTGACGACTCGCCCGCACGGTCCTCAGGGCCACCGACGCTTGGAGCGGGCGCCCCGATTCGAGGACGGCTCGTCCACAGGGCACGATGTCCACAGGGTGGGCGACCGGCGTGGTCGCTCGAACGTTCCCGGCGAAGTCGCCGATCGGAAGGAATGAGCGCGTCATGGGCCGCCTTGCGCACACCGAGGGTCTGAACGACCTGCAGCTGGAGATCCTCAAGACCGTCAAGGCCTTCGTCGACGCCGAGGTCATCCCGAACGCCCAGGAGCTCGAGCATTCCGACACCTACCCCGAGGCGATCGTCGAGGGACTCAAGGAGATGGGCGTCTTCGGCTTGATGATCCCCGAGGAGTTCGGCGGCCTCGGTGAGTCGTTGCTGACCTATGCGCTCTGCGTCGAGGAGATCGCCCGGGGCTGGATGAGCGTGAGCGGCATCATCAACACTCATTTCATCGTGGCGTACATGCTCAAGCAGCACGGGACGCAGGCGCAGAAGGAACACTTCTTGCCCCGCATGGCGGCGGGGGAGGTGCGTGGCGCGTTCTCCATGTCGGAGCCCGGATGCGGGTCGGACGTCTCCGCGATCACGAGCAAGGCGGTGCGGGACGGCGACGACTACGTGCTCGACGGACAGAAGATGTGGCTGACCAACGGAGGTACGTCGACGCTGGTGGCCGTCCTCGTGAAGACCGACGAGGGTCCCGAGAACGCCGGCTCGGTCTATCGGAACATGTCGACGTTCTTGGTCGAGAAGCCTCAGGGTTTTGGTGAGGTGCGTCCCGGCCTGACCATCCCCGGGAAGATCGACAAGATGGGCTACAAGGGCGTCGACACCACTGAGCTGGTGATGTCAGGGCTGCGGCTCCCCGCAGATGCGGTGCTCGGAGAGGCCCCGGGTCGGGGTTTCTACCAGATGATGGACGGCGTCGAGGTAGGCCGGGTCAATGTTGCCGCCCGTGGTTGTGGCGTCGCACATCGAGCCTTCGAGCTGGCGATTTCATATGCGCAGCAACGGTCCACGTTTGGCAAGCCGATCGCCGAGCACCAGGCGGTGATGTTCCGGCTGGCCGAGATGGCGACCAAGGTCGAGGCCGCACACCAGATGATGGTGATGGCTGCGCGCAAGAAGGACTCCGGCGAGCGCAATGACGTCGAGGCGGGGATGGCCAAGTACCTGGCGAGCGAGTACTGCAAGGAGGTCGTCGAGGACTCCTTCCGCATCCACGGTGGCTACGGCTACTCCAAGGAGTACGAGATCGAGCGTCTCTACCGGGAGGCGCCGATGCTGCTCATCGGCGAAGGAACCGCCGACATCCAGAAGATGATCATCGGCCGCCGCCTCCTGGAGGACTACAAGCTCTAGCTGCGCCTCCCGTCTCGGCCGCACTCTCGCGGCGCCGGTGCCTCGATTCGTGGCAACCTGGCCTCCATGCGCGAGGGATCCGCACGCGATGGGACCTCGGGAGCCGTTCAGCCCTGGGGTGACATCTACCGTCGCCTATCCGGTTTCCCGCTGGACGCCCTTGGCGCCGATGACCTGGAGGCCTTGGCCACGTCGGCCTACCTGGTCGGTCACGATGAGGCAGCCCTCGCCGCATGGGAGGCCGCCCACGATCGGCATCTGGAGGACGGCCGCGGTGCGGAGGCCGCTCGGTGCGCGTTCTGGCTTGCCTTCTGCTTGATGATGCAGGGGCGCATGGCTCATGCGAGTGGGTGGCTGAGCCGCGCGCAAACGGTTGTCGGGGACGCCGACTGCGCCGCACGCGGCTTCATCCTGATCCCCGAACTACTCGGTGCGCTCCAGTCGAACCAGCCGGCGACCGCTCGAGACCTTGCCATTGACGTCACGCAGATCGCGGCCCGGTTCAACGATGCCGATCTGGCTGCCCTGGGGACACTCGGACACGGCCAAGCGCTCATCGCCCTCGGCGACCCCTCGGCAGGCCTCGCGCTTCTTGACTCGGCCATGCTGTCGGTCGAAGCGGCAGACGTCGGCCCCATTGCTTCCGGCGTCGTCTACTGTGCGGTGGTTCTCGAGTGCATGGGTCTCTACGACCTACGCCGAGCAGCAGAGTGGACTGCGTCCCTCGACCGTTGGTGTGCGGCCCAAACCGACCTCGTTCCGTACCGCGGGCAGTGCCTGGTGCACCAGTCGCAGCTCCAGCAGGCGGCGGGTGACTGGTCTCAGGCAGCGACGACGGTGCAATCGGCGTGCGTGCGCCTCCGCGATCCGCCTCACCCTGCTTTGGGTCTCGCCTGCTACCAGGAGGCCGAGCTCCACCGATTGGTTGGAGACTTCGGCGCCGCCATTGAGGCGTACGCACGCGCCAGCCGGGCTGGCCACCCGCCGATGCCGGGCTTGGCGCTGCTCGAGTTGGCGCGAGGTGACCTCGAGGCGGCCGCCGCAGGCATCCGGCGAGCGCTAGCCGAGTCGACGGCGATCTACGAGCGCGCGCCGTTGCTCAGTGCCGCGGTCGAGATCCATCGATCGTCGGGCGACCTGGCCGCGGCGCGCACCGCGGCCGACGAGCTGGCCATGATCGCTGAACACTCGACATCAGAGGTCCTGTCCTCGATGGCAGCGCAGGCTGATGGTGCAGTTCTCATCGCCGCGGGCGAGGTTCCGTCCGGCCTGCGTCGACTACGAGCCGCCAGCTCGGTGTGGCAACGGTTCGCCATGCCCTACGAAGAGGCCAGGGTTGCGGTGCTGCTGGGTCTGGGCTGCCTGGCCTTGGGGGACGAATCCTCGGCGGCCCTTGACTTCGAGCGTGCCGGCGAGATCTTCACGGTGCTGGGCGCCCGCCCGGACCTCGAGCGGCTCCGCAGTCTTTCTGGCAATAGGCGGCCTCGCCCCGGGGCGGGAGCCCTCTCCGGGCGCGAGCTGGAGGTGCTGAGGCTCGTGGCCGCAGGTCAGACCAACCGTGAAGTCGGCGATGCCCTGAGCCTCAGCCCGCATACCGTGGGCCGCCACCTCGAGAACATCTTTCGCAAGCTCGGAGTGAGCGGGCGGGCCGCGGCGACGGCGTATGCCTACGAACACGGGCTGCTGTGAGTGACTTCACGCGATGGTGCAGGTAACCCATCCGCGCGACGGGTGAGATGGGGCGTCTGCACGATGTGGCGCCGTTCGTTCCGTTCCTACGGTGATGGGAACCCGGGTGCCGGGCCTCGCAACCCGCTCCTGACCGGGGCGATCCAAGGAGGGCCACCATGACCACAGCGACCTACCGCCACTACTCCGGGACGGCGGCCGAGCTTTACGAGAGTTTCTTCGTGCCAGGAATCGCGGGACCGGTGTCCGGCGAACTGCTGCGAACGGCCGATCTGCAATCAGGTGAGCGGGTTCTCGATGTGGCCTGCGGCACGGGCATCGTTGCCCGGGCCGCGGCTGGGGCCGTGGGTCCGACAGGCTCGGTGACCGGTCTCGATGTTGCGCCGGACATGCTCGCCGTGGCGCGCAGGGTATCCGCCGTCGGGGCGGACATCGTCTGGCAGGAGGGAGATGCCGCGCTGCTTCCCTGTCAAGACGCCTCAGTTGACGTCGTGCTCTGCCAGATGGGCCTGATGTTCATCGAGGACCAGGCGGGCGCCGTCCGTGAGATGCATCGCGTCCTGGCACCGGGCGGCCGCGTGGTCATCAGCACGCCGGGACGGATCCAGCAGGCGTTCGAGGCGATGGAGCGGGCCATCATCGACAATCTGAACCCCGAGCTCGGCGGATTCGTCCGGGCGGTCTTCTCGATGCACGACCCCGAGGCTCTCGGCGCCTTGCTCGCTGACGCGGGCTTCCTCGACGTTGCGGCGAAAGAGTACGTCGCGACCCTGACGCTGCCCGGACCAGCCGTTCTCCTCTGGAGCTACATCAACCTCACTCCCATGGGCCCGCTGGTGGCGCAGGCGCCCGAAGAGGCCAGGATCGCCATGGAGCGGCAATTCGTCCAAGCCTCGGCGCACGCAGGTGAGACTGGAGAGATCCGGGTTGACCAGCCGATGGCGCTGGCCTGGGGGCGACGGTCGTGAAGACGCGACCGGTCTCACGACTCGACGAGCGGGCAGAGCAGGCGCGCAGGCGACTTGTCGCGGCTGCTGCAGCGGAGGAGGCGCGTCTGGAACTCGCCGGCGTACGTACGGCGCTGTTGGTCGCCGGCGAGGGCGCACCCATGATCCTGTTGCATGGGCCCGGCGAATTCGCCGAACGATGGACTCGGGTTCTCCCAGCCCTTGCCGCGACCCACCACGTGATCGCTCCCGACTTGCCGGGTCACGGGCGTTCCGGAACTGATCCTGACGGCGTGCGCGGTCTGATGGCCTGGCTCGATGCCTTGATTGATACGTGCTCCGAGCCACCCATCCTCGTCGGCCACATCCTTGGAGGTTCGATCGCCGCTCGCTACGCCGCCACCCATCCGGGCCGGGTCGCTCGTCTCGTCTTGGTGGACTCACTCGGTCTCGCCAAGTTCCGACCGAGCCCACGGTTCGCGCTAGGGCTCCTCGGGTTCATGGTCCACCCGACCGAAGCGACGCATGGGCGCTTCATGAACCAGTGCCTGCTCAACGAGGCGGCGGTACGGTCCCAGCTCGGGGATCTGTGGGACGCGCTTCGGGACTACTCGGTGGACCGTGCGCGGGACCCCGACGTGAAGGCGTCGATGAAGGCGCTCATGAGCGAGGTTGGCGTCCCCGTCATCCCGGTTGAGCAGCTTCGTGCGATCTCCGTGCCCACCGCACTGATCTGGGGGCGCCACGATCGTGCGAACAAGATCGCCAAGGCGGAGGCGGTCAGTGCGCTGCTCGGCTGGCCGCTGCAGGTCATCGAGGACTGCGCTGATGACCCTCCCATCGAGAGGCCGACCGACTTCGTCGCAGCCGTCACCTCGACCACTCCGGCTGGTCTGGAGGGCGCGTAGCGACCCGAGGTGGGCGATCCGCTCGTCGAATGGCAACGAACGGGTGGGTTTCGCCGCCCGGATTGACCCGTTTGACGCCACTCGACCGAGCCGGGCGGCCCTACCGGTAGTGGTCGACCCGCGGGCCGGTGGGAAGGCGTTCCTGCGCCTGTCGCGGTGTGGCAGCCCACAGGGCCGGGATGGCCGCAATCGCGAAGGCGACGAACGTCGCCACGGTCCAGCCGACGTAGAAGGCCAGCTCATGCGGGCTGTCCCTGCCGAAGATCACGCCGTTCATGTCGTTCAGCAGGCAGACGGCGGCGATGGCTAGCCAAGTGCCGCACCACGGTCGCGCCCAGCTGCTGGTCTGTCGCTCCACCGCCGACCTCCGTCCAGAGGGGACTGATGAGGCGACGATACGGATGTGGTCGAGACCTCGCCGACGAATCGGGCATGACCCATGCACGTGGCACGAGTCTTCCGAAGGCAAACCGGCGGGCGAAGCGCCTACGTCAAGATGGGCGACGTGAATCTGGACGTCGACCTCGACACGGTGAAGACCTGGGCCCTGATCCTCGGGATCGGTCTCCCGATCCTGGGGGTGGTCCTTGCGCTCGTCGTGAAGTCCGTCCTCATGAAGGTGCTGTTCCTCGTCGTTGCCTTCGCCCTGGCCACCGCGGTGTGGTCCCAGCGCGCGGCGTTGCTCGACTACGTCGAGAACTGCGCTGGCACCGCAACGTTCTTCGGTATCGATGTCTCGGTTCCTCGGGCCGTCCAACAGGCCTGCGGAGCGGTCGGGGAGGGGTGACGTGAGCCAAGCGGACCGGTTTCGTCGGCAGTCGCTCGCGTGCGCCTCCCTCGGCTCGCCGCTCTACGCGGCGCTGCTGACCCGGGCTGCTGACGACCTCGAGGCGGGTGGGGCGACTGCTGCGGTGCTGCGCGGCTACGAGGACAGTCCACCCGGTGCGGCGATCGCGCTACGTCTGACAGGCGCGGTCCACCGCCTCGTACTCGAACGGCAAGCCCCGGCCCTTGCGGTGCACTATCCGAGTGCCGGAGGCACGTACTCACCGGGCGATGCTGCCACGGATGATGCGGTCTGGTCGGCGTTCCGGGCCGTGCTGGTCGATCGTGAGGCCGCGGTGCGGGAGACGCTCCCGTGGGCGCCGCAGACGAACGAGACGGGACGTTCGCTTCCCTTGATCGGAGCCCTCGCGGTCGTGAGTGTGTTGTCGGGGGGACTCCCGGTGCGGTTGGTGGAGATCGGCGCGAGCGCCGGCCTCAACCTCCGCGCCGAGGCCCTCGCTCCCCTGCACTCGACCGTCGACCTGGATGCGCTGCCACGGGGCCGACCGTACGTCGTCACCGATCGCGTCGGGTGCGACCTCAACCCCCTCGATCCCCTGACCACAGAAGGCCGGCTGACGTTGAGCTCCTACGTCTGGCCAGACGACCTGGTGCGATTCGAGCGGCTTCGTCTGGCCCTCGATATCGCCACCCAGGTGCCCGCGGTCGTGCGCCGCACGGACGCCGCCACGTTGCTCGCCGGAGTCGAACCCGTCGAGGGTCACGTCACCGTGCTCTGGCACAGCGTCATGTGGCAGTACCTCGATGAGGACTCCCAGCGCGCGGTGCTGCGCGAGCGGGACCGGCTCGAAGCGTCGGCGACGGCCGAGACGCCCTTCGCGCACGTCAGCTTCGAGCCGTCGGCAGCCCCGGAGCAGCCGTTCGTGGTGGGTCTTCGCTGGAGCGCCGGCAGCGGAGTGATCGACGTGGAGTTGGGCGCGGCACCGCCGCACGGGGTCCCGGTGCGTTGGGCCGAGCAGGTGCGAGCACCGTCCGGGGCTTGACCCGGCGCGCCGAACGGGGGGACCGTCAATACCGTGGATCGCGCATGAGATCGCCGTCCCGCTGCCCGCGCTGCGCGGCTGTCGTACGCCCTCCTGGGTTGATGTCGAGTCAATGGATCTGCGAGATCCACGGGGCGGTGCATCCCCTGCGACCGCCCGTGCGTCCGAGCGGAGCGGTCGTCGCGGGAGCGGTTGCTGCGGCACGGGTGCCGTTGTGGGTGCCGTGGCCGCTGCCTGCTGGTTGGTTGGTGACCGGGGTGACCTACGCGGGCGACGAGCGTACGGGTGGCCGCGCCACCGTTCTCGCCTGTAGCGGTCCGGCCCCCTTCGGTGGCGCCGGCGAGCTGCTGCTCGTGGCCGAAGAGCCTGGGATCGGCCTCGGTGCCGCGCTGGCCGAACTGCCTGGGCCCGACCCCGGCCCGGACGTCGCGACGCGTCCACCGGGAGCCCACGTGGACGCTGGCGGATGGCCTACGCCGCTGTGGTCGCCCCTGGAGGATCCCGAGGGCGCCCGGGATCGATCGGTGTGGGTGGGTGAAGCCGGCGGGGCGTGGCTGTGGGCGATCCTGTGGCCGGAGACGGCCGACCTGCTCGTCCACGACGGGTTGTGCCTGGTCGACCTGCGTGACCCCGGGTTCGCCCTCGACCTGCCCTTCGGCGCACTCTCTCCACGGCTCACCACCAGTAACCCGGTGCGTCCGACGCAGTGAGGGGTAGGGCCAGGGTTGGCCGGACGATGCTGGGGGACGTGGCCCCTAGGCTCGAGGGGCGATGCGGATCGACCTGCACACCCACTCGACGGCCAGCGACGGGACCGACCGTCCGGCCGCGCTCGTGCGCGCAGCTGCCGAGGCCGATCTGGACGTCGTCGCTCTCACTGATCACGACACCTTTGCGGGCCTGCACGACGCTGCGGTCGCGGGCACGGAGCTCGGCGTCGAAGTCGTCCCCGGCGTGGAGATCTCGTGCGCCATAGACGGGATCTCGCTGCACCTGCTCGGATACTGGTGCGACGCAGACCACGCCGACCTCGCCGGTGAGCTCTTGCTCAACCGCGACGACCGCGTGCCCCGCGCCCAGGAGATCGTCCGCCGGCTGGCCGGCGCAGGACATCCGATCACATGGTCAGACGTGGAGTCCGAGGTGAGCGCTGGCGCCACGGTCGGCCGACCGCATATCGCCGATGCGCTGGTCAGACTCGGGGTTGTCCCCGACAGGGACGCAGCCTTCGCCGACCTGCTCCACAACGATTCGCCTTTCTACGCCACCCATCACGCGACGGATCCCGTCACGGCGATCCGGCTCGTGCGGGCCGCCGGTGGCGTCGCGGTCTTCGCGCATCCAGGCGCTGGTCGGCGCGGTCGGCTCGTCAGCGACGGAGTCGTCGAATCGCTTGCCGCTGCAGGACTTTCGGCGCTGGAGGTCGACCACCCGGATCATGATGAGGACGCACGAGCCCACTACCGCGGTCTCGCCGAGTCCCTGGGGCTTCTCGTGACCGGCTCCAGTGACTACCACGGCACGGGCAAGCTCCAAGGCCTCGGTGCGTGCACGACCGATCCTGATGTTTTCTCCGAGCTGTCGTCGAGAGCCGCCCCAGGGGATTCCCGTGGCTGAGCAACGCGGATCCGAGCAACGCGGATCCGAGCAGCGCGGACCGCAGCAGCTCGGGCTCGAAGGAATGCCCACGCGACTGTTCTCCACCTACCCGACGCGGCTCACCACCTGGCTGGACTGCCCGCGTCGCTATCGGATGACCTACCTCGACCGACCCACGCCCCCCAAAGGGGCGCCCTGGGCACACACCAGCGTCGGAGCCGCCATCCACAACGCCTTGAAGCGGTGGTACGACCTACCGCCCCTCGTCCGCACGCCAGAGGCGGCCGCTCGCCTGGTCGAGGAGTGTTGGCTCACCGACGGCTTTCGCGACGACGAGCAGTGCAACACCTGGCTCGCCCGAGCCCAGGCGATGGTGCAGGGGTACGTCTCCGGGCTGGACCCCCACGAAGAACCGCGCGGCGTCGAGCGCACCGTAGCCCTGCGGACCGAGACGCTAGCCGTGAGCGGGCGGGTCGACCGCATCGACGAGCGCCCGGTGCCGGCCGACGACGAACCCCGCAACGTCCGAGGCAGCGGGAGGGACGTGAGTAGCGACGAGACCGAGTTGGTCGTCGTCGACTACAAGACTGGTCGCTGGGTGCCCGACACGGACGATGCGCGGGGGTCCTTGGCCCTGGCGCTCTACGCGCTGGGTGCCGAGCGCACCCTGCGCCGACCGTGCCGCACGGTCGAGCTCCACCACCTGCCGAGCGCGACGACCGTTCGGTGGGTCCACACCGAGGAGTCGCTCACCCGGCACCTCAGGCGCGCCGAGGCGATCGGCGCGGAGGCTGCCGCTGCGGAGGTCGAGTGGAAGGGCGGGCTCGACGAGCGTCCACACGACTGGGCGCAGACCTTTCCCCCGAGGCCCGGATCGATGTGCGCCTGGTGTGACTTCGCACGGCACTGCCCCGAGGGGCGCGCGGTCGCTCCGACCAAGCAACCCTGGGCGGCGCTGGACGACTGAGGCTGCGCCCGACTCAGAGGGCGTCCAGCTCGAACCAGACCGCCTTGCCGTCGGCATGACCGTGCCAACCCCAGCGGTCGGACAGGCTGGCGACGAGGTGCAGGCCGCGCCCCCCCTCCGAGAGCGAGGTGTCGACGCGCTCCGATGTGGTGAGTACCGGAGGATCGGTGGCGCCGTCGCGGACCTCGACCCGGACCCCGGTCCCGTTGGCGGCGGCGTGCAGCTCGAGCGGTGGCTGGGCGTGCCGGATGGCGTTGGTGACCAGCTCGCTGACCAGGAGCACCGGGACGTCGAAGGCGTCGGTCGGGCCGGGGGCGCGTTCGGTGAGGTAGCCGCGCAGCAGTCGTCGCGCGACCGCGACCTGCTTCGGATCGGCGCTGAGCGCCGCATGCAATTCCACGACGAGCCCTTCGCTCCCCACGTGGTCCCCTCCTACTGCCACCCAGGCTACGCCGCGCGCTCCGCCTCGACCCAGAACTCGCTCAACACGGCCGCCGTCGTGTCGGGAGCCTCGGCGGCGGGGGAGTGCCCGGCGTCGTCGACGACCTCGCGCCGCGCCCCCAGCCGCTCCGCCATCGACGCCTGGACCGGCGGGGGCCAGGCGTCGTCGCGGGCGCCGTACGCGACCATCACCGGCACCGGTGACGCAGCGAGCTCCTCGGTGCGGTCGGGAGCGCTGGTGAGCAGCCGGGCGAACGCGGCCAGGCCAGCAGGATCATTGGCCACGAATCGGCTGCGGAGGAAGGCGGCGAGAGCCTCGTCTTCGGGCAGGCGCAAACCCTGAGCAGCGTCATAGGACACCTTGGCGTCCCACACCTGGTCGATCGGCATGGACTCCAGCGCCGCCGCGAACAGGTGGGCCACCTCGGCCGTCGGACCGTCGACCCCCCCTGGCCCGGACGACAGCAGGGTCAGCGACCGTGCCGAGGTTGGGTCACGGAGTACGGCTTCGCGTGCCACCAAGCCTCCGAACGAGTGCCCGACCAGGTGGACGGGGCCGACGTCGAGGCCGCTGATCACCGCCAACAGGTCCGCCGCGAGCGCTTCGAGGGAGTAGTCATCCGGGTGGGTGCCTGGGGTTTCGTGCTGGCCCCGCTGGTCGTAAGCCACGCTGCGCCAGCCGTAACCCGCGAGAGGCTCCAAGAGGGCGACGAAGTCTTCCTTGCTCCCCGTGAATCCAGGAACCAGGACGGCCGTCCCACGGAGCTGAACAGGGTCGGGCTCAAGAACCCAGCCAGCGAAGTCCCCGCGGCTGGTGCTCAGGCTGCCCAGCCGGGTGCCCGGCGGCGGCCGCAGGAACGGGGGAGTGCTCACAGGGGGCAGAATAGGTGGGCGCACCCCTCACCCCCCTCGCAGAGCCCTGGATCGTGACCTCCTGTGACCACCACCCTCGCCGTCGTCAACCAGAAGGGCGGCGTCGCCAAGACGACCACCGTCATCTCGTTGGGCGTCGCGTTGACCGAGCTGGGTCGGCGCGTCCTCCTGGTGGACCTCGATCCGCAGGCGTGCCTGTCGTTCTCGGTGGGGCTCGACCCCGAGGCCCTCGAGCTGTCCGTGCATGACGTGTTCCTCGGGCGCGTGGCCGCCGGCCTGGTCGTCCGGACGACGGCCGACGGTGTGGACGTGTTGCCGGCCACGATCGACCTGGCGGGCGCCGAGGCCCATCTGCTCATGAGGACCGGGCGTGAATACGTCCTCGCGGAAGCCCTCGAGGAGGTCTCCGAGGACTACGACTTCGTCCTGCTCGACTGCAGTCCCTCGCTAGGCGTCCTGACGCTCAACGCGCTCACCGCCGCAGACGCGGTGATCATCCCTTTGCAGTGCGAGACCCTCTCCCATCGCGGCGTGGGGCACCTGCTCGACACCGTCCGCGAGGTCCAGAAGCGGACCAACCGAGATCTTCAGGTCTTGGGCGTGCTCCCCACCCTGTTCGACAGCCGGACCAACCATTCCAAGGCCGTGCTCGCCGACGTCAGCGGGAGATACGGGTTGGATGTCCTCGAGCCGCCGATCCCCAAGTCGATCCGCTTCGCCGAGGCGCCAGCCATCGGGCGTTCGGTCCTGGCCACGGCACGCAACTCCAAGGGCGCGGCGGCCTACAGGGAGCAGGCAGCTCAGCTGTCCACTCGCTTCGCTCCCACTGAGGTCGTCACGTGACCCGCGCCTCGTTCGACCGGATCCGCGTCCGCGTCATCTCTGACGACCGACCCCGCGTCGTCTCCGACACACCGTCTGACCACGCTGGGCAGCAGGCCCTGTGGAGCGGTGTTCACGAGCCACCGTCGTTCGGCGCGGTCACCATCGCGTGCTCGGCGTGCGGAGCGACCAGCGTCGTCGGCATCCGTGCCGCCGCGAAATCCGCCCTGCCGTCGCTCCACCTACCGAGGTTCCGGCGAGGGTACGGCTCGTGGATGCGTTGCCCGTCCTGCCGGCGGCGAACCTGGGTCAGGCTGGGCATCCGCCTCTGAGCGCGGCGACCTACGCCACCCATCGGCGACGGCCGAGGGGCGCGGGAACTCAGGGTCCTCAGTCTTAGCCTGCGGTGCTCGGAGCGTCCTCAGGGGTACTGGACGTGCTGGACGTGCTGGACGTACCGGACGTTGACCCGGCTGCCGAGCCTCCACGCCCTCGTCCTCGGCCTCCCCGCCGACGCCGTCGACCGGTGCCGGCTGCGCTACCCGCGGACGACCCCTCGGTGTCTGCGGAGCCTCCGGTCGAGTCGCGGACCTCGGGCGCTGTGGCGGGCGCGTTCCCGGCCGCCGCGTCGACCGGAGCCCCGCCACGCGTGCGGGTGCGCTGGCCAGAGCTGCGCTTGCGTGGAGGTCTGGGCTGACTCGTCCCCTCCGAGGAGCCCGACCCGTTTCGGTCGCTGCCGGACTTGTTCGAGGAGGTTCCACCGGATCCGCCCGCGCGCCCACCCGAGCGTCCGGAACCCCCACCGGTGCCGGTCGAACGGGTGCGGGACTTCATGCCGGTCTCGCCGAGGTCCTCGACGACCTCGGAGTCGAGACCCGCCGCTGTGCGCTTGTCGCGCGGGAGCTGACCGGTGACGTGTCGGGGGATGTCGAGGGCGGTGTAGAAGTGGTCGGAGGTGGAGTAGGTCTCGGCAGGCTTCTCGAAGTCCAGTCCGAGCGCCTTGTTGATGAGCGTCCAGCGCGGGATGTCGTCCCAGTCGACGAACGTGACCGCTGTGCCAGAGGCGCCCGCTCGCGCCGTACGGCCGATCCGGTGCAGATAGGTCTTCTCGTCCTCGGGGCACTGGTAGTTGATGACGTGAGTCACGCCGTCCACGTCGATGCCGCGGGCGGCCACGTCAGTGGCCACCAGCACATCGACCTTGCCGTTGCGGAAGGCGCGCAGCGCCTGCTCGCGCGCGCCCTGGCCGAGGTCGCCGTGCACCGCTCCTGAGGCGAAACCGCGGGTGCCGAGCTCATCGGCCACCTTTTGTGCGGTCCGCTTGGTCCGGCAGAACACCATGGTCTGGCCCCGGCCCTGGGCCTGCAGGATGCGCGCGAGCATCTCGACCTTGTCCATCGCGTGGGCGCGGAAGACGTGCTGCTCCACGTTGGCGACGGTGAACCCGGAGTCCTCGGGGTCGTGGGCGCGGATGTGAGTGGGCTGGGTCATGTATTGACGAGCCAGCGCGATCACCGGCCCCGGCATCGTGGCGGAGAACAGCATGGTCTGGCGGCCGTCCGGGATGAACCGAAGGATGCGCTCGACATCGGGAAGGAAACCGAGGTCGAGCATCTCGTCGGCCTCGTCGAGCACCAACATCCGGACATTGCCGAGGTCGAGGTGATGCTGGTTGGCCAGGTCGATGAGGCGGCCCGGTGTGCCGACCACGACCTCGATTCCCTTGGCCAAGGCCTCGATCTGGGGCTCGTACGCGCGCCCGCCGTAGATCGCCAGCACCCGGACGCCGCGCCGGACGCCCGCGTTCTGGATATCGCGGGCCACCTGCACGCACAGCTCGCGGGTCGGGACGACAACCAGGGCCTGCGGCTTGCCGGCGTAGGGAAGGTCGCCGTAGGTGGCGTCCTGGGGTCCGACGACGCGCTGCAGCAGCGGGATGCCGAAGCCGAGCGTCTTGCCTGTGCCCGTCTTGGCCTGGCCGATGACGTCGTTGCCGCTGAGGGCTACGGGGAGCGTTTGCTCCTGGATGGCGAAGGGTTCGGTGATGCCGACGGCTTCGAGCGCGTCGCAGGTCTCGGGAAGGACCCCGAGGTCACGAAAGGTGGTCAGGGGAAACGCCTCTATTCGGTTCGTGTGCGTTCGAGCGCGGAGGCGGGGCTGCGCCACCCGGAGGACCGGAGGGCGCCCACTGCCAGAAAGACCTTGGTCGGAGTCGCGCCCGCGCTCACGAGTACGCCTCAAGTGTATCGGCTCGAGGCTGTGACTCCGGACGACCCGCGGCGCGGCGTACGTTCGCTGGCTACGCTGCCCGACATGACGGATGGGTTGGATTCTGGCGCCTCGGTGGTCAGTGGCGTCGCTACGCCGGGTGTCGAGCTTGCGTCCGTCGGGCGAGATCCGTTGGACGATCCCGGATATCGGGCGGCCGTGATCGACCTTCTCGGGGTGCTGGCCTACGGCGAGCTCAGCGCGTTCGAGCGGCTGGCGGCCGATGCGGCGCTCGCGCCGACGGTCGGTGACAAGGCGGAGCTCGCGGGGATGGCGGTTGCCGAATATCGCCATTTTGTGTCCCTCCGCGACCGGCTCGTCGAGCTCGGATCAGACCCCGAGGTGGCGATGCACCCGTTCATCGCCGGTGTCGACGGCTTCCATGACTCCACCGCGCCGGCGGACTGGTTGGAGGGGTTGGTCAAGGCCTACGTGGGTGATGGGATCGGGGCCGATTTCTACCGGGAGGTGGCCGCCTACCTCGACCCCGCCACCAGTGCCCTGGTGCTCGACGTCTGTGCCGACACCGGGCACTCGGACTTCGCCGTCGACCGGGTGCGGGCGGCTATCGAGGCCGATCCGAGGGTGGCCGGGCGGCTGGCTCTGTGGGGTCGGCGGTTGGTCGGCGAGATGCTCAGTCAGGCTCAGCGGGTCGCCGCGGATCGCGACGCCTTGGTGACCTTGATCGTCGGCGGCATGACGCCCGCCGGCCAGCCGGCCTTCGACCTGGCCGGGCTTTCGCGGATGTTCGCGCGCCTCACCGACAACCACACGCGGCGGATGCAGACGCTCGGCCTGTCGGCCTGAGTTCGAGCGCCCGAACTCGGCGTCGAGGCCGGCCTAGCCCGGCAGCACTGACCCCGTAGCCCGGCGGGCGTCTCAGGTTTTCGCCCAGATCTGCCGATGACGGCGTCGAGGGTAGGAGCACGCCCGGCTCGCGCCAGCCCCTCTGAGCGCTCCGGGCTGCTCGGGGAGGGGTGAGTCCGTGGGGCCCGACCGACGGCCGGACGCTGAGCGAGCCGTACGGCTGCTCGGGCGCGTCATCTGGGGCGTGCTGGTCTTCGGCCTGCTGCTGGCCGGGGCGGTTGAGCTGCTGGCCGCGACCAACTCCTCCCAGCCGATTCTCCTGGGCATGCTCGGTGTCTTCTTCATCGCCGTGGTCGCCCAATTGTTTGCCGCTGCCTACGCCTATCCGACTCGACGAACCGCCTTGATCGCGCTGGCGTTGGGGATGTGCCTGTGGGCGGCCGGGTCCGCAGTCCTGACCTCCGGCGACGACCTCGCCAGCACGACGTTCCCGGCGCCCGGTGAGTGGCTGTTCCTGTCCTCCTACCTCGGGATGGCCACGTTCCTGCTGCGTGATGTCCGCCGCCGGCCCGCGCACCCGGGCAGCATCTGGCTGGAGACAGCCGTGGTGTGTGGTGGCGCGGCCACCGTTGCCGGCGCCTTGATCCTCACCCCAGTGGCGGCACGGTTCCCCACCGAAGGCGTTCCGCTCCTGCTCGCCCTCCTCTACCCCGTCATCGATGTGATCCTTGCGACCCTTGTTCTCGGCCAGTCGGTCCTGCGGCTGCGAGATCGCTCCCGCGTCACCGTCTTCCTCGTTGTCGGATTCGCCGGGCTCGCCGTGGCCGACTCGAGCCTGGCGCTCAACCTGTCAGAGGCGACGTACGTCTCCAACGTCGTCATCGACCTGCTCTACGGCGTGTCCTTCGCGCTCATCGTCACCGCCGCCTGCATCCGCCAGACCGACGCCCCGTTGCCGCTCGAGCGGCGTCAGCAGCAAGCCGGCACCCTCATCGCGGCGGCGTCGATCGCACTCGTTGCGCTCGCCTTCCGGCCCAGCGGCGTGGCCACCTGGTACGTCACCGTTCCGGCCGTCGTCACGTTGGTGGCCGCCGGCTGGCGGCTGGTCCAGGCGCTGCGCGAGGCACAAGGCGCCACCGAGGCGATGCGCTTGTCACGCACCGACGAGCTCACCGGTCTTCCCAACCGCCGAGCGATCTTGCAAGACCTCGAACGCTCCTTCGGGGACGGGCAGCCGCTAGCGCTCATGCTCCTCGACCTCGACGGCTTCAAGGACATCAACGACAGCCTCGGCCACGCGGCCGGTGACGCGGTCCTGAGCGCCGCGGCCGATCGGATGCGTCGGTTTGCCAAGCTCGACCACATCGTGGCGCGCCTCGGCGGGGACGAGTTTGCCGTGATCGTCCGTTCCGACGACCAGCTGCTGCTGGTCGAGACCGCCCAGCGGTTACGCAGCCTGCTGCTCGAGCCGCTGCGCATCGAGGGACTCGACCTCGCGATCCGAGCGTCCATCGGAGTCACCGTGCGCGGCGACGGAGACCAGGACGCGAGCGACCTGCTCCGGCGCGCCGATGTCGCGATGTACGAGGCGAAAGTCAGTCGCGCCGGGACTCTGCTCTATGACGCCTCTCGCGACGGCTTCTCGCGGCACCGCCTGCGGATGGCCGAGGACCTGCGCCGCGGGATCGCCGAGGACCAGCTCGTCGTCTGGTACCAGCCGCAGGTCGATGCTGCCACGCTCCAGGTGGCCGGCGTCGAGGCGCTGGTGCGGTGGCAGCACCCCACCGAGGGCCTGCTGCTCCCGTTGAACTTCTTACCGGACGCCAGACGTTCGGGTCTGATGCTCGCCCTGTCCGAGGCGGTGGCGCACCAGGTCGTGATGGATGCTCGGCGTTGGATGGACAGTGGATTCTCCTTCCGTGTGGGCATGAACTGCGCGCCGCCCGAGTTGCTCGGTGGCAGCCTGCTCCCGCGGTTGTTCGACACCGTCGACCGTGCCGGCCTCCCCCCGGACTCGCTGCTCATCGAGGTCACCGAGGACTCCTTCCTCTCCGATCCCGAGCGCGCCCGCGAGATGATCCTCGGAATACGCGACCACGGGGTGCAGGTCTCGATCGACGACTACGGCACTGGCTTCTCGTCGCTGGCCTATCTTCGCGATCTGCCTGTGCAGGAGCTCAAGATGGACCGCTCGTTCGTGGGCACGATTCAGTCCGACGCGCGCAGCCGGGTCATCGTCACCTCCACCAAGCAGATGGCCCATGCCATGGGGCTGCGCATCGTGGCTGAGGGCGTCGAAGACACCGAGACCGCGGCCACCTTGGTGGCGATGGGGATCGACGTCTTGCAGGGCATGCATGTCGCTCCACCCATGCTGGCCAGTGACATCGGCCCATGGGTGCGACGCTGGTCAGCGGGACTGGCCGCGGCTCCCTACGGTCGAGGAAGCCGCCTGATCGACTGAGGTCTCGACCGGCTTCTCAGCCGGTTCGGTGAGGTCGACGAGGCGTGGCCTCAGCACGAACGACGCGGGGTCGGGCGTGATCAGGTTGAGGCCCTGGCCCAGGGTGACGAGTCGGTGGGCATCTGGGGCTATCCGTCGCTGGTGATCGAGCAGCGGACCGAAGTGCGCATAGATCGGCGTGCTGCTCGGTGACCCCAGGTATCCACCCGAGCTCGTGCCGGGCAGGGCGTTGAGCACGATGCCCATCGACAGCAACAGCCGGCGCAGCCGGTCATCGAGGATCGCGACGAACGACTCCACGCGATTGGCGCGGGCCGCAAGGACCAGCCCGTGGTAGAGCGCTGCGGCGGTCTGGATGCCCCGCCCGGTCAGGCCCGCTCGCACCCCGAGGGTGCCGACATCCCAGGTGGAGGTCAGGTCGAGGCCCGCGGCTGCCGCGCTTCGGGCGCCGTCGATCTGCCAGGGCGCGCGCCCCACGTCGACCAGCGTCTTGAGCCCCAACGGGCTTGGACTGATCAGCCGGGCGGCCCCGAGCACCTCGCCGTCCTCGTCGGCCAGCGCCAGGAAGACCGACGCAGGTTCGTAGCCGCCGTACTCCTCGGTCAGCTGGTCACGGGTATTGCCGTACCACTGGAGGAAGACCTCCGCCTCGCACTCGCGCACGTCCTGGAGCACGTCCCCAGACGGGTTGAACACCAGGTGGAGCCGCTTGCGGGACGTCACCTTTGAACAGTCTCACGTCATTTGTCCACATCTGCGGACCCGCGCGCGGGAACGAGCCGCGCGTCGCATGGTCCAGCCGGGAGCGCGAGGGTCAGAGGGCCCCGAAACCCACCTTGCGCGCCTCGGACTCCCCGATGTCGACGTAGGCGAGCTTCTCGCCGGGCACGAGGACCTGACGGCCTCGTGAGTCCGTGAGCGAGAACACGCCATGATCCGTGGCCAATGCGGCCGACAGAGCCGCTTCGATCTGTTCGGCGGTGGCGTCGGTCTCGACCACCAGTTCACGCAGCGCACCCTTGACGCCGACCTTGACCTCCACGCCTGACCTCCGTCGTCGTCGTTGGGCCCACCCGAGGGGACCGGCTCCGCTCTCAACCTAACCGAGCGACGCCGCTGGTCCATCCCTGGCCGGCTGCTAGCGGCTACGCCTCCGGCGAACGTCGCCGGGTCAGGAGGTTCGGGGGAATCCGCTGATGCCACGCCAGGCGAGTCCGGACAGCAGCCGCACGGCCGTGTCCCGGTCGACGGGAGCGTCTGCGTCGAGCCAGGACCGGGCGGACACCTGGGCCAGGCCGATCAGCCCGACGGCCAGCAGATGGGACTCGTGCGGCGACAATCCGGCGTCCTGCGCGATCACTTTGGTGACGAGGTCTGCGCATCGCCGATTGGCCGAGTCGACGCGTTCGCGAACCTCCAGCTGAGAGGTCAGGTCTGACTCGAAGACCAGCCGGAATGCTCCACCGTTGCCGTCCACGAAGTCGTAGTAGGCCGCGATGGTGGCGTTGACCCGCAACTTGTTGTCGGTGGTCGACTCAAGGGCTTCTCGCACCGCATCAACCATGCGCTCGGCGCCCTCGTCGAGCAGGGCGAGATACAGCTCGAACTTGCCGGGGAAGTGCTGGTAGAGGACCGGCTTGGACACCTTGGCTCGCTCGGCGATGTCGTCCATCGCCGCCGCGTGGTAGCCCTGGGACACGAACACCTCGCGGGCGGCGTCCAGCAACTGGGCCCGTCGGGCCGATCGCGGGAGCCGGGTGCCACGTGCGGCCAGCCGCGCGGCTTCGCTGTCAGTCGCAGTCACGGCGGGGAGCCTACCCGCGGGTAGGGGCCTATCGGCCGACGTCGGGGCGACGCGATGCGCGACACTGGGTCCGTGCGCATCCTGGTGGCCGACGACGACCCGGCCGTCCGGGACTCCCTCCGGAGGTCCTTGACGTTCAACGGCTATGACGTGACCACGGCGGCTGACGGGGCGGAAGCGTTGCAAGCGATCGCCGCTTCGCCCCCGGATGCGGTGATCCTGGACGTGATGATGCCTCGGGTCGACGGGCTGCAGGCCTGTCGCACCTTGCGCTCGCAGGGCGACGACCTCCCCGTGCTCATGCTGACCGCGCGCGACGGGGTGGCCGATCGGGTGTCCGGCCTGGATGCCGGTGCCGACGACTATCTGCCGAAGCCGTTCGCGTTAGAGGAGCTCTTGGCCCGCCTGCGCGCGCTCCTGCGCCGTACCCGAGGGAGTGGCGTCGACCCCGCGGACGAGGTGCTGAGCTTCGCCGACCTGAGTCTCGATCCCGTCACCCGGGAAGTGACGCGGGCCGGTCGATCGATGCGCCTCACGCGCACCGAGTTCTCGCTGCTCGACCTGTTCCTCCAGAACCCGCGACGCGTGCTTTCCCGTTCGCTGATCTTGGAGGAGGTCTGGGGCTACGACTTCCCGACCACGGCCAACTCTCTCGAGGTCTATGTCGGATATCTGCGGCGCAAGACCGAGGAGAACGGCGAGGCCCGCCTCATCCACACCGTGCGGGGAGTCGGCTACGTGCTGCGCGAGACACCTCCGTGAGCCTGCGCGCCCGCATCGCCTTGTTGGTCGCCCTTGCGGTGGCTTTCGCGGTGGCTCTGGTTGCCGTCGCCGCCTACGTGACGGTGGGCACCCAGCTCCGAGCCCAGCTCGACGCCGGTCTGATCGGTCGCGCCGAGGCGGCGGTCAGCTCGCCGTTGGCCAACCCGGAGCTGCTGGTCAACGTGCCCGCGGCCGCGCTGGGCGCGGGCGATGTCGAGATCGCGATCCTCACGGCCAACGGTCAACCCTTCTTCGCCGAGGGCGGGACCCAGCCACCGCTTGGTCCCGAGGAGCTCGCGGTGGCCCGCGGTACGCAGGCTGAATCGTTGCGCACGGCCACCGACGGCACGGGTGACGAGGTGCGGGTCGCTGCGGTGCCGGTCCCTCAGTGCCGCGGTGGGTGCTCTCTGGTGCTGGCCCAGTCGACCGAGCAGCTGCACCGGACCTTGAGCCGGCTGACCTTGGTGCTCCTGCTCGTCGGGCTGGTCGGGGTCGGCTTGGCGGCGCTGGCGGGGTTGGTCGTCGCTTCGGCGGCCCTGCGCCCCGTCGAGCGGCTGACGCAGGCGGCCGAGCGGGCGGGCCGCACAGGCATCCCGGAGCCCCTCGACATCCCTGAGGGTGCGCCGCAGGACGAGTTGGCCCGCTTGGCGACCACGTTCAACGGCATGCTCGCTGCACTGGCCGAGTCGCGGGATCGACAGCGCAGGCTGGTGGCCGACGCCGGACACGAGCTGCGCACTCCGCTGACCAGCCTGCGGACCAACCTGGACCTGCTGGCCCAGTCCGATGCGGCCGGCGACGCGGGCGAACCCACGCTTGACCGCGCCGACCGCGCGGCTCTGCTCGCCGACGTACGGGCCCAGATCGACGAGCTCGGCGCGCTGGTCGGTGACGTCGTCGAGCTCGCCCGAGAGGACCCACCGGAGGCAGCCGCCGAGCCGCTCGAGCTGGCGGAGGTCGTGGACCGTGCCGTGACCAGGGTGAGGCGCCGCGCACCCGGGCTGACGTTCCGCGTCGACGCGCAGCCCTGGGCCATGGTGGGCGATGCCGCCTCCCTCGAGCGCGCCGTGACCAACCTGCTCGACAATGCCGCGCGCTGGAGTCCCCCTGAAGGCGTCGTGTCTGTCGACCTCCACGGTGGTCGGCTGACCGTGACCGATCAGGGACCGGGCATCTCCGACGCCGATCTGCCCCACGTCTTCGATCGCTTCTACCGATCGGCCGACGCCCGAGCCATGCCCGGCTCCGGGCTGGGGCTGGCCATCGTGCGGCAGGCGGCGGCGCGGCACGGGGGGACCGTCGTCGCCGGGCGTGACGCCGCCGGCGGAGCCCAGCTCACGCTCGTCCTGCCCGGCGCCGAACCCATCGGCTCCCGCGTGGGCGCCGCTGACGGCCATGCGGGTACGGATGGCGCGGAAGTCTTAGGCGGCGCGGAGTCTTAGCCGTCGCAGAGTCTTAGCCGGGGCTGAGCCGGCTCTCAGGGTCATCTCAGACTGACCGGCCACCCTCGAGGCATGACGGACACCACCTGGAACCCCAACCCTTCTCAGACCCCTGAGGGACCGGACGGCGAACGCGCCCAGCAGTCCTCTCCTCAGCTTCAGGCGTCGTCGACTGCGGGCACGCAGCCGATTCCTGGGCTGCCTGGCCTCGGCGGATGGCCGTCGCTCCCGCCGCCCGAAGCGGCGCAGGTGCTGCCTGAGCCCAGCTCACCCTGGGACCCGCCGGCTTCGGCTTCGAAGAAGTCGCGCAAGCCGGTCGCCTTCGCGCTCGCGGCAGGTCTGCTGATCGGCGCCGCGGGCACGGGCGCCGTCCTGGTGGCCACCGACGCGGGCGGCGGCACGACCGCGAGCCCGACCACGCTGAGCCAGAGCTCCACTCCTCCCGCAGCAGCGTCGCGCGCGGCGGGTTCGGTCGCCGCCGTCTCGGCGGATGTCTTGCCGAGCGTGGTCTCGATCAAGGGCCAAAGCGGTGAGGGATCGGGCATCATCCTGGACTCCAAGGGACACATCCTCACCAACAACCACGTCGCCGTCCTCGGTGCGAACGGCGGATCGCTCACGGTCGTCCTGCAGGACGGACGCAGCGCTCAGGCCACGGTCGTGGGGTTGGACGCATCGACCGACCTCGCCGTCATCAAGGTCGACGGGCTGGACAACCTCGACCCGATCACCCTCGGAAGCTCCGCCGACCTCGCCGTCGGCGACCAGGTGTTGGCGATCGGGTCACCGCTCGGGCTCTCCGGCACGGTGACCGAGGGCATCGTCAGCGCGCTGAACCGTCCGGTGACTGCGGGCGACTCGGGGAGCGCTACGGCAGTCTTCGAAGCGATCCAGACCGACGCGGCTATCAACCCCGGCAACAGTGGCGGCGCGCTGGTCGATTCCTCGGGTCGTCTCGTGGGCGTCAACTCCGCGATCGCCACGCTGGGCGGCAGCTCCGGGGGTCAGACCGGCAGCATCGGGCTGGGATTCGCGATCCCCGTCGACCAGGCCACGCGCATCGCGCAGGAGCTGATCGACAACGGGACCGCCACGCACGCCCTGCTCGGGACCCAGGTCGCCAACGTGCAGTCGGGCACCGGCGCGACGCTCGGTGATGTCACGCCAGGCAGCGCGGCCGACCAGGCCGGGCTGAAGTCAGGCGATGTGATCACCAAGATCGATGGGCGGGTGATCTCGGACGCCGAGGGGCTGGTCGCGGCCATCCGTTCGCAGGCGCCGGGCACCAAGGTCACGCTGACCTACGAGCGAGGCGGCGCCGAGCAGACCGCCACGGTCACGCTCGGAAGCGATGTCTCCGGCACCTGACCGGTCCTAGTCCGGAGCACCGTCCGATCGCAGGACCTGCCCGGCCGCAGGCCACCCCCGAGGTCCGCTGCACGCCTGCTGTCGAGGCAGGGGTGCAGCCGCGAGCGAAGGTCACCCACGCCCATGTCGTGCGGTGACCTTCGTGCGTTCTGCGGGGCGTGATGGGGCGCGCGTCGGGCTGCGCCACGTACCCTGCCTCGGTGGCTGAGCCCGACCGTGCTGCAGCGCCGTACGACGCGCGTGGGGCCTGGCGACGTGCCTTCGTCTACTTCCTGATCTGCTGGCTCCTCGCCGCCGGGAGCGGTGCTCTGGCCGGACTTCCCGGTGCGACACCGACCGACGATCGTGGATGGTGGGTCTGGACGGTCGCCGGCTTCGTGGTCGTCATCGTCGGCTACTGGATCGTGTGGCCGCTCGGGACGCTGACTCATGGCCGACCCCTCGACCGCCCGGCGGTCCTGGCCTTTGGGCTCGCGTGGGGTGTGTCGGAAGGCCTGCTCCTGCTCTCGGTCTGGACGGCCGCCGACCGTTGGCTAGCCTTCGGTTGGGCACTGACCGTGACGCTCCTGGTCTGCGCGACGTTCCTGGGCCTGTGGCACGCGCTGTACTGGGACCTCAAGGTCGCCCCGGAGCACAACATCGAGGCCTGGAACCTTCGCAAGGTGCTCTTCGTCCACGTGCCCAACCTGGGCGTCACCGTTCCCTACCTGGCCGTCTACGGATCGGGCGCGTTCTTCGTGGCGATGCAGACCGTCGGCCTGCTCGGTGCCACCCGCGCCATGCACTTCCCCCGCCCGACCCCTGCGGTGCCTCCGACCCACCGTGGGCTATAGGCCACGGTCGGTCGGACGCAGCGGAGGGCGATCGAGGGTGAGGAGCCCCTCGAGGAGATCGCCGTGTCGGTCGACCCGAAGGAGCACCTCGCTGGCGACGAACCTGAGGTCGTCAGCCACGCGGCACGCTTCGACCTCCTCCCAGGTCAGGGGGGTCGAGACCGTCGGATGAGGTCGGGCACGAAGGGAGTACGGCGCGATCGTGGTCTTGGCGGCGTTGTTCTGCGACCAGTCGACGAAGACCTTGCCGGGCCGCAGCGACTTGGTCATGCGAGACACCACCAAGTCGGGCTTGTCCGCCTCGAGCCGCTGGGCGAGCTCTTTGGCGTACGCGCTCGTCGACTCGGCCGGAGTCGGGCGGATCGGTACGTAGAGCTGCATCCCCTTGCTGCCGCTGGACTTTGGCCAGGCTTCGAGGCCGTCCGCCGCGAGCACCTCGCGCAGCAGCAGGGCGACCGCAGCGCACTCCACGATCGTGGCGGGCGGTCCGGGATCGAGGTCGAAGACCAGAAGGTCCGGGTCGTGGACTGCGTCTCGGGGACCCACCTGCCACTGCGGCACATGGAGCTCCAGCGCCGCCAGGTTGGCCGCCCACACAAGGGTCGCCAGCTCGTCCACCACGACGTAGTCGATCGTGTCGCGGTTCATGCCCGATCCCGGTGCGGGCAGCCGTACGGTCCTGACCCACTCCGGGGTGTGGCGTGGCGCGTTCTTCTCGAAGAACGACTTGCCGTCCACGCCGTCCGGCCAGCGGGTGAAGGTCATCGGCCGACCCGCGATGTGCGGCAGCAGGGCCGGGGCGATCCGGGTGTAGTAGTCGACGACCTCGGCCTTGACCGTGCCGGCGTCGGGGTACAGCACCTTGTCGAGATTCGACAGCGACAGTCGGCGACCGTCGACCTCGACCGGTACTCGCTCAGCCGCCACGGGACGGGACGCTACAACGCAGGGCCGGGACGATTTGAACGCGATGGGCTGAACGGCTGTGTCCCTCCCGCGGCACGCCTACCCTGAACCCATGCGCACGATCTGGAAGGGAGCGATCTCCTTCGGCCTGGTGACGATCCCCGTTCGCCTGTACTCCGCCACCGAGGAGAAGGACGTGGCCTTCCACCAGGTCCGACGGCAGGACGGCAGCCGGATTCGCTATCGCCGCGTGGCAGAGGCCGACGGCGAGGAGGTGCCGTACTCCGACATCGCCAAGGGCTACGAGTTGCCGACAGGCGAGACTGTCGTGCTCACCGACGAGGATTTCTCCGAGCTTCCGCTGGCTACCCAGAAGACCGTCGAGGTCTTGCAGTTCGTCCCTGCCGAGCAGGTCGACCCCATCTACTTCGCGAAGTCGTACTACCTGGAGCCCGAGCAGATCGGGGTCAAGCCGTACGTGCTGCTGCGCGAGGCGCTCGAGGCCTCGGAGCGGATCGCGATCGTCAAGGTGGCCCTGCGTCAGCGTGAGACCCTCGCGACCCTGCGCGTGCGCGAGGGCGTGCTCGTGCTCGAGACGATGCTGTGGCCGGACGAGATCCGCACGCCGGAGTTCTCCTTCCTCGACGAGGACGTGGAGGTGAGCAAGCCCGAGCGGGCGATGGCTGACTCGCTCATCACCGCCCTGTCGGGAGGGTTCGACCCCGACGCCTACTCCGACTCCTACCGCGAGGCTGTGCAGAGCCTGATCGACGCGAAGGTCGAGGGCCG
>CAWFYM010000002.1:0-107411 GCA_963820065.1 uncultured Actinomycetota bacterium | reverse complement strand
CGCCAAGGACCGCGGCATCGGCGGCCCGATCATCTCGGCGTCGTCCTACCTCATGAAGTCCCCGCCGGTGCAGCTCCCCGACGACGAGGGTCGCCGCCGCGTCGAGGCCTTCATCGCGGGCGAGGAGTGACCTCCGCCTGACCCTCCGCTGACGCGGAGACCGTCGAGGCACGTGAAACGGCCCCTGGGACCTGGTCCTTGGGGCCGTTTCGCGTGTCTCGACGCCTCCTCCACAGCCACGCCCCACGGCTGATTCCTCCACAGGCACGGGCGGGCAGAGCGTTGCCATGGCGCACCGCTGGGATCCCGTCGCTCCTCCCGTCACCGGGCTGGTGGTGCCGGTGCGCGCCGATCCCGCGGGTCTCGCCGGGCCGACGCCCAAGGCGGCGAGAGGCCCCCGCTGGCGCCGTACGTCGCCCGGGCTGTTCGTCCCGGCAGACATCGACGGCCGCGTGGTCGAGCAGCGCATCGTCGAAGCCCGGGCCCGAGGTGGGGCAGGTGCCGTCGTGACCGGGTGGGCCGCCCTCCGACTGCACGGGGCCAACTTCTTCGACGGCCTCGCCCGCGACGGCATGACCCCGGTCCGGTCCCGATCGCCGCCAACGGTGAGCGCCTGGCCAGCGGGCACGGGGCCGAGGTGGTCGAGGACCGGATCCCACCGGACGAGGTCGTCATCGTCCACGGCATGCCGTGCGCCCGGATCGAGCGCGCGCTCTACGACGAGATGCAGCGGATCGGCGAGGTCCGCGAGATGGCGGTCGCGGCCGGCGCGACGTACGCCGCCCGGTTGACCTCGGTGAAGCGGATGCGGCTCTACGCGGCCACCCGCCGGTGGTACCGGGACGTCCGCACCGTCAAGGAGGCCGTCGAGATGTCCTGCGAAGGGTGCCGCAGTCCGCAGGAGGATCGATTCCGGATCGTCTGGGAGTACACCTCGGGCTGGGGTCGACCCCTGCGCAACCGGACGATCCTCGACCTCGACGGCCGGTTCATCGCGACCCCGGACCTCCTCGACCCGATCCGCGGGGTCGTCGGTGAGTACGCCGGCGCCGATCACCGCGACATCGACCGCCACGGCATCGACATCGAGCGCGAGGCCGATCTGCGTGCTGTCGGCCTCGAGTACGTCGAGGTCGTCGCGCGCGACCTCCGCGACCCGGCCCGCGTGGTGCGCCGGATGGAGCAGGCGCTCGCCCGCGCCGTACATCTCGAACGCCGCTGGCGGATCGGGCCCGCACCCCGCCCGACCCTCGACGAGATCCTGGATCGTCGAGACGCTGCCTGACCGGGCCCTCGGGCGTCGAGACACGTGAGATCGCCTCGCATCCACCCACCCCAGGGCGAATTCGCGTGCCTCGACGGTCGCCAAGCTACTCATCCGGTAGACAGTCCGGCATGGACGAGCGGGCGTGGACGGAGCGGTACGACGCCTCGCTCTCCCGACACCTGCTCGACCGTGCCGGGCTGGGCCTGGACCAGGCCGACCCGCTGCGGCGCGGTCAGCGGGCCTGGCTGGCCAACGGCCGCAACCGGTCGATGCGACGCGACCTGGCGACCTCGACGTACCCGGGACCGGTCATCCCCGGCACGCTCGCCACGGGCGACGCCCACGGCTGGACACCGCAGGGACTGTGCGTCGACCCGTCGTCGGGGCAGCTGCTGCAGACGAGCTACCACCGCGATGGCCGGGCCCGACTCTGGGTCGTCGACCCGGACACCGGCGTCCTGACCGGCACCGTCGAGCTCGGTGGGGACCAGCGCGGCGCGCCGCCACGGCATCTCGGCGGGATCGCCGTCCGGGGCGACACGGTCTACGTGACCTCGGCCGAGAAACCGCCGCGGCTCTTCGCCTACGACCGCTCCACCCTGCTGTCGGCCGGAACGCACGACGTCGTGCCCGCGCTCGGCGAGGCGCAGCCCGTCGCGGGCGGCGCCTACTGCACGGTCGTCGCCCAGACGCTCTACGCCGGCACCTTCGGCAAGGACTCGACCGGCCGGCTCTACACCTATCGCTGGGACGGGAGCTGGGTCGACGAGCAGGGCCCGTTCCCGACTCCGCCGCAGACCCAGGGGATCGCCGTCCATGGCGCTGCGATCATCTTCAGCACGTCCTGGGGTCGCACCAAGACCGGCACGCTGCAGAGCTTCCGGCTCGACGAGGTGCTCGCCGGCGCGCTCGGCGAGCCACTCGCCCGAGTCGGACTCCCCACCATGGCCGAGGGCATCGCCGCCCTGCCCACCGGCGTGATGACCACCTACGAGTCCGGCGCGTCCGGCTTCGTCGACCCCGGCCGCCACCGGCGCAAGGAGCTCTGGCCGTCGACGCACATGACGCTCACGCCGTACGCCGCTCTCGGGCTGCCGGACTGATCACTTGCTGTAGTGCGCCCAGATCATCTCGAAGTGGGCGTTGTACGCGCCGAGCGCCGAGGCGAAGGGGACCTCCACGGTGACCTCGTCGTTGTGCCGCGACACGTCCGACCAGTTCTCCGAGCCGGTCCACACTCCCTTGAACGGGTGACCGGCCCACGTCCCGGACAGCGACATCCACTTCTCGTGGGAGAAGACCTCCCAGCCCGTGTCCCCGAAGCCGGTGAGCGGGTTGTCGTCGAGATCGAGGGCGGACCTCCGGATGGCGACTCCGGACCGGTGCAGCACGGCGTGCACGCGCCGGCCCGCCCCGCTGACCAGCACCCGCACCCGACATCCGGCCCGCGACAGGGACGCGACCTTGCGCGCCAGCATCAGGCCGCGCACCCCCACCCAGCCGTACATCATGATCCGGATCGAGGTGTGGCCGCGCCACGCCGTACCCGGCCGGTGCTCGACAGCCGACCTTGTTGAGCCGCTGGAAGATGTGGTCCTTGCGTCCGCTGACATGCGGATCCGACCCGAACTCGACGGTGTAGCTGCCGTCCTGAACGACCCGATAGGGGTGCTTGAGCCGCCGGTCCTGCGCCATCTGGGCGAAGTCGGTGCTGAAGTCGTCGAACATCTGCTGGTTGCCGACCACCGTGTAGAGATCGTTCCAGTGCACGCTGGCGGCGAAGCTCATCAGGTTGTTGGAGCCGAACATCACGACCGGCTCTCCATTGCCGGTCGCGGAGAACATGTAGATCTTGGCGTGCTGGTTCGACCGGTCGCCGCCGAGCCGACAGGCGCCCACGCACACCTTGAAGAAGCTCGGCACCGCATACGGCTCCCGGTCCGGGTGGTGCTTCGTCGGCCGAGGCCTCGGGTGGCAGCGGTCCCGGTATCGCGGCTGGGTGTTGCTGCCGAGATACCTGATCATGCGATTGGCCTCGACACCGATCGCGTTGTCGTTCAGGACCAGCTGGACCGACACGTGCCGCCGGCAGGCGCGGATGAGAGCGTCACCGATGTCGCGGCGGTTGTAGGAGTAGAGCGCGATCCTGATCACGCCCTTGCGCGGCACGCTGTCGATCGTGTTGCGCACCTTCGCCATGTTGACGTTGCGCGCGGCGAGGTCGCCCCGCGGGTTGTTCCACGTCGGTCCCGGAGCTGGCGTGAACGAGCTCACTGCGGCCACCGGACCGGTCGACAGGCATCCGACCACCACCGCCAGAACAACGACGACCGCAAACTTTCTGAGCACCCGATTCCCCCTGCTTCCACCGTAGCGACTCGTGGAGCCTAAGTGGCTGGTGGCGCCCCCCGGGGCGAAACGCCGAGGCAGCGGTACGACGCTGCTCACCCGGAGGCTCAGCGGCGGGGACCGTGGGTGTTGAGCCGGAGCACCCCGGCGCCGTCACCGAAGGCGGAATCGTCCGTGCACCAGACCTCGACGCCGGGGACCTCCAGGTCGATCCGACCGACCGGGGTCGGGGCGGGACCCAGCGACGCGTGGGGCAGGCCCGGCGCCAGGTCGGCGAGGGTCACTGCGCGGGCGGCCCACCAGGAGCGCAGCGCGGCCTCGCCTCGTCCGCGCTCATCGGGCCCCCGTCCATCCGCAGCTCCAGCAGGTACCTGTAGGCCCTGCCGACCTCGCGGCCGGGCCCGATGCCGAGGATCGCCATGATCTGGTTGCCGTCGAGGTCGGGGCGGATCGAGTCGAGCTCCTCCTGCTCGGCGAGCCGGGCGATCCGCTCCTCGAGGTCGTCGTAGGTGCGCCGCAGCCGGTCGGCCTTGCGCTGGTTGCGGGTGGTGCAGTCGGCGCGGGTGAGGACGTGCAGCCGCTCCAGCTGGTCGCCGGCGTCGCGCACGTAGCGGCGTACGGCGGAGTCGGTCCACTCGCCCGAGCCGTAGCCGTGGAAGCGCAGGTGCAGCTCGACCAGCTGCGACGACCGCGTCGGTCTCCTCGTTGGAGAAGCGCAGCGCCTTCATCCGCTTGCGGGTCAGCTTGGCGCCGACCACGTCGTGGTGGTGGAAGGTGACGGTGCCGTCGCTCGACGAACCGCCGGGTCCGCGGCTTGCCGACGTCGTGCATCAGCGCGGCGAACCGGGCCACGAAGTCGGGGCCGCCGCCGCAGCCGCGCCTCCAGGTCGATCGCCTGCTCGAGCACGGTCAGCGTGTGCTCGTAGACGTCCTTGTGCCGGTGGTGCTCGTCGCGCTCCAGCGCCAGCGCCGGCAGCTCGGGCAGCACCAGCGCGGCGATCCCGGTCTCGACCAGCAGGCGTCAGCCCGCGCCGGGGGTACGGCGCGCAGACCAGCTTGACCAGCTCGTCGCGCACCCGCTCGGCCGAGACGATCTCGATCCGCGTCGGCCATCCCGGTCATCGCCTCGACGACCTCGGGGGCCACCGTGAAGCCGAGCTGGGCGGCGAACCGGGCGGCGCGCATCATCCGCAGCGGGTCGTCGGAGAAGGAGTCCTCCGGCCGGCCCGGGCGTGCGCAGCACGCGGTGGGCCAGGTCGACGACGCCGCCGTACGGGTCCACGAACTCGCGGCTCGGGCAGCGGCACCGCCATCGCGTTGACGGTGAAGTCCCGTCGGCCGAGGTCGCCCTCGAGGGAGTCGCCGTAGGCCACGTCCGGCTTGCGGGAGGTGGGGTCGTACTCCTCGGAGCGGTACGTCGTGATCTCGACCGTCCACGGCCCCTTGCGGCAGCCGATCGTGCCGAAGTCGCGGCCGATGTCCCACATCGCGTCCGCCCAGCCCTTGACCAGCCGCTCGGTCACCTCGGGCCGCGCCGAGGTGGTGAGGTCGAGGTCGTTGTGCAGCCGGCCGAGCATCGCGTCGCGCACCGGGCCGCCGACCAGCGCGAGCTCGTGACCGGCCTCGGTGAAGCGCGCGCCGAGCTCGTCGATCACCGCGCCGACCCGGTCCAGCTCCGACCGCACCGGCTCGCTGCACCTCGACCATCGGGAGAGGCGGGAGCGGGGCGTCGGGCACGGGACACCACTCTAGAGGCGACGCGGCCGGGGCAGCCCGATCGACGCAGGTCGCCCCGACTAGAGTCGCGGCCGTGCTCCGCCCGGTGTCGCTGCTGCCTGCCCTCGTGGCGGTGGCCGCCGTGGCGGCCTGGCTCGGCGTCGCCGCTCGCGGGCCGGCCGCGGGCCGCTCGGCCGCGCCGCGCAGCCGCGGCGCGCCGCGCCGACGGCGGACCCGGACCCGCTCTGGTGCACCGATCGAGAGCCTCTCCCCGTCGACGTCCCCCGCAAGGGCCCGGTGCGCGTGACCGGCACGGTCACCAACGACGACGACCAGACTGGCGCCGATCAACGTCTACCTGCTCATCGTCCGACGACCCGATGACCACCGCGCCGAGCTCGCCGCACGGCCGCCGCGCGACCCGCGACCGAGTTCGTCGGGCCGCGGATCATCGACGCCCGGCATCTTCGACACCGTGCCGACCTCGCACCCGGCGACACCGCGCAGTTCCCGCTCCGGTGCCCGCGCCGGCTCGGCATCTCCGGCGAGCCGGGGGTCTACTGGCTCGGCGTGCACGCCCTCGGCTTCAACGACGACGGCCGGTGACGACTGTCGCCGACGGCCGCGCCCGCACCTTCATCCCCCTGGTGCCGGAAGACCCAGAAGACCGTCGACACCGCCCTCGTGGTGCCCGTCCGGCACGCGTGCGGCACACCCCGACGGCCGCTCGACGACCGCCCGGCCTGGCAGCGGGCCCTCTCGCGAGGGCCGGCTGCACTCGCTGGTCGGTTCGGCGGTGGCCGCCGGCGTCGCGCCCGATCACCTGGCTGGTCGACCCGGCCGTGCCCGACGCCGCCCGTGCGTCGCGCGGCAACCCCCCGTCCTGGCCCGCTCGACGCCGGACGGCAACGCGGACGGCGACCACCGACGGCGACGACGGCACGGCGAGAGCGACGACTCCGCGAGTCCGCGGCCCCGGCCCGCGTCGGCCGACTCCGGTGACCGACGCCGGACCCGGCCGGCCGACGACCAGGCCGCGCCGAGGCAGCGGTGGCGTCGCCTGGCTGGACCGCCTGCACAGCGGCCGCGGGCAGCCAGATGCTGAGCCTGCCCTACGGCGACCTCGACGTCGCCGGCGCGGCCGTCCACGAGCCCGACGGTCTACCCCGCCCGACGCAAGCGGGCCGGCGACCGATCGAGCCGTGGTCTCGACGTCACCCGTGGTCGCCCCGCCGGCGGCTTCCTCTCGGTGGCCGGCCTGCGACCTGACCGACGCGGCCGCGACCGTGCTCGTCGACCGACCGGATGCCGGCGACGCGGCGCCGACGGTCGGCGACGCGGACGGGCACACCGCTGGCGGTCGCCTCGACGGCGTCCGCCGGGCGGCGGCCCCGGCCCCGCGACCCGCTCGTCGCGCTCGCGGTCCGGCAGCGGCTCCTCGCGAGGCCGCGCTGCACGCCCTCTCCCCGCGGCCGCCGAGCCCCTGGTCATCGTGCTCCCCGCCGACTGGGACCCGGGCGCCGACTGGCAGGACGCCGACTTCTTCGAGGCCCTCGACATCGCCTGGCTCGCACCTGCCGTCGTCCGCTCGATCGCGGCCGCCGGTGGCCGCCGACGCCCCGGTCGACCGACCTGCCTACCCCGAGCTGCCGCAGCGCCCGAGCTCGCACCGGCGCTTCGTCTCGGCCGCACGCACGCTCGCCGGTACCGGCGACACCATCGAGAGCCTGCTCACCCGAACGACCAGGTCGGCGGCGACCGCTCCGCGACGAGGCGCTGCTCGGACCTCGTCCTGTGGAGCCGGCGCTTCCCGGGCGTCGCCGCGCCCGGCGGACCGGTCCCGCGACTCGATCGCGCCGCGGCTGGGCGCGGTCCACGATCCGCAGCCCGTCCTTCGTGACGATGTCGAGCGAGACCGGCCGGTTCTCGGCACCCTGGTCAACGGCCTGGACCAGCCGGTGACCGTCGGCCTTCGACGCCGTGACCGGCGGCCCGCTGAGTCTGACCCCCCCGGACCCGGTCGAGCTCGCCCCGGGGGCCGGCGACGATGCAGCTCGACGCGACCTCGTCCGACATCGGCATCCACCAGGTCCCCTGCTGCCACCGATGACCGAGCGGCGTCGCCCTCGGGCAGCCCGACCACCTGCCGATCCGGAGCAGCAAGGTCGGCATCATGATCTGGGTGATCATCGGCGTCCGGCGCCGCGCTGCTCTTCGGCGCGATCTTCGTCCGGCTCTTCCGTCGCATCGGGCCGCGGCCCGCGCAGTGACGCGAGCCGCGAGCCGACGGCGCCGGCGCGAGCGACCCGAGACCGACGCCAGCTCGGTCCTCGGCTCAACAGCGCGGTGATGGCCGCCGGCACCGCGGTCTCCCGGCTCAGCGGCTTCGCCCGCTCGGCCCTGCTCGCCGCGGCCCTCGGCACCCGCTGCACGCGGACGTGTTCACGATCGCGAACACCGTCCCGAACATGCTCTACATCCTGCTGGCCGGCGGCGTCTTCAACGCGGTGCTGGTCCCCCAGCTGGTCCGGGCGATGAAGCACGACCCCGACGGCGGCGACGCCTACACCAACCGGATCATCACGCTGGCGGCTCTCTTCCTCGGCGCGCGACGGCGCTGCTGGTGCTCGCCGCGCCGTGGGTGATGCGGCTCTACCTCGACGACGCGTACTTCGACGCCCGACTCACCGCCCAGCGGGAGTCGGTGATCACCTTCGCCCGCTCTGCCTGCCGCAGGTCTTCTTCTACGGCATGTTCGTCCTGGTCGGCCAGGTGCTCAACGCCCGCGACCGGTTCGGGCCGATGATGTGGGCGCCGATCGCCAACAACGTCATCTCGATCGCGGTGCTGGTCATCTACCTCGTCGTCTTCGGCCCGGCCCACGGCGCCGAGCTCTGCGGCGGCTTCACGCCCGGGCCAGGAGCTCCTGCTCGGCCTCGGCTCCACCGCTCGGCATCGTCGCGCAGTTCGCCGATCCTGCTGCCCTACCTGCGGCGCGCCGGGCTTCACCTACCGCCCCCGCTTCGACTTCCGCGGCACCGGTCTCGGCCACACCCTCGGCTCGGCATCTGGACGCTGCGCTTCGTCATGGTCAACCAGATCGCCTACACCGTCGTCGTCCGGCTGGCCTCCGGCGGCACGGCGGGCTGCGGCTCGGCGCGCGACGGCACCGGCTACACCATCTACTCCGGCGCCGTTCCTGCTCGTGATGGTGCCGCACTCGATCGCCACGGTCTCGCTGGCGACCGCCACGCTGCCCCGGCTGTCCCGCCGCGCCGCCGACGGCGACCTCGCCGGCGTCGCCGCACGGTCGCCGACGACCTCGCACCGCGCTGGCGCTGATCCTCCCGTTCGCGCTGCTGCTCCCGGTCATCGCGCTGCCCTCGCGAACGTGGTGTGGGGCTACGCCGCGGCCGCGGAGACCTACGACCGCTTCGCGCCGTCCCTGACCCTCTTCGCCCCGGGCTGGTCTTCTTCACCGTGCACTACCTGATGCTCCGCGGCTTCTACGCCCTCGAGCGCACCCGCACGGTCTTCCTCATCCAGTGCGTGGTCGCGCGCGACCAACATCGTCCTCGCCGTCGTGCTCGTCAACGCCGCGGTCGCCGCGGACACCGCGCCCGGCCTGGTGCTCGCCTACGCCGGGTCGTACGCCGTCGGGGCGGTCATGTCGTACCTGGTGCTGCGGCGGCTCCTGGGCGGCCTGGAGACGCCGCGTGCTGGTCCGGTTCCTGGTCCGGATGTGATCCTGGCCGGCGATCGCCACCGCGGCGGCCGTCGGCGCGGCGTACCTCCTGGTCCGTCGTCGACGACGGCATGCTGGCGGCGCGTCTGGGTCATGCTCGTGACCACCGGATCGACCTGGTCGTCCTCGTCGTGGCGAGGGCCATGCGGATCGTCGAGGTGACGCCGTGGTCGACACGTCGTAATTCCGGCGCTCCGACCCCCGCGGCTGGCCCGCCCTACGATGGCCACGAGCCACCGGCCCTGCACGCGGCGGCACGGGGTCGCCACGGGGAGCACGAGGGGACCATGAGTGCCGGCTCGCGGCCCGGCGACGTGGTCGCCTCCCGCTTCCGCCTGGAGGACCTGCTGGACGAGCGCTCCGGCGCCCGCTTCTGGCGGGCCACCGACCTCACGCTCGCCCGCAACGTGGCGCTGCACGTGGTGGCCGCCGAGGACGACCGCGCCGAGCCCGTGCTCAACGCCGCCCGCACCTCGGCCACCGTCAACGAGCCACACCTCCTCCGCGTCCTCGACGCCCTCGAGGAGGACGGCGTCGTGCTCGTCGTGCACGAGTGGGGCACCGGTGTCTCGCTCGACCGGATGCTGGCCGAGGAGACCCTCGACGCCCGCCGGGCGGCCTGGCTGGTCTCCGAGGTCGCCGCGTCGTCGCCGACCCACCAGCAGGGCGTCGCGCACGGGCGGCTGCTGCCCGAGAACGTCCTGGTCACCGAGTCCGGCTCGGTCAAGCTCATCGGCTTCGTCGTCGACGCCGCGATGCACGGGCTGCCCCCGGGCCGGGTCTCCGCCGACGTCGCAGACCTCGGCGGCCTGCTCTACAGCGCGCTCACCGGGAAGTGGCCCGGCGTCTCGGGCTCCGGCGTGGCCGCCGGCGCCGCTCGAGCAAGGCCGGGTGCTGCGCCCCCGTCAGGTGCGCGCCGGTATCCCGCGGCCACTCGACGCGCTCTGCGACGAGGTCGTCAACCCCTACACCGGAACGACGGGGTCGCGTTTCCGCGAGACCTACGACCTGGCCACCGCCCACGGCATCGCCGACTACCTGTGTGCCTTCGTCGGCGACCCGACCGGGCTGGCCGAGGCCGAGGCGGCCGCCGGGCACCGGGACACCGAGACCGTGACCCTGCCGGCACTCGCGGACCCTCCGGCTCCGACGGTGGAGCCCGAGCCCACGTCTCAACCCGAGCCTCAACCCGAGCCTCAACCCGAGCCGGAAGCGCCGACCCCGGAGCCGACCCCGGAGCCGACCCCGGAGCCGTCCGCCGTCGAGGAGCTCCCCACCCAGGCCGGCCTGCCGATCTTCGACGACGAGACGGACGACGTCTCGTGGTTGACCGCTCCCGCCGAGCCGGCGCCGCCACCGCCGCCGTTCGAGGAGCCGCCCGAGCGTCCGCTCTTCGCGCCCTCCCCGTCCGGCGGCTCACCGGCTCGCACCCCTCGCTCACCGCGCCCGGCCGGCGCCGCGGCGGGCGGTGCCACACCCGCGCGCGGCCGGCCTCGCCCAGTCGCCGGGCGCGGTCGGGGTCGCGGACCAGGTCGCGGATCGGCGCGGGCCAGTCGGGGGCGTCGTTGATCGGGACCAGCACGCCGGTCTCGCCGTCGACGACGACCTCGGTCGTCCCGGGCGCGGCGGTCGCGACCACCGGCTTGCGGAACCGCATCGCCTCCAGCACCACGTTGGGCAGCCCCTCGTAGCGGCTGGGCAGGACGAGCAGGTCGGCGGCGGCCAGCAGCCGGGGGACGTCGTCGCGATGGCCGAGGAACCGCACCTTGCTCGTCGAGGTCGTAAGGCCGGCGCCGTCTCCTCGAGCTCGCGCCGGAGCGGGCCGTCGCCGGCGATCACGGTCCGCAGGTCGGGCTGGACGTGCTGGAGCAGGTCGAGCGCCTTGAGCAGGTCGTCGACCCGCTTCTGCGCGGCGAGCCGGCCGGCGAACAGGACCAGCGGGCGCGTCGGCCGGGAAGCCCAGCTCGGCGCGGACCGCGGCCGCGGTCGACGGCCGGCGGCTCCTCGTCGGCGATCCCCGAGTAGATCATCGCCAGGCGGTCGTCGGGGACGCCGAGCGCTCCGGTAGAAGTCGACCACCGCGTGCGAGTTGCCCACCAGCGCGGTCGCACCAGGTCGCCAGGCGGCGGTCGACGGCCAGCTCGACCTTCCCCTTCCAGAGGTCGACGGCCATCTCGGCCGTGACCACCACCGGCACCCCGGCCCGCCGCGCGGCGACCCGGCCGTAGGTGTTGGCCGCGAAGATCCAGGTCTGGACCACGTCGAACTCGCCGCGCCTTCATGAACCGGGTCAGCCGCGCCAGGGCGAACGGGTCGACCTTGAGCCGCTTGCCGATCAGCGTGACCGGCACGCCGGCCTCGGCGCAGCTCGGCCTCCAGCGGCCCGAGCCGCGTCAGCGCGGCCGACCTCGACCTGGAACCGGTCGCGCGGCAGTCCCTTGGCCAGGAGGACCATCTGCTTCTCGGCCCCCGAGCGGTCGAGCGTCGGGATCAGCTGCAAGACCTTCAGCACCTCGCGACTCCGTTTCTCAAGAGGTCCGACTCGTTCGCAGCCTCGACTCGATCAGGATGCGGAACAGATCCAGATGTCGTGCGCGCGACGGCGGCGATCGAGAACTCCTGCTCGACCCGGCTCCGCGCGGCGCGGCTCATGTGGAAGGCGCGGTCGAAGTCGGCCCACTGGTCGAGGATCGCCCGGGCCAGGGCCGCGGGGTCGTCGGGCGCGGCGAGCCGGCCGTGCTTGAAGTCGCCGACCAGCCGGCGGTTGCCGGGGATCGACGAGGCGACCAGCGGGATGCCCAGGGCCATCGCCTCCAGCAGGGCGATGCTCATCCCCTCCTCGACGACGGCAGGACGAACAGGTCGGCCGTCCGCAGGAGCGTCGTCGACGTCGGTCCGACGCGCCCGGCAGGTCGACGGCCTGGCCCAGGCCCGAGGCCAGGCCGAGCGACCGCGCCGTTCCAGCGCCGGCCGCTCGGGGCCTTCGCCGACCAGGGTCAGCCGGGCCTCGGGATGGCGCCTGGCGGACGATCGGCCAGGCGTCGATCAGGGTGTCGAGCCCCTTCTCGGCGGCGAGCCGGCCGACGAACACCGCGCGCGGGCGTCGGCTGCCAGTCGGGCCGGCGCTGCCAGGCGCGCTCGGGGACCGGCACGCCGTTGGGCAGGGCGTGGATCCGTCGACGGGTCGTAGCCGGCCGCCGTCAGCTCGTCGTGCGATCGGCCGGCGAGATCGCGACGAAGGCGTCGGCCCGCCGGCAGCGCTCGGCCGATCCGCCGGCCGAAGTTGCCCCCAGGCCTGCCAGGCGATGTCGCCGGTCGCCCCGGCCCCCTCGGGCCGGAGCACGACCGGGAAGCCGCGCCGCCGGCCGGCGCCGACCGCGACGTAGGCGTCGTGCTTGAGCATCGAGACATAAGCCAGGTCGACGGGTTGCGACGTCGAGCCAGCGGCGCGAGGTTCCGCATGTAGAGCCAGGTGCCGACGAACCGCAGCCGGCGAGGTCGCCAGCGCGGACGACCGTCAGCCGGCCCCGCCGGCGTCGGCGACCTCCTCGCGGTCGGGCAGGCGCTCGGCGCTCGGCGGTCCGCGAGGTCAGCACCGTGACCTCGGCCCCCTCGCGCGGCCAGGGCCGCGGCCAGGTAGCTCGAGGACCTTCTCGGCGCCGCCGATCAGGGGCGGATAGCGGCGGGTGACCAGGGCGAGCTTGCAGGGCGGGCGGTCACGGCCGACGCGTCAGCTCCTTGAGCACGCCGACGTACGGCAGGTGCCGGTAGTCGTCGTTGTAGTCCAGCCCGTAGCCGACGACGAACGCGTCGGGGATGGTGAAGCCGCAGTAGTCGGGCTCGAGCGGGACCTCCTGGCGGCCGATCTTGCGGAGCAGGACGGCGGTCCGGACGCTCCGCGCCCCGCGGTCGGCGACGTGCCGGACCAGGGCCGAGAGGGTCTGGCCGGTGTCGAGGATGTCGTCGAGCAGCAGCACGTCGCGGCCGGTCGACGTCGGGGGCGAACGCCTCGTTGATGACCAGCGTCGTCGGCGGTGGTCGTCGCCCCCCTGTAGCTGCTGGCCTGCAGCAGGGCGATCCGGTGCGGGATGCCGATCTGGCGGATCAGGTCGGCCAGCACGATCAGGCTGCCGGTCAGGACCGCGACGATCGTCAGCGGCTTGCCCTGGTAGTCGGCTCTCGATCTGCCGGCCGAGCTCGACGACCCGGTCGCGGATCGCCGATTCGGCGATCAAGATCTCGACGGCCACGGCGGTCTGAACTCCGAACGTCGGGAGGATGGGCCGAACAACGCGTTCGAGTCTACCCGATCCCCCCCTCGCGGTCACGCCGCACCCGCCGGTCCGGCGCCTCAACGGCCCGCGTTGCGGGGGCGGCCGGGGAAGGCGAAGGCCGCGGGGCCTTCCATCGACGCCATCGACGCCATGTTGGCGAACGAGGCCGTCGCGACGGGCTCGCGTCGCCGTGCGTCGTCGCGGTCGTCCTGCGCCTGCTCCTTGAACGCGGCGAATTCCTCCTGAGCGGCCTGGATCTGGGCCTTCAGGTCCTCGATCGCTCTGCATCGCCTGCTCGTGCCGCCCGGCCATCTGGGCGTTCTGCTCCTTCAGGGCGGCGGCTTCCTGCGTGGCTCCGCTTCGCCTGGTTCTCGGCCCGGTTGAGACGCATCTTCATCAGGTCGACCTCGCGTATCGCCTCGTCCACCTGCGCCTTTACCGTGGCGAGCTCCTTCTGGCTGTACGCCGGTTGGGCGGCGGGGCCGCGCCGGCTTCGACCAGGGCCTTCAGCTCGACGATCGCGGCGGACAGCTCGTCCTGCCGGCCGGGCTTCCGCTCAAGCCGGTCGGCGTCGCCGGGTTGAACTCCGCGCCTCGAGCGCGCTGCTTCATGTCGTCGATCTCGCGGTTCATGGCGTCGAATCCTCTGTCGTCGGATCGGGCCGGGCGTCGCCGGTCGGGTCGGCGGGGGCTTCGGTTTCGAGCTTCCGAACCTGGGCCTTCAAGTCCTCGAACGCGGCTGGTCAACTCTTCGTGGCGAGAGCTGAGGCTGCTGAGAGCCGCGTCGTGGCGCGGGGCTGTGGGCTTCGGTTTCGATCCTCTGCATCCGGGTCTGAGACTTGGTTCGATCGCGGCGTCAGATCGTCAGTGTCGGGACTTGAGGCCTTCGAGGTCCACGTCGTGTGCGCGGGCTCCTGGCTTCGGCTTCGACGTTTCGGATCTGAGCCTTCAAGTCCTCGATCGCGGCGTCAAGTCGTCGTGCCGGCGCCTCCGGCGACTCGTCGCGGTGGTCGGCGTCGGCGGCTTGAAGCTGGTCCTGGAGTTGTTCGATCGATCGGGGCTCTCGTCGTGGCGTCGTTTCGAGTTCGGCGAGCGCGGCTCGTGTTGTTCGGGTCGGTCGTCGGCTTCGATCCGCTGCTTGAGGCCGTCGATTGCGGCGGTGAGTTCGTCGTGCGTTGCCTGGAACGCGGCGAGGCCCTGCTCGGCCGGCGCGGGCTGAGCGTCGGCCTGTTCCGTTCAGGAGGTCGATCGCGTCGCCTCAGCTCGTCGTGCCGGTTCTTGAGTTCGGCGACGTCCTGATCGCGCCGGCCTGGCGATCGTCGTCGGCGAGGGTCCGGAGCCGGTCGTTGAGGCGTCGATCGCGGCGGTCAGTTCGTCGTGTCGGCCGTGCAGAGGTCGTGCCGTTGCCTGAGGTCGTCGATTACGCGGGTGCGTTCCGATTCGCTCGTCGGCCTCGATCGTCTGAATCCGAGTCGGAAGCTGATCGATCGTGGCGGTCAGATCGTCATGTCGCGATTTGAGTCCGTCGAGGTCCTCGTCGATGGCGAGGGGCTCGGACTTCGGTTTCGATCGCCTGGATCCGGGCTGGAGCTGTTCGATGGTGGCGGTCAGTTCGTCGTGTCGGGATTTGAGCAGTCGAGGGTCTTGTCGCGGCGCGTGCTCTTGGACTCGGCTTTGACGGCTTGAATCTGGGTCTTCAAATCGTCGATCACGGCGGTCAATTCGTCGTGGCGAGACCTGAGTCCGCCGAGGGCTTCGTCGGTGCGCGGGGTTCGGGCCTCGGCTTCGATCTCTTGAATCCGCGTCTGCGAGTCGCTCGATCGCGGCGGTGAGCTCGTCATGTCGGGACTTGATGCCGTCGAGGTCCTCGTCATGGCGGGGCTTTTGGCCTCGGTTTCGACGTTGCGGAGCTGAGCCTTCAGGTCTTCGATTGCGGCGTTGATTCCGTCGCGGCGGTCGGCGTCGGCGGCTTGGACTTTGGCCTGGAGTTGTTCGATGGATCGGCGGGTTTCGTCGTGTCGTCGGTTCGAGTTCGGCGAGTGCGTGGTCGTGCTGTTCGGGTCGGTCGTCGGCTTCGATCCGCTGCTTGAGGCCGTCGATGGCGGCGTTCAGGTTCGTCGTGTCGTTGCTGGAACGCGGCGAGTTCCTGCTCCGCCGGGCGGGGTCGTCCTCGGCTTCGAGGCGGTGCTTGAGGAGGTCGAGTTCGGAGCCGCAATTCGTCGTGCAGCCGCCTGAGTTCGCCGAGGCGTCGTCGCCGTCGGCTGCCGCGTCCTGGGTCGCGATCCGCTGGACTTCGGACTTGAAGTTGCAGGACCGCGTGACGCAGCTCGTGTTGCCGGCTCGCGGAGCCGCTGGTTTCGCTCCGCGAGGGCGGTGGCGGCCTCGATCAGCCGGCGAGGCCGGCGGCGGAAGGGCCGTTCGATCGCCGCTGTCGCGGACCCGGGCCTGGCCCCCGACCCGGAATTTATGCCCGCACTTGCCGCAGCGGATGTGCCGGCCCGCGTACTTGGGCCGCACGCTCAGCGTCGTCGCGCAGCCGGGCAGCCGACCGTCAGCCGCGATCCGTCCTTTCCTTGATCGGAGGGCCGACGGCGCCGGGTCTCCGTGACCGCCGAATCCGCCGGTCGACGTGGAGTCGGCGAGCGACGGTCTGAAACTTCTTGTTGCAATGCTGGCATCGGACCCATTGTCCATTGTATTTATAATTGATTTCAATCCAATCTGGCAGCCCGGGCAAACCGCGGTGAAATGCGAGCATGTTTCGTTCATGGCCTGACTCACTGTCAATCAGTTGTAGGGCTTCGGGAGCAGTCAAGCAGCCGTCTAGTCCGGGAATCATCCCATGCGTCCTGCGATTATGCTTGATTTGATTCGTTCGGCTACAATATTTTTTAAGACACGCCTAATCTTAACGCCCTCGGGCGAAGGAATTCAATGGAATTCCGGCTCGAGCCTAGGAAAACAGATGCATTGTGATTAAATAAGCGGCTCAGCTGCCAGTCGCCTCCGGAGGTGATTTCGGCCCGAGCCGAGCAGCGGACCGGGTCAGCGGCCGGAGGAGGCCGAGCGTTCCGAGCGGAAGGGGAAGGTCGCGGGGCGGTGTCGTCGCGGTCTTGGTCCTCGTCCGTCGATCGAGGCGAGCCCCACGGGGCCTGGGCGACGGGGCGTTGCGGTCGACGCGATCGGTCAGCTTGGCGATCCGGCTTTCGGCCGCCTCGCGATCGGCTTCGAGTTGCTGGACCTGGGCCTTCAGGCTTCGATTTCGCGTTCAATTCGTCGTATCGACGCGAGCAGCAGGTCGTTCCGTTCGCGGAGCGCGGCGACTTCTTCGGTCAGTCGGGCGATCTCGCTCCGCCTGACGTCGGGATCGGGGGTCCGCTCGTCCTGATCGGCCGGGTCCGAGTCGGCTATCGGAGGCTTCGGCGGGATTCGCCGGTCGCCGCTGTCGGGGACGACCAGGAACTTGTGCCGGCAGCCGCCGCAACGGACGTGACGGCCCGCGTACCGGGCGCGGCACGCTCAACGTCGTCGCGCAGCTCCGGGCACGAGACGACCAGTTCCGGTTCGGTCCTCGGCCGCCGCGACCGGCCCCACGGCGTATTCCGCCGATCCCGAGGCCGAGCCGAAGTCGGGCGAGAACGGACGAAACGCCTCGTCGCAGTGACGACAGCGGACCATCCGCCCACTGTACTCGTAGTTCACCCTCAATCCGAGCAGGCAGCTCGGACAGACGGCGATGAAGTGCGCGGGGGTGTCGTTCATGGCTTGGCTCTATTAAGGTACGCTCTGAAGAGCGGTCATGCAAGCCAGCGGGCTGTACGTCATCCCTTGTGTCTTGTGATTATGCTTGATTCGTTTTGCGTCACGCTACAGTTTTTTCGAGGAAGATTCCCGGGAAACCAGTCAGGTTGGCGGCTTGCAGTTCACGGCGAGTTCAAAAAAGTCGCCGCGATTCGCGAGTAAAAAAACGCCGCGGCGAACGTGTGTACGCCGGGCGTGTCGACGGCCGCGTCGAGTTTTCAGCGCTCGCTGCACTGCCGGCGAGCGCGGAGGGCGACGGCGCCGGCGACGGCCGACCAGAGCATGCACGGCGACCGGCTCGGGGACGTTCTCCGGTCGGAGGGTTGGTCGAGCCGCCGGAGCCGATCCGTCGGTCGGCGGAGCGACGGAGTCGGCGGTGATGGTGACGCCCGGAGTGGACGAGACGAGCGTCGGCGGGTTGGCGGCGAGCGCCTTGTCGATGCTCAGGCTGAAGTGGAGCACGCCGTCGGCGTCGAGGCCCTTGCCGAAGAAGACCAGGCCGAGCAGTTGCTCCGGTTCGCCCGACGTCGCTGGTGGCGTCCTTGAGGGCGACGACCAGTTGGCTGGGGTCGAAGCCCGTCGAGTCGCTCAGGACGGTCAGGGGGCTGCCCTGGGTGCCGTCGGCGTTGGTCGGGGGGACGACACCGCCGGCCGGAGCGACCATCGCCACGACTTGCGGGCCGGCGATGTTGGCGTCCGGGACCGGCAGCCCGCCGTTCACGGTGAGTCGGTAATTCGGCGACGGCCGTCGAGGCGTTCGGATTGATGGTGCTGGCGTGGGCACGTCCGTCCGCGCGTCCATCGCCAGGATGAACGTGGCCGCCAGTACTGCCGTGGGGGCAAAACAACGACGCATCACGGCGAGTATCCTCCTTGATAGCTGCATGAATTCGGCGTTACCGAGGGCCTGATCGATCTCCATCCTACCCCCGTCAGTCGTCGACCTCCTCGGTCGCGCTCGACCGTCCCGGTCGGTAGGCCGGCTCGATGCGATCCCGAAGGTTTTCGGGCGAGTTTCGCGGGTCGAGATCCGATCTTCCTCCTGAAGAGCATGAATCTCGCGGCGATTTGCGGACCAGTCCGTTCTCGTAGTCGAAAACGCGACCCGAGGGCCGCCTTCGCGTTCGAGAAGAGCCGCTCCCCCGCCGCGACCGTCCGCAAGACCTCCTGGTCTTCACGATCGCCCGCTGCAAGGGGCTCGGTCCGTCTCCCCGCTCGCCAGTCAGCCGATTCGGGCTCAAGTCGCAAGGGGCCGGGCGTAAGAAGTGAATGCCAAGGGTGTGGAACCTCCTGTTACTTGAGGGCCGCATTTTGCAAGGATCGCCTCAAGTGGTCAACCCCGAAACGCCGACACGGGCGAGGCGGCCGTGCCGTCCATGGTGAAACAGGCCGAACGCGGGTGAACTCGGATGGGCGTTGAGCGATAATAGATTGGCGACGCCGCCTCGGAGCGGGGCGAATAAGGCCGGGCGGTTCGGCGTCTGCAATGGGTAGGAGATCGTATGCTCGAGGCCCCGACGATCGCGCCGATCACCGATGAAGTCCTGGTTCAGCGTGCCCGGCAGCGGGATTCGGCGGCGCGTGAGGAGCTGTTTCAGCGGCATCGGAACGACGCCTACCGGGTGGCCTACCGGCTGCTGGGCAACGAGCACGACGCCCTCGACGTGGTTCAAGAATCGTTGCTGAAGGCGTTTTCGCGGCTGGCCGATTTCGACGGCCGGGGCGGGTTCCGGTTCTGGCTCCTGCGGATCGTCTCGAATTCGGCCCTCGACTGGGGTCGGAGCCGGAAGCGGAAGCGAACAGTCCCCCTCGACGAGCGAACCTCGGACGGCGACGATCGACGAAGACCCGGGACGGCGGCTGCGACAGCAAGACCTGCGACGGGCGCTCGACGAGGCGCTGGAACCGGCTCTCCCCCAAGATCCGCACGACCTTCGTCCTGTTCGCCGAGCTTGGGATGAGTTACAAGGAAATCGCCGAGACCCAGGAAGTCCCCATCGGGACGGTCATGAGCCGGATCAACGCGGCCCGCGAGAAGTTGCAGGCGGCGCTCGACTGGAACCAGCTCAAAGGGCTCGACTGAAGGTGTTTGGAGAGGATGGGAACGATGCGTGGCGACGAAGAAATCCGCGATCCGGCCGCCCGGCTTGACGCCCTGTGGGAGGCGACCCGTCCGGTCGAGCCCTCGGCTCAGGCGTGGGATCAGGTCTGGACGTCGGTCGCCGACGATCTTGATCGGCTCTCCGCGACGGCGTCCGACTCATCCGGCCGTGGCCCGACGTGAAGGCGTCCGTCCACGTCGCTCCGTCGCGACGCCGACGCTCCGCTGGCGGTGGCCGCCGCCGCCGCGACGGTGGTGCTCGCCCAGGCCGCGGCGATCTTGCTGGCCCTCGGCCTGTCGATGGCGTGGGGCCGACCGCGAGCCGGTAGTGCGGATCGACGGATGGCCAGCTTGCGACCGCTCGAACGTGCGGATCGAGGAAGGCCAGTTCGTGCTGATCCGCTCGAACGCCGACACGGTGCAGGCGATCGACCTGTCGGCCCAGCTCGGCGCCGGCGGGGTGGACGCCTGGTACCTGGCCTACAACCTCCTGGAATCGATGACGATCAGCCCGGTCGTCGCGATGTCGGAGTAAGCCTCTCGTGCCCACGCCCCGGCGGCGCGACTACACGCTGCTGGTTCCAGATCGCCCTGGTCGTCGTCGGAGTCTCGGTCTCGGGCCTGATCGTGACGCAGCGACTGCCGGACCTGGTGCGCGAGTCGCCGGTCGCCGCTCCCCCCTCCCGAACGCCCCTTCATCCGCGGCTTCCCACGTCGCGATCCCGCCGCGGCGCCGCAGGTGACGGTGTTCGCGATCCGGGCGATGCCGGGGGAGTCGAAGATCGACCCCCGGCTGTCGAGCGTCAAGGCGCAGCTTCGCAAGGTCTTGCCCGATCATGGCTTCGAGCTGCTCGAAGTGCAGAGCGGCCGGCTCGATGCCGGGCGAGATCGCTGACGTGCGACCTGGGCCGAGGCTGGCGGGCCGAGACGACGCTGGCGCCCCCTCGCCCGACGATTTCGGCCGCGTCCGGCTCCGCTGCGAGCTGATCGACGGCGACCGAGCAGCGGTTCTCGACCCTGGTCGACGCCCCCGAGAACCAGCTCTTCTTCTACGAGCGGGCGCTCAGCGACGGCATGCGCGTGCTGATCGGCGTCGGCGCCCGCTGAGGCATCGCAGGTTCGGTCGCGACGGCCGGCGCAATGCAAAACGCCCCGCCGGGTCGTGAAACCGGCGGGGCGCTTGCGATACCGCGAATATCTGAAGCAGGGGCCTTCCCTGGCCCTTGGCCCGCGGGTCGCGCATCCGTCCCTGGACGCGACCGAGGATTACGGGGCCTGGTCTCGGTCTTCCCTGACCGGGTCGGATCTTCCATCCGACACACTGTTATCGACGCTCGCGGCGGGCGGCTGGAGTTTTTCCGACGGATCGCGGCTCAAGCGTCGGCTCAGGCGACGGTGATCGACTTGTCGAGGTAGACGTCCTGGATGGCGTTGAGCAGCTTGACGCCCTCGGCCATCGGGCGCTGGAAGGCCTTGCGGCCGGAGATCAGGCCCATGCCGCCGGCCCGCTTGTTGATGACGGCGGTCCTCACGGCCTCGGCGATGTCGTTCTTGCCGCTGGCGCCGCCGGAGTTGATCAGGCCGGCGCGGCCCATGTAGCAGTTGGCGACCTGGTAGCGGCAGAGGTCGATCGGGTGGTCGGTGCGCGAGCTCGGTGTACATCCGCTCGTCGAGCTTGCCGTAGCTGGAGCCGCCCATGTTCAGGGCCTTGAAGCCGCCGTTGTTCTCGGGGAGCTTCTGCTTGATGATGTCGGCCTGGATGGTCACGCCCAGGTGGTTGGCCTGGCCGGTGAGGTCGGCGGCGACGTGGTAGTCCTTGTCCTTCTTGAAGGCGTTGTTGCGGAGGTAGCACCAGAGGACGGTCGCCATGCCCAGCTCGTGGGCCTGGGCGAAGGCCTCGGCGATCTCGACGATCTGGCGGCGTGCTCTGCTCGGAGCCGAAGTAGATGGTCGCGCCGACGGCGGCGGCGCCCATGTCGTAGGCCTCCTTCGACCGTGCCGAAGAGGATCTGGTTGAACTGGTTCGGGTAGGTCAGCAGCTCGTTGTGGTTGATCTTGACCAGGAACGGGATCTTGTGGGCGTACTTGCGGGCGACCATGCCCAGGACGCCGAAGGTGCTGGCGACGGCGTTGCAGCCGCCCTCGATGGCGAGCTTGACGATGTTCTCGGGGTCGAAGTAGGCGGGGTTCTTGGCGAAGCTGGCGCCGGCGGAGTGCTCGATGCCCTGGTCGACGGGCAGGATCGACAGGTAGCCGGTGCCGGCCAGGCGGCCGGTGCTGAACATCCGCTGGAGGTTGCCGAGCACCCGGGGGTTGCGGTCGCTGGGGACGAAGATGCGGTCGACGAAGTCGGGGCCGGGGAGGTGCAGCGTCTCCTTGGGGATCGTCTTGCAGACGTGCTTCAGCAGGCTGTCGGCCTCGGCCCCAAGCAGATCGCCAATGGGGGTCGCCATGTCGGAGACTCTCCGATCCGCGGCGGCCGTGGCGGTCCCTCTCTGGGGGCGGACGCCTGCGGCCGGCCCGCGTACGTTGGATGGAAATGCGATGCGAATGCGACGGGGGAGAGCCGTCGCGGCCCGGACGCCGGCCCCAGTCGAGCGGGCCCGGTGCGAACGAAGTCAAGGCGTGCTCGCAATCCCTTGTGTATCGAGCACGCTGGCCGGATCCCGGCCACGCCGCGCCCATGCATCGGCCATCAGACGTGTCCGAACGGATCGAGCCGTTCGTAAGCGATTGGCCCGCGCGTCCGCAATCGCGTCGGCCTGGCGTCGGCCACGCGAGCCGGTTAGAATGCGGTCGCGGCTCGTTCGTCGGAATTTCGGTAGGCGTCCAGACAGAGAAGAAGGTCGGCCATGTCGTTCGGGGATACCTCGCGCCAAGCTGAGCGCCACGACGTTGCTGAGCAAGGGGCTGACGCCCGGCAAGCTGCGGGGCCTGCAGCGGATCAGCAACCCCAACGGCACGCTGACGATGCTGGCCCTCGACCAGAACAGCTCGGTGATCGACATGGCGGCCAAGGCCCTCAAGGCCGAGGGGCGAGGACCGCGACGCCGACCTATGAGGAGATCGTCGAGGCCAAGCTCGACCTGATGCGGCACGCTGGCGCCCGGCGGCCTCGGGCGTGCTGATCGACGCCTACTACGGCGCCTGGTCGGCGATCGCCTCGGGGGCGATCCCGCCCGCACAAGGGGCTGCTCGTCCGGGTCGAGAAGTCGGCCAGCCCCAAGAACAAGGTCGGCGCGCCGCTGGCGGCGGTCGAGCCGGGCTGGAGCGTCGAGAAGATCAAGCTGATGGGGGCCGACGCCGTCAAGCTGCTCGCCCAGTTCGAGCCGACCGAGCCGCACTCGGCCGAGCACCAATTCGGCGATGATCGAGCGACGTCTACGACGAGTGCAAGAAGCACGACATCCTGTTGCTGCTGGAGACCGTCGCGTTCCCCTTCGGCGGCGAGAAGAAGACCGACGCCTCGTTCCTCGACCGCAAGGCCGAGACGGTGATCGAGTCGGCCCGCCAGCTCAGCCGGTTCTGCGACGTCTACAAGGCCGAGTTCCCCGGCACGCTCGGCCGCGAGAGCGACGAGCAGCTCGAGGACAACCTCCACGCGCTCGACGCGGCCAGCGAGCGCCCCTGGGTGCTTGCTGTCGGCGGGCGTCGACTACGCCGACTATCTCGTGCAGGTCGAGATGGCGCATGGGCGCCGGGGCCGCGGGCGTCCTCGGCGGCCGGGCCTTCTGGAAGGAGTACTTCCTCCAGCCCGACGCCGCGGCCCGCACCGAGTTCGCCGCCGACCACCGGCCGCCAGCGGGTCGCCGAGGTCGACGCCCTCGTCCGCGAACTCGGCACCCCCTGGTTCGGCCGCTACGGCCTGACCCGCGACGACCTGAACACCATCCGCGCCGTCGAAGGCTGGCACCACCGCTACCCTCGCCGGCCGCCGCCTCCTCCGCCCTCCCCTCGTCCCACGGTCCCCGCGCCGGGCGAGGTGTATTGATCGAGGAGCGGCGACTGAACCAAGACGGCCTCGGATAGAAGGCGTTGATCGATGACCGTCATGTTGCACTGACGATCTCGACGAGGCTCATGATGGATATCGGGGTGACGGGCTTGCCAATGTCGTCTCGGCCGGCTTGTAGCCGGCCTCTGTTGAGGTCGGTCACGTCGGCCCGGTCTCGGGGCACAGACCCCGGCTATCGAACAGCCGCCACTTCGAAGACCCATCATGAGCCTCAGCGGATTCAACAGCTCGACGAACGGGCGAGCTTCGTGCTAGTCGCCGGGGCGTTCGCGTGCCCCGGCGATGCGACGGTCAGCTTCCGGTGAAGCCCCGGCGTTCCATGCGGTTCTGGATGCGGCGGCCTGGGAGGCTTGCGCTTCTCCTTGGGCTTGGCGGGCTTGCCCGTCCTTGGGTGCCGGGTTCGGGCTCGGAGTCCTTGACCGCCTTGGGACGCTTGCCGGTGTGGTGGTCGATCAACTGGATGTCGCTGGGGTTGGCCATGTCGACCGCGCCGGTCTTGGGGTTCATCCGCACGGCCGGTGGCGGTGCCCGGCGAGATCGGCTGGCCGAGGCCGTTCTGCTGGGCGATCTGGACCTTCCGGCCTTCCAGGGCGTTGGCGTAGACCAGGTCGTTGAGCGAATCATAGGTGATCACGTCGGCCTGAAGCGTGGTGTCGCGGGCGGTGACGGAGGCGTTGTCCCAGGCTTTCAGGAAGTTGCGGCTCGGGGCGTTCCGCGGCGGAGCCGGCCGGAGGCGGCTCGGTGATGACGCGGAGGGTCTCCGAGGTCAGGAAGTAGGCGTTGGCCGGCAGGTGGTCGTAGTTGAGCGGCGCTTTCAGCACGCCGGGACCTCGCAGCGGGCCGTCTCGACGCCGCCGAAGAACTCGGCCCAGCGTTGCTTGATCGACGTCGTCTTGCTTGCCGGTCCCGAACCGTCCGCGCATCTCCTTGTTGAACCGGATCTGGGTGAGGATCAAGCGGCGGCAGCAGCGACTTTTGCGCGGCGTCCCGGCGGACGGCGGCGCCGCGCGTCGGCGTTGCGGACGGCGACCTTGTCGTCGCCGTCGCCGCCTGCCTGGTAGGCCGTCGGCTGGACGATCCGACGCGGCGCGGCGGTCAGGGCCGGAGCGGGCGTTGTCCTTCGGCTTCAGTCGGGTCGTTCTCACGGTCGTAGAGGTAGACCATGCCCGGCCCCGGCGCGAGGAACTCGCCGCTGCGACGGTCGTAGGTCAGCTGCTGGACCGGCGAGCTTCTGCAGGCTCATGAGGACCGGCCGGTCGGGATCGACCTTGCGGGTGATGGCCACGGCCATGTCGCGTTCCTGACGGCGCCCGGCTCGCCCTTGCAGACGATGAGCGCGAGGTCGGGCTTCTCGTTCTCGTCCTCGACGCGCCGGCGGCCGGCAGGTCCTCCGCGTTCGCGGCGCGGCGGCGGGCTTCGGCTTCCGGGTCAGCTTGCCGACCTCGGCCAGCGGGATCGGCCGGTCGGTGTAGGTGGTGATCGATTCGCCGCCGTAGAGCACGCGCGTCTTCCATCTCGGCCCGGGCGTTGTTGTAGAAGACGGCCTTGGCGGCGGGCCGGTTCATACGGGTCGACCGTGACCCCCTCGAAGGTCATCTTGTCGGCCCAGGTGATGGTGATCTTGGTCTTCTCGGACTTCACCTTGCCCGCTCGCTTCTGCGGCTTGTCGACGACGACGGTCTTGTCGTCGCCGTCCTGCGGCGCTGGTTCTGGGCGTCGGGCGAGCGGTCGGTCAGGAGGCCGCGGTCGGTCATCTGGGTGAGCTTGCCGGCGCCGTAGGCCCAGGCCTGGTTGGTCGTCTGGTTGACGCCGATGACGCTTGGCCTCGATCGTCATCTCCTCGGTCTCGACCCGGGCGCGGGGCATGGTCTCGGGGTTGATGCGTGCGGGTCTTGATCGAGTACGGATCGTGGTGATACAGGTCGAAGACCGCCTTGCCCGGGGCGTCGTTGCGAAGGATGAGGACTTCGCCGACGGCGTCGGTCCCCTTCGTCTTGCCCGGCTCGGGGTCTTGATGGAGGACGACCCCGCCGCGCATCGTCGACGTCGCGGATCTGGTAGTTCGCGTCCGAGCCGCCGGGAATCGGCGAGTCGAGGCCGACGCGGCCGTTTGGCCGGTGCGCGGGCGGCTTGGGGCCGACGATCATCATGACCTGCACGCGGTCGGCCGACGGCGGTCATCAGGGGCTCGGCCGGCTTGGGCGCGGGGGCGGCCGACTGGCTCCGGCCGGAGGCGTCGGCGGCGGCTCCGGCGCGGCGGCGGGGGCGCGACGGGCTTGGGCGCGGCGTGCCGGGCGCCGGGGGCGAGCGCGCGTGATCTTGGATTGCTGGAAGTCGACGTCGAGGTCTCTCGCGGTAGCGGATGTCGTGCGACGGGCGTGACCAGGTGGACGTCCTTGACGGCCAGCAGCCGGCGGATGGTCATGCCGCCGCCGCCGAGCTTGGGCGCGGTCGAGGCCGGATCGGCGGCCGTGTAGGCGGCGGGGACGACCTCGCGAGGTCGAGCGTCGTGGCGGTCTTGGGGGCCTCGGGCTTCGAGTTCGAGCCAGACGACGATGCTGTCGGCGGCGTCGAGCGAGGCCTTCTGGAGCCGGTCCTGACGACGCGCGGCTGCCCCTTGAGGACGATGATCTTGCCGGTGATCGCGCCGTCGGGGCCGATCTCGTTCCGGAGCCAGAGCTGGTCCTGCCAGACGGCCGTGCGGTCGGGGGGCGTCTCGCCTGGGGGGCCCTCCCCTGCTTGGGGCCGGGCCGGGTTTCCAGCAGCCCGGGGCCGTTGGCCACGAGGGTGCGCGCGGTCCATGTCGCCGTCGTCGATCAGGGTCGCGTCGGCGCACCAGACGTGGGTGACCGACTGAACCTTGCCCTTGTCGGGGCCTTCCTGGCGCGACGTCCTCCTTGATGACCATCAGCCGCCGCGAGCCGCCCAGGAAGTGGGTCGTGTTCTTGCCGGTGAGCGGGTCCTTGTTGTGGATCAGCTCGATGCAGAGGACCTTGGCGCCCTGCGACGGCATCTGGAGCCAGACCGCGTGGCCGCTCGCCTTGGCCCGGCGGAGCGCCAGGCCGCCGAAGAGGCCCTTCTCCTCGCCGTCGGCCGCGGCGGCGGCTTCGCGGCGCGGCCGGCTTGTCGGCCTTGGCGAGCCGTCGTCGAGCTTCGGCGTCGTCGGGCTTCGTGGCGGGCTTCTCGGCCGGCAGGAGCGTGAGGTCGAGGGTGTCGCAGTTGAGCTGGTCGGGAAGCTCGGTGAGCTTGCCGCGGCGGACGACGACGTTGCGGTTGTACCGGACGAGCGTCGGCGCGGGGGGCGCGGGCGGGCCGACCTTCACCGGCATGGGGGCGTTGGGCAGGTCGATCTGCATCGGCCCGTCGCACTGGATGTTCAGCGGCACGGGCTCGCGGCGGCCGGCTTCTTGCTCGGTCTCTGGGCGAGCTTGGGGTCGACCTCGGCCTCGGCGACGATCTTGCCGTCGGCCGTCTTCTTGGTCTTCACCGCGCCGGGAAGCACGCCGGTGCTGCCGACGTCGCCGAAGACCATGTTGACGTTCTTGCGCAAGACGGCGCTCTCGGCGCCCTCGAAGCCCGTGGCGGGGCCGCTCGGCCGGTTGGGGTCGGTCTTGGGCCGGAGCTTGATGTCCAGGCCGGTGGCCGTCACGCGGAGGTCGCGGTCGACCAGGAGGATGTCGGAATCGGTGTGGACCTGAAGCTTGTCGTCGTCGTACTCGATCCAGGTCAGCGGGCCGACGACCATGTCGTCCTTCGGGTCGTCGGGCGTGCCGCGGTCGTCGCGGATCATCACGTTGCGCTCGAGCCGGGCGTGCTTGACGGTCATGGGCTCGGCGCTCGGGCTTGGCGTCGAAGCCGAGCCGCTTGTTGAAGTCGAGCCGGGCTTCCTCGCTGGTGATGATCTTGGTGCTGCGGCCGCCCTGCGTCTTGAGGATGACGGCGACCCCTTGAACACCAGCCGCTTGCCGTCGGCCTTGACGCCGTCCTCGCCCTCGGGCGGGGCGATCTTCTTGGCGATACAGGTAGATGCCGCGGTCGGAGTTGAAGTGGAGCGGCGACGTCGGGGCGGCTCGTCCAGTGGTCCTTGCCGAAGTAGACGCGGGCCATCTCCTTGGCCCCCGGCACGGCGTCGGAGTCGTGGAGCTCGAACGGAATCTGGTCGACGTGGCGGTCCGCGGTCAGGCGGTTGATCACGAACGCGAACGCGCGGACGTACCCCTGGTAGGAGCACCACCAGGAGGCCGAACACGGTCACGAGCTTGAAGAGTGTCTTGAACACGAATTAACCATTCCGTAACGTCGGCGAGTTCCTGTTCCGGCGATCGAGCGACGACCTCGATCGCGCACGGACGAACTTCCGGTTGGGACGGCGGCTCCGCCTGAGCCCGCTTACATCGCTGGCACGCGGTACCCCTCGCAAGCGGCGTGCCACAGCCCTTGCGCCTTCATGACGACCTCGACGACCTCGCGGACGACGCCTCTTCCTCCGGTTGCGCGGGTCGTGAGATGGGCCGCCTGGCGGACCTCGGCGACGGCGTCGGCCGGGCAGGCGGCCAGGCCGACCGACCGCAGCGCCGGCAGGTCGATCAGGTCGTCGCCGACGTAGCAGACCTGCGCGGCGTCGAGCCCGAACTCCGCGAGCAGCGCCCGGAACGGCCGACGCCTTGTCGTCGATCCCCTGGGCGACGCGGTCGATCTTCAGCTCGGCGGCCCGGCGGTTCGACGACCTCGGCCGACCGGCCCGAGACGATCGCCGACCGCTTGCCGGCGCGTCTGCCAGAGCGCGAACGCCGAGGCCGTCGCGGACGTAGAAATGCTTCGACTCGACGCCCTGGTCGTCGACGACGATGCACGCCGTCGGTCAGGACGCCGTCGACGTCGACCGCCAGCAGCTCGATCGCCGCGCAACGCGCGGCGAGTTCCGCCGGGATCGCGGCAGGTCGTGTCGGGCGTCAGCTCGCGTCGACTCCTCGAAGTCGGCGGCGGGACAGGCCGATCAGGTCGGTGACGTCGATCAGGCCCGACCAGGCGATCGCCCCGGTCGACGACCGGCAGCTCGCTGATCTTGTGCGCCTTCATCAGCTCGACCGCGTCGGCCAGCATCGAGCCCGACGCGCGACCCGGTACGGGTCGGCGCGTCATCACCTCGCCGATCGGCCGGTCGAGGTCGCCCTCGCGGCGCTTCTCGAACAGGCGGGCGAGGTCGCTGTCGGTGAAGATCCCCAGCAGCCGGCTCGTCGTCGTCCTCGACCAGCACCGCCCCCGACCGCCGCCGCGGGCCGGCGAGCCGGACGAAGACCTCGCGGACGGTCTCGTCGACGCTGCGCCCGGCGGATGTGCCGGCCGGTCCGCATCACGTCCTCGACCCGCATCAGCTTGCGCCCCAGGCTGCCGGCCGGGTGATAGAGGGCGAAATCCTCGGCGCGAGAAGTCGCGCATCCGGCTGACCAGGAGCGCCAGGGCGTCGCCGACGGCCATCATCGCCGTCGTGCTGGCCGACGGGCGCCAGGCCGAGCGGGCAGGCCTCCTCGATCGGCCCCAGCGCGATGCAGAGGTCGGCCGCCCGCCCGAGCGTGCTGGTCGCCCGCTCGGTGATCGCCACCAGGCTGGCGCCGATCCGCCGGAGCGCCGGGATCAGCCGCAGGACCTCCTCGGTCTCGCCGCTCTGCGAGAGGGCGATCACCACGTCGTCGGCCCGGATCCGGCCCGAGGTCGCCGTGGACCGCCTCGGCCGGGTGGAGCGGGAACGCCCGGGTGCCGGTCGAGGCGAGGGTCGCGGCCAGCTTCTGCCCCACCAGCCCCGTTGGAGCTCTGCTCGAGGCCAAGGCGGTCGACAAAGGCCGGTCAGCCCGCAACCACCTGCTGGCGCTCGGCGCCACCGTCGGCATCGGAGCCGGACGGGTGGACGACCTCCTCGAGGTAGTCGGCCTGGCCGACGTCGGTCGCAAGCCCGCGGGCGGCTTCTCTCTCGGGATGGGTCAACGGCTGGGCATCGCCTCGGCTCTGCTGGCCGATCCCCAGATCGTCATGCTCGACGAGCCGGTCAACGGCCTCGACCCCGATGGCATCCTGTGGATCCGCAACCTCCTCAAGAGTTTGGCCGCCGAAGGGCGCACGGTATTCCTCAGCTCCCACCTCATGAGCGAGCTCGAGCTCACTGCGGAACACCTCATCGTCATCGGCCGCGGCCGCATCCTCGCCGACGTGGGCATGGCCGCGTTCATCACGGCCGCGTCGACCAGCCGAGTGCGAGTCGTGACCCCGGACGCCACAGCCTTACGCGACCTGCTCGCCTCACCGCAGGTGACGGTCGTCTCCCGCGACCACGGCGTGCTCGACGTTGAGGGTCTCGAAGCGAGAACCATCGGGGACGTCGCCATGGCGAACCACATCACCCTGCATGAGCTAACCCCGCAGGCCGCGTCGCTCGAGGAAGCATTCCTGGAACTCACCCAAGACGCCGTGGAGTACCACGGCGCGAACAGCACCCACATGGACCGGAAGGCCGCCTGATGACCACCCTCACCGTCCCCGCGCCTATGGCCGTGGACACCGGAGAGTCCCACACGTCGGTCGGCCGAGTCGTTCGCTCCGAGTGGATCAAGCTGCGCACCTTGCGCTCCACCTGGCTCACCCTGGCCGGACTGTTTCTCGCCATCGTCGCGTTCGGCCTCGTCTCGGCCGCGGTCGCAAGCGGCCAAGTGAGTGACCCGTCTGGCCGTCCGGGCTTCGCTGGCACGAGCCCGCTGCAGACCGTGCTGGCCGGAGCCAACTTCGGGGTACTCATCGTGGCCGTGCTCGGCGTCCTCGTCGGGGCGCGCGAATACTCCTCGGGCATGATCCGCACCACCTTGGCGGCGGTGCCCAAGCGATGGCCAGTCCTCCTCGGCAAGACCGTCACGTTCGTGGCCATCGTCACCCCCATCATTCTCGCTGGGGTGCTGCTCGCCTTCTTCGGTGGGACGTCGCTGCTGACCCAGGGCGGAGTGACGAGCGTGGCTTGGTCGGATCCCGACGTTGCCGGGTATGTGCTCGGCACCGTCGGCTATCTGGTGGGCATCGGTGTGCTCGGGGTCGCTCTCGGCGTGCTGCTGCGCGGCATCGGAGCCGGGCTTGGTGTCTTGATCGGCGGCGTGCTGTTCGTCCCGGCGCTGCTGACCGCACTGCTGCCCGAGAGCTGGGGGTCGGTCCTGAAGTACCTCCCCTCCAACGCGGGCAACGCGTTCACCGGCGCCCAGACCGGAGTCGATCTCCTGAGCTACGAGCAAGGTGTCGTGGTGTTCATCGCCTGGGTGGCGATCGCCGTGGTCGGCGCCGGGTTTGCGTTGCTGCGACGCGATGCGTGAGCCCGCGCCTCAGGCAGACCCACGCTGCCAGCGCGGCTCGCCGCCGACCCACGTGGCCAAAACCTCCACCGCGCCGACCTCATCTGCGTCCACGGCCATGAGATCTCCCTCCAGCACCGTGAAGTCGGCGAGGAATCCCGGCGCGAGCCGACCCTTGACGGCCTCCTCGCCTGACACGGTCGCCGACCCCACGGTGTACATCCACAGGGCCTCGCGCAGCGAGACCCGCTGGCTCGGTCCTACGTCGCTCCCCTGCCGAGAACGCCTGGTGACACAGCTCTGAAGCCCGAGCAGGGGTTCGAAGGGGCCGCAGGGATAGTCCGATGAACCTGCGACGGTGAGGCCGGCATCCAGCATCGACCGATGAGCAAACATCCGTTCCAGCCGCGCGCGCCCGTACCAACCGATCAGCGTTTCGCCGTGAAACCAGGCGTAGCTGCCGAAGGGCACAGCCATGACATCGAGGCTCGCCATCCGGGAAAGGATCTCCGGCGTCACGAGGGAGCAGTGCTCGATGCGGTGCCTGAGCCGGCGACCCTCCCCCCGATCCGGGGCCGCCTCCAAGGCGTCGAGCACCATGGTGATCGCTCGTTCCCCGTTGGCATGGATCGCGAGCCGCACGCCCGCGCCGGTCGCCTGCTCGACGAGCTCGGTGAGTCGCGCCTCGTCCATCGTGAGGATGCCTCGATCGTCCGTACCCTCGAACGGCTCCGCGACGGCGCAAGAACGACCGGCGACGGCACCGTCCGCGAAGGCCTTGATCCCCCCGATCCGCAGCCACTCGTCACCGAAGCCGTCCCGAAGTCCGAGGTCGGCGACCGTCGAGAGGTTGGGGTAGGTGAGCAGCGCGTTCACCCTCAGCCCGAGCCCACGGTTCCGCGCCTCCTGCAGCGCCCGGAGCTCGTGCGGCCCGACCATTGCGTCCCCCACAGAGGTGAGGCCGGAGGCGAGAAACGTTTCGGCGACCTCGAGGATCGCCGCGGCGTGGGCATCGACACCAATGACCGGTGCGATCGGCGTCCCCGAGGCGAGCGACGGGTAGACGAAGTCAAACAGCGCCTGCTCGGCGAGATATCCGTCGAGTCGTCCCTGTTCGTCGCGCCCGAGCCGTCCGCCCGCCGGGTCGCCCGATCCGTCGTCAAGGCCGCCCAACGCGAGAGCTCGGGAGTTGGCCACACCCCAGTGGGCGCCGATGTTCACCACGATGGCCGGACCGTCAGGGACGAGCCGATCCAGATCTGCTCGCGTCAGCCGGCGACCGTTGCCGCTGCGCACGTGGTCGTAGCGGTTGCCGATCAGCCAGGCCCCCGGCGGTAGGCCCTCCGCGAAGTTCATCAGTGCCCGTTCGAGGGCGTCCGGCCCGTCGACATCATCACCTGAGAGGTCGAGTCCGGTCGCCTGCGCTGCGGTCATCGTCAGGTGGCTGTGCGCGTCGTTGAGGCCGGGCACGACGGTCACGTCGCCGTAGTCCCAGCGCCCAGCATCCGGCGCCAGGCACTCCATCTCGTCCACCGATCCGGCGGCGAAGACCCGATCTCCGGCGACGAGCAGCGCCGTGACGTCGTCGCCCGACTGGGTGACGATCCTGGACGCGATTACCAGCCGGAGCTCGGACACGGACCCATCCTGGGGCCGCGCAGCAGGGGCGTCCAGCCTGTCAGCTGAGGGCAATCTGGGTCTGCGGTGACGTCACGGTGCGACCGCGATAGGCGGCAGGTCGAACTCGTGGTCCGACTGACGAAGCAACGCCACGGTCGCGCCCCCGAAACCGACCGCCGCCACGACGAGCCCGGCGGCCACGAGGACGTGGCTCACCTGGAGAAAGGGGTGCGTGAACGCACCGACGATCAGGGCGATCCCCATCCAGGCTGGGGCAACCCGGCTGCGCCACAACGCAAGCCCCAGAAGAGGCAATCCGATGAGCAGCGCGACGATGAACCCGAGCGAGGCGAGGCCGACGACGGGGTTGGAGTCCAACGCGTCGCTCAGCCGACCGACCGCCGCCACGTCCAAGCCGTTTTGAACGGTGACCAAGGCGTCACGGTCCCCATTGGGGAGGATGGCGATCGCTGCGAGGAAGCCAGACATGGTGATGAACGCGGCCACCGTGGTCAGCCGTGGCGTGGCTCGCCGTGTCGCCCAGGCGACGGCGGCAACCGCTGGGATTAGGCCGACCACGAAGACCGCGTCGAGCCACTGCAGAACGACGACCAATTTCTCATGGGCTGCAAAGGCTTCGACGCTTGCGGCGAACGAGTCGTCCGACGGGGTCGGGTAGAGCAAGTAGTCAGCTGCCTTCGCCAACATCGGGAGCGGGGCGATGATCGCGAGCAGGATCCGCCAGAACCGTCGAGTGTCGTGCAGAGTCGGCTCCGCTTCCCCGCTGTGAGGCGGAGCGGCTGGGATCGATCCCCTGGAAACAGACATGGTGGCTCCTCGTTTGTCATCGTGTTGGCTCGACTGTGGGCCAGACCGCAGCTGGCTGTCGCGGGGTCGCCCACCCATCTGTCCCGGCTTCTCCTACTGGAGATGGGTGCTTGCCCCTACCCCAAGGTGGCAACCACGGGCGCACAATGAGCCATGACCGCGAAGGGGCGACTTCCCGCCGTGGCGGCTGCTCTCACGGTGCTGCTGGTCTTCGGCGCCTGGGTGTCGTGGCTCGCTGGCGGTTTCACGCTGAGTGACGCGGCGGACTCGTACCTCCTGTCGAACTCCGTCATGGCGCTGACCTTCACCGGGTTCGGAGTCCTCGTCCTCAGCCAACGCTCTGGGCACCCGATCGGCCGCCTGTTCGTGGCCTTCGGTGCCTGCTACACCGCCAGCGTCGCCTGCCTCGGAATAGTCACGGGCGTCGGCGACCTGAGCCCGGCTTGGGAGCGCGCCTTCACCGCCGTCGGCATCAGTATCTGGATTCCCGCGCCGCTCGTCTGTCTTCCCCTGATCCTGCAGCTATTTCCGGACGGTCGCCCGCTTTCGGATCGCTGGCGGTGGCTGGTCGCCGTGACGCTCGGGTTGACGGTGACTGCGCCACTTCTCGTTCTCCGACCTGACGCCCTGGCCGAGGAGGAGATCGCGGACAGTGGACCCCTGCTCCCAGACGGCGCAGGACAGGTCGCGTCGGGCGTGCTGCCGTTCTTCGTCGGCCTCGGACTGCTCGTGCTGCTCATCAGCGTGGTGTCGCTTGGCCTACGAGCGCGTCGCTCCACTGGGGTGGAACGGCTTCAGGTGATGTGGTTGCTCTGGGCCGTCAGCGTGTTCGTGCTGCTCAACGCGCAACGCCTGGTTACCACGAATGGGCCGGTTCTTTTCTTGCTGACGATGGCCTTGATCCCCGCGGCTGCCACCGTCGCGATCGTTCGCTACGAGCTTTACGACATCTCGCTGATCGTCAACCGGTCGATCGTCTACGGTCTCCTGACGGCAGGCGTCGTCGCTTCCTACCTGGGGCTAGTGGCGCTTCTCGGCGACTTCTCCACCCAGCACACGGAGGCCGCCCCCTTGGTCGCCGTCGGCGCTATCGCGGTGGCTTTCGCGCCGGTTCGTTCTCGTCTGCAGTCGAGCGTGGACCACTTGTTGTACGGCCGCCGGCGCGACCCTTCGGACGCCACCGCCCGGGTTGTCGTTCGCCTGGGAGACGGGTTGGACGGAGTCCTAGCCGCGGTCTGCGACACGCTGCGCCTCCCGTACGTCGCCGTGATCGCAGGGGGCCGGGTCGTGACCGACCATGGCCGGCTACCGGAGCACGCCGAAACCTTCGCCCTCGATGTCCCGGACGGACCTGACGCGGACCTCTTGATCGGTTTGCGGCCCGGGGAGTCTCACCTGTCTGCCGCCGACCGCCGAGCCCTCACGATGCTCGTTGCGCCGATCACCTTGGCCTGGCAGGCGGTCAACCTGTCACATGAGCTGCAGGATTCGCGGGCCCGGATCGTCACCGCTCGAGAGGAAGAGCGACGCCGACTGCGACGGGACCTGCACGACGGCTTGGGGAGCGCTCTCACCGCGGTCACCCTTAAGGTCGATGCCGCCCACAACCTTTCCTCCTCTGATCCCCATCAGACCGCCGAGCTGTTGGTCCAGCTACGGTCGGACCTCACCTCGACCATCGACGAGATCCGGCGCCTCGTCCAAGACCTCCGTCCCCAGGCCCTCGACGAGCTCGGTCTGGTCGGTGCGCTGCGCCAGCGCGCCGACCACGCCTGGCGAAGGGACGACGGGTCGTTCCGGGTGACGATCGACGCCCCAGCGTCCTTGCCCTCGATGCCTGCGGCGGTGGAGGTAGCGGCGTACAGGATCGCGGCTGAGGCGGTGACCAACACCTTGCGCCACTCCCATGCCCGTTGTTGTGCCATCACCGTTCGGGTCGACGGTGGCCTACACGTGGAAGTTAGCGACGACGGGGGAAGACCAGCAGCGCCCTGGGAGCAGGGCATCGGACTGATGTCCATGAACGAGCGTGCCACCGAGCTCGGCGGTCGCCTGACCGCTGGCCCGACCGACCAGGGCGGGTGGGTCCACGCCGTCCTTCCCTTGAACCCCGCATGAACGAGCCGTCGATCATTCGGATGGTCATCGTCGATGACCACCCGCTCATGCGTGACGGTCTCCGGGCGCTGGCCGCCTCGCTGCCCGACATCGACGTGGTCGGCGAGGCGGGCGACGGTGAGGCTGCCCACCGCGAGGTCCAGCTCACCCACCCCGACGTCGTCATCATGGACCTCAACATGCCGGGGACGAACGGGGTCGACGCCACGCGGGCGATCATGCGCAGCTCGCCGGGAACCCGAGTCCTCGTGCTGACCATGCTGGAGGACGACGACTCAGTCTTCGCAGCCATGCGAGCCGGAGCGTCAGGGTATGTTGTCAAGGGCGCCCAGCAGGAGGAGATCCTGCGTTCCATCAGGGCGGTCGCCGCCGGGCAGGCCGTCTTCGGACCCTCAGTAGCGAGCCGCATCATCGATTTCTTCGCCCGCGGTCACCAAGCGGCGACGGCAGCCGCGCCGTTCCCGGAGCTGACGTCTCGCGAGCGCGAGGTCCTCGACCTCGTCGCCGCTGGTCGGTCGAACACCGCCATCGCGCAGCAACTAGTGATCAGCACGAAGACAGTGAGCAACCACATCTCGGCGATCTTCGCCAAGCTGTCGGTCGCCGACCGAGCCGAGGCCATCATCCGGGCGCGGGAGGCTGGCCTCGGCCGGCCGCAGGTGTGACCGCGGAAGCAAGGGACGCCGAGGAGATCAACGGGCGAAAGCCCAAGGTTTGACAGCCCTAGCCGAGAGCCGCGCCGTACCCGTCGTACTCTCGGCCCTCGCGGTCAGCCTTCTGGTGCCCCGCCTCCCACTGGTACGCGCTGATGCCCCCTGGCTGCCACGGGCCGGTGCTGCCCATCGACCGTGCTATCGGGCTCTTGTCGGGAAGGGCCAGCTCCTGCCGCACGACGGCGACTGGGCGGTCTGCCAGGGCAAACCAGTCCAGCGCCAGGAAGTCGTTGCTGCCCCTGCACAATGCGCCGCGTCGCATGGCATCCCCCAATCGACGAGTCATACCCGTTCGCGACAGGTGACCGGCGTCAGCCTCAAACAGGCCTGCCCCTCGCGCGAGGGCGCCCGTTTCGAAGAGGCTGACGACCATAGCGAGCAGGCTGAACGCCCGCGGGTCGTCATTGGCGCGTGCGATAAACCCGAAGACCTCGAGTTCGTTCTCCACGGTCGTCCCGTAGTCGGCCAGCACGTGGACCCAATCGTGCTGAGCCAGCAACGGCGGTGCTGATCCAGGTCGACCCGGAAACTCGAATCCGCGCGCCAGGTAGAAGTCGTGGACCCTGCGACCGAGGCTGTCAGGAGGCAGGTCTCCCAGCGCGGACCAACGCGCGGCTAGTCCAGGGTCATCTTCGGCCAGTCCCCAGACCTCCGCGATCCCGTTCGTCCCGGCCAGGGTGCCTGCCGCCTCTTGGAGGTAGCCGTTGCGGTCGAAGTCGACCTGGACCAAGGCCATCGAGTGGGTGCTTAGGTCGCGCGCGGCGCGGAGAAGCCCGTCGTGGACGCCGAGCGCGTCCGCGTAGGCATCGAGGCGGTCGGAAACAGTGGTTGGGAGCGGATGGACCACGAGTGCGGACAGCGCCATCACCTGCACGATGCGCCGTCGGTAGGCCTCGTTCCGTCGCGCAAGGACGCGTGCGAACTCCTGCGCATCGGCCGGGCCAGCAGTCGACAAGTCTGGCTCGTGACCGGTCATGGCCGTGAACAGGGCCGTGACAAGCAGCCGCTGAAGCTCGGTGGGACCCTGCTCCCCTGCTACTGCCGCAAGAACCCCACCCGCTACCTGGGTGACCTCGTCAGAGTCTGGGGGTGTCAGCAGGACGTGGGCGTCGTCAGGAAGAGGAATCGTCATCGTCGTCTCCCACCCGCGATCAGTTGCGCCGTCCGACGGGCGCGGCGCACTTACGTTGGAAGCGGCCCGAGCCCCGACCCTAGGATCGGCTCACCGCGGGGCTCGGCCAGCTCCCATGAATCTTGCGAGTCGCCCAAATGAGCATCAGCGAGAGGGACGCGCTTCGCAACTGGGCAGGCAACGTCCACTTTGCCGCCGGCCGGGTCGAGCACCCTCGATCCCTGGACGAGCTCCGCGAGCTCGTTGCGTCCTCCCGCCATGCCCACGCACTCGGCACCGGTCATTCATTCTCGACCGTCGCAGACACCGAAGGTGTGTTGATCGCGCTCGACCGCATGCCCGCTGCGGTGGCCATCAACGCAGACGCGCAGACCGTGACGGTCGGTGGACAGGTCCGCTGGGGTGAACTGGCGCCGCTGGTTCAGGCCGCCGGGATGGCCCTCGCCAACATGGGCTCACTGCCACACATCTCTGTTGCTGGCTCGCTGGCCACCGGCACCCATGGATCCGGCTCCGGGCTCGGATGCCTCGCGACCGCCGCGCATTCGCTGGAGATCGTCACCGCCGACGGCGACCTTCGAGTCGTCAGTCGAGGCGAGCCAGATTTCGACGGGACCGTCGTGGCCCTAGGCGCTCTCGGTGTCGTCGTCCGGGCCGAGCTCGCTCTGGTTCCGACCTACGACGTCAAGCAAACGGTGTGGGACGACCTACCGTTCGACGAGGCGCTCGATCACTTCGACGAACTCATGGACTGCGCACGAAGCGTCAGCCTTTTCACCAGCTGGGCGAACGATCGCTTCGAGCAGGTGTGGGTGAAACGGGACACGGCTGATCCCGGAGTCGAGCTGAGCTGGTCGACCGCGCGTGCCGCGATGTCTCGGCGGCATCCCGTGCCCGGCATGCCCACCGAGGCTTGCACGCAGCAGGGCGGGATCGCCGGGCCGTGGTTCGAGCGGATACCTCACTTCAGGCCCGACTTCACACCGAGTAGCGGCCACGAGCTCCAGAGCGAATACCTCGTGGACCGGGCGCACGCGAGGAATGCGCTCCTGGCGCTGAAGAGCATCGCCTCCAGCATCGCCCCGGTTCTTCAGGTCAGCGAGATTCGCACGGTGGCGAGCGACTCGCTCTGGCTCAGTCCCTGCCACGGACGGGACAGCGTCGCTCTGCACTTCACCTGGGCGGACGACGTCGACGCTGTCCTGCCCGTCCTCGAGACAGTCGAGGCGGTGCTTGCACCCTTCGAGGCACGCCCGCACTGGGGCAAGTTGTTCACGTCCAATGCGAAGCAGGTGCGCGAGACGTACCCGCGTTTCGGTGACTTCGTCGCGTTGCGCGAACGTTGGGATCCGCAACACCGATTCGACAACGACTTCTTTCGCGCCCTCGTGGAAGCCTGAAGAACACCGTGAGCTGCGAACCTTCTCGCCACCCACGCGGGGCGGGAAGGATTCCGGTCGACCGGGACCCCATGCCCTAGCACCCGGGACCTCCGGAGCACCAGCCTGCAGGGATCTAGTTCACCAGGGGCGGATCCAGCGCTGAGGGAGTTCCCATGACGACCACCATGACTGAGTTGTTGCCTTCGTCGACGGGTTCACCCCCGGCCGGTAGTCACATCATCCCTGGTCCGCGACTTTGCCATGTCGACCCGTGTCCCGGAGCGGTCGGTCGCAGACTTCGAGGACAACGCGCTGCTCCTCGTCCTCCTCGCCGATGGTTCGGGACCCGAACGGTGGATGGGCCTATCCGCAGTCCCTGCTTCGGCTGGGGTACGGCGAGGTTCCGCCTACTGCCCCACGCCGGCCGATGAGCGAGGTCATGCTCACTGCGTGAGTCCCAGCGCCGGGCGTTGGGCACGAACTCAGGGTTGCTCGAGGATCTGTTGGGCGGTGGTCGAGGTGATCCAGGTTGTCCATTCCTCGGCGGTCCACCCGAGATCGGCGACCGAGGCGAAGAGCTGGGGGCCGAGCAGCACGTGCAGGATGTCGGTGGCTCGGGAGGAGTCGAGGCCCCTTCGTAGGTGACCCCGGCTGCGCAGGCTCTCGACGTACGCGGCGAACGCCTGGTGACGGAGTTGTTCCCGGCTGTCGAACAGGGCGCGGACGTCCGGCTCACCGCTGGCCAGCAGGACGTGGACCAACGGGCCGACGCGCACGAGGATCCTGGCGTTTCCTTCCACGAACAGCTGCAGGCCGTGGCGAGGGTCGGGATCTTCGAGCACGGCCGTGAACCACAGCTGTGCGTCGGGCGGAGGCGCGCCGACGTCGCCAAGGACGGCGTAGTCGTAGACGTCAGCGAGCAGTTTCTGCTTGGTGTGGAAAACGAAATACACCGTTTGGACGGCCACCCCCGCCGCGTCGGCAACCGCGGCCATGGTCGTGCTGCGCCAACCACGTTCGACCAATAGCCGACTGGCCGCTTCGACGATCCGCCGCCTCGTTGCCGCCGCTCGCTCTGCGCGCGTCAATGGGTGCCCAGTGATTGGGGTCCCAGGGTCCCTCTTGACAGGTGCCATCCAGAGGAACAGTATCCGTCTCATTCACTAGTGCCGAACACTAGTGAATAACTCTAGGAGATGCAGATGCCCCGAGCTCGGTCCTCGTGTTCTGCTCTCGACCGGGTTGGTGCTAGCGCTGAGATTTCTTGTTCTGCTGGCACGGATGTAGGGGGTCTGAGCTGCCTCCTAGTTTCGGGAAATGTTCCCGGGTGGGTGGGACTCCGGCCCCTAGTGCGTGTGACAGGCGAAGCGCCATCCTCCACGAGCGTTGTCCGTCAAGACCCGACCTTTTCGAGGAGTTCTCTGTGACTACCAGCATGGTTGAGGTGTCTGTCTCTTCGGTGTGTCCGCTGCGGGCCATGGGTTTCGCGCCTGCCTGCGGCTATCTCTTTGGAGCGCTGCGATGAGGCGGGCAGCGGGTATCGCGTTCGCGGCGGTGGCAGTGGCCGGTGGGCTCGTGGTCGTCCCGGCCGGTGAGGCCGTTGCGGATGGTGGCTCGGTGTGCGTGCGGGTGCGCGGCGCGTGCTACCCGACTGTGCAGGCGGCGGTGAACGCGGCGCACCACGGGGACACCGTGCGCATCCCCGCGGGCCGGTTCGCTGGCGGGGTGGTGGTCACCAAGAGCATCACCCTCGCTGGCGCCGGGGCGGGCCGCACCGCCCTGGTCGGCGGGGCGCATGTGTTGACGGTGGGGACGTTCGACGCGCCCTGGCAGCCGACCGTGCACGTCTCGGGGCTGACGTTGACCGGGGGCCGTGCGCACTCCGGACCGGAGTCTGTCCCGTTCGCCGGGCTGGATGGAGCGATCGCTTCCGGTGCGGGATTGCTCATCATGCCCGGCCAGGACTTCGGTCCGGGCGCCACAGTGACCGTGTCCGACAGCCTCATCCGCAACAACCGGGTCTCCCCGACCGAGAGCAAGTTGCCCTCAGCCGACCAGGAGGAGTACTGGCCGCGCTGCCCGGATGGGTTCTGCACCTTCGCCGGCGCCTTCGGCGGTGGGGTCGACAACTGGGGTGACCTCACCTTGGTTCGCACGACGGTGTCGAACAACCGGGCTGGTGGGCCATTGGCCTCCGACGCCGACGGCGGGGGCATCGTCAGCTGGAACGCGTTGACCCTGGACCACTCGACGGTCACCGGCAACACCGCGTCCGCAGTGGCGCCGCACGGCAGGTACGCCGAAGGCGGCGGCCTCTTCATGCAGTCCGGCACGACTCTGACCATGCGCCACAGCTCGGTCAGCGCCAACAAGGCCAGCCTGACCAGCACCAACCCGGTCACCAACCCAGACGGGTCGTCCACCGATATGCTGGTCAACTCCGGCGGGATCCACGTCAGCGACGAAGGCGACGAAAGCACCGTCACGATTCGCTCATCCCACATCGACCGAAACGTCGCAGTCGTACACAACCCCCAGGGCAGCGCCGGGGTTCAGATGTCCGGCATGCAGTTGGGCTACAGCCGCCTGAGGCTTGTCAACAGCACCGTCAACAACAACCGTCAGCGGTCGCTGGTCAAGGAGACCGTCGACTGGCCAGCGGGTGGCGCCATGGGGTGGTGCGCGCACGGCACGATCCGCGGGCTGTCCGTGACCGGCAACTCCACCGTCATCACCGCGCGGCATGGCCTCGCCGTGGCGATGCCTGCGGTCCAGAACTTCGGGCGAGAGTGCGGGAACTCCAAGAGGTTCACGATGAGCAACAGTGTGATCAGCGACAACAACACCACCGCACGTGCGCCACACGGCGACGTATACGTCTGGGGTGTCGGCCTCTACGTCAACTCGCGGCTGACCATGCACCACGTCGCCGTGACCGGAAACCGCGGGCGCGGATTCGGGACCGGCGGCGAGGTCAAGGGTGGCGGCATCTGGAACGGCGCCTTCCCGTTCCTCGATGACATGAACAGCGAGCTCACCCTCGACCACGTGCGCTGTGACCGGCAACTCTGTCGGCGGGTCACCGGCGCTCACCCTGGCCGGGGGCGGGATCTACACCCGCGACCCGATCACCTTCCACTCCAGCATCGTCCGCCACAACCGGCCCGACCAGTGCTCCGGCTGCACCACGACGATGACGGCGGCGACTGCGGCGACCTCGACCGCGAAGTCGCCTGGAGCAGCGTCGTCGATGCTGCTGGGACGATCCGCATCCCCCGCGCACGCACACCAAGACCTGCTCGCGCGGATGCTCAGCTCAGGGAAATGGCTGACCCGATGAGGCGGCCACGCCAGTCGGTCCTCCGAGGCCGACCGGCGCTCCCCCTGACCAGCGCCTTCGTGCTGCTGGCCTTGGTGGGGTGCTCAAGCTCAGGTGTGTCAACACCTGCACCTGCCTCGACGCCTTCAGCGGCGGCATCGTTGCCCACGCCGAGCTCAACGGTCGGTGCGGCCTCGATCACCGCGAGCATCGACGGTGTGGCGGCCCTGCCACACCGCATCCACTGGGAGGCCACACCGTCGATCGACGCGGCTGATGTCTCCGAGGTCGACTTCCTGATCGACTCGGAGCTGGGCTGGACGGAGAGGAACCCTCCGTATTTCTACGGCGACGACGGCAACTGGCTGGTCACCTCCTTCCTCAAGCCAGGACAACACACTTTCGAGACACGACTGGTCACTCTGGACGGGCAGACGGTCACCGACACGGTCTCCGCGACGGTGGGCAAGCCGACCCCGCCGCCCGCTTCGATCGCCGGGCACTGGACGCGCGCGGTCTCCTCCGCTGACGTTTCCAAGGCGACCTCAGGTCAACCCCCTCCCACAGGACGCTGGAGGCTGACGATCAACAACGTCGGATGGCTCCTCGAGGATCCCCAGGGCGGCGGGCTAAGGGATGATGTGGCCTACCGCGCTGCGGGGCGACTGACCCTGCGACCGACGATTGAGGTGCCTCCCTTCCCCAATTCGACCAACGGTTCCTTCTGTGAGGATCCAGACCCGCAGTGGGCCTGGTCCTCCACGCTGACCAACAACGGGAAGACGATGAAACTCACCCCGGTCGGCAAGGATCCGTGCGGTGACAGGGCTGCCATCTACCAGGGCACATGGACCAAGACCTCGAGCTGATCCGACTCGGCACCGGACGATCAGCGACGACATACTTGTCGAGTGACCCCGGATGCTGATCTCCCGCGTACGGTCCGACGCCTGGTTGGCGTCTACAACGCTGACGGCGGCGTTCGTGGTGAGCTGGCGTACGTCGTCGGGCACCTGCGCGGGACGGCCAGCTGCTCATTGTGCGACATCACCCACCGAGGAGTACGACGGCGGCGATCATGGGATGTGCTCTGCAGGGGCCTCGAGGTGCCCTTCGACTTGGTGCATCGCAATGAGCGAACTCCAGAATTGATGGCCTTCACCGCAGCGCGGACTCCGACCGTCGTTGCCGAGCTGGCGGACGGCGGGTTCGTCGAAGTGCTCGATGCGGCTGCACTGGAAGCCATCGCGGGTGACGTCGAAGGTTTTGGTCGTGCCCTGTCGGGAGCCCTCGACGACAGGCACCTTCAGGCGCCCTGATCTGCTCGCTCGCGAGGGAGGGACGGGAGCTCCCACTCGTCATCGGACAACCGCAGGATCGCTACCGACGCGGCCATGAAGCCCAGGGCGTTGAGGAGCCAGGCTCCGGTGTCCACGACGGCGTTCGCCAGGATGACCAGGGCGATGAAGTGCAGAGGCTGTGAGACCGCCGTGGCGACGGCCGCCCATCTGGGCACAGCTCGACTGCGCCACATCGCGACACCCAGCACCACCGTCCCAGTCACGTGACACAACACGAACAGGGCGAGCGCGAGGCCAACGGTTGGATGCACCGAGTCCATGAGATGGACGAGCGATGCCCGGTCGAGCTGAGCGTTTGCCCCCGTCCACAGAAGGACGTCGGCCGCAACCATGATCGGGAGCACGAGGTAGCCGACGCCGGCCAGCAGCACTCCCACGAAGGTCGCGGTCGGAGCCCGTCGGCGGGTGAGGCGGCCGACCGCAAGGATCCCCGGCAGCAGGGTCAACGCCGCGATGAAGGCAGCCCAGAGCACCACAGACTGCTGGCCCGGGTCGGCCACCACGTCGTCCACCGTCTGCCCGTTCGTGGTCGCTGTGTAGTAAGGCAGCACAGCCCTGATGACGGCCACCGCGAGAGGACCCACCGGCAAGATCACCGCAGCAAGGAGTCTCGAGGTCCTGCGCAGGTCGCGGACGGGTTTGTGCAGAGCAATCTCCTCGACGGCAAGGCGGTCGGTGTCCATGTGTCCTCCGGAATCCTGTGGTGGGGCACTCACGCTGGCCGACAGACGTTCCCCCGTCACAGTTCAGGGCGGACCTCGGAGCGGGACGGGATCCCGCACGCCCGGGAGAGATTCCCTCCGCGTCGGGACCCTGGGAGGGGCACACTGGGCTCGTGCGAGAGGGCGGCGCTGACCAGAAGGTCCACAATGCTTCCGTCCCTGCAACGCTCGCCCTTCTCGCTGCCGCGGCCATGGTCGCCACGACGATCGCACTGACTCGGGTGGCAGGCTGGAGTTGGTCGGACAGTCTCAACGCTTTCGTCGTCAGCAATTCCCTGATCGGCGCGTCCTTCGCGATCTGCGGCGGGTTCATCGTCTGGTTTCGACCAAGGAACCCCGTTGGATGGCTGCTCACCCTCGACGGCTTCGGTCACCTCTTGAGCGCGGTGGCGGCGCCGGCCGCCTCGGTGCTCCAGGATCAGGGCGCTCCTAGCGGTGTGGTGAGGACGGCGGTATCTGTCTTCACCTGGTCGTGGCCGTGGTCGATCGGTCTGTTCCTGCCCGTCATGTTGCTCGTGTTCCCTGACGGTCGCCTGCCCTCCCGACGGTGGCTGCCAGTGTTGATCGCTGTCGTGGTGACCGCCCCGCTGTTCGCGCTCGACGCGGGCGCTGATCCTGTTCCGCCCCAACCCGGGGTGCCCTCAGCCTGGGGCTCAATCCCCGACTACCAAAGCCTGGCATCGGTATGGATCGTCGCAGAGCTGCGGACGCTCGCGGCGTTGGGAGCAGGGGTCGCTGCACTGGTCGTCCGCTATCGCCATGGCGACTCAAGGACGAGGCAGCAGCTGCTCTGGCTCATCCTCGCGACGTCCATCGTGGTGCTGGGAGTGATTCCCTGGAGCCTGGTGGCCGGCACCCCGATCCTGGTGCTGTTCGCTATCCCGCTCATCCCCGCCGCGGTGGCGGTGGCCATCCTCAGGGGCCAGCTGTATGACATTCGGCCCTTCGTCTCGCGGGCCCTGACCTGGCTCCTGCTCAGCAGCGTCGTTGTCCTGGGGAGCGCGCTGGTTGTCGCGGCGTTCGATGCGACCTTGGTCGACCGGACCGGTAGCGCTGCCGTTCTATCGGCCGGTGTCGCCGTCGCCGCGGCGTTCGCCCTTCCGAGCCTCAGACGAGCCGTCGAGCGGCTCGTCTACGGCGCCCGCCGCGACCCGGCAGCGGTCGTCGGGGCAGTCGGCAAGCAGTTGGACGGGCTCGGCGATCTGGACGCCGTCGCCGATGCCATCCGGAATGGGCTGAAGCTCCCCTACGTCGCGGTCCTCGCAGGTCCAGAAACCCTGGCTGTGTCCGGTGTTCCTGCTTCGACGCCACACCGACTGCCGCTGCGATACGGCGGGGCCGGAGTCGGCGAGCTGGTCGTGGAACCCCGGCCCGGCGAGCGTCACTTGACCTCGCTCGACGAGGAGGCGCTGTCGCTCGTCGCCGCTCCCTTGTCAGCCGCCGTGCATGCGCTGGTGGTCTCCGAGGAACTGCGCGTCTCACGCACGATGGTGATCGCCGCCCGGGAGGAAGAGCGCCAACGCCTACGGCATGAACTCCACGACGGACTGGGGCCTTCGCTGACCGGGATCGGCCTGGCCGCCGATGCCGCGGCCAATCTTGTCGCCGCTCACCCTGAGCGGGCCGCGTCTGTGCTTCGCGAGTTGGGGGCTGATGCGAGAGCGACCCTCCTCGAGGTTCGTCGGCTGGTCGAGGGCCTCCGCCCCGAGGCCATCGATCGGGTCGGCCTGATCGGTGCCCTCGAGCAGCGCGCCCTGCAACTCTCTCGACCCGAGACAGACACACCACTCACCGTGCGCGTGGTCGCACCAGAGACCCTTCCGAGCCTGCCGCCGCTGGTCGAGGTCACCGCCTTCCGAATCGCCACCGAAGCCATGACCAACGCTGCACGCCACTCGGCGGCGTCGCTCGCGGTCGTCAGCCTTGAGGTGACCGACTGCCTGGTCGTGGGAGTACGTGACGACGGTGAGCGGCGCGAACCTTGGAAGGCAGGCGTCGGGCTCGAGGCCATGCAGGCGCGTGTGCGCGAACTGGGCGGCACGCTCATCGCCGGTCCCGGCGACCGTGGCGGAGTTGTGGAAGCACGACTTCCGCTGAGACCGCCGTGAAGCCACTGCGAGTGGTCATTGCCGACGACCATCCGGTGGTCCGCCGTGGCCTGTGCGAGTTGCTGGCCTCCCTCGACGACATCGAGGTGGTCGGCGTCGCCTCCACCGGACACGAAGCCGTGAAACAGGTCGTGGCCTGTCGGCCCGACGTAGCGCTGCTCGATCTGCAGATGCCGGAGCTGGACGGAATCGCGGCAACGGCCCAGGTAGCGAAGGTCGCACCCAAGGTTGCAGTCCTCGTGCTGACCATGTTCAACGACCAGGACAAGCTCGTGGCGGCGCTTCGCGCAGGGGCTCGCGGGTACGTCGTGAAAGGAGCCGAGCAGGAGGAGATCGCCGGCGCTATCCGGGCTGTAGCAGCTGGTCAGCTTGTGGTCGGCGCCGATGTGTCCGCGACAGCGGTCGAACTCGTCCTCCGCGCGACACCCGAACCAGCGCAATCGTTCCCTCAGCTCACTACCCGTGAGCTCGCGGTACTCAAGCTGATGGCCGAAGGCCACGCCAACGCAGCGATTGGCCGAGAACTGGGACTCGCCCCGAAGACGGTCGCCAACAACGTGTCGCACATCCTGGTCAAGCTCGCCGCCCGAGACCGCACCGATGCGATCCTCCGGGCGCGGTCTGCAGGTTTCGGCCGACCATAGCCCGGCCGCCACTCGCCGCCGAGGCCGTCGAACGAGTCAGCCGAGGGCCATGGTCCAGCACACCGCGGTGCCCTCGATGGCCACAACTCCGTCGCCACGAACCACGCGCGTGAGCAGTGTCGTGATCGGCTTGTCGTCGCGCACCGATGTCACCTCCACCTCGCCGGTGATCTCGTCGCCCGGCCGCGTCGGAGCCAAGAACTTCCAGTGGGTCTCGAGGAACACCGTGCCCGGCCCGGGCAACTTCTCAGCGACGACAGCATTCAGGATCGCCGAGGTCACGCCGCCTTGGACGACGATGCTGCCGAAGCGCGTCCGTGCCGCGATGTCAGCGTCGTAGTGAACGGGGTTGCGGTCGCCGCTCATCGCCGTGAACCGCTCGATGTCCTCGGTCTCGACGGTCCGAGTCATCGTGGCTCGGTCCCCGACCCGTGGGGCGCCCTGCGGCCAGACGGATTTCACGCTATCGGTCGTCATCGGACACTCCTTCTTCGCCGGCGGCACGTTCGATGGCACGGCTGAGCCGCTCCCGCTCTCGCCCAATCCACTGCGCCTCGGGGTAGTTCCGAAGAAACGCCTCGGCGAACTCCACGGAGTCCTCGCCGACGATCTCGCGGATGGCACTTCCATTCGCGGCGCTCTGCTCGAAGAGATCAGCCAGGTCCTCCAGCATCGCCAGAAGGCTGTCTCCCTTCCCGGGGCCGAAGAACTCCAGGTACCGCTCAAGTGCCTCGATCGCCGTGCGATAGCCCACGGCCAGCCGATCCCTGCGCGCCGTGTACTGCCGGTATCGCTTCTTCTGCTCGATCCACCCTGTGGCCATGCCTATCCGTCTCCTTTGCGGAGCTGGTCGAGCCGGTCTGTGAGGAAGCTCCAGGTCCTCCAGAACTCATCGAGTGACTCCCGTCCCTGAGCGTTGAGGGAGTACACCTTGCGCGGTGGCCCCTTCTCGGAGGCGACTTTCTCGACGTCGACGAGACCCCGCTGCTCGATCCTGATGAGTAGCGCATACACCGTCCCTTCGGCGATGTCGGAGAAGCCCTCCTCTCGCAGCCACGCCGTGATCTCGTAGCCGTACGCGGGCCTCCCGGACAGAAACGCGAGAACGATTCCCTCCAGCGTCCCCTTGAGCATCTCCGTCACTTGCTTGCCCATCGAACGCCTCCTCGCCCACTACTAAGCAGTGCTACTTACTGGTACATAGTATCAGTAAGTAGTGGCTCGAAGATCGAGCAATCAACGAGCCAGAGACACGACAGTGCCACCGGAAAAGCGCTGCATGCCTGCCACGAGGCGGGCCTGGATGAAACGATGGCCGTCCGAGACGCAAGGGAGGCCCTGATGTGTCGCTTGTTCGGTATGTCTTCAGGCCCTCATCCGGTCAAGGCCACGTTCTGGCTGCTCGACGCGCCGGACTCCATGGAGGTGGAAAGCCGTCGCAACGTCGACGGGACCGGGCTGGGATGGTTCGATGACGCCGGGCAGCCGGCGATCGACAAGCAGCCGGCCCCGGGGTACCGAGACCCCGATTTCATCCGAGAGGCCGTCGAGGCCGAGTCCACAGCCTTCGTCGCGCATGTTCGGTGGGCTACAACCGGAGAACGTGCCGTCCGCAACACCCATCCGTTCACCATGGGCGGACTGATCATGGCTCACAACGGCGGCTTCGGCGGGCTCGACGTTCTGGAAGCGCAGCTCGGGGACTATCGGGATCTCGTCCAGGGCGACACCGATTCGGAACGATATTGCGCGCTTATCCTGCAGCAGACCGATCAGCGCGATGGCGATGTGGGCGCCGGGATTGCCGCTGCCGCGCGCTGGATCGGTGAGCGGCTGCCGGTATCGTCGCTGAACACGGTCGTGGCGAGACCCGGTGAGCTGTGGGCGTTGAGATACCCCGCGACTCACGCCCTCCACGTGCTCGAGCGTCCCGCCGGGGCCAGCGCAGCCACGACGGCCGCGCCCGCGACCTCCAGCCCCGGCCCCGGGATGCACGCGCGCAGCGCCACGTCCTCAGTGCACTCCGAAGACCTTCATCACATCCCGTCGGTTGTTGTCGCGTCCGAGAAGCTCGACGGGGAAGCCGGGTGGCGAATGCTCGATGTGGGCGAGATCGTGCACGTCCACCGAGACGTGTCCGTGACCACACAACTGGCCGTTCCCGAACCGCCCGCCCACCTGGTCCCGCTGAGCATGGCCAGCCCAAATGATGACACCTGACGACTCGCCGGGCCCCGCCCATGGCGAGGAAGCCGGCACCGCCGAGCCTTACCAGCGTTCTACCGCGGCTCGGATCCTTCGGAACAGGAAGCTGCTCAAAGCAGTCGGCGTCCTTATCGTCCTCGCGCTGCTGTACTACGCGTTCTTCGTCATCCTGCCCAGCGAAGTCGACTGGGCAGACGTGTGGGCCGACCTGAAGGCGCTCTCCGTTGGCCAAATCGTGGCCCTGCTCCTCGCCGGACTGCTGGCCATCGTCGCACTCGGGTGGACGTCGAAGGCGTCGCTCCCCGGACTGACCCTCTACCAAGGCACCGAGTCCTCCGCGACCAGCCAGCTCACCGCCTTCGCGTTCCCTCCACCGGCCGACATGGCCATTCGGTTCGCCATGTATCGCACGTACGGCTTCAACGACGAGCAGTCCGCCGTCGCAGTCATCATCGCGATGGTGGCCCGGTACGCCATGGTCGTGTTCATGCCTCTGCTGGGCCTGGCTTTGGTCCTCGGGACCGGACAGGGAACCTGGAGCGGCTTCTTCTGGTTCGTCGGCATAGGTATCGCGTTCGTCGTCGCCATGTGGCTCATCATCAAGGTGGCGCGAAGCGAAGAAGCCGCCCACACGTTCGGACGCTTCCTCTCATCAGTCGCCTCGTGGGTCATCCGACGGTTCCACCGAACTCCACCCGAGGACCTCGAGGAAAGCGTGGTCAAGTTCGGGGCTCGCACCAAGAGCACCATCGACGGCAACGGGCGCGTCCTGATCATGGCCAACGTCACCTGGGGGCTCTCGAATGCGTTGGTGATGCTGCTGGTGATGCGGTTCTCCGGCCTGACCAGCGACAGCGTCAGCGCAAGCGCCGTCGTCCTGACCACCGGCCTCGTCATGGCGCTCAACATGCTGCCGATCCCCGGCAAGGACGCCCTTGCCGTGGGCTGGGTGGCCGGCATTCTCAGCCTCACGTCGAACTCGGCCACGAGCGACCTCGGGACGGCACTCCTGCTGTACCGCATGGTCACCTGGATCCTGCCGATGCCGGTTGGGCTGGTCGCGTCCCTGCTCTGGCGGCGCCGAGTGAGGTTGGACACCGTCGACACCGAGACCGCGCAGGCGCCTGAAGGGGTCGAGCCCACCAATCCATGAGGACGGGCGGTGTCGGCGCCGACCAGCCGTGTCGATCGAGGCGGCGACCCGCCCCTACGGCTTAGCCGGGGAGGGTCAGTTGGCGGGGGTAGGTGGTGCCGTACCAGTGGCCGTCTGCGCCTTCGAAGCGCAGTCCGCCGTCGGTGGTGTGGGTGACGTGTGATGTCTCGTTCGTGGACCCATTGGTGGTGGGCCCAGCACAGGAGGTAGCCGTCGTCGACGTTGGTGGTGCCGCCTAGGGACCAGGGGGTCTTGTGGTGTCCTTCGCATAACCTCGGTGGGGCGTGACAGCCCGGGGCTCGGCAGCCGCGGTCTCTGGCATCCAGGGCCCTGCGTCTGGCCCCGGTGAAGGTGCGCTGGGCTCTGCCGACGTCCAGGACCTGGGACTGCGGCCCGAACACCACCCTGGTCACCTCGCTGTCACACGCGATCCGGTCCAGCACGCGTCCTGGGGATCGGGGTGCCGGTCTCCTGCAGGACCGCGGGGTCCAGGCCGGCCGCGCCGGGCATCGCGGTGAGGGTCGCCCAGTCGACGTGGACGACGAGCTGGGGGCGGAGGCCTCCGCTGGTGCCCAAACCGGGGCTGTCCAGGCTGAGCTGGCACAACGTGGCGAGCGCGTCATGGCGGCGCCGGGACGGGGAACGCCCGTCGTCACTCGCTGGGACCCCGATGGCCGCGGTCAGCGCGGTTTTCAGCGCTTCGCTGGCCTCGGGGGTCACGAACCCCCGCAGGTGGGTGCCGTCCATCGTCTCGGCGAGATCGAAGTGGAAGTCATCGGCGGCGGCTTTGCGTTTGGCGTCCTCGGCGTCGGGGTCGACCCGGTAAGCCCACCGGGCGATCACAGTCTTGAACTGATCCACCGGCAGACCCCGCGAACCCAAGCAGGAAACCCTCACCGCGGACCGGGTCGGCCAACGCCTCACGGCGCGCCGGTGAGCCGCACGCCCCACGCGACAGCGCGAGTGCGTGGTCGACGGTGATCGACCCCTCGCGAAGCGCCTGGGCGGTCAACGGCAGCACCGTCGTGAGGCGGTCCGCGAGCTTCAGATCGGCGCTGACCTTCGCGCCTGGCGCGCGGGTGGTGCGTTCCAGGAACGCCTTGGCGCTGCGCGACCCGTCCAACCCCCACACCCCGGACTCCTTGACCACGTGCGCCGCGGTCACCGCCACCGACTCCAACTGAGCCAGCATCGGACCCACCACGCCCAACAGGTCCACCGCCTCGCTGCCGGACAAGCCGGCCAGGTCGCAGGACGCCAACGCCGCCACCGCGTCCCGCGCAGCCAGCGCGGTCCCGGCAACCCCACGGGGTGGAAGCTGCACAACAGACATCGGGGTCACCTCCCAGGCGGGCACCGGCCCAACACCCCGCCCGGACCCCGGTTCTGCAACCACCCCCCAGACGAACCAGGAAGGTAGGAGAACACGAGACGAGCAGCGGCTGGACCAACGGACACAGGCAGGACACCGATCCGATCTCGGCGCCAACCGGGACAACCCCGGCGCATCCTTGGCTCTCAAAGGCCGCTACTCATACTTCGAACGTATGAACGATTCTGCCACAAGCCACCGACAGCCACAACCCCCAGAACCCAACTGTGCACAACGAAATCCACCTAGAAGTCGCGAACCGCGCTTGCGACTCCGGCCATCCGTCACCCCACCCCATGACCGTCTCGTGGTTACGAGTCCTCAAGTCCGCCAACTGCATCGAACCCGGGCAGTAGGTCGCACAGGACGGGGCGTACAGGCACAGTGACATCGAGGCGGCAGAGCACCCCGATCACCCCGAGCCAGACCCGCTGGGTCATGAGATGTTCTGCCGGCAGTGTGAGCCCCATCGCCGCGGTGTAGTCGGGGTCGCGAGCGGCGTCGTCGCGAGCAAAGCACGAACGCAACCATGACGACGAGAACGCGAACGCCTCGTGGCGGGCGGGCTCACTGAACGGCGACATGACCGCTCGCAGGCTCTCGATGTCGACCCGACGCCCTGGCCTGATCAACCCAGCTGAGAGAAGCGCCGACTCCGCTTCACCGGGGGCGGACTCGTCGGCGAAGGCACGCACAAGTCGGCCGAACGCCTGGGGTAGACCGTCGGGCATCGCGACGACGGCCCCGAAGTCGAGCACACCAAGGCGACCGTCCGGGGTGATCCGGAAGTTGCCAGGGTGCGGATCGGCATGCAACCAGCCCGCACGGGCAGGTGCCAGCAGCGCGAATCCCTGGTAGAGCGCCGCAATCCGACGACGTTCTTCCTCCGAGTCACCGACGGCCGTGACGAGCGGACGACCCTGAAGCCACTCGCTGACGAGGACCCCGTCCGCAGCTGCCACGACGTCGGGGACTGCGTACTCGTTGGAGCCTGCAAAGGCTGCCGCGACCTCACGCTGCGCCCGCGCCTCATGGACATAGTCGAGCTCCTCCCCGGCCCGCAGTCGCAGCTCGTCCACGACCGGCGCCGCGAGCAGCCCGGGCAGGACTGCTCCGGCAAGCCGGAGGGACACGGACAGGGCGCGCAGATCGGCGAGGAGGACCTCCTTCGCGAAGGGGTACTGCACCTTCACGGCGACCTCCCGCCCGTCGCGCCAGGTCCCGCGATGCACCTGACCGATCGACGCCGCAGCCACCGCGACGGGATCGATCTCAACAAGCGAGTCACGCCACTCGGCGCCCAGGCCCCGTCGCAAGACCGGCTCCACCTGTGGCCACTCCAGAGGTGGGTTCGTCTCCTGCAGTGTCGTTAGAGCCTCGGTCCACATGTGGTCAGGATCCGGAGGAAACAGCGAGTCGACCGTCGAGAGCAACTGGCCGGCCTTGAGCGCCCCGCCCTTCATCCCGCCCAAAGTGGTGCGGAGCGAATCGGCGTTTCGGGCACGAGACCTGCGACGCAGTCCGGCGGGGTCGTCGGCGAACCTGGCGCGGAGAGCAGTCGTCGATGACCGGGCTGCCAGTCCCGCCACCAGGGAGGCGATCCGGGCAGACCGGAACGCGGCCGACCGACGCGGATCCGCAACCACGGGCCCAAGTATGCGCGGCCGGAGCGACCGCGCCGATCTAAGACAGCCACCGCTGAGACTTCCCTCGGAGACGTCGAAAACGCCACCTGGTCCCGGCGAGGCAGACTTGAACTGACTTTCATGGCGGAGGTCGGAGCCGGTGGAGCCACCAAGGTGAGCCTCTGACGTGAGCGGTTCTCTAGGCGGGCACGTCTGCGTTGTCAGTCATGCCGCAGGCGTAGCCACGGGCACCAAGGCCGCGAGCACTGCGTTCAGCCTGCTGGCCGCCTCGTCGACGACGGGCTGCAGAACTGGGTTCCCGGAGACGCTAACCATGGTCATCGGGTCGATGACTTCCACGACGGTGCCCTGCTCGGTCTGGCGGACGATGACGTTGCACGGCAGGAGCAGGCCAGCGGAGGGCTCCGCCTGCAGCGCCTGGTAGGCGAGCGGTGGGTTACAGGCGCCGAGGATCAGATACGGCTCGAGGTCTGCGTCCAGTTTGGTCTTCATCGTCGCCTGTACGTCTATCTCAGTGAGGACCCCGAAGCCCTGATCGGACAGCGCGCCCCGCACCGCCGCGACGGCATCCTCGAACGGCTGGTCCAGGACGACCGTGTTGCCGTACGTCACGGCCGGGCCATGGTCTCATCGGCGTTCGCGGCTGACTGCTCGGCGACCTGCCGCCGGACGTCGTCCATGTCCAGGCCACGGACCCCGTCGATGACCTGCTGCAGGGCTGCCGCCGGAAGGGCGCCAGGCTGAGAGAACACCAGGATGCCGCCACGGAAGGCCATCAGGGTCGGGATCGACGTGATGCCGGCCGCACCAGCCAGTCCCTGCTCGGCCTCGGTGTCGACCTTGCCGAAGACAATGTCCGGGTGCGAGTCGGAGGCGGCCTCGAACACCGGCGCGAACTGACGGCACGGGCCACACCAGGCCGCCCAGAAGTCGACGAGCACGATGTCGTTGTCGAGCACGGCGGTCTCGAAGGTGTTGGCGGTCAGTGCGACGGTAGCCATGGTCACATCCTTGATGATCGTGGGCCGGTATACCCCTATGGGTATTGCAACCAACCGAGACGGACGTCTATTCCTCGGTCGACGCCGAAGACGTCCTGGGACCCGGCGAGGGAGCTTCCGAGCGAGTGATCCGTTCCGCAAGATGGGTGGGCACGACCGCGTCGGAGTCTCGCCTGGCCCCTAGCGCGTCTCGGGCGCCGACGAGCCCGGCGTACAGGGGCGGGCACATCGGGCAGCTCTCCAGATGGGCCTCGAGAAGGGACCGGTCCCGTTGGGTCAGCTCTTCGTCCATATAGTCCGACACGCGGTGCCGGGCGTCCCAGCACCGCATCGACGTAGCCGGTGACCCAACTCGGCTCTGGTCAGCGGCAAGTTCACTGACCAGCATCATCCTGCCGCGACGCAGTCGTTGCTTCGCAGCTGGGAGGCCGATGTCCTGGATCTGCGCGACATCGGACATGACCAGCCCCTCTTCGTCATGCAGGACGACGGCCGAGCGGTAGATCAAGGGCAGACGGAGCAGTGCGTCCTGCAGTCGCTCAGACGTCTGTGCACGCTCCAGGATGAGGGCGGAGTCGACCGTGTAGGAGTCGTTGCGCCAGAGCGTCTCGACACGCTCTGCCTCCGAGTCTGCAGTCAGGTCGGTAGGGACCTCACCTCTTCGTCGCCCCTGGTCGACCGCGAGGTTGTGCAGGATGCGATGCAGCCAGGTCGCCAGCGAGGACTCACCCCGGAAAGAGTTGCAGCGTTCGAGTGCCCGGACCAGCGTGTCCTGCACGAGATCCTCGGCCCGGCGAGGGTCCGAGGTGATGCTGCGCGCGTAGCGCAGCAGTCCTGGAGCCTGCTCGGCTAACTGACCACTCAGCTCGGTGCGGTCCACGTGAGCGTTTCAGCGACAGGTACAGCGCTTGTCGACCGGGACACTCGCCAGGACCTGGTCGACGTGCATGCCACAACCGGAGTACGTCACCTTGCGGCACGCCGAGCAGAGAGCGGGACTACACATGGGGGAACCTCCCGAGATGGACGTGCGACCACTATACCCCAGGGGGTATTGGTCGTGGTCACCACCGGACGGGCTGGCGCGCCGAGCTTCGACTAGTGCAAGAAGTACCGGCGGTTCAACGGCACCTGGCTTGCAGGGCGTGAGGTCAGAGATCGATCCCCCAGCCAGACGGATCCGTCTCCAGGGTCGACGCGCACCTTGGGTGTCATCGTGTTCCACAGCATTGACTCTCGACGAACCTCACGGGTCCCCGAAACGGCGACGAAGCGCCGGCCGCTCGATAGCTCAGACTTGATCCCCCCGTCCAGCGCGGACTGGGAGACGAACGTCGTCCCAACCGTGCTCGGCGCGGTTCCCATCGCCGCCCAGTGGCCGCGAGTCAAGACCGGTTGGCACCCCTCGATGGACGCGTTGCCTTCGCCGACCGCCCCCCAGGCGAAGTGGCCGGCCTTGAGGACGAGCAAAGGCTTCACCCCGAATGCGGAGGGCTCCCACAGCACGATGTCGGCCTGTCGTCCGGGACGGAGTGATCCGACCTCCTCGGCTATCCCGTGCACGAGCGCCGGCTCGGCCGTGATCTTTGCGAGGTACTTCAACACCCGCCGGTTGTCCGTCCCACGGTGGTCGCGACCATCCCCCGGCGCCTGCACCGGGAGCCCCTCGGCGTCCGCGCTGGCGCTCCACGCCTTCATGTGATGGGCCAGCTGAAAGGTCCTTCGCACGGTCTCGCCGATCCTGCCCATCCCCTGGGAATCGCTGTTGACGATGGAGATGGCACCCAGCTCATGCAAGGGTCCTTCCGCGGCCATAGTGGTCTCGCGCACCCGCTCATCAGCGGCAGCAACATCAGCCGGGACCGACGGGTTCCCGCCGTGAACGGCCAGGATCATCTCTCGGTGCTCGGCAGCCGTCGCCGTTCCGTACGGCACGGTCGGTGTCGTCGACGAGCAGATGATGTTCGGCTCGGCCACCAGCCCCATGACGTCAGGGATGTGGCCGCCGCCAGCTCCTTCGACGTGGTACGCGTGGACGGCGCGGCCACCGATGGCCTCGATCGTCTCAGCCAGTTCAGCTGATTCGTTCAGGGAGTCGGTATGCATGCTCACGGCGATGTCGTGATCCTCGGCTTGCTGGAGGGTCGAGTCGATGACCTCCGGGTAGGCCCCCCAATCCTCGTGAATCTTCAGGCCGACGGCTCCTGCCGCTATCACGCGGTCGGCCGAGCTCGGGACGTCCGTGCGCGCGCTGGCCTGCAACCCGATGTTGAGGGGCAAGTGTTCGAACGCCCTCAGGGTGATCCCCATCGCCATGGGAGGTTCCTCGAACCCCGCGGTAATGAGCGTCGTGACTCCAGCCGAAAGCGCCGACGGGACCAACGTGGGAGTGATGAGGTGCACGTGGCTGTCCACGCCGCCCGCAGTGGCGATCAGCCCGTACCCCATGATCGGCAACGTGTTCGGGCCGATGATCATGTCGACGCCGGAGGTCAGATCTGGACTGCCCGCACGGCCGATACCGACGATCCGGCCATCCTTGATCCCAATGTTGGTCTTCACAACGCCGAGGTAGGGATCGACGACCAGCACCCCGGCCACGACGACATCGAGCTCGCTCTCGGCGGTGGCGTGATCGGACTGCGTCATCCGTGACCGGATGTTTTTCCCGTAGCCCCACAGCGGCTCGTCCCCGAATCCCACATGGTCATCCTCGACGGTGACCCAGAGGTCGGTGTCGGCGAGACGCACCTCGTCGCCGGTCGTGGGTCCGTAGCGAGCGTTGTATTCGTGACGCGACATCTGGATCGACATCAAGCACCCGCTTCAGAATCGGTGTCATCGATGTGCGCTGTGGAGATGCGAACCAGGCGCACCGTCTTCGTCTCGCCCGGCCCCCACCGGACTGTGTCTCCGGCCGGGATGTCGAGCCGGCACTCGGCGGCAACCTCGCGATCGAACACCAGGCGGGCCTGCACTCGGTCAAAGGGAAAGTGGGACGACACCCGAACGAGATGGTCGGACGTGTTGTGCACCTCGATCTCGACGACACCGAGCCCCGCGTTCAAAGTGATCGCGCCGTCGCCTAGCCGTGTGGCGCCGGGGGCAGCGTCCGCCCTCCTCGGCGCCGCTGGCTCGTCCAGCTCCTCGGCCCTGCCGAGATCACGCAGCACGATGAGGCGGCTTCCCTCAGCCAGCAGAACCTCCAACCTGATCTCGCTGATCAGATCGGCAACACCCTCCATGAGGTCGTCCGGAGTCACTGAGCGATACCCAGCTCGGTGAACCTCCTCAAAGCTCGCCCCAGCGCGCGCCGCCACATGCATCTCGTCGCAGGCGATGGCGATGGCCTCCGGGGCGTTGAGGCTGAGCCCCGCAGCACGGTTTCGCCGGGCCATCTCGGCGACCTGGAAGACCAGCAGGCGCGCGAGCTCCGTGGGTCCCAGGTTCATCCGCACCCTGTCGGCCGAAGGTGGATCTCCTGATGACAGGAGAACTTTGGTTTTCATCCAATATAGTGAAGGCAGCGACCCCCAGTCAAAGGAGGACGAGTGGCGAATCACCTGCCTGAGACGCCGATCTCCCAGGGCTTTTCGATGCCGGCCGAGTGGGCTCCGCATGCGGGCTGCCTGATGGCGTGGCCGGCTCGCAAGCAGCTCTGGGGCCCCCGCTTCGACGACGCCAAGCAGGACTACGCGACCGTCGCATCAGCCATCGCCGCGTTCGAACCCGTCCTGATGGTGTGCAACCCCGGGGATGCCGCCGACGTTCGTCGTCGGTGCGGACACGGGGTCGATCCACTGGAGATCCCGATCAACGACTCCTGGGCCAGGGACAGCGGGCCGATCTTTGTCTGCGACCCGAGCGGACAGTCGGCGGTGGTTCAGTTCGGGTTCAACGCCTGGGGCGGCCGTTGGGAACCGCATGACGATGACGCCCGGCTCGCGACCCGGGTGGCCGAGGAGCTTGGGTTGCCCGTCTTCACCGCTCCGATGGTGCTGGAAGGCGGTGCTTTCTTCGTCGACGGGGAGGGAACACTTCTGACCACCGAGCAATGCCTGCTCAACCCCAATCGCAACGGGCAGCTCAACCGGGAGCAGATCGAACAGATCCTGCGCGCCTACCTGGGGGTGCGCACGATCGTGTGGCTGCCGCACGGGCACGTGCTGGACGTTGGCCCGGAGGGCACCGATGGTCACGTGGACGGGGTGGCCCAATACCTCGCCCCCGGGCGGGTTCTGCTCGAGGTGACCTCGGACCGGAATGGGCCCGACTACCAGCCTGCACACGACAATCTGGCGGCCTTGAGGGCAGCAACCGACGCCGAGGGTCGCGCGATCGACGTTTCTTTGATCGACCCCGGACCTGACCCAAAGGTGTCCTACGCCAACCACTACCTGCCCAATGGTGGCGTGATCGTCCCTGTCTCGGGAGGAGCAACCGACGGCCCCGCGCTGGCGCGACTTCAGGAGATCTACCCGGACCGCGAGATCGTGGGCGTTCCAGGGGACGCCCTGGCCTACGGAGGCGGCGGCCCGCACTGCGTCACTCAGCAGATTCCGCAGGGCGCTATGTGACCGCGACACAAACGCCAAGAACCCGACGAGCCAAGGGGCGAGCTCGCGAGGCCATCATCGTTCAGGCAGCAGCCGAGCTCATGGTCGAGCGCGGACTCGCCAACGTCAGGGTCGCCGACGTGGCAGCTCGAGCTGGCATCGGGCCGGGGCATGTCACGTACTACTTCCCCTCCAAGGAGGAGCTAGTCGTTCAGGCGATCAGACTCAGCGAGGAGCAGCTCGCCACCGAGGTAGCCGACGTGGTTCAGGACATCGAGGAGCCCTGGGCGCGCCTCGACGAGGTGATTGCGCTCTCCGCAGCGTCCGGGCCGGCGGATCCGGGGTGGATCCTGTGGTTTCACCTTTGGTCCAGCGCCGCACGCGACCCACGTGTAGCCGCGGTGCACGACGAACTCGACGCCGGGTGGCGGTCCTTGCTGACTGAGGTGATCACGTACGGCTGCGACCGCGGGAGTTTCGCGACCACCGATGCGGGGCAGGCGGCTCGCCTTCTCTCCGCCACCATCGATGGATTGTCGATCCAACTCGCTCTCGGTTCGTCCGAACTCACCCGAGACGAACTCGTGCGACTGTGCCGTCGGCAGGCTGAACTCCTTCTTCGGCCCACCTAGCAGTTCGGCAGGCTGGGCGACACGGGGACGAGGGTTCCCGCCGCACGCGTACGGTGCGAGTGGACAGCACCGGTGGGCGGGGAAAGGCGAAAGGTCTCATGACCGAGCAGCAGCGGTACGAGGTGGTGCGGCAGGGACCCGGGTTCGAGCTGCGGCGCTACCCAGCGCACGTGGTCGCCGAAGTCGAGGTTGATGACTCCTTCGAAAAAGCGGGCAGTACGGCCTTCCGTCCCTTGGTGGCCTATCTGCGTGGGCGCAACGAAGGCAACCGGAGCGTGGCCATGACCGCCCCGGTGCTCCAGCGCCGCGACGTCCCCGATGACGTGCCGGAAGCCGTGGAGACCCAGACCACCGAATCGCCATCCGGGCGCTACGTCGTCTCCTTCGTCATGCCGGAGGGCTCGACGCGGGAGTCGCTCCCGGACCCTGGCGATTCCCGGGTCGCGATCCGCGCCGTACCCGAGGAGCTCGCCGCCGTGGCGAGGTACTCGGGCCGATGGACGTCCACGGCGTACGAGCAGCAGACCGTCCAGCTACTTCGGGCTGTGAGGGAAGACGGGCTCGAGGCAAGCGGCCCACCGCGATTCGCCCGCTACGACCCGCCCTGGACGCCGTGGTTCCGGCGTCGGAACGAAGTGGTTGTCCCCGTCTCAGAGGGCTGATGGGGATCGGCGCTACGCAAGCTGGTCGCGGCGACGTTTCAGGTAGGCGGTCTCGGCTGTGTTGCCCGCCAGCTCGATGGCTTTGTCGTACGCCGCGCGCGACTCATCGCTTCGGCCCAACCGGCGCAGCAGGTCTGCGCGGGTCACGTGGAACGCGTGATAGCCGGACAACGCGTGTTCGAGAGGGTCGACCGTCGCCAGGGCCACCTCCGGGCCGTCGAGCTCGGCGACTGCGACGGCCCGGTTGAGAGCAACGATCGGCGAGGGGTCGACGCGCACGAGCTGGTCGTACAGGGCGACAATCTGCGACCAGTCGGTGTCGCGTACGTCGCGGGCCGTGGTGTGCACGGCGTTGATGGCCGCGAGGATCTGGTAACGACCCGGCGCCTTGCCGGCGGCCAGGCGTTCGCGCACCAGCCGATGGCCCTCGGCGACCAGCGCCACGTCCCACGCGCCACGGTCCTGCTCGCCCAAGGTGACCAGCTCGCCGCTCGCCGAAACCCGGGCGGTGCGGCGGGCCTCGATGAGGAGCATCAGCGCCAACAATCCGGCCACCTCCCCGTCCTCCGGTAGGAGCGCACGGATCAGGCGAGTGAGCCGAATGGCCTCTGCCGTCAGGTCGGGCCGCACGGGATCAGAATCGGGGCCGGTCGCCAGGTAGCCCTCATTGAAGACGAGGAAGAGGACGGCGAGCACGCCAGAGACGCGTGCCGGCAGGTCCTCCGCGGACGGCACCTGGTAGGGGATGCGCGTGGCCTTGATCTTGGCCTTCGCACGGGTGATGCGTTGCCCCATGGCGGACTCCTGAACGAGGAAGGCCCGGGCGATCTCAGGCACGGTCAGACCGCCGACCATGCGTAGCGTCAGCCCCACGCGGGCCTCCATCGCGAGCGCGGGGTGGCAGCAGATGAAGATCAGCCGGAGCCGGTCGTCCTCGATGGTGCCGACAGGCTCGAGCGGGTCGTCGTCGTACAACTGCTGAGCCTCCTTCTGCTTGTCGTCTCGCTTGGTCTCGCGCCGGATCCGATCGATGGCCTTGCGGTTGGCGGTGGTGGTCAGCCAGGCGCCCGGATTAGGGGGTACGCCGCCCGCCGGCCAGCGCTCGACGGCGGTCGCGAACGCCTCGGCCGCCGCCTCCTCTGCGATGTCGAGGTCGCCGAAGCGCCTGGTCAGGGCGGCGACCACTCGAGCCCATTCCTCGCGGTGGGCCTGGGTGATCGCCGCCCGGACGTCGACCCCGCCTACAGGAACGGCCGCACCTCGATCTTCCGGTTGCACGCCTTCGACCCCTCAGCGGCGAGCTTGAGCGCAACGTCGAGGTCGGGGGCCTCGAGGATCCAGAAGCCGGCGAGGTACTCCTTCGACTCCACGAAAGGCCCGTCGGTGAGCACAGGCTCGCCGCCCCTGTTGTCGACGACGGTAGCCGGGTCCGGCGACCCGAGACCGCCCGCGAAGACCCAGTAGCCCTCGTCCCGGAGCCGATCGTTGAACGCGTCGATGGCGATCTCTTCGGTGTGGGTCGTCGGGCCGGTGCCGTCGTCGATTACGGAAACCAGGTACTGCATCTCGGATCATCTCCTGCCGCTTGGGGCGCCCCTCGTGGACGGCCACTCACCCCTGCTACGAACACCAGCCCGCCGATCCGACATCACCTCCCGGAGTTCTTGCAAGACCTTTCAGCCGCCTTGGCTGGTCGCCGGTCGACATTGTTGACCGCTGTCCGAACATCCTGTCGGAGTCGACCCAGTCGGCCAGGAGTTCAGACTGACGGGCGCACACGCTCGAACAACGGCAGTGCCGACGGGGCTCTCGGCCCCGTCGGCACTGCGCGCAGCATCAGCGGAGAGAGTCGTGGGGTGCGATACCCCAGTCCGGGCGGAAGTCCCAGAGCGGCGACCGGGTGACGCGGTGCTTCGCGGTGCCGTTCCAGCGCATGGTCCAGATGTCGGCGTTGGAAGGCTCGGTCGCGGTCCCCTCGAAGGCGCGAACGAAGGCGATCCTGCGGCCGTCAGGGGACCACGCCGGGTTGTAGTTCTCGACGGGGTAGTCGGTATCGAAGGATCGGTCGGTCAGCAGCCGAACCTGCCGGGCGCAGTCCGCCACCGGATGGCAGGTGGCAGGAACGGTCCCGACAGCTTGCGCCGCGTCGCCCGGTTGGTTGAGGCCGTGCCCGTAGGTCTCGAAGACCACGAGGTCTTTGGTGGGGCCGGACGTCGCGAGAGACACGCTCGCGATATCTGCATCGAGACGCCACGGTGTGAGCTGCCGGGTACGACCGTTCGGGTCTCGACGGAAGACTGCGCTACCGAATCCCCGGGCGGAGTTCTCGAGGCGGAGGCGAAGGAAGACCATGTAGCCCGACGGGGCGAAGCTCGCGCCCACCTCTTCGTAGTGCCCGTCGATGCCCATCGGGGAGATCCGGTGCGCCGATCCCGTCTTGATATTGCCGACCCACAGGGACGCGGACTCCGCGTCGCCGGTTGCTTCATCAAAGGGACCGACCACGCGGTTGAAGACGACATGCCGACCGTCCGGGGTCCACGTCGGGGCGATGTCAACCGCACATGGATCGACACAACCGAAGTCGAGGACACGCTGATGGCCCCCACGCGTCGAGACCAGGACAATCTGCACGTCATCAGCAGTCTCCCGCCCGAAGAGCACGGACCGGCCGTCAGGAGAAATCTGCGCGTCCAGGTCCACGACCCCGTCAACCCAAGCGGTGAGCGGTCGGACATCCTTCCCGGCGGGTCCGCCGATCATGAGGCGGGCCGCAGTGAAGTCCTCGTTGAACTGCGTCCAGACGATCTGCGAGTGCCGGTGGCCATGAGTCGATGCGGCGGGGGCCGGCGTCGGGATCGCCACGGTCGATGCCACACAGACCACGGCGAGCGTTCGTCGCAGAGCGACGACTCCAAGCTTCATGGTGTCCTCCAAGCAGTTGATGGATCTGACGGATCAAGTCGGACCTCACTACTCGACGTCGTTCAGAGACGCTCGGTCCGCGACCCGTCACGCTGCCCCTGCGCGGTATCGAATCGGCATGCGTCGGTATGCGTTCGGTATCCGGCCAGCCATCGGTCACGGCGATCGTTGGACTCCAAGGAGGACGCGCCCGCTTCCGTACTCGATGGGACACATCAGACGTGGCCCGGTGGCGCACCGAGTAGCAAGCGGCATGCTCACGGCCAGGCGCGATTTCGTGTGCTTTCCGCTCCAGACCTCAAGACCAGCCTCCGGCTGGACTCCTTGCGGGCCGGGCGAACACGGGTGTCGGTTCGTCTACCCCACCGAAAGAGCTGCCTGCTCGAGTCCGCTGATGATGAGGTCCAGTCCAAACTCGAATGAGTCACCGAAGGAGTACCCGGGCAGCACGACGTGCTCAGCGACGAACGCCGAGAGCATGGGGTACTCGAGCGGATCGAAGGCCGCGGCGATCTCGGTCGTGGCCTCCACGAACCCCTCGCCACCCGAGGCCGGGAGGGTGGCCTCTTCGAAAGCGAAACCGAAGATGTAGCTGTCGAGGATCGCGTAGGCGTGCGCAGTCATCTGCCAGGACAGACCACCCCGACGCAGGCAGGCGAGTACGGCCTCGTGATGACGCAGATTCACCGGCCCGGGCGAGGTGCGCGACTCCATCAGGGCCGCCGCCCATGGGTGCCGGTTGAGCGCGCTGCGGGCTGACAGGCACCGCACGCGGATCGCCTCCGTCCACGGCAGCCGCTGAGATGGAAGGTCGATCTCGGCGAACACCCGTTCAACCATGCCGTCCACGATGGCCGACTTCGAAGGTAGGTAGTGGTAGATCGTCATCGGCTTGACGCCGAGCTCCGTCGCGAGCCGGCGGATCGTCAGTGCCTCGATCCCGATCCGGTCGGCGAGAGCGAGGGCACCATCGAGAACCCGCTCCTCGGTCAGGGGAACGTGCGCAACCGGACCAGACATGGGACCCCTTCGTGGATGACTTGACCCATCGTACTAAGTACGGCTATGGTTTCGCACATCGTCGTACTTAGTACGAAACCGTATCGGAGAGGACCTCATGTCTCAGAGCAGCCACGTCACCCTGGATGCCCACTCAGCCGACCCCCGGGCCGCGACCCTGCGCATGCGTGCGGTCATCGCCCCTCGATACGGCGGTCCTGACGTGATTGAGGAAGCCTCGATCGCTTGCCCGACCATCGCCGACGATGAGGTCCTCGTCGAGGTGCGCGCGGCTGGCGTCGACCGCGGCACCTGGCACCTGATGTCCGGCAGCCCCTACCTCATCCGGGTGCTGGGCTTCGGACTCACCAGGCCGAAGCAGCCGGTCCCAGGCCTCGACCTCGCAGGTGTCGTCGCCGCCGTCGGCAAGGACGTGCGCCGATTCGAGGTCGGAGACGAGGTCTTCGGGATCGGACGCGCCACCTTCGCCGAGTACGCGGCGGCACCCGAGCGCAAACTCAGCCACAAGCCCGCGAGCCTCACCTTCGAGTCGGCTGCCGTTGCCGCCATCTCGGGCTCCACAGCCCTCCAGGCTCTGACTGACGTCGGCCGGATCGAGGCTGGCCAATCCGTGCTCGTGATCGGTGCCTCCGGTGGCGTGGGGAGCTACGCCGTGCAGATCGCGACGGCGCTCGGCGCCCACGTCACGGGCGTCTCGAGCGCGGCCAAGGCAGCAGCTGTGACCAGCCTCGGGGTCGAGCGGGTGATCGACTACGCGAGCGATGACTACCTCGACGGCAGCACGCAATACGACCTCATCATCGATGCCGGGGGTCTCAATCCGGTGCGGCGGCTCAAGCGCGCGCTCACGCCCTCCGGGACGCTGGTCATCGTCGGGGGCGAAGGCGGCGGGAAGTGGACCGGTGGCATCGGCCGCAACCTCCGCGCCGCCGCGGTGTCTGTCTTCTCCCGTCAACGCCTCACGTCCTTCATCAGCCGCGAGCACCACGAAACCATCGATCGACTGGCCGGACTGATGTCCAGCGGTGCGGTGGTCCCCCTGATCGGAGGCAGGTATCCCCTGTCTGACGCGCGCGATGCGCTCACCGATCTCGAGTCCGGACGCATCGCAGGCAAGTGCGTGATCGTCGTTCGACCGAACGCCTAGCCCACTCCCCCGAGCTGCACTGCGACCACTGGTACTCCAAGGAGAAGTCGTGACCACTCAAACCGTTGGCACACGCACCACGAAGCAGCCGACGCTCACGCCCGAGACACCGGGCACGCAGACCAGGCGGATCGCCCGCATCGCCGGTGCGTCCTATCTGGTCATGTTCGTCCTGGCGATCGTTGCCAACTTCCTCGCTCTCGAGGGACTCGTCGTGGAGGGCGACCCGCTGGCGACGACGGCGAACATCGCCGACTCCCCCGAGTTGCTTCGAGCGGGCATCCTGGCGTTCCTTCTCATCGTGTTGCTCGACATCACTTTGGCCTGGGCCCTTCAGGTGGTCTTCCGTAGCGTCAACCGGGACCTGTCCATCGTCATGGCGTGGTTCCGACTCGGCTACAGCGTCATGCTCGGTGTCTCGTTGGTCTTCCTGGTCCAGGCCTTGACCCTGGCAACGAGTGCAGCGCCTGCGGCCGACGCACAGGCTGTGCAGACCATGCAGGCCGTCGACAACTTCCAGACGACATGGCAGCTGGGCCTGTGCCTGTTCGGTGTCCACCTGGTGCTGCTCGGCGCGCTCGTCGCCCGCTCACGTTTCGCACCCCGTGTGCTGGGCTACATTCTCGCGTTCGCCGGTCTTGCCTATGCCGCGGACACCATGGCGCACCTGGTCCTTACCGACTACTCGACCGTATCCGGGCTGTTCCTCGTGATGGTGGCCCTGCCGTCCATGGTTGGAGAAGGCTGGCTCGGCATCTGGCTGCTGACGACACGGCGCCTTCCGGTCGGGTGACCTAGCCCCGCGCCGGGCGCGTCAGCGGGCCAGTCTGTGGCCGCGATCCAGCACATGGGAGTGAACGTCAAGAAATCTCCACGAGTAGGAACCCTTCGCGAGCTTGAGGAGAAGGACCCCCGGCGAGCCAGTGATGCGCTTGACGCTGCCAACGGCGTGGTGCCGTCTGAACGGGTAGGTCGAGGACCCACCAGTTCCGACAACGAACTGTCGGCGCTGACCCTTGGGGGCAAAACGCTCGTAGGAGTGTTCGTGCCCATTGAGGACGATGGCCGTTCGCCCGGCCAGGGCCGCCCACAACCGTCGCATCCCGCGATCGCTTCCATGCTGGCCGGAGGAAAAGCGAGGCCTGTGCCAATACGCCACGACGTTGGCGTGCGGATGCGCCCGGAGGTCCTTCCGAAGCCATCTCGCTTGTCCTGCCACGTGCCTCTCGCTGTTGAGGGCGTACGCGCGCCAGCCGCAACCCAGCTTGTAGGCATAGCGACGGGGCGGATCACCGAAATAGGTGAAGTAGCCCTTCGCATTCTTCGTTCGGTAGTCGTGGTTGCCTGGCACCGGGCGCGTGTCCTTCTTGAGCTGCCCCCACGGTGTTCGGTCGTAGCCCTTGCGGTAGCGACGAAGGGAGCCATTGGGGTACGCAAGGTCACCAAGGACTGCGACCACATCAGGATGAAGGCTCTTGGCGAGGGCGCCGGTACGACGAGCCGCGCGCACGGAGTTCATGTCACCCGCAGCGACAACTCTGGTCACGCACGAGGACGCAGGAGTCAAGACGTCACCGACCTTCACGCTGACGGCGCCACTTGCCGCTTCGCTTGACCCGGCTACCGAAGCAATCAAGCCCATCACCACAACCAGGACGGCCATGCGTAGCCGAACCTCGTTGCGGAGCTTGACGCCACCGTCGCAAAAGTCTCCCTGCGACCCTGCTGGGGCTCTCCGACTTGCCCGAAGGCGACCGATCTGCACGAGGCGCCCTCCGAAGGCACTAGGTCGTGGACACGATAGGCGACGCAGCTGGCCGAGCCGGCGCCACCGCAGACTCACCACCGCTGGGGCCACACCAAGCACGGAGCGGTGGCCGATAAGAATGACGGCCGACAACAAGGATCTGCCGGCACAACGGCCCAGTCTCGTTGCACCTGACACCTGGGCCGCGAGGCACGTTCGGGCACAGACCCGGCGGCTACGCTTCCCGCATGACGACCCCGCAGCAGCCGATCAGCTCCGGGTTCGGCCACGACAGCACGGCCGCCGAGGTCCTCGAAGGGGTGGAGCTCAGTGGTCGGTTGGCGATCGTCACAGGCGGCTACTCGGGCCTCGGTCTTGAGACCACGCGTGCGCTGGCAGGTGCCGGCGCTCACGTCATCGTTCCCTCACGCCGAAGCGCCGTGGCCGAGGAGGCACTCGCGCAGGTGCAGGGCAGCGTCGAGGTCGAGGAGCTCGACCTCTCCGACCTCGGCCGTGTCAGGGCGTTCACCGCACGGGTCCTGAAGTCGGCCCGCCCCGTTGGCGTCCTCATCAACAACGCCGGCATCATGGCCTGCCCCGAGACGCGCGTGGGCGAGAACTGGGAGGCCCAGTTCGCGACCAATCACCTTGGGCACTTCGTGCTCACCTGCGAGTTGTGGCCGGCTCTCACGGCGGCCGGCGGGGCGCGCGTGGTCTCCCTGTCCTCGACCGGGCACAAGTTGTCTGACATCCGTTGGCAGGACCCGATGTGGCACGACGAACCGTACGAGAAGTGGCGGGCGTACGGTCAGTCCAAGACGGCGAACAGCCTGTTCGCGGTACACCTGGACTCCCTCGGCGCCGACGACGGCGTCCGCGCATTCGCCGTACATCCCGGCGGGATCATGACCCCGCTGCAGCGCCACATGCCGCGCGAGGAAATGGTCGCGCTCGGATGGATCGATGAGCACGGAGCGGTGCGCGAGGGCTTCAAGACGCCCGAACAGGGTGCCGCCACCTCCCTGTGGGCGGCAACCTCACCCATGCTCGACAGCATGGGAGGCGTGTACTGCGAGGACTGCGACATTGCCGCGCCCACCGATCCTGAGTCTCCGCTCGCCCGCTACATGGGCGTAGACGCGCACGCCGTCGACCGCGACTCAGCTCGCCGCCTCTGGGAGATGTCAGCGGAGTTCACCGGCGCGGATCTGCCGTCCCGCGCCTGACCGCCTTCAGGGCGTCTCCAGGCGCGAGCCTCGAGCGCCGGCGCACAGTTCGGTGGCCCAGCCTTCATCTGTATGTGCGTCGTGCGGCATGTGCGGCCGTCATCACCCGGGGTCAGCAGCTCCGACCCTGCCCGAGGTTTCAGTCGACTCCGTCAGTGCCGCGGCCTGCACCGCGAAACAGCCGTTCGGCTCGCTCGAGCAGTCCGATGACCTCCTCGTCGCGGATCGCGGAGAAGTCGTCGTAGTACTGACTGACCGACCCGAGCCGCTCCGGCGTTTCGAGGCACACGAGCTCGTCGACACCTGCCCAGCTCTGGACGGTCTCGAGGGGTGCTACGGGCGCCGCCAACACCACCCTCGCGGCGCCGAGATGGCGCGCGATGTCGCATGCGACCCGCGCGGTCGAACCTGTTGCGATGCCGTCGTCGACAACCACGGCGACCCGACCTCGCAGGTCGAGGCGCTCACGACCACGCCGGAACATGGCGACCCGCTTCTCGAGCTCTCGGCGCTCTTGACGCTGTACCGAACGCCACTCGTCCGAGGTGATCAGGGAATGACTGACCACGCCAGGCTCCACGACGCGGAACCCACCCTCGCCGATTGCGCCCATGGCGAGCTCGGGTTGGAACGGCACGCCGAGCTTGCGTACGACGATGACGTCGAGCTGAGCCTGGAGGGCCCTCGCGACCTCGAAGGCCACTGGAACACCGCCCCGGGGCAGCCCGAGAACGACGAGGTCCTCGCCACGTAGGCGCTCGAGACGCTGGGCAAGCTGACGCCCGGCATCGACCCGATCACGGAACCGGCACATGGCCGAGTCTCCCATCGCACTCACTCTCGATTCGTGGCAGATCGACGCCCCAACTGGGGCATGGCCCCACTGCCGGACGCACGATCGGCCGAGTGCTGGACACGAGCACCTGCACCGGCCGACGCACGTTCGAGGTCAGGCGTGGGCGGCTTCCGCCGCGCCTGTCTTGTCGCTTTCCATCTCGGGTCGGTACGACCCATGGCGTGCGGCTGCGTTCAGTCGCGCGCGATGCAGAAGGGAGGCCTGTGCCGCGTCGGCGTTCGCCTCATCTCCGGCCCACGCGCGGAGCACCGGCGCCTGCAGGGCTCGGCCGAAGGAGAAGCTGAACTGCCACGGCTGCGGGCCCCGCCTGTTCAGCGCATCCAGACGAGAGGTGGCCTGCTCGTCGGACTGACCGCCGGAGAGGAAGACCAGTCCGGGCACTGCGGCGGGTACGGCCTGCCTGGCGACGGCGATCGTCCGCTCTGCGATCTCGTCATCGTGGACGGTCACTGGGCAGTCCTGGCCGGGAAGGACCATGTTGGGCTTGAGCAGGCTGGCTTCCAGGACGACTCGGTGACGACCGAGCTGCTCATACACGGCGCGCAGCGCTGCCAAGGTCACCGAGGCACACAGGTCGATGTCGTGGACTCCGTCCATGAGCACCTCCGGCTCGACGATCGGGGTCAGCCCGGCCTCCTGCGCGAGAGCGGCGTACCGCGCCAGGGCATGGGCATTCGCCTCCAGACAGGTGGCCGAAGGCAGCCCGTCCTTGATTCGAATGACCGCGCGCCACTTGGCGAAACGAGCACCGAGGGACGCGTACTCCTCCAGCCTGGGACGAAGCCCATCAAGGCCTTCGGTGACCACTTCGTCGGGGAACCCGGCCAGTGGTTTGGTGCCGGCGTCGACCTTGATCCCTGGGATGATCCCTTGCCTTTTCAGCAACTCCGGGAGTGGAGTGCCGTCGGCCGCTGTCTGGCGGATCGTCTCGTCGAAGAGGATGACTCCGCTGATGTACTCGCCCAGGCCAGGGGTGGTGAACAGCAGCTGGCGGTAGGCGCGCCGAACGGGCTCGGTCGATGCGACGCCGATGGCGGCCAGGCGCTTCGCCATGGTCGGTGTGCTCTCGTCGGCGGCCAGGATGCCCTTCCCTGGGGCGACCAACTGCTGGGCCGTCGTGGACATTGACTCGATGTTCATCACATACCCGCTTCTCTGGTTGCTCTCGTGGCCGAGTCCGTCGGCACACGGACAAAGTCGTACGACGCGCACGCGCGCGCTGGGGCGACCTACCGCTCCAGCCAAGCGCTGAACCGCGACGCACGCCATGGCCTTTGGTCCTGCCCAGCCGGGCCCGGACGGCTCTGACGGCTCTGACGGCTCTGACGGCTCTGACGGCTCTGACGGTCGACGCTCACGGCTCTGCCTACGCCCAGCCGACCGGCGTCGCTTCGCGGTGGGGGCGCTTCCATGCAAGGACCAGCTCCGTCACCGCTCGTGCAGCCGCGACGACGTCTGGCCAGAACGCGACTGGTCTCAACGGCTTGCGCGCACGCCAGTGGATGTCCTGAGCCTCACCTCAGATGCCGTGGTCGACGCACGCGCCGTTGACCCCGCTCGACCCATCGACCTGTCAGCGGGCACCGACGGCGCATGGGTCGACGAAGGCCCAGGCATGCCCCCTGACGTCGCGGCGCGAGTATTCGAGCGCTTCTACAGAGCCGATGCCGGGCGGTCCCGCGCTCTTGGCGGAAAGCGGCCTCGGCCTGTCGATCGTCGATGCCGTCGTGCACGCCCACGGTGGTCAGGTCACCTGCCAGGGCAGCCCAAACGGGACGGCCTTCCGTGTCACCCTGCCGCTCGATTCGTCTGCCAGCTCGGAGCTGGAACAGCGGGCATAGCGGCGCGCCCGCGACTGGGCGAGGCCCACTTCGGTTAGCCCCGGCTGGGATGACGCCGGCAACGAGGCGATTCGACCGACCACACGCCGACGAGTATCAGGGGTCTGATCACCGAACGGACGCGCGGTCACCAGCAGGAATGAGTTGAGCGTTCGGTCTACTCACTGAGTGCGCGGAGCTGGCCGCGGAGGCGCGCGTTGTCCCCTTCGAGATCGAGCACGATGGCGATACCAGCCAGGTTGAGGCCCCCGTTGAGGAGGTCGCCTATGCGGCGGAGGCGGTCAAGGTCGGCGGCGCTGTAGCGGCGGGTACCTCCGTCGGTGCGGGCCGGCTCAAGGAGCCCACGCCGCTCGTACAGGCGCAGGCTCTGCGGGTCCATCCCCACCAGCTCCGCGGCCGTGGTGATGCCGTAGACGCCAAGGCCTGAGTCGACCTCCGCCAAAGACTGCTCCTTTCTCGCGACATCTCTGAGTCAACACTTGCACATCATTGATGTGGAGTGCTATATCAAACCTGTGGCAACTGCCACAGATCAGAGACAGATCGGAGCAGACGAAAACCAGGAGGTAGCGGCCATGGCCGTGCTGATGCGTACCGACCCGTTCCGGGAGCTGGATCGACTCACCCAGCAGATGTTCGGCGGCGTAGGCACCACGACTCGTCCCTCGGTAATGCCGATGGATGCCTGGAGAGACGATGACGTGTTCGTGCTTGAATTCGACCTCCCCGGCATCGACCCCTCCACGATCGACCTCGACGTGGAACGCAACGTCCTGACCATCAAGGCCGAGCGCCCCACCTTGGAAGCCAAGCAGGAGGTGCTCGCCGCCGAACGGCCGCGTGGAGTGTTCAGCAGGCAGTTGATCCTGGGGGACAACCTCGACCTCACCCGCGTTGGCGCGGACTACGCCAGTGGAGTACTGCGGCTGCGAGTCCCAGTCGCCGAGCAGGCCAAGCCTCGCAAGATCACCATCAACTCACCCGACCAGGCTCGGCAGGCCATTTCTGTCTGAGCAGGTTGCCATGAAGCCAATCCCAGCCTCGGGCACAAGGTCGGCAGTTCAGGTGCAGGAAACGTTCGCTGAGTTGGTCTGCGCCGATCCAGACCTGGTCCGTGCCGAGTTCGACGCGATCATCGAGGCGAACTGGGGCGGCGCTGAACCGCCAGCGCTGGCCGGCAGCAGCGAGATCGTTCGTGAGCCTCCGTCCCACGACCGCGTCGGTCCGGAAGCCCACGGCATCGAGCACGCGAGCACTCGGCCACGAAAAACCTATGGCCTGGCGCGGCTGCGCTCCCCCCCTGACCAGTGCCCCACCAGAAATCTAGACACGACAACGACGGACGACGAGGGAGGTGCCCCTGACAAGGAGCCGGGCCCCGGTCGCTGCCGCAGCGATCGGGGCCTCGCCATGTGGCCCTGGCATACTCCGTGCATCCAGTCCCCGACGTCCGCACAGGTCTCCGACCCAGAAGGCACTGAGCGCTGCCTCAGCTCCACCCGATTCCGGAGACGTGCGCCCGACAAATGTGTCGACCAGGCCAGGTCGTCGCACTCCCGCGTCGAAGGACTAGTAGGCCCGCCCGCGCGGAGATGCGTCACTTGCCGAGACTTGTCACTCAGCAGAGGTTGGCCAGCCATCAGGGGGCGTGGGTTTGACGCGGACCAGGCCCACGTCGTAGGCGAAGATCACGACCTGCACGCGCCCGCGCAGACCAAGCTTGGCCAACAGGCTGCTGACGTGGGTCTTGACCGTGGCCTCCGATACGACGAGCTTCTCCGCGATCTCAGTATTCGAAAGCCCGCTGGCCACCTCGAGCATCACGTCACGCTCACGAGGCGTCAGCTGTTCGAGCTGCCTCGCCATCCCCCCATCATCTGCCGGGCGATCCGGCAGGTGCGCCGCGTAGAGGTCAAGGAGCTGACGAGTCATCCGCGGCGACACAACGGCATCACCGCTGGCCACTGCGCGGATCGCGCGCGCCAGTTCATCGACCCGGACGTCCTTGAGGACGAATCCGCTGGCCCCGGCTCGCAGAGCGGAGAAGGCGTATTCGTCGAGGTCGAACGTGGTCAGGATCAAGACGCGCGCTGCCTCGTCGCGAGCGATGATCTGCCGGGTCGCCTCGATACCGTCAAGGCCGGGCATGCGGACGTCCATGAGCACGACGTCGGGCGAGAGTTCTCCGGTGAGTCGGACGGCCTCGTTTCCGTCTTCAGCTTCTCCGACGACGTCGATGTCATCGGACTCCTCCAGGATCATGCGAAACCCCACTCGGATCAGGGGCTGGTCATCGACGAGCAGCACTCGGATGCTCACGGGGCAAGCTCCCTCTCGACTCCACGGGCCGCCAGGTCGGCCGGAGCGTCGAGCGCGGCCAGTGCACTGGGGGCCGCCATGGGATCCGGAGCTTTTGTGAGCGTGCTCAAGGAAAGGGGCAGGTGTGCGTAGACACGCCATCCCCCGGCAGGGTCGGGTCCGGCGCTCACCGTGCCGCCGTAGACGGCAGCCCGCTCACTCATACCGGTGAGCCCCAGCCCGCCCGTCGGCTCGAGCCGGAGACCTCCGGCGCCATCGTCGTGAACGTCCACAGTGACCAGGTCCGGCCGGAGATCGACAGCAACCGTGATCCGGGCTAGGCCGGCGGCGTGCTTGAGGGCGTTGGTGATGGCCTCCTGCACCAGGCGATACACCGCCAGCTCGAGACTCGGCGGCATCGATACTTCGGTCCCCGAGATAGTGAGCTCGGCAGTCAGTCCGGTGGCCCGCACCTGCTCGATGAGCCCGTCGATCGCCGCCAGACCAGGCTGCGGCCGAAGCCCGAACTCGTCCCCCTCGGTGCGTAGCACGCCGAGCAGGCGACGCATCTCGTCGAGGGCAAGGTGGCCCGTCGTCGACACCTCACGCATGGCCAGTGCGGCGCGCTCCGGTTCGACAGCAAGCTTCACGACGGCCGCATCCGACAGCGTGACCATGACCGACATGCTGTGCGCCACGACGTCGTGCATCTCGCGAGCGATGCGGGTGCGTTCGGCCGCGGCCGCGTTGGCGGCCTGTTGGTCCCGTTCGCGTTCCAGCTGGTCCGCACGGTCCGTGAGTGCGGCGAGGGACTGCCGCCGAACCCGTACGCTCACGCCCAGCAGGAGGGCGGCCGCGACCGGGGCGGACAGCAGCAGGAGAGTGACCAACCAGGATTGACCTAACGACGCGGCGAGACCCCACCGGACGGCGGCCATGATCATGCCGGCCTCGACCACAGCAGCGGCCAGCACACCAACCCGCACCGGATACCGGCTGGCCACGGTGTAGAGGTAGACGAGCAGGGCGACGTCCGCGGCCAACGTGACGTTGACGCTCCACTGGACCAGAGCAACCGCAGCCGCGAAAGCGAACACCGACAGCGGGAACCGACGGCGCCAGACCAACGGAGCCACCATGAGCGCCGTGAACAGCAGCCGTACGGCGAACCCGCCGCCCGGCTGCCCGGCAAAATAGACGAGCTGCGGCACGGCGCAAGCGCCCACCAGCGCGGCAAGCGCCGTATCGACCAAGGTCGGGTGGCGGCGGATCCACCCTGCCACCCGTTGGTAGGCAACCCCGCTCCGGCCCGGGGCCGCCGCGCTATCGCCACCGCTGTCCGAGAGCCAGCCCTTCCACCATGAGACCCACGCCATGGTCACAGCATCGCGTGGTCGCCTGTCGACGTGAAGGCGGCCCGTCCGGTTGCGCATCCCTACCCGAGGAAGAGCGTCAACGACAGGGGCGCGATGGAGCCTTGCGTGTTCCCCATGACCATGAGCATCAGGAGCAAAGAGGCGACGACCGTCGCCACCCCAACCACGAGAAGAGCGCCTGTCGCGGGAGTTCCTCCGCGAGCTGGCGAGCGGGACCGCCTGACCAGCGAGCGCCACACCTGCACGCTGATCGCCAGAGCCACGAGAAGCATGACGCTGCAGACGATCGCCTTGGGTCGCTGCCAGGCGAGGCGGTCATCGATTCTGTCTTGGACGCGGGCGGGTACCTCGGCGTTTCCGGACTCCAACCATGTGACGACCGCCTGTTGGAAATCTCCCGTGGGCGTCCCCGCCCGCGGGTGACCGAGCATGCCCACCGCGCCCGAAAGCCCTTGTCGAGGGTTAGCGACGCTGCTCACGTTCGCGGCGACGACCAGGGCCAGGAACAGACCCACCACCACGCTGAGCACACCGAAGGAAACGTACGTCGCCCGCTCGAAGGTGGTGGCTGGAACATCCGATGTCCGGGTCCTCGCGAAGCGGGACCAGAAGACGATGCTGATCGTCACGAGGCCAAGGAGGAACAGCCCTCCGACGAAGACGAGCACGATGTGGAACGTGGTGTAGTCGCGGATCAGCGCGTTCAAGGCGGCGTTGCTGTCAACGCCAGAGCGAAGCATCCTCCCGAGCGTTGCCTGAAGGCTGCCCTCGGAATTGATGCCTGCCGCGGTCACGGGAACGCTGTCGATGGGCATGGAGTCGACCGTAGGCAGCGCCGCGCACGAGGACATCGAACTGCGGGATGGACTCTGAGCGGCACCGACATCGACCTTCGGGGGGATCGCCTCCGCCCGAAGGATGACTGCGGGGGCCGACCGACGAAGGACCAGGTCGCCCAATCAGGCTGCCCCTCTGCCAGCTCGGACGCAGAACTGCGGGTATAGGCGGTCCCGGAGTCCAGGACTCGCGCTGGCATTGGCACAACCATTGGCGCGGCAAAGGCGTTTCGGCACGAGTTCGAAAACCCGAGCACCTCCATTTCAGCGCGTGATGACTCGGCCAACCTTGGCCCGGAACCCACAGCCCGGCTTCATCCTGCCGCCCGGCCGGACTGGATAGCCTGAGAACATGGTCGACCTCTCCAAAGTCCTCGCGGATGACCGCCCCTGGGCCAATGGTCACGGGCGACCCGCACCCTCTTCTCGGGCGGTTTGAAGTCGTTTCCTTCCACAGTTCCGAGATCACGGGATGGGCCGAGCGGCGCCGCGTCGCACATCGCGTGGGCGGCATCGACATAGAGCGACCGTGATCACCGAGGCGCGCGTCGTCGTCGTGGGCGGCGGCATCGCAGGGGTATCAACGCTCTACCACCTCACGCGGCTCGGCTGGAGTGACGTCGCGCTCGTGGAGGCGAACGAACTCACCAGCGGGTCGACCTGGCACGCTGCGGGCCTCTGCACTCAATTCATCCAGAGCTACAACCTGATGCGTTTGCTCCGCACGTCGGTCGAGCTGTACTCAGCACTTGAGCGGGAGACAGGACTTCCGGTCGACTTCCACCAGTGCGGCAGCGTCCGGATAGCCACGACTCGCGACCGGGTCCATCAGTTCGAACAGGTGCGGGGGATCGCCGAGAACGTGGGGGTTCCGTTTGAAATTCTCTCCCCCGAGCGGGCCTACGAGCTGTTCCCGCTCGCCCGGCCCGATGGAGTCCTCGCAGCCGCCTATCTCCCGACCGACGGCCACATAGATCCGACGAGCCTGACGAACGCCCTCGCCAAGGGAGCTGTGGACCGGGGCGCGACCATTCTCCGACACGCACCGGTCACCCAGCTCGTCCGCCAGGGCGGCGGCTGGACGGTGTCGACGCCCGCCGGCGACATCAGGGCGGAGCACGTGGTGATTGCGGCCGGGCAGTGGTCGCGCGAGGTGGGCCGGCTTGCCGGCATCGAGCTGCCGATCGTTTCGCTGCAGCATCACTACCTGGTAACCGACCCGATGCCCGCGATCGCGACGCGGTCGGTCGAGCTACCCGTCTTTCGCGACCCGGACAACTCCTTCTACGCGCGCCAAGAGGGAAGCAGCTTGCTCGTTGGGCCGTTCGAGCGCAACCCACTCACGTGGGCGCTGGATGGGATCCCCGAGGACTTCCACAGCCGGCTCCTGCCGCCGAACCTCGAGCAGATCGAGGACTGCCTCGGTGGGGCTGCCGAGCGGATCCCCTCCTTTGGCGAGGTGGGGATCAAGAGCGTGATCAATGGCCCCGACGGATACACGCCCGACGGACGTTGCCTGATGGGTCCAATCCCGGGTCAGCCGGGGCTCCACGTACTTGCTGGCTTCTCGATCTTCGGCATCGTATTCGGCGGCGGTGCAGGCAAGTTCTGCGCAGAGTGGATCGCGCACGGCCAGCCGAGCGAGAACATGTGGGAGCTCGACGTCCGTCGCTTCGGGGACTACGCACGGTCGACCTCGTATGCCGTCGAACGCGCCTCGGAGGTGTTCGAGGACGAGTACAAGATCCACTTTCCCGAGGAGGAGCGACCTGCGGGGCGCCCCCTCAAGACCGACCCGCTGTACGACCGCCTTGTCGCCAAGGGCGCGGTGATGGGCGTGCGATCCGGTTGGGAACGCCCGCTCTGGTTCGCGACGACCGGTCCCGCCCGCGACGAGTATTCATTCGGTCGCGGCAACTGGTTCGACGCCGTCGGACAGGAGTGCCGTGCCGTGCGCGGCGGTGTCGGGGTGCTGGATCAGACGAGCTTTGCGAAGTTCATCGTCAGCGGGGACGGCGCCGAGCCCTTCCTGGACCGGCTCTGCGCGAACCGGTTGCCGACCGACGTGGGAAAGATGTCGCTGACGCAGATGTGCACCGCACGGGGAGGCGTCGAGGCCGACGTCACCGTCGCGCTTCTCCAACCTGGCCGCTACTACGTGGTGTCGGCCGCCGCCACCGAGACGCACGACCTCGCCTGGATCGAACAACACGCACCGCGTGACGGATCAGTGCGGATCGACAACGTCACGGCACGCGACGGCGTCCTCACCATCGCCGGGCCGAGGTCGCGGGAGCTGCTGGAGCGAGTGTCGCGCGACGACTTCTCTAACCAAGGATTCCGCTTCTTTTGTGCACGCCATGTCGAGGTCGGACGCGTACGCGTCCTCGCGATGCGGGTCTCATATGTGGGCGAGCTGGGCTGGGAGCTGCACCACCCGATCGAGCAGCAGCGGACTCTGTACGAGCTGCTGCGCGAGGCCGGCGAGGATCTCGGTCTCGTGGATTTTGGCTACCGAGCGCTGGAGTCGATGCGCCTGGAGAAGTGCTACCGGCTGTGGGGCGCGGACCTTTCCGCCGATTGGTCGCCACTGCAGGCCGGGCTCGATCGCTTCGTCGCTCTTGACAAGGGCGATTTCATCGGCCGCGACGCCTTGTCCCGTGAGTACGACTCGGGCCGCACCCACGTGTTGTCCTGTCTCGTCGTCGACGCCGTGGACGTCGACGCCCACGGGCTCGAACCCGTCTACGCCGAGGGCGCCCGTCCCGTTGCGTACGTCTCCTCGGGTGGCTACGGGCACACCATCGAGCGGTCGATCGCCCTTGCCTACCTTCCCGTCGAGCACGCCACGGTCGGCAAGGAGCTGACGATCGGCATCCTCGGCGAACGACGGCGCGCTGTCGTCTCCGACCAACCGCTGCTCGACCCCGCTGGCGAGCGCCTCCTCTGCTGATTAGTGGCGGCCGAAGGAGCGCGGGGCTTCCACTCCGCCGTCCGCGCCCTCACACTCGCCACCGGGGAGCGACCGCCCCGCCAGCGCAATCCACAAGATTACGAAAGATCGAATAGCCGTCGTCGCTGGTCCGGTTCGGGCATCACGTCCGGAGCGGCGGTCCGTCGGCGGACGTGAGTCCCAGTTCTCAGGGCGATACGTGCCAGCACGCACGACAACGGTGGCTCGATTGCGAGACTATGTGTTGTAGACCACACCGGCCGAGCCCGGGTGGTCGGCGTTCACCTTCGTGCCTTCGCCACCATTAGGTAACCGGGATGACGGGCTGGCAAATCGCACTGGCGGCCATCGTGGCCGCGCCGAGTGTCATACTCGGCGTGTTGTTGCTCGCCCGGGGGCCGAGAGTCGTCGGATTCCTCTTGGTGGCGCTGGGACTGCTGCCGTTCGCGCTTCTCTCCCCGGACAGCGCCGCCTCCGACGGGTCCCCTCCGCACGGCCTAGCCCTCTTGCTTGCGGTGGCGTCGGTCGCCGGCTGGGTATGGCTCTTCCTGCCACCCGCACTGTTGGCGGCCTACGTCCCCGACGGACGGCTGGGCCGCGGGTGGTGGCTGCTCCCAGCAGGCTGGGTTGCCTTTGTGCTGGTATTCCACGCGGGGGTGGCCCTGGACCCGGGAAGCTACGGTCCCGGCCCCGAGCAGATCCCGGGATATCCGCCGGTCACCGTTGCGCCATGGGTCAACGGGGTGTTGGGCGTGGGCTCCCTGGTTCTGTTGCTGGCCCTCGTCGTGGGCTCGACAGCCCGAGTGGCGGTGCGCTTCGGCACAGGCGACGAGGTTGTACGGCGCCAGCTGAAGTGGATCTTCTTGAGCGTTCTGTTGCTGCCGGCCGTCCTCTTGACGACATGGGCAACATTCCTGCTCACAGACGCAGCCGACGTGGTCGTGGTTGTGGGGTTACTCCTCGTGTACATCAGCATTCCGATCAGCGTCGCGATCGCCATCCTTCGACACGACCTCTACGACGTCGACACGCTGGTCAGTCGTACCGTCGCCTACGTCATGCTGACCGGCGCAGTGATCGCTGTATTCGCCTTGGTGACCATAGGTGTTGGGGCGGCCGTGGGACGCACCTCGAACCTCGGGGTTGCCGTGGCAACGCTGGCGGCGGCCACGGTGTTCGCACTCCTCCGACGACGCGTCCAATCTGCTGTCGATGCACGTTTCGACCGCGGTCGCCGCGAGGCTCTCGCACGGCTCGACCGGCTCCAGGATGAGATCCGGGACGGCCGCGCCGAGCCAGAGCAGGTGGAATCGGCTTTGCAGCAAGCACTCCTGGACCCCTGCCTGCGGGTCGCCTACTGGGTGCCCTCCGAAGAAGGAGCCAGTTGGCGCCGGGGCGACGGAGCGCCGACCGCTCGGCCAGCCGGCCAGTCGATGGAGGTCGCTGTGGCCGGGAGGCTGCTGGCATGCATCGGATATGACGCGGCAGGGCGGCGGCCCCGGCTGCTACGGGAAGCGCTGCGTCGAGCTCGCCTCCCGTTGGAACTGACCCACTCCCGTATGGCCCTTCGCCAGGCGTTGGCCGAGACCCGGGCGTCCAGGGCCCGCCTGCTGGAGGCCACCGACGCCGAGCGTCGGAGACTCGAGCGCGACCTCCACGACGGGGCCCAGCAGCGGCTCGTCGCGATCGGGATGTCCCTGCAGTCCGCCCAGCAGCGGGCAGCACCGGAAGACTGCATGCGGGACGTCCTCGCACAGGCGGTCCGCGATCTGGCAGAGGCGGTCGCCGAGCTCCGCCGCCTGGCTGCGGGGATCCGTCCCCGCGGCCTCGACGAGGGACTTCCGGCCGCGATTCGGGAGCTGGTCCGCACCAGTCCGGTCCCCGTGCGCGCCCGGGTCATCGCCGATGCTGTCCCGGACGCTGTCGCCACCACGGCCTACTACGTCGCCTGCGAGGGGCTCGCCAACGCGCTCAAGCACGCTGAGCCCACGAACGTCGGTATCGACATCGCTCGCCAGGATGGTCAGCTCACCGTTGTGGTCTCAGACGACGGAAGGGGCGGTGCCGCCGAACAACCCGGCTCCGGGCTCGCCGGCCTCAGGGATCGAGTCGCCGCGACCGGTGGACAACTGGTCGTTGACAGCACGCCAACGAGCGGGACGAGAGTGGAAGCGAGGCTCCCGTGCGGATAGTGGTCGGGGACGATTCCGCCGTCGTCCGCGAGGGCCTGGCGCTGCTGCTCGAGCAGGCTGGTCACGAGGTGGTCGCCCGGGCCGCCGACGCACCGTCGGTGGTGGCGGCGGTTGTTGCCCATCAGCCCGACCTGCTCGTGACCGACGTCCGGATGCCCCCGACGATGACCGATGACGGCGCGAGGGCAGCCCGCGAACTGAGAGCCCTGCGCCCCGACCTCCCGGTGGTGCTGCTCTCGCAGCACATCGAGACCACCCAGTCGACGGCACTGGTAGCGACGGGAGGGTTCGGCTACCTGCTCAAGGACCGGATCTTGGACCTGGAGGACTTCCTCGATGCCCTCCGTCGCGTTGCGGGTGGTGGGTCAGCGCTCGACCCAGAAGTGGTGGCATCCCTGCTCGCACCGACCAATCCGGATGCGGCGTTCACCCAGCTCACCGATCGCGAGCGCGAGGTGCTCGGGCTGGTCGCCGAGGGACGAACGAACGCGGCGGTGGCTCGCCAGCTGCACACCTCCGAGCGCACGGTCGAGACCCACGTACGCCACATCTTCATCAAGCTCGCTCTGCCCGACTCCGACGAGGACCACCGCCGAGTCCTCGCTGTGCTGGCCTACCTCGGCAACAACTCGTAGGGCTCCGGAACGGCAGCAGCCGCGCCCGGCTGGCGGAGGAGTACGGCAGCCGCCACGCCGAGGCCGATCGCCTGCGCGGTAGCGCCCACCACCTCGACGTACGGGCTGAAGCTCAGCACGTGCAGGACCGCCCACGCCATGAGGCCGTAGCCGGCCAGCCGACCAGCCGTCCGTGCGCGAACCAAGGCGAGCCCGAGGAGGAAGGTGCCCACGATGTTGCCTAGCACGAACAATGGGCCGATCCACAGCGTCAAAGGCTCGTCCATGACGCTCTGCAGGACGGCGACATTCTGACTCACCGATCCGCCGACCTTGACCATCGCAGCCTCCGTGAACGCTCCCTGGAAGAGGAGAGCGAAGTAGCAGATGTAGCCTGCTGCAGCAAAGATGCCGCCGACCAGACCAAGCCACGCCGCGCCGGTGCGGACGAGCCGCATGACTCCCAGAATTGCGGGCACGAACAGCAGCGCCGCGAGCAGGCCAGCGAGGGCCGACCAGCGCTGCACGCCTGGGTGAGCCGCGTCCACTGCGAGCGCGACGGCGGGATCCAGATCGTCCTGACCCCGCGGCGTGATCAGCGCATGGCCGGTCTCGGCAAGAACGGTGAGCCACGGAGCGATGAGCATGGCGAGCGCAAGCCCCACGCGACGCGTCGCGGCGGTTCGCGCGAGCGGATCGTGGCTGCCGGAAGCGGACGGAGCAGTTGGGGTCATCATGGCCTCCTCGGATCGACGCCCCCAGGTTCGTCCGAAGGTCCCCCGCCCCGCGTCGGCGCCAGCACGACGTAAGCCTGCGCGCCAGCACGGAGCTGCCCTGACACGCCAGCCGCCGCGGAGTCCGCGGTTCCCCGACGACGAGACCTGGTTGCCAAACGGCAGCCGACATCTCGCTCGAGCAGTGAGCCGCGACCGTGAACTCGGCGGCCGCAGGTAGCTAGGAAGTTTTGCCCATCGGCGGGTCCGTTCGCGGACTCGTGGCCGCGAAGATGGCCATGGAGCCGACGGTCTCCAGCTCAACCCGACCAAACGATGCCTCGAGGATTTTGCGGAGGCCCTCCTGGGTGTCGCCAAGGTTGTCGAAGGTACCCCGCCGGTTGTTGCCCTTGAGGATGCTGCGCGACAAGCGGGTGTGTCGTGTAGCCGTCCCAAGGATCGACGCACCGAACAGCACTCCCGTCGGCGCAAGCACGGCGGCCACGTTGGCAACGGCAGCAGCCTTGCGCGGCAGCGGTCCGGGCAGGCAGTGCAGCACACCATTGAGCGCGGCGGAGTCGAACGGTCCGTGCAGAGGCAGAGGCTTGCAGACGTCGGCCTCAACGGTTGTGATCTCCAGGTGCTGCAGCCGCCGGGACGCATGAGCAAGCACATGCACGTTGGGATCGAGGAGAGTGACAGGGCTGCCGTCGGAGATGCCTGCTCGTGCCAGGAAATAGCCAGTCCCAGGCCCAACGTCGAGGTGTCGGTGGCCGAGGTGCCGCCGATACTCCTCCACCAGCTGAGTCGTCGGGCAGTGCCACACGTACGGCGCGAAGAAGCCGAGGATCACGGGGTCATAGATCTTGAGGAAGAGCGGGGTGTATTCACGCTGGCCCGCGTAGGCCGCGTCGTCACGCTCCATTGAGCTCGAGCCCCCGTCGATCGGGCATGCAGCGAACACGTGGTTCCACAATGGACTCGCCGTTGGGCATGGTCAGGGCTGGAACTGGTGTGCTGGGTCCGTTGTCGCGGGCGTCAGCACCGACCGGCGGGCCCGGTTGCCGGCGTGGACGGACGCGAGCAGGAGCGCCAGCGCGTTGATGCCGTGCAGGGCCGCGAGACCGTAGATCGCGAGGCTCCCGAAACCGAGAGCGACTTGGACGACCACGAGCCCGAGGACGATCGCTGCCCATCTGATCCCACCCGGCACCGAGCGTCGCGTGAAGACGGCGATCACCAGGAAGGCGATCGCGATCAGCGGAATGTACAGAGCGCCGTTCTCCCCGTGCAGGATGAATCCGGCTGCCCCGGTGAATGTCTCTTGTCCATCCTCGAACGTGCTCTTCGTGGCGACTCCCCCATCCTCGATCCAGCGTCCGAGCCCCGCCATGCCGAACGCGACCAGCGCAGCCTGGACGGCCACCTCCGCGGCGATGACGTACGCGACGATCCAGTAGAGCTTCATGGTCTGCTTCCTTTCGTGAGCCGGGGCGCCGGCCGTGTTCCGGAGCGAACGCCCCGCGAGGCTGCACCGGGATCTTGGGCCGAAACGAAAACGACAACTACGCAGAAGGCAATGACAACTGACCAGACGACAGCACTTCGGCTCGCGCCCGAGGAGTCGAATGGCATCAGCGGGACCCACCTGCGAAAGGGATCTGCTGCCACGAGGATGGTGGCGGCCAGCGCAAGCACAGCGCACAGGTCGCCCGGGGTCGCCAACCCCCGACTCCGAGCAGCGGCGGAGGCCGCCAGCGCCACCGCCACCATCCCGATCGCGACAGGGGCAAACCACAGCCAGTGTGTGACCGGGTCACGACGGGTCAGTGCTGCCAGGCCGACCGCCGCGACGGACAGAGGGATCAGCGCCAGCAGCATCCGGTAGGTCAGCCGCTGGGGCCTGGACGTAGGCGTCGCGTCCGCGACCTCGGCTGCCTCCTCGTCCAGGACGTAGGCGGCACAGCTCGCGCAGACCCCGAGGCCGAGCACAGCGGCGAACGGGGCGAGCCCAACACCGAACCCCAGCACTGCGGCGCCGAACAGAGCCGCAGCCATCGCGGCGGATCCGCACAGCGGCAGCACCGGCGCCGACGAGACTACGCGAGCCATCGCGTTGCGACGCCGACCGCTCACGGGGAGGCCCCGACGATCGGCTGCGTCCCCGCGTCGTCGGTCTGGAACAGCTGATGGTTTCCGTGCGATGCCGACATGGTCAGGGCCAGTACGGCGACGGCGAGCGCCCCCGATGCCACGAGCATGATGCGCGTGCGGGTCCGGCCGTGGGCACCCTTGAGCAGGGCAGCAGCCGCTGCGAGGACGCACAGCGAGATGGCCCAGACCGCGAACCAGCTCGGAGCTCCGGTGTATGACACGACCGAGCTCACCGTGTCGTAGGAATCGTTGCCGGCGTCCGGATACGTCCCGCCGCCCCAGGCGGTGTAGGGGGTCAGCATGTGCAAGGTCCGGGCCAGCAGCGACGACGGGTCGGACATTCTGCTGCTCCGGTACGTAAGCACCCTCCCAGCTCCACAGGAGCAGCAGCACCACGGCCAGCAGGGCGGACGCCGGGAAGCGGAGCCAGCGTCCCGCAGCGACACCGAGCAGCGGGCCGCCGCCGCAGGCGATGACCGGGATGACCATGGTGATGAGGATGCGATCGAACCCGCCATAAGTTCCGTAGTGCCACTCCGGCAGCGGTGCGGCGAGCACGAACGCGTGGTGGACGAGGACGACGACAAGGCCAGCCGCTCGCCGGGACGGCGCAGGCAAGACACAGTGCGGCCGTCCGCTTCGTCACCGACGCGGGCGCCGCTTCCACGACCGGGCGGCACGCCGGGTCGAGACGGTGAGCCGTGCGGCAACCACCACACCCAGCACACCGATGAGAAACGACGGGATCACCTGGAAGTCGATCTCCATCGGCCCACGCTCCCCGGCCCCGGCCAGCAGCGCAGCGACAAACCCAAAGAGGAACAGTGGATGCCGCGCGTAGCGAATCGCCTCGGTCCGCGCGAGCGGCCAGACGCTCGTGCGAGTGGACAGCCGTGGGACGGCAGGCAGGGCCACGGTGCTCATGCCGCTTCCTCCTCTCGGGCGGTGGCCCCGCGGAGGAGCAGGTAGGCGTCCTCAAGAGTGGGCTCGACCGCTTGGGGTCGGCGCGGGTCCGCTGCGCCCAGGTTGCGGTAGTGCCCCGATGCCGTGCGCCATGACGTCTGGGCGCTCGGGTCGGGTGCATCGGCGAGCCACACTCGGCCTTGTGCCAGCGCCACGAGGTCTCTGACGGCTCCGTCGAAGCAGACCGCGCCGCGGTCGAGAACGACGACGTGCTCGCAAAGCGCGGCCACGTCCTCGGTCTGGTGGGTCGCGACGACCACGGTTGCGGCCCGCCCGACCTCGGCCAGTACACCTCGCAAGGAGACGCGTTGCTCGGGGTCGAGGCCAGTCGTCGGCTCGTCGAGCACGAGCAGGTCAGGGGCGAGAAGCAGTGCCTGCGCCAGGCCGACCCGGCGTCGCTGACCACCCGACAGGGCTCGGATGCGCTTCCCCGCGATGTCGGCCAACCCGACGTCTGCGAGGACCCGCCGCACCTCGACCCGGCGTCGCTCCGGGTCGTCGAGCTCCTTGAGGACGGCCATGTAGTCGACGAAGCTGCGAGCGGTGAAGCCCCTTGGAAAGCCGAGCTCCTGAGGCAGGTAGCCGAGCCGTTGGCGGATCTCGATGCGCTGGGTACGGTCGGCCGGGTCTCGACCAAGGATGCTGACCACCCCAGCATCCGGCCCAGCACAGTCGCCAGGATGCGAAGCAAGGTCGTCTTCCCTGCGCCGTTGGGCCCGAGCAGGCCCACGATCCCCGGACGCAGCTCCATGGTGACGTCGGAGAGGACCGGGGTGCCCCCGAGCCGCTTCGTCATGTGCTCGATGCGAACGCTTGACTCACTCATCAATTGCTCCTCACTGGAGGTCACCACAGGCGCCATGACGGCACAGAGACACGAAGACGTTGGACCAGCAATCCTCCGGCGACCACGAGAAGTCCCACGTAGATCAACAACGCCAGGGGATCGAAGAGGTCTGCTGGGCTCCCGCTTCGAGCGGCCAGCGCGACGGCGACGAACCAACACGCAGCAACGGCCGTAGCGGCCTGGTCGGGGTCAACCCAGCTGCTGGCTGTCACGACCGCTACAACGAAGCCCAGCGCCGGAAGCAGCCAACCGACAGTGACGAGGGTCGACGTCGGAAGCAGAAGGCCGGCCGCGAAAGTGGCCGGGACAGAGGTCACCAGCACCCACGAGGTACGCAGGAGGGCCAGCCGGATCATCGAGTACGGCGTGGCCTGCACCGCCTCGAACAGCGGGTCGGCCGACGGCCCGTAGACCGCTGCTACCCCAGCGACGGGGATCAGCGGAGCCACCAGGAGGAACAGCCACACCCCCCCATCACGACCAAGCAGCGCGGCGACCATGGTGAAGCCCAGCATCGCCACCATGCCCGTGAACCAGGCCGTCCGAAGCGTCCCAGCAGCAGCCATGACGACCGCGTCGGACGGGCGTACGCCCAGCCGCACCAGCAGCCGCTCGGTCCGTGGCGCTGGCGGCTTCTCGATCTCCTCCAGCACCCCCTCCCATTCGGCGGCCACGGTCGCTGACGGGACACGTTGAGCCACCGTCGCCTGGCAGGACGCACACGTGGCGACGTGTTGCTCGACCGACATGCTGACGACCGAACCGGCGACGCCGTCGACCCAGTCCGACAGGGCCGCAGACGAGACATGCCACCGCTGGTTGCCACCGCCCGGGCTTCTTGGCCGTCATGACAGACCCTCCATCAATTCGGCACGCAGCAGCCGCTTGGCCGTTTGCATGCGGGTCTTGACCGTGCCGCGGGGGATGCCCAGGAGCTGGGCCGCCTCTCGGGTCGACATGCCGTCGAGCACGGTGGCCTGGACGACCGCGCGCAGTTGAGGGGAGAGCGCACCTAGGGCCCTCCCGAGGTCGCCGTACTCCACACTCATCAGGACCCGCTCCTCTGCGCTGCTCTCGAACCGGCTGTCCACCTCCGCGACGAGGACCTCTGTGGTGAGCGGCTGCCGGCGCAGGTGTGAGATCAGCCGCTTGGCGGCGATCCCCCAGATCCAACCGGCAACCGCCCCCTCACCCCGGAAGCGCGCCGCCCCTCGCCACACGGCGACGAAGGTGTCCTGCACGACCTCAGAGACGACCTCGGGGTCGTTGCACCGGCGCAGCAGTCGGATCCGGATCCAGGGCGCGTGCCGTTCGTACAGCACTTTGAGGGCGGCCGTGTCCCCCTCGGACACAGCACTCATGAGCACCGTGTCCGATTCCGCCGCCAACCCGCTCATACCCAACTGTCGCTCCGGAGGCCCCGACTGGTTCAACCGAGCATGCTCCGTGCGCCAAGCACTCGACAAGAGGCCAAAGGGGCCGGACACAAACACAGTCCCGGGCACCCGTTTACGAGTCGAGCTGATGGTCATCCGACCTAACCCGGAGCTCGACATCGAGCGGGCCCGGATGTGTAGGCGGCTCCGCGTCCCTAGCGTCGACGACACCAACCACGCCAAGCGAGGAGCGCTGGACATGAGACATCGAAAGCTGGCACTGGTATCAACGATGGTCATCGTCGTCCTAGGACTGGCGGGGCCGCCGGCGGACGCGAGCCCGCCCGCCTCGGAGCATCCTCACGCCGACCAGCCCTGGATCGCCTACCAGACGAGCTATCACGAGGCCACCGGGTTCGGGCCAGAGGGCATCTGGCTGATCCACCCCGATGGAACTGGCGACCATCAAGTGGGCGTTGGCGCGAACGATGAGCAGGCACTACCGGACTGGTCGCCGGACGGCCGTACGCTCGTCTTCACCTCCCGCGGCGGGTGGCACGAGCCGTTGTACGTGTATGACCTCAAGACCGGCCACACCCGACAGCTCTTCGACTGCACCGACGACTGCCTGGGTGACGACGAACCGGCCTACTCTCCGGACGGCCGGACCGTCGCCTTCGTCCGGGCGCTCTTGCCGTTCACCGACTTCGGCCCCGCGGACTGCAGCCTCTGGCTCGGCAACGTCGCCAACGGCAAGGTGCACCGACTCACCAACAACGGCAGCTGCGACCGGGAGAACCAGCCGCGCTGGTCGCCCGACGGCACCCGGCTGACCTACACCCGCGAGCGGATCGACTTCGACACCGGGGACACCACCGCAACTGCCGTCTTCGTCCTCGACATCGCGAGCGGGACCGAGACCCGAATCACCAAGTGGGGCAGGGACTTCGGCGAGGCCGACTGGTCACCGGACGGCCGCTGGATCGTGATGGCCACCCACCCGCTGCACTCGTTCAACTTTGGCAGCTACCGATCCAACCTCTTCCGGGTTCACCCCAACGGTCGCGGTCTGCAGAAGCTCACCCACTATCACGGGGACCTGCGCGCCACCCAGCCGCGCTACACCCCGGACGGGCGAGGGATCGTTCTCACCGCCGTGACCTCAAGCGCCCGGGAGCTGTGGATCATCCCGGCTAGCGGCGGCAAGGCGCACCGCGTGACGCACGGCGGGATCGCCACACACGGCACCCTGCAGCCGCAGAAGCACTGCTATCGCTGACCGTTCCCGCCCCTGACCTTTCACTGAGGTCGCGGTGCCTAGGTACGGGCCTGCGGCCGACAGCATCTGGGTCGAGGTTTCCATGCCGTGACTGTCAACCAGGCAGGGCGGCCGTGGCTGTATCCGTGTGACCTTCCCGTAAGGCGAACAGGAGGAACAAATGTCCACGCACAAACCCATGCCGCTTACCCGTCTTGGTCTCATCGCACTCCTCGCCACGGCCGGCTTGGTCGCGAGTACGGCTCCGGCCTCAGCGACGTACCCCCAACAGCAACAATCCCGCGGGCACCACAAACCGAGCGGCCTGGTGTACAACCACCAGCACAACGGATCGATCTCGATCCGGATCGGTGACCTCCGCGGACGCAACTCGCATGCGCTCACCCACCCCGGCGTTGGCGTCGCGGATACCCACCCGCAGGTTTCTCCAGACCGCCGCTGGGTTCTCTTCAACCGGGAGAGCGACGACGCTGTCCAGATCGTGATTGCGCCGCTCACCGGGCATGCACCGACACGAGTCATCGACACTGGCTGCGACTGGGACACTGACCTGTGCGCGGCCGACATCGAACCAACCTGGGCTCCCAGCGGCAAGCGGATCGTCTTCACCAGGGTCACCGGACCTTTCGACGACGAGAGCGGGGACGCAGCCTCCGCCCTTCTCTTCTCGACCAGGCTCGACGGCTCGCACCTGAGGCGGGTCTCCCCCGATCACATGCCTCCCACGGCCGAGGACAACGTGGCGCGCTTCACCCCCGACGGTCGCCAGCTCGTCTTCATCAGGGACAAGTACGTCGGTCGTGACTTGCACTACGCCGTCTACCGCATGCGCCGAGACGGTACGGCCGTCATACGGCTCACGCCCTGGGCGCTCGACGCAGATCGCGCCACTCCCTCCCCCGCCACGTACGGTCCCGGCGCCGGGCTCATCGCTTTCGAGACCCACGGTGGCTGGAACCCCGGACGAGGCGACGTCGCCCTCATCCCGGTCGGCTGCCGTTCGGTCAAGTCCTGCATGGCCCGCATCCGCTACGTCACCCACAACAACGGTGGCCCCAAGAGCAGCTTCGCGGCGACGTGGTCCCCCAATGGACGCCGACTCGCCTTCGCGGAGGAGCCGGACACCAGAGGGAAGGTCGACGTGTGGACGAGCCGGTGGGACGGGTCGCGCCGACACCAGGTCACCCACACGGGAGCTGACTTCTCACCTGCCTGGTCGTACTGATCGGGATTCCATCAACGGCACCTGCCGGGCAAGCCTCAGTTCTTCATGTCGCGGGGACGAGCAGCTCCCGGCGAGCGCCACGCCTTCCACGTCGCTGGCCAGGTTGACTACATCAGCCATGTCGCCGACGGCGACGCGCTGCGCTCACTCATCCTCGACCACATCACCGGCCACCCCGCCGTTTCAGCCACGAAGACCACCTCGTCTTCAAACACCTGTCGGCGTCGGCCCACTCGATCCGTAGCGCCGGGGCGCCAGGTCGTGCTCATGCCGGGGGTTGCCCTGAAGCGCGGCACGAGCCATTCCCGTAGCATCCTCGTCGGCGCCAGACTCGGCCCGTGACCGGCGCAGCACCGGGTCGAGGAAGGACGTGCATGAGCATCGAAACCGCCAACCGATCGGATGAGCACGCTGCGGGCGCCGCATCGACAACGCGACCTCCGGCGCCGAGAGTGTTCCGCCGCTCCTTCAGCCACACGGGGTTCGTGGTCGGCGCACTGTTCATGGCGGCCTCGCTGACCCCATCCCTGCTCCCGCGCAGCGCGGCGCTCCAGGGCGTGGTCAGCGGCATCACCCTGGCGATCGGGTACGGGGTTGGCGCGGCCGGGGCGGCATTGTGGCACTACCTCGAGGTGCCTGTGCTGCGCGGGCGCGTCCGCACCGTCGTGCTCTGGTCGCTGCTCGGGGTGGCCGCCGTGGCCTTCGGGCTTCAGGTCTGGCAGTTCGTCGGATGGCAGAACGACCAGCGCGCGCTCATGGGGATGCCGCCCATCGGTCCCGGCGTCTGGCCAGTGATCGTCCTGGTCTCCGCGGCCGTCTTCGCACTGCTGCTGATCCTGGGGCGCAGCCTCCGCCGCCTTACCTCCGCGGTCATCGGACGGTTCCGACGCTGGCTGCCCGCCCGCCTCGCGACGGCACTCGGGGTCACTGTCGTGCTGCTGCTGATCTGGCTGCTGTTCTCCGGGCTGCTGGTGCGCGGGTTCTTCGCCGCCGCCAACGCCTCTTTCGCCCCCCGCAACGACATCAACAAGGCCGGCGTGTCCGCCCCACCGACCTCGTCCCTGCGCACCGGGGGCCCTGGGTCACTCGTGACCTGGCAGTCGCTGGGACGCGAGGGGCGCGCGTTCGTGGTCAAGGGTCCGACTCAGGCCGACCTGCAGCAAGCGTCGCCGGACGTCCCCGCGCTCGAGCCGATCCGCGTGTACGCAGGCCTGGACTCCGCGCCGACCCCGCAGGCCCGCGCGGACCTCGTCCTCGCCGAGCTCAAGCGCACCGGCGCCTTCGAGCGCAAGGTGCTGGTGCTGGCCACCACCACGGGGTCCGGCTTCATTCAGCCCGAGGGCATCGACCCGCTCGAGTACCTGTGGCACGGCGACACCGCGGTGGCCGGCATCCAGTACTCGTACCTGCCGAGCTGGCTGAGCCTTTTGGCCGACCAGGACAACACGCAGGCCGCCTCGGGGGCCGTGGCGCGCACCGTCCACGCATACTGGCAGACGCTGCCCGAGCAGTCGCGGCCCAAGCTCTACCTGTACGGGCTGTCGCTGGGCTCGTTCGGGGCCCAATCGGTGCTCGGCTCGATCGAGCTGCTGAACCGGCCCGTCGACGGGGCCCTGCTGGTCGGCCCGCCCTTCGTCAACCCGCTGAACCAGCAGTTGACGGAGCGCCGCGACGCCGGCACCCCGGTGTGGCGGCCGATTTATCAGCAGGGCCGCACCGTGCGGTTCACCGTCCAGCAGCCCACGCTGCTCTCGCTGCCCGGCCAGGGCTCGCAGTGGGGACCGGTACGCGTTGCCAACCTGCAGCACGGCTCGGACCCGGTGGTGTTCTTCTCACCGTCGCAGTTCTTCTCGCGGCCGGAATGGCTGGACGAGCCACGGGCGCCGGACGTGTCCACGCGACTGACGTGGTACCCGCTGGTGACCGGGTGGCAGACGCTGTTCGACCTTGCCGGGGCCGGTGCCGTGCCCTGGGGCTACGGCCACCTCTACGACGCGAGCGAGAACCTCACGTCGTGGGCCGCGGTCACGCAGCCACCAGGCTGGAGCCAGACCCAGATCGCCGATCTCGGCCAACAGCTCGACGCGCTGCCCAAGGGGGACTGAGGAAATACTGGGGCTAGGGATGCCCACGTCGCGGATCTTCTTGAGGGTGGGCCTGCTCGTTGCCGCGGCCGTGGCGGTGCGCGAGAAGCGACCCACATGAGCACCGTTGGTGAGGCGGTCGCCGAGGGCCTTGCGGCTACGGCCAGTACGGTCCGACAAACCGAGTCGCCACCGGCCGGGCACTCTCCCCCGACAACGGACGATCGTGCCCTCTGATCGTGTGGTCTCGAGGCAGTGGCAGGTGCTCGTCGGAGCCTTCCGAAGCCAGCTGTAGCCGCCGGTGGTCGATCACTTTGTACGCAAGGTCAGGGCGACCCGGTCGTAGTCGGCGAGCGCGCCATCCTCGACCAGCGCCACCCACCCACCGCGACGCAGGACGGTCTCGATCAACTCGTCGACGGCGTCGTCGATGACGTCGGGGTGCTCGACGTCATCGGCCGGGCTCAGCAGCTCCCCACTGCCATCAACCCGGGCCGGGTAGAAGTAGCCTTCCTCGACCGCGAGCATCTCCGGACGGTCCGCCTGGGCTGCGAGCCACGCCGATGCGATGCCGGTGACGGCCCGCTTGCCGCCGACCCTCTCCTCGAGGAGGGCGAGCGCCTCCTGCTCCCGAGACCGCAGGTAGCCCGCCATCACCAGGCGGATCCGGGGAACCAGATCCGCCGTCGGTGCGGTCACCATGCTGCCGTGGATGCAGCCAGCTAGCCGACCGAGATTGGCGGAGAGCCCGCGGAACTCGGCCAGCTCGCGCTCGGCGCCGACCAGGACGATGGGGGCCGGGTGAACCCTGAGGTACGCGCCGAGCGCTCGGTCGACTTGGCGGTAGAAGGACCTTCTCTCCTGCACGCGCATCCCACGCTCACCCCGTTGCGTAGCGTCGACGCCGGCGGCGCGGCGAGGGAACGACCGGCCGGGCGCGGGGCGGAGCTCATCAGCCACCCCCTCGAAGAGCCGTGCCTCATGCTGGCTCAGCGTGAGGACGACATGTCGCGGCGTCCGGTGCAGAGCCCGCACCAGGTCTCGCGTGGCGAACGTGGGATCGACAACGACGCGGTCCGCGACGAGCACGTTCAGGTGGACCACGGCGCGAGTGGCCGCCGAGGCGAAGATCGCGATCGCCTCAGTGGCCGGCCCGCTGCCTGCCTCCTGGACGAGATCGGCAAGCGGCCGCAGCACCGTTCCCCGGATCCCGGGAAGGGCCTCGGACTTCAGCCGCGCCTCTGCCTCCCTTGCCATCCCGAGCAGTCGCTCGGCATCCTCGGGGAGCATCTGCGATGCGGGCGTGGTCGACATGAGCACGCTCACTGCCGGATAGCTCCTGATGGCCTGGAGCAGCGTGACCATGCTCGGGGTCGGCAGCGTCGGACGGAGCCGGGCTTGGGCGTCGGCGGGCATCTGCGTGGTCATGAGGGTCCTCCTGAGGAGTTCGACGGGACAGCGGATGGATGGAACGGTGAGGGTGCGTCGGGTCCGGGGTCGTTCTTGGTACGCCACAGGCTCGCGGCGACCGACCCGATGACGAGGGCTCCGATCACGCTGAGCGACAACGTGATCGGGACCTTGTAGACGTCGAGGAGCAGCATCTTGACGCCGACGAAGACGAGCACCGCGGCCAACCCGACCTTGAGGTAGACGAAGCGGTGCATGAGGTCGGCGAGCAGGAAGTACATGGCGCGCAGACCGAGGATCGCGAAAGCGTTGCTCGTGAAGACGAGGAACGGGTCCTGGGTCACGGCGAAAATCGCCGGGATGGAGTCGACAGCGAAGACCAGGTCCGTCGTCTCCACGAGCACGAGGACCGTGAAGAGCGGGGTGGCCAACCGGCGGCCGTTCTGCTTGACCCAGAACTTGGTCCCGTGCCAGCTAGACGTGCTGGGAATGATGCGTCGCGTGACTCGGAGCACCGGGTGGTGGGTCGGGTCGGAATGAGAGTTGCGCGTCCGGAACATCTGGATGCCCGTGACGACGAGGAACGCCCCAAAGACGTAGAGGATCCAGGCGAACCGGTCGATGAGTACGGCGCCGCCAGCGATGAATGCCGCCCGCATGACCAAGGCACCCAGCACGCCGTAGAAGAGGACCCGGTGTTGGTAAGGCCTCGGGACGGCAAAGGCTGCGAAGATGAGCGCGAAGACGAAGACGTTGTCGACGGCCAGGCTCTTCTCGATGACATAACCGGCGTAGTACTCGCCGGCCGCCTCGGAGCCGAACATCCGCCAGACGACCAGGCCGAAGCCCAGACCCAGGCTCACCCAGATCGCAGACCAGATGCCCGCCTCTCGGAGAGACACGACCCGCTCACCGCGGTGGGCCAACAGATCGATGGCAAGCATGACCAAGATCACCGCGAGAACAGTGATCCAGAGCCACAGGGGGACCGACACGGGCAGCCTCCGGTTGCGAGTGCGAACCGAAGGTCTCCCCCGGTGCCGGCACCTCGCCGGTCACCCACTCACGCCGGGCCCTCCCGGTCACCCGGTCGAGCCGTACTGACGACGTGAACGTCTTGGGGTACTCCCCTTCACACGCCGAGCGGGTCGGCGTCACCGGTGAGATCGTCTTACCGATGAATCTAGTTTCAGGTATTCTTGTACCTATGTCAAGGAGTAGCTGGACGTTCTTGAGCAACCACGGCCACATGCTCCTCGCCGTCGGTCAGGACCCCACGGCGCGGGTGCGCGACCTAGCCGAGCGCGTGGGCATCACCGAGCGGTCGGCGCAACAGATCCTCAACGACTTAGTGGACGACGGGTACGTCCGCCGCACGAGGAGCGGCCGACGGAACATCTACGCGCTCGTGAGCGGAAGGCCATTCCGCCATCCTGTCGAGGACGGGCAGAGCGTCGACGGGCTCCTCGCGCTGTTCGAAGGAGTATCGACTGCGCGCTGACCCGCCGAACACGTCCCAGTCCGCCATCGGGCACCCGGCGCCCGTGAGCCCGGGAGTCGCCGACCCGCAGCGCCCGCTCAGATCGTGTTGCATGGCAGCCCACCAGGGCCCCAAAAGGACCCACCCGTCAACGGGATGCGACGGCCCAGTCGCAGTCGTCGTCCGCGGAGACCTGGAGATCCCCTCACCGATCGTTGGGACGAGCGTGGCCAACGGTTGACCGGCTACCCGCGAGAGTCAGTCACCGAGGAGTTGGCTGATGGCCGTCGTCGTGAGCCAGTCCAGATATCCGGCTCGGCTCCACCCGCACCGTCGGCGCAGGGAGTGGAAGACCGCAGGCGAGCCGATCGTGACCAGGATGTCTGCGCCTTCGACCTCGCCCACGCCGACCCGAAGTTCACCTCGATCGCGGAGCCGTTCGACCAACCGACGATGCACCTCATAAGTGGCTGCCGTCCCGCGATCCATGAACCGTCGCATCTTCGGGTCTGCGCCCGCCACAGCCTCACCGACCATGATGAGGTCACCTGCGCGCTCCATCAACTCGGCTCCGACCAGACAGTGCGCGGCGATGGCCTCCCGTGGATCGGCCAGGTCGCGCGTGGCGACGGCGTCGGAGCGATCTGCGGCCGGGGTCCGGTCTTCGTCGCCCATCGTCAGCATGGCCATCGTGTGCCGAAAGAGTCCGAACTTTCCCCCGAAGTTGTCGTAGACCGTTCGCTCTCCGACCTTGGCCTTGGCGGCCACGTCCTTCAACGTCGTCCCGATGTACCCGCGCGAAACGAACAACTCAAGTGCAGCGCGCCGAATCCGCTCCTGCGTCTCCACTGCTCCACGAGCTCGAGCAGGCGAACGGTAGGTCCTCTTGACACGGTCCGTCACATCCTCCATTCTGCCCTTGTTTTCATCGCAGTTCTACTGCAGCGAATATGGAGCGGTCATGGATGCCGTGCATAGAGCGTTCGCCCCGTCGCCCCGTCGGCAGAGACGAGTCGGCGCGGAGGTCGAGATGTTCGTTCTTGGCTCCCACGCGCCCGCGACTGTCGACTCGCTCAAGGCATGTCTGGGTGCCCAACTCATTCGCCGCGCAAAGCCAACATTTGAGCCCGGCGGGCAACTTGAGTTGAGCCCTGCGCCCCAGACGTCGGTCGCCGCCCTGGTGCGGGAGATCCAGTGGTGCACGGATCGGCTCATCCGATCCGTACCCGGCGATGTCGGCGAGGTCGTCCTGACAGGAGTGAATCCGCGATTCGGCCTCAAGGACGTACCCCTGGTTCGACCGACACCGCGGTACCTCGCCTTGCAGCGCCTGCTCGACCGCACCGGAATCGAAGGACGCCAGATGATGAGACTGACGGCCTCGCTGCAGGTGTGCGTCGATCTCGCGCCCGGGCGCGACCGCTTCGAGCAATGGCTGGTGGCCAATCTCGCAGGACCGCCCCTGGCAGCGGCGTTTGCCCACTCTCCCCATGCGCAAGGGCATCCGACCACGATGGTCGGCAACCGAACCCGGATCTGGCAGGCGCTGCCCCAAGACCGCGCGGCCTACGACGGACGACACCTGGACCCCGAGGATCCGATCGGCGCCTACCGAGCCTTTGCTGCAGCAGCTCCGCAACTCGCTATGCCCGAGGCTCGTCGGGGCGGCTACCACCTCACCACCCTCTTCCCGCCCGTCCGACCTCGCGGTGGCTACCTCGAGATCCGCTACCTCGACGCGCAACCCGTTTCGGAGATCCCTCGCATCCTTGGGCTGATCTGGGACTTGATGTACGACCGCACGGCGCGACGCAAGGCACTCGACCTGCTGCTGCCCACTCTCCCCAACCTTTGGGAGTGCTGGACCGAAGCCAGCTGGGGCAGGTCCGTGGAGGCGCCAGACTTGTTCAACATCCTCGGGGCCAACCTCCGGATGCCGGCATGAGGGCGCTGTTCGTCCTCGACCCGTTGGACTCACTCGATCCGTCGCTCGACAGCAGCGTGGGGCTGATGCACGCTGCCCAAGACCTCGGGTGTGAGGTGTGGGCGGCAGAAACATCGAGTCTTGAGGCGCTCGAAGGGCGGGCCTGGGCGCACGCACGTCAAGTGGCGCTCGCACGCTCCTACCCAAGTAGGGGCTGTTCTTGGACCGTTCCGAACCCGTGGTACGAGGCAGGTCCAACCGCTCACCTGAGCATCGACGACATGGCCGCCGTGTTTCTGCGAGTCGAGCCACCGCTGGACGCCGACTACTTGGCGGCGACGTACATCCTCGACCTCGTTGATCAGGGCCGCACGTCGCTGGTCAATGACCCAGCGGGCTTGCGCGCCGTGTGCGAGCACCTCGTCGGGCTTGCCCTTCCTGACTTGTTGCCGCCGACCGTGGTCACGGCCTCGTCCACAACGATCCGCGTCTTCCTCGCTGAGCACCACAGAGTTGTCCTCAAACCAGTAGACGGGTTCGCAGGACGAGGTGTCTTCCTGCTGCGTGAAGGAGACCCGAATGTCGGCTCCCTCCTCGACTCCGCCACGGCCCACGGAGCCCGCGCCGTCGTCGTGCAGGCCTACTTGCCTGAGGTGGCCGACGGGAGCAAACGAATATTCCTGCTCGATGGAGCCATCGTCGGAGCCGTCTTACGCCACCCGACGCCGGGCGACTTCCGCATCGGGAACCCCGACAAGGCAGCTGAGGTCACTGCACGAGACCACGAGATCGTCTCGCGCCTGCGCGCGCTCCTGCAGCGCCATGGGCTGCGATGCGTGGGTCTGGATGTGATCGGGCGCTATCTCATCGAGGTCAACGTGACCTGTCCGGGCGCGATGCGCAAGGCAGACGCGCTGCTCGGAACCGCCCTGTGCACAGACCTCGTCAAGCACGTGCTGTCAACAACCGGCCCCTGGAGAGACTCATGACCACCGCCATTGTCTGTTCAGCCATCCTCGGCGCAAGCATTTTCGTCCTAGGCTTCAACGTCTCTCGCCTGCGTGGGGCAACGGCCAAGTCGGGTGGCTCCCAGATGCCGGACGACCCGGCCTCGCCGTTGCTGATCGCCATGCGCGCCCATGGCAATGCGACCGAGTACGTCCCAACGCTGATGCTGCTCTTCCTGCTGGTGGCCTGGTTGGTGTCCTCGCCTTGGGCCACCGGCGTGATCATCGCGGCGACCGTCTCCCGCTTGGTCCATGCCGGGTCCATGCTGTCTTCGCCAAGCCTCGCTCAGGAGTCCCATCTGCGCCTTGCCGGGGCCATCGGGACGTACCTGTTCGGCATGATCTTGGCGGTCATGGCGGTCCTAGCTGCTCTCTGACCGTGTCAGGCTCACCCGTTCGGGTGGGCCGAACAGGCAGGACGTGGCCACAGGCATACGGAAAGGGGGAGCCTGGCGGCCTCTCAGCGGCTGTACGTTCAGGAGCGCTGCTTGATCTCCGCGGGGAGAGCCCCTTTCGGGGCAAATCGTCCGATCTCTCTTGCCAAGCGTCTCCGCTTCGTCACACTGTGTATGGGGGCGGCTACGCTGAGAGGCGGTGAGAGCGCCGTGCCCAGAGTGTTCGTTCGGCGCTCCTCCGGCTTCGCAGCCCTCGTCGGCCCTGCCGGTGATTGACCCGTGGAGCTGCGCCAACTCCGGTACTTCGTGTCGCTGGCGGAGGAGCTCCACTTCGGCCGTGCTGCGGTCCGCGAGCACATCGTCCAGTCGGCGCTGAGCCAGCAGATCCAGCGCCTGGAACGCGAGCTCGGGGCCACGCTCGTCGAGCGCAACACCCATCACGTACGTCTGACGCCGGCCGGTCAGACTCTCCTGGTCGAGGCTCGACAGATCCTGACCCATGTCGAACGGGCATCGGCCGCGATCCGGACGGCAACCCCGGCACGCTCGATCGTCCGCGTCTCCGTCGGTGACGCCAGCTTCGACTCCATGCCCCAGGTCCTGCTCGCCCTACACCACGACCAGCCGGCCCTCGAGATCCACGAAGTCGAGGCCAGCGTGCCCGAGCAATACCGGCTGCTCGCCGACGGCAGGATCGATGTCGGCATTGGGCGAGCGGTGCTGGCCCCCCAGTCCATCGCGTCGGAGGTCGTCCGTCTCGACCCGCTCGGCGTTCTGTTCGCGGAGGACCATCGGTTCGGCCAGCTGACGTCCATCCCGGTGGCGCTTCTGGCCGACGAGGCCATGGTGTTCGCCGAGGACGACCGAGCACCGGAGTTCAACCAGCTCGTCAGCGAGCTGTGCCGGGCGGTCGGATTCACACCGAAGGCCTACCGCGGAACGGTGCAAAGCGTCCGCGGAGCCGCCGAGCTGATCCGTGCCCGGGACTGCGTGCTTTGCGTTCCTCGATCGTGCGGACCGGTCCTGAGAGGCATCCGGTGGGCGCCCCTCGTCGAGCCCTCGACCTACTACCCATGGTCTCTGCTGTGGCGCGCCGGCGATGACGCCGAGCCGGTCCGGTCCGTCTTGAGCCTCGCACGCTCGCTTTCGACCACGCTCGGCTGGACCGCGGCATCGGACGGCTCCCGCCGGGCAGCCCAGCCGTGCCCACAAGGCGACCCAGGCGTTTCAGCTATCACCTCAGGTGATCACGTCTTCTCACATTGACGGTTTCCCCCGTCTGGTCGCACCACTGTGATGGGAGGGCACCGCTCGCGCCGGATGGCCAGCCGTCACTCAGGTGGCCACTGCGTGACCAGCGCTCATCACGAGGAGGTCACCAGGTCATGGAGACAACGGGAACCCCAGTGGTCGTGCCCTGTTGCCCGGTCCTCGAGGAGTGCACGCCGTGCGACGTCATGGACATGCGCCGGCGCCTCGTCTTCCCGACGAGTCAACGCGGACCACGCGAACAGCCGATCAGCGTCGAGGTCATCCTCCACACGCGGTTCACCCGCTGTTCGGGACCGTTGTCACTCGGCGACCCCATCTACACGACGACTCTCCTGCCCGGCGAGAAGGTGCGGCTGGCCACCACCGACCGGCGCAGCAGATTCAGCGTCGACAGCGAGAGCCAGCTCAGCTTTCGCAGTGAGCAGCTGTCAGAGGAGCAGTACCGGATGTCCTCGCTGCGTGCGGCGATGTCCGACCAGAGCAGCACGGACAACGGGTCGAACCGGAACACTGAGCAGGGCTCGTGGGACTTCCATGGCGACGCAGGCGGCAGCATCGGCTTCCTGTCGGCCAGCGCCGATGCCAACGCGCACGGGAGCCACAACGCCTCGTCGTCCGCGGAGTACCTCAGAGAGCACCGGGCGCACGCGTCGATGGCGGACCACATGTCGGTCGAGGCGACCCGCAAGGCCCATTCGTTGTCGGTGGGTGAGGTGTCGACGCGCAGCCACCAGGCCGGCGAGTCCGAGGACCACTTCGAGGCGTCGTCGCGTGAATTCACCAACAAGAACCAGTGTCACGCCGTCACGTTCTACTTCTACCGGATCAACAAGTGCGAGACCATCAAGTTCGAGCTGGTGGCCATTCAGCGGCGGGTCATCGACCCGGTAGCGCCGACCCCGGTCCTCGCCAACCCCGTCCGAGCCATCGGCCAGATCGCCACCGTCCCGCAGGACCTGCCGGCCACCAACACGGCCCGGCTCGAGACTGAGGCACGCGGGCTGCAGAGCGAGGCGCAGTACGCCGCCGTGGGGCGGTCGAAGTTCGCGTCGGCCTTCAACGCCGCGGCGGACTTCCAAAGCGTAGGCACGCCCCTCCCGGCGGCAGTCCGCAGCGCGGCGCTTGCCGAGGTCGACGGCGCCCTGGTTGAGCAAGGGCTCCTCGACAAGGAGACCGGCCAGGTGTCGAAGGGCCTCAAGGCGGAGATCGACTTCGAGCGGGAGACCTCCCTGCCCACCGCAGGGGTGATGGTGAAGGGCTGCCTCGATGACTGCGACGTCTGCGAGCCGGCCCTGAAGCGCCAGATCAAGCTCGACCTGGATCGGCTCGAGCTGCAGAACGAGCTCCTCAAGCGGCAGATCGAGCTGCTCGACAAGTCGCAGGAATACCGCTGCTGCCCCGCCGACGAGGACGAGGCCGAGCACGCCTGAGCTGATTCGCAGAGCACGCCTGAGCTGATTCAGGGAGACGCACTACACCCTCCACTCAAACCAACCCAAGCGGGAGACCGGCGATGGCCGACGACGGGTTCGACGAAGAACTGATCCGCGGCGCTGAGGCGGTCGGCGCCCTGGCCCACGACGAGGACCATCTGCGAGCCGCCTTCGACGCCTTCCGCGCCTCCGACCGGGACTCCTTCCAGAGGCTGATGGCCGAGTTCAAGATCACCGACCGCTATGAGGTTGTCCTCAACTGGATCTGCAGCAAGGAGTGCGTGCTCCTGTGCCTGGAGCTTTGTGGACCCCCGCCGGAGGCGGACTTCCCGGATCCTCGGGACTTCGCGCAGATTCTTGTCAAGATCACCAGCGACGAGGAGCTCGTGGAGCGTCTGGCGGAGACTGTGGCCGCCCGTGACGTGGAGGGCTACCGCTCGTTGGTGTCCGAGCTGAAGATCGAACCGTTCCGCCACCTTCTGTGCCACTGGGTCTGCGCCGTCCGATGCCGGTTGATCCGGGAGTTCATCAGCGCGCCAGAACCGATCCGGCCGCGATACCTCGAAGACGAGCTGGCCGTGGGTGGCGGAGTCGTTGCTGCGCTCCTCGAGGACCGCGACGGCTTCGACGTCGCTGTCAAGGCCGCCCTGACTGGCAACTGCGAGGTCATCCGCGACACCGTCGCCCGGCTCAAGCTGACCGACCGCTGCGAGTTCGTCTGCGAATGGTTCTGCAGTTGGCGGTGCGTCAGGGTGTGCCTGGCCCTCTGCCGTCCGTTCCCCTTCGAGCGGATCGACCTGTCCCTGTCGGAGGCCTTCGAGTTCGCCAAGGCGACCGCTCGGTTGGTCAAGCAGCCGGAGGCCGTACGTCGTCTGTCAGCAGCCGTCGAAGAGCAGGACGGCGAGGCCTTCGCCGCGACCGTCAGGGAGCTGAAGCTCGAGAGGTTCTGCCTGCAGCTCTGCCACTGGATCTGCTCCTGGCACTGCCAACGGTTCTGCCGCTGCGTCTGCACGCCCGTTCTGCAGCCGTGGTTCACCCAAGTCGGACACTTCGACATCTACTCCGACATCAACGCCTCGGGCCTGACCAACAAGGGGCTCAGCTACTCCGGTCTCTACTTCCAGGGTGGGCCAGACTTCGCGTTCCACGGGTGCCTGGAGCTCCGCGGCTTCTGCCCAGCGGCATCGCCGATCGACGGCACGCCGATGCGCTACCGGTTCGTCCTCGCGGGCAGCCAGCTGCCGATCACGGGGAGCAGGGTCTGTCCCGTCGATGCCGGTACGAGAAGGATCCTGTGGCCGGTGAACCTCGCAGGAACGGCCGGAGCCGCTCAGGTCCTGACGTTCCAGTCCCTCAGCATCGAGGGTGCCCCGGTGGCCGACACCCCGCCGCCTGCGGCCGGTGACCCGTGGGTGGGTCCCACCAAACATGTGATCGTGCCCGACGCGGACGGCTGGGTCACCGTCGATCCCGCGCACGTGTCCGGCGGTTTCACCACCCTCGTGGGCTTCAACACCCCCGACGTCGTCGCCGGCGGCCTTCCGCCGTCGCCTCCACCGCTGCCAGGGACTCCTGTCGCCGCGGCCGACCAGAAGAACGGGACCGATCTCGGCATCACGTTCGAGGCCACGAGGGTGTCGGGACCGACCAGTCCCCCGGACTTCACGAACAGCCTCGCCAAGATCCGCATCAACAACTGGACCGAGGTCAACCTGCTGGACATCACCGAGTTCCACAGCGGAGGCGGGACGGCCTGCACCGGGATCACGACCGACCTGCACGTCGAATACACCACGGACCACGAGCAGATGAAGGAGTGGGACGTGGCTATCACGAGCGCGGCCCTCGCGACCCCTGTCGGGGTGGCCAACGGACCCACCGCGGCCCTGCCCCGGGGTGATGGAGCGATCCAGGCGGTGCCCACCGGGACCTTCCCGAGCTGCTCCTACGTGGTCACCCTCAGAACGCGAGCCGGGCTGACGACCGGCCTCATCGACAACCTCGGACGAAGCCAGCAGAAGACCTTCTGCGTCAGGTGAGGGGCGTCCGGCAGGCGTCTCGGCTTCCGACCCAGAGGTCAAACGGCGCGACGCATCACCTGCGCTGACATGTCGTTCACGAGTGTCTCCGCGCGCCCACCCGCGTCGATCAAACCGGCATAGACGCGGCCTCGACAGTCCCCGTGCCGGCAGGCTTGCCGACATTCTGCCGACACGTCCTCCCCGCGCCACCGCCTCGCGGTTCGGCGCCCTGTCCTGCACGAGCCCCCACGCCAGCGCACACGCATGCTCACGGCGGCGAGGGGCTGGATTGGCTAGGTCGTCCCCTGGTCGAGCAGTCCCCGTCGGCGGGCGATCGCGGCCGCCTCGGTGCGCCCCGTTGCATCGAGCTTGCCCAGGATGTTGGAGACATGGACGGAGACGGTCTTGACGCTGATGAACAGCTGCTTGGCGATCTCACCGTTGGACCGACCCTGGGCGACGAGCGCGAGGATCTCGGTCTCCCTGGCGGTCAGGGCATCCGAGCGTCTCTCGGCGCGACCGGGCGCCGACGCGATCGCCTGCAGCTCCTGCAGCAGCGGCCGGGCGCCTAGCCGGTGGGCGCTTGCGCGCGCCAGGTCCGCAACCTCACGAGCGCCGGCTTGATCGCCGGTGGCGCGCAGGATGCCGGCCAGGGTCACCCGCACGGCAGCAAGCTCGTGGACGTGCCCGAAGTCGGCGAACAGCTGCTCGGTCTCTCGCCACGATTCGACGAGGGCTTCCTGCGACGGCGCTCCCGTACCGGTCAGCCAGCGAGCGCGCAACGTCTCCGCCTCGAGTCGCTTCATCCAGGCGCGGCCCTCGGGTCCCCAGTGCCCGGACGGGTCGGCGTACTTCTGGAGCACGGTGTGCCCGTCCTCGAGAAGCCCCTCGACCTCCGCCAGGAAGTTCGTTCGTTCGGCCGCGCTCAGCCTTGGCATCCGGTACGCGAGGGCGCCTGCTGTCGTGGCTGCCAGCCGGATGCGGGCGCTGAACCACGTGCGCCAAATCTTGCCCAGCACCTCGACCACGTCCCGATAAACCTCCAGGACCGCATGGGGGTCCTCGGCGCGCGCGGCGTCGGTGAGCTCGGCGACGATGGAGTGGATCGCGATCGCCCCCTCGCTCTCCCAGAACCGGCGCAGCCCTCGGGCTCGGTCGGCCACGTGCTCGCCGCGGGCTGCGAGCACCAGCACGCGGACGCTCTCCAGGAGCGCAGCTGAGATCGGCGGCGCGTGCTCACCGGTGACGTCGGTGAGCTCGAGGACCTCGTCCCACTCGCCGTTGACGTACAGCACCCACGCGAGCTGCCACCGAGACTCGAAGCCGTACGGCGCCCACGGGATGCCAGCATCGACGGCGGCCTTCAGAGCACCGCGGAACCAGCGTTCGGCGTCTTCATACTCCGCCCAGTCCTGGTAGGAGCGGCCCATGAAGAATCGGGCCCGCATCTCCGCATGTACGGCGCCGGTGGCGACCGCGCGCTCAACCGCGTCGGCGAGGGCGTTGCGCAGACCCTCCTTGGGCCCGGCCTTCTTGAGCCCGGACAGCGTCGTGACGATATCGGCAACGAGCTCGTGCAGGTCCAGTCGCTCGGCGATCGCCAGGGCGTCGAGGCCGACCGACTGTGCCTCGTCGTACTTCCCATTGTCGGCCAGGAGCCGGGCATGGCTCGCCAACACCTTGGCGCGCAATCCTCCGGCGCCCTCGGGGAGCTGGTCGACGGCCTGCTGGGACACGCTGAGCGCGTACTCCCGGGGGGTCTCGAGGACGAAGAGCGCGTCGGCGCGCGCGGCGAGCAACCTGGCCCGGCCTCCGGCGGGCGCATCGTCGGGGAGCTGGACCAGCTGCTCGGCGAGCAGCTTCGCGGCCCGCTCTGGCTGGCCGGCGTTGGTCACCGCCGCCGCCGTCGCGACCGCGAGCTTGGACACGTCACCGGCGTACCGCTCACGTCGGGCCGGGTCGGAAAGCAGCTCAAGGGCTTGTTGGTAGTGCTGGGCTGCCTCGTCCGGACCGCCCACGGCGGCAGCCTCATCGCCAGCCTGGATCGCCGCGGACAGCGCCCCGTCGAGGTCGTTGGCGAGGCGGGCGTGACGCGCCAGCTCGGCCGCGGTCCCCGGCGCCCGGCCGTCGGCGAGCACTGCGGCGTACGCAGCATGCAGCCGGACCCGCTCGCCGGGCAGCAGGTCGTCGTAGACAGCCTCGCCGAGCAGTGCGTGGCGGAACGCGTAGCGGCCCTCGCCGGCGACCAGGACGTTCATCTCGACCGCTTGTCGCACTGCTTCTTCGAGCTGGCGCGCGCCGAGACCGGATGTCGCAGCGAGCAGCTCATGGGAGACGTTGCGACCGGCGACGCTGGCGACACGCGTGACCTGCCGCGCGTCTGCGTCGAGCCGGTCGAGCCGGACGAGGAGGACGTCAGCCAGGTCGTCCGGCAGCGACTCGCATCCCTCCGACATCCCCGCGGCGCCGACCAGCTCCTCGACGAAGAAGGCGTTGCCCTCTGCGCGGCCGACGATGGTCTCGAGCTCAGCGGCGGACAGACCAGAAGGCACCATGCTGGTGACCAGGGCGCGAACGTCGTCGTCGAGCAGCGGGCTCAGCTGGAGGCGCTCGACACCGTGCAGACGGGTCCACTCCGCGACCTGGCGGCGAAGTGGGTGCCGACGGTGCAGATCGTCGGCCCGGTAGGACGCGATGACGGCGACTGGACCGCTGAAGGGCCGCGAGAAGAGGAAGCTCAGCAGGTCACGGGTCGACTGGTCGGCCCAGTGGCAGTCCTCGACGACGACGAGCAGCGGGCCGAGCGCGCCAGCGGCGTCGAGAAGCGAGTGCACGGCGATGAAGAGATCGGCGCGGTCGACGCTTTCCTCCGACTCCCCGCGATCGGCGCCGGTGTCCGCGGTGTCCAGGACCCGGCGACCCGGACGGAGCCGGGACAACGCGGGGTTCTCGTGCGCGACCTTGGCGACGATCTCGGGCAGCTCCGCTTCGAGGCGGCCGAGCACCTCGGAGAACGGGAGGTACGGCAACGCGCTGTCCCCGAAGTCGAGGCAGTGGCCGACCACGACTCGCCAGTCCTCGGCTAGCGCCAGCTCGCGGAGCTCCATGAGCAAGCGGGTCTTCCCGACGCCGGCGTCGCCGGACAGCACGATGTGCGGGCGCTCGCCGGTGAACTCGCCCGACGACGACGGGACGCCGAGCAACGAAGTGATCTCGGTCAGCTCGGCGTCCCTGCCCACCAAGGGGCCGGTCAAGGTTCGGCTGGGCTGTGCCACGCCGTCCATGATCCCTTGTTCAGTTGTCCCGGCTGCTGTCATTTCGGAGGTGGACAGCGAGATAGTCATGTTCGACGGCGTGTTCGTCGGATGTCCACGATCGTCGCTCACGCCCTCACTCGGGCCGTGGCGTTGGCGATGGCTTCGATGTGTTCGTGGTCGGTGCCGCAGCAGCCGCCCACGACGCGTAGGTCGAGGTCGTCTTGCAGCGTCTGGTAGTGCTGGGCGAGTTCGGGGATGTCGCCTCGGTCGAGTGCGGTCGCGGCGTCGAGTTCGGCGTGGCTCATCGTCGAGGCGTTGGCCCGTATGCCCTTCACCCGGCCAGTCCACGACGATTCGGTGTCGAGTAGGTGCTGGAAGTGGGTGGGGTGCGCGCAGTTGATCAGGTAGTAGGCAGGTGCACTGTCGGTGGCGTCGTCAACTTGCGCGATCGCGTCGCCGAGGGTTTGACCTGATGGGAGGCGACCGTCGGTCTCGACCGTGAACGAGACCGCTACAGGCAGCCCGGCCGCCACAGCGGCACGGGTGACCCCGATCGCCTCTTCGGCGTAGGTCATGGTGACCCCGGTCATCAGATCGGCGCCGGCGTCGGCGAACGCGCGTGCCTGCAGTGCGTGGAAGCGAGTCGCTGCATCGGGTGACATCGCGGAGTCGACGACGTAGCCGTCCCCTCTCGGGCCGACTGCGCCGTTGACCACGACCGAGACTTCGGTGTGTGCGAGGGCGACGTCGCGTACCAGGGCCACGGCACGTCGGTTGATGTCGACGATTTGCTCGGCGTCGTAGCCTCGGCGGGCACCCCAGTCGAGACTCGCCCGCCACGTCGGTGTGTCGAGCACGACGCCTCTGTTCAGACGCTGCGCGAGTTGGATGTAGGTCATGTAGTAGCCGACGAGGCTGGCCCGGCCCATCTCGGTGTCGAGCAGCGGGAACGACGCGAAGTCGGGCAGCTCGATGCCCTCGAGGTAGACGAGAACGGTTTCCAGCCCGCCGTCAGCGATGAACGGCTCGTCGGCTATCAGATGGCTGAGCGTCATGTGAATCTCCTTGGTTGGATCCGTTCGGACTTTCGGCGGTCACCGAAAACGGTGGATGCGTCAGGCCGGCACTGCGACCGGCGCGGTTCGGGAGCTTTCGCGCGTGGAGATCTGCGTGCTGACGTCAGCGCTGCCGAGCAGGGTCGCCAGCTGCCGGGTCACGGCGCCGAACGCGCGCAGCCGTACAACCTCCGGCGCCGCTTGGTCGAGCAGGACGCCGACGAGCGTCATCGAGACGCCCATGACGATGGCCTGATCTGCTACAGCAGCGATCTCCGCGTCGTGGCTGGCAAGGCCGGCGGTCACCACACCCTCAGCCAGGTCGTCGATCAGCCTCTGGGTGACTCCGTTTCCGCTGCCAGTTCCCGGTCGTACGGTCGGTGACCCCGCTCGTTGGAGGTCTCCCGCAACGGCGCTGGGTGGCAACTCACGACGTGACGACGTGACGGTGTCCGCCAGCCAGCGGACGAGTGGGTTCCGTGTGCGCTGGCGACGCCGACTCGCCCCTAAGCCCTCCTTGATCCGGCTGCTGCGGTGCTCGATCTCCGCCGCCAACAATTCTGGGTTGTACATGATGGTGGCCTCCTCAGGTGTCTCACCGGCTTTCGGTGGTGAGACGAGATTCGCCGTCTGAGGTAGGGGCGCACATCGGGAAGGTGCCTTAGATCTGCTCGAGGCGCCGCACCCTAGAAGCACACCCGAAACGAACGACAGCCGGA
>CAWFYM010000001.1:0-564289 GCA_963820065.1 uncultured Actinomycetota bacterium | reverse complement strand
TTCGCGTTCGACTGCTCGGGCACTCTGCGAGCATTTCCCTCGTGAACCTAGAGAGCATGGCGGCCCCGCCCATCCCTGCTGAGGTGCCCAAGCGCGGACCCAAAGAATTCAACCGTCCGCTCGGGATCGTCGGTCTGATTGCGGCGCTTGTCGCAGCGACGATCTGGATCTGGCAAATCCCAGATCTAGAAAGGTTTCAGTTGAGGTCCGTCGGCCTGATCTTGGTCTTAATTGGCTTCACCCTAGGATTCACAGCCGAACGACTCCGAGGCAGTCGTCGGGACCGGAAACAGAGGGTTCAAGACGCCCCGTCCGGCCCACCAGCAGCCTGGTACACGGACCCTATGAAGGAAGCCACTTTTCGCTGGTGGGATGGCACAACCTGGACGAATACCACGGCCTAGCGCCCGGCGATGCCTAGGTGCCGTTCGCGCTCGTCTCGCCTGGTCGGCGGCGGGTAGGTTCCGCCCATGCCTAGCGAGCCCATAACTGTGTCAGTCGCGAGCCTTCGAGCCGGTGTTGCCATGCTCCTCGACCGGGTCGAGCGCGAGTTCGGTCCGGACGTGGATCTGGCCGCTGACTACTACTGGGACCTACCGCTGGCTGTCACCTTCGAGCCTGAACAGGACCCTGCGGGTCACACTCTCGGGTCCCTCGCTGACGACGTTGATTCGCTGGCTGAGCTTCTTCGCGAAGATCCCGAAGACGCTGTCGTTTGGCACGACCTGAGCCACGTCGTGGGGATCCTCCGACGGCTGGCCGCTCTCGACCTGCCCTGACCCGGCGCGAGCCTATGTGCCGTTCTGACTCGCACTCGCCGACGCGGGACCGGCAGTATTCGGGGATGAGCCTGAGCCCCCTGCCGCTCCTTCGTGTGGCCGATGCGGCGGATCTCTGGACCGTCACGTGTGATCGGGCGAGCGCCGCAGAAGCAGAACTCGGGTGGCGCGACTCCGGACTGGAGGTCCGGGCGCTACGGGGCACCAAGATGCAGACCGTGCAGGGCTTGTTCGACGAGTTCTCCGCGGCGCTCCAGTTCCCGAGCTACTTCGGTGAGAACTGGCCAGCCTTCGACGAATGCCTGTCGGACATGGACTGGCTGCCGTTGGCCCACGGCCTGGTTCTCCTGATCTTCGATGCGGACCTCGTCCTGGCCGGGGATCCGGACGAACTCGCGACGTTGGTCCGCACCCTGGCCAATGCTTCGGTGACGTACTCGACGCCCGTCGAACGAGGCGAGTGGTGGGACCGTCCGGCGGTCCCGTTCCACGCTGTCTTGCAGTCGGCACCCGGGAAGGGAGACAAGACCCAATCTCGCTGGAAGGCGGCGGGAGCCGCCCTACTCGCCTTCGAGCAGTAACGCGCCGAAGTGCCGTTCGCGCTCGCATTCGTGTCAGGTCGGGGGGCTGAGACTCGCGGGAGCTGCTTGTCGGGTACCTCCACCGATTCGGAACACGTCGACGTTCTCGGCCAGCACCTCGAAGACGCACTCCTTGGAGACGACCACGTAGTGCAGCGGCTCGAAGTGGAGCCCTCGACCCAGGGCTGGGCGCAGTCCTTCGAGCAGGTTGCTGTCACGCACGACGCCGAGCCAGTCGACTTCCTTCAACCCCACCTCATAGAGCCGATGGAGGTGACGGCCCTCATCGTTAGGCGGGCTCATTAGCGCGTAGTGGACGACGTCCCACCGCAGAACCACGCAGCGCTGATCTGGATCATCCGGATGGGCCAGTTGCGCAAGTGCGCCGCGGCCCGTGTCGTCCGACACGAAGAACGCCTCCGGGGCGTTTGGCTCCCATCGAAGGGGTTTACCGAGGAACAGGTCGTAGGACTCGACTCGTTCGCTCATGATCGAGAGGGTACTGACGCGTGGGCGATGAGACTGCTCGATATGTGCCGTTCGCGCTCTCCTCTAGATTCGGGATTCGGCATGGGGTCCGCGCCGGCCAGGACCACGCGTTCGGCTTGGGTAAAGTCCGTTCCATGGCCCAGTCGATCGATCTTGCTGCTGCCCTCGCGACGTTCGATGAGCCTTGGCAGCCGCGGACTGTGGCGGCGCTCAACGACTACGACGTACGGGTAGTGAAAGCTCTGGGTGAGTTCGCCTGGCACTCACATCCGGACACAGACGAGTTCTTCCTGGTCGTCACGGGCTCGCTCACGATCCGGCTGCAGGACGACGAGGTGAGCCTCGGGCCGGGCCAGCTCTACGTCGTGCCTCGCGGAGTGCGGCACCAGCCGGTGTCCAGCGACGGTGCCCACATTGTGCTCATCGAGCCGAGCCAGACTGTCAACACGGGAGACTCGCCCAGCAATCTAACCGCCCAACGCCGAACGCTCTGATGAGGGTCATCGCGCGACGCTGGCCCGACGTTCAATGGCTGCCGCACACGCCGTCTTGAGCCACTTGCGCGCGCGTTGCCGATAGGGCTGCATGGGCCGAGTCCAGCTCAACCCTGGACGTGCTGCGTAAGAGAAAGAACGTTCGCGTCCGGGTCCAGGAACCAAGCCACAAGGTCGCCGTTCGGCGTGGTCCAGATGCTGTCGTCGTCCTGGTCCAACCCCCCGTAACGAATCATGGGGATCTCCCGGTCGCGAAGTTCGCAGATCACGCCGCGAAGGTCCGCGACGAGCCAGCCGAACACCGTGAAGGGTTGAGGACGAAGGTCGTCGACCTTGGTGACCCGGAGAGTGCCTCCTCCGACCTGAAAGACAGACGCGAATGACGATCGACTTACCACGCCGAGGTTCAACACGCCCTGGAAGAAGCGCTCCGAGCGTTCCAGGTCTCTCGACGGGAGGAAGGCGACAGCCTCTGATGTCTCCAGCACGAGTCCTCCAGATGGACGAAGGGTTCGGTCGCGAAGGTAGCGAACAGGTCGTCACGGCGGGCTCGAAGCGCCGGTCGTCATCGCCTTTCGGCTGCGCACGCTCCGATCAGTGGTGATTGATCCGCTGAACCGCACTCGTGACGACCCCGACGAGAGCGGCGACGACTCCACCGAGTATTCCGGCCGGGACCCCCACTTCGAGTACCGCAAACCATGCAGTTGGTGTGTAGGCGAACAGGCCGATGACGAAACCGACAAGCGCACCGATCAGGAATGCAGCCGTCGCGCCGACCACCGCGAACCGCCGAACAGTCGGCATCACTGCCACCTCAGACCAGCGGTCCGCCAACCAGTCGCGTGCCGCCGTCATGAGCTCAGTATGCGGGCGACCCGGACAAGATGCCCCCGTCCGGTTGTTCGAGAAGCTGCGGCCTTGGACCGCCTGAGACCGCCGCCTTTGGCGCGATGCCATGCTGCAGTGCAGGCCCAGCGGGACCCTGTCAGCGGGCGGTGTCCAGTCCCAGCCCTTCAACGCTCTAGCCGTCGAGCGACCGGCGCCGATCCCGGGTCACCACAGGCGCGCGGGGTACTCCTGGTCACCGAGGACGCGATGGGCCGCCCAGGCCAACGCCACCACGAGGATCGCGAGGAGGAGCAGCAGCGGCAGCGCGAGCGCGGCCTGGGGAACGGTGAAGTCCGCGAGCACGGCGATGATCGACACCGCGATGGCGGGTGAGTGCAGAGCGCCGGTCAAGTGCATGGCGAGCATGGTGAGTCCTCCGGCCACGACGGCCTCGGGGAACGCGGCTCCTGGGAGCACGGCAACCCCGAGACCCGCCACCCCGGCGATCAGGTAGGCCGACACAACGCGTCCGGGTCGAGCACCGACGGCGCCTGAGTTGGCCACGACGAGCACGAAGCTGACGACCGGGGGCACGAGCAGGGGGGCCAGCACGCTGGCCTGGGCGTGCAGGCCCCAGTAGATCGCGAAGAGCACGGCAAGACCCAGCGTCTCGACGGCGGCCAGCGGGACCGCACGGCGCAGTGGCACCCGCTCAGCGAGGTCGGTGACCGGCTTCGCCCGCGGCGAAGCCGGGAGCAACGGATCGCGCCTGGTCGCCATGGCGCGACGCTAGTACGCGACGTCCGGGTCAGCGGCACTTGGGGTTCTCGTCGTCCTATGCGACCTACGGCGTACGAAACTCACTATCCGAGAAGCGCAGGTGTGCCGTTCGCGATCGGGCATCTGCCGGGTTTCGAGGCATGATCGGCTCATGGCGGCCGGTTCTGTTCGAGAGTGGCACGACGAGGAAGGCTGGGGCGTACTCGACTCGCCGGAGACGCCAGGAGGGTGCTGGGCTCATTTCTCGTCTCTTTCCATGCACGGCTACCGTAAAGCCGCACCGGGCCAGCGAGTGACGTTCACGCATCAGCGATCGCCCCAGGACGGTTATGACTACCTGGCTTTGGACGTGACGATCGACGGCGTCCCCAGGGCTGACCCGGCGAGTCCGCCTCCCGGAGCTGCGTACTTCAGTCGCCTCACGATTGAGACCGACTGACCGCGCCGAAGTGCCGGGATGCCATTCCTCGAGCCTCCATTGAGCAGAGGCCCCAGCCGCGTAGCCGGTGGTGCCGCCTGCAACGATTTGGAACTCGGTACCCAATCCGGAAACTCTTCACCTTTGTTGACCCGGTTGCTTCCCTAGCCGCCAGGCAGGATGAGGCAGAACGGATGGTCTTCCGGATCTAGGTAGACGCGGAAAAGCGTGCCCGGCTGCACCTCATGCTTGCGTGCGCCGATCGAGAGCACCGCCGCTTCGCCGACGTCCAGGTCATCGACTTCGAAGTCGAGGTGTTCCTGCTGCGGGTGCTCCTGACCCGGCCATTGCGGGGGCTGGTAGCCGTCGACGCGTTGGAAGCTCAACGTGGCTCCGCCTTCATTGGCCAGTTGGACCCATCCCCCGTCGGAGGCCGTTTCGTCAATAGGCCAACCAGTGATCGCCGAGTAGAACGCGGCAAGCTCCAGCGGGCGGCGGCAGTCGATGGCAGTCCAGGCGAGGCGAGCCAATCGGTTCATGGCGGTCAGGATCGCAGACGGCAAGCTCCACGTGCAGCCGCTCGAACCGTACGACTAGCGACCCATAGAGTGCCGTTCGTCTGCCCTGAGGGTCTGTCGTGTGCGACGGCTCGCGGTCGGATCCCGTTGTGCTGGCCTTGAATAGGCTGACCGACATGCCTGCATCGTTTTCCCTCGCTCATCGCACGGCGCTGGTGACCGGAGTTGGCGCGCCGGATGGCATCGGTTTCGCCGTCGCGCGGCAGCTCGCGCGTCAGGGTGCACGGATCGCGGTGACGGCCACGTCTGAGCGCGTGCATGAGCGGGCGTCCGAACTGAAGAGTGACGGTCACGAGGTGGTGTCGCTCGTCGCTGACCTGACGGTTGCTAGCGAGGCTGGGGATGTGGTGCAGGGCGCGGCCCATCGCTTGGGAAGTCTGGACATCCTGGTCAACAACGCCGGCATGGTTCAGTCAGGTCAGACGATGACGGACGATGCGCTCGCGGAGCTGCCCGAGGACGTGTGGTTCCGCCAACTGGAGATCACGCTGATGACGGCGGTCAACGTCACGCGATGCACGATCCCGCTGATGCGCGCGCAGGGCCATGGCCGCATCGTCATGATGTCCAGCGTCACGGGACCCGTGGTGGCGATGCCGAGGAGCAGTGCGTACGCCACGGCAAAGTCCGGTATGGATGGGCTCATGAGGGCGGTCGCCCTGGACGAGGGACCGTTTGGGATCACCTGTTCGTCGGTGGCCCCGGGGTGGATCGCCACCGGGTCGTCAGAGCCTGTCGAAGTGGTCGCCGGACGGCATACGCCGGTCGGTCGACCTGGCAGGCCCGACGAGGTCGCGGCCTTGGTGGGTTTTCTGGCCAGCGACGAGGCTTCGTACGTGACCGGCCAGACCTTCGTGGTGGACGGCGGCAACATCATCCAGGACATCAAGGGCTCATAGCGGTTCGATCGCTTGGTTCACCGGGACGGACGTGCGGCTCGCTGCTCGACTGCGGATGCAGCGGCGACGTGCCCATGGCGGGTGCCGCCGAACGGGGCCATGATGGTCACATCAACTAGGCGTCATGAGAGGTCACTGTGAGCGTGTATCGGGTAGTCGATGTCATCGGGACGAGCTCCTCGTCTTGGGAGGAGGCCGCGGCCGAAGCCATCAACACGGCGGCCGGATCCCTCCGCGACCTTCGAGTGGCTGAGGTCACCAAGCAGGACGTGGTCGTTGGCGATACAGGTGATTTGGTCTACCGGACCAAGGTCCAACTCTCGTTCAAGTACGAAGCAAAGTAGCGCCTATCGGCGCTGGGTGGGCCCCGACGGCCGCGCACCCAGCGCCGATCGGCGTGACCTGCTGCCCGCCGGATCGTGGTCGGCGACCACGGCGGTCTTCGCGCCGGTCGCCGCGCCGGTCCACTCCGTGAACCACGACAGCGGCTAACGCCAACAGTTGCTGTGGTACGGGCGACGGGAGCGCCGATAACCGCTCGCGGGGCTGCTCGTGCTGGGCGAAGAGGCATGTCAGGCCCTTCCTCGGCCGCGGGTACGGCTTCCACCGACGCGGCGATGGCTTGGATGGGGATGCGGCCAGTGGCGATGAGCTGTCCGCCTTCCCGGCGGGCCGCCGAAGTGAAGGGTGCGGCCCAATGGCGGTCGCGACCAGCACCAACGCGAAGACGCAGATGACGGCTTCGAGTGGCCTGCCGTTCGCATTCTCTCGCCTTGGCCCTGGCGCAACGTAGGGTGGGACGGCGGGCGCGGGGCACCGCACCGACGGCTCAAGGCAGGGGCAGACCGGTGAGCGTGCAGGAGACGGCGGTCCAGACAGACCGCATCCTGACGATCCCGAATCTGCTGAGCATCCTGCGGTTGCTCGGCGTCCCCTTGTTCCTGTGGCTCGTCCTCGGCCCAGAGGCCGACGGTTGGGCCGTGGTCGTCCTGTTCCTGAGCGGGTTCACCGACTACCTCGACGGGATGCTCGCCCGCCGTTGGCACCAGATCTCTCGCCTCGGACAGCTTCTCGATCCGATCGCGGACCGCCTCTATGTGCTCTCAGCGCTGGTGGCGTTCGGGATTCGCGAGATCGTGCCGTGGTGGCTCGTCGCTGTGCTGCTCGCTCGGGATCTCGTGCTCCTGGCTGTCCTGCCCACCTTGAAACGTCTGGGATACACGGGCCTGCCCGTTCACTTCCTGGGCAAGGCGGCGACCGCGAACCTGCTGGCGTCCTTCCCCTGGCTCCTGCTCGGGACGGGGACGAGCACCTTCGCCGAGTGGTCGCACGCGTTCGGCTGGGCGTTCCTCATCTGGGGCACCGGTCTGTACTGGTGGGCGGCCGTCGGCTACCTCTGGCAGGTCCGAGCGCTGAGTCGAGAGGCGCGCCTGGCACCTTCCGGGCTCGCCGCCGGAGGGCTGGGTTCATGAGCGGTGCGGTGATGAAAGCGGTCGTCATGGCCGGTGGTGAGGGCACCCGGCTGCGGCCCATGACCGCGAGCATGCCGAAGCCGCTGCTACCGATCGCCAACCGACCGGTCATGGGCCATGCGTTGGCCCTGCTCAAGAAGCACGGCCTCACCGACAATGTCGTGACGGTGCAGTTCCTGGCCGCGATGGTCCGGGACTACTTCGGGGACGGCGAAGAGCTGGGCATGACCCTTGCGTACGCCACCGAGGACCAGCCGCTGGGTACGGCCGGAAGTGTGAAGAATGCTGAAGCGGCCCTTCGCCATTCACCCTTCCTGGTGATCAGCGGGGACGCGCTCACCGACATCGACCTGAGCGCCCTTATCGCCCAGCACCGCGACACCGAAGCGATGGTCACGGTGTGCCTCACGAGGGTCCCGGATCCGCTGGAGTTCGGGGTCACCACGCTCAACGAAGAGGGACTGGTCCAACGCTTCTTGGAGAAGCCCACCTGGGGACAGGTCTTCAGCGACACGGTCAACACGGGCATCTACGTCATGCAGCCCGAAGTTCTCGATTTCGTCGAGCGGGGCGCATCGGTCGACTGGTCGGCTGACGTTTTCCCGTCGATGATGGCCAAGGGCTTGCCGGTGCACGGGTACGTCGCTGAAGGCTATTGGGCCGACGTCGGTACGCACGCCGCCTACATGCAGGCGCAGTCGGATGTGCTCGAGGGACGCGTGCAGGTGGACATCCCTGGCTTCGAGGTCTCACCCGGGATCTGGATCGGGGAAGGCGCAGAGGTTGCTGAGGACGCGATTCTCAAGGGGCCTCTGTTAATCGGTGACTACGCCCAGGTCGAGGCTCAGGCGGAGCTGCGGGAATACACCGTGCTCGGGTCCAACGTCGTGGTCCGGTCGCGAGCGTTCCTGCACCGGGCCGTCGTCCACGACAACGTTTTCATCGGATCGCGGGCCAACCTGCGGGGCTGCGTCGTGGGGCGAAACACCGAGGTCATGCGGTCGGTGCGGCTCGAGGAGGGCTCCATCATCGGCGACGAGTGCGTCGTGGAGGAGGAGGCGATCATCTCCTGCGGCGTGAAGGTGTATCCGTTCAAGACCATCGAGGCGGGTGCGGTGGTCCACGACAGCGTGATCTGGGAAAGCCGCAGCCAGCGCACGATCTTCGGCCCGCGAGGGATCTCGGGCATTGTCAACGTCGAGATCACGCCCGAACTGGTGGTGCGTCTGGCCTCGGCCTACGCGACGACCCTCCGGAAGGGGTCGGTCGTCAGCACGAGCCGTGACCATTCGAGGGCCGCTCGTGCGCTGAAGCGGGCCGCCATCTCTGCGCTGACGGCCAGCGCCATCGACGTACGCGACCTGGAGGTCGCTCCACCCCCCGTCCTGCGCCTCGAGGCTGCGCGAGCAGGTGGGGCAGGGGGGCTGATGATCCGAACCACACCTGGGGTTCCAGACAGTGTCGATGTGGTGTTCGTCGATGAGCAGGGCATCGATCTGTCGGCCACGGCGCAACGCAAGCTCGAGCGTGTTCTGCAGCGCCAGGAGTTCCGTCGGGCCTTCCCGGGCGAGATCGGCGATCTCTCCTTTCCGCCTCGGGCCGTCGAGTCCTACGTCCAGGAACTCATGCAGGCCATCGACCTGAGCGGGGTCGAGGACGCCGGACTGAAGGTGGTCGTCGACTGCGCTGGTGGGGTGGCGGCCCTCGTCCTGCCGAAGCTGCTCAGCCGGGTCGGTGTCGAGGTTCTGGTCGTCAACGGCCGCCTCGATGACGACTCCCCGACGGAGACCCCGAGCGTTCGCCGTGCCGGACTGAGACGCCTGGGTGCGCTCGTGGCTTCGTCGGCGGCGGACTTCGGCGTGCGGTTCGATCCGATTGGTGAGCGCATCCGGCTGGTCGACGAGTCCGGGGCCGTGCTCGGTGACCAGCGTGCCTTGCTGGTCTTCCTCGACTTGGTCGCCGCGCAACGGGCGGGTGAACGTGTGGTCCTTCCGGTCACGACGACCCGGGTGGCTGAGCAGGTTTGTCGATTCCACGGGGTCGATGTCACCTGGGTCGGCACCACGTCCGACGATCTGGTGCGTGCCACGCTCGACCGGGAGGTCACGTTCGGCGGGGACGGCCGCGGTGGCTTCGTCACGCCCCAGGCAGGGCCGGCCGTCGACGGAAACGCCGCCTTCCTTCGCCTGCTCGGCCTGGTCGCCCGGGCCCGCCTGACCTTGTCTCAGATCGATGCTCGCATCCCGGTCGCGCATGTGCGTCGTCGCACCGTGGATACGCCTTGGGCAGCCAAAGGGCAGGTCATGCGTACGGTCCAAGAGGTGGTCGGCGACCGGGAAGTGGATCTGACCGATGGTCTGCGGATCGTCGAGGAGGACGGTCGTTGGGCCCTCGTTCTGCCAGATCCGGCCGAGGCCGTGACCAGGGTCTGGGCGGAGGGCGGCTCAGAGAGCGAGGCAGATGAGTTGCTCGACGAGTGGGTGGCGGTGCTGGAGCGAGCCCGCCAGTGACCGCTTCCCGGATCACGCTCGAGGGTGAACGCCCACCGAGGGATCCTTCTCTGGGCTTGTTGGACCGGCTCGTGCAGGACGCGCTGGACCAGGGCTACGTCAATGCCGCCGCACGCCGATCGACCGACGGTGGCCCTGGGCGCGCGGGGCACGGTGTGGGTGGTCGCCTGGGGGTGGTTGTTGGCCTGGCCCTTGTCGGCGTGGTCCTGGCACTGGCTGCCACGCAGCAGTGGGCGGCGGCTCCGGACGCCGCTCAGCGCAAGCAGGAGCTCGGTGCGGCCGTCGAGACAGCCGACGCTCGGGTGCGTGACGTACAAGCGCGACTCGAGATCGCGACCGCTGACGTCGATCGTCTCCGCGATGAGGCCCTGCAGTCCGATGGCGCTGGTCGGCTCGCGCAGGCCGAGCTGCTGGCGTTGGGGGAGCAGGCGGGCACCGTCGCCGTTCGCGGTCCCGGAGTCATCGTCACGATCGACGATGCGCCAGTCGACCAGGAGGCCCAGGCAGCTGGCGCACCAGATCTCGGACGAGTGCTGGACCGTGATCTACAGATCCTCGTCAACGGTCTTTGGCAGGCTGGCGCAGAAGCTGTCGATATCAACGGGGAGCGTCTGACGTCGCTGTCTGCGATCCGCGGTGCAGGGGCTGCCGTGCTCGTCAACTATCGTCCCCTGGTGCGTCCGTATGTCGTCTCCGCGATCGGTGACCCGGCCACGCTTGTCGCAGACGTTCTCCTCCGGTCCGTCGGGCGTCGAGCTTGAGACTCTGCGCCAGACCTTCGGGATCCGCTATGACCTGGACTCGCGCAACGACCTGACTGTGCCCGCCGACTCCGGTGTGATTCTTCGCTACGCCCGAGAAGGCACCCCGTGATCGCCGCGTTGGGGCTGGTGATCGGCATCGTGCTCGGTGTGCTTCTTCAGCCGGTGGTCCCGTTCTGGCTTGCAGCCCTACCTGCCCATCGCGGTCGTGGCCGCGCTCGACGCTGTGTTCGGCGCATCGAGGGCACTGCTCGAAGGAGTCTTTGACGATCGAGTCTTCGTCGTCTCGTTCCTCTCCAATGTCCTGATCGCCGCACTGATCGTCTTCCTGGGCGACCAGCTCGGCGTCGGCGCGCAGCTGTCTACTGGCGTGATCATCGTGTTCGCCGTGCGCATCTTCGCCAACGCAGCCGCGATCCGCCGTCGCCTGTTCGACGCATGACCGATCCTCGCCGACGGACGCGACCACTGGCCCCGCCCCGCGTCGCGCGGCCCTCCGACGTGCGCTGGCGTTCCGCCGCACCCGGGCCCAGCTGCTTGTCGGCTCCTTGTTCCTAGTCCTTGGCTTTGGATTGGCCGTCCAGGTCGGTTCCACCCGCAGCGAGGTCGATCTCGGGCAGACCAATGAGACCGATCTCGTCCGCATCCTTGATGACGTGAACCAACGCGAGGCCAGGTTGCAGACGGAACTACGTGAGCTAGAGAGCCTGCGTGACCGGCTGGCGACTGGAACCGATGCCGACCAGGTCGCGCTCGCCGAAATCCGGGCTCGGGTGTCGGCCTTGAAGGTCCTGGCGGGCACCGTTCCTGCGGTGGGTCCTGGTGTGGTCGTGCGGTTGATCGACCCCGAGGATGCTGTGGACGCCACGCTCCTCCTCGATGCGGTCCAGGAGCTTCGGGACGCGGGCGCAGAGGCCCAGCAGATCGGAGACCAACGGGTCGTCGCCTCGACGTGGTTTGCCGACCCCCCTCCAGATCAGCCAGGCGTCATCGTCGACGGCACGGTTGTTGAGGCACCGTTTCAGATCCTGGCGATCGGCGACCCGCGCACGCTGAGCGCTGCCCTACGGATCCCCGGTGGAGTGGTCGACAGCGTTCGGACGCTGGGCGGGGAGGTCCTGATCGACGAGCGCGACGAGCTCCAGATCTCGGCGTTGCACAGTGCCGAACCGCCTCAGTACGCTCGCCCGGCCGCGCCCTGATCGAGATCCACGGCGGCAACCATGTGACGCCGCCCCGCCATGCGCCTCTTGGAGGCCGAGATGACCGAAACACCCGACGACCTGCACTACACCTCCGACCACGAGTGGGTCCGAATCACCGAGAAGGCCGATGTTCTGCGCGTCGGGATCACCGACTTCGCCCAAGGTCAGCTCGGGGACGTGGTCTACGTCGACCTTCCCTCGATCGGTCAAGAGGTCGTGGCCGGGCAGGCGTGCGGAGAGGTGGAGAGCACCAAGAGCGTGAGCGAGCTCTACGCGCCCATCGCTGGCGTCATCGTCGCCCGCAACGATTCCCTCGACGGCGCCCCAGACCAGGTCAACGCCGAGCCCTATGGCTCCGGTTGGTTGTTCGAGGTCCAGACGCCCGCTGGGTCCGTTCCAGACCCGCTCGCGGGGCTGCTCTCGGCAGGGGACTACGCGGCTCTCACCGGTTGATGCCCGCCTAGCCGGTTGGATCGGGGTCATCGCTCGCGATCGGTGTTCGAGGGGATGGCGCTCGATCCAACCCTCCACTCGACGGTGAGAGATTCGCCAGCGGGCGGATCATGTTCCGGGATCGGGTTGACCGGGCCTGCTTCGCCGTGCTGAGGTGTGCCTCGAGCCGTGGTTGAGGGTTTTTCGCGGGGGTCCGGCCCTTCGTGGCCCAGAGCTCCGGGTCTGATCCGGTCCCGGCTCAGCACCACCGAGCACTTCCGGACAGCGACCCAGATCAGCGATCCTGAAGACCCAAGCGAAACGACGAGGATGCGATGAGCAGCGACCCCCCCGACTCTCCAGACGCGGCCGAGCACGGCAAAGACGTGGATCCATCGGAGACGACCTCCACCCTCTCGCTGGGGGGCTTGACCTCGGGTGGCGACGAGTCCTCGGAGTCGGGTGCGGCCGGACCGGACGCCGGCGTTGACGCCCTCGTGCCGGGCACCGCGCTGCTGGTGGTTCAGCGGGGTCCCAACGCGGGCAGTCGCTATCTCCTCGAGACCGATGTCACCACGGCTGGACGGCACCACGACGCGGAAATCTTCCTCGACGACGTGACCGTTTCACGACGCCATGCGGAGTTCCGTCGAGATGCAGGCGGCTTTCGCGTCGTGGACGTGGGCAGCCTCAACGGCACGTACGTGAACCGTCAGCGCATCGACGACACGCTGCTGTCCGGGGGTGATGAGGTACAGATCGGGAAGTACCGTCTGCTCTACTTCCCGGCCGCCTCCCGTCCCGGGGACGCCGGATGAGCGTTCCAGCACGTGCCTACATGAACATCGGCGAGGTTCTGGGCAGGCTGCGCCCCGATTTCCCTGATGTGACGATCAGCAAGATCAGGTTTCTCGAGTCAGAGGGGCTGGTCCAGCCGCAGCGCACGGCCTCGGGCTACCGCAAGTTCGACCACGACGATGTGGTGCGGCTGCGCTACGTGCTGTCCGCCCAGCGTGACCACTACCTGCCCCTCAGGGTGATCAAAGACCACCTTGAGGCCATTGATCGTGGTCTCGAGCCGCCGGCACAGGCCGGCGCGGCGCCGCGGGTGCCGATGTCGGTGGTCGGCGGGGACGGGCTGCCGGGGCCGGAGGCCTTCGCCCGGGACGCCTCGGAGCTGCGGCTGTCGCGCGCCGAGCTGCTCGACGCAGCGACGATCACCGAGGACCAGCTGGCCCAGATCGAGGGATATGGCCTGGTCACCCGGACCGGCAGCCACTACGACGGAGACGCGTTGCTGATCGCGCGCACCGTTGCCGAGCTGGCCGCCTTCGGGCTCGAGTCCCGCCACCTGCGCGCCTTCAAGGCCGCTGCTGACCGCGAAGTTGGCCTCGTGGAACAGGTCGTGGCGCCCCAACGCAACCAGAAGGGCGCCGAGGCCAAGGCCAGGGCCGAGGAGATCGTGCGCGAGCTAGCAGCACTGTCAGTGCGGTTGCATGCGGCACTCGTCAAGTCGGGGCTTGGATCGCGGGCGTAGGCTCTGTGCTGTGAACCAGCTCGATGTCGTCGGTGTCCGTGTCGAGATGCCCTCCAGCCAACCGATCGTGCTGCTGCGCGAGGTCGGAGGCGAGCGCTACCTCCCGATCTGGATCGGGGCGGTCGAGGCGACGGCGATCGCGTTCGCCCAGCAGGGAGTGGTGCCGACCAGACCGCTCACCCACGATCTGATGCGCGACGTCCTGAAGGCGTTGGGCCACGAGTTGGAGCAAGTACGCATCACCGCGCTCGAGGACGGCGTCTTCTTCGCCCAGCTGGTCTTCGGCTCCGGCATCGAGGTCAGTGCTCGGCCGTCGGACGCCATCGCGTTGGCGCTGCGCACCGGCACCACGATCTACGGGGCGGAGGACGTGCTCGACGAGGCCGGCATCGAGATCCCCGACGAGCAAGAGGACGAGGTTGAGCGATTCCGGGAATTCCTGGACCAGGTGACCCCCGAGGACTTCGAAGATCTCGGCAGCGGACCCGAGGCGCCCCCACCCTCAACCAACGGTTGAGGGTTGACCAGTCTCGACCTTGGGTTGAGACTTTGCCTCGGCGTGTCGCAGGCAGGTGCGTTGACCCGGGGTGGCCTGGTCCCTACCGTTCGGGTGTTGCGTTGATGGAGTTCCAGCTCTGTGGTTTCGGGCGCTCAGTCCCTGAACCGGTTGGCAGCGGTGTGGCACCCGTCGTGGCACGAACGTTCGAGCATCAGCACCACGTCCGCCCCGGAGGCCAGCTGTGACCCGAGAGATTCCCGACGCACCTCGTGGTCCTGACCCCGTCGACCAGGCCGAGTCCCGTCGCCGGGCTGGCGAGCAGGGGCTGCTGTTCGAGGCGGCGATCAGCTCACTGCCCGACGACATCGGCTATCGCGGCCCGACGGCCTGTGCGGCTGCGGGCATCACCTATCGGCAGCTGGACTACTGGGCCCGCACCGGCCTCGTCGAGCCCACCATCAGGCCGGCTCACGGCTCCGGAAGTCAGCGGCTGTACTCCTTCCGAGACATCCTCGTGCTCAAGATCGTCAAGAGGCTGCTCGACACCGGGGTCTCCCTCCAGCAGATCCGGACCGCGGTGCAGCACCTGCGCGATCGCGGGGTCGATGACCTCGCGCGGATCACGCTCATGAGCGATGGTGCGAGCGTCTACGAGTGCACGTCGGCCGACGAGGTCGTCGACTTGGTGCAAGGCGGCCAGGGTGTGTTCGGCATCGCCGTCGGACGCGTCTGGCGCGAGGTCGAAGGGTCGCTGGCCGAGCTGCCAGGCGAGCGTCCGGATGTGGAGCTCGAGGTGGTCCACCCCGGAGACGAGCTGGCCCAGCGGCGCCGTACTCGCGCGACCGGCTGAAGCCCGCCCACGGGGCGACCGAGGACTGGACCAAGACGGCCGCCCGCGTTCGGTGACCCGCACCGGTTGAGGTCTACACTGGCACCGCTGTCGACCCTGCTCGGGAGAGTCCCATCACACCCGGTGGTGGGCGCCGAAGGAGCAATTCTCCCCGGAACCTCTCAGGCGACCAGGACCGTGCGGGCGAGGCGCCTCTGGAAAGAGGGATTCCCTTTGCGTGGCAAAGGGAATCTCCACCGACGGTGCAAGGAGCCCGAACCGGCCTGCCGGGCGGGCACTGAACCTCTCAGGTGCCGATGACAGAGGGGGAGGCCTTCGGGGCGCACCCGCGTCCCGAGACCGCCTCGCCCCCGGAGCCACTCGTGCCGTCAACCACGACTCGCCCGTCGCTCACCAGCCTCGAAGCCGACGCCCCCTTCACCGAGCGCCACATCGGCCCCGACTCCGATGCGCGGGCCAAGATGCTCGCTGCCCTCGGACGGGCCAGCGTTGAGGCCCTGGTCGACGAGGCCGTCCCAGGGTCGATCAGGGCCGGCCGCCCGCTCGATCTTCCGCCGGCGGCCAGTGAGCCAGAGGTGATCGCGGAACTGCGTGCCCTCGCTGACCGCAACACCGTCCGGCGCCCCATGATCGGGTTGGGGTACCACGGCACGCACACGCCCTCCGTCATCGTGCGGAACGTGCTCGAGAATCCCGCTTGGTACACCGCCTATACGCCCTACCAGGCCGAGATCAGCCAAGGTCGACTGGAGGCTTTGCTCAACTTCCAGACTGTCGTGGCCGACCTGACCGGGCTGGCGACGGCCAACGCGAGCATGCTCGACGAGCCGACGGCGGCCGCTGAGTCCATGACCTTGTTGCGGCGTGCCACACGAGGGACCAGCAACCGCTTCGTGGTCGATGCAGATGCCCACCCGCAGACACTGGCGGTCATCCGGACTCGCGCCGAACCGCTCGGCATCGAGGTCGTGGTCGCTGACCTGGAGGGAGGTCTGCCCGAGGGAGAGTGCTTCGGGGTGCTCGCGCAGTATCCAGGGTCCTCCGGGCGAGTCCGTGATCTCGCCCCGTTGGCCGCGCAGGCGAAGGACGCCGGGGTCGGGCTGGCCGTGGCCGCGGACCTGTTGGCTCTGACGCTGCTCATACCGCCCGGGGAGCTGGGCGCGGACGTCGTCGTGGGCAGTGCCCAGCGTTTCGGCGTCCCGCTCGGGTTCGGGGGACCGCACGCCGGGTACCTCGCCGTACGCGCCGGCTTGGAGCGGTCGATGCCGGGTCGCTTGGTCGGTGTGAGCGTGGATGCGGGGGGGCGGCCTGCCTACCGGCTCGCCCTGCAGACGCGAGAGCAGCACATCCGCCGGGAGAAGGCGACGTCGAACATCTGCACGGCGCAGGTCCTTCTCGCGGTCATGGCCGGGATGTACGCCGTGTGGCACGGTCCGGAGGGACTACGACGGATCGCCGAACGGACGCATCGTTTCGCCCTCTTGCTGGCCGAGGGCCTGCGTGATGGCGGGTATGCCACGGTCAGTCCCTACGTGTTCGACACCGTGCAGGTCGAGGTTCCTGGTCGCGCGGCGCAGATCGTGCTGGCGGCGGCCGATCGCGGGATCGCGCTGCGGCAGGTCGACGCGGACACCGTGGGGATCGCCTGCGACGAGACCACCACCCGAGCCGACATCCGGGCCGTGTGGGATGCCTTCGGCGTCACCGAGGACCTCGATGTTCTCGATGCGGCGACGACGGATCCACTGGACGAGCTGGAGATCTGGAGGACGTCGAACTACCTCACGCACCCGGTCTTTCGCGCGGACCACAGCGAGACCGAGATGATGCGCTATCTGCGCAGGCTCGCCGACGCGGACCTCGCGCTCGACCGGACCATGATCCCGCTGGGTTCCTGCACGATGAAGCTCAACGCGGCCACCGAGATGGAGGCCGTGACCTGGCCGGAGTTCGCCGGCCTGCACCCGTTCGCGCCCCTCGCGGACTCCGACGGCATCCGGGAGCTGATCCGCCAGCTTGAGACCTGGCTGGTCGAGATCACCGGCTACGACACGGTGTCCTTGCAACCCAACGCGGGTAGCCAGGGCGAGCTGGCCGGATTGCTGGCGATCCGCGCCTACCACCGGTCACAGGGTGACGAGCAACGCACCGTGTGCTTGATTCCGAGCAGCGCCCACGGGACCAATGCAGCCTCAGCCGTGATGGCTGGGTTCAAGGTCGTCGTGGTGACCTGTGACGCGCAAGGGAACGTCGACGTCAACGATCTGCGCGACAAGATCGCTGAGCACGGCGAGTCGTTGGGCGCGTTGATGATCACCTATCCCTCGACTCACGGCGTTTTCGAGGAGTCGGTCTCAGACATCTGTCGCCTCGTTCACGCGGCGGGTGGGCAGGTCTACGTCGACGGCGCCAACCTCAACGCGCTGGTGGGACTGGCCAAGCCCGGCGAGTTCGGTGCGGACGTGAGCCACCTGAACCTGCACAAGACGTTCTGCATCCCGCACGGCGGCGGTGGCCCTGGTGTGGGCCCGGTGGGCGTGCGAGCCCATCTAGCGCCCTACCTGCCCAACCACCCCCTCGTCGAGGAGGCCGGCCCTGCGACCGGCATCGGCCCGGTGTCAGGAGCACCCTGGGGCAGCGCGGGCATCCTTCCGATCTCGTGGGCCTACATCCGGCTCATGGGCGCCGCAGGGCTCACCGAAGCAAGCCAGGTCGCCATCCTGAGCGCCAACTACCTGGCTCACCGGCTTGCACCGCACTACCCGGTCCTCTACACCGGGCGCGGAGGACTGGTGGCGCACGAGTGCATCGTCGACCTGCGTGAGATCACCAAGAGCACCGGCGTGACCGCCGAGGACGTCGCCAAACGGCTGATCGACTACGGATTCCACGCGCCTACTCTGTCGTTCCCGGTCGCTGGAACCCTGATGATCGAACCCACCGAGTCTGAGGGGCTCGTCGAGCTCGACCGCTTCTGCGAGGCCATGATCGCGATCAAGTCCGAAGTCGATCGGGTCGCGTCGGGGGAGTGGAGCCACGAGGAGTCGCCCTTGGCCCACGCTCCTCACACGGCGGACCAGTTGACCGCTGAATGGAGCCATCCCTACACCCGTGATGAGGCCGTCTACCCGGTTGCATCCGTGCGGCATGCGAAATTCTGGCCCCCGGTTCGTCGAGTAGACGGCGCGCGAGGGGATCGGCACCTCATGTGTGCCTGCCCTCCCGTCGAGGCGTTCGCCGACTGAATCCCAGGTAGGCAGGGGCGCCACCCGCGAACGGTTGGGTGTGGGGGCAAGCATCGTCCGGCCTTCAACGAACACACGGAAGGTCGGGCTTCGGACCTGGTGACCAAGTCGGGCGCGCGCAAGCACCGCGCGGCCGTGCGACGATGGATCGGTGACGGGCATCGCTGCGGTTGGGACCGCCCTGGGTGCCCACCGATATACGCAGGAGACGATCACCTCGATCTTCGGTCGTCACGTTGTTGGTGATGACGCCAAGGCCCGCGTGCTGCTGGAGCGACTGCACGCCAACACCGGAGTCGCCACGCGCCACCTCGCGCTGGAGCTGCACGAGTACCCAGAGCTCGACGGCTTCACCGCCGCTAATGACGCCTGGATCCGCGTCGGAGTCCAGCTCGGCGAGCTCGCCGCACGTCGCGCCATCCACGGGGCGGGTTTGGCCCCCGATGACGTGGACCTGCTGGTGACCACGACGGTCACGGGGGTAGCCGCCCCGTCGCTCGACGCCCGGCTTGTCCAGCCGCTTGGGCTACGTACGGATGTCAAGCGCATCCCGATGTTCGGGCTCGGCTGCGTGGCCGGCGCCGCCGGCGTGGCGCGTGTGCACGACTACCTGATGGGCCATCCCGACGGTGTCGCCGTCCTGTTGGCCGTCGAGCTCTGCTCGCTCACGGTGCAGCGAGACGATCCCTCCATTGCGAACCTCGTGGCCTCTGGATTGTTTGGTGACGGAGCCGCAGCCGTCGTCATGGTGGGCGAACGCAGGGCGGCCGCGCTGGGCATCAGCGGGCCCGAGGTCGTGGCTTCCAGGTCTCGCTTCTACGACGACACCGAGCGGGTCATGGGCTGGGACGTCGGCTCGTCCGGCCTCCGGATCGTGCTGTCGGCCTCGGTTGCGGACGTCGTGCGCGGGCACCTCGGGGGCGATGTGAAGCAGTTCCTCGCCGATCACCAGCTTGATGTGTCCGACGTACGTCACTGGATCGCCCATCCCGGAGGACCGAAGGTGGTCGACGCCGTCATCGAGACGCTGGGGTTGCCTTCCGACGCCCTCGATCCGACTCGCGCGTCGTTGGCCGCCGTCGGCAACCTGTCCTCCGCCTCAGTGCTCCACGTGCTGGCTGATGTGATGCGAGAACGGCCACCGGGAAGCGGTGAGCCGGCGGTGATGCTCGCCATGGGGCCGGGCTTCTGCTCCGAGATGGTGCTGCTGCGGTGGTGAGCGCGGCCGCATGACGTCGGTCTCCTGGTACCTCCTCCTCATCGGACTAGTCGCGGCCGAGCGGCTCCTGGAACTGGTCGTGTCCACGCGCAACGCGCGCTGGGCCCTCGAACGTGGAGGGGTCGAGACCGGGCAGGGCCACTACCCGTTCATGGTGGTGCTGCATGCGGGGCTCCTCGTGGCCTGCGTCGTCGAGGTCGTGGTCGGCGATCCGCCGTTCATCCCCTGGTTGGGCTGGTCGATGCTCGCGCTGGTCGCCTTGTCCCAGGCCCTGCGGTGGTGGTGCATCGCGACGCTCGGGCACCGGTGGAACACCAGGGTGATCGTCGTTCCCGGGCTGCCGCGGATCACGCGCGGTCCGTACCGCTTTTTCCGGCACCCAAACTACGTCGCCGTCGTCGTTGAAGGGCTGGCCCTGCCACTGGTCCACACGGCCTGGGTCACGGCCGTGGTCTTCACAGCCCTGAACATCCCGTTGCTCGCCGTGCGGCTGCGCACGGAGGAGGCGGCCCTGCGGGGCGCGGTCAGCGCGGAGCCGGCGTGACGCAAGGTGGCCTCGCGACTCGCCCTGATCTGCTGGTGATCGGGGGAGGCCCGGTCGGTCTGGTGACGGCGCTCGAAGCGGCCATGGCCGGCCTCTCCGTCACGGTGGTCGAGCGGCGGTCTGCTCCGATCGACAAGGCGTGCGGTGAAGGCGTCATGCCTTCAGCCCTCGAGCGTCTGACCGCGCTCGGCGTTGATGTCGTGGGCCAGGACTTCCGTGGGATTACCTACGTCGACGGTGGCCACCGGGTAAGTGCGGACTTTCCCGGCGGCCCCGGCCGCGGGGTCCGTCGTGTCACGCTGCACCAATCCCTCTCGGAGGCCGCTCGCGCGGCTGGCGTGCGAATGCTGCCTGGCGAGGCCAGCCTCATCGCGGTGCGGCCGACGCACGTCGCGGTGAACGTCGACGGTCACCAGGTGAACGCGTCGTACGTGGCCGCGGCCGATGGTCTGCACTCGCAGGTTCGCGCAGACCTCGGCCTCACAGCGCCGGCCACGCGGCGACGTCGGTACGGGTTGCGTCAGCACTGGACGGTCGAGCCGTGGTCGGACCATGTCGAGGTTCACTGGGCGGCGCATGCCGAGCTCTACGTCACTCCGGTCGATGACCACACGGTGGGTGTCGCCGTTCTCACCTCGGTCCGCGGCCGCACTTATGGGGACTGGTTGGCTGAGTTCCCGGACGTCGCCAAACGGATCGCTGCCGCTCCACCCGCTTCGAGTGTCCTTGGCGCAGGGCCGCTCGAGCAGCGCGCCCGGCGGCGCACGGCGGGAAGGGTTCTGCTCGTCGGTGACGCCGCCGGATACGTCGACGCGTTGACGGGAGAGGGACTCGTCGTGGGGGTCGCGGGTGCCCGGGCTCTCGCCGCAGCGGTCCACGCCGACGATCCGGCGTCGTACGACCGCGCGTGGCGTCAGGCCACGTGGACGTCGAGCCTGATGACTGGTGCCTTGGTGCGCGCCACGGCGGTCCCGTCGGTGCGTCGACGGTTGGTGCCCGCCGCGTCTCGGTTGCCAAGGGTGTTCAGCAAAGCGGTGGGAGCCCTGGCGTGACCGCTTCAGGTGGCGCCGTCGACCTCCTGGGCCTCGAACAGGGCCGGTTGCTGAGCCATCCAGTCTGCGTGCAGGACCGAGAATCCCGCGGCGCGGGCGGCGCGCACGACCTGCTGGTCGTCGTCGACCACCACCGCCACGGGGGCTGAGGCAGCCAGCCTGCGGAGAACTCCGACTTTCATGACCCGAGCCGGTCGCCGGTCTTGGTCTCCTCTCATGAACACCCGACCCGGCGGAAACTCGTGCAACGACAGCCAGGCCTCGGTGTCGTGTCGCCATCGCTCCGGTCTGCCAGTCAGGTAGACCACCCGATGACCGTCGCGAAGGCGCTCCGCGACAGCGACGCCCTCGGGGAGGACGGGATCGGACACCGCCTCGGCGAAGAAGGCGGCCCAGTTCTTCGGCGAGGCCTCGAGATGATGGAGGCGGTGACGGGCGTCGGCCAGCACGCCGTCCAGGTCGAGGACCGCCCACGGGACCGACGGCGGATCGGCTTCTGAAGCGCCCTTCGACACCAGCCCAAGTTACCAGCCAGTAGCATCCCTTCCCATGGTCGATGTCTTCGCCGCTCTCGAGGCTTCCGTCCCGTTCGTCCGAACCCTCGGGCTCGAAGCCGTCGACGTGTCGCCGGACCGGGCCGTTCTGCGTCTGCCCGACGTCGAGACGCAGCGCAACCACGTCGGCGGGCCTCACGCGGGTGCGATGTTCACCCTGGGGGAGTCGGCCAGCGGGGCGGTCGTGCTCACCCATTTCCTGGCGACGCTGGACCGGGCGACCCCGCTCGCCGTCAGTGCATCCATCCGCTATCTGAAGCTGGCCTTGGGTCCAGTGACTGCCACGGCAACCCTCAGCCGCGATGCCGCAGAGGTGCTGGCCGAGCTGGACGCGGGGGAGCGGCCTGAGTTCGAGGTCGACGTCGAGCTGACGGACGGCGAGGGCACGGTCACCGCCGCGATGACGGTGCTCTGGACCTTGCGCCCCAACCGCTGACCGCGCTCCCGTTCACCGTGCGGGGTCCCTGCACGCGCCCTAGCGTGGCGCCGTGACCGAGGCGATCTCTTCGACCAGGACACGGGAAAGCCAGGGTCCCGGCTGGGTGCCGATGGTGTTCCTCGGGCTGGGGATCGCCATGGTGGTGATGGACGCGACCATCGTGAACGTCGCTCTGCCGTCCATCATCGCCGACCTCGACATCACCTCGATCGACGCTGAGTGGGTCAACGCGATCTACGCGTTGGTCTTTGCCGCCTTGCTCATCGTGGCCGGTCGGCTGGGAGACCGGGTCGGCCGACGGCGGATCTTCGTCGCCGGCGCAGCGGTGTTTGCGGGTGCGAGCCTGCTCGCTGCCTTGTCGCCGAGCGGTGAGGCTCTGATTGCCGCTCGTGCGCTCCAGGGGGTCGGGGGAGCGATGATCTCTCCCAGCTCGCTCTCTCTGGTGAATGCGACCTACTCCGGCCGGGCGCGGACGGTGGCCTTTGCCATCTACGGCTCGCTGATCGGTGGGATGGCCGCGGTGGGGCCGCTGTTGGGCGGATGGCTGACCGAGAACTTCTCATGGCAGTGGGCCTTCCTGATCAACCTGCCGCTGGGAGTCGTCGTCATCGTCGGGGCCCTGCTGCGGATCCCGGACAGCAAGGACGACGACATCGCGCCTGGCGTCGACGTGGTCGGCGCAGTGCTCTCAGCTGTCGGCATCGGCTTGCTCGTCTTCGGCCTCATCGAGGGTCGCAACTATGGCTGGTGGCGGACCGACGGCGCCGTGAGCATCGCGGGCGGGGAGTGGCCGGTCGGCGCGATCTCGCCGGTCTTCGTCGCGTTCGTCCTCTCGGTGGCGGCGCTTGTGTCCCTGTCCGTGGTCGAGCAGCGCCGTACGGCTGCCGGCCGATCCGCCCTGATCGACTTCTCCTTGTTCAGGATCCCGACCTTCGGGCTCGGGAGCCTGGCGGCACTGATTGTCAGCCTCGGGGAGTTCGGGATTCTCTTCTCGCTGCCGCTGTTCCTCCAGAGCGTCCAGGGCTACTCGGCCTTCGGTGCGGGCGGGGTTCTCGCAGCGCTTGCGGCTGGGTCGTTCGTTTCCGGCCCCACATCAGCGCGCATCGCCGACCTCAGGTCCCCGCGATTCGTGGCTCGGCTCGGACTCGGTCTCGAGGTGATCGGCATCGTGGGCCTGGGGCTGGTGGTCTCACCGGCCGTCAGCGGCTGGGTCGTTGCAGGCTGGCTCTTCATCTATGGCATTGGCGTGGGCTATGCGAGCGCGCAGCTGACCGGCCTGATCCTCGCCGACGTACCGGTCCGGCAGAGCGGACAGGCCAGCGGCACCCAGAGCACGGCACGACAGCTGGGATCCGCGCTGGGCACCGCGGTGCTTGGCACTGTGTTGTTCGTCAGCCTGGTCGATCGGACGGACGCCAACCTGCAAGGCGTCCCCGGCCTGTCTCAAGAGCAGATCAGCGCGATCGGTACGGCTGTTGAGCAGTCGGCCGGAACCGTGATCCCGAGCCTGGCTGAACAACCTGGTGGCCAGGTCGTGGCAGACGCGGCGGGCCAGGCGTTTGCCGAGTCGATCCAGACGACCGCCTTCGTCGCTGCCGGCGCCGTGGGTGTCGGCCTCCTGGCCACCTTGTGGCTGCCGCCGGAGGCCCGCCGTGAGGACGACGACTGAGGCGATTCCGGCTGGGGAGTGTCCCGAGTCCCGGCAAGGGGGCTCAGTTCTGCAAAGTGACATAATGTCGATTATCGGCGTTCAACCCCCGGGTCAAGGCGGTCGGCCAGGCGCGCCGGCAGACAGGCCCCGGACGCTCCGGCTCAGCGAGTTATTCGGGCTCAACGAGCGATTCGATCGACGCCACGTAGGCCGATAGGTGCTGGCCGGTGAGGGTCGAACGGTCGGCAACGAGCTCGGCGGGAGTTCCCTGGAAGACGACCCTTCCTCCGTCGTGGCCCGCACCCGGGCCGAGGTCGATGATCCAGTCGGCGTGGGCCATGACGGCCTGATGGTGCTCGATGACGATCACAGACTTGCCGGAGTCGACCAGACGGTCGAGCAGTCCGAGCAAGTTCTCCACGTCGGCGAGGTGCAGGCCGGTGGTGGGCTCGTCGAGGACGTAGATCCCACCCTTCTCGCCGAGGTGCGTGGCCAGCTTGATGCGCTGGCGCTCGCCACCGGACAACGTGGTGAGCGGCTGGCCGAGGGTGAGATATCCGAGCCCGACATCCGCCAGACGTTGGAGGATCATGTGCGCTGCAGACAGCGCAGTTTCGCCGCCTCCGAAGAACTCCCGGGCCGCAGAGACGGACATCGAGAGCACCTCACTGATGTCCTTGCCACCGAGCTTGTAGTCCAAAACCTCGGGCATGAAGCGCTTGCCTTCGCACACCTCGCATGGGACTGCGACTCCCGCCATCATCGCTAGATCGGCGTAGAGGACGCCGGCCCCGTTGCAGTGGGGGCACGCCCCCTCGGAGTTGGCGCTGAACAGTGCGGGCTTGACGCCGTTCTGCTTGGCGAACGCCTTCCGGATCGGGTCGAGCAGCCCGGTGTAGGTCGCCGGGTTGCTCCGTCGAGAACCGCGGATCGAAGCCTGGTCGACGGTCACCACCCCGTCCATGCCTGACACCGAGCCGGCCATGAGTGAGCTCTTGCCAGAGCCGGCCACGCCCGTGAGCACCACGAGCTGGCCGAGAGGAATGTCGACATCGACGTTCTGCAGGTTGTTTCTGTCCGCCCCTCGGATCTTGAGGGCGTCGCTCGAGAGCCGGGTCTCAGCCTTGAGCTGGGCTCGGTCGTCGAGATGTCGGCCGGTGATGGTGTCGCTGTCTCGCAGTCCCGCGACGGTTCCCTCGAACATCACCTGTCCGCCGTCGGCCCCGGCGCCGGGTCCGAGATCGATGACGTGGTCAGCGATCGCGATCGCCTCGGGTTTGTGCTCTACCACCAGCACCGTGTTGCCCTTGTCGCGCAGCTGCAGCAGGAGCTGGTTCATCCGTTCGATGTCGTGAGGGTGCAGCCCGATCGTGGGCTCGTCAAAGACATAGGTGACGTCGGTCAACGACGATCCGAGGTGGCGGATCATCTTGGTCCGCTGGGCCTCGCCACCTGAGAGCGTTCCGGCCGGTCGCTCGAGACTGAGGTAGCCCAGCCCGATGTCGACGAAGGAGTCGAGAGTCTCCCCCAACGCTTCCAGCAGCGGGGCAACGGACGGTTCGTTCAACTCGCGCAGCCATTCGGCCAAGTCGCTGATCTGCATCGCGCACGCATCGGCGATGTTGATCCCCTTGATCTTCGAGGAACGCGCCTCCGGACTGAGGCGGGTGCCGTGGCACTCTGGGCAGGTCTCAAAGGTGACGGCCCGCTCCACGAACGCCCGGACATGGGGCTGCATCGCATCGACGTCCTTGGACAGCATCGACTTCTGGATCTTCGGGATCAGGCCCTCGTAGGTCAGGTTGATGCCATCGACCTTGATCTTCGTCGGAGCTTTGTAGAGGAGATCGTCGAGCTGTCGCTTGGTGAACGAACGGATGGGCTTGTCCGGATCGAAGAATCCGCAGCCGGAGAAGATGCGGCCGTACCAGCCATCCATGCTGTATCCGGGGATCTTCAGTGCCCCCTGGTTCAGGGACAGACTGTCGTCGTAGAGCTCGGTGAGGTCGATGTCGTTGACCGCGCCGCGGCCCTCGCACCGTGAACACATGCCGCCGAGGATGTTGAAGCTCCGCTTCTCCCTCGATGTGCGACCGCCCTTCTCCCGGGTGACGGCGCCGGCGCCACTGATGGAGGCGACGTTGAAGGAAAAGGCCTGCGGTGGACCCACGTGCGGTTGGCCCAACCGGCTGAACAGGATGCGCAACATGGCATGAACGTCGGTCGCGGTGCCCACCGTGGAGCGAGGGTCGGTGCCCATGCGCTCCTGGTCGACGATGATCGCGGTGGTGAGCCCGTCCAGGAGGTCTACCTCGGGACGGCCCAGCGTCGGCATGAAGCCTTGGACGAACGTGCTGTACGTCTCGTTGATGAGCCGTTGGGACTCCGCCGCGATCGTGCCGAATACCAGCGAGCTCTTGCCGGAGCCTGAGACGCCGGTGAAGGCCGTCAGCCGCCTTTTGGGGATCTCGATGCTGATGTCCTTGAGGTTGTTGACGCGAGCACCCCGTACGCGAATCAGGCCATGGCTGTCGGCAGGGTGCGGGGCCTGCGACGCCGCGTTCGTCCTCGTGGACATGCCCTGAGTCTCCGTTCGTCGCCTATCTGGTGCCTGCGGCGTCCACCCAGGCCGATGCAGAGATCGCTCTTTCGGTCAGCGCAGCTCCTGGATGCGGATCAGGCTGCCCGCCGGATCGCGAACAGCGCAGTCACGGACGCCGTACGGCTGCTCGGTTGGCTCTTGGACGATCTCCGCGTCGGAGGCCTGCAGTCGCTCGAAGGTCCTGTCGAGATCCCGGGTCGCCATCATCAACATGGCGTAGGTGCCCTTGGCCATCATCTCGGCAATGGTGCGGCGCTCGTCGTCTGTGACGCCTGGATTGGCTCCTGGCGGAGCAAGCACGATGGACGTGCCGGGTTGGTCAGCGGGTCCCACGGTGATCCACCGCATGGTGCCGTGGCCGACGTCGCCACGGACCTCGAAGCCGAGGGTGTCGCGGTAGAACGCGAGCGACGCGTCGGGGTCTTCATGGGGCAGGAAACTCGAGTGAATGCTGATGTCCATGGGGTCAGGCTAGGTGGGCGCGCTTGGCCCGCGCTTCTCGATTCCTGATCGGTCTGGTCACCTGCTTCTCGACGCAGGAGGGCAGCCCCTCCGGACGGTCCCCCTGCTGGCGTCGGTAGGCGCCGGGCGGCATCCCCACCAGTTCGGTGAATCGTGTGCTGAAGGTCCCCAGAGACGAGCAGCCGACGGCGAAGCAGATCTCGGTCACGGTGAGATCGCCACGACGGAGCAGCGCCATGGCGCGCTCGATCCGCCGGGTCATGAGATAGCTGTACGGCGACTCGCCGTAGGCCAGCCGGAACTGCCGGCTGAGGTGCCCGCCGGACAGGTTCTCGCCCCGGGCGAGCGCCTCGACGTCCAGCGGCTGCGCGTAGTCGCGGTCGATTCGGTCGCGGATACGGCGCAACCGCGCGAGATCGCGTAGACGAAGCTGAGCCGCCGGTGTCCCGCTCACCGCTCCATCGTGTCACGCTGGCCGTGCGCCAAGCAGGGATGCAGGGCGGGCTACCCGCCGCAGCGTCCGGCGCCGGGGCTGCCAGGCTAGCTACGTGAACCGCGCCTGGACGCACCCCTTCCTCCGCAGCGAAGGCCCGCTCGCATTCGTGCACCGTGGGGGCGCGAGCGAGGCGACCGAGAACTCGATCTCCGCCTTTGAGCGGGCCTGGAACCTTGGGTTCACCCACTTCGAGACCGACGTGCACGCCACGTCCGACGGCGTGCTCGTCGCTGTCCATGACGCCACGCTCGACCGCGTCACCGATCGGGTCGGGCGGATCGAGGAATTGCCCTGGGCCGATGTGTGCCAGTCCCGCCTCGCCGATGGCACCACTCCCCCACGCCTGGTCGAGCTCCTCGCGGCGGTTCCCGAGGCCCGCGTCAATATCGACATCAAGGCCGACGAGGCGGTCGGGCCGGTCATCGCCCTCCTCGAGGCCGATCCGTCCGCGCTCGAACGCGTGTGCGTGGCCAGCTTTTCAGACGCGAGGCTCTCGGTCGTGCGTCGAACCTTCGGATCGCGCGTGTGCACGGGGACCGGTCCGGCCGGCGTTCTCGCGCACAGGCTCGCCGTCAGCCTGGGTCGCCCGACGCCGGTCCGGTTCCTCGGAGATTGCTTCCAGGTCCCGGTCCGGTTGGGCCGGGTGCCGCTGGTCACGGACGCCTTCGTGAGCCGCGCCCACGAGCAGGGCCGCCCGGTCCACGTCTGGACCATCGACGAGCGAGCCGAGATGGAGCGCCTCCTCGATCTCGGGGTCGCCGGACTCATGACCGACAGGCCCGCTGTGCTCCGCGACGTCCTGACAGCCCGGAATTCCTGGCCGCCGACCCCCTAGCGGTCGACCATCCACGCGACACGCCGTGTGTCGGTGGACCGAACGTCGCCCAGAGCGGGGTGAAGAGCCTCGATGATGCGTGGGTGACCGCGCAGCCCCTGGACCCGGCCCAGGTTCCGGACGCCGACCGAGTGCGCGAGCAGCGTGGTTGGTTCTTCTACGACTGGGCCGCCTCGGCCTTCTCGACCACCGTCGTCACGGTATTCCTCGGGCCCTATCTCACGTCGGTGACGGAGGATGCGGCGGACGCGAACGGCTTCGTCCACGTGCTCGGGGTGGGCATCCGTGAGAGCGCCTTCTTCCCTGCGATGATCACGGTGTCGGTGCTTCTCCAGGTCATTCTGCTGCCCATCGTCGGAGCCGTGGCCGATCGGGCTTCGAGCAAGCGTCGGTTGCTGGCGCTGTTTGCCGGGATCGGCTCCGTCGCGACGATGGCCCTGTATTTCGTTCGTGACGGACGCTTCGAGCTCGGTGGGCTGCTGCTCGTCACCGCGAATGTGGCGTTCGGTGCGTCGATTGTTGTCTACAACGCCTTCCTCCCCGAGATCTCGACGGCTGACGAACGGGACCAGGTCAGTGCGCGGGGTTGGGCTTTGGGCTACTTCGGAGGTTTCATCCTCCTGCTGCTCAACCTCGTTCTTTTCACGCTGCACGACACGTTTGGTCTCACTGAGGGCGAGGCTGTACGGCTCTGCCTGCTGTCAGCTGGCGTGTGGTGGGCACTGTTCGCGACCATCCCGCTGCGTCGCCTACGCGATCGCCCTCCCGTTGCCGTGGATGCAGTGGATGAAGCCGGTGGAGGGGCCAGCGTCGTCACCGGGGCGTTTCGCCAGCTTGTTCGCACCATCAGCGGGCTTCGGCAGTATCCGCAGACCCTCTGGTTCTTGCTGGCCTATCTTTGCTTCAACGACGGCATCCAGGCGGCCATCGCCTTTTCGGCGACGTACGGCAGCGAGGAGCTCGATCTCGAGGACGAGACGCTGATCCAGGCGATCCTCCTCGTCCAGCTCGTGGCGTTTTTCGGTGCGCTGCTGCTTGGCCGAATCGCCCGCACCTACGGCGCCAAACGGACCGTCCTCGGATCACTCGTCGTGTGGACCGTCGTCGTGCTCTATGCCGTGGTCATCCCGACAGGCGCGGTGCTGGCGTTCTTCATCCTTGCCGCAGCGATCGGGATCGTTCTCGGCGGGAGCCAGGCGCTGTCCAGGTCCTTGTTCAGCCAGTTCATCCCCCTCGGACGGGAGGCGGAGTACTTCGGTCTCTACGAGATCAGCGATCGCGCCACGTCGTTTGTCGGGTCGCTGATGATCACGCTCACCCTCCAGATCACGGGCTCCTACCGGTTGGCCATCCTGGGGCTCGTCGTGTTCTTCGTCGTCGGCTTCGTCCTCCTGGCCCGGGTGGACGTTCGCCGTGGCATCCGCGAAGCGGGGAACGTCGTTCCGGCGATCGTCTGACCTCTGGAGCCGCCCGACCCGTTCGGCCGCCGGGCCTTACGAAGCGCTAACGAGCCGGTCTCGGGGTTGGAAAGGCCCGTTCGTGGGAACACCAGAGGCCTGGGGGACGTTCCTCCCACAGGTCCTCGTTTCCCCTGGGGATCTGAGACGAACGAGACAGGTGAGGTTGACATGGGTGAGGCTCTGCGAGGAACCAAGCTTGGCGCGGTCAGCTATGAGACCGATCGAGGCATTGAGCTCGCCCCACGACTGTCCACGACGTTTCTATGCCCCTCAGGACACCTGACCGAGGTGCCGTTCAGCGTCGAGGCCGACATCCCCGCTCTGTGGGAGTGTCGCACCTGCGGTGCCTCAGCCCTTCGCGTCGATGCCGATCAGCCGGAGCCGGTCGTCGGTCGCAAGCAGCGCACCCCGTGGGACATGCTCGTCGAGCGCCGCACCGTGGGCGACCTCGAGGAGCTCCTCGAGGAGAGGCTCACCCTGCTGCGAGGCGCCGGCGGAGCCACGCATGTGGTCCACGCTGAGCACCGCAACGCCATGGAGGCCAAGCCGCGTCGCCGCCGAGCCGCTGAGCCGCCTACTCGCAAGTCTGCCTAGCGTCGCAGGGTCGCTCCTGACCCTTGCCAGCCCAACGGCCCTGCCTTCGGAGTTCTAGACCCCCTCGGGGCTCCGACGGCGGGGCCGTTTTCTGCTGGCTTCCGCCGAGGGCCGTGGCGCAGCCGTCAGCTGTCAAGCGCCGGGCTCGGCTTCGTCCGAGCCCGGGAGAATCTCTCGGCGGCCCGCTTCGGGCGGTCGTGGCCCTCCCTGAGCGTCGGGGCGAGGACTTGGGCTCGTCTCGTCCTCCACCACCTCACCGGGAACAACCCGGTCGACGTGGACCGTGGCCGATCCACGCTGGGTCGAGCGCCACAGAACCGAGCCTCCCGGTCCCGTGACGGCCACGAAGCGCCGAACGAACCAGGCGGCCACGGCGACGCGAAGCAGTGAACGGACGGGGGGCACCAGCAAAAGGAGCCCGAAGATGTCGCCGACGAACCCCGGGATGGCGATCAGCAGGCCGGCCAGGAACAGCAGACCTCGGTCCGCGGCGACGGCGCCATCGGGGGCCTGGACGGGACTCGATACGCCGCGGGCGTCGACCCCGCCGGCGGCAACACGCAGCCCCGCCCACCACGAGCGGCCCGCCTGGCGCATCACGATGAAACCCAGGACGGCGCCGACCACGATGAGGGTGAAGGTCGCGGCGCCACCCACCCACGACGTCATGAGGATGATCGAAGCGATCTCCACCGCCGGAACGAGGACGAGGAGCACGAAGACGATCGCGGGCATGGCGCTCAGCCGGTCTCGGTGTGTGACGAGCGACCCTTGGACCGCAGCTGTCCCCAGCGGGTCTGCGCCCCCCAGACCGTGACTCGCCACAGGGCCTCACCCACGATCGATCGGCTCATCTTGCTGACCCCGGCTTCGCGCTCGACGAAGGTGATCGGGACCTCGACCACCGTGAACCCGAGATCGATCGCTCGGCGAGCGAGGTCCACTTGGAAGCAGTAACCCTGCGACTCGACGTCTGCGAGGTCGAGCCCCTTGAGGGTGGTGGCTCGGAACGCACGGTATCCGCCCGTCGCGTCGCGCAACGGGATGCCGAGCGCCAATCTCGCGTAGGTGTTTCCGCCTCTGCTGAGCACCTCGCGGCTTCGTGGCCAGTTGACGACCCGTCCGCCCTCGACCCAACGCGATCCGAGAGCGAGGTCCGCTCCCCCCTCGAGGGCAGCCAGCAGGGTGGGGAGCTCTTCGGGACGGTGCGAACCGTCGGCATCCATCTCGACGACGACCTCGTAGCCGCGGTCGAGGGCCCACTGGAAGGCTTCCAGGTAGGCGGCGCCCAACCCCTCTTTGCCGGCGCGGTGCAGCACGTGCACCTGCTGGTCGCCTGCTGCCAGGGTGTCGGCGATCTGCCCTGTGCCGTCGGGGCTGTTGTCGTCCACCACCAGTACGTGGGCGGCGGGTACGGCTGAACGTACTCGCCGCACGATCCGCTCGACGTTGGCCGCTTCGTCATACGTCGGGATGCACACCAGAACGAGGGACTCGGTCACGGCAGAAGGGCCTCGTCGGTCGGCGGAGTGGCGCCGGAGGGCGGGCGTCGGCGCTGGGACCATATGACGGTACCCGACCACGCGACGGCCCCGAAACCGATCAAAGCGAGGACGACCTCCGGCAAGGCGCCGACGCGATCGGCCGGGGTCAGCGCGTCGGACAGGCGTACCTGCTGGACGATCTGGGCCGAGGTGAAGATCTCGGCCCGTTGCACCACGGCGCCGTCGGGAGCAATGGCGGCAGACACCCCCGACGTCGCGACCACCAGGGTCCAGCGCCCGTGCTCGACCGCCCGGAGTCGGCTCATGGCCAGTTGTTGCTCGGTCTGCGGGGTGAAGCCGAACGTCGCGTTGTTGGTTTGCACCGACAGCAGTTGCGCACCAGAGACGACGGTGGACCGCACCAGTCCGTCGTAGGCGATCTCGAAGCAGATGACATCCCCCACCCGGGCGGGACCTACGTGGAGAACGCCCGGCTTGTCACCCGCTGCGAAGTCACGTCCCACCCGGTCAACCTCGGTGGAGATCCGGCGGGCAATGGAACGGAACGGGATGTATTCGGCGAAAGGCACCGGGTGCTGTTTGACGTAGACCTCCCCCGGTCCGCCCGGAGACGCGGGGGTGGCGGGCTCCCACACGATCCCGACGTTGAGAACCGTGTTGTCGTCCGCGGGGTTGTTGATGACCGCGCCGACGAGCGTCGGGACCCCGATGCTGTCGACCGCGCTCTGGATCAGTGCTGCTGCCGCTGTGTCTCGGAAGGGATCGACGTCGGAGGCGTTCTCGGGCCACAGCAACAGGTCTGGCTGGACTTGCTCACCGGTCGCCACATCAGCTGCCAGCTGTTCGGTGCCTGCCACGTGGTTGCGGAGCACCGCTTCGCGCTGGCCGTTGAAATCGAGTCCGAGCCGGGGAACGTTTCCTTGGATCATTCCGGCGGAGACAGCGGGACCGTCGGGCCTAGCGGCTGGAATTACGGCGCCAAGAGCCATGACACCGGCAGCGGCTGCGAACGCGGCGCCGGCGGTGAGTCCCGGCCCACGCGCCGCCGCGACGACGCCACCAGCGATCAGCGTCCCGGCGAGGGCCACCGCGAAGGTCATCAGGGGTGCGCCCCCCAGGATGGCCAACCCGAGCACGGGACCATCGGCCTGGCTGAACGCCAGCCTGCCCCAGGTGAAGCCTTCGAAGGGCCAGCGACCACGAACCGCCTCCTCGGCCACCCACAGGCACGCCACCCAAAGAGGCCAGCCCGGCAAACGCTGCACCAGAGTGGTCGACAGCGTTAGCGGTACGACGTAGATGGCCTGGTAGCAGGCGAGAATCAGCCAGGGGGTGGCGCCGACGTAGATGCCCGTCCAGTGCAGCAGCGGGACGAAGAACCCCAGTCCGGCGGCCAGCCCTACCAAGACCGACACTTGCCAGGAGATGTCGCGAGCGGCCAGGGTCAGAACCGCGACCGAAAGTGGGGCCAACGCCCAGAGGTCGTAGGGCGAGAAGGCAAACATAAGCAACAGCCCGGACGCCAGGCCCGCCAGCACCCGCCCGAGCGCGCCATGCAGCCGGTTCACTCCCCGAGCCTAGACCGGTGGCGGGCGCAAGTATTGCGGGGCGGCGCAGCCGGTCCTAGTACGTCGGGATCCGTCTGGCGATGAGGTCGTCGGCGCGGCTGCTTACCTCGTTGTCCCCGGTCACGGCCTCGAGGAAGGCCTCACGTTCGAGGGCGAGCAGTACTGTCGGCTCGTCGGCGGTCACCGTTGCTGTTCGAGGCACGTCCCTGAGGAGCGCAATCTCTCCGAACGGGTCCCCAACCTCCATGACCGACAGCACCTTTCCGCCGAAGGTTGCCGTCGCCCCGCCTGACTCGACGACGTAGAACCGGTCCCCGGCGTCCCCTTCCCGAATTACGGTGTCGCCCGCCGCGACCTCGACCTTGACCAGTTGCTGGGCGATCCGCTCGAGAGACTTGGGTTCGATTGGAGCGAACAGCGGAATGCCGCGAAGCAGGGCAAGTCCAGCGGGGGCGCGCAGGGAGGTGTCCAGCTTGCGCAATCCGGACATGGCAGGCAGCACAACGACCGTGATGACCATCGCCAGGATGGTGAGCGACCATCGGAGACCGACGGTGGCCACCAGCAGCGGCATGACGATCGACCCCAGGGCCATCGCTGCGATGAGAGCTGTTTCGAGGGCCCCGAAGACGCGGCCCATGACCTCGTCGGGCGCCAGCCGTTGGAGGATCGTCGAGGCATTGATGTCGACGACCGGGTTGGCGAATCCAATGATGAACATCGCAAGGAAGGCCGACCACATGCTCGGCCACGCTGCCGCCAGCAACAGGGGCAGCGCCCAGAAGATCACGCCGACGCCGAAGTCGCTGGCGAGGCGTCGGGCGGACGCCCGCCCGATGGCGAAGAGGCCACCGAGGATGGCCCCGAGCCCCAGCACGCTGTCGAGATAGCCGACCCCCTTGCTCCCGAAGTCCGTCATCTCCACGGCCATGGACACGACGAAGACCAGAGAGGCGCCGGCGACGACGGTCTGGGCGCAGTAGACGCCCGCGACGAGCCGAAGGTCGCGGTGGCGCCAGATCAACCTGAAACCAGCGAGGACCTCAGTGCGGAAGGACTCCTTGTCCGCGGGCTCGGAGTCTGCTGCGGCCGCGCTTGGCTCGGCGAGTTCACCTTCGGTGTCCGCGGGAGCAGCTCCGGCCGGGACCTTCTCCTCGGTTGAAGGGACCTGGATTCGGCTGACGAGCGCTGCCGACCACAAGAAGGTCAGGCCGTTGAACACGATCACGACGGGGATGTCGAAGGCTGTCAGCAGGATCCCCCCGAGAGCCGGACCGACGAAGAAGGCCAGGCTCTCGATGGTGCTGGCGGTTCCGTTAGCTGCGGTGAGCTCCTCGGGCTTGTTGACCAGCTTGGGGAGCAAGGCGGCGACCGCAGGACGGAATGGAGTCGCGGCGAGCGAGGCCAACGTCGCCAGGATGAAGATCGCGATCGTTGGGCCGTCGGTCCAGATGAGCAAGGCGGCAATCAGCACGAGGGCGGCGCGCAGCAGGTCTGTGGCGACCATGACGAACTTGCGTGGCAGCCTGTCGACGATCATGGCGCCGAACGGGGTGACCGCAGCCGCGAGCAGCAGTCGTACGGTGCCCCAGACACCGACGGCCGTGACCCCGCCCACGTCGTAGGCCCAGACGAGGATGGCTGTTGCGTAGGCCCAGTCGCCGATCGCAGAGCCGGCAAAGGCGAGGTTGATCCGGCGCAGCCCGGGATTGCGGAAGACCGTGCTCAGGGAGTCTCGTGTCTCGCGAACGGCGGTTCCGACAACGGACACGCGCCCATCCCCCTAGTCTCGGCCCCGCACATGCTCGGTGGCAGACTAGCCGGGCACATCCAGGCTCATGCCCCATCCTGAGAAGTCCCAGCCGCGCGTCCTGTCAGGGGCCAGGTCGGCGAGATGGTCTGGCGCTAGCCGTCCGGCACGACGACCGTGCCCGTGGCTGTCGTGCACACCAGCGGCGGGTCCAGCGCATCAGCCGCAGACGGGCCCCTCTCCGGTGCCGCACGGCAGATCACGCGGGCCTCGAAGGACAACGCCCTCGAGCGCCGTCCGACACGGTTGACCGTGGCGGTGACCTCAACGACGTCCCCGCCTTGGACAGGGCCTAGGAACGACACCGCGTCATATCCCGCGAACAGTCCTTCGTCCGCGTCGGTGCGAATGCACACCTCGGTGGCAACGTCTCCGAACAGAGCCAAGACATAGGCGCCGTCGACGAGGTTGCCGCCGTAGTGTGCGTGCGAGTAGGGAACGTAGCGCCGGTGCGTGACGGCGAGGCCGACGCGGGGGTCGTCGTTCACACTGGACTCCTCGTCGCGTGCCGTGCCTTGCCGGTCTCCCGCCCGGTCCACTTGCGCGATGGTCGTTTCTTCGGGGTCGCGATGGCGTCAGAACTGTCCGCGCCTCGTCCTTCGTCCGGCTGCCGGTCGTGTGCCACGACCAGCGCGTGGGTGAGGTAGGAGGCGACCTCACCGGGGGTCGTGCCCTTGCCGAAGATCCGGTCCACGCCCAACGCTTGAGCTGATCCCTCGTCAAAACGCGGGCCACCAACGACGAGAAGCGGCTTCTCCACTGCTGGATAGGCCTCGCGGAAGGCTGCCGCCATCTCGCGGGTGTTGTGCAGGTGGGCGTCCTTCTGAGTCACCACCTGGGAGACGAGGACAGCGTCAGCGCCGAGCGCCCGACAGCGTTCGACGAGTTCCGGCACGAGCACCTGGGCCCCGAGGTTGTGAACCTCGATCTCTGAGTAGTACTCGAGGCCCTTCTCTCCGGCGAATCCCTTGATGTTCAGAATCGCGTCAATGCCTACGGTGTGAGCGTCGGTGCCTATGCAGGCTCCGACGACAACAAGCGGCCGGCGCAGGACACGCTTGATCGTGGCGTTGATGTCCTTGGCGGAGAGCAAGGGGAACTCGCGTTCCAGGACGACGACCTTGTGAGGCTCCACGAGGTGGTTGACGGGTCCGTACACCACGAAGAACGTGAAGTCCGGTCCCATGGCCTTGGCGTGGACCAGGAGTGCGGGCTCGATGCCCATACGGTTGGCGAGCTGCACGGCTGCACCCTCGGCGCGCTTGTCGTGGGCCATGGGCAAGGTGAAGGACACCTGGACCATGCCGTCGCCGGTCGTGTCGCCATAGGGCCGCAACACCTGCTTGTCGCTCACGTGACGCTCTCAAGGACGTCGATGCCGGGGTGGTAGTAGTCCGGCGCACGTACGGCGACTCCGTCAAGGCCCTTGCCGGCGTCGGCCGGTCGCTTCATCAGGCCGAACGTGCCGTCGCCAATCGCCTCGAGCAGGGGGGCGGACCCTGGCTCGGCCACGATCTGTTCCAACAGCTCGACGGCTTCCGACAGCACCTGCCGGGCGCGGGTCTGGATGAACCCGTCTACTGGCGGGTGGAAGTCCTCGGTCAGCCCTCCAGCGGCGTTCATCACGTACCGAACGTTCTGCAGCGCCAAGTCGCGGTCGGAAAGCCAGGGCGTGACGACCGCCTCGGTCATCATGCCGACCAGCAGGATCCCCTGCCCGGTCAGGGCGCCAACCAGGTTGAAGAAACCATCGAGCAGGTAACCCTTGAAGATGTCGCCGGTCATGTGCTTCGTGGGTGGCATCCACTTCAACGGCGCCTTGGGGAACAACGTCCTCGCGAGGAGCGCGTGTGCGAGCTCGAGGCGGAACGACTCGGGCAGGTCTGGGTTGATCTCGAATGCGTGCCCGAGCCCGATCTGCGCGTCCGGAAGACCCGCCTCCTTGGCGAAGAACTCGTTCAGCAGCTGGCTGACCGTGACGGTGTGTGCCGCCTCCACCGCATCGGCGGTCGTGAGGTAGTTGTCCTCGCCAGTGTTGATGACGATGCCGGCCCGGGCGTGCACCTGCCGCGAGTAGCGCTGGTCGACGAAGGTTCTGACCGGGTTGATGTCACGGAACAAGATCCCGTACATCGAGTCGTTGAGCATCATGTCGAGACGCTCAAGTCCGGCGAGGGTGGCGATCTCGGGCATGCACAACCCAGACGCGTAGTTCGTCAGGCGGACGTAGCGTCCGAGCTCCTTGCTCACGTCGTCGAGCGCTGAGCGCATGATCCGGAAGTTCTCCTGCGTGGCGTAGGTGCCGGCGTAGCCCTCGCGGGTCGCACCCTCCGGCACGTAGTCGAGCAGCGACTGCCCCGTCGAGCGGATCACCGCGATGACGTCAGCGCCTTCGCGCGCGGCGGCCTGGGCCTGCGGGACGTCCTCATAGATGTCGCCCGTCGCCACGATGAGATAGATCCAGGGTCGACGCGGGGCATCTCCGATCCGGGCCACCAGCCGGTCTCGCGTGGCTCGCGCGCGGTCGATGCGGCTCACGCCCTTGGCAGCCGCAGCGCGGGCGGCTCGGCGCGCCTGGTCGGCGGGCCGACCGGTCGGGACGGTGAAGGTCACCGAGCCGCTGGCTGCCTTCTGGGCCAACGTGAGCAGGTCGCCGGTGTTGGTCTGCCGCAGCGCGTGCCACACAGGAACGGCTACACCGTGTTCGAGCCCGACGTCCGCGCGGACAGCATCCGTGAGTCGGTTCACCCAGGGAATGCCTTCAACGTCGGCGCCCGTGAGCCCGGCCAGCCGCAGCCCGGCCCGCTCCACCGACACGGTGGTTCGCGTGCGTGCCAACTTGACGACGGGGCGACCGGCCTGCCGGGCCAGCGCGCGCGCCTTCCGAACGACGACAGGGTCGAGGCTGAGCAGCTCGCCAGCGGGTCGGGTCCGTGCGGGGCTCATGATTCCCCTCCGATCATGACCAGGCTCCTTCATGCGTGAATACGTCTCGGCCGCCCACGACGGTACGAAGGCACTCAGGGGCGGGTCGGCGCTCGGTCAGGTCCGGGAGGGTCGCGTCGGTGCCGGTCGTGGACCAGATGGCGTAGGTCGCCTGCTTCCCCGGCTCCAGGGTCCCGGCATCTTCGACGCCGGCCGCCCGCCAACCACCGACCGTGTGGGCGGAGAAGGCCACCTCTGGGCTGAGCCGCTGGGCCTCTACATGGTGCTGAGTCGCTGCTCGGATGGCGTCCCACGGGGCGATGGGAGTCACGGGGCTGTCGGAGCCGAGGGCCAAAGGCACGCCGGCTGCGGCGATGGACGCCAACGGATTGAGCGTGAGTGCTCGGTCGACACCGAGGCGCTCCGCGTACATGCCGTTGGCGCCGCCCCAGAGCTCGTCGAAGGCGGGCTGCACGGAGGCGTACAACCCGAGCCTGGCCATCCTCGCGATGAGGTCGGCGTCAACCATCTCGACGTGCTCGATCCGGTGGCGTGCCGCGCGGAAGCGTTCCCCGCCCACCTCGGCTGCCGCGTCCTCGCAACCGCCGATGACGGTCTGCATGGCTCCGTCCCCGATTGCGTGGAAGCCGGCTTGAAGGCCAGCGTGCGTGCACGCCACCACATGGTCCCGCACCTCGTCACGGGTGAGGTAGGCGCTGCCGAACGAGTCGTCGTCGGCGTAGTGAGAACTCAGACAGGCCGTGTGCGAGCCGATCGCGCCATCGGCGAAGAGGTCGCCGGCCGCGCCCAGGGCACCCAGCTCCTGCGCGATCTCGATGCCACCCAGCTCACCCCAGTAGCCCACGACGTCAGGTCCGGGCTCTGACGCAGCCAGAGCGAGCATGTCCGCGAAGTCGTCGGGGCTGGAGATCTCTGGCCCGCCGAGCTCGTGCAACGCGCCGACCCCCAGGCGCGCGCAGTGTGCCCTGGTCTCCCGTTGCGCAGCCCGCCTGGCGGCGGGAGTCACGGCGTCGATGGCGACGGCACGCGCGTGGTGATGTGCGTCTCGGGTCAACAGCCCCGAAGCGTCGTAGCCCTCGAGCTCCTCGATGCCCGGCAGCATGGCCATCATCGCCGAGGACGCGATGGCCGAGTGGACGTCGATACGGGTGAGGTAGAGCTGGGCGCCGTAGGACGCGCGATCGACCTCTTGGCGGGTCGGGGGTCGTCGCTCGGGCCAGCGGGTTTCGTCCCACCCTGTGCCCAGGACGATGCCGGCGGCGCCGGTGTTGCGGCAGTACTGCTCGATCCGGTCGAGAGCCTGGGTCAGCGAGGTGCAGTCGACCAGGTTGAGCCCCGTCAGCAGCAGGCCGGTCGACGTCGCGTGCACATGCGCATCGACAAAGGCCGGGGTGACCAGCGAGCCGCCGAGCGGGATCACGAGGTCGGCGGCGTCCCGGTGAGCCTCGGCCGCGGCATCGCTACCCACCCACACGACGCGGTCGCCACGCGTCAGAAGGGCGGTGGCGGTTGGATCCGAAGGCGAGTAGATCCTGCCGCCGACCAGCAGGGTCGTGGGGGGCTGGACGTCGCCGTGGGCGGAGGAGGTGGGGGGCATGCTGGTCAGTCTGCCGCGATCCGCTGCTCGAAGAGGTGGCGCAGCGCGTTCTCCTCGCGCAGGAGGGTGAAGGCGAGTTCGGCGTGTCCGGGCGTATAGCCGTTCCCGATGAGCATCGTGACGTCTGATGCGAGCCCCTCGGCCCCCAGCGCCGCGGCGCTGAACGACGTGGCCATGGAGAAGAAGATGATCGTCCCGCCCACCGGGTTGGTCGCCAGGATCGCGCCGTGCTCGCAGCCGGGGACGTCGACGCACACCACGGTGACGTCTGCCGGTCCCCCCAGGGCGTCGGTCACGGCGGCCGCGACCGCCACCGGGTCACGAGCGTCCGCGAGGGCCGTGGCGTCCGACAGGCCTGACGCCACAAGCGTCTCCTGCTCGGACACGACGGGAACGACGCCGACCGTGCGGCGGGCGCCCGCCCGTCGTGCGGCTACCAGCGCGAGGGACCCAGACTTGCCCGCTCCGCCGATCACCGCCACGGTCGGGGCGTGGTCGTTGGCGACGTACTGCTCCACCACGCGCTGGGTGAGCGCCGGTGCCCCGGCGACGTCCATGACGGCCATCGCCAGCTCCGACGGGAGATCGTCGGGCAGCACCGCAGCGATCGAGCGGCCGAACAGGATGGCCGTGCCCGAGCATGGGACCTGCTCGGAGGTGCCCTCCCAGTCGGTGAGGGCGTCGTCGAGGCGCAACGGGGTCAGCGACAACGAGACCAGGCTGGCCACTCTGTCGCCCACGTGCAGGCCGAGGGTCGAGTCAGGCCCGACCTCTTCCACGCGGCCCACGAGCATGCCCCCCGAACCGGTCACCGGGTTTTGCATCTTGCCGCGCTCGGAGACGATGGAGAGCACCTCGTCGCGGACCGCACCGCCGTCGCCGTGGTGCTTCTCGCTCAGCTGCCGAAAGCTTGCCGCGTCGAGGTTGAGTCGCTCAACCCGGATCCTGGTCTCGTCCGGTCGCAGGGTCGGGTCGGCGTCGAGCCGTCGAGCGGCCTGCGGGAGGACCCCCGCGGGGTCGAGGACGCGGTGGAGGCCGACGGGCGAGGATGGCGAGGGAGACGCTGTCACGCCGGGATCCTCTCACGATCTGGGACACTAGACCGCAGATCTTGCGGCCAAGCGTTCGTCGAACGGGAAGGTTTGCGCGTATCCTCGGGCGCATGACCGAGCAGCTTCTCGCCCACGAGGCGTCCGCAAGCGCCCAGCACGTCGGCCAGCCGTACGGCTATTCGGCTCAGCCGCTGGTCGAGCCCGACTGGACGCGCTTTCCCGGCTGGGGCGAGGTGACCGAGGCGCAGTGGCGTGATGTGCAGTGGCAGCGGTCTCACTGCGTGAAGAACCTCAAGCAGCTGCACGAGCTCGTCGGCGATCTGCTGGAGGACCGCTTCTACGCCGACCTGGAGCGAGACCAGGCTGAGCGAGCCACGATGTCGATGCTCGTGCCTCCGCAGATGCTCAACACCATGGTGCCCGCGTCGCACGAGGCTGGTGCGCCGTCGCCGGCCGCGTTCACCGAGGCCTTCTACGCCGACCCCGTCCGGCGTTACATGCTTCCCGTGTTCTCCGACCGACGCACCGACTGGCCCACGCACCCTCACGCGACGCGCGACTCGCTGCACGAGCACGACATGTGGGTAGCCGAAGGCCTCACCCACCGCTACCCCACCAAGGTGCTGGCCGAGCTGCTGCCGACCTGCCCGCAGTACTGCGGGCACTGCACGCGCATGGACCTGGTCGGCAACTCCACCCCCCAGGTCTCCAAGTTGAAGTTCGACCTCAAGCCGGTGGACCGCCAGGACCAGATGATCGACTACCTGCGCCGTTCGCCGGGGGTGCGCGACGTGGTCGTCAGCGGGGGCGACGTCGCGAACCTTCCGTGGAAGAACCTCGAGAGCTTCGTGGCTCGCCTGCTCGAGGTCGACAACATCCGCGACATCCGGCTGGCGACCAAGGCGCTGATGGGGCTCCCCCAGCACTGGCTCCAGGACGACGTCGTGGCCGGGATGACACGACTGGGTGACACCGCCCGCGAGCGCGGGGTGTCCATCGCGATCCACACCCACGTCAATACGGCCCAGTCCGTCACCCCGCTGGTGGCAGAGGCCACACGAGCGATGATGGATGCTGGCGTTCGTGACGTGCGCAACCAGGGCGTGCTCATGCGGGGAGTGAACGACTCGGTCGAGCAGCTGCTCGACCTGTGCTTCGCCCTGCTCGATGGCGCGGGGATCATGCCCTACTACTTCTACATGTGCGACATGATCCCGTTCAGCGAGCACTGGCGGGTGAGCGTGAAGCAGGCACAGCACCTGCAGCATGGGCTCATGGGCTACCTGCCCGGCTTTGCCACGCCCCGCATCGTCTGCGACGTCCCCTTCGTCGGCAAGCGCTGGGTGCACCAGCTGGACTCCTACGACGAGGTGCACGGCGTCTCGTACTGGACGAAGAACTACCGCACCTCGATCGAGGCCTCAGACCCCGATGCGACGGTTCGGGCCTATGAGTACTACGACCCGATCGACACCCTTCCGGCCGAGGGCCAGGCCTGGTGGCGTGAGCACGGCATGGAGTCGGTGGAGCACACCTTGGCCGCTGCGGCCGAGGCCGCGGCAGCCAGTCGGATGGCATCCACCCGCTGACCGATCCGGCCCGATAAGGCTGTCCGCGCGTTCAACCGGGCACCGAGCCCGTCATCACGCCGGCCGGCATCACGCCAGAGGTGGGTCAGCGACCGGCGGCCGTCCTTCGTAGGGGGTCGACAGCACGATCGTCGTGCGGGTCTGGACGTTGGCCGTCGCCCGGATCTCGGCCAGCAGCAGCTCCAACGACACGGGCGAGGCGACCCGGACCTTGAGGATGTAGGACTCGTCGCCGGCGACGGAGTAGCAAGCCTCGATGGCCTGGATAGGCGCCAACCGCTCGGGTGCGTCGTCGGGCTCCGACGGGTCCAACGGGGTAATGGAGACGAAGGCGGTCACGGGCAGCCCGATGGCCGCGTGGTCGACGACGGCCGCATAGCCCACGAGGACCCCGCGCTCCTCGAGGCGCCGCACGCGCTGGTGGACCGCTGACGTCGACAGCCCGGTGGCCTTCCCGAGATCGGTGTATGACATTCGGCCATCCACGGTGAGGAGCCGGATGATCTCGCTGTCTGTGTCCTCCACCCTGCAGAATCTACCGCCGAAACCTCCACGGGGCCGCAACTCTGCGCACGCCGTCTGCCGGTCTGGTCGTGCCCGGGGGCAGCGCGCAGCGTCGCCGTCGGCCGGGGCCGTATGGGGGTCGGCTAGGGCTTGGTCAGCGCACGGCCGATGACCATGCGCTGGATCTGGTTGGTCCCCTCGACGATCTGCAGGACCTTGGCCTCGCGCATGTAGCGCTCAACGGGATAGTCCTCGACGTAGCCGTACCCACCCAGCACCTGGACGCAGTCGGTGGTGACTCGCATGGCCATGTCGGTGGCGAAGAGCTTGGCCATGGCCGCCTGGGTGCCGAAGGACTGGCCACGGTCTTTGCGTCTGGCGGCCGCGAGGTAGAGCTCTCGGGCTGCGGATACCTCGGTGGCGGCGTCAGCCAGGAGGAACTGCATGCCCTGGAAGTCGGCGATCGGGCGTCCGAACTGCCGCCGCTCCTTGGCGTAGGCGACGGCGAAGTCGAGGGCCGCCTGGGCCAGTCCGACGGCACAGGCGGCGATGCCGAGGCGGCCACTGTCGAGGGCAGCCAGCGCGATCTCGAAACCCTGGCCCTCCGCGCCGATGCGCCGTTCGGTAGGGATCCGGGCTTCGTCGAGCAGGATCTGCGCGGTGTGGCTCGCGTTGGCGGCCATTTTCCGTTCGGGCGCGGCAGCGCTCAGGCCTGGCGTCGTGGCCTCGGCCAGGAGGCACGTGATCCCGCGTGGCCCCTCGTCGGACGTTCGGGTCATGATCGCGTAGAAGTCCGCAACTCCCCCGTGCGTGATCCAGGACTTGGTGCCCGTGACCACGTAGTTGTCGCCGGTCAGCACAGCGCGGGTCTGGAGAGCTGCTGCGTCGGACCCGGACTGGGGCTCGGACAGGCAGTAGGCGCCGAGCAGCTCGCCGCCGAGCAGCTCGGGGAGCCAGCGCTCGCGCTGCTCATCGGTGCCGAAGACGGCCAGGGGGTGGCAGGCCAGGGTGTGCACGCTGACTCCGATCCCCACGGACAACCACGAGGCCGCGAGCTCCTCGAGCATCTGCAGATAGACCGCGTACGGCTGACCACCCCCTCCGTGCTCCTCCGGGTAGGCGAGCCCCAGGAGCCCGGCCTTGCCGAGGGTCCGGAACGTCTCCCTGGGGAAGCGCTTCTCGGCTTCGTACGTCGCGGCGTGTGGAGCCAGCTCGGCATCAGCGAGCTCTCGGGTCAGCTCCAGCAGGGCATGGGCCTCGTCGGTGGGAAGGTCACGTTCCACGGTCAGTGCCACGGTGCTGCCGGTCCTCTCCTGTGTCGTGAGTCAGGCGTCAAGGACGACGAGTTCGCGGGGACGGTGGTTCAGTCGCCGCAAGCCGTCGCTGGTGCAGACCACGATGTCTTCGATGCGGGCACCGTACGCCCCCGGGTGATAGATGCCGGGTTCGATGGAGAACGCCATGCCTTCCTCGAGGACCAGCGTGTTGCCCTCCACGATGTAGGGCTCCTCGTGCGTGGAAAGCCCGATCCCGTGGCCGGTGCGATGGACGAACAGGTCGCCATAGCCTGCCTCGGCGATGATGTCGCGCGCCGCAGCGTCCACGGACTCGGCCGAGACCCCTGGGCGCGCCCAGGTGCAGGCGGCCTCCTGGGCGCGCCGGAGCACGTCGTAGGAGTCGACGAACGCCGCTGGCGGTTCTCCGACGCTGTAGGTGCGCGTCTCGTCCGAGCAGTAGCCCTCGGGAGTCGTCCCCCCGATGTCGACCACGACAGGGTCGCCCGGCTCGATCACCCGGTCGGAAAGCTCGTGGTGGGGGCTGGCGCCGTTGGGGCCGGAGCCGACGATGACGAAGTCAACGGTCTCGTGGCCAGCAGCGAGGATCGCGTCGGCGATGTCTGCCCCGACCTCACGCTCAGTTCGTCCAGGCTTGAGCCAATGACCCACGGCCGCGTGGACCGAGTCGATCGCCGCTCCTGCGGTCGCCAGGGCCTCGACCTCGGCCGCCGACTTGCGCATCCTGATCGACCGCAGCGTGTCTCCGGCGAGAACCTGCTCTGCGCCGGGCATGGCATGGCGGAAGGCCAGCACCTTCTCGGCCCACATGTGGTCATCGACCGCCACGCGATCGGCGTCGCCGACCAGGCTGGCCACGAGGGCGTAGGGGTCGTCGGTCTCGTCCCAACCCACGATCTCGGCGCCGGCGATCCCCAGCGGAGACACCCTGGCGGCCGGCACCTCGAGCTGTGGGGCGACCAGCACCGGGTCTTTGCCTGGGCGTAGGACCAGGCAGGTCAGCCGCTCGAGGGGAAGTGCGTCGTAGCCGCAGAGGTAGCGCAAGTCCGGTCCAGGCGAGATCAGCATGGCGTCCAGGCCCGCAGCCGCCGTCAGTTCACGGGCCGACACGAGTCGGTCGAGGTCGACCAGGAGTCCACTCACGCCGCTCAGCCTACGGCGACTTGGCCTCCCCGCATGGCAGGCTGCAGACGGGGCGCCTGGGGGCTCCCGCCGGGAGGAGACCGACATCATGGCTGGCTCGCCGAAGGTACGGTCCGAGCTGAAGAACACGGGCTACGAGATCTTCATCGGCATCCTCTCGCTGCTCTCCATCGTGAATCTGGTGCTGATCTACGCGTTCTCCCAGGACCAGGCGTTGAAGTACATCCTCTACGCGATGAACGGGCTGCTGAGCCTGATCTTCCTCGTGGACTTCCTCTACCGACTGTTCACAGCCCCGTCCAAGTCGGGCTACTTCTTCCGGCTGTACGGCTGGGCTGACCTGCTCGCTAGCCTGCCTGTTCCCCAGACCAAGGTGCTGAGGGTGTTTCGCCTGGTGCGGGTCTATCGGCTCCTGGCCGCTTATGGGCTCCGCAAGATCGGCCGCACCTTGATCGCTGACCGAGCGGGTAGCGCCCTGCTCGTGCTGCTGATGCTGGGCATCCTCGTGCTGGAGTTCGGCAGCCTGGCCATGGTGGCCATCGAGTCGAAAGCTCCGGGAGCCAACATCACCACGGCCTCCGACGGCCTCTGGTACGTGGTCGTGACCATCTCGACGGTCGGGTACGGCGACCAGTACCCCGTCACCAACGCCGGGCGATTCATGGGCACGGTGATCATCGTCGTCGGTGTGGCGATCTTCGGGACGTTCACCGGCTACCTCGCGAACCTGTTTCTGTCAGCCCCGAAGAGCGGACCGATGACGACCGAGACCGACGCACAGCCGAGTGGAGCCTGATGTCCATCCAGTCACTGGAGTCACCGGAGTCGCCCGAGCCGTCGACGCCCCCGAAGCTCATGCTCCTCGACACCGCGTCGTTGTACTTTCGCGCCTTCTTCGGAGTCCCGGACACCGTGCGCTCCCGAGACGGGCAGCCGGTCAACGCCGTGCGTGGACTGCTCGATTTCATCGCCCGGCTCGTGGCCGACCACTCCCCGACCCATCTGGTTGCGTGCATGGACGCGGATTGGCGTCCCGAGTTCCGGGTCGCGGCAATCCCGACCTACAAGGCGCACCGGGTTGCTCATCCGGGCTCGGCGGAGGAGGAGGTCCCGGACACGTTGGCGCCGCAGGTGCCCGTCATCGAAGACGTTCTGGATGCGCTCGGCATCGCGCGGGTTGGAGTGCCCGGATATGAGGCGGATGACGTGATCGGCACCCTCACGTTCGTCACGCCAGGAGCCGTCGATGTCGTGACGGGCGACCGCGATCTCTTCCAGCTCGTGGACGACTCGCGGCCCGTACGCATTCTCTACACAGCCCGTGGAGTCGGTCGTCTCGAGGTGGTCGACGAGGCCTGGGTCGCGCGGAAGTACGGCGTGCCCGGGCGTGCCTACGCCGATTTCGCCACGCTCCGTGGGGACCCTTCCGATGGTCTGCCTGGCGTCAAGGGCGTCGGCGACAAGACCGCCGCGGCGCTCATCACTCAGTGGGGCTCGCTCGAGGCGCTCTTGACGGCCGTCGACGATCCCAGCGCCGATGTCGGCGCCAGGGCCAAGCTGGAGGCCTCCCGCGACTACCTAGCAGTCGCGCCCCTGGTGGTGCAGGTCGCTGCAGACGCCCCGATGCCCGACAACCTCGACACGCGGATCCCGCGGCGACCGGCCGACCCTGAGGCGCTCCTCGACCTGTCCGACCGCTGGAACCTTGAGTCCCCCGTCAACCGGGTCCTCAACGCCTTGGCGGCCCCGGCCTGACCGGATGCTCGTGAGAGATGAACGCTCCTTGCGGTGTGTCGCCGTACATCTCTCACGATCAACGGCTCTGGCCGTTGGGCTGCTGGTCAGGCCTTGGCGGCCGTGCGTGCTTCGCGGGCAGCCTTGCGCTCCTCGAACCGCACGGCGGCGGTCTCGAGCTGAGCCAGGAACGCGTCGAGCTCTTCGCGAGCCGCCTCACCCTCAGCGTCGAGTCCCTCGATGTCCCAGACCTTCCATTGCCTCAGGACGGGGGCGAGCACCTGGTCCTTGTGCTGGCGGACGTCATAGATGCCGGCATTGGCGATCACCGCAGACTTGCGGAGAAAACCGTCGATGGAGTGGCCGGGCATCTGGAAGGTCTTCACCACGTCAGTGATCGCCCGCATGGTGTTGTTGGGGTCGAGCTCGAGCGTGGCGCCGAGCACGTTGCGGTAGAAGATCATGTGCAGGTTCTCGTCGGTGGCAATGCGCGCCATCAGCGCTTCGCAGACAGGGTCGCCCGAGGCCGCACCCGTGTTGCGGTGTGAGACGCGGGTAGCGAGCTCCTGGAAGGAGACGTAAGCCAACCCGTGCACCATCGAGTCGCCGTAGTCGCTCTCGAAGCCGGTCTCCATGTGGACCATGCGGGCGCGCTCAAGCTCGACCGGGTCCACGGCTCGGGTGACGGTCAGGTAGTCACGGATGGCCGCGCCGTGGCGCCCCTCCTCCGCGGTCCACCGATGCACCCACGTGCCCCACGCGCCGTCCCGTCCGAAGATGTCCGCGATCTGCGCGTGATAGCTCGGCAGGTTGTCCTCGGTGAGGAGGTTGACGAACAGGGAGGTTCGAGCGGCCTCCGACAGCGAGGACTGGTCGGGTGACCAGGCCTTCCCCTCCAGCGGTCCGTCGAAGTCGCTGCCCAGCGACCACGGGACGTAGGTGTGCGGGAACCATTCCTTGGCCACCCCGTGGTGCCGATCGACCTCTCGCGCGACGAATGGTTCGAGCTCACGGAGCAGGTCGGTCGTCGAGTACGGCGCGGTGACGGTCACGGGGCTCCTTGGGATCGGGGCGGAACTCGTACGGCTCCGGGCGTCGCCGTACCAGCCTACGGAAGCGTAACCTACGCTTCCGTAGGTTTCCAGTCCGTCACGGCCTGGCCCGCCGCAGTGTCAGTCACCATCAGGTGGGGGTGAGAGGCATGGTCGGGCCGGTCGAGGGGGCCGAGCTGGTCGAGGTGGCGGTGACCGAGGAGTAAGCGACGACACCCCGGCGGATGGCCGTGGAGGCCGCGTCGGCGCTGGCTCGGAGGCGGCCGTCCGAGGCTTGCCCGACCTGGTCGAGAAGGTCGAGCACTTGTTTGGTCCACCGCACGAAGTCGCCTGCGGTCAGCTCGCCCTCGTCCAGGACGGTCTCCAGACGCGCACCCGAGGCCCAGCGCCACATCGCCCAGGCGAATCCGGTGTCGATCTCACGGAGGAAGTTGAGCCGGTGGTCGGACTCCAGCTCGTCCAGGCGCCCCCAGGTATGGACCATGGACGCCAGCACCTCTCGGCTCGGCCCGGTCGGCAGTCGGGGCGGCGCGGCGTCGTCGGGCTGGCGCGACTCGTAGACGAGGGCGGACACGCAGGCCGCGAGGTCAGCCGGGGGAAGGTCGTCCCACAGCCCGTCCCTCAGGCACTCGGCCGCGACGAGGTCGAGCTCGGTGTAGAGCCTGGCCAACCGCGTGCCTGCGGGGGTCACGGTGTCACCGTCGAGGTAGCCCAGCGACTCGAGCACGTCGCAGACCCGGTCGAACTGCCTGGCGATCGTGTTCGTCCGACTGTCCACACGTTTCCGGAGCTGGTCGTTCTCTCTTCGCAATCTCCAGTAGCGCTCAGCCCAACGAGCGTGGTCCTCGCGCTCGGGACAGCCATGGCACGGATGCGCCCGGATCTCGGCGCGGAGCCTGGCGATGTCCGCGTCGTCGGCCGCATCGGCGCGCGAGCGGGGTCGACGCCGCTCGGTGTCGTCAGGCACCTTGGCGCGCAGGGTTGACGCCAGGTCGCGCCGAGCCCGCGGGTCTTTCGGGTTGAACGTCTTGGGAATCCGGAGCCGCTCCAGCGGCTCGACCGGCGAGGGGAAATCGACCAGGGAGAGTCGGCGCGCCTGGCGTTCAAGCGTGAGCACGTACGGTCGCGGCCCCTCTCTCGAACCGGATTGCAACCCGGGGTCGAGGACGACCGCGAGCCCAGCGTTGCGTCCCGACGGCACCCGAATGACATCGCCGGGACGCAGGGCCTCCAAGGATGTGACGGCGGCGGCCCGACGTTGGGCGGACCCGGCTCGCGCCAGCTCCGCCTCCCGGTCCTTGAGCGCCCGACGGAGGCGGGCGTAGGCCTCGAAGTCGCCGAGGTGGCAGGTCATCGCCTCCTGGTAGCCCTCGAGGCCCTCGTCGTTGCGTGTCACCTGCCGGGCCAGCCCGACGACAGCTCGGTCGGCTTGGAACTGGGCGAACGACGACTCGAGGATCGCCCGCGCTCGGTCGCGCCCTAGCTGCCCGGTCAAGTTGACCGCCATGTTGTACGACGGCCGGAACGATGACCTCAGCGGATAGGTGCGGGTGGACGCCAAGCCGGCCACGGCGCGGGGATCGAGGCCTGGTTGCCACACCACGACGGCGTGCCCTTCGACATCGATGCCCCGCCGACCAGCCCGGCCCGTGAGCTGGGTGTACTCCCCCGGCGTGATGTCGGCATGCGTCTCGCCGTTCCACTTGCTCAACTTCTCCAGCACGACCGAGCGGGCCGGCATGTTGATGCCGAGAGCCAACGTCTCGGTGGCAAAGACGGCGCGGACCAGCCCGCGCACGAAGAGTTCCTCCACCACCTCCTTGAACGTCGGGAGCATCCCGGCGTGGTGGGCGGCGATGCCTCGGGTCAGTCCCTCGAGAAACTCGTGGTAGCCGAGGACGTCGAGGTCTTCGTCGGCGAGTCCGGCGCACCGTTCCTCGACGTAGTCGCGGATGACCGCCCGCTCTTCTTGCGACGTGAGCCGAAGGCCGCTCCGCAGGCACTGCTGGACGGCGGCGTCGCACCCGATGCGGCTGAAGATGAACGTGATCGCCGGAAGGAGACCTTCACGGTCCAGCCGCTCGACGACGTCCGCACGCGTGGGGGTGTCTCGGTGACGCGGCCGCCTGCCGCCTCGCTGCGGTCGGCGGTCGCCGATCCGACTCGTCCGCTGGTCGTCGCGGGCATACCGCACGAGCTCGGGGTTGACGCGGCCCCCTTCGGTGAACAGGTCCCACATGCGGTTGCGCACCATGACGTGCTGCCAGAGCGGGACGGGTCGGTGCTCCTCCACGACGACGGTGGTGTCGCCACGGACCGTCTTCAGCCAGTCGCCGAACTCCTCGGCGTTGCTGACCGTCGCGGACAACGAGACCAGGCTTACGGATTCCGCGAGGTGGATGATTACCTCTTCCCAGACCGCACCGCGGAACCTGTCGGCGAGGTAGTGCACCTCGTCCATCACGACATATCCGAGGTCCGCCAGCGTCGTCGACGACGCGTACAACATGTTCCGGAGAACCTCGGTGGTCATGACGACCACCGGCGCTTCGCCGTTGATCGAGTTGTCGCCGGTCAGCAGCCCCACGCTGTGGGCACCGTGGGCCTTGACGAGGTCGGCGTACTTCTGGTTCGACAGGGCCTTGATCGGCGTGGTGTAGAAGCACTTCCGGCCCTCGGCCAACGCGAGATGGACGGCGAACTCCCCGACCACGGTCTTGCCGGACCCTGTGGGAGCAGCGACCAGGACCCCGTGCCCCCGTTCAAGAGCCTGGCAGGCCTCGACCTGGAACGGGTCGAGCTCGAAGCCGTACGACGCCCGAAAGCGAGTCAGTTCTGTGCTCGATTCGTCGCGCCTTCGTTGCGCCGCGGCGAAGCGCTCCGCGGGAGAGGCCATACGGCCAGGCTAGGCGATGGGTGCCGCCCCCGAGCTCAAGGCTGGCGACGAGACGGGGACGAGCATCCGGATGGCGCCGGGCACGCACGTGACCGTCACGGGGAGAGGTGCGACACGCTCGCCATCGGCGTAGGCGATCGCGCCCTCGGCAGCCAGGCGGATCTCCCGCCCGCTCAGGACGTCGACGGCCCGGTGGTCGACGTGGGTGCCCTTGTAGACCCGCGGGAACACTCGGAGGAACTCCGGTTTGCTGACCCGGCCCAGGACGGTCACGTGAAGAAGCCCGTCGTCGACCAAGGCTCCAGGGCACACCTTCATGCCGCCTCCATAGGAGACGCCGTTCCCCACGGCCACCAGCATCGCCTCCTGCTGGCGGTTCGTGCCGTCGACAGTCACGTCGAAACGAAGCGGGGAGAAGACTCCGAGCTCGGCGACGATGGCCACGTTGTAGCGCGAGCGACCCTTGGGCCAGCGCATCCGGTTGGCTCGCTCGTTGACGGCCGAGTCGAACCCGGCGGACAGGACCCCCGCAAACCAGCGACTCCCGTCTGCCCAGGTGATGCGCCCCGCGTCGATCGTCCGGACTGCTCCGTCGGCGATGACGTCGGCTGCGGCCACCGGATCGTGGAGCGGGAGCCCGAGCAGCGCCGCGAAGTCGTTGCCAGTGCCCGCGGGTACGGCGGCGAGTGGCGTCTTCGTACCAGCGACGCACTGCAGCGCTAGGTGCATCATCCCGTCCCCGCCCACCGCCACGAGAGCGTCCGTGCCGCGTGCGACGGCCTCCAGGCCGAGGCGAGCCGCGTCGTCTGCGTCGACACCCACCAGCCGCTCGACGGTGATCCCCGCGGCGGTCAACCGGTCGGCCGCCATGCGCCCGGCCCGCTCTCCACGCCCCTTGCCCGCAGTGGGGTTGATGAGCAGAGCGACACGGCGAGTCATGGCGACCTAGGTCCGGGCATTGTGGCGTGTCGAGAACTCCGCCTGAGCGGCTGCAAGGTCTCCGGTGGCCCCCACGAGCTGCAGGAATCGAGGGAAGGCCGCCGAGGCCTCGTCGAGCGGGAAATCCATGGCGTAGCGCTGGGTGGCCAGGAAGGCGCGGATGTTCTCGCCAACGGTCTGGACGTAGAACCGGCACACGTCCAGGCGGTCCTCCTCCGACCATTGCTTGCCCCGGGCAATGATGCCGCGTCCGAACGCGCGGATGATGCCAGCTTTGAACGTGGAGTCCCAACGGGCCAAGTACGACTCAGCGACCAGCTCGGGATCCCGGTGGAGGTGGACATAGACGGTTTGGTCGGGGTCGAAGCGCAATGAAAGTCCGCCCAGGAGCCACGAGAGCCGGTTGTCGACCTCGATGTGCTGGTCGGGATAGGCGTACCGGTCCGGACCCACCAGCCGGTGGCGGGTCTCGTGCCCAGACGTGTAGTTGTCCAGGTGGTCGCACGCGCGAGCGAACGTGGTCGAGCCGCAGCGGCCGGTTGACAGGACGAACGCGCGCACGGTGGCGGAGTGTACGGGTCAGGCTCGAACGACGGGTGGCAGGCGCCCGGTCTAGGTCGCGGAGTCGTTGAAGTCAGCGGCGTCGGTCACGTCCTCCAGCGGGGTCGGGGTCGTGTCCAGGGGTGACGTCTCGTCGTCCTCCCACGACTCGTATTCAGCCTTGCCTCGACGGCGACGACGGTCGTTGAGCGAGGCAAGGCCCATGGCGATGAAGATCAAAGTCATGATCGGCACCGCAAGCAGGCTCAGGTTGAAGATGTCGCCCGTCGGCGTCGCGACGGCCGCGAAGATCCACGTGGCGAGCACCACTTCCCGCCAGCGCCCCCAGAGCGTCTTTCCGGAGACCAGCCCAGCCGCGTTGAGCAGGATCAGCAGCACGGGGAGAAGGAAGCCGAGACCGAAGAACAGGCACATGCGCAGGACGAACGTGAGGTAGTCATCAAGCGGCACGAGGTTGTCTGTCTTGTCCGGTGTGAAGCCCAGCAGGACTCCCAGCCCCTTGGGCAGCGCCCAGTAGGCGAAGGCGATACCGAGCAGGAAGAGCGGCACTGCAGCAGCGAGGAAGGCGAAAGCCCATCGACGCTCGTGGCGGCGCAAACCCGGGGTGACGAACCGCCACAGCTGGTAGAGCCAGACCGGCGAGGCCAGGACGAGCCCGACGTAGGCCGAGAGCTTCAGTTGGAGCCCGAAGGCGGAGCCGACCCCGCCGATCACGCTGATTCCGACGTTCTGGCCCTGGGCTTGAAGCTGGGCCACAGCGACGTCGGCAGGATGCCGGAGAAAGGTGAAGATCGGGTCGTAGAAGATCCAGCCAACGACGCTGCCGGCCGCGACGGCGATCGCGGCGACGAACATGCGGTGCCGGAGCTCGCGCAGGTGTTCGGTGAGGGTCATGCGGCCCTCGGGGTCGCGAGGTCGACGGGACCGTTTCAGACGGGGGATGGTCGCCACAGGTGCAGCCGGATGGCGGCGGATCAGCGCTCGGCGGGGGCTCCGGGCTCAGCGCGCGGGGCCGACGCCGTTGGCGCCTGCTCAGGCGTGCCGGCCGGGGGTGGAGTCACCGGTGCGGTGTTGGCATCGTTGGGCGCGATCGCTGGCGGTGGAACCTGCTGAACCGTGGTGGTCGACTCCGGCGCGTCGTCGTCGCGCAGGCCCTTGGTCTCGGCCTTGAAGATCCTGAGGGAGCGTCCGAGGCCGCGGGCAGCGTCTGGCAGTCGCTTGGCTCCGAACAGCAGGATGATCACCAGCAACAGCAGGATGATCTCAGTGGGCTTCAGGTTCGGCATTCGACGTCCTCTCGGCTTAAGACGAGTCCCAGCCTACCCCGGCCCCAGACCGATCTTGATGACGTCGATCAGACCTGGGTCAGCGTGCGTGGAGCAAGGGCTGAACCGCGCTGACCACCGTGTCGTGGCCGTGCAGCCAGAGGGCGAAGTCGAGCAGGTCGTCATAGCTGAGCGAAGCGCCGGTGTGCTCCTCGAGCGCCTCGGCCGGAATGTGCCATTGCTGCGGACGTACCCCCCCGGATACGAGCAGGGCCACGATTTCCTCGTCCGCCGGCTTCTTCACCTCGTCGGTGCAGTCCGGGCAGTCGAAGGCATACGTGGACCAGTCCGCGCGTGTGCACACGACCAGGCGCAGGTCGGCTGGCTTGAGGTCGACGTCCCCGCAGGTCGGGCACGAGGCCTTGATTGTGGTCATGACAGGTCCTCCCCATGAGGACCGGCGATGAATGAAGTGCAATAAGGGTGGTGCAGTGGTCCTCTCCCAGGGCTTCGGCACCGCGAATCGCGTTCTTGACCGTTCGGCACGACTTCCTCGACCCGTCCGGTCAGGGCCGGACGTCCTCGTGGTAGGCCGCCAGGGCCCTCCCAGCAGTCCGGGCGACGTCGTCGCGCAGGGCTGCCGGGGCCACAACCGTCGCCCCTCCGGCCAAGCGGAGTACGAGCCGGCGCGCCCAGGCCAGGTCGGGGGTCCTCAGAACGACTCGAAGTCCGCCGCCTGGCAGCTCGTCGGCCGACTCGACGGGGTGGTATTCGACGACCCAGCGCACATGTGGGGCCAGGTCGAGCGTCACCTCGAGGTCTGAGGGTCCCCCGCTCCAGGCGCCACCGGCCTGGGCCACGTCCACGAGCTGCGCCTGCGGCGGTGGGCTCGAGGCTGCTTCGAGCACCTCCGCCTCGACGATCCGGTCGAGGCGGAACGTCCTGACCGCCTCGGCCGTATGGCACCAGCCCTGGAGGTAGGCGTCGGTGCCCACCGTGACCAGGCGCATGGGGTCGACGACGCGCTCGGAGATCTCATCGCGTGCGGGAGTCCAGTAGCGCAGACGTAGCTGCCGGCCCTGGGCGAGCGCCTCCTGCAGCGGGGCCGCCAGGACCTCGCGTGGTCCCGCGGCTCCGTCGCCGTCGGCGTAGGTGTCCGAGTCACGCACGGCGCTGCCGGACTCACCGATCGCTTCCTCGACCTTGGCCAGCGCCTGGGCAACCACCACGCGGTCGGCCAGGCCGGGGACGGCGGCGAGGGCCCGGAGACCCACCAGCAGGGTGACGGCCTCTTCGACGCGCAGCTGCAGGGGCCGGTCGACCGTCTGGGCGTTGAGGACGGTGATCTCGTCGTCCCAATAGTCGATGTCGAGGCTTGCCAGGGTGTCTCGACCGACCTCGGCGCACGCCGCCAGCTCGAGGTCGCGTTGCAGCTGATCGATGGTGATGGCGAAGGTTCGAGCCACCTCTTCCTTGGTCGCCCCCGGGTGGGCCACCAACCAGGGGATCAGCGTGAGGAGACGGGCGAGCTGGTCTGAGGCGGTCGCCATCAGGACGCCGACAGCGCAGCGAGGGCTGACACCACTGCGTTCCTGGCACCGGCAGGCTCCTCGACGACCACGTCGACACCGTGCGCCAGGACCTCGCGCGCCAGTCGCTCCTCGTCTGTAGTCGTCAGCTCGACCCGGTCCCAGCCATCGCCGAGACTCGTGACCTGCGTCGCCCGACGACGCAGCCCGTAGCCGGCACCCTCCCGCACCCGGAGGACTGCGCCCTGCGGCGGACGCCGCTCGCCCGGTTCCGAGACCAATCGACCGGCGTCCACGTCGCTCGGGACGTCGTACGCCTTGGTCGGCCCCAGTGGCGTGACGGGTCCGACGATCCTGTCCAGCCGAAAGGATCGCGGCGCCTCACGCTCGAGATCGTGACCGACGACGTACCAACGGCCCCGTCTGCTGACGACGCCCCACGGCTGAAGCCGACGTGCCGTCGTCGTCGTCGCGCCACTGGCACGGTGGCTGAAGGCCACCGCCTGCCGCGAGGCGACAGCTGTTGCCAGCGGGCCGAAGGCCTGCTCTCCTCCCGCGAGACGGGGTTCGACCAGGGCAAGCGCCCCCGGGTCCACCGCGACCCCGGTGGCCTCGAGCTTGCGCAGGGCGCGGTCGGCGGCCGGGGCGCCATCGGCGTGCCAGACCCTGCGGGCCAGGCCGAGCAGCGCAGCCTCTTCGGGGCTGAAGGTGATGGCGGGCAGGACATGGTGTGCGAGATCGACTCGGTAGCCCTCCTCGTCCCCCTCGAGAACCGTCTCCAGGGGAACACCGAGATCACGAAGCTCAGCCTTGTCGCGCTCAAAGGTCTTCTCGAACGCGTCTTCGCTGACCGCGCCGCTGTAGTCGGCGATGACGCTCCTCAGCTGCCGCTTGGTGACGGGTCGATCTGCCTGCGACAGGCACAAGAACACTTCGAGGAGTCGTTCGGTCTTGCTGGCAGACACTGGGCCTCCCTCAGCACCTCGGTGCAGTCTGTCTCCCGCGTCGGACTCCGTCGGTCAGGCGTCGAGCAGATCGATGACGAAGATCAGTGTCTGCCCGCTGAGCCGATGTCCTCCACCCGCCGCGCCGTAGGCGAGCTGCGGCGGCACGACCAGTTGGCGGCGACCCCCGACGCGCATGCCGGGGATCCCGTCCTGCCAACCTTGGATGAGCCCGGACAGCGGGAACTCGATGGGTTCTCCGCGATCCCAGGAGGCGTCGAACTGCTCTCCGCTGGCGAAGTCAACTCCGACGTAGTGAACCAGGACGCGCCCGCCAGCGACGGCCTCGGCCCCATCACCCACGACAACGTCGGTGATGACGAGTTCACGGGGCGGTTCCCCGCCCGGGAAGTCGATCTCAGGCTTGTCGTTCACGTCGCTCACCTGGCGCTCCTTCACTTGGCCGGGGGGATGGCGTCGAGGATGTCAACGACGACCACGATGCTGTCAGTGGCAGGATCTGCGGTCCCTTGAGAGGGGATCAACAGCATGACGCGACTGCCCACCGTCAAGCCCTCGAGCGCGTCGAAAGGCGTGGGCTGAGCGGTGCCGACGGCCACGCCGAACGGCTGGCCCTGCGTCCATGACGAGCCCACCACGTTGCCAGTCCAGTCGAGCGCCTGGTAGTTCACCACGACGAAAGAGCCACTCTGAATCTTCGCCCCGTCTCCCTGGGCGATCACGACCTGCGCGTCCTTGGTCGGCGGTTCGGTGCCGTTGGGAACGGTCACGGTGGGCTGGCTTCCGAGGTCACCGGTCACCGTTGGGAGCCCTGACAGATCAGCTCCGGTGGGCGCAGCGCCGGCCGCGGCCGGGCTTCCGGCGGGGTAGGCGCCCAAGATGTCGACGACGAAGACGAGCGTGTCGTCACCGGCGATACCGGCGCTCGGCTGCCCCTGCTCTCCGTATCCCAGGTCGGGGGGAATCGCCATGACGACGCGACTTCCGACGGTCTGCCCGACCAGTGCGGCGTCCCATCCCGTGATGACCGCGCCGACTCCGATCGCGAATCCGGTCGGGGCTCCCCGACCGAACGACTCGTCGAACACCTTCCCGTCGGCCCAGGTCTCACCGACGTAGTTGACGATCAGCAGGTCGCCGGCCTGGACGGTGGCGCCGCTCCCTTCGATGACCGTGGCGGTCACCAAGGCATCCGCCGGGTCCTCCTTGGGGATCGTGATGACCGGGGGCTTTCCGAAGTCGCCGGTGACGGTGGGGACCGGGCCAGCGGCGGTACGGACGGGAGCCGGCGACGAGATCGAGGGGCTGGGGGTGGCAGACGTCTGCGCAGCTCCCCCGCTGGACCCGGCACAACCGGTGAGCACAAGGGCGCACGAAGCCGCGACGACCACGGGCAGGGTGACAGGACGCAGGCGACGCACGGAAGGGCTCATCTCGATCGGCGGAGCCGCAACCCTAACCCGCCGGGCTGCCCCAGGCTGCATCCCCGTTCGCGGCGACCGCAGCGGAGCCGCTGGCCGACAACAGCGGTCTGTCCCCAGTCTTCCTACATCGAGGCGATCAGTCTCTCCACGCGCTCGTCCACGGACCGGAACGGGTCCTTGCACAACACCGTGCGCTGGGCCTGGTCGTTGAGCTTGAGATGGACCCAGTCCACCGTGAAGTCGCGGCGCTTCTCTTGGGCCCGGCGGATGAACTCGCCGCGAAGCCGCGCCCGGGTGGTCTGTGGTGGGACCGACTTGGCCTCGAAGACGTCGAGGTCGCGAGTGACCCGGTCGACGAGCCCGCGGCGTTCGAGCAAGGCATAGAGGCCCCGGCGTCGATCGATGTCGTGGTAGGCGAGGTCGAGCTGCGCGATGCGCGGCGAGGCGAGCGAGAGGTCGTGCTTGGTCATGTAGCGCTCGATCAGTCGCCTCTTGATCACCCAGTCGATCTCCCGCTCGATCGGACGGAAGTCCTGACTCTCGACAGCTGTCAGCGTGCGCTCCCACAAGTCGAGTACCTGCTTGGTGACTCCCTCGTCGAGCCCGCGGCGCGCCGCGAAGTCGCGGGCTCGGGTGAGATATTCACCCTGGATGTCCAGCGCGGACGCATCGCGCCCGTTCACGAGGCGGACGGTCCGTCTTCCGGTCGTGTCGTGGCTGATCTCGCGGATGGCGCGGATCGGGTTCTCCAGGGTGAGGTCGCGCATGACGACACCGGCCTCGATCATGCGCAGCACCAGGTCGGCTGATCCGACCTTGAGCAAGGTGGTCGGCTCGGCCATGGTGGAGTCGCCCACGATGACGTGAAGTCGGCGATAGCGCTCGGCGTCCGCATGGGGTTCGTCGCGGGTGTTGATGATCGGACGAGACCGAGTGGTCGCTGACGAGACGCCCTCCCAGATGTGCTCGGCTCTCTGGCTCACGCAATAGACGGCGCCGCGCGGGGTCTGCAGGACCTTGCCGGCCCCGCAGATCAACTGACGGGAAACGAGGAACGGGATCAGGACGTCTGCGAGCCGCCCGAAGTCGCCGCTGCGGCTGACCAGGAAGTTCTCGTGGCAGCCGTAAGAGTTCCCAGCCGAGTCGGTGTTGTTCTTGAACAGATAGACGTCGCCTGGGATGCCTTCCTCGTGGAGCCGCCGCTCGGCGTCGACCTGCAGGCCCTCGAGGATTCGTTCCCCCGCCTTGTCGTGCGTGATGAGATCCACGAGAGAGTCGCACTCTGGTGTGGCGTACTCAGGGTGGCTCCCCACATCGAGGTAGAGCCGAGCCCCATTGCGCAGGAACACGTTGGACGAACGCCCCCACGACACCACCCGCCGGAACAGATAGCGGGCTACCTCGTCTGGCGACAGCCGTCGCTGGCCACGGAACGTGCACGTGACGCCGTACTCGTTCTCGAGACCGAAGATGCGGCGGTCCATGTCAAACCCGTCAGTCGGCCAGCAGGGCGGCGAGCCGCGCGTTGGTGATGCGCCGAAACTTCCGAGGCGCCTCCCGCGTGCGGTCGAGGACGGCGACCTCGAGCTGGGCGGGCTCGAGGGCGCGGGCTTCTGATGCCCCGTGCTCACCGAGCAGCCGTACCGCGGTCTGCGCCGCCTCTGCCAGCGTCATGCCGTCGTGGTAGGCGGCGGCGAGAGCCTCAGCAATCGCGTCGGACTGGCCGCCCATGCAGACGTAGCCGTGCTCGTCGCCGACGGAGCCGTCGAACGTCAGGCGGTAGATCTGATCGTCGGCGGCCGACTCCCCCACCTCGGCCACGACGATCTCGACCTCGTACGGCTTGTTGGTCTCGGTGAAGATCGTCCCGAGGGTCTGCGCGTACGCGTTGGCGAGTCCACGAACGGTGACGTCACGCCGGTCGTAGGAGTATCCGCGGACGTCGGCCAGCCGGACCCCGGCCACCCGCAGGTTCTCGAACTCGTTGTACTTGCCGACCGCGGCGAAGGCGATCCGGTCGTAGATCTCGCTGACCTTGTGGAGGGCCCGCGACGTGTTCTCGGCGACGAACAGGATGCCTTCGTCGTACTGCACCACGACCACGCTTCGCCCGCGGGCGATGCCCTTGCGGGCGTAGTCGGCCTTGTCCTTGATGACCTGCTCGGGCGAGACGTAGAACGGCATCGACATGGGGTCCTCCTCTCTCGTGGTCTATGAACGGTCAGGTCAGCGGGGCCAGCGGACCGTCGGGCCGTTCCAGGCGGGCATCGACGACCGCCTGGACAAGGGCCCCGACGGCTGCGTCGGTGTAGCGGGTGTAGCCATCGACCGTCACAACGGCGACGACCGGGAAGATCCTGCGCGTGAGGTCGGGCCCCCCCGTCGCCGAATCGTCATCGGCGGCGTCGTACAACGCCTGGACACAGGCACTGACGGCTTGGTCGGCTGTCAGGTCGTCACGGTAGAGCTTCTTCAGCGATCCTCTCGCGAACATCGAGCCAGACCCGACAGCGTGGAAGGAGTGCTCTTCGTAGCGGCCGCCGGTGACGTCGAAGGACACGATGCGTCCCTCTTCTGTCTCGGGGTCGTAGCCGGCGAAGAGAGGCACGACGGCAAGTCCTTGCATGGCCATGCCCAAGTTGCCGCGGATCATCGCTGCCAACCGGTTGGCCTTGCCGTCCAGCGACAGCGTGGTGCCTTCGATCTTCTCGTAGTGCTCGAGCTCGACCTGGAACAGCCGAACGACCTCGACCGCGAGGCCCGCCGTGCCCGCGATACCCACGCAGGAGAACTCGTCTGCGGGGAACACCTTTTCGATGTCCCGCTGGGCGATGACGTTGCCCATGGTGGCGCGCCGGTCACCGGCCATCACGACTCCCCCAGGGAACGTGGCCGAGACGATCGTGGTGCCGTGCGGGGCATCGAAGGCTGAACCGGCCGGGAGGGTCCGCGCCCCGGGGATCAGGTCCGGCGCGTAGCCGGCCAAGAACTCGGTGAACGAAGAGGTTCCTACGCCGAGGAAAGCGGCGGGCAACCGTCCAGCGCCATCTGCGGTCGCGGTCATTGCCCGCCCTTCTGAACGAACCCGCGCACGAACTCCTCGGAGTTGGTCTCGAGCACTTCGTCGATCTCATCGAGGATGGCGTCGACGTCGTCGTCCAGGACCGCCTTGCGCTCAGCCGCCTCGGTCGCTGTCGCCTCCTGCGCCTCGGCCTCCTCGGTCGTCTGGGCGGAGGTGTCCTCCCGGCGGGACGCGTGCTCACGCCCACCGGCGGTGTCCTTGGTCGCCATCACAGCCTCCTGGTCGTGCGCCCCTTCGGACGCCACTCCTTCGACCCTACTCATCGGCAGGTGCGGCGCATTTCTCGCCACGCTCGGGCGCTTGAGTTGCCCGTTTGTGGTGCCGATAGCCCCCCGGTGAGCCCGTCCGCGCCCCGGCACGCCCGCGCGCGCCCGTCTGCGTCCCCATCCGCCCGGCGCGTCCTCGGATGGCGCGTCGTCAACGGAGGTACGGCGGCTGCCGCGGCTGGCGCCCTCATCGCTACCGCCTGGGGCACCGGGGCGCTGGCTGCACCGTCGGAGGGGCTGCGTGGTAGCCCGGAGGCGGCACCGGCCGGGGGCCAGGGCCAGAGCGCCGCAACCCCTGCGGCCAGTGGCTCGTCGCTGAAGCCTCCTCGCGCGAAGCCGAAGCCGGGGCACAAGCCCGGCGCGAAGAAGACCGAGGCGAAGCAAACGCAGTCGCCGAACAAGACGAAGAAGGCCAACAACAGACGGAACGCGCAAGAGCAGTCCACACCGGCGGCGTCGAGCAAGTCCGGCGGTGGGGCGACGTCAGGTTCTGGTTCCTCGAACGGCGCCAAGCAGTCCGGGAGTTCATCGGGGCCGAACGCGACTCCCAAGGCCTCGTCGAAGCCGGCATCCAGCCCGAAGGCCACGAAGAAGCCACCCCCACCACCTCCGCCCCCTCCCGACCCGGATCCGACCCCCGAGCCGCAGCCCACCCGAAGTAGCGGCTCGTGACGACTGCGGCTCACGTGCGTGCAGCGGAGCGCGTGGCCGAATGGTCGATCTGGTCGACGACGGCACGCGTGGTCGTCCGAGATCCCTGCATGCTCGAGGTCGCGCGAGACGCGGTGCTGTCCGAGCTGGCGGGGATGGATCAGGTGGCCAATCGGTTTCGTCCTGACAGCGAGATTCGCTTGCTCGCTGAGCGCGCGGGTGCACCGACCCGCGTCTCACCTCTGCTGGCCCGCACGATCCGGGCGGCGCTTCGCGTGGCGCAGCTCACCGAGGGCGCAGTGGACCCGACGCTGGGCCGCGCCCTCCTGGCCGCTGGATACGACACGGACATCGCCGAGCTGGCCGACCGGCCGCAGCCTCTCATCGTGTCTGCCGTCGCCCAGGCCCACTGGACCGACGTGTCGCTCGTCGGAGACGTTCTGACGGTGCCCGAAGGGGTCTTGCTCGACTTGGGCGCCACGGGCAAGGCGCTGGCCGTGGATCGAGCCGCGGTGCGTGCGTCGATCGCAGCGGACGCAGCGGTCCTGGTCGCCGTTGGCGGTGATCTGAGGATCGCGGGAACACTGCCTGATCACCCGTGGTCGGTGGAGATTGCTGAGGGGCCGGATGACCCGGGGACCGCGTGGATCGACGTCGCCGACGGAGCGGTGGCGACGTCGACGACGACCGCGCGCCGGTGGCGGACCCGCGAGGGGTGGGCCCACCACATCCTCGACCCCCAGACCGGCCGTCCATCGACGGGAGAGTGGCGAACGGCCAGCGTCGCGGCGGCCACGTGCGTCGATGCGAACGCCGCGAGTACCGCCGCCTTGGTCAAGGGTGCGGCGGCCGAGGCGTGGCTGCGCGACTGCGAGCTTCCCGTTCGACTGGTCGGTCGGGACGGCACGATCAGGTCCTTGAACGGGTGGCCACTGGAGCAGGCGGCATGAGCGTGCTCCAGGACCCGGCGATCCTCTGGTACGTGAACCGGGCCGCCGGGTTGGTCCTGCTCGTGCTGCTGACCCTGACCACCGCGCTCGGGGTGTCCGCCGTGGATCGGCGGACCCGCCCGCGCGTCGGACCGACCGGCGTTCGGCGGACCGCGGCGATTGGTCGCTTCCCAGGGTTCGTGGTGCCCGAGCTGCACCGAAGGGTTTCCCTGGTGGCGGTCGTTCTTGCCGTGCTGCACATCGTCCCCGCGGTCCTGGACGACTACGTGCCGATCGGCTGGCTCGATGTCGTGATCCCGTTCGCCTCTGACTACAAGTCTCTCTGGCTTGGTCTCGGAACGCTGACCTTCGACGTTCTCGGTCTCGTCATCGTCACGGCACTGGTGCGCGCGCACGTCGGCCCAGCCTCATGGAAGACGATCCACAAGACCGCCTATGCGGCGTGGCCGTTGGCCTTGGCGCACACGGTCGGCATGGGTAGTGACATGAACGGTTACGGAGCTCTCCTCGTCCTTGCGTGCGTGGGCGCCGTGATCGCAGCCTTCGTCATGCGGCTGCGGAGCATGCGGGCCAGCGATCGCGCCGCCCGCCGCCCCCTGGTCTCTCCTCGCTGAGGCCGTCAGTCTTTGGCAGCCAGAGCCCTCAGCAGGGACGCAGCTGTCGGGCTGGCGTCGAGCAGAGCTTCGACGTGGACGCGCGTGCCGCGCAACGGTTCAAGCGTGGGTACTCGCTGCAGGGACTCCTGACCCGGGACATCGAAGATGACTGAGTCCCACGATGCAGCGGCCACGTGTTCGGGGTAGCGGCGCAGGCACTCTCCCCTGAAGTAGGCGCGGGTGTCCTCGGGCGGCCTGGATGTAGCCGTACGAACCTCTGCCTCGGAGACCAGCCGGTCCATGCGCCCCGCTGCGACCAGTCGGTGATAGAGGCCCTTCTCAGGTCGCACATCGCTGTACTGCAAGTCGATGGCATGCAGCTTTGCCGCGTCCCAGTCGAGCCCGTCGCGATCCCTATAGCCCTGGAGAAGGGCCAGCTTGGCCACCCAGTCGAGCTCGCGGGAGCAACGCTGAGGGTCGTCGCCGAGTCGGTCCAGGACCGACTCCCAACGGGCCAGGACGTCCAAAGTTTGTGCGTCGGCATCGGCGCCGTACCGATCCTCCACGAACTTGCGCGCCTGCTCGGCGTACTCCGACTGCAGCTGCACCCCGGTCAGGCGTCGCCCGGACGACAGGGTGATCTGATGCTGAAGTCCCGGGTCATGAGAGACCTCGTGGAGCTCGCTCACCGGATTGCTGACCGATAGCTCGTCACTGAGAAAGCCAGCCTCGATCATGCTCAGCACCAGCGAGGTCGTGCCAAGCTTGAGATAGGTGGAGATCTCGCTGAGGTTGGCGTCGCCGATGATGACGTGCAGCCGCCGGTACTTGGCCGGGTCGGCGTGCGGCTCGTCGCGCGTGTTGATGATCGGACGTTTGAGCGTGGTCTCCAAGCCGACCTCGACCTCGAAGTAGTCGGCTCGCTGGCTCAGTTGGAACCCGTGCTCGTGACCCTCCTGCCCGAGGCCGACGCGCCCGCTCCCTGCGACCACCTGACGGCTGACGAAGAAGGGCGTCAGCTGACGGACGATGTCGCCGAACGGGGTGGCACGGTCCATCAGATAGTTCTCATGGGTCCCGTAGGAGGCGCCCTTGTTGTCCGTGTTGTTCTTGTAGAGCGTGATGAGCGGTCCGCCCATCGACTCCAGCGCCCGTGTCGACGCCTCGGCCATGATCCGTTCGCCGGCCACGTCGAAGCGCACGGCGTCGAGCGGGTTGGTCACCTCGGGCGACGAATACTCCGGGTGGGCGTGGTCGACATAGAGCCGCGCGCCGTTGGTGAGGATGACGTTGGCCAGTCCCAGGTCTTCATCGGTCAGTTGGCTGTCGTCGGCCAGGTCTCGCGCCAGGTCGAAACCCCGCGCGTCCCGGAGCGGGTTCTCCTCGTCGAAGTCCCATCGAGGACGACGGCCGCGCATGGCCACCCCGGCGTACCCGTTGACGATCTGGCTGGAGGCGAGCATCGCGTTGGCCGACGGCTGACCGACCACCGAGATGCCGTACTCGGTCTCGATCCCCATCACCCTGCGAACGGTCACCCCTCGAGAGTACGACGTGAGGATTGCCAGGGGTGGAACGGACGTCACTGGGCGGCGCAGGATCGATCAGCGAGGAGCGCGGCTCAGTACCTCTGAGCCTCAGAGGTACTGACCGGTGTTGGCGACGGTGTCGATCGACCGGCCCGCCTCGGTCCCCTGCTTGCCCTGGATGAGCGTGCGGATGAAGACGATCCGCTCGCCCTTCTTGCCCGAGATCCTGGCCCAGTCATCGGGGTTGGTCGTGTTGGGGAGGTCCTCGTTCTCCTTGAACTCATCGACGCAGGCCGCCAGCAGGTGCTGGACCCGGATCCCGCGCTGCCGATGCTCCAAGAAGTCCTTGATGGCCATCTTCTTGGCTCGGCTGACGATGTTCTCGATCATGGCGCCGGAGTTGAAGTCCTTGAAATACAGAACCTCCTTGTCGCCTCCCGCGTAAGTGACCTCGAGGAAACGGTTCTCCTCCAGCTCGGTGTACATGCGCTCGACGGCCATCTGGATCATCGCCGCGGTCGTCGCCGACGGAGACCCGTCGTGCTCGGCGAGGTCGTCGGCGTGCAACGGCAGCTCGGGCACGAGGTACTTGCTGAAGATGTCGCGGGCGCCTTCTGCGTCCGGACGCTCGATCTTGATCTTCACGTCGAGGCGCCCGGGACGAAGGATGGCGGGGTCGATCATGTCCTCGCGGTTGGACGCTCCGATGACGATGACGTTCTCCAGGCCCTCGACGCCGTCGATCTCGCTGAGCAGCTGGGGGACGATCGTGTTTTCCACGTCCGAGCTGACTCCGGATCCGCGCGTGCGGAACAAGGAATCCATCTCGTCGAAGAAGACGATGACGGGTACGCCTTCGGAGGCCTTCTCCCGTGCCCGTTGGAAGACCAGCCGGATGTGTCGCTCGGTCTCGCCGACGTACTTGTTGAGCAGCTCGGGACCCTTGATGTTCAGGAAGTACGACTTGCCCTCGGGCTTGCCAGTCACCTGCGCGACCTTCTTGGCGAGGGAGTTTGCGACCGCCTTGGCGATGAGCGTCTTACCGCATCCTGGCGGGCCGTAGAGCAGGACGCCCTTGGGCGGCTTCAGCTGGTGGTCCTTGAACAGGTCAGCGTGCAGGTAGGGAAGTTCGACCGCGTCACGGATCGCCTCGATCTGGGCTGCGAGCCCGCCGATCGACGCATAGTCGATGTCGGGGACCTCTTCAAGAACGAGCTCCTCCACCTCCGACTTGGGGATGCGCTCGTAGACATGGTGGGACCGCGGCTCCAAGAGCAGCGAGTCGCCGGCGCGCAACGGCTGATCGATGAGCGAACCTGCCAGGTTGACGACCTGCTCTTCGTCGGTGTGGCTCAGCACCAGGGCGCGCATGCCGTCCTCAAGGATCTCCTTGAGCATGACGACCTCGCCGACCGTCTCGAACTCCAGCGCCCGGATGACGACCATCGCTTCGTTCAGCATGAGCTCCTGGCCGCGGGAAAGCTCGTCGACGGCCACCTCGGGGCTGACAGCAACTCGGAGCTTCCGACCACCGGTGAAGACGTCCGCTGTCCCGTCGTCGTGCATCTCGAGGAAGACCCCGAAACCGGAGGGCGGCTGCGCGAGCCGGTCCACCTCTTCCTTGAGCGTGACGATCTGGTCGCGGGCTTCACGCAGGGTGGCGGTCAGCCGTTGGTTCTGGGCGCTGGCGGCGCTGAGCTCCTGCTCCGCAGCAGTCAGTCGCTCCTCCAGGGCGCGCGTCGGCACGCCGCTCCTTGCCTCGTCCTCCGATACCCGGCACGGTGCTCACCTCCCGGATCACCCTTGCGGGCTACACCTAGGCCGTTGCGGACGGTTTCGACCCTACCGGCGTTCGGCTTAAGCGCTCGTTCACTGTTGTCTCGATCGGTCAAGCGTGTCGAGGGTGTTCACCAGGACGTGACCACACCGAAACGTGGACGTCTCGCGTGCCCGGGCTCCTGGACTGGGATGAGAGGGGGATCAGTGCGGTCAGGGAGCCCGCGTCGGCCTACGGCAGCGGGGGTCGGGGGCGCGCCGTCTGGTCGGTCGACACGGATGAGTCCGGGCCCTCGTCAACGGTCTGGCCGTCGACGGGCTCGGGGTTCGTCGAGGCACCCTTGGCCGGCCGGCGGCGTCGGATCGGGGGTTCCACCCCGTCGGCGAGACGACGGCTGGTCACGAGGAAGCCGGTGTGGCCGATCATCCGATGATCGGGACGGACGGCCAGACCCTCGACATGCCACGTGCGGACCATGGTCTCCCAGGACGCGGGCTCGGTGAAGCAGCCGTGTGCTCGGAGTGTCTCGACCGTGCGGGCCAGCTGCGTCGTGGTGGCGACGTAGCAGCACACGACTCCGCCCGGCACCAGGAGTGAGGCCACGGCGTCGGCGCACTCCCACGGGGCGAGCATGTCGAGCACCACGCGGTCGGCCGAGCCCCGATCGGCATCGGTCACACCCTCTTGGAGATCGCCGACGAGCAGGGTCCACGCCGGGTGCGGCATCCCGAAGAACCGGTCGACGTTGGCGCGGGCGACCTCCGCGAAGTCGGCGCGACGCTCGAACGAGCGGACGGATCCGCCGTCTCCGACGGCGCGCAACAGCGAGCAGGTCAGGGCACCAGAGCCAACGCCTGCCTCGACGACGCGTGATCCGGGGTAGATGTCGGCCATGGCGATGATCTGGCCGGCGTCCTTCGGGTAGACCACCGCGGCCCCGCGTGGCATGGACAGCACGTAGTCGGCGAGCAAAGGTCGCAGCGCCAGGTAGGCCGTCCCCCCGGAGCTCACGACCACGACCCCTTCGGGCCCGCCGATCAGGGCGTCGTGGTCCAGCGCGCCTCGGTGGGTGTGGAACTCCTTGCCGGCCTGCAGGGTGATGGTGTGATGGCGACCCTTGGGGTCGGTCAGCTGTACCTGGTCGCCTTCGCGCAGCGGTCCTTGTCGATGCTCGGCGCCCGTAGTCATGGTGGCGAGGCTAGAGGGGACGGGGCCAAAGGCCCCATTCAGGCGTCAGCGAAGACCCGGTTGACGTCCCGCATCGCGAGAACCCCGTAGACGCGGTCCTCGCCGTCGACGACGAGATATTCCTCAGCAGGGAGGTCTCGCAGGGCATTGAGCAGTCCGGGCCCGTCGAGATCCGCTCGCAGCGTCAGGCCGGGCTCGAGGCGACGAGAGACGGCCCCCACGGTGACCCAGGGCCGGCGCTCGATCGGAGTCGCAGTGACTGCCGTCTCGCTCACGAGGGCCAGTGGCTTGTCGTCCCGGTCGACAACCACGAGGGCCTGAGCGCCGTGCTCCGTGAGTCGGCGCAGCGCCTCAGCCAAGGGCGTGTCGGCGAGCACCGGGTACGCCCGTCGGGCTATCGACCGGACCGACAGGTCGCGCAGCTTCGACTGCACCTTCTCGGCGCGCAGGGCCTGCGTGGCCCCGCTCCAGACGAAGGCGCCGATCAGCGCCGTCCACACCACGAAGAGGAGGTCGGGTTCGGCCCCGACTGCGAGGGACCACACGACGGGGATCACGACCAGGCCGACCGCGACGGCGCGCCCGATCCAGGCAGCCGCGTTGGTGGCGGTGCCCGGATCACCCGACAGCTTCCACACCACGGCCCGCATGAGCTGGCCGCCGTCGAGTGGCAGACCCGGCAGCAGGTTGAACACGCCCACCAACAGGTTGGCGGCGCCGAGCTGCACAGCGAGCAGGTGGATGACCGTACCTGTGTCCAGCACCTGGGCGAGCCCTAGGCCGATGGCGCCAAGCGCCAGGGAGAGCAGCGGTCCGACACCGGCGATGACGAACTGGCGTCCGGGGGTGATGTCGGAGCGGCTGATCTCCGTGACGCCGCCCAGCATGTGGAGCGTGATCCGGTGGACGGGGAGGTCGAAGCCTCGCGCGGCCATCGCATGACCGAGCTCGTGGACGAGCACGCTCGCGTAGAGCAGAACGGCGAAGCAGGCGGAGACGATCCACGACCAGTTGCCCAGGTCGGGCACCCAACGCTCCACCACAGGCTGGAAGACGACCGTGACCAGACCAGCGACCAGGAACCACGTGGGGGCGACGAAGACGGGAACCCCGCGGACCCGCCCCAGGACGATCTCGTTGCCGCGACGTGGCTCCTCCTGCGCCTCCGGCTGATCGGTCATACCGCGATGCTAGGCGCTGATCCGCGTCCGGTCCGACCGTGAGCACGCAGTGTCGGCGCTTGCGGCTAGCGTCGGACGTATGACCGACTCAGCTGCTGCCGCGACCGGCCTCGCCGATGAGGTCGTCACCCACGGCACGTCGCTGTCACCCTCCCGTGCAGCTGACTTCCAGAGTTGTCCCCTCAAATACCGCTTTCGAGTGATCGACCGGCTCCCGGAGCCGCCGAGCGAGGCCGCCACCCGGGGCACCGTGGTCCACGCCGTCCTCGAGCGGCTCTTCGATCTGCCTGCCGATCAGCGCACCCTTGAAGCTGCGGCGGCGCTCGTGGCCCCCGAGTGGCAGCGGCTGTTGGAGGCGGAGCCCGAGCTGACGGCTCTCCTGGGTGACGCGGATGCTCCCCCTGATGGTGAGTTGCCGGCGTTCCTCGACAGCTCAGGGGCGCTGCTCGAGCGCTACTTCTCCCTCGAGGACCCCACCCGGCTCGAGCCGGCCGATCGCGAGCTTCACGTCAGCATCACGCTCGACACGGGGCTGACGCTCCGTGGCTACGTCGACCGCCTTGACCGCACGCCGGCGGGCGATATGCGCGTCGTCGACTACAAGACGGGGCGCGCGCCCGGTGCCGGCTTCGAGTCCGGCGCCATGTTCCAGATGCGGTTCTACGCCCTTGTGCTCTGGAAGCTGCATGGCCGTGTGCCCCGCATGCTGCAGCTGCTCTACCTCGGCAGCGGGGAGGTCTTGCGCTATGAGCCGGACGAGGCGGATCTGCTGGCCACCGAGCGCAAGCTCGAGGCCTTGTGGACGGCCATCCGGCGCGCGACCGAGGCCGGCGACTGGCGACCGCGCACTTCCCGGTTGTGCGATTGGTGCTCCTACAAGGAGGCGTTGTGCCCGGCTTGGGGCGGCACTCCCCCTCCCCTGCCCCTAGCAGTCCCGTCCGAACCCGTCGACGAGGATCCTGAGGCGCCATCGCCCAGAGGGTTCGGCGACGAGAGCGTGTGAGATCGGCGCGGGCCGGCAGCCTGGGCCGACAGGCCAAGGACCCGAACACTCGACGCACCAGGACCTGCACCTCGAGCCGGAACCCGTTCGCACCCGGCTCGTTCGCCGTGCGCGACTTCCACAGCCCCACGATCCGCCGCTGGTGGGCACCCTCAGGGGCATGCCCGGGTAAACCCGGACGACCTGGCCCTCCGCCGTTCTCTAGGCTGGCCCCACACCTGATCACAAGGAGTCCCCGTGACCACCACGCCCGCTGACGTCCCCGTCGAGCCCGAGGCCCTACCGGCCGCCCGCGCAGTCGAGCTGACCAAGGTCTATGGCGCCGCTGACACCGAGGTCAGGGCGCTCGACGGGGTCACGGTGGACTTCGCCCGCGGCGAGTTCACCGCGATCATGGGGCCCTCGGGGTCGGGCAAGTCGACCCTCATGCACTGCGTGGCCGGCCTCGATACGGCGACGTCGGGCACGGTCACCATCGGCGACACCGACCTGAGCACCCTCAACGACAAGAAGCTCACTCAGATGCGTCGAGACCGCATCGGCTTCGTCTTCCAGGCCTTCAACCTGGTCCCCACCTTGTCGGCGCTGGAGAACATCACGCTTCCGATGGACATCGCGGGGCGCAAGCCCGATCAGGAGTGGCTCGACACGGTCATTGACACCATCGGTCTGCGTGACCGGCTGCGTAACCGACCCAGCCAGCTGTCCGGCGGCCAGCAGCAACGGGTCGCCTGCGCTCGCGCGTTGGCCAACCGGCCGGAGATCGTCTTCGCCGACGAGCCCACCGGCAACCTCGACTCCCGCGCTGGCGCGGAGGTCCTGGGTTTTCTCAGGCGCAGCGTCGACGACTTCCACCAGACCGTCGTCATGGTGACCCACGACCCAGGCTCGGCCGGCTACGCCGATCGTGTCTTGTTCCTCGCCGACGGCAAGATCGTCGACGAGATGACCGCACCGACGTCCGACCGGGTGCTCGAACGAATGAAGGCCTTCGACGGCGCCGGCCGGAGGTCCTGACCCGCCATGGGAAAGGCCTCTCTCCGCAACCTCCTGGCCCACAAGGGGCGGCTGGTCCTCTCGCTGCTGGCTGTCGTGCTGTCTGCCGGCTTCGTCGCCGGCACTCTCATCTTCACCGACACCCTGCAGAAGTCGTTCGAGGACCTGTTCGCGCAGACGGCCAGCGACGTCGTCGTGTCCCCTCTCGACTCAGACGGGCCAAGCTCGGATGGCAGCGACGGATCCTCGGTGCAGGCGCCCACCGTGCCCGTCGTCAATCCTCGAGACCGTCAAGTCCACGGAGGGGATCGCGGCCGCCGCCGGCGATGTCTTTGTCATCGGTGCAACGATCATCGGCTCGGACGGTGAGCCCATCACGTCAGGCGGCGGACCGACGTTCGGCCTCAACTGGATCGACGACGAGCGACTCACCGCGCTCACGATGGTTGAGGGGGCTCCCCCGCTCGGTGAGTCCGAGATGGCCATCGACTCGACCTCCGCGGACAAGGGCGATCTCCAGGTGGGCGACGCAACGACCGTCGTCACTCCGGAGGGGGTCAGGGACGTCACCGTTGTGGGCATCTTCAAGTTCGGCGTGTCCGGAAGCCTGAACGGGGCGACCTTGGCCGCCTTTGAGACGCCGGTGGCTCAGGAGTTGATGCTCGGCGGTTCCCCCAACTTCACGTCCATCTCCGGAGCGGCGGCCGAAGGATTCACCCAGGCGCAGGCCGCGGACAATGTCAAAGCGGCGATCGGCACGGGCTACAAGGTGCAGACCGGACAGGAGAACGCGGACGAGACGGCAGACGAGCTCAAGAGCCAGTTGTCGTTCTTCAACTACGTCTTGCTCGCGTTCGCCTTCGTCTCGGTCATCGTCGGCTTGTTCCTCATTTTCAACACCTTCGCCATGCTCGTGGCGCAACGGACGCGGGAGCTTGCACTCTTCCGCGCGCTGGGGGCGTCCAAGGGGCAGGTCCGCAGGAGCGTCCTCCTCGAGGCCTCGGTCGTGGGCGTGATCGGAGCGGCGCTGGGGATTCTCGGTGGCCTGGCCCTGGCGTCCGGCCTGCGGGCGTTGTTCGGTCTGGCGGGTCTCGACTTCGCAGGATCGCTCGTCCTGGCGCCGAGAACCGTCATCGTGGCCGTGGTGGTCGGGCTGGGGGCGACCCTGGCGGCCTCGGTGATCCCAGCATTCCGGGCCGCCAAAGCTCCACCCGTGGCCGCCCTGCGCGACGACCTGGTTCCGTCGCACCGATCTCTGCGCATCCGGACCATCATCGGCGTCGTCGCGTTGGCGCTTACCGTGCTCGTGCTCGTGGCCGGGCTCTCCGCCGACAAGGTGTCTTCCGGCATCTCACTCGTGGGCCTGTCGTTCGTGCTCGCGATCGGGGCAGCCATCGTGATCGCCCCGGCGATCACGGGCCCGGTGGTGCGTATCCTCGGCTGGCCGTTCCGCTCGACGATCGGCCGAATTGCCGTCGGCAACGTCCAGCGCAACCGCCGGCGTACGGCCCTGACGGCCGCCGCGTTGATGATCGGGCTGGCTCTGGTGGGGGCGTTCAGCACCCTCGCCGTCTCCTTCGGCGACTCCATCGATTCGGCGATCGACGATTCGGTGAAGGCCGACTTCGTGGTGTCCAATCCGAACTTCCTGCCGATGCCGGCGCAGGTCGGCGACGACATCCAGGCTGTCCCGGGCGTGGAAACCGTGGCGCGGATCCGGTTTGCCCCAGTCGCGAGTTTTGGCAACAACGGCAACGTGACCGGCGTCGACGCCGCCACCATCAACGAGGTGACGACGCTGCCGATGGAGTCTGGAGAGGCGGATCTCTCGTCTCCCGAACTCGATCTTGATCGACACCACCATCGCGACCAATCAAGGCCTGGAGGTTGGCGACTCGATTGCCTTGACCTTCTCCAACGGCGACACGAAGGACTTCGTGGTCACCGGCGTGTACAAGCCGGAGGGATTCTTCAGCGGATTGGTTGTCAGCAACGAGGCTCTTGACGCAGTGGGTACGCCTGCTCTTGGACGCATTCCTGTACGTGCGGACCGCCCCTGGCGCCGACGCGGCCGCGATCCGACCCCAGGTAGACGCGGCCGTAGCCAACAACCCAACCGTGACCGTCCAGGACCTCACCGAGCTCAAGGACAGCATCCGCACCCAGATCAACGGCTTGCTCATCGGCATCTACGCGCTGCTCGCCCTCGTCCTGTTCATCGCGGTGCTGGGGATCGTCAACACCCTTGCACTCAGCGTCGTCGAGCGTACGCGCGAGATCGGTCTGCTACGAGCGGTCGGCACCTCGCGTCGGCAGATGAGGCGGATGATCCGAGTCGAGTCGCTGATCACGTGCGTCTTCGGGGCGATCGTCGGGATGGTGATCGGCGTCGTGTTCGGGCAGATGCTCGTCAGGACGCTCGAGGACGTGGGTCTGACAGCCGTGTCAACCCCGTGGATGAGCCTGGTGGTGTTCCTGGTGCTCTCGGCTCTGGTCGGAGTGCTCGCTGCTGCCTGGCCGGCCTGGCGAGCCAGCCGCATGGACGTGCTGCAGGCCATCGCCACCGAGTAGCGCTCAGCGCGCCAGCAGAAGGTCCTCAAGCGCGTCTGGAGTGAGTTCAGTGAGTGAACCGATGAGTACGCGGCCCGGCGCGGGCTCAATCGTTGCGACGTACGGCACAGCCACGACGAGGCACCCAGCGGCCTCGCCTGCGGCCACTCCCGTCGGGCTGTCCTCGAGCACGATGCATCGGGACGCCTCGGCGCCCAGTCGTGCCGTCGCGAGCAGGTAGGGATCAGGGAACGGTTTGGTGCGCGGCACCTCGTCGCCGGCGATCGTGAAGGCGAAGCGGTCACCACCGACCGAGGCGAGCACCGCATCCACGAGCAGGCGAGGCGACGAGCTCACCAGGGCACAGGGGATCCCTGCCACGACCAGGCTCTCCAGGAGGGCGTCGGCGCCTGGGCGGTGGTCGGCGCCTGCTTCCAAGAGCGCAGCCATGGTGTCGACGATGAGGGTCTCGACCCGCCTCGGGTCAACGCTGTCGCCGACGAGTCCTGACATGTAGCGCGCGACCCGGTCGAGCGGCCCGCCCACCATGGCTACAGCGTCGGCTTCGGACCAGCTGCCTCCGAGCTCGGCCATGACCGAGGTCTCCGCCGCAAACCAGGCGTGCTCGGTGTCGACCAACAGCCCATCCATGTCGAACAGAACGGCCTGAAGGCGTCGCTTCGCGGCCGGACCGGTCTCACCGAGCATTGAAGTACTTCGCCTCGGGGTGATGCACCACGAGGGCAGACGTGGACTGCTCAGGATGCAGCTGGAACTCCTCCGACAGCTCGACGCCGATGCGGTCCGGACGAAGCAGCTCCATGACCTGGGTCTGGTCTTCGAGATCGGGGCACGCGGGGTAGCCGAAGGAGTAGCGCGACCCCCGGTAGGCCTGCCGGAGAACGTCGTCGAGGTCCTGCGAGTCCTCGCCGGCAAATCCCAGCTCGGCGCGCACGCGAGCGTGCCAGTACTCGGCGAGTGCCTCCGTCAGCTGGACGGAAAGTCCGTGCAGCTCCAAGTAGTCCCTGTAGGCGTCCGCGGCAAACAGCTCGGCAGCCGCCTCGCTCACCCGGTGGCCCATCGTCACGACATGGAACGCGACGACGTCGATCTCACCAGACTCGCGCGATCGAAAGAAGTCAGACAGGCACAGATGGCGGTCTCTGCGCTGACGGGGGAAGGTGAATCGGCAGCGCTCCGTACGACCGTCGTCTTGAAGGACGACGAGGTCATCTCCTTCGCTCCAGCAAGGGAAGTAGCCGTAGACCACGGCTGCCTCGAGCAGGCTCTCGGTCTTTACGCGATCAAGCCACGCGCGAAGGCGGGGGCTGCCCTCGGACTCGACGAGCTCTTCATAGCTGGCCCCGCCTTCACCCCGTCCGGGCTTCAAGCCCCACTGACCGAGGAAAAGGGCACGCTCGTCCAGCCAGGATGAGTAGTCGCCGAGCGCGATGCCCCGGACGACCCGGTCTCCCCAGAACGGCGGGGTGGGTATCACGTTGTCCCTGGCCACGTCCGAACGAGCCGGCATGTCCGCGGGGGCGGTCTCGATGGGGCGTGCCGCTGCTGTGACCCTGCGCGTCCGCAGCGGGGGCAAAGCCGCGTCGCCAGTCCCCCGCCGGTGAGCGACGAGGGCATCCATCAACCGCAGGCCTTCGAAGGCATCGCGGGCATAGCGCACCTCACCGGAGTAGAGCTCGGCGAGATCCTGCTCGACATAGCTCCTGGTGAGCGCCGCGCCACCGAGCAGGACGGGCCAGCGGGCGGCGATGCCCCGCTGGTTGATCTCCTCGAGGTTCTCCCGCATGACGACCGTGGACTTGACGAGCAGGCCAGACATCCCGATCACATCGGCATCGTGCTCGTTCGCGGCCTCGAGGATGGCGCTGATCGGTTGCTTGATGCCCAGGTTGACGACGGTGAAGCCGTTGTTGGTCAAGATGATGTCGACCAGGTTCTTGCCGATGTCGTGGACATCGCCCTTGACGGTGGCGAGCACGATCGTGCCCTTGCCGGAATCATCGACGCGTTCCATGTGTGGCTCGAGGTGAGCCACAGCCGCTTTCATCACCTCGGCGCTCTGCAGCACGAAGGGCAGCTGCATCTGGCCCGAACCGAAAAGCTCGCCGACGGTCTTCATCCCGGAGAGCAAGGTCTCGTTGACGATGTCCAGAGCCGCCTTGGTCAGCAAGGCTTCGTCGAGATCGGCCTCGAGCCCGGGCCGCTCGCCATCGACGATGCGGCGTTCCAGCCGCTCGAACAGGGGTAGCCCCGCAAACTCCTCGGCCCGCCCCTTCGCCGAGGCTTGCGCCTCCGCGCCTTCGAACAGCTCCAGGAAGCGTTGCAGGGGGTCGTAGCCCTCGCGGCGTCGGTCGTAGACCAGATCGAGCGCGACGTCGCGCTGCTCGTCGGGGATGCGAGCCATCGGGAGGATCTTGGACGCATGGACGATGGCCGAGTCGAGCCCCGCCTTCACCGCCTCCGCCAGGAAGACCGAGTTGAGCACCTGTCGAGCGGCCGGGTTGAGGCCGAACGACACGTTCGACAGCCCGAGCGTGGTCTGGACGTCGGGGTGGCGGCGCTTGAGCTCCCGGATCGCGTTGATCGTCTCGAGCGCGTCGCGCCGCGTCTCCTCCTGACCGGTGGCGATCGGGAACGTCAAGCAGTCGATCAGGATGTCCTCGACTCGCATGCCCCAGGGGCCCGTGAGGTCCGCGATGAGTCGCTCGGCCACCTGGACTTTCCAGTCTGCCGTCCGTGCCTGGCCCTGCTCGTCGATGGTCAGGGCGACGACGGCCGCACCGTGCTCGACCACCAGCGGCATGATGCGGGCGAACCGCGACGTCGGGCCGTCTCCGTCTTCGTAGTTGACGCTGTTGAGCAGCGCCCGGCCGCCGAGGTGCTCGAGGCCGGCCTCGAGCACGGCTGGCTCGGTTGAGTCGAGCACGAGCGGGAGAGTGCTGGCCGTGGCCAAGCGGCTCGCGATCTCACGCATGTCAGCGACGCCGTCACGTCCGACGTAGTCGATGCAGACGTCGAGCAGGTGAGCGCCGTCCCTCGTCTGTTCGCGGGCGATCTCCACGCAGGTGTCCCACCGTTCCGCGAGCATCGCGTCCCGGAAAGCGCGTGAGCCGTTGGCGTTGGTCCTCTCGCCGATCGACAGGTAGGACGTGTCCTGCCGGAACGGGACCGAGACGTACAACGAGGCCGTGCCGGCCTCGGTGATGGGTGATCGCTCCGGGACGTCACGGCCGAGGACTCGATCGACCACGAGACGCAAATGCTCGGGCGTCGTCCCGCAGCAGCCTCCGACGAGCGACAGGCCGTACTCGCGGGTGAAGACGTCGTGTGCGTCTGCGAGCTCCTCGGGAGTGAGGGGGTAGTGGGCGCCGCGAGTGCCGAGCACCGGCAGCCCGGCGTTGGGCATGCACGAAAGGCCTGCACGGGAATGTCGGGAGAGGTGCCTGAGGTGCTCACTCATCTCCGAGGGTCCGGTGGCGCAGTTGAGGCCGATGAGATCGACCCCTAGAGGCTGAAGCGCTGTGAGTGCGGCCCCGATCTCCGAGCCGAGCAACATCGTGCCCGTCGTCTCCACCGTGACGTTGACCAAGACCGGCAGGTCGAGGCCCCGTGCGGTGAGGGCGCGCCGGGCCCCTATCAGGGCCGCCTTGGCCTGGAGCAGGTCCTGGGCGGTCTCCACCAGGACCGCGTCGACGCCGCCGTCGACCATGGCCTCGACCTGGGCCTGGTAGGCGTCGCGAAGGGTCGCGAAGGGCACGTGCCCGAGGGTCGGCAGCTTCGTGCCGGGCCCGACCGATCCGAGCACCCAGCGTGGACGGTCGGTCGTCGAATACCCGTCGGCCACCTCACGAGCGAGCCGGGCCGCTGCCTCTGAGAGCTCGCCGATCCGGTCAGCGGCGTCGTACTCCCCCAGGTTGGCGAAGTTGGCTCCGAAGGTGTTCGTCTCGACGCAGTCCACGCCGACAGCGAAGTAGGCGTCGTGCACCGATCGCACGAAGTCGGGACGGGTGACGTTGAGGACCTCGTTGCACCCATCGAGGCCCTCGAAGTCGTCCAGCGTCGGATCCTGGGCCTGAAGCATCGTGCCCATGGCCCCGTCGGCGACGACGACCCTCGACTTCAGGGCATGGCGCAGGGCGGCGATCCGCTGGAGGGGGTCCATAGCGCCCACCAGCCTACCGAGAGGGCGAGACGCCTACGGTCGCCGAGCACGGCGCCGCCTGGGAGGCGAGTCGTGCGCGGACACCTGAGGGAGGGCCCTGCACGACGTAGGCTGGCGAGATCCGGAGGCCGGGCAGGCTGCACGTTCGCCGGGACCAGAGAGGCGGAGGAATCGGTGATCGAGTTCGAGGGCGTGCCAGAGCTGGTCGATCCACTGCTCATCGCCGCGTTCGAGGGTTGGAACGATGCTGGCGACGCTGCGACGCAGGCCGTCGAACACCTCGAGGAGGTGTGGGACGCCGATCCGATCGCCGAGCTGGACCCGGAGGACTACTACGACTTCCAGGTCAACCGTCCCTACGTCTCGGTCGACGAAGCCGGGATGCGGGAGATCACCTGGCCTCAGACACGCATCTCGGTGGCACGGCTGCCCGGTCAGCGGCGTGACGTCGTTCTCGTCCGTGGGGTCGAGCCAAGCATGCGCTGGCGCACGTACTGCGGTGAGCTGCTCGGGGTGGCCGTCGAACTCGGCGTCGAGAAGGTCGTGACCCTCGGCGCCCTGCTCGCCGACACCCCCCACACCCGACCGGTGCCGGTGACCGGCACGTCCAGCGACGAAGCTCTAGCCAGGACCCTTGGTCTTGAGCAATCCCGCTATGAGGGACCGACCGGCATCGTCGGCGTGCTGCAAGAGGCCTGCCGCGGGATCGGCGTTCCCGCGCTGTCGGTGTGGGCCGCGGTTCCGCACTATGTCGCGCAGCCGCCGTGTCCTAAGGCGGCCCTGGCGCTCTTGCGCCGGGTGGAAGACCTGTTGGACCTCTCCATCCCGCTCGGCGAGCTACCCGAAGAGGCACGCGCGTGGGAGCGGGGGGTTGACGAGCTCTCAGCCGAGGACGACGAGATCGCGGACTACGTGCGAGCCCTCGAGGAGTCCCGCGACACCACGGAGCTCCCCGAGGCGAGCGGCGAGGCGATCGCCAAGGAGTTCGAGCGCTACCTCCAGCGGCGCGGGGACGACTCAGACCCACGCGCCCGCTGACGCCTCCCCCTCGCCTGGGCTGGCTCAGCCGGGGAGGGTCAGTTGGCGGGGGTGGGTGGTGCCGTACCAGTGGCCGTCTGCGTCCTTCGAAGCGCAGTCCGCCGTCGGTGGTGTGGGTGACGGTGATGTGTCGTTCGTGGACCCATTGGTGGTGGGCCCAGCACAGGAGGTAGCCGTCGTCGACTCTGGTGGTGCCGCCTAGGGACCAGGGGGTCTTGTGGTGTCCTTCGCATAACCTCGGTGGGGCGTGGCAGCCCGGGGCTCGGCAGCCGCGGTCTCTGGCGTCCAGGGCTCTGCGTCTGGCCCCGGTGAAGGTGCGTTGAGCTCGGCCGACGTCCAGGACCTGGGACTGCGGCCCGAACACCACCCTGGTCACCTCGCTGTCACACGCGATCCGGTCCAACACGCTCCTGGGGATCGGGGTGCCGGTCTCCTGCAGGACCGCGGGGTCCAGGCCGGACGCGCCGGGCAGGCCGGTGAGGGTGGCCCAGTCCACGTGGACGACGAGCTGGGGGCGGAGGCCTCCGCTGGTGCCCAAACCGGGGCCGTCCAGGCTGAGCTGGCACAACGTCGCGAGCGCGTCATGGCGGCGCCGGGACGGGGAACGCCCGTCGTCACTCGCTGGGACCCCGATGGCCGCGGTCAGCGCGGTTTTCAGCACCTCGCTGGCCTCGGGGGTCACGAACCCCCGCAGGTGGGTGCCGTCCATCGTCTCGGCCAGATCGAAGTGGAAGTCATCGGCGGCGGCTTTGCGTTTGGCGTCCTCGGCGTCGGGGTCGACCCGGTAAGCCCAAGCCGGGCCACGAAGGTCTTGAACTCATCCACCGGCAGATGCGCGCGGCCCAACAGGAAACCCTCACCCCGGACCGGGTCGGCCAACGCCTCGATCGCGGGCCGGGCTGCCGCACGCCCCACGCGACAGCACGAGTGCGTGGTCGACGGTGATCGACCCCTCGCGAAGCGCGTGGGCGGTCAACGGCAGCACCGTCGTGAGGCGGTCCGCGAGCTTCAGGTGGGTGCTGATCTTCGCGCCTGGCGCGCCCGTGGCTCGTTCCAGGAACGCCTTGGCGCTGCGCGACCCGTCCAGACCCCACACCCCGGACTCCTTGACCACGTGCGCCGCGGTCACCGCCACCGACTCCAGCTGAGCCAGCATCGGGCGCACGGTCGCGAGCAGATCCACCGCCTCGGCCCCCGACAGCCCGGTCAGGTCGCAGGACGCCAACGCCTGCACGGCGTCCCGCGCGGCCAGCGCAGTCCCGGCAACCCCACGGGGTGGCAGTTGCACAACAGACATCGGGGTCACCTCCCGGGCGGGCACCGGCCCAACACCCCGCTCGGACCCCGGTTCTGCACCACCCCCAGACGAACCAGGGAGGTAGGAGAACACGAGACGAGCAGCGGCTGGACCAACGGACACAGGCAGGACACCGATCCGATCTCGGCGCCAACCGGGACAACCCCGGCGCATCGATGGCTCTCAAAGGCCGCTACTCACACTTCGAACGTATGAACGATTCTGCCACAAGCCACCGACAACCACAACCCCCAAAACCCAGCTGTGGAAACAACAATCGTGGGGAACGGCAGGACCGCTCAGGTCGCGACGCCGAGGAGAGCATCGACCGTACGGCTCACGAGGCCGGGGCCGCCGAGGTCAGAGCCACCGCGCAGGCGCTGCTCTTCGCACCACCGGTCCACGGCCTCAAGCGCATGCGGTGTCTGTAGGTCGTCGGCCATCAGCCGCCGTACGTCGGCGAGCGTGCTCTCCCCCGACGGTCCAGTCGGCACGGACAGGGCTGACCGCCATCGGGCCAGCCGCTGCTGGGCCAGGTCCAGGTCGCTGTCCGTCCAGCTCCAGTCGGACCGATAGTGGTGGGCGAGCAGCGCAAGCCGGATGGCCATGGGATCAACCCCATCGGCGAGCAGTCGGGAGACCAGCACAAGGTTGCCCTTGGACTTCGACATCTTTTCGCCGCCGAGCCCGACCATGCCGGCGTGGACGTACATCCGTGCGTAGGGCCACTGGCCCGTGAGGACCTGCGCCTCGGAGGCGCCCATCTCGTGGTGCGGGAAGGCCAGGTCGCTTCCCCCGCCCTGCAGGTCAAAGCTCATACCCAGTTCGCCCAGGGCGATGGCGACACACTCGATGTGCCAACCCGGCCGCCCGGGGCCGAGGGGTGAATCCCAGGCCGGTTCGTCGGGCCGGGCCGCCTGCCAGAGCAGGCAATCCAGCGCGTCCTTCTTCCCTTCCCGCTCGGGGTCGCCTCCTCGCTCGCCAAAGACGGCCTCCATGGATGCCCGGTCGAGTCGTGACACGGAGCCGAAGCGGGCGTCGGAGTCAACGGGGAAATACCAGTCGTCGTCGACCTGGTAGGCGGCCCCGACTTCACGGAGCCGCTCCACCAGTTTGACCACGGCGGGGATCGTCTCTACGGCTCCCACGTAGGCGCGCGGAGGGAGGATGCGCAAGGCCGTCATATCGCCATGGAAGAGACGGATCTCGCGGGCGGCGAGCTGCTGCCAGTCCTCCCCGGTCGCCCGAGCCCGCTCCAGGAGCGGGTCGTCGACGTCGGTGACGTTCTGCACGTAGTCGACGTGGTGACCCCCGTCGAGCCAGGTTCTGTGGACCAGGTCGAAGGAGAGGTAGGTGTTGGCGTGGCCGAGATGGGTGGCGTCGTAGGGGGTGATGCCGCACACGTACATCCGCGCCGTGTCGCCAGTGGCGGTTGGAAGGATCTGTCCCGCCGACGTGTCGTGGAGACGGAGTGGGTGTCCCGTCCCGGGAAGGCGAGGGCGCGATACCGCGGGCCAGGGCTGCACGTTCGGAGCCTATCCGGACCCCGGCGGGACTTCAGAAGGGCGGCCAGGGCACGGGTGGCCAGTCACCCCTCGGGAAGGGGTACGTCCCCGAACGCAGCATCCTCCGGATCCGGATCCGGGTGCGGGTGACCTCGGAGGCGGACAAGTCCGGGCCCAGCGCCTCAGCGGGCTGGGACGCCTTGAGCCGCTCCTCCAACGCGGTGAGCGCCTCGATCGACTCGTCCGGCAGTGGCTCACCCCGCCACTGCCACAGGACCGTCCGCAACTTGTCCTCGGTCGAGAACGTCACGCCATGATCGATTCCTTGCACGCGGCCGTCGACTCGAGGGAGTAGATGTCCGCCCTTGCGATCGGAGTTGTTGACTACCGCATCGAGCACCACCATCCGGGCCAAGTCGGGGTGGTCACTGCGCGCCAGGACGGCGAGGTCCACCGACTCATCGACGTCGACCCACAGCTGACACATGCCCGGCCCGAACGGCCCGTCGCGCATGACGGTGGGAGGCACGAGGTCCCAGCCGAGGTGTTGGGAAACCGTGTAGGTCGCCACCTCGCGGGCAGCGAGCGTGCCGTCCGGAAAGTCCCACAACGGCCGCTCACCGGCTACCGGCTTGTGCACGCAGGTGGTGGTCACCCCATCCAAGGACACCTCGCAGTAGAGCGTGGCGTTGCTGGCGTCGACCAGACGACCGATGACCTCGAGGTCGCCCTCGCGCAGGATCCGCTCCACGGCGTCGCGGCCCAGGGCCTCGACGAGGTCGTCTTGTCCCTCGCCCTCGCGCACCGCGGGCCCTGTCATGGCTTCAGTCTGCCCGCAGACTCGGGGTCAGTCGCGTCGGCGGTAGCCGTTGGACCGGGGGCAAAGGTGACCTTCTGGCTCGAGCGGGAGATTGCAGAAGGGGCAGGGCGGGCGACCTGCGCCAACCACGGCCAGCGCGCGCTTGGCGAACGCCCGCGCCACCGACCCGGAAACGGTCACCCGAAGGAGGTCCGGCCCGGATTCGTCGTCGTCGAGGTCGACGTCCTCGTCGCCGGTCACCGCGCCGGCTTCGATCACGACCCGCTCGGTCTCACCGTCCCACGACAAGGCCATCGCGCCGACGCGGAAATCCTCAGTGATCGGGGTCTGCAAGGGATCCAAGTCATCGAGCTCAGTGGGAGCGACGGCGGGCACGGGCGCCGAGCCCGACGTCCGGCGTACGACTTCGTCGAGGAGCTCCTCGACCCGCTCGGCCAGCACCAGGACCTGCTGCTTCTCGAGCACGACCGACGTTGTCGCTGCCCCGGAGCTCGCCTGCAGATAGAAGGTCCGTTGCCCGGGCTCCCCGACCGTGCCGACGACGAAGCGGTCGGGCGGGTCGTAGGAGAACACCATGCGTGCCATGTCTGAAGCCTACGAGACGTGACCGCGGGTCTCCGAACCAGATTCCCAGGGATGTCGCTCGGTCAGGACGCTCCGGCTCCCCCACCGACGGGGGCGTCACTGGAGGAGCGCGCGCGGCGACCTTTGCGTGGCTTGGAGGGCATCAGCGCGTCGATCGCGCCGCCCGTGTCGTTGAGGCGCACGACGAACGGTCTCAACTCGGTGTAGCGGATGACGGTGAGGCTGCACGGATCGGCCTGGATGCGCTGGAACAGGTCGAGGTGAGTGCCCACCGCATCGGCAACGATCGCCTTGATCACGTCGCCGTGCGAGACGGCCAGCCAGGTGGCGTCCTCGCCGAGCTGGGCGTTCCAGGCCCGCACGGCGTCGACGGCCCGCGCCTGCATGGCCCGCAAGGACTCTCCCTCCGGAAACGTCACCGAACTTGGGTGCGCTTGCACGGCCTTCCAGAGGGGGTCCTTGGCGAGGCTCTTGAGATCGCGACCCTGCCAGGCGCCGTAGTGGCACTCTCCGAGGCGCTCGTCGATGTGCCGGGCGGTCGCGTCGCCTCGAGGCTGTGCGCCTGGCCCCGCGGCGAGGATCGCGTCGGCCGTCTCCTGGCAGCGCTCGAGCGGGCTCGTGACCACGGCGGCCAGCGGAAGGGCGGCGAGTCGTTGAGCCAGGGCATCGGCTTGCCCGCGTCCCACGTCATCGAGAGTGACTCCTGGGGTCCATCCGGCCAGGGTGCCGCTCGCGTTGGCGGCAGTACGGCCATGGCGGACGAGCAGCAGGGTGGGCACGGCGTCGACCCTAACGGCGCGGTAGTCCAGGATGACCGTGTGATCGTCGACTGCGCGCTCTACCGCGACGGGACCCGCGTCGAAGAAACCCACAACCTGGTCCGGCTCGCGGCGATGGCTCGGCGGCAGGACCACTCGTTCGTCTGGATGGGCATGCTCGATCCGACGGAGACCGATCTCGTCGGCGCGTCTCGGGTCTTCGGGCTTCACGCGCTTGCGGTTGAGGACGCGGTCGTCGCTCACCAGCGTCCGAAGGTGGATGCCTATGACGATCACTTGTTTGTCGTCCTTCGGACGCTCACCTATGACGAACCCACGGCACAGGTCGAGACCGGCGAGATCGCTGTCTTCGTGGGTAGCGACTTCGTCGTGACAGTTCGGCACGGCTCCGGCCAGGAGTTGACCTCCGTGCGGAGCTGGCTCGAGGCCCGACCCGACGTGCTTGCCCACGGGCCCTCGTCGGTGCTCTATGCCGTGGCTGACGCCATCGTGGACACGTACATCGACGTCGCCACCCAGCTTCAGCTCGACGTGGACGAGGTGGAGAGCCGCGTTTTCGATGACGAGGTGTCCGACGACTCCTCGAGGATCTACAACCTCAAGCGGGAAGTGCTGGAGTTCCGCAGAGCCGTCATTCCTTTGGTCGCCGTCCTCGGCCGCCTCCACGATGGCGGGACGGCCCTGATCCCGGACGGGGCGAGGCCGTTCTTCCGCGACGTCGGAGATCACGTGCTGCGGGTCGCGGAGCAGCTGGAGTCCATGGATCTGCTCCTGACCAACATCCTCCAGGCGCACCTCGCTCAGGTGGGGCTTCGGCAGAACGAGGACATGAGGAAGATCACGGCCTGGGCGGCGATCTTCGCCGTGCAGACGCTGATCGTGGGCGTCTACGGCATGAACTTCAGGCACATGCCGGAGCTCCAATGGCGCTACGGATACGGCTTGGTCCTGCTGTTCATGGTCGGAGTCGCCGTCGGCCTCTACCGTGGCTTTCGGCGGGCTGGCTGGCTCTAACCGTCACGCGGTCGCCGACCACACCCCGGTCGCCAGCAGGATGAGCATCAGGATGCCCAGCGCGATTCGATAGATCACGAAGGGCATGAACGAGTGGCTGCTCACGTAGCGCAGCAACCAGGCGATGACCGCATAGCCGAGGAAGAAGGCGATGACGGTCGCCAGGAGCGTCGGACCCCAGGAGACGGGCTCGTCGGCTCCACCGATCTTCGTGGCCTCGTAGAGGCCGGACAGCACCACTGCCGGGATCGACAAGAGGAACGAATATCGCGTGGCCGCCTCACGGGTGTAGCCAAGGAACAAGCCGGCGGAGATGGTCGCGCCCGAACGGGACACCCCCGGGATGAGGGCGCACGCCTGGGCCAGACCGAAGAGGATGCCGTCGCGAAGACTCAGGTCGGACAACTTCCGCGCCCGGGCCCCGGTCCGGTCGGCGACGCCCAGCACGACGCCGACCACGATCAACATGATCGCCACCAGCCGGAGGTCGCGAGCCACGGTCTCGATCTCGTGCGAGAACAGCAGGCCCAGGATGATGATGGGGATGGTGCCGAGGATGACGTACCAGCCCTCCCGGGCCGAGAGGTCACCCCGGAGCTCGGGATGCACGAGCGACCGAGCCCAGGCGACCAGGATGCGGACGATGTCGGCGCGGAAGTAGAGCACGACTGCGGCCGCGGTGCCCAGCTGCGTGACCGCGGTGAACGCCGCGCCCGGGTCATCCCAGCCGAAGGCCTCACTGACGATCAGCAGGTGTCCGCTCGATGAGATCGGCAGGAATTCGGTGAGGGCCTGGACGACCCCGAGGACGACCGCCTCGACCCAGCTGATCACGAAGCCAAGCCAGCGCGCTCGACGGCCTCGACCATCTGGCGCAGAGCATGGCGACGCTCGTCGAGGCTTCCGCTGAAGCTCGACACGGTGAGCGTGGTCACCCCGGCCTCGTGGTAGGCCGCCAGGCGGTCGCTCACCCTCTCGAGCGGACCGATGAGCGAGGTCTGGTCGATGAAGTCCTCGGGCACGGCCGCGGCAGCGCCGGCGTAGTCCTTGTCGAGGTAGCGGTCCTGGATGGTGGCCGCGGCCTCCTCGAAGCCCATCCGCCGGGCGAGCGCGTTGTAGAAGTTCTGGTCCCGACTCCCCATCCCGCCGATGTAGAGCGCCGCGTATCCGCGGATCGGTTCAGCGCAGGCAGCCAGGTCGTCACCGAAAACGACCGGGACCGTGGGGACGACGTCGAAGTCGGCCATGGAGGCGCCGGCGGTCGCCCGGCCGGCGCGGATGTGTCGCAGGGAGTCCTCTGCGTGCTCGGGAGCGTAGAAGATCGCCAACCACCCGTCGGCGATCTCCCCGGCGAGCTCAAGATTCTTGGGCCCGACGGCGGCGAGATAGATGGGCAGATCATCGCGGACCGGGTGGACGGTCAGCCGAAGCGCCCGTCCTGGACCGTCGGGCAGGGGCAACGTCCAGTGAGCGCCTTCGTATCGGACGGTCCTGCGGCTGAGGGCCAGCTTGACGATCTCGACGTACTCCCTGGTGCGTGCGAGTGGTTGGCCGAACCTCACCCCGTGCCAGCCCTCGGACACCTGCGGGCCTGAAACGCCGAGGCCCAGCCGAAAGCGTCCACCCGAGAGCGTGTCGAGGGTGGCCGCGGTCATCGCCGTCATCGCCGGCGTTCGTCCCGGGATCTGGAAGATCGCCGAGCCCACGTCGATGGACTGTGTCTGCGCCGCAACCCACGCGAGCACTGTGGCCGCGTCGGAGCCGTACGCCTCCGCAGCCCACACCACCGAATAGCCCAGCTGGTCGGCCTCGCGGGCTAGCACGAGGTTGTCGGCGTCGTTGCCGGCGCCCCAATAGCCAAGGTTCAGCCCGAGCTTCATCCACTCTCCATGGTTCGGCGCCGTGTGGCGAAGACCCTATCCGCAGGTGCCTCGATAGCCTCACAGGCATGGAGCAACGGGTCCTCGGCCGGAGCGGCCTTCGGGTGTCAAGGCTGGGCCTCGGGACCATGACCTGGGGCCGGGACACTGACGAGCACGAGGCGCGGGAGCAGCTGGGGCTGTTCGTCGAGGCTGGTGGCACGCTCATCGACACGGCCGCTGCGTATGGGGCGGGAGCGAGCGAGCACGTGCTTGGCGGGTTGTTGGGCTCGGTGGTCCCCCGGCGAGACGTTGTCCTCGCGACCAAAGCCGGCGTCAACCGCGCGGCCGACGGGTCCCGGTCGGTGGACACGTCGCGACGTGGTTTGCTCGACGACCTGGACGCCTCACTCGCTCGTCTTGGGGTCGATCACGTCGATGTGTGGCAGGTCCACACGTGGAGCGCCGACACTCCCCTCGACGAAACTCTGGGCGCGCTGGACCACGCTGTGGCGAGCGGGCGGACGCGCTACGTCGGTGTGTCTAACTACTCCGGTTGGCAGACGGCCCACGCAGCGAGCCAGCAGGGGCTGTGGCCGAATCGTGCGCCCTTGGTGAGCACCCAGGTGGAGTACTCCCTGCTGCAGCGTGGCGTCGAGCGCGAGGTGATGCCGGCGTGTGCGGCCCTGGGTCTCGGTGTTCTGGCGTGGTCGCCCCTCGGCCGCGGCGTGCTCACCGGCAAGTACCGCGGAGGGATCCCTGCGGACAGCCGTGCCGCCTCACCGCATTTCGCGTCGTTCGTAGAGCCGTTCCTGGTTCCGGAGGCCCAGCGTGTCGTCACGGCCGTTGCGACAGCAGCCGAGGGGCTCGGCCTGTCGCCGCTGGAGGTCGCGCTCGCCTGGGTCCGCGACCGGCCTGGCGTGAGCGCGGCCATCCTCGGGGCGCGGACGGCGGCCCAGCTCAGCGGGATCCTGCCCGTCGAGGATCTGGTCCTCCCCGAAGAGATCCGGACAGCGTTGGATGACGTCTCAACGCCAGCGACCAGCTATCCGGACGACTCGCGGGTCCGGCAGTAGGCCCCGACGGGCGCCTCGGCGTCCATAATGGGGTCGGTGCGCACGGCGTCTGAGTTCGAGATCGTCGAGTTCACGCTTCCGCGCGGCACCAGCCGAGAAGAGTCCCGTCGCGCTCTCACCGAGCGTGCGGAGTATGGCTCCTGGGAGCTGGCGCGGCTGCGGCTGTATCCCGACGGGAGCCGACGGGTGTGGCTGCGTCGCCGGATCATCCGGCAGGCCCGACCGGTTTCGCGACACGGATGACCCCGACCTTGGAGATGGCAGTGACCACCAACCACCACTCGGGTGGCCCCAGCGCCCCGACCACGCGGAGCCTGAGGTGACCGACTCCATCGTGATGCCGGCCGACGTCGCCGCTCTCCCTGAAGACGCACTGTTGCTGCACATCGGCATCCACAAGACCGGGACCACCGCGCTTCAGTCGACGTTGCGCCTCCAGCGGCCAGCTCTGCTCGAGCACCAGGTGACCTACCCCAAGACGACCGATACCGCCGCGTTGGCTGTGCGGTCGCTGCTGGGGCGGGAGATGGGCTGGGAACGAACCCTGTCGCGCCGCGACCGCCACGCCATCTGGAACCGGTTCGCCTCCGAGGTGCAGCCGCTCCAGGGCCGAGTCGTCGTCAGCGCTGAGGCGCTGTGCCAGTCCGGTGACCTGGAAGCGGCCACCGTCGTCGACGATCTCGGGGTCGACCGGATCCATGTCGTCGTGGGCGTTCGCGCCTTCGGCGGGCTGCTCACGTCATCCTGGCAGCAATACCTCAAGACCGGTCGCAGCATGCCGTTCGAGGAATGGCTGCACGAGGTACTCGCCGACCCCCGCGGCAAGATGGATACGCCGTCGTTCTGGATGCGCAACGACATCCCGGTCCTCCTGCGGCGTTGGGCAGCCCTGGTCGGCCCCGAACGAATGACGGTGATCGTGACGGATCCCAGTCAGCGCGAGGCGGTTCCTGACACGTTCGAGCGGCTGTTGGCCCTTCCGAAGGGCATGCTCGGCGAGCAGGCGCCACCTAAGCGAAGCAATCGGTCGTTGTCTGCCGCGGAAGCCGAGCTCCTTCGCCGAGTGAACGAGGTCGCCCGGACGCAGATGCGATCAGTGGACTACCTGCGTGTCGTTCGCGACGGCGGGGCGCTGCAGCTAGTGGAGTCGCGGGTTCCCAGTCTCGACGAGCAACGACTGGGTCTGCCCGCGTGGACCCTTCCCCGTGTCGAGGAGATCTCCGAACGTCACGTCGCGGCCATCGAAGCCTTGCGTGCCGAAGGGGCCACGGTTGTCGGTGACGTGCAGGATCTGCTGAAGCCGCCGATGACCGACGACTCGTCGACACCGACCCTGGTGCCCATCGACGCCGCAGTGGCGCTGACGCTCGGTGCCGTGCTCCGGACTTCGTCCGCTCCCAACGCCGCGGCCGAGAACGTCGAGCGCAAGCCGGATCTCAGCCACCGAATCGCGACAGCGCTGCCCGCCTCGGTGCGGCGACGTCTGGGTCGCCTGCGCAGGTAGGACGCACCATCTGGCTCCACGCCTGAGCGTCAGGCGAGGTCGAGGAACCGGTCAAGCACGCGCGTGCCGAATCGAAGTGCATCGATGGGAACGCGCTCGTCGACGCCGTGGAACATCCCCGCGAAGTCCAGGTCGGGCGGAAGCTGCAACGGAGAGAATCCGAAGCACCGAATGCCCAGGCGCGACAATGCTTTGGCATCGGTGCCTCCCGACAACGTGTAGGGCACTGCGCGCGCTGCTGGGTCCTCGGCTTGAAGCGACTCGCACATGGCGTCGACCAAGGCGCCCTCGAAGTCGGTCTCCAACGCGATGTCGTGGATCACGAACTCACGGGTGATCGTTGGCCCGAGCACCTCATCGATCTGGCTGAAGAACTCCTCCTCGAAACCGGGCAGGAATCGCCCGTCGACGAAGGCGCTCGCCTCTCCGGGAATGACGTTGTGCTTGTAGCCCGCCTCGAGCATGGTCGGGTTGACCGTATTGCGCAGAGTGGCGCCAATGATGGTCGCGAGTGAGCCGAGCCTGGCAACCGTGGCATCCATGTCGTCGGGGTCAAGCTCGAAGCCCAGGGCCTCCGACACCTCGCCGAGGAACGTACGCACAGTCTTGGTGACCCTGATCGGGAACTGGTGCCGCCCGAGGCGGGCGACCGCCTCGCACAGCTCCGTGACGGCGTTGTCCCCGTTGATCATCGATCCATGCCCTGCCCGCCCTTGGGCGGTGAGCTTCATCCAGGCGATGCCCTTCTCGGCCGTCTCGATGAGGTAGAGACGCAGATCATCTGACACGGTCAGCGAGAAGCCCCCGACCTCCCCGATGGCCTCGGTGGCACCATCGAACAGCTCCGGGTGGTGGTCGACGAGCCAATGGGCGCCGTAGCGTCCGCCCGCTTCCTCGTCAGCCAGGAACGCAAGCACGATGTCCCGCTTGGGCTGCCGACCCGTGCGCATCCGGTCACGGATCACGGCGAGGATCATGGCGTCCATGTCCTTCATGTCCACGGCACCGCGGCCCCAGACGCAGCCGTCGGCGATCTCGGCCGAGAACGGGTCGACCTTCCAGTGCTCGGCCATCGCGGGGACGACGTCGAGGTGACCGTGGACGACCAGAGCATCGCGTGCCGGGTCTGAGCCCGCTACCCGCGCGACAACGCTGGCTCGCCCGGGGGCAGACTCGAACAGCTGCCCCTCGATGCCCACGTCCGCGAGTTGTTCCATGACGAACTCGGCTGCCGCCCGCTCCCCCGGTCCGGAGCCATCTCCACGATTGACGCTGGGGATCTTGATCAGGTCGCGGCAGAGCTCGACGACCTCGTCCTCGGGTGCGGTAGCCATGACCCCATCCTGCCCGCCGCGGTCCGGCAGAGCACCCCTCCCCGCCGGGTATAGTTGCCGCGCACTCGTCCGGGTGGCGGAATTGGCAGACGCGCTAGCTTGAGGTGCTAGTGCCCTTTACCGGGCATGGGGGTTCAAGTCCCCCCTCGGACACGGAGCAAGGAACGGCGAGCGGGCGGCGTCTACTGGGCGGCCTGTCCGCCGCGCGTCCCAGTAGGCCCGACCATCGACCGTAGCCACTCACCCACCGCACGCATCCAGGCGAGCGCCGGATGCACGGCACTCGGGTCGGCGGGGTCCCAGTTGGTGAGGACGGCGTAGTCGGCGCCCTCACAGGCCCGACCCATCGACCCGATCTCGACACGGACACCGTCGTCCGTGCCCGTCTTGTTGAACAGCCCAAGCGGTCCACCCACGTGAGCCAGCGGGTCGAGGTCGAACGCTGACGCCACCATGGACAGGTCGCTATTGAAGGTCAACCATGTGCGCACCTGATCGGAAACGTCCGCGCTGACGACGGCTCCCTCACGCAGCGCCTTCACCAAGGTGCCGAGCTCCTCGGCCGTGCCTGTCGCCAGCTCTGGTGGATCTGATGCTCCCCGGTCATCTCGCACCACGTCGTGAAGCCCGGTCGCGGACAGCCCGAGGTGATCCGCCAGGTGCCGAACACGCGGTAGCCCCACCCGGTCGATGAGCACGTTCGTGGCCAGGTTGTCGCTACACGCTCCCACCAGGACCGCGGCGTCCGTCACAGACAGGGAACCGACGGCCAGGTGCTGCCAGACCCCGGAATCAGATACGGGGGCGACGACTGCGCGGTTCAACAGCTCGTCGGCTGAAAGGTCTCCGTTCTCCAGCTGCCGGGCCACCTCAATGAGCAGGAGAACCTTGCCGACGCTGGCGATCCGGAGTCGTTGGCCAGCATTCTGAGCGATGACCCTGAGGCCCGTATTTCCATCCGTTGGATGGAGAGCAACCCAAGCCGAGGTCCGAAGGCCACTGTGCCTTGGGGGCGGTGGCAGCGCGAGGGGAGCGGCAAGCATGTGCGGCAGAGTACGGCGCCGCCGCGTCGGATTCAGTCAATGACAGGGCTCGGCCCCGGAGCCTCCCGGGCCAACGCTTGCCCCAACATCTCCGGGTATCCCACGTGCTTGAGGCACGCGAGATCGAGCAAGAGGGTGAGCGGTACATCTGAACGCAGCCACCCAGGCGGTAGGACGGGTAGCGCGGTTTCGCTCTGGGCCGCAGCGTCGACCGTCATGACGAATCCCCCCTGATTTCGCTCGTTCGCTCCCCGACGAACCTTCCCTAGCGATATCGGAGCCGGTCACCCGGTCCTGGTGAGCCTGATGGGTGATCGTTGCCTCCGGCGTTCAGGTGTCTTGGGTCCTACCTCCACGGAAATCCGGACCAGCTGTGCCACGGTGCTGCCATGACCATGATCGACCGCTCCCCCAGATCACGGCCGTCGGCTCGTCGGATGATCCTGAGTGCTGTGCGCGTCCTTCTGGCGATGGCCGTGATAACCGCCCTCTACGTCGTGGCCCCCGTCACCGATGAAAGTAGTGCTGTCAACGCGTCCCTCGCCATTCTCGCGATCGCGCTGTTCGTCCTCGTTGTCGTCTGGCAGATCGGGGAAGTCCTTCAGTCCGACGAGCCCGTGCTACGCGGAATAGAGGCGCTCGCCATCGTCGTCCTGCTCTTCCTCGGCATGTTCGCCGTTCAATACGTCACGCAGTCAGTGGCATCGACGGCGGCCTTTAGCGAGCCCTTGGACAAATTCACCGCGCTCTACTACACCGTGACGGTCTTCTCCACAGTTGGCTTCGGGGACATCACCCCGGTCAGCGTGTCGGCGCGAGCGCTGACCATGACGCAGATGATCGGAAACCTGATCTTGCTCGGCGCCGTCGTCCGAGTCGTCGCGAGCGCCGCCAGGGAAGGTCTGGAGCGCCAACGCCGTCAGAGCGCCGCCGACGAGCCGACGCCTCCTGCAGGTCCCTCCCCCACGTGATCATGCGCAGATGGCCCCTCGGCGCACGCTCGCCAGGGGCCATCTGCGCATGATCACGAGGGGGGTGGTGGGGCGGTCTGGCCGTCCACGGCTTGGTAGCTGGCGAGCAGCTGGAGCTCTTGGTCGTGCTTGGGGAAGACGAAGTAGACGAGGGTCGCGCCGAGCGCGACCGACACGAGGCCCGCGGTGTAGGCCCACGAGTCTCCCTGGAGGAAGGCTTCCTTCGCGGCGGCGATGATCTGATCGGCGTACTGCGGATAGCTCTGGGCCGTCTGCTCGGCGCTCGCGAAGGACTTCTGGAGCTCGGCTTCGACTTGGCTGGTGACCTGTGAAGCCTGCGGCGAGGCCGCGGTTTGTGCTGCTATCGACGAGGCGTAGCCCGCGGTCAGCAAGGCTCCGAAGATGGACTGCATGAGCGCGCCGCCGAGGTCCCGCTGGAGATCAGCTGTCCCCGAAGCCATACCCGCCCGGTGCACGGGCACCGAGCCAGTCAACGACTTGGACGCGGGCGTCCCAGCAAAGCCGATCCCGATACCCACGAAGGCGTATCCGAGCCCAACCTTCCAGTACGAGATCGATTCCTCCCACAGCAACAGCATCGTGAGGAATCCGAGGAAGACGAAGACATAACCCAGCAAGAGAGTGAAACGTGCTCCGTGCCGCTCGACGAGGATCGCGGAGCGCGGGGCGACGACGACCATGCAGATCACGGCGGGCAGGATGGCCAGTCCGGCGTCGAGCGTTGAGTAGCCCAGCACGTTCTGCAGGAACTGTTGGCCGATGAACATCGACGCCATCAGGGAGCCGAACACGATAATTCCCGCGACGGCCGCGACCCAGAAGGTCCGCCGACCGGCGACGTCGAGGTCGTACAGCGGATTGGACGCGCGCTTCTGCCGGATGTAGAAGCCGATCAGGGCGGCTCCGGCAATCACGAGCAGCCCGACGGCCGCCGCGCCCGCACCCGGGACGGCTGCGAAGTTGATGCCGAGGACGAGGGCTCCGATCATGAGGACGGACAGGATCCCGCCGAGGTTGTCGACCGGATCCGAGGCCTCGTTGACGTGCGAGGGAACAAGCACCACCGCGAGGACCAGGGCGACCGCCGCGAGCGGCACCGTCACGAGGAAGACCGAGCCCCACCAGTAGCTCTCGAGCAACCACCCGGCGATCATCGGGCCAAGAGCCGCGATCGCGCCGCCCAACGCCGACCACAAAGCGATCGCCTTGGTGCGGCCGGGCCCGGCCCAGAGGGCGGTGATCAGCGCGAGAGTCGTCGGGTACGCCATTCCGGCGGTGACCCCACCAAGCACCCGGGCCACGACCAGGACGCCGTCGCTGGGAGCGTAGGCAGCCAACAAGCTGACGGGCACAGCCAGAGCCACACCGAGGACGAGCATCATCTTGCGTCCGTAGCGATCGCCAAGAGCGCCCAGGTAGAGCACCGAGCCGGCAAGGCCGAGGGAGTAGCCCACCGCGATGAGATTCAGCGTCGTCTGTGACGAGTCGAACGCGTCGCCGATAGACGGAAGGGCCACGTTGGCGACGGACAGATTGAGGTTGGCGACGGCTGCCACAAGGATCAGCGCCAGAAGCACCAGCCCTTGCCGACCTGGGGCCTTGGACTCCTGCGCCACAGCCCCACCGGAGGTACTCGCCATGGACCCTCTCCCGTCATCACTGTTGACCGGGAGAGCCTAGTCGGTGACTGGTTGCCCGATCAGGTGCTACTAGGGTTCGGAACAACGTCTGTTGATCTCCCGAGGAGCCGCGATGACCACCGACCGTCCGATGCAGCTCGGCATGATTGGCCTTGGCCGGATGGGCGCCAACCTGAGCCGTCGTCTCATGCGCGACGGGCACGAGGTCGTCGTGTACGACGTCAACGAGGCGGCTGTCGCGACACTCGCGGCCGAGGGAGCCACGGGCACCACGACTCTGGAGGACTTCGTCGACGCGCTCAAGCCGCCGAGGGCCGCCTGGATCATGGTTCCCGCCGGAGACATCACCGAGCACACCGTCCAAGCCACCGCCGCGCTGATGTCTGAGGGCGACATGCTCATCGACGGGGGCAACAGCTACTACCGCGATGACATCCGAAGGGCCGCGAAGCTCAAGGAGCGGGGCATCCACTTCGTCGACGTGGGCACGAGCGGCGGTGTCTTCGGGCTCGAGCGTGGTTTCTGCTTGATGATCGGGGCAGAGAACGACGTCTTCACCCACCTGGAGCCGATCTTCGCCACCATCGCGTCCGGCGTCGACGCCGCCGAGCGAACCCCGGGTCGCACCGGGTCACCGACGATGGACGAGCAGGGCTATCTGCACTGTGGTCCCAATGGTGCCGGTCACTTCGTCAAGATGGTTCACAACGGCATCGAGTACGGGATCATGGCGGCGTACGCCGAGGGTCTGAACGTCCTCAAGAACGCCAACGTGGGCTTGGTCGACCGCGAGAAGGATGCCGAGACCGCGCCGCTCGACCACCCGGAGTTCTACCAGTACGACATCGACATCCCGGCCGTGGCTGAGGTGTGGCGCCGGGGCAGCGTCGTCGGCTCGTGGTTGCTGGACCTCACGGCCAGTGCCTTGCACGACTCCCCCGACCTGGCTGATTTCGCTGGGCGCGTGTCCGACTCAGGCGAGGGTCGATGGACCTCCATCGCGGCCATCGACGAGGGAATCCCGACCCCCGTCCTGACCACCGCGCTGTATTCGCGGTTTGCTTCACGCAACCTCGACGACTACGCGAACAAGGTGCTGTCGGCCATGCGCAAGCAGTTCGGCGGCCACGACGAGAAGCACGCGTAGGCGACTCATGGGCGAGACGGTGGTCAGCGCCGTCGTCTTCGACATCGACGGCACCCTGCTGACGACCGGCGGCGCCGGCGCTCGGGCCTGGCAGGCCGCCTTCGCCGACGCCTATCAGGTGACCGCAGACATCTCCGACTTCACCGAGGACGGGATGCCGGATCACGAGGTATGCAGGGCCACCTTCCAGGGGGCGATGGGTCGAAGTCCCGACGAGGCGGAGATCACAGACCTGCTGAGCCGCTACCTCGGTCACCTCGAGGAGGCCGTTGCCGCCTCGGACGGCTACCGGCTCATGCCCGCCGTCACAGAAACCCTGCGAAGCCTGGCCGACGATCGGGTGATGCTCGGGATCACGTCGGGCAACGTAGAGGCCGCAGCGCACATGAAGCTGGCACGCGGACGGCTCAATCGATGGTTCGCCTTCGGCGGCTACGGATCCGACTCCCCCGACCGCGGTGAGCTGACCCGCCTCGCCCTGCAGCGGGGCGGGACCCTGCGCGGCAGACCGCTCGATCCCGCCTCCGTTCTCGTCGTCGGTGATACCCCGCGAGACGTGGAAGCGGCGCACGCGGTTGGCGCGTGGGCCGTTGCGGTTGCTACCGGTCACTTCACCAGCGATCAGCTGGCCGAGTCAGGAGCGAACCTCGTGCTGTCGACGCTGGAGCAGCCTCTGCCTCGGGCGCTCTATTCATGATCCTTTCGCGAGCCTGAACGCCTCAACGATCACAGGAGATATCCGTGACGCCATCGCTCCGCCAACGACCCGCCTGGCTCGAGCTGCAGGAGCACGCTGCAGCCATGGCCGACGTCCACCTGCGTGACTTGTTCGCGAGCGACGAGGGCCGCGCACTGAGGCTCGCTGTCGAGGCCGAGGGCCTCTATGCCGATCTATCCAAGCATCGGGTCACCGACGAGACACTCCGGCTGCTCGTGCAGCTCGCCGAGGAGTCGGGCGTCAAGGCGCGCATCGAGGCGATGTTCGCCGGTGAGCGCATCAACGAGACCGAGGGTCGCGCTGTGCTTCATGTCGCCCTCAGGGCGCCGAAGACTCAACGGATTGAGGTTGACGGCGTCGATGTGGTCCCACAGGTCCACGACGTGCTCGACCGCATGGCCGCCTTCGCCGAGCGCGTGCGGGTCGGCGAGTGGCGCGGGCACACCGGTGCGAGGATTCGTGCCGTCGTCAACATCGGGATCGGCGGCTCGGACCTCGGGCCCGTCATGGCCTACGAGGCCCTGCGCCACTACAGCGAACGTGACCTGACCTTCCGCTTCGTCTCGAACGTCGACGGCACCGACTTTGCGGAAGCGACGCGCGACCTCAACCCGGCCGAGACCTTGTTCATCGTCTGCTCCAAGACGTTCACCACGCTCGAGACCATGACCAACGCGCGGACGGCTCGCGACTGGCTGGTCGCTGGGCTAGGAGGTGACGAGGCTGCAGTCGCACGCCACTTCGTCGCAGTGTCCACCAACGAGCCCGCGGTGACGGCGTTCGGCATCGACGCGACCAACATGTTCGGTTTCTGGGACTGGGTCGGTGGTCGCTACTCGATGGACTCGGCCATCGGTCTGTCCACCATGATCGCGATCGGACCCGCCGGCTTCCGGGAGATGCTTGCGGGCTTCCACGCGATGGACGAGCACTTCCGACATGCTCCCTTCGAGGCGAATCTGCCACTCCTCATGGGACTTCTCACCGTCTGGTACGTCGACTTCTTCGACGTACAGACCGTGGCGGTGCTCCCGTACGACCAATATCTGAAGCGCTTTCCCGCCTACCTCCAGCAACTGACCATGGAGTCGAACGGCAAGCACGTCACGCTCAGGGGGGATCGAGTTGAAGCCCCGACCGGCCCGGTCTACTGGGGGGAGCCCGGCACGAACGGACAGCACTCCTTCTACCAGCTCATCCACCAGGGAACGTCGCTGATTCCGTGTGACTTCATCGCCTTTTCCCGTTCGCTCAATCCCCTGGGGAACCATCACGACATCCTGGTCGCAAACGCTCTCGCGCAGTCGGAGGCCCTGGCCTTCGGCAAGACCGCGGATGAGGTACGCGCCGAGGGCACGGCCGAGTCACTCATCCCGCATCGGGTCTTCGAGGGAAATCGACCCTCCACCACCATCCTCGTCGACGAGCTCACGCCGTTCTCTCTGGGAACCCTGGTCGCGCTCTACGAGCACAGCGTGTTCACCCAGGGAGCGATCTGGGGTATCGACTCCTTCGACCAGTGGGGCGTCGAGCTCGGAAAGGTGCTGGCTCAGCGGATCATCGGAGAGTTGGCCGGAGCACCGGAGAGTGGCGAGGGAGCACACGACGGCTCAACGAACGCGTTGGTCCGGCGCTACCGGGGGCAGCGCCGGACCAACGACGAGTCGGCTGACGTCGACTAGGGGCTACGGCGAAAAACTCACAATGGAGCCGTTGCCGAACACGTCCGTGGACACGTACAACTTGCCATGGGAGTACTCCACCGATGCCGGCGAGGGCAACTCCCTGACGGTAGTGATCACTCCGTTGCGCAGAAGCGAGATCCGGTTGCCGAACAGCTCCGCGACGTAGATCCGGCCCCCAGGGCCAACAGCCACGTTCGTCGCTCCCAGGAACCCGCGGGCGAGGTTTGCATACTCACCATCGCCGGCAACTCGGACCACCGCGCCGCGGGCGCCGAGGCTGGCGTCCTCAGGTCCGCCAGGCAAGAGGCTGACGATCAGGGCCCCATTCGACTTGACCTCCACATCGGTCGGAACCGGCTCGAAGGCGTAGGTCTTTCCCACGGTGCACTGAGGCAGCCCAAGTCCGTCAGCAGCCTCCTGGCTAATCGTCGTCTTCTGCGGGCGGAAGACGAAGTAGGTCGTCACCTTGCCGTGGCGCGAGACGTGAAGGATGTCATTTCCGGCCGCGTCCGCGACGTACCAGCCGCCCCCAGGGGCGTTCGCGACCGCGTAGGGATGGGCGTCGACGATTCCGGTGTACGTAGGCGGCCCGATCTCATCGACCAGCGGAGCAAGCTGGTCCGTGCAAGCCGAAGAGAGTCCGCGGAAGCCATAGCGGTTTCCGGCATCCGGATTGTGCCTCTGTTCGTATCGCAGCAGGTTGGCAACCTCGCGCATCTTTCCGTTGGGTTTGCGCACCATCAGGAAGGCGCCGGTTGCAGGCTCTGTCTCCGTTCCGTTGCTCGTGGTGAAAGCAACCTCGTAGCCACGGGAGGCAACCCCAGCGACCTCGCCCGGATAAGCCAGTAGATCCTTCGTGGTTCCGTCCTTGCGTACCTTGGTCAGGACGCCGATGAAGTCCTGCGCCGCATAGACCTGGCCGTGGTGGCCGACGTCGATCTGGAGCGGGCCGACGAGCCCCTGGGCCAAGGTGTCGGGAGGCGCTGGGGCCGCCATAGAGACCGAGGGAGCGGCGAGCCCGACGGCCAGGGCCGCCCCTCCCGCAATGAGTATTCGTGAGTGACTGCGCATGCGACAAACCCCCATGATTAGAGACGATGACAACGATGACAACGATGACCTCGAAGGGTCTCTCGGATCGTGGCACTGGAGCCAAGGTCCCACCTGACCCACTGTGACTAGTCCTGCTGGGTAGGGTCACCCACCGTGCCCCCGCCGCCATGGCAGCTCCAAGTCGGTCCGGGGTGGGCCGACGCCTTGGCGCCCGTCGGCGACCAGATCACAGCGATCGGGGGCTTCCTCCGTCAGGAACTGGCGTCGGGGCGTGGCTATCTGCCGGACGGCCCCAACGTGTTGCGAGCGTTCAGAGGAGATCTAGACGCGGTACGGGTCTTGGTGCTCGGTCAGGATCCGTACCCGACACCGGGGCATGCCGTCGGTTTGTCCTTCTCCGTTGCTCCGCAGGTGCGACCGCTTCCGCGCAGCTTGCAGAACATCTTCCGCGAGCTGAACTCTGATGTTGGAGCCCCTCGACCGCGAGATGGGGACCTTTCTCCCTGGGCCGACCAAGGTGTCCTTCTCCTCAACCGGGTGCTGACGGTGTCTCCGGGTCAACCGGGCAGTCACCGTGGCCGGGGTTGGGAGGACGTCACGGATGCGGCCATCCGAGCGCTCGTCGGCCGTGGCCAGCCGCTCGTAGCCGTGCTCTGGGGGCGCGATGCGAGACAGGCGGCACCACTGCTGGCCGACGTTCCGCGCATCGAGAGCGCCCATCCGAGCCCGATGTCGGCAGACCGCGGATTCTTCGGCTCACGCCCGTTCAGTGCGGTGAACGCGCGCCTCATCGAGCAGGGTGGAACGGCGATCGACTGGACACTCCCCGGCTGAGCCAGGGTCAAGCGGACGGCACCTCGGTGTAGCTCACGATGCCTAAGCACATCTCGTCGGAGGACCCTTCACCCCAGACGACGTAGCGGGGCGGGAGGTCTTGGAGCTCGGGCACCAGGCGACGCAGGCCGGCGTCGTGCGTGCAGGTCACGCGCAGTCGGTCGCCGGGGCGAACGGTCACGGGGGTGGCCAGGCGGGTTCCGCGCTGGTCGTCAAAGTTGAACACCGGTACCTCGAGCAGATTCCGGCGGGTGCCGTCGGTCCGCTCGAGATCGACCGAGATGGTCCGCCCGAGCAAGTGCATGTGGCCGGCGACAGCCTGGATCTGGATCCGTTCCTCGACTCGACGGGCACACGTCTGGGTGGGGCCCGCTTTCGGCTGGCTGAGCGATCCGTCGCACAGGACCTGCAGTCCGGCGACCGTACGACCGGAGTCGGGCCCGAACCGCTTGATCACGTCGAAGACCGAGGCCTCGCGATCGCAGAGCGGACCGGACTCGTCGGCCGCGCAGGGCAGCTCCACCGGCGCGGGGAGCAAGAGCGTGCGCAGGGGAGCCAGCTGCGCTGATGCGGCGGCCACACGCAGCCGGATCACGCTGTTGTCGGATCCGCCGTTCCCGGCCAGGAGGTTGTAGTGCATCTGCAAGACAACCCGAGACCCCGCGTCCAGCTCCATTCCTGTGCCGGCACGGAACCGTTGTTCCCCCCCGGTGGTGGCGAATGCCGCTACCCACGGAGCCTGGTTGAGGCCGCCCAACGTCCCGTTCGGGTCCGGAAGATCGGGGCCACCGAAGCAGGACCAGCCCACCGCCGGGTCTGCGGCGTCGTTGGCTTCGGCGGCTGCGACCTGGCCAGGATCGACTCGGTAGAGGATGGCGTGATGGACGAGATCGGGATTGCCGGGCTGGAGGACGACACCAGACAGGAAGGCGTCGGTGGTCAGTTCGGGGTCGAGCAGGAGACACCGGTAATCATCGGTCCCCCTGCCCTCGGCCGTCGGGGTGTAACGACCGCCGGGCATCCCCAGGTCGATCCATCGCTCGCCCGGCTCAAGGGCGGCCACCTCTACGGGCGGCGCTGAGACCGGCGCCTTGGGGTGAAGGTCCCATCCCGAACCGTCGTCATGTCCGCCCGCCGCTCCGGACGGCTGAGCAGCGGATCCGCAACCGGCGATGAGGAGGCTGGCGACGGCAAACGTCGTGGCTGCGCCCGCCCGCCCGATACGTCGCATAGATCCATGGTGCCTGACGCCGGGCACGAACGCCGCATCTCACGGGTGGCGGCGGGCCTGTTCGATCCCCCAGAAGGCCACGGCGGCAGCTGCGGCGACGTTCAACGAGTCGACGCCGGGGGCCATCTCGATCGCCACACGCGTGGTCGCGGCTGCCAGCGCGGTGCTCGACAGGCCGGCTCCCTCGGCCCCCAGAACGACGGCCACTCGCTCGTCCGGCCCAAGCCGGAGCTCCGACAGGTCGATGTCGGCATCGTGCGGGGTGAGGGCCAGCACGCTGAAACCTTGGTCGGCCAGCGCCAGGAGATCCCCTGGCCAGACAGCGCACCGCGCGTAGGGCACGGCGAAGACCGCGCCCATCGAGGTTCGGATGGCCCGCCGGTAGAGCGGATCAGCACAGCGAGGGTCGAGGAGCACTCCCTCCACGCCGAGCGCGGCGACGGAGCGGATGATGGCTCCAACGTTGGTGTGGTCGACGATCGCTTCAAGGACGGCCAGGGTCTTCGACCGTGCCGCCAGGGTGGCGACGGCTGGGAGCGGGGGGCGGGCGAAGGAGACCATCACCCCGCGGTGGACGTCGAACCCGGTGTGCAACCGGAGGCGTTCGGCCTCCACGATCTCGACGGCCCCTCCCGCCCGCTGGACCTCGGAAACGAGCGAGGACACATCGGTACGTTCGAGCCGTTCCGCGATGGCGACCATGGTGCGGGGTCGGTATCCAGCCGCGAGCGCCCGTGCTGCCACTTGGGTCCCCTCGGCGATGAACAATCCGTCGACCGGTTCCCGGCGGCGACGCAGCGCGACATCAGTGAGACCGACGAAGTCGTTCAATGGGTCTGCGTCGTCGGACGACTGTGGGGCCACGGGACCACGCTAGGGCCTAGATCGAGCCGGCCCGAGATCACTTGACGCCGCCAGGGTGATCAAGCCACAGCCGCACTCGGCCGATCAAGTGATCGTGACCGACCGTGTCGCCTCGATGCGTGCTGCCGCGATGGCGACTGTGGTCTTGGTCTCGGTACTCCTGGCCGGCCCGGCGCAGGCGGAGACCGCCGATGAGGCCCGAGCACGCGCCGACGCCGCCGCTCAGGTCGTCGAACGCCTGCAGCCCAGAGTCGACGCGGCACTCGCCGCGTACGAGGCGTCGCTGGGTGGACTCGCCCGGGATGTGACGGCGAGCATCAGCGCGACTCGTGAGGCCGACCGAGCGGCCCAGGTCGAAGACGCCGCGACTCGCGCAGCAGGACAGCGTCTACGCGCCATCTACATGAGCGGCGGCCAGACCGGGCTGCTCGCCACGGTTCTGGACGCGCAGTCGCCCAGCGATCTCGCGCTCCGCATCGGAGCCGTGGGCCGGGTGGTTGCCGCCGACCGCCAGGTCGTCGAGGGCGCCAGCGAGGTCACCGATGGGGCGTTCCGCGTCGCGCAGGCCCGTCAGGAGGCCGCGGACGCGAGAACAGGCACCGTCGGGGACACCGAAGCCCGCTTCCAGGACCTCACCGATCTTCTCGACGAGGCGCAGGCCGTCCTGTCCGCCCTCGACGCGAACGCGCGCGGCCTCGAGACTGCCGAGCGGGCGGCTGCGGCGCTGGCCGCAGCGCGCGAGGCCGCCACGTCCGCGCAGTGGGTCACCGCAAACACGGCGACCGCCCGGGGCATCCCGGTCACCTTCCTCGCCCTGTATCGCGCAGCTGCGGCGACCTGTCCCGGGCTCCCGTGGCCCGTCCTCGCAGCGATCGGTCAGGTCGAGACCGGCCACGGCACGAACCCGAACGACTCGTCCGCCGGCGCCCAGGGCCCCATGCAGTTCCTGCCGTCGACCTTTGCGGCGTACGCCGTGGACGGGGACGGGGACGGCTCCGCGGACATCCGCAACCCTGCGGACGCCATCTTCTCTGCGGCGAAGTACGTCTGCGCGAACGGTGCCGGTCACAGCGACGCTGGGCTCCGGCGCGCCATCTTCCGCTACAACCACGCGAATTGGTACGTCGCGCTGGTCCTGAGGATCGGCGCGCAGATCGCCGACCGCTTCGGGGAACCGCCGGTGGCGGCCTACGCTCCCGTCGTCTGAGCCTCGTCCGCCGCCGCGGCCGTCGCCTGCGCCGCGGCCGCACCTGTCATGCCGGTGAAAGCCGACCCCACCGCGCCCATCGCCTGGGACAGCTCGGCGGGCAGCACCCAGATCTTGCTGGCCTGACCCTGGGCGATCTGGGGCAGAGTCTGGATGTATTGGTAGGCCAGGAGCTTGGGGTCCGGGTCACCCTCATGGATAGCCGTGAAAACGGTCTGGATGGCCGACGCCTCACCCTGCGCGCGGATGACGGCCGACTGCGCCTCACCCTCAGCGCGCAGGATCGCTGACTGCCGCTCACCTTCGGCAGTGAGGATCTGGCTCTGCTTGAATCCCTCAGCAGTCAGGATGGTGGCGCGCTTCTCCCGCTCGGCCCGCATCTGCTTTTCCATCGACTCCTGCACCGACGGCGGTGGGTCGATCGCCTTGATCTCGACCCGGTTCACGCGGACGCCCCACTTGCCCGTCGCCTCGTCGAGGACACCGCGGAGGGCTCCGTTGATCTGGTCTCGGGAGGTCAGTGCTTCCTCCAGGTCCATCCCACCGACGACGTTCCGCAACGTGGTGACGGTGAGCTGCTCGATCGCCACGATGTAGTTCGCGATCTCATACGTGGCGGCCTTCGGGTCGGTCACCTGGAAGTAGATGACCGAATCGATGCTGACGACCAGGTTGTCCTCGGTGATCACCGGCTGCGGCGGGAAGCTCACGACCTGCTCCCGCAGATCGATGAGGGGCTTGAGGCTGTCGATGAACGGCACCAGGATCGACAAGCCCGCGTTGAGCGTGCGGTGGTAGCGCCCGAGTCGCTCGACGATCCCGGCTCTGGCCTGGGGGACGATGCGGATGGTCTTGGCCAGGGTGACCAGGACGATCAGCAGGACGAGGACCGCAACGATCGCGGACACCACCTGGCCGTTGCTCACGGAGTCTCCGATTCATCGTTCGTTGCGGACGAGGTCATTACTGGGGTCACGAGCGCGGTAGCGCCGTCGATCCTGGCCACGGCCACGGTGTCGCCCGGCTCGAAGGAGGCCGCCGGGTCGATGGTCCGAGCGGACCAGACCTCGCCCGCCAGGCGGACCCGGCCGTCGCGCGCGTCGGTGTGCTCGAGCACCTGACCCGATGACCCGATGAGCGCGGCTGTCCCGGTGCGGATCTCACGGGCGGGGCGCAGGTGGCGGATGGCGATGGGCCGAGCTACCAGGATCAGCAGCAGGGCGACGATCCCACCGACCAACGCCTGGACGACCAGGGGGGCACCGAGGGCTGCCGCGGCGGCTGCGGCCAGAGATCCGACGGCGATCATCAAGAAGATCAGGTCGAGCGACATCATCTCGATGCCGAACAGGACGATCGCTGCCGCCACCCACCAGTACCACTCCATCCCTCGACGATAGGCGGCCCGGCCGATTTCCGTGGGACATTGCCAACCGGCTGGGTGCGGCCAAGGCCGGGTTCAGCGGGCGCGGGCAGTCCACCGACCGGATCGATGAACCAGACGGAGCCCGAGGCCGAAGGTCTCGGACAGGGTCCTGGAGGAGAGAACCTCTCGGACCGGACCTGCGCCCAGGAATCGACCCTCACGCATCAGCACCGCGTGCGTGAAACCAACGGGGATCTCCTCGACGTGATGCGTCACCAGCACCATGACGGGGGCGCGCGCGTCAGCGGCCAGAAGGGTCAACCGGGCAAGCAGGTCCTCTCGGCCGCCGAGATCGAGGCCCGCGGCCGGTTCGTCCAGAAGGAGCAGCTCGGGATCGGCCATGAGAGCTCGTGCGATCTGAACCCGCTTGCGTTCCCCCTCGGAGAGAGTCCCGAACGTCCGGTTCATCAGGCGCTCGACGCCCACCTGATCAAGCAGACGAGCCGCCCGCTGGGCATCGGACTCGTCGTACCGCTCCCTCCATCGCCCGGTCACGGCCCAAGCGCCGGTCATGACGATGTCGAGGACCAATTCAGCCGCTGGGAGCCGCTCGGCCAACGCTGCGGATGCCAGACCGATGCGCGGGCGCAGCTCGAACACGTCGACCAGGCCGAGCTGCTCCCCGAGCACCTCGACCGCCCCACGCGAGGGAAACATCTGCGCGGCGGCCACCTGAAGCAGCGTCGTCTTCCCCGCGCCGTTGGGTCCGAGGACGACCCACCGCTCCCCCGCGGCCACCGTCCAATCGATCCGGTCCAGGAGGACGGCGTCTCCCCGGATGACCGAGACCCCGCGCATACGCAGGACCTCGTCGACCATCGTCCGAACCTAACGGGTCCGCGACCTAGGCTGCGACGGTGTCACCCGACCCGCCGTTCCCGTTGCGCTGCTCGCGCCTAGTCGCGTGGGGCAACGCCGTCGCCCGGGGCCGCACCAGCCTGGACGAGGCAGCCGCGGCGATCACCGGTGACGATCCGCCGCACCGGGTCGATGGTCTTGAGTCGGGGGATGACCAGACGATGACGGTCACGCTCGGGCGTCTGATCGGCTCGGGAGTACGTGGGTTCAGGTTGGCGCTGCCCGTGCCTGGTGATCTCACCGGCCTGCCAGGACCGGCTGACTTCAACGTCGAGGCCCTGTCCGTCGGTGAGGCCGTCCTGCTCGAGGGACGGGCGTTTGCCCTTGTCCCGAGTCCTTTTGATGACGGCGACCCTGAGAGCCGCGCCGCTGTCGTCGGCGCGCGGGTGCGCTGGCGCCTCAGCCCGGTGAACCCAACGATCCCTGCTGTGCCGCAACTGTCTGAAGCCGAGCGGGACCTCGCCCAGGCCGTGCGGGAGACCACGGATCTGCTCAGCCGGCTTGAGGTGGCCCGTCTCACCGATGACGCCGCTGAAGCGTTGGGCCGGCTGCGTGCGGGCGCGGGACGAGCCATGGAGCTGGCGCCGGGGTACTCCGAGCGTGCCCATCACCTGCTGGCGCGGGCCACGTGGCTGGCGCGGCTCATCGACCTGGCCGAGGTCGACGACGGCGCGGCCATCTCGGCTGCAGAGGTCTCGGCCCGGTCTCTCGCCCTGCGCGACGTTCGGCGATCGGCCCGGCACGCTGTCGTTGCCGCTTTCAACGCCCCTGACGAGGGGTCGCACGGGACCCTGTCGGGCGCCCAGTAGCGTGACGCGCGTGATCTCGCGTACGACGCTCGTGACCCTCACTGGGCCGGACCGACCGGGTGTCACAACACGGTTGTTCGCCTCGCTGGCGCAGACCGGAGCAGCAGTCCTCGATGTCGAGCAGGTGGTGATCCGGGGACAGTTGGTGCTCGGGGTCTTGCTGGACGCCGAGTCGAGCGAGAGCGTCCGCGCTGCCGCGGCACCGGTGGCCGCGGAACTGGGCATGGGCCTTCAGGTCGTTGTAGGGCCGGCTGAGCTGGCGGGGACGCGTCGCGATCGCGCCCACGTGATCGTTCTCGGGCATCCCCTCACACCGACGGCCGTCGCAGGAGTCTCCGGTCAGATCGCGAGGTTCGGAGGCAACATCGACCGGATTGTTCGCCTCGCCGCCTACCCCGTCACGGCGATCGAGCTCGAGGTGTCGGGAGCCGACCCGGACGCGCTTCGAGCGGCCCTGGCTCTTGAGGCGGCCGCCCTCGAGATCGACGTGGCCGTGGAACGCTCCGGCCTCCACCGTCGGGCCAAGCGCCTCATCGTGATGGATGTCGATTCCACCTTGGTACAAGGCGAGGTGATCGAGCTTCTTGCGGCGGAGGCCGGATGCGAGGACGAGGTGCGACGGGTGACCGAGGCGGCGATGCGCGGCGAGCTGGACTTCGGGGCCTCGCTGCGCGAGCGGGTGGGCCTGCTCGAGGGTCTACCCGAGACCGCCCTGGAGGACGTACGAACTCGGGTGGAACTCGCCCCAGGCGCTCGGACCCTGGTGCGGACGCTGCATCGGCTGGGGTATCAGTTCGCCATCGTCAGCGGAGGCTTCACCCAGATTACGGACGACCTCGTGGCCGACCTGGACATCGACTACTCCGCGGCGAACACCCTCGAGATCTCCGAGGGCCGGCTCACCGGGCGGCTCGTCGGCCCGGTCGTCGATCGAGTCGGCAAGGCAGAGGCCCTTCGGCGATTCGCCACGCTGGCCCACGTGCCGCTGGCGCAGACCGTCGCCATCGGTGACGGTGCCAACGACCTCGACATGCTGGGCCTCGCCGGGCTGGGCATCGCCTTCAACGCCAAGCCCGTGGTGCAACAGGCTGCAGACGCATCGGTCAACGTGCCCTACCTGGACGCCATCCTCTACTTGTTGGGGATCACGCGCGAAGAGGTGGAAGCGGCCGATGCCGAAGCAGGAGTCGAGACACCAGCCCCTCCGGTGCCAGCGGGCTGAGTCAGGGCTTCCCTGGCAGCTCAGCCGCGAGGGACGACGAATTCCGCCAATTCGGCGCAATCCGGTCCCAGCCCGGACCAGGGGACCGGAATGTCGAGAACAGCGAGCCCGGTCGTCGGGAACTTCGCATCGATGAGGGCTGCGCTCGACGAGGAGCGCGCCCCTACGAGCTCGACCACCAGATCCTGGACCCCCGGGTTGTGCCCGACCAGCAGCACGGTCTCGGCATCGTCCGGCACCGAGCGCAAGACCTCGATGAGGGCGTCGACGTCGGCCAGGTAGACCCGGCGGGCGGACCGGACGCTGCCCACCCGCCCGCCCGCGGCCGCGAAGGCTGCAGCGGCGCACTCCCAGGTCTCCCTAGCCCGACGCGCGTCGGAGTGGACCGTGAGATCCAGACTGCCTAGGTTCTCGGCCAGCCACTCCCCCGCCGCAGGCGCATCGCGGCGCCCCCTCTTGGCGAGCGGACGGTCCTTGTCGGCGACGCCCGCCGGCCAGTCCGACTTCGCGTGGCGAAGCACGATGAGGCGTCTTCCCGGCTCTGAGGGACCCTTGGTCATCAGACCATCATGCCGCGACGGGAGCGGGCACTGCGGGAGGACGATGCCTTGCCCCGGCCCGAGCCTCGACCGCCGCCGGATACGCTGCCGCGATGTCGAGTCCGCTGAGCGTCGTTCCCCCCACCAGCGGCGGACCCCTGATGCTCATCGGTGGCGCGGAGGACAAGGTCGGACGCACCAAGGTGCTCGCGCGTTTTGTCCAGCTCGCCGGCGGCAGCAGCGCCCGGATCGTGGTCTGCGCCTCGGCGAGCTCCATCCCTGAGCAAGTCACTGGGCTGTACGACAGCGTGTTTCGGAGTCTCGGCGCAGCCGAGGTCATTCCGGTCTCGCCGCCGACACGTCAGGCGGCGACCCGCGAAGCGGCCACACTGATCGGCGACGCCACTGCGGTGTTCCTCACGGGCGGCAACCAGATGACTCTGGCCCAGATCTTGACGGGCACGCCGGTTGGCGAAGCGATCGTTGCTGCCAGCGCCGAGGGAGCCGTCGTGGCGGGAACCTCGGCCGGAGCGAGCGTCCTCAGCGAGCACATGATGGCCTTCGGCACGGCAGGTGCCACGCCCAAGAACCGCATGGGGCACATGGCTCGGGGGCTGGGTCTGCTCCCGGGGTTGGTCATCGATCAGCATTTCGAGCAACGCAATCGCTACGGCAGGCTCGTCGGACTGGTCGCCCAGTCGCCCTCCCTGCTGGGCGTCGGAGTCGACGAGGACACAGCGGCGGTGATCACCGGGGGCCGGCTGCTCGAGGTCGTCGGGAAGGGCTCGGTCTTCATCGTGGATGCCCGAGACGCCGTGACGACGGCGACCGTTGCGAGCCGTTCGCAACCCCTGCTCGTCTCCGGAGCGGCGTTGCACATCCTGCCCGCGACGAACCGCTTCGATCTTCAGACCCGGGCCCTCGTGGCCACGCCCCACGGCACGCACCCCGGCGAGGCCGTCGACGTGGCTGCGACGATGCACGAGACACGCGAAGTCGCTCGACGCAGGTCGCCTCGACCGAGCAAGGATCAACCCTCCGCCTGACCGAAGCATCCATCAGGGAGTGTGTCGTGAGCGATCGGACGCCTGGCCCGGCTCGACCGGACCTGCAGATCCTCGAGACCCGTGTCTATCGCGGACCGAACATCTGGTCCTACGACGCCTCGATCCACCTCGTGGTCGACCTGGGGTCTTTGGAGGATCACCCCACGGACCGACTTCCCGGGTTCGTTGACGGACTCGTAGCCGAGCTGCCGGGTATCGCCGACCATTCGTGCTCGAGGGGACGTCGCGGCGGGTTTCTCGAGCGCTTGCGTGAGGGCACCTGGCTCGGGCACGTCGCCGAGCACGTCGCCCTGCAGCTGCAGCAGGAGGCGGGGTTCGACATCCGTCGGGGCAAGACCCGGGGAGTTCCCGGTGAGCCAGGGCGTTACAACGTCATCTACGGATACGGAGAGGAACGGGTGGGCCTGGCGGCGGGACGGCTGGCGGTCAGGCTGGTCAATGACCTGGTCCACGCTGACTCCGAGTTCGACTTCAGCGCCGAGTTCGAGCAGTTCTTGATCGGAGCCGAGCGCACGGCGTTCGGTCCTTCGACGCAGGCCATCCTCGATGAGGCCGTGGCGCGAGACATCCCCTGGCTCAGGCTGAACGAATACTCACTCGTCCAGCTCGGCCAGGGGGTCCACGCGCAGCGCATCCGCGCCACGATGACGTCGCGCACCTCCGCCTTGGCGGTCGATGTCGCTGGCGACAAGGACCTGACGACCAAGCTCTTGGCAGCCGCTGGACTACCGGTCCCTGCCGCGGAGTCGGTGCGCTCGGTTGATCGCGCCGTCGAAGCAGCACGGCGCATCGGCTTCCCCGTCGTGTGCAAGCCGTTGGACGGCAACCACGGCCGCGGTGTCTGTCTCGACCTCCAGGACGAGGACGCCGTGCGGAAGGCCTTCCCGATTGCTGAGGCCCAGTCCCGGCGAGGTTGGGTCATCGTGGAGAGCTTCATCACCGGGCGGGACTATCGGGTCCTGGTCATCGGCGGTCGGATGGTGGCCCTGGCCGAGCGCGTCCCGGCTCACGTGATCGGCGACGGGGTCCGGACCGTCCGCGCCCTCGTCGATGACACCAATGCCGACCCCAGGCGGGGAGTGGGCCACGAAAAGGTGCTCACCCGGATCAGCATCGACGACGCCGCCGTCCAACTGGTGGCTGACCAGGGCTTCGCCATCGATGAGGTGGTCCCTGAGGGCGTGACTGTGAAGCTCACCCTTACCGGCAACATGTCAACCGGTGGCATCTCCATCGACCGGACCTTCGAGGCCCATCCGGACAATATTGAGATCGCCGAGGAAGCGGCCCGCGTCGTCGGGCTGGACGTGGCCGGCATCGACTTCATCTCGCCGGACATCGCCGAGCCGGTACGCGAGACCGGAGGTGCCATCTGCGAGGTCAATGCCGCGCCGGGATTCCGGATGCACACCCACCCCACGATCGGAGAACCGCAGTACGTCGCCAAGCCGGTCGTTGACCTCCTGTTCCCGCCGGGTGCGCCGAGCCGCATCCCGATCGTCGCCGTCACGGGTACGAACGGAAAGACGACGACGTCTCGGATGATTGCTCACATCTTCAAGGGCATCGGTCGCAAGGTCGGAATGACGTCGACCGACGGGGTGGTGATAGACGAGCGATTGGTGATCCGTGCGGATGCTTCGGGGCCGAAGTCGGCACGCATGGTGTTGCAGAATCCCCGCGTCGACTTCGCCGTGTTCGAGGTGGCGCGTGGGGGGATCCTTCGCGAGGGTCTGGGCTATCAGCGCAACGACGTGGCTGTGGTCCTCAACGTCGCGGCGGACCACCTCGGCATGCGCGGGATCGACACCCTGGAGCAGCTGGCCGAGGTGAAGTCTGTCGTGGTCGAAGCGGTGCCTCGGGACGGTTTCGCCGTGCTCAACGCGGACGATCCGTTGGTGCGCGCCATGCGCCGCAAAGCACCGTCCGGCCGGGTCGTCTGGTTCACCCTGGCCGAGCGCGGGTCGGAGGCCATGGAACTGGTGGATGACTACTGCCGCGCCGGCGGTCGCGCAGTCGTTCTGGAGCGCAGCGAGCTGGGCGAACGCATGGTGATCCGGCACGGCCGCCGTTCCATGCCGTTGGCCTGGACCCATCTCCTTCCGGCCACGTTCGGCGGGAAGGCACGCTTCAACGTCGCAAACGCCATGGCAGCGGCCGGGGCTGCCTTTGCCGCAGGTGCACCGCTCCATGACATCCGCCAGGGACTGCGCACCTTCACGACGTCCTACTACCTGTCCCCTGGTCGGCTCAACGAGCTCGACGTCAACGGCGTGACGGTCTTCATCGACTACTGCCACAACGCCCATGGCATGCGTGCCCTAGGGGATTTTGTGGACCGGCTGGCCGAGGGGCGCGATGCTGGCCCGGACCTCGAACGGCACCGGTGCATCGGCGTCGTCGCCACGGCGGGCGACCGCCGAGACGATGACATGAGAGAGCTCGGCGCTGTGGCGGCCGAGCACTTCGACACCATCGTCGTGCGCGAGGACCAGTCGCTGCGAGGCCGTCCGGCCGGGGAGACTGCCGAGCTCGTCCTCGACGGCGTCCGTACGGCCATCGAAGCCGGTGCGCGTTGTCGGTCGGTTGAGGTGGTGCTCGACGAGCTGGACTCGGTGGCTCACGCCCTCGACATGGCGAACGCTGGCGACATCGTGGTGATCTGCGTCGACAAGCACGCCGCCGTCGTCGATGAGCTGGAACGCCGATCTCACGTCGCCCAGCCGGGCGCCCACGGCTGAGCCGAGCCCTGACCTGGTCGACCGCTGCGGCAACGGCGTTCAGATACGTCGGGTGCCCGAGTGGCTTGCTCGACTCGCGAGGGCGGACGGCGCGAGCGGTGTGGCACCGTGCTCGGAGAGCCAGCCGAGTGCCTCTGCGCGCTCGGCATGGCACATGACCGCGACAACATCGCCTTCCGAGCTGCGGGACAAGAGCTCTGACATGCTCTCGACCTCTGAGGCACGGCCGTCGAACGGTCCGTGTCCCACGGACGCCGCTCCCGCGTCGAACAGCGCGGAGACTTCGGCGACGGTTCGACCCCGCAGGTACTTCTCGGTGCGTACGGCCATGACGTCCTGCGCACGCTGAGCGGCGAGCACCCCCAGCTCGCGCAGGTCCTCATCCCTCCGGTCGCCGGCGCCGGACAGCACCAGCCGCACCATCCCCCCGTCAAGGCAGAGTCCGCTGGCCACCTCGAGCAGCGCCTCCAGGCCCTGGGGGTTGTGCGCGAAGTCCAGCACGAGGATGACTCCCTGGACCTCGAAGACGTTCATTCGACCAGGGTTGTGCTTCGCGTCCGGGACGAACGTCTTGAGTCCCTCGACGACCATGGGGCGGCTCAGGCCGAGCGCCTCGGCCGCCGCGGTCGCGGCGAGCACGTTGGCGGTGTTGTGGGAGGACAGTCCCGCCAAGGTCACCGGGACGTCTCTTACCGCTACCACGTGGACGGGATCGGCCGAACCTCCCAACAACAAGGTGACGTCACCGTCCAGGACGGTGACACCGCGTCCGCCCTCGTTGATCGCCTGCCGAAGGGCCGGGCTGTCAGGGGAAAGCGCGAACACCCAGGCTCGCGCCTTGCTCCCCGCCCGCATGGCGAACACTCGTGGGTCCTCCCCGTTCAGCACGATCCATCCCTTGGGCCGCGTGACACGGGTGACCACCGCCTTCACCTCGGCAAGCTGGTCCACGGTGTCGATGCCTTGGAGACCGAGGTGGTCGGCGGACACGTTCGTCACCACCGCCACGTCGTTGGCGGCCACGCCCATTCCCCGGAGCAGGAGTCCTCCTCGCGCAGTCTCGAGAACCGCGACGTCAACCGGCTGCTCGAGAGCCAGGCGTGCTCCACCGGGGCCGGACCAGTCGCCGGCTTCCACCAGATCTCCGTCCACGTAGACACCGTCGGTGCTGGTCCAGCTGGTCCGCAGGCCGGCGGTCATGCACAGATGGGCCAGGATCCGGGTCGTGGTCGTCTTACCGTTGGTGCCCGTGATCGACACCACCGGCACGCGTGGCGTGGGCAGGCTGGGGGGCTCTCCCGGATCGCTGGCGGCCACCTCGGCTGCCGCGACCTCCACGAGCTGCTGGACGGGTTGGGTGCCAAGGGCATCGAGCACGCCGACGAGGGCCAGCGCCAACGCCTCCGCCCGCCCGCGGTGACGCCAGGGAAACGCGACCACGAGCTCGTCCACCTCAGGGCCCGGTCGAGCACGGACGGCCAGACGTGTGGTGCCTGACGCCCCGGCGATCTGGCGGGTCAGGTGGACAAGGAGCCTCTGACAGAAGCGCTGACGCTGCTGGGAGCCCGCAGCCCCTGGATGCGATCCGCGCAGCCCTGACCCCCGGGCGACCTCGAGGATCTCGGCACCCCCAAGACCGATCAGCGCCGTGGCGTCAACCGTCAGCTTGATCGCGGGGCGGGTCACGTAGAGGTTGGGCCCGTCGAGCACCCGCAACTCCACCAAAGCCGTCATTCCGGACCCTACGGTGCTGGCGGAGCTGCGGGCGTGGCGGCGCCGATCGCGTGCACTCCCCCGTCGACGTGCACGATCTCGCCGGTGGTGCGCGGGAACCAGTCCGACAGAAGCGCCACGCAAGCCTGCGCGGCCGGCGTCGGGTCAGCCAGGTCCCACCCGATCGGTGCCCTGGTCGCCCAGACCTCGTCGAACGCGTCGAATCCGGGGATTGATCGGGCGGCCATGGTCTTGATGGGGCCGGCGGCCACCAAGTTGACCCTGATCCCCTGCGGGCCGACGTCCCGGGCGAGGTACCGCGCGGTCGATTCAAACGCGGCCTTGGCCACGCCCATCCAGTCGTACGTCGGCCACGCCACCGTCGCGTCGAAGGTGAGACCGACCACAGCGCCGCCGGGAGACATGAGGGGCAGCGAGGCAACCGTGAGGGCCTTCAGGGAGAAGGCGGAGACGTGAACGGCCGTCGCAACGTCGTCCCAACCGGTGTTGAGAAAGTTGCCGCCCATGGCGGCAGCTGGCGCGAAACCGATCGAGTGGAGGACTCCGTCGACTCCGTCCATATGCTCCCTGACCCGGTCGGGAAGCGCAGCGAGATCCTCTTCGTCGGTCACGTCCAGCTCGATCACCGGAGCCGGCTTCGGGAGTCGTTGGGCGATGCGCTGCACCAAGCTCACCCTCCCGAAGCCCGTCAGCACCACCTGGGCACCCTGCTCCTGAGCCAGCCTGGCCACGTGAAAGGCGATCGACGCGTCGGTGATCACTCCGGTGATCAAGATCCGCTTGCCGTCGAGCAGGCCCATGCCTTCGTCTCCTGTTCTGGCCCGTCGTGAGCCGATGCGTGCAAGGGGTGGTGGAAAGTCAGTGCCCCATGCCGAGGCCTCCATCGACCGGGAGTACGGCGCCGGTGATGTAACCGGCCTCGTCTGAGGCCAGGAAGGCGACTGCTGCGGCGACTTCCTCCGCGGCTGCGTACCGGGCGACCGGCACCTGCGCGAGGATGGCAGCCCGTTGTGCCTCTGTGAGCTCGGCGGTCATGTCTGTGTCGACGAAGCCAGGGGCCACGACGTTGGCGGTGATCCCGCGGCTGCCAAGCTCCCGGGTCACCGACCGCGCGAGACCGACGAGGCCGGCCTTCGAGGCCGCGTAGTTGACCTGCCCTGCGGACCCGAGCAGTCCGACGACGGAGGAGATGTAGATCAGCCGTCCCCAACGGGCCCGCATCATGGCTTTGGTCGCACGTCGAGTAACGCGGAAGGCACCGGTCAGATTGGTGTTGATCGTCGCGGAGAAGTCTTCCTCGGACATCCGCAGCAGCAACGTGTCGCGGGTGATCCCGGCATTGGCCACCAGGATCTCGACCGGGCCATGCTCGGCCTCAACCCGGTCGAACGCGCGGTCCACGGATGACGTGTCGGTCACGTCGCACTCGACAACATTCAAGCCCTCGGGGGCGATGCCTGAACGGGACGTCACCACGACCTCATGACCCCGCTCGTGCAGGGCTCGAGCCACGGACAGCCCGATCCCGCGGTTGCCGCCGGTGACCAGTGCCACGCGCCCCACGAGACCTCCTCGAGCAATCCACACGTCCGACGGGCCGACGCTAGCGTGTCTGGCTGCCGTTAGGGTCGAGGCATGCGCGCGGTTCAGATCACCCGCTTCGGCGGACCCGACGTGCTTGAGGTCGTCGAGCTGCCCCCACCGACAGCGACGGCGGGCCAGCTCCTGCTCGACGTCGACACCGCTGGCATCAACTTCGCCGACACCCACCAGATCGAGGACAGCTACCTCGCGCGGCAGACCTTGCCCCTCGTGCCGGGAGCCGAGGTGGTCGGTCGAACCCAGGACGGACGCCGCGTGGTCGCCCTCCTGGCCGGAGGCGGGTACGCGGAGCAGGCTGCCGCCGAGCCAGCGCTGTGCTTCGACGTGCCGGACAGCGTCACGGACGCCGCGGCGCTGGCCCTTGTCCTCCAGGGCACCACGGCCTGGCATCTGCTGCGCACCTCGGCGCACCTCGCCCCCGGCGAAACCGTGGTTGTCCATGCTGGCGCGGGGGGTGTCGGGAGCCTGGCGGTCCAGCTCGCCAAGGCCTGGGGCGCCGGTCGTGTCATCGCGACCGCCTCGTCGGACGAGAAACGTGCGCTGGCCGTCGAGCTGGGCGCCGATGTCGCCGTCGACCCTGACCCCGAGGGCCTGCGGTCCCGGCTTCGCGAGGCCAACGGAGGGGCGCCGGTCGACGTCGTCCTCGAGATGACGGGCGGACCTGTGTTCGACGAGAGCCTGCGGTCCTTGGCTCCGTTCGGCCGCTTGGTGACGTTCGGGGAGGCGTCGAGGATCCCTCCGACTCCTATAGCGAGCGGCAAGCTGATGGCTTCCTCCCGTGGGGTGATCGGATTCTGGTTGGCGCACTGCTTCGGCCGCCCGCAGATGCTGCACACGGCGATGGATGATCTTCTGAGCCGGGTGGTGGACGGGTCGCTGCGAACCGTCGTCGGCGGTGTGTATCCCCTCGCCGACGTCCGCCTGGCTCACGAAGACCTGCTCGCTCGACGCACCACGGGAAAACTTGTGCTCAACACTGCTCGGGCCGACGACGAGGCCCTCGACCAGGACACAGGAGCCGCATGAGCAGGCCCTCGACGACCAGTCAGCCGACGGACCGCCCCGTTGATGCATCCTTTCTCGACCTTCCCCTGGGGGCCATCGCCGATGCTGCTCTCGAACGGGCTGGCGAGCTCGGCGCCGAGCATGCCGATCTGCGCGTGCAACGGCTCGGACACCAGCTGTTGCGCGTGCACGATGGCCACCTCGAGGGCTCGAACGACTCCGAGGATCTCGGCATCGGCGTCCGCGTCATCAGCGGAGGAGCCTGGGGGTTTGCGAGCACGGCGGAACTGACCCCCGCCGCCGCGGCACGAGCGGTCGAGGAGGCCATGGCTTTGGCAGCGGTGAGCCGACCTCTGACGGCCAACCCGGTGGCCCTCGCCCCGGAGCCAACGCACATCGGGAGCCATGTCTCGAGCTACGTCATCGACCCCTTCGACATCGATGACGCCGAGAAGGTCGAGCTGCTTGCGGGATGGAGCCGTGGCCTCCTGGCCGATCCCGCGGTCGACCACGTCGACGCGCGCGTCTACGCGGTCAAGGAGAACACCTACTACGCCGATCTGGGTGGCACGCGAACGACTCAGCAGCGCGTGCGCCTGTCGCCTGAGCTGACCGCCGTGGCCATCGATGCGTCTACCGGCGCGTTCGAGACCATGACGACCTTGGCACCGCCCGTGGGCAGGGGTTGGGAGTACCTCCGAGGTGACGGCTGGGATTGGATCGGTGAGCTGGCCGAGCTCCCCCAGCTCTTGGCAGAAAAACTGCGCGCACCGTCCGTCGCGGCCGGCACCTACGACTTGGTCATCGATCCCAGCAACCTGTGGCTCACGATCCACGAGTCGGTCGGTCATGCCACCGAGCTCGATCGCGCCCTCGGGTACGAGGCCAACTACGCCGGCACCTCGTTCGCGACGTACGACCAGCTCGGAGAGCTGCAGTACGGCTCGGCCCTGATGCACGTGACCGGTGATCGGTTGACCGAGCACGGGCTCTCCACGGTGGGCTGGGATGACGAAGGGGTTGCGTCGCAGGGGTGGGACCTGGTCAGGGATGGGGTCCTCGTCGGCTACCAGCTGGACCGGTCGATGGCCGCGCTGAAGGGCTACCCGCGATCGAACGGGTGCGCGTATGCGGACTCCGCCGGCCACGTCCCCATCCAGCGCATGCCCAACGTGTCTCTGCAGCCTGCCGCGGAGGGCCCGGACACGAACAGCCTCATCGCCGGCGTGGAACGCGGTATCTACGTGGTCGGCGACAAGTCTTGGTCGATCGACATGCAGCGCTACAACTTTCAGTTCACCGGTCAGCGCTTCTTCCTGATCGAGAACGGTCGCCTGGTCGGGCAGGTCAAGGACGTGGCCTATCAGGCCACGACGACTGACTTCTGGGGATCGCTCGCGGCCCTGGGTGGTCCGCAGACCTACGTCCTTGGGGGTGCGTTCAACTGCGGGAAGGCCCAACCGGGTCAGGTGGCCGCGGTCAGTCATGGATGTCCGAGCGCTGTGTTCACCGGCGTGCGGATCCTCAACACCGTCGAGGAGGGGGGCCGATGACGGCGCCGCAAGCCATGTCTCCGCAAGAAGTGGCTGAGCGAGCCCTCGAGTCGACGACGGCCGACGGCTGCGTCGTGGTGGTTGAGGAGTCGAGCACGGTCAACCTCCGGTGGGCCGCGAACACCCTGACCACCAACGGCCTCAGCAGGGCTCGATCGCTCACCGTGATCGCGACCGTGGACGGAGCCGAGGGAGTGGCGGCAGGCGTCATCACGACCAGTCGCTGTGACGCGTCGTCCATCGCCGAGGTCGCCTCCCGCGCAGAGCGGGCCGCGCGGGCCGCCGGACCGGCCGAGGACGCTCAGCCCTTGCTTGCTTCCACCCAGCCGGACGGACCGTGGGACGCCCCCCCGGCGGAGACGACTGCGGCGGTGTTCGAAGCCTTTGCCCCAGCGCTTGGCGATGCGATGACGCGGGCGAGGTCGGAGGGTCGCGAATTGTTCGGCTACGCCGAGCACGAGGTCGCCACCACCTACCTGGCCTCGTCAACGGGACTGCGACTGCGCCACGACCAACCGACGGGCAAGGTCGAGGTCACCGGCAAGTCTCACGATCGGAGCAGGTCGACCTGGGCTGGGGCGGCCACCCGAGACTTCACCGATGTCGACGTCACCGCCCTCGAGTCAGAGATCATCCGTCGACTCGCCTGGTCAGACCGGCGCATCGATCTTCCAGCGGGCCGCTACGACACCATTCTCCCGCCGGGGCCGATGGCTGACCTGCTGATCTACGCCTACTGGACGATGTCCGCGCGGGACGCGCACGAAGGTGGCACCGTGTTCAGCCGGCCTGGAGGGGGCACGCGAGTCGGGGACAGACTCACCGATCGTCGCCTCACCCTGTTCTCCGACCCCGCGCGACCCGGCCTGGGTTGCGCTCCGTTCGTCTCCGACACGATGTCGTCGTCGACGTCGTCGGTCTTCGACGCGGGTCTCCCCTTGTCGCGCACCGACTGGATCAGCGAGGGAAGCCTCTCGTCGCTGATGACCACGCGGCACACGAGCGAGGTGACCGGACTGCCGGTGACCCCGGGCATCGACAACTTGGTGCTCGAGGATGCCGACGGCGCGGGCTCGCTCGACGACCTGGTCGCGAGCACGGAGCGCGGACTGCTCTTGACGTGCCTGTGGTACATCCGCGCGGTCGACGCCCAGACCCTGCTTCTGACCGGCCTCACCCGCGACGGGGTTCACCTCGTCGAAGGAGGCGAGGTCGTCGGCACCGTCAACAACTTCCGGTTCAACGAGAGCCCCGTCGACCTGCTGTCGCGGGTTCAGGCCGCTTCGGCGACCGAGCCGTGCCTGCCCCGAGAGTGGAGCGACTACTTCACCCGAGCAGCCATGCCAGCTCTCCGGGTCGAGGGGTTCAACATGTCCTCGCAGAGCAAGGCTTCCTGAACCCAGACGCGTCCAGCAGCCGGCCGCCCGTGCCCATCGCGGCGGGTGCGAGGCGCTACTCCGCGTCCTCCAGCCTGAATCCGATCTTCAACCCGACCTGGAAGTGCTGAACCTCGCCGTCGGTGACCTGACCCCTGATCTCGGTCACCTCGAACCAGTCGAGGTGACGAAGGGTCTGTGAGGCCCGTCGAATGCCGTTGCGGACGGCATCCTCCACGGAGTCCGGTGACGTGCCGACGAGCTCTGAGACGCGATAGGTGCGGTTGGTCATGGAGCGATCATGCCGGATCGGACGTACGGTGGGTGATGTGGCGTATCGGATCACGTCTGCCCGACGTGGGCTCGGCGAAGAACAGGCCGAGCGCACCCGCCGCTACTTGATCTCCATGGCCATCCGGACTGGGTGCTTCATCGGCGCGGTCGTGGCCAGTGGCTGGCTCCGATGGGTGCTCGTGGCCTGCGCGATCATGCTTCCCTACCTCGCGGTGGTGTTTGCCAATGCGGGACGAGAGCGCACCGAGCCGGCGCCGCCGGAGTTGTACCTGCGACCGGATCGGACCAGCCTCGAAGGCCCTCAGGAGCCTGCCCGCTGAGGCGGTTCTCGATGGGCACGCACACGTTTCGACAGCGCTTTCCGAACCTGGACCGTGACATCCCGTCGTGACATACTCGCCGGCGGAGTCGCCGCGACCTTCGGGCCGCGTCCTCTGATGCGATGCCGGATGGCTCCCCCCGTGGCTGTCCGGCATCGCCTATGTCTGGGATCGCCTATGTCCGGCCCGCTCAGCCGCCGATCGCACTCATCGGCCGGACCGGCTGCTCAAAATCTGGGCGGCCGATGCCGTGGCCGGCGTGCTTGCCCCACAGAGCTGCGCGGAAGATCTCGGCCAACGCGTCGTCGTCGGCCCCGCCCCTCATGGCGGTCCGCACGTCGGTCTCGCCGCGGGCGAACAGACAGTTACGGATCTGGCCGTCGGCCGTGAGCCTGACCCGGTCGCAGGCGCTGCAGAAGGGTCGGGTCACTGACCCGATCACGCCCACGACACCAGGCCCGTCGTCCACGGTCCAGAGCTCGGCAGGGGCGCTGCCGCGACTGTCCTCGGACTCTGCGGTCAGCACGAAATCGGCCTTCAGCTCCGCCAGGATCTCGTCGGCGGTGACCATCTGGGTTCGATCCCAGCCATGCTGTGCGTCCAGCGGCATCTGCTCGATGAATCGAAGCTGGTAGCCGTGGTCGAGGCACCAGCGCAGGAGCGCCGCGGCCTCGTGGTCGTTGGCTCCCCTCATGAGCACCGCATTGACCTTGACCGGTCCCAGCCCGGAGGCGGCGGCAGCCGCCAACCCCGCGACGACATCTGCGTGCCGGTCTCGGCGCGTCATCTCGGCGAACCGTTGCGGATCGAGGGTGTCCAGGGACACGTTCACCCGGTCGAGCCCGGCGTCCTTGAGCGGTTGGGCCAACCGGGCCAGCCCGATCCCATTCGTCGTGACCGAGATGCGCGGTCTCACCGGCAGCGACGCCACGGCCGCCACGATCCCGACCAGACCGGGGCGGATCAAAGGCTCGCCGCCGGTGAAGCGCACCTCCGTGACACCCTCGTCGACCGCGACCCGAACCAGACGGACGATCTCGTCGTCGCTCAGGAGCTCCGGCGCCGGCAGCCAGGCAAGCCCCTCGGCCGGCATGCAGTAGGTGCAGCGCAGGTTGCATCGGTCTGTGAGAGACACGCGCAGGTCAGTGGCGACCCGGCCGAACGTGTCGAGGAGCATGGCTTCAGCCTAAGGGGATGCTGCGCGGTTCGCTGTCCCACGGCAGTCGCGCCCCTCCTCGGGACCGATGACTCTGCTCCCCAGGTACCGTCATGACGTGCGTGAGCATGTCTCCATGGCGACCCGGCCCCGATGGATCGGCTTCACGCTGCTCGTCCTCGGTCTGATCGTGGTCTTCGTCCTTCTCGGGCGTTGGCAGCTCGACCGGGCCCGCTCCCAAGCTCTCGACGATGTCGCCCGCACACGCGCCAGCGACCAGGCGAGCGAGGATGTCTCGCGAATCCTCCGCGTCGGCACCCCGCCCGCCCCTGGCGAGGAGTGGCGGGCGGTGACGGCTGTCGGGGAGTACGACGCCACGCATCAGCTGCTGGTTCGCAACCGCAGCCTGAACTCGACCAACGGCTATCTGGTCCTGGTGCCGATGCGGGTCCGCGGTGGGCCCGACCTCGTCGTCGTCCGCGGTTGGATCCCGTCGGGATCGACTGCGGCTGCTCCTGATGCGGTCCCCGCGGTGCCTGAGGGGACCGTGCGCATCGCCGGACGTCTTCGACTGGCTGAACCCTCAACGGGCCCCAGCGACCTTCCGGCCGGCCAGGTCGAGCGGATCGTGCCCTCGGAGGTGGGTGCTCTGACCGGCCGGCCGACGTACGCCGCCTGGGTTGTCCTCGGGAGCGAGGACCCGGCGGCCGCCGGCGCGGCTGCGGTGACGCCGCTGCCGGATGGGTCGGCCGGTGGCGGATGGCGTTGGCCGATCTCGCACACCGTCTACGCCTGGCAGTGGTTCACCTTCGCCATGATCGCCCTGGTCGGATGGGTTGTCCTCCTCCGTCGAGACGTGTCCACCGATGCTTCGGATCGCGACGCGGTCCGTCGGGATGCCTGAGACGTGAGGAAAGGGAGCCCGTGGATCTCGGACTGAGTGGACGGGTCTTCGTGGTGACCGGTGGAAGCTCGGGGCTTGGCTTCGCGACGGCCGAAGTGCTCGTCTCCGAGGGCGCGAGAGTCGTTGTTTGCTCCCGCGGGGCCGAGGCACTCGACGCAGCCGTCCACGCCTTGGGCGGTCCCGAGCATGCGGTCGGGGTGCCCGGAGATCTGGGCGAGACCGACCTCGCCGCCCGGCTTGCGGACGAGGGCATGAAACAGTTCGGCCGCTTGGACGGTGCCCTGCTCAGCACGGGAGGCCCTCCGGTCGGGACCCTGATGTCCGTGCCGGACGAGGACTGGCGCGTCGCTTTCGAGACGGCTTTCCTCGGGGTCATCCGCGCCGCTCGGGAGCTGACGAACCGCCTCGGGTCAGGCGGATCCCTCGCGATGGTGCTGTCCTCATCGGTCCGGTCGCCCATTGCTGGGCTCGCCGTCTCGAACGGGCTTCGTCCCGGTCTGGCCATGGCCGCGAAGACGCTGGCCGACGAGGTCGGGCACCGGGGAATCCGAGTGAACGGCCTGCTCCCCGGCCGCATCCACACCGCGCGCATCGAACAGCTCGACGCTTCCGCCGGCACCGACGCGACCGCGAAGGCCCGAGCGGCCATCCCGCTGGGGCGCGACGGCGACCCGTCCGAGTTCGGCCGCGTAGCCGCGTTCTTGCTGTCGCCCGCAGCGTCGTATGTGACCGGCGTCATGGTGCCTGTGGACGGTGGCGCCGCACGAAGCCTCTGATCAGCTCTCCTGCGCGGCGCGAGCGGCGGATCAGCCGACGGGAGTCTCTCGCTCCTGGTCGGCAAACTGGGTGCGGTAGAGATCGGCGTACGTGCCGCCGGCGGCCAGCAGCTCGTCGTGACGACCCCGCTGCACGATCGTCCCGTGCTCGACCACCAGGATCACGTCGGCGTCGCGCACCGTCGAGAGCCGGTGAGCGATCACCAGCGACGTCCGACCAAGCAGCGCCCGCGCGAGTGCGGCCTGCAGCGCCGACTCCGACTCCGAGTCGAGGTGAGCCGTCGCCTCGTCGAGCACCACCACTGAAGGGGCCTTGAGCAGCAGCCGAGCAATCGCCAGCCGCTGCTTCTCACCGCCGGAGAGCCGGTAGCCCCGATCTCCCACGACCGTGTCCAGGCCGTCGGGAAGCGCGGCGACGAGATCCCAGATCTGCGCGTCCCGGCACGCGGCAACGATGGACTCATCGGAAGCGTCTGGCGCCGCGTAGAGGAGATTGCTGCGGATCGTCTCGTGGAACATGTGGGCGTCCTGGGTGACGACGCCGACGACGTCGTGCAGGGACTGGAGCGTGGCGTCACGAACGTCGATCCCACCGACCGTCACCCGCCCTCCGGTGACGTCGTAGAGCCTCGCGACCAGCGACGTGATCGTGGTCTTGCCGGCCCCGGACGGCCCCACCAACGCGACCATCTGCCCCGGCTCGACCCGGAAGGACACGTCGTCGAGCACCTGCTGCGTCGGGGCTGAGTCCAGGACAGCCACCGACTCCAAGGACGCGAGGGACACCTCTTCCGCGGTCGGGTAGCGGAAGCTCACGTGGTCGAACTCGATGGCCGTCGGTGCCTGTCCGATCGCCACCGCTTCGGGTTTCTCGGCGATCATCGGTGGGAGGTCGAGCACCTCGAAGACTCGCTCGAAGGACACCAGGGCTGTCATGACGTCGACCCGGACGTTGGAGAGCGCGGTGAGGGGTCCGTACAACCGGCCCAACAACCCGGCGAGCGCCACCAAGGTCCCGACGGTGAGCGCTCCGTCGATGGCCAGGTTGCCGCCCACGCCGTAGACGAGTGCGGTCGCCAGCGACGCCACCAGGGTCAAGGCAGTGATGAAGACGCGGTTGGACATGGCGATCCGAATCCCCATGTCACGCACCCGTCCGGCCTTCTCGGTGAAGCTGACGTCCTCTTCGTCGGGGCGACCGAACAGCTTGGCGAGAAGCGCGCCCGAGACGTTGAACCGCTCGGTCATCATCGTGCTCATCTCGGCATTGATCTGCATCGACTGCCGCGCCAGGCCCTGGAGCTGTCGACCGACGTACTTGGCAGGCCAGAGGAACAGCGGAAGCATGAGCAGAGCGCCCACCGTGATCTGCCAGGACAGGGTCAGCATGGCGATCGTGACGAGGACCAGCGTGATCGAGTTTGAGACGACACCCGAGAGGGTCGACGTGAAGGCCTGCTGGGCACCGATGACGTCGTTGTTGAGTCGCGAGATCAGCGCGCCTGTCTGAGTCCGAGTGAAGAAGGCCACCGGCATGCGCTGGACGTGGGCGAAGACCGCGGAGCGGAGGTCGTAGATCAGGCCCTCCCCGATGCGCGCCGAGAAGTACCGCTGGACGAGCCCGATGCCGGCGCTCACCACGGCAATCAACGCCACGAGGAGCGCCAGTCTCGTCACCAGGGCCGAGTCGCCTTGTCCGACCCCATCGTCAATGATCCGGGCGAAGATCAGCGGAGTGGCCACGACCAGAACGGCGTCGATGACGACGAGGACGAGGAACCATGCGATCTGGCGGTTGTACGGGCGCGCAAAACTGACGATCCGGCGAACGGTTCCGGGCTTCAGCTTCTGCTGCTTGACGGTGCTGTCCTGCCGGAAGGAGTGCATGACCGACCACGGTCCGCCGCCCAGACTCACGCTCGACTTCCCTCCAATGACGGGCTCTCGCCCGTCCCATGAACCGAATTCGGGCGATCGTTGTTCCCAGACCGAGCCCTGACGCTCCCACGGGCCATCGTGATCCAGCGGTCCGGCGGGCTCACCTCACGGGTTGTCACGGCCCCCAAGGGCACGGGCCAGGTCTTTGAGCCGACGACCCTGGGCCGCCCGCTCGAGCGCGCGCTGCTCGTCGTACACGCGGGCGCTGGCGCCTATCAACAGCGCCTTGGTCTCCATGACGGCTCCCGCGGGGGCCGCAAGCATCGCTTCGAGCGTCGCTCGGGCACGGGTTCGCAGCTCGCCGCCCGGCACCGAGTACAAGGCGATCCCGCGGGACACCGCCTCGGCCGCGTGAACCCATCGACCGGTGAGACAGATCTCGAGGGCTGCCGAGTAGCCCACGGCCTGGACCAGGGGCCAGGTGCCAGCCAGGTCGGGGACCAGGCCAAGAACGGTCTCGCGCATCGCGAAGGCGACGTCGTCAGCGACCACCCGGACGTCGCAAGCCAGGGCGAGCTGGAATCCCGCGCCGACCGCGTGTCCTTGGACGGCCGCAACGGTGACCAGGTCTGGCCGGCTCCACCAGGTGAAGCCCCCCTGGTAGGCATCGATCTGCGCGTCCAGCGTCGAGGAATCCAGCGCGGCAAGCTCGGCGAATGTCGGTTCCCCTTCGATGCCGCCCGGCGTCAGCATCGCTCGGTCGAGCCCGGCCGAGAACGAAGGGCCGTCCGACTGGAGCAGGACTCCTCGCACGTCCGCCGGCAGCGTCGCTCCCAGCTCGGCGAGAGCACGCCAGAAGGCCGGGTCCTGGACGTTGCGCCGGTCCGGGTCACTCAGCGTGATGGTGATCACAGGCCCGTCACGATCGACCTGCAGCCGGCTCGAGCCACCGGCCGCCGGCCTGGTGGCGGCTACTTCGGGGCCTTGCTGCGGTTGGCGCCACCTCGGCCGCGCAGGTTGACCCCGCTGTCGGCGAGAACGCCGTGCACGAATCCGTACGATCGTCCGGTCTCAGCGGCCAGCGAGCGGATGCTGGCGCCCTTCTCGTACTTCCTGCGCAGGTCTCGGGTCAGGTCGTCGCGCTCGTCGCCGGTGATTCGCCGACCCTTCTTGAGCTGGGGCACGTCTCCTCCTTGGTCGGGGCTTCCATGATCGCCCAGTCGGACCTCCCGGGCCAGCCGCGACCTCAGGCGAGCGCCACCAGGTCGACGTAATCAGGGTTCCAGAGATCCTCAACGCCGTCGGGCAGCAGCACCACGCGCTCCGGCTGCAGCGCCGCCACAGCACCCTCGTCGTGCGTCACCAGGATCACCGCGCCCGAGTAGCTACGCAGCGCACCGAGCACCTCAGCCCGGCTCGCGGGATCCAGGTTGTTCGTGGGCTCGTCGAGCAGCAGGACGTTCGCCCCAGACACGACGAGGGTGGCCAGGGCCAGCCGGGTCTTCTCGCCCCCTGAGAGAACCCCGGCGGGCTTGTCGGCGTCGTCACCGCTGAACAGGAAGGACCCGAGCACATTGCGCACCGCGGTGTCCGGCAGGTCCGGCGCTGCGGACCGCAGGTTCTCAAGCACGGTTCGCGTCGTGTCGAGGGTTTCGTGCTCCTGGGCGTAGTAGCCCAGCCGTAGCCCATGCCCGGGGTGGAGCTCCCCCGTGTCAGGGGCCTCCACAGAAGCCAGCAGCCTCAGGAGCGTCGTCTTGCCCGCGCCGTTGAGCCCGAGGACGACGACCCGGGAACCTCGGTCGACCGCCAGATCGACGTCGGTGAAGACTTCGAGGGAGCCGTAGGACTTGGACAGGCCGCTGGCGCGCAGCGGGGTACGGCCGCACGGGGCAGGGTCGGGGAAACGTAGCTTCGCCACCTTCTCGGCGCGCCGCGTCTCGGCCAGACCTGCAAGGAGTCGTTCCGCCCGGCGGTCCATGGTTTTGGCGGCTCTGGCCTTCGTGGCCTTGGCACGCATCTTGTCGGCTTGCGACTTCAGCGCTGCGGCCTGCTTCTCCGCGTTGGCTCGTTCGCGCTTACGGCGTCGCTCGTCGGTCTCGCGCTGCTGGAGGTAGGCCGCCCAACCCATGTTGTAGGAGTCGAGAACGGCGCGGTTGGCGTCGAGGACGAACACCTTGTTGACGACGTGCTCGAGCAGACCGACGTCGTGGCTGATCACGACGAGGCCGCCCTTGTGGGAACGCAGGAAGTCCCGCAACCAGACGATCGAGTCGGCGTCCAGGTGGTTCGTCGGCTCGTCGAGGAGCAACGTCTCCGCTCCGGAGAACAGGATCCGTGCGAGTTCGACTCGTCGCCGCTGGCCACCCGACAGGGTGCCGAGCTCCTGGGCCAGGACTCGCTCCGGGAGACCGACGCTCGAGGCGATGGCCGCTGCCTCTGACTCCGCCTGGTAGCCGCCTCTCGCGCTGAACTCCTCCTGCAGCTGGCCGTACCGGGTGAGCGCTGTTTCAGCGGTCGCCGGGTCCGCCGAGGCCATGCGCCCCTCTGTGCTGCGCAGCTGCGTGACGATGCGGTCGAGCCCCCGAGCACCCAGGATGCGGTCCCTCGCCAGCACCTCGAGGTCACCGGTGCGCGGGTCCTGCGGGAGATAACCGACTTCGCCGTCCCGCGTCACACCGCCGGCGGCAGGCAAGGCCTCGCCAGCCAGGATCCGGGTCAAGGTCGTCTTTCCAGCGCCGTTGCGGCCGACCAGTCCGATCCGGTCGCCCGCGGCGATCCGAAAGCTCGTCGGCTCGATCAGGACCCTGGCGCCGGCGCGGACTTCGACGGCGCTGGCGTTGATCATGATGAAGGAGTTTACGGTGACCCCGAGGAGGGAGCCGCCATGGAGTTCGACAAGGACGGGGTCGACGTCTCGGGTGTCGATGACCGGCGGTCCACCTCCCGACGCACCGGGGTCGGAGGTCGCGGCGTCGCTCTGGGTGGCGGCGGGGGAATCGTCGGACTGATCGTCTTGGCGCTCGTCCTCTTCCTGGGAGGCGGGCTCCCAGACGGTGCGCTCGACGTGGGCCAGGCGACGTCCGGTGCACTCGCGGACGGGAGCCCGGGCGAGTCCCTGGACGCGTTGCAGGAACGGTGCTCCCGAGAGGGTGCGACGGACACATTCGTCGACTGCCGGATGATCAAGACGTACAACGTCGTCAACACGACCTGGGCGACCGAGTTCGACCGCCGTGGAGCGGCCTACGACCAGCCCGGGTTGGTCTTCTTCTCTGGCTCGGTGAACACCGGGTGCGGACGCGCGACCTCGCAGGTGGGTCCGTTCTACTGCCCGCCGGACCGTCGGATGTACTTCGACCTGGACTTCCTCGAGGAGCTGCAACGGCAATACGGCGCACCCGGCCAGTTTGCCCAGGCCTACATCCTGGCGCACGAAGCCGGACACCACCTCCAGACCCTCTTGGGTATCGAAGCTCAGATGCGTCGCGAGCAACAGCGGCGTCCTCGTGACGCCAACGCCCTATCTGTGCGCTTGGAGCTCCAGGCCGACTGCCTGGCCGGGGTCTGGGCGCGCCTGGCCGATGCCCTGCAGGACAACGGGATCGCGCTCACTCGGGCCGACATCGACGAAGCCTTGACGGCGGCCGCTGCGGTGGGCGACGACCGGATCCAGGCCGCGGCTGGCCGGCGTGTCGACCCGGAGAGCTGGACCCACGGTTCGTCGGAGCAGCGCAGCACCTGGTTCTTCACCGGCTATGACTCCGGGAACATCGACCGCTGCGACACCTTCAGCACCTGACCAACCGCACGCGGGGTCAGACGTTGAACCCGAGGGCTCGCAGCTGGTCGCGGCCGTCGTCGGTGATCTTGTCGGGGCCCCACGGGGGCATCCACACCCAGTTGATGCGTACGTCGTCGACGAGATCGCTCAGCGCCGCATGGGTCTGGTCCTCGATGACATCCGTGAGCGGGCAGGCGGCCGACGTCAGGGTCATATCGAGGGTAGCCACGTTGTGCTGGTCGACGGTGATCCCATAGACGAGGCCGAGGTCGACCACGTTGATCCCCAGCTCGGGGTCGACCACGTCCTTCATGGCCTCGGTGAGCTCCTCGGACGACGGCTCGGGAGGCCCCCCTGGGCTGGCCTCGGTCGCATCGGTCGTGGTCATGAACGTGCCTCCGTCGCTGCGGCCTGAACGGCCGCGTCCTTGAACGCCATCCAACCAAGGAGCGCGCACTTCACGCGCGCCGGGAACTTCGCAACCCCGGAGAACGCCACAGCGTCCTCGAGGACCTCTTCGTCGGGGATGACCTGACCGCGCCCTTGAACGAGGGCGAGGAACGCCTCCTGGACGGCCAACGCCTCGTCCAGCCGCCGGCCGATCACCAGATCCGTCATCACCGAGGCGCTCGCCTGGCTGATCGAGCAGCCCTGACCGTCGTAGGAGACATCGGCGACGGTGCCACCGTCCAGCTGCACTCGGACGGTCAACTCGTCCCCGCAGGTCGGATTGACGTGATGGACCTCGGCGTCGAACGGCTCGCGCAGCCCGCGGTGGTGAGGATGCTTGTAGTGGTCGAGGATGATCTCCTGATACATCTGGTCGAGTTGCATCAGGCCACTCCCCAGAAGCGCTGGGCTTCCCCGACAGCCGCGATCAGGGCGTCGATGTCGTCGTCGGTCGTGTAGAGGTAGAAGGTGGCACGGGTCGTTGCCGGAACCTGGAAGCGACGCATGAGCGGCCATGCGCAGTGGTGACCGACGCGCACGGCCACGCCCTCGGCGTCGAGCACCTGGCCGACATCGTGCGGATGGATGCCGTCGACGACGAACGAGACCGCTCCCCCGCGGGCGTCTTGTGTGGTCGGCCCGATGATGTGAACACCGGACAGACCCGCCAATCCGTCCAACGCTCTGGCGGTGACGCGCTGCTCGTGGGCAGCGACAGCTTCCATTCCGACAGCCGAGAGGTAGTCCACCGCCGCTGCGAGTCCGACAGCCTGGGCTGTCATCGGGACTCCGGCCTCGAACTTCTGCGGCGGCGGGGCGAAGGTCGTCCGCTCCATGGTCACGCTTTCGATCATCGAGCCGCCGGTGAGGAACGGCGGCATCGCGTCGAGCAACTCTCGCCGCCCCCAGAGCACGCCGATCCCGGTCGGGCCGAGCATCTTGTGGCCGGAGAACACCACGAAGTCTGCACCCGTGCTGAGGACGTTCACCGGCTGATGAGGCACGGATTGGCAGGCATCAAGGAGAACCAAGGCGCCAACGGCGGACGCCCTCCGGGTGATCTCGTCGAGGGGGTTGATGGTGCCGAGCACGTTGGACTGATGAGTCAGCGCGACGAGCTTGGTGCGGTCGGTGAGCAGGTCATCCAGGCGTGTCAGGTCGAGTCGACCTTCGTCAGTCACGCCCAACCACCGCAAGGTCGCGCCCGTGCGACGACACAGCTCCTGCCAGGGCACCAGGTTGGCGTGGTGTTCCATCTCAGTGACGAGCACCTCGTCGCCTGGGCCGATGCGGAAACGAGCGGCCGACTCCCCCGCCGTGGCTGCGTTGCTCAAGGCATAGGCGACGAGGTTGATGCCCTCCGTGGCGTTCTTGGTGAACACGATCTCGCTCGGTGATGCGCCGATGAACGTTGCGATCCGGGCCCGAGCGTCTTCGTAGGCCTCGGTCGCCTCCTCGGCGAGCTGGTGAGCGCCGCGATGCGGCGCGGCGTTGTGGCGCTCATAGAACGCACGCTCCGCATCGAGCACCTGCCGGGGCTTCTGGGAGGTTGCGCCGGAGTCGAGGTAGACCAAGGGCCTTCCTCCGCGCACCGTCCGCTCGAGGATCGGGAAGTCGGCGCGCAGCAGCACGGGATCCAGCACCGGGATGTCGGTGACCAGGTCAGCTGCTGAGGTCATGCCGACGCAGCTCCTGCACCCACCGCATAGCGCTCGTACCCGTCGGCCTCCAGTCGGTCGGCGAGCTCGGGCCCACCCTCTTCCACGATCCGCCCGTCGACGAAGACGTGGACGAAATCGGGCTGGATGTAGCGCAGGATCCGGGTGTAGTGCGTGATGAGCAGCACTCCCGTCTCGCCACCGGCTCGGACTCGATTGACCCCCTCCGAGACGGTACGGAGCGCATCGACGTCAAGACCCGAGTCAGTCTCGTCGAGGATCGCGATGGACGGCCTCAAGAGCTCGAGCTGAAGGATTTCGTGCTTCTTCTTCTCCCCACCGGAGAAGCCCTCGTTGACATTGCGCTCGGCGAAGCCCGGGTCGATGTCAAGCTTGGACATCGCCTCCTTGACCTCCTTGACCCACAGTCGAAGCTTGGGAGCCTCGCCCCGCGTGGCCGTGGCCGCCGTACGTAGGAAGTTGGAGACCGACACCCCGGGGACCTCGACGGGGTACTGCATCGCCAGGAACAGGCCGGCGCGGGCTCGGTCGTCGACGCTCATGGCCAGGACGTCGGCACCATCAAGGGACACGGTTCCTTGGGTGACGGTGTACTTCGGGTGCCCGGCCACCGAGTACGCGAGGGTCGACTTGCCCGAGCCGTTGGGCCCCATGATCGCGTGGGTCTCGCCGGCACCAACGGTCAGGTCGACTCCGCGCAGGATCTCGCGCGCTTCGCCGTCCGCATTCACGGTGACGTGAAGGTCGCGGATCTCGAGGGTGGTCATGGTGGGTCTCGCTCTCAGTCTGGTCAGCGGTTCGTGAGGTCGGCGTTCGAAGGATCGGTGTGACGGTCATGGCTGACGTCGACGAGGACGTTGTCGCCCTCGATCGTCACGGGATAGACCGACACTGGTTCGGTCGCTGGAAGGCCAGTGGGCCGACCGGTCGTGAGGTCGAAGCGGGAACCGTGCAGCCAGCACTCGATGGTGTCGCCATCGACCTCGCCCTCGCAGAGGGACACGTCCGCGTGGCTGCACACGTCGCTGACGGCGCGAACACCCGCCGCGGTACGCACGAGGCAGACGGTGACATCGTCGACCACCACCTGGACCGGGGTGTCCAAGCCAAGGTCCGACAGGGTGGCTACGGGCTTTGCGCTCACGCTGACACTCCGACGGAGTAGGCCTCGGCCGCGGCCAGCTCCGCCTCGATGGCCGCAGTCAGCCGCTCCTCGACCGCGGGCACGCCCAGGCGGTTGACGACGTCGGCGAAGAAGCCGCGCACGACGAGCCGCCTGGCTTCGTCCTCCGGGATGCCCCGCGAACGCAGATAGAACAGTTGCTCGTCGTCGAAGCGTCCCGTGGCACTGGCGTGCCCGGCACCCACGATCTCGCCCGTCTCAATCTCCAAGTTGGGCACCGAGTCCGCGCGGGCACCATCAGTGAGAAGCAGGTTGCGGTTGATCTCGTAGGTGTCGGTGCCGACCGCGCCGGCCCTGATCAGCACGTCGCCGATCCAGACAGTGTGCGATCGCGCCCCCTGCAAGGCTCCCTTGTAGGTGACGTTGCTGCGGCACTGCGGCGCCTCGTGGTCGACGAACAGCCGGTGCTCGAGGTGTTGTCCGGCGTCGGCGAAGAACACTCCGAGGAGATCCGCGTCGCCACCCGGGCCGTCGTAGGTGACCGTGCTGTAGATGCGTACGAGGTCTCCACCGAGGGTCGCGTTGAACCCGGTCAACCGCGCATCCCGGCCGACGCGGAAGCGCTGACGCCCGACGTGGACCGCGTCGTCGGCCCAATCGTGGATCGAGACCAGACGCAGCCGTGCACCGTCACCGACGAGCACCTCGAGCTGGGTGCCGTGAGTGCCCTCGCCGACGTGGTCCACGATCACGATGGCGTCGGCGAAAGGCTCGACGTCGATCAGCATGCGCGTGTAAGCGGCGCCCGGGACGCCATGGCCGGTCAGGCGTACGACGGCCGGCTGATCACTGACCCACTCTCGAGGAACCGTGACGATGAGGGCCTCGCGGGCCGAGCTCACCACCTGGGCTTCGACCCGATCGTCCGGGGCGCCCGCACGTCCGAGTCTGGCGTCGGCCGCGTCGACAGTTTCCACGTGGAGTCCCGCTGGGGCATCCACCTGCACGCTGACGCCGTCGGACCCGGCCATCGCAGCCGTGCCGTCGTGGAGGCCTGCGAGCCGCCGCAGAGGGGTGAATCGCCACGCCTCTTCGCGTCCGCTCGGCACCGGGTGGTCGGCCAGGTCGAACGAAGCGACCAACGTGCCCCGGTCGTGCAGAGCGGTCGCCGCCACGGGCGTGTCAGTGATTCCCATACTCAGCCCACGGCCCCTTCCATCTGCAGCTCGATCAGCCGGTTGAGCTCGAGGGCGTACTCCATGGGGAGCTCGCGCGCGATCGGCTCGATGAAGCCACGGACGATCATCGCCATGGCCTCCTCCTCGGTCATGCCGCGGCTCATCAGGTAGAAGAGCTGGTCTTCGCTGACCTTCGACACGCTGGCCTCGTGGCCCATCGAGACGTCGTCCTCACGGACATCGACGTAGGGATAGGTGTCAGACCGGCTGATGTCGTCGACCAGGAGGGCGTCGCAGCGGACGGTCGACTTCGAGCCGTGGGCGCCCTTCTGAATCTGAACGAGACCGCGATAGGAGGTGCGTCCCCCGCCGCGTGCCACCGACTTGGAAACGATGGCCGACGACGTATCTGGCGCGCAATGGACCATCTTGGACCCGGCGTCCTGATGCTGGCCCTCGCCGGCGAAGGCGATCGACAAGGTCTCACCCTTGGCGTGGGGACCCATGAGGAACACCGCGGGGTACTTCATGGTGACCTTCGAACCGAGATTGCCGTCGACCCATTCCATGGTCGCGCCCTCGGCTGCGGTCGCCCGCTTGGTGACCAGGTTGTAGACGTTGTTGGACCAGTTCTGAATGGTCGTGTAGCGAACCCGCGCGTCCTTCTTGACGATGATCTCGACGACGGCGGAGTGCAGGGAGTCCGACGAGTAGATCGGCGCCGTACATCCTTCGACGTAGTGAACGTAGGAGCCCTCGTCGGCGATGATCAGGGTGCGCTCGAACTGCCCCATGTTCTCGGTGTTGATGCGGAAGTAGGCCTGGAGCGGGATCTCGACGTGCACGCCCTTCGGCACGTAGATGAACGAACCTCCCGACCAGACCGCCGTGTTGAGTGCGGAGAACTTGTTGTCCCCAGCCGGGATCACCGAGGCGAAGTATTCGCGAAACAGGTCCTCGTGCTCGCGCAGGCCACTGTCGGTGTCGAGGAAGAGCACGCCCTGCTCTTCGAGATCTTCACGAATCTGGTGGTAGACCACTTCGCTCTCGTACTGAGCCGCCACGCCGGCGACGAGCCGCTGCTTCTCGGCCTCCGGGATGCCGAGACGGTCATAGGTGTTCTTGATGTCGGCGGGCAGGTCTTCCCAGGAGGTGGCCTGCTTCTCGGTCGAGCGCACGAAGTACTTGATCGTGTCGAACTTGATCCCCGACAGGTCTGAGCCCCACGTGGGCATCGGCTTCTTCTCGAACAGCCGCAGTCCCTTGAGGCGCATCTGCAGCATCCACTCGGGCTCGTTCTTCAACGCCGAGATGTTGCGGACGACGTCCTCAGACAGGCCTCGCCTCGCAGTGGCTCCCGCAGTGTCTGAGTCGGCCCAGCCGTACTCGTAGCGTCCCAACCCCTCCAGTTCGGGGTGGGGCGTGACCGCTGGTTGCGTCTCGGGCGTCGTCGTCATGTGCCGGTCCCTTCCTGGGCGTTTGGGACGAAGGTGGTGCATACGTGATCACCGTGGCCGATCGTGGCCAGGCGCTGAACGTGGGTGCCGAGTAGTTCGGCAAAAGCGGCCGTCTCGGCCTCGCACAGCTGGGGGAACTCGGCCGCAACGTGAGCCACCGGACAGTGGTGCTGGCAGAGCTGGTAGCCGTGCCCCTGCGCTGCCGGCTCCGCCGAGGCCGCGAACCCGTCAGCCGTCAGGGCCTGGGCGAGCACTCGCGTGCGCTCGCTCATGGGGGCTGCGAGCACCTCTTCGCGGTGCGGGGCCACCATGGCCTCCATCCGAGCCCGCGCGAAGCCCGCCACCCCGTCGGCTCCAAGCACCTGGTCGAGGTGGCGGAGCGCCTCCGCCGCGAGGGTGTCGTAGGACTGAAGGAACTCCCCGCGCCCGAGGTCGGTCAGCGAGAACACCTTCGCCGGGCGGCCTCGACGTCGGCGACCGACGGGGCCGTACGGGGGGCGCTCGGTTGCGGCGACGGCGCCCGCATCCACCAGTGCGTCGAGGTGGCGGCGTACGGCTGCCGGGGTGAGCCCGAGCCTGTCCGCCAGGACGGCCGCCGTCGAAGGGCCGTGCTCGAGCAGGAGGCGCACCAGGCGGTCGCGCGTGGCGGGCGTCGCGGGCATGGCCTCGTGGCCAGCTGCCGCTGCTCCGTCGATTTTCACAAGTCCATTGTGCCCTAATCCGCCGTGGGTGGCGATCCGAGGCAGGAGAAGGCGATCGAGGCCCTACTCTCCGGAGTCAGTTGACTACGGGGTGCAACTCTCACGGTCACAACGCATCCAGCGAAGGCTCCGGCGCCGAAGACCGTGTGACTGACGACATGGGTGAGTGCCGAAACGACAGGTCGACGAGAGGAGCCGCTGGGCGATGAACGCTCCCGACGTTGAGCCTGGCTCCGCCGATCTGGCTCCTTTCGGGGTTGCCGTGCTGCCGCGTGCCGTGCGAGGCCCGCTCCGGCCCGTCCCCGCGCCGCAGTCCGTTCCGCGTCCGCCCGTCCGGTCGCTTCGGCTCCCGCCTGCGGATAGCGTCAAGCCCGTGGAGGTGCTCCCCGACGTCGACGTCGCACGCGGTTTCCAGCTCGGCGACGAGCAGGCACTGCGCGAGGCTTACGCGCGCTGGGCCCCGCTGGTGCACCGCGTGGCCCTGCGGGGGCTGGGCAACTCCGAGGATGCCGACGATGTCACGCAGCAAGTCTTCGTCGGTGCCTGGCAGGGCCGCGCCCGCTACGACCCCATGGCCGGCTCGTTGCCCGCATACCTGCTGGGTATCACCCGCTACAAGATCGCCGATCGATGGGCGGCCCGAGAGCGTGAGCGTCGGGCGGCCGACGCGGCGGCTCAGGCCGGGCCTGTGGGATTCGCCGCTGGCGGCGTCGAGCACGGTCCGGCGGATTCTGTCGCCGACCGCGTCCTGATCGCTGATGAGTTGGCGAGACTAGGACAGCCCCAGCGACGCATCCTCGAGCTGGCGTTCTTCCAAGACCTGACTCACGCGCAGATCGCCAGCCTGCTGAGCCTCCCGTTGGGCACGGTCAAGAGCCATATCAGGCGATCCCTCGAGCGGCTCCGAACCAGGCTGGAGGTGGACGGTGCAGCACTGTGACCCCGAGGCGCTGTCCCTGCTCGCCCTGGGCGAGTCGGCCGGAGCGCCCGAAGACGAACGGCACCTGATCGCCTGCGCCCGCTGCCAGTCCGAGCTCGACCAGTTGCGCGCCGTCGTGTCCACAGCCCGCTCGGTCTCGCCGATGGACACGCCTACCGCGCCGCGGCGCGAGGTGTGGGACTCGATCGCCAGCGAGCTGGCCCTCGACGATCGCAGCCTCCCCGGCGGAGCGGCCACAGAGGTCACCGACTCCCCTGTCGTGGTGCCCATGCGCCGGCGCCGTACGACCCCCTGGTTGATGGCAGCGGCGGCTGCCGTCGTCGGTGTGCTGGCGGGGGCCGCGGTGGTCAACGCCATCGACCGTCCGGCTGCGAGCACCCTGGTCGCCAGCGCCGTGCTCGAGCCACTCAACGTGCCGGACGCCACCGGCACGGCGGAGCTGACCAGCGCCGGCAGTGACCGCTCCCTGGTCGTCGACGTGACTGGGCTCCCGGCCACGGACGGCTTCTACGAGGTCTGGCTGCTCGACGCCACCGCAGACAAGCTCATCTCGCTCGGGAACCTCGGCGCCGGAGACACCGGAACCTTCCCTCTTCCGACCGATCTGGATGTCGCGGACTTCCCGGTCGTGGACGTCTCGCGAGAGCCGTTCGACGGCAACCCGTCGCACTCGGCGGACAGCGTGGTCCGGGGAACGTTGTCCGTCTGACCTCAACCGGGCCGGGTGGTTTCCCGACGGATCGCGCGCGAGCCGGCTGTGCCGTGGAGCCGCCCAGCCGACGACCCCCCGAGCGGCCTACGCTGGGCCAGTGCCCGAGCATTCAGTTGGTCCGGTGGCGCGCCGCATCTTCGTAGCCACGGTTCTCGTCCAGTGCGGCATCGTCGTGACTGGCGCCCTGGTGAGGCTCACCGGTTCGGGGCTGGGCTGCCCAACCTGGCCGGAGTGCGCCCCAGGATCACTGATCCCCGTCGCCGGCCAGACCGAAGGCGTTCACAAGCTCATCGAATTCGGCAACCGGCTGCTCACCTTCGTCGTCCTGCTCGTGGTCGTCGCGAGCATCGTCGCCGCGTGGCGGCAGGTGCCCCGCCGGCGCCCCCTCGTGGTTCTCGCCGCGGCAGGCTTGCTCGGGGTCGTCGGTCAGGCCGTGCTCGGCGGACTCACCGTGCTCACCGGCCTGAACCCCACGCTGGTGGCCAGCCATCTGCTGCTGTCGATGGTGCTGATTGCGGCCGCTGTGGCTCTGCACCAGCGAGGGCTCGACGACGGCGATGGCCCCGCGCAGCCACTCGTACGCCCGGAGCTGCGAACGCTCGCCTGGGCGCTGGTTGGCCTCGGCGCGGTCGTGCTCGTCCTCGGGACCTTGGTCACCGGCACGGGCCCCCATGGAGGCGACGCGGAGACTCCTCGCTACGGCTTCGATCTGCAGGCGGTCGCCCAGCTGCACGCCGACGCGGTGATCCTGTTCATCGCCCTCACCGCAGGCGCCTGGCTCGCGCTCCGCCTCACGGACGGACCGGTCCGCGTCCAACGGCGCGTGCTCCTGGTGCTTGTCGTGTCCCTGGCCCAGGGCCTCATCGGCTACGTCCAGTACTTCACGGGCGTCCCCTGGGTCCTGGTGGCCCTGCACCTGGTCGGAGCCACCGCAGTCTGGGTCACCGTCCTGCGCGTGCCCTACTCGATGCGCGAGCGCGGGCCATCCGGCCGCGAGCGCGAGGCTCAGAACGGCAGCAGCGGATCGATCGCGATCGCGAGGAACACGACAGTCAAGTAGGTGATCGATCCATGGAACAGGCGCATGGGTCGCAGGTCCTGCGCTGCCGTGCGCACGCGCTGGCGGAGGGCGTAGACCTCGGCGAGGAAGAAGCCTGCGGCGAGGATGGCAAGGACGCCGTAGAGCCATGACATCGGCGCGACCGCCCACAGCGCGAGGGTGGCGGCGACCATCGCCCACGAATAGGCCACGATCTGCCGCACCACGACTTTCGGCTCGGCCACCACGGGCAGCATCGGGACACCTGCCTGCGCGTAGTCGTCACGGAAGCGCAGGGACAGCGGCCAGTAGTGAGGGGGTGTCCAGAGGAAGATGACCATGAAGAGCACCCAAGGAGTCCAGCCCAACCCGCCGGTCACGGCCGACCAGCCAATGAGCACGGGCATGCACCCCGCAGCCCCGCCCCAGACGATGTTCTGGGGAGTCCGGCGCTTGAGCAGCATGGTGTAGACGCCCACGTAGAACGCGATGGCCGCCAACGCCAGTGCTGCAGACAGCGCATTGACAGTCACGGCCAACCAGGCCACGGACAGCAGGCCGAGCCCCACCCCGAACGCGAGGGCGACGGGCACCGAAACTGCGCCCGTGACCAGAGGCCGGTTGTGCGTGCGGTGCATCAGCTGGTCGATGTCGCGGTCGTAGACACAGTTGAGCGTGTTGGCGCTCGCGGCCGCGAGCGTGCCTCCGACGAGCGTGGCGATCACGAGCCACAAAGGCGGGATCCCGTCGGCCGCCAGGATCATCGTCGGGACGGTGGTCACCAGGAGGAGCTCGATGATCCGGGGCTTGGTCAGCGCGAGGAGGGCGGCAAGCACTCCGAGGAGCCCCCCACGGACAGAGCGGTTGGCGACGGCTCTCGCGTCCACGGCCGTCACTCGAACCTCTCTTCGCCTCCAGCCTCCGGCGCGATCCGGCGGCCCGCTCAGCGTATCGCTAGGCTCGGATCGGACGAGTCATCGAGGGAGAGCGGGCACCGTGAACAGCTCTGACACTGCGAACGCGCTGGAGTGGACAGCCCTGGATCGTCGCGTCGTCGACACCGTCCGGGTGCTGGCCATGGACGCGGTGCAAAAGGTGGGTAACGGCCACCCGGGCACGGCCATGAGCCTCGCCCCAGCGGCGACCTTGGTCTGGCAGCGCTTCCTTCGCCACGATCCCAGCGACCCCGACTGGGTCGGTCGCGACCGGTTCGTTCTCTCGCTCGGACACTCCAGCCTGACGCTCTACATCCAGCTCTACCTGTCCGGCTACGACCTCACGCTGGATGACTTGAAGTCCTTCCGAACCTTCGGCAGTCGCACCCCTGGGCACCCGGAGCACGGCCACACCGCGGGCGTCGAGGTCACGACCGGCCCGCTCGGCCAGGGGTTGTCCAACGCCGTGGGCATGGCTATGGCGTCGCGCTACGAGCGGCAGCTCCTGGACCCCGACGCGGCCCCAGGCGACAGCGTGTTCGACCACACCATCTGGTGCTTCGCCTCCGACGGCGACCTCGAGGAGGGCGTGACCTCAGAGGCGTCATCCCTCGCGGGTACACAACGGCTCGGCAACCTGGTCGTCGTCTGGGATGACAACCACATCTCCATCGAGGGCGACACCGTGGTCGCGTTCACCGAGGACACCGTTGCGCGCTACGCGGCGTACGGGTGGCACGTCCAGTTCGTCGACCGGACCCCCGACGGCGACGTCGATGTGGCCGCCTTGGCCACGGCTCTCGAAGCCGCGCGGGCCGAAACGTCCCGACCCTCGTTCATCGGCCTTCGCACGACGATCGCCTGGCCCGCGCCCAACCTGCAGAACACCGGCAAGGCCCACGGATCGGCCCTGGGGGTCGACGAGGTCGCCGCCACCAAGCAGATCCTCGGCTTCGACCCAGAACGGGACTTCGTCGTCGAGCCCGACGTTCTCGCTCACGCCCGCGAGGTCGGCGATCGGGCCAAGGCGATGCGCGCCGTGTGGGACGACCGCTACGCATCCTGGCGCTCGGCCGAACGCGACCGAGCAGCACTCCTCGACCGCCTCCTCGCTCGCGAGCTCCCCGAGGGCTGGGAGGAGGCCCTTCCGGTCTTCGAGCCATCCGAGAAGGGACAAGCGACCCGAGCATCCTCGGGGAAGGTCCTGACGGCCCTCGGCCCTGTGCTCCCGGAGCTGTTCGGCGGCTCTGCCGACCTCGCCGGCTCCAACAACACCACCATCGAGGGCTCGACGTCGTTCCTCCCCGGGGTGGCCGACGGGCGCCAGATCCACTTCGGCATCCGTGAGCACGCGATGGGCTCGACCATGAACGGCATGGTTCTGCACGGCAAGCTGCGCCCCTACGGCGGCACCTTCCTCGTGTTCAGCGACTACATGCGCCCAGCGGTCAGGTTGGCGGCGCTGATGGGCCTGCCGGTGACGTACGTGTGGACCCACGACTCCATCGGTCTCGGCGAGGACGGTCCGACCCACCAGCCGGTGGAACACCTCACCGCCTTGCGGGCGATCCCGGGGCTCGATGTCGTACGTCCCGCCGACGCGAACGAGACCGCCCAGGCGTGGGCTCAGATCTTGCGCCGGACCCATCGGCCCGCCGGCCTGTGCCTGAGCCGGCAGAACGTCCCTGTGCTGGATCGCTCCGTGGTCCAGCCGGCCGAGGGCACGGCTCGCGGCGCCTACATCCTCGCCGAGGCCAGCGCCTCTCCCGCGGTTCTGCTGATGGCCAGCGGGACCGAGGTCGACATCGCGCTGCGTGCGCGGGACATCCTGGAGGCGGCCGGAACCCCGACTCGCGTGGTCTCGGTCCCCTGTATGGAGTGGTTCGACGAGCAGCCACCGGCCTACCGCGACGAGGTCGTGCCCCCCTCGGTGCGAGCCCGCGTCTCCGTCGAGGCCGGGCTCGCCGCGAGCTGGCGAGGACTCGTCGGTGACCGCGGACGTTCGATCAGCCTCGAGCACTACGGGGCCTCCGGAGCAGCCGAGGTTCTCTACCGTGAATTCGGCATCACCCCCGAGGCGGTCGTCGCCGCCGCGCACGCCACGATCCTCGAGACGTCAGGAGCCTCTTCATGAACAGCCCGATCAGCGAACTCGCCCAGCAAGGCGTGGCCGTCTGGCTTGACGATCTCAGCCGGGCGCGGCTCGCCGAGGGCAGCCTCGCCGGCTTGGTCACCTCTGGGGGCGTCGTCGGCGTGACGACGAACCCGTCGATCTTCGACAAGGCTCTGTCGCAGGGCGAGCACTACGCCGACCAGGTCCGCGACCTGGCCCAGCGCGGCGTCGCCGTCGAAGAGGCCGTACGCGCCTTGACGACGTATGACGTGCGGTGGGCGTGTGACGTCCTGAAGCCCGCATCGGCCGCGAGCGCCGGTGTGGACGGGCGGGTGTCGATCGAGGTCGATCCTCGGCTCGCGCACGACACCCCGACGACGATGGCCGAGGCCCGCGCCCTGTGGTGGCTGGTCGACCGACCTAACCTCTACATCAAGATCCCCGCCACCCTCGAGGGACTACCGGCCATCGAGGAGGTGCTGTCGGAGGGCATCAGCGTCAACGTCACGCTGATCTTCGGGCTCGATCGGTACCAGGCCGTGATGGAGGCCTACCTCACGGGGCTGGAACGGGCCAAGGCTGCTGGCCACGATCTCGCGAGCATCAGCTCGGTCGCATCCTTCTTCGTATCAAGGGTCGACACCGAGGTCGACCATCGGCTCGGCAAGCTGGACAGCGACGTGGCCAGCTCGCTGCGGGGCAAGGCGGCCATCGCCAACGCACGACTGGCTTACGCCGCCTACGAGCAGGTCTTCTCCTCCGACAGGTGGAAGGCGCTGGCTGCCGCCGGTGCCCGGCCCCAACGTCCCCTATGGGCCTCGACCGGCGTCAAGGACCCGTCCTACGACGACACCCGCTACGTCGTTGAGCTGGTGGCGCCGGGGACGGTCAACACGATGCCGGAGGCCACGCTCGACGCGGTCGCTGACCACGGCGTCGTTCGCGGAGACACCGTCACCGGCGCGGGCATGGCTGCTCAGGAAATCTTCGACGCGCTGACAGCGGCAGGGATCGACATGGACGACGTGGTCGAGGTCCTCGAGCGGGAAGGCGTCCAGAAGTTCAAGGACTCCTGGGAGTCCTTGCTGGCCACCGTCCAGGATCAGCTCGCGGCCGCCAAGAAGGGCTGACGTGCCCGGGACCAGCTCGACGAACCCGCTGCGGGACCCCCGTGATCGACGGCTCCCCCACGTCGCCGGACCCTGCGGCCTGGTGATCTTCGGCGTCACCGGAGACCTGGCCCGCAAGAAGCTCATGCCAGCTGTCTACGACCTGGCCAACCGTGGGCTGCTCCCCCCTGGCTTCAGCCTCGTGGGCTATGCCAGGCGGGACTGGGCCGACCAGGACTTCGCGGCGATCGTCCACGACTCGGTCAAGGAGCACGCCCGTACGCCCTACCGGGAGGAAGTCTGGCGCCAGCTCAGCGAGGGCATCCGGTTCGTGGCTGGCGACTTCGCCGACGACGCGGCTTTCGAGACGCTCCGGAAGACCATCCTGGCGCTGGACGAGGAGCGGGGCACCGGCGGGAACCACGCGTTCTACCTCTCGGTCCCGCCCAAGTTCTTCCCCGACGTCGTCGGCCAGCTGAAGGAGCATGGGCTGGCCGACGAGATCGACGGCGCCTGGCGACGCGTGGTCATCGAGAAGCCCTTCGGTCACGACCTGGCCAGCGCCAGGGAGCTCAACCAAGTCGTCGCGGAGGTCTTCCACTCCGGCTCGGTGTTCCGGATCGATCACTACCTGGGCAAAGAGACCGTCCAAAACATCATGGCCCTGCGCTTCGCCAACGCGCTGTTCGAGCCGATCTGGAACGCCAACTACGTCGATCATGTCCAGATCACGATGGCCGAGGACGTCGGCGTCGGGGGGCGCGCGGGCTACTACGACGGCATCGGCGCGGCGCGTGACGTCATCCAGAACCACCTGTTGCAGCTGCTCGCCCTGACCGCCATGGAGGAACCGGTCTCGTTCGACGCGGCGAATCTGCGGCACGAGAAGGAGAAGGTCCTGTCGGCCGTACGCCTGCCGCCCGACCTGGCCAAGCACACGGCACGTGGTCAGTACGCCGCCGGTTGGCAGGGCGGGGAGAAGGTGATCGGCTTCCTCGAGGAGGACGGCATCCCCGCCACGTCGACGACCGAGACCTACGCAGCCATCCGCCTGGACATCGACACCCGCCGCTGGGCCGGGGTCCCGTTCTATCTGCGCACCGGCAAGCGGCTCGGGCGCCGGGTGACCGAGATCGCGGTGGTGTTCAAGAGTGCCCCTCACCTCCCCTTCGAGGCGACGGCAACGGAGGAGCTCGGACACAACGCCCTGGTCATCCGCGTGCAGCCCGACGAGGGAATCTCGGTGAGGTTCGGATCCAAGGTGCCTGGCACCGCCATGGAAGTGCGCGACGTCACCATGGACTTCTCCTACGGCGAGTCGTTCCTCGAGTCCAGTCCTGAAGCCTACGAACGGCTGATCCTCGACGTCTTGATCGGCGAGGCTCCGCTGTTTCCGCGCCACGAGGAGGTCGAGCTGTCGTGGAAGATCCTCGATCCGGTGGAGGAGTTCTGGACGACACAGGGGCAACCGGACGCCTACGGCGCGGGCACGTGGGGTCCCCCGAGCGCTGACGCGATGCTCGCCGCCGACGGTCGCGTCTGGCGGCGACCATGATCCAAGACCTCACCAACACCTCGGCCGCCCAGGTCGCCGCCGCGATCGTGATGGCTCGGCATCGTGCCGGCGTCCCCGCCGTGGGGATGGTGGCGACCCTCGTCATCGTCACCGACGAGCGAGACCACTACGACGCCCTGCGCGCGGCCCAGGAGATGTCCCGCGAGCATCCGGCCAGGATCCTGGTCACCATTGCCCGCCCCGGCCGCGTCGAGCCACGCCTCGACGCGGAGCTCCGATTTCTCGGTGACTCGGGACCAGGTGAGACCGTCGTGCTGCGATTGCATGGCGAGCTCGCCGGCCACACGGAGTCGGTGCTGCTCCCGCTTCTCCTCCCGGATGCTCCGGTCGTCGTGTGGTGGCCCGGCCAGGCACCGGACGTCCCAGCTGACGACCCGGTCGGGCGGCTGGCTCAACGCCGGATCACCGACGCCGCCTCATCGGGCGACCCGCTGGAGGCGCTGGCCCGCCGGGCCGAGGGCTACCACCCCGGCGACACCGACCTCTCGTGGACACGCATCACGGCCTGGCGCACGCTGCTGGCCGCTGCGCTCGACCAGCCCTACGACCCGATCCTGTCGGGCCATGTGTCCTGCGAGATCGGCAGCCCGAGCTCGGAGCTGCTGGCGCGCTGGCTCGAAAGCCGCCTCGGGGTGCCGGTGTCACGGTTGCAAAGCGGCGGTCCGGGCATCACCGAGGTTGCCCTCGAGACCGAGTCCGGCGCCATCACCATCAGCCGACCGGACGGCCGCGTGGCCGAGCTGGCCCGCCCCGGTCAGCCCCATCGAGAAGTCTCTCTGCACGCGCGCGACACCGTGGAGATCATCGCCGAGGAGCTGCGCCGACTCGACCCCGACGATGTCTACGCCGAGGTGCTCGGCGCCGGCGTGGCCGTGTCACCGTGAGTCCCCAGGAGGTCGTGGTCCATCGCGACGCCGACCTGCTCAAGCAGGCTGTCGCTGCCCGGCTCATCACGCGACTGGTGGATGCGCAGGCGGGCCAGGGGCATGCCCATCTCTGCTTGACAGGGGGTGGTTCGGGCATCGGCGTACTCGCGGCTGTGGCCAGCTCCCCCGCGCGTGACGCCGTCGACTGGCAGCGACTGGATATCTGGTGGAGCGACGAACGGTTTCTGCCTAAGGGCGATCCGGAGCGGAACGAGACCGGAGCCCGCGAGGCCCTGCTGGATCACGTGCCGCTCGATCCGGCCCGCGTGCATCCAATGCCCGACCCGTCGGGTCCGGACGGCGCCGACGTCGAGGCGGCTGCCGAGCGCTATGCCCTGGAGCTCGCCGGCGCTGCGGCTCCCGAAGACCGATTCGGCGTGCCCCCCATGGACGTGTCACTCCTCGGCATTGGCCCAGACGCCCACGTCGCGTCGTTGTTTCCCGAGATGCCGGCTGTTCACGAGAGCGAGCGGTCGGTCGTGGCGGTTCACGGCTCGCCCAAGCCTCCGCCGACCCGCATCAGCCTGACCATGCCGGCCCTGTGCACGGCTCGCGAAATCTGGATCATCGCAGCCGGTGAGAGCAAAGCCGGCGCCCTGCGGCTCGCGCTTGACGAGCACGCCGGTCCCATCCAGGTCCCGGCTGCCGGTGCCCGCGGCACCCGGCGGACCTTGGTACTCCTCGACGTCGGAGCCGCGTCACGGTTGCCGCGCGGCCTCGACCGCATCGCCAGCCCATGACCCTGACCTCGGACGTCGTTGAGCGACGAACCTGCTCGCTCTCCGCCGGACGGTCTCAGTCGTCGGAACGGAGCTTCGCGAGTGCTTCGGCGAGGATCGCGTCACCGTCGACATCGGTGCGCCGCTCTCGGACGTACGCCAAGTGCGTCTTGTAGGGCTCGTTGCGCGGCGGAGCGGGCGGATTGGCCTTGTCCCGCGAGGCAGGGAACCCACACTTCGGACAGTCCCACTGCTCCGGCACGGCGGCCTCGGTGGCGAACGACGGCCGGGTCTCGTGACCGTTGGAGCACCAGAACGACACCCGGTGCCTTGGGGCTGAGTCTCCGCGCTCGGCCTCCCCCATCGGTCCAGCTCCGACCCTGCTGCCTTTGATCGCGTTACCGCTGGCCACCGTGTTCGCCTCTCAGAAGGAGTTCTTGAGGATCAGGCCGAGCCCCACGATGGAGGTGATCCAGACCAGACCGATGATGATGGTCAGCCGGTCGAGGTTGCGCTCGGCAACCGCCGACCCCCCGACAGACGATGTGGCGCCGCCGCCGAACATGTCCGACAGGCCTCCGCCCTTGCCCTTGTGCAGCAGCACCAGGACGATCATGAGCAGGCTTGAGACGATCAGCACCACCCCGAGCGCGACAATCATGACGTTCCTTTCGTGGTGCCGACCCGGCTAAGGGCGATACCGGGTCTGACGACAGTCTTATGCATGCTACCTATTCACCCGGCGACTCGTGGAACCTGACGATCGCGACGAACTCATCGGCGTTCAGGCTCGCGCCTCCGACCAGGGCCCCATCGACGTCGGGTTGCGCCATGATCGCCGCCGCGTTCGACCCGCGCACCGAACCCCCGTAGAGGATCCGGACGCCGTCAGCCAGGTCGCCTGAATAGCGTTCGGCCAGCCGGGTGCGGATCGCGGCGCAGACCTCTTGAGCATCCTCCGGGGTCGCCACTTCTCCGGTGCCGATGGCCCAGACGGGCTCGTAGGCGATGACCAATGTCCGTGCGGCCTGGGCCGAGAGGCCCTCGAGAGCGCCGTCGAGTTGAGCCACGGTGACCGCGACGTGATCGCCCGCTTGGCGCACCTCAAGGCCTTCTCCGACGCAGACGACGGGAATCAAGCCATGGCGCACCGCAGCGGCCGCTTTGGCTTGGACCACCGCGTCGTCCTCGTGATGGTCGGCGCGGCGTTCGCTGTGGCCGACCAGCACGTAGGTGCATCCGAGCTTGGCGAGCATGGCGCCGGAGATGTCCCCGGTGTGGGCCCCCGAGTCGTGGATCGAGAGATCCTGGGCGCCATAGACGAGGTCGAGCCGGTCGCCATCGACCATCGTCTGCACCGACCGCAGGTCAGTGAACGGTGGCAGCACGGCCACCTCAACGCGGCGGAAGTCGGCGTCATTGAGAGCGAACGCCAGGTGCTGCGTCAAGGCGATCGCCTCGAGGTGGTTGTTGTTCATCTTCCAGTTGCCCGCCATCAGGGGCTTGCGGCCCTTGGGCGCGCCACGCTCGGCTGAAGCCATGGTCAGTCCTCCAGTGCGACGAGACCTGGGAGCTGACGCCCCTCCAGGTATTCCAGGGACGCGCCCCCGCCGGTGGAGATGTGACCGAAGTCGGAATCGGCAAAGCCAAGAGCGCGCACGGCAGCCGCGGAGTCGCCTCCGCCCACGACGGTCAGCCCGTTCACTCGGCTCAGGGCCTCGGCCAGCGCCTGAGTTCCTGCCGCGAACGGAGCCAGCTCGAACACGCCCATCGGACCGTTCCAGAACACCGTGCGTGCATCGCTGAGCGCGGCCGCGAAAGCCCGTTGCGTCGCGGGTCCGATGTCCAGGCCCATGCGGTCGCTCGGGATCTCGTCTGCGGCCACGACATCGTGCGCAGCGTCGGCACTGAACGACTCAGCGGCGACGATGTCGACGGGCAGCAGGAGCTCGACTCCACGAGCCCGTGCGGTGTCCATCAGGCCCCGAACCGTGTCGAGCTGGTCAGCCTCAAGCAGACTCGTGCCGACCTCGAGGCCCTGGGCGGCCAGGAAGGTGTAGGCCATCCCACCGCCGACCACGAGCTTGTCGACGGTGGTGAGCAGGTTCTCGATCACGCCAAGCTTGTCGGACACCTTCGCCCCACCGAGCACGACCACGTAAGGCCGGTCCGGCGACTCCGTCAGACGTCGGAGCACGTCAGTCTCAGCCGCGATGAGCCTCCCCGCGTAGTGGGGAAGCCGCTCAGGTACGTCGACCACGCTGGCGTGCCGGCGATGGACCGCCCCGAAGCCGTCTCCCACGTAGACGTCGGCCAGGCTGGCCAGCCGTTCGCCGAAGGCGCCTCGGTCGGTGTCGTCCTTGGCCGTCTCCCCTGGCTCGAAGCGGAGGTTCTCCACCAACGCAACCTGGCCGTCGGTCAGTGACGCGCTGATCTGCTGAGCGGAATCGCCCACGGTGTCCGAGGCCAGCGGCACTGGTTGCCCGAGAAGCTCACCGAGGCGCTGAGCGACCGGGCGCAGGCTCAGGGCGGGGACCACGTGCCCCTTCGGACGACCCAGGTGAGCACAGACGACCACGCGGGCACCCGCCTCGCTCAGAGCAGCGATCGTCTCGAGGCTGGCCCGGATACGGCCGTCGTCGGCGATGAAACGTCCTCCATCGGCCGCGTCGGCCAGAGGGACGTTGAGGTCGGACCGGACCAGCACGCGCTGACCGGCGACCCCCTGCGCGAGGAGGTCGTCGAGGATGCGCACGACTAGAGGGTCGAGCCGATGTAGACGACCAGGTCGATGAGGCGGTTGCTGTAGCCCCACTCGTTGTCGTACCAGCCAATGACCTTGGCCTGGTTGCCGAGGACCTTGGTCATGCCTGCATCGAAGATGCACGACGCCGGGTCAGTGACGATGTCGGACGAGACGATGTCGTCCTCGGTGTAGCGCAGGTAGCCCTTCATCGGGCCTTCCGCGGCCGCCTTGACCACCGCGTTGAGCTCCTCAGCCGTGGTGTCGCGACCGAGGTTGACGGTGAGATCGGTCGCGGACCCCGTGGGGATCGGCACCCGCAGGGCGAAGCCGTCCAGAACGCCCTTCAGCTCGGGCATGACCAGTCCGATCGCCTTCGCTGCCCCGGTCGACGTGGGGACGATGTTGAGTGCAGCGGCACGGGCCCGGCGCAGGTCCTTGTGCGGTGCGTCTTGGAGGTTCTGGTCCTGGGTGTAGGCGTGGATCGTGGTCATCAGCCCACGCTCGATGGTGAACTCGTCATGGATGGCCTTGGCCATCGGCGCGAGGCAGTTGGTCGTGCACGACGCGTTGGACACGATCGTGTGCGCCGCCGGGTCATAGTCCTCGTGGTTGACGCCCATCACCACGGTGATGTCCTCGTTCTTGGCGGGCGCCGAGATGATGACCTTGCTCGCTCCACCATCGATGTGGGCCCGAGCCTTCGTCGCGTCCGTGAAGAAGCCGGTGGATTCGATGACGATCTCGACGCCCAGGTCTGCCCACTTCAGCGCCGCTGGGTCGCGCTCGGCGAAGGCCTTGATCGATGTGTCGTCGACCATGATCGCGTCAGCGGTGTGTGACACGTCACCAGGCAGACGACCGAGGATCGAGTCGTACTTCAGCAGGTGGGCCAGGGTCTTGATGTCGGTCAGATCGTTGACGGCGACGATCTCGATGTCGGCGCCGGAGGCCTGGACGGCGCGATAGAAGTTGCGGCCGATGCGGCCGAAGCCGTTGATGCCGACGCGAACAGTCACGGGGATCCCTTTCAGCACCGGAGGCCGTCGAGGGCGAAGCCTGCGGCGCGATCCGACAGTCGTTGGAGGTCAGTCGATCGGGGGTGTTGCGGTCGATCTGGGTGGTTCAGTGCATCAGCCTATCGGTGCCCTTGACGACCGCTCTCCGAAGCCGTTGGCCCGTGAACCTCGACCGCCCGTCAGCCCTGCAACATGTCGGGAGTGAGGTTGGCCTCGGTGTTGGGGATCCCGGTGTCCTCGGCCTTCTTGTCCGCCATGGCCAGCAACCGGCGGATGCGCCCGGCCACCGCGTCCTTGGTCATCGGTGGGTCGGCCAAGGCGCCAAGCTCCTCGAGGCTGGCTTGACCGTGCTCGAGGCGAAGCCGGCCCGCGGCGGCGAGGTGGTCAGGGATGTCGTCCCCCAGGATTTCCAGGGCGCGTTGCACCCGGGCTGAGGCCGCGACCGCTGCGCGGGCCGAGCGGCGCAGGTTGGCGTCGTCGAAGTTGGCCAGCCGGTTGGCTGTCGCGCGTACCTCGCGACGCATCCGGCGCTCCTCCCACGCCAGCACGCACTCGTGAGCTCCGAGCCGGGTGAGCAGCTCGCTGATGGCGTCACCGTCACGCACGACCACGCGATCGACACCACGGACCTCGCGCGCCTTGGACGGGATGCCCATGCGACGCGCAGCGCCGACGAGTGCAAGCGCCGCCTCCGGCCCTGGACAGGTGATCTCGAGGGCGGACGACCGACCGGGCTCGGTGAGCGAACCGTGGGCGAGAAAGGCGCCGCGCCACGCGGCCTCGACGTCCGCGAGAGAACCAGAGACCACCTGGGGCGGAAGCCCACGAACCGGACGACCTCGCGTGTCGAGCAAACCTGTCTGACGCGCCAGCGCCTCGCCGTCCTTGACCACGCGAACGACGTAGCGGCTACCTCGGCGCAACCCGGCGGCGGCGACGACGCTGACCTCGCTGGCGTGCCCGTAGATCTCGGCGATGTCTCGTCGGAGCCTTCGTGCGACGGACCCCGTGTCCAGCTCGGCCTCGACCACGATGCGCCCGGAAACGATGTGGAGGCCGCCCGCGAACCTCAGCATGGCCGAGACCTCAGCCTTGCGGCACGAGGGCGTCGTCACCACAACCCGCGACAACTCGTCCTTCACCGCGGAGGTCATCGCCATGGGCCGATCCTGCCACGGTCGAGGAGCCCGGTGAACGCCGTGGCCAGGAGTGCGGGGTCGTGCGTGCTCGAATCATCTCGGTTGGACACGTCCTCGAGGACGAGTTCGGCTCCCAGGGATCGACACAGCCGCTCCAGTGGCTCCGGGTCCGGAACAGCCCGCGGGTCGGCGAGGACGACGTCGAGGCGCAGGTCGGGGGCGTGGCTGTTGAGAACTTCGAGGTGGGTTTCGGGCGCAAATCCCTCAGTCTCACCGGGCGGGGCCGCCAGGTTGAGCACGACCATGCGCCGCGCTGGGGTGCGCACCAGCGCAGCCCGCAGATCGGGGACGAGAAGATGGGGGATCACCGACGTGAACCACGATCCAGGGCCAAGCACCACCCAGTCGGCGGCCTCGAGCGCCTCGACCGTCTCGGGGCACACAGGCGGCGCTGCGGGGATGAGCCGCACGGCCTCGACGCGTCCGGCCACCTGGGCGACCGCCACCTGACCACGCACGATGCGACGGCCGCCGGGTGAGACCGGGTCGGCGACGTCGGCTTCGATCTCGAGGGGCACCGACGCCATCGGCAGCACGCGGCCCTCGGCACCGAGCAGGCGGGCGACCCAGTCGAGGCCGGCGACGGTGTCGTGGGTCTCCCATAGCGCAGTGATGAGCAGGTTGCCGACCGAGTGGCCGGCCAGCGAGCCCTCCCCGGTGAATCGATGCTGAAGCACCTCGCTCCAGGTGCGCCCCCAGTCGTCGTCACGGCACAGGGCCGCCAACGCCATGCGCAGGTCACCGGGAGGCAGGATCCCGAACTCCTCGCGCAGCCGGCCGCTAGAGCCGCCGTCGTCGGCGACGGTCACCACGGCAGTCACGTGCGAGGTGACCCTCCGCAGGGCCCGCAACGTGGCCGCCAAACCGTGTCCCCCGCCCAGCGCCACGGTGGCGGGAGCGGTCACTCTCGCCCCAGGTCGCGGTGGATGACTCGAGGCTCGATCCCGGCCGCATCCAGTCGTTCGGCCAGGGCCGTCGCCATGGCTACGCTGCGGTGCTTGCCTCCCGTGCAGCCGACGGCGATGGTGACGTAGCGCTTGCCCTCACGCAGATATCCAGGAGCGATCTGGCCGACGAGCTCGGCGAAGCCGTCGAGGACGCTCTCTGCCCCAGGCTGGGACAACACGTAGGCACTCACGTCGGGATCGAGACCAGACCTCGGGCGCAGCTCCGGAAGCCAGTGTGGATTGGGGAGGAAGCGACAGTCGAGGACGAGATCGCTGTCGGCCGGTAGGCCGTACTTGTAGCCGAACGTGACCACCGTGGCCCGAAGGGAGGGGCGCAGCGGGTCGGCCAGGGCTCCCTCGAGCGCGGCGCGCAGCTCGTGAACGTTGAGCGAGGTGGTGTCGATGACCAGCTGCGCGTCACCGCGGAGATCCTCGAGCAGCGCGCGCTCCGCCGCGATGCCGTCGGTCACCCGACCGGTGCCCTGGATCGGGTGTTCGCGACGCACCGACTCGAACCGCCGCACGAGCACCTCGTCGGAAGCCTCGAGGAAGACGATCCGCGGCTCGATGCCGCCTGCCGCGATGGCCTCGAGCGACGCCCGGAGGTCGGCGAAGAACGAACGGCCTCTGACGTCCACGATCGCCGCGATCTTCGGCACGTTGCCTTTGGTCCGTTCCCCGAGCTCGAGCAGGATGGGCAAGAGCGCGGGCGGCAGGTTGTCCACCACGAACCAACCGAGGTCTTCCAGCACGTCTCCGGCCGTGCTGCGCCCGGCGCCGCTCATCCCGGTGACGATGATGAGCTCCGGCCGCGCATCGCCGCCCGAACGCCCCGCATGGGGGTCCACGGGTACGCCGGCTGGAGGGGCCGGATCCGGACCCGACTCTGCTGGTGCCACGCCTTCTCCTGGTCACTGGTGACTGGCTGGGACTGTCGCGAGAGCTCCGAGGATGTCAGTCGAGGATCTCACCGGTCGACACGTTGACGGCGGTGGCTGCCTTCGCACCGGCCTGGCCCGCGTCGCCGGACCGGGCCAAGGCCTCGACGACGGCCTGCGCCGTCCGCGGGCCGATCCCAGTGACTTCGGCGACCTCCTCGACGCTGGCGGACCTCAGCCGCTTGAGCGAACCGAAGTGACGCAGCAACGCCTTGCGGCGGGTGTCCCCGAGACCCGCGACGTCGTCAAGGACGCTCGCGGTCATTGACCGGGAGCGGCGCTGCCGATGGAAGGTGATGGCGAACCGGTGGGCCTCGTCGCGCACACGTTGGAGGAGATAGAGCGCTTCGCTGGTCCGTCCGAAGATCACCGGATCGGGGTTGCCCGGAAGCCACACCTCCTCCAGCCGCTTGGCCAGGCCCACGACGGCGACATCGTCGATGCCGAGGTCGGCGAGCGCCTGGGTGGCGCCCCCCACCTGTGGTGGTCCGCCGTCGACCACGAGGAGGTTGGGTGGGTAGGAGAACTTGCGTGGCCGGCCGGTCTCGGGGTCGATGCCCGGCCTCGAACCGGATTCGCCCTCGGGTTGGTCCGAGAGGTCGATCTCCAGATCGGTCGCCGTCTCACGCTCTTCGAGGTAGCGGCGGAAGCGCCGCCCCACGACCTCTCGCATCGCCGCCACGTCGTCTTGACCGTCGACGCCCTTGACGGCGAAGCGCCGGTATTCGGACTTGCGAGCGATGCCGTCCTCGAAGACGACCAGCGACGCGACGACTTCGGTGCCCTGGAGGTTGGAGATGTCGATGCACTCGATACGCAACGGAGCCTCGGTCAAGCCCAGCGCAGACTGAAGCTCAGCCAACGCCTGCGAACGAGCCGTGAGGTCGCTGGCTCGTTTGGTCTTGTGCAGCACCAGAGTCTGGGCCGCGTTGCGGGCCACGGTCTCGAGCAGCGCGCGCTTGTCGCCCCGCCGCGGCACGCGCAGGCTCACGGCCGATCCCCGACGCTCGGAGAGCCAAGCGGACAGCGCCACGGAACCGTGCGGCAGGGCTGGCACCAGGACCTCTCGGGGGACGGCGTCCCCGGACTCTGAGCCGTACAGCTGCTGCACCAGATGTTCGACGAGCTCTCCCGTGTCGAGCTCTTCGACGCGATCGACGACGTAGCCGCGTTGACCCCGGACTCGTCCACCGCGCACGTGGAAAACCTGGACGGCGGCCTCGAGGGGATCTTCGGCCAGGGCGATGACGTCGGCGTCGGTCGCGTCACCGAGCACCACGGCGTTCTTCTCCATGGCCCGCGTCAGCGCACCGATGTCATCGCGCAGGCGAGCGGCTCGCTCGTAGTCCTGGGCGTCCGATGCGGCGCGCATCTCACGTTCGAGCCGGCGCACGTAGGGCGTCGTGTTGCCGTCCATGAAGGCGCAGAAGTCGTCGACGATCGCTCGGTGCTGGTCGGCCGTGACGGTCCCCACGCACGGCGCCGAGCACTTGCCGATGTAGCCGAGCAGACAGGGTCGACCGACCTGCCCGGCCCGGCGGAAGACACCGCTGCTGCACGTGCGGGCGGGGAAGACCCGAAGCAACAGGTCGAGGGTCTCGCGAATGGCCCAGGCGTGGGCGTAGGGGCCGTAGTAGCGGACCCCGCGCCGCTTGGGCCCGCGCATCACCTGCAGGCGGGGGAACTCCTCGTTGAGCGTGACAGCGAGGCTGGGATAGCTCTTGTCGTCGCGATACTTGACGTTGAAGCGCGGATCGAACTCCTTGATCCAGGAGTACTCGAGCTGGAGAGCTTCGACCTCGGTGGCGACCACGGTCCAGTCGACGGACGAGGCGGTCGTCACCATCGTCTGGGTGCGGGGATGCAGGGCCGCGAGATCTTGGAAGTACGACGACAGCCGTGACCGCAGGCTCTTGGCCTTGCCGACGTAGACCACGCGACCTCGAGGGTCGCTGAAGCGGTAGACGCCCGGCTCGTCGGGGATCGACCCGGGAGCCGGTCGGTAGCTCGACGGATCCGTCACCCGCCGAGCCTATGGCGCGCCATCGACACCGGTCAGACGGTGACAACCACGTCTGCGCCATCGACGGTGGCGATGAGGACCTCGAGCCCCGTAGGAGCCGGACCGCCCAAGAGGGCGCCGTCGGTCGCACTGAACGTCGACCCGTGGCAGGGGCAGGTGATGACGTCGTCGCTCACCGAGTCCACCGAACATCCCTGATGGGGGCACACAGCGCTGAAGGCCTTGAACGTCCCCTCCGCCGGCTGGGTGACCACCACTTTGCTCTGGATGAGGCCCCCACCCACGGGGATGCTGCTGGTCGGCACGCTCACCGTGGCCGGGGTTCCCGCCCCGCTCGAACCGCTTCCGCAGGCGCTGAGCAGCGGCAGAGCGGCCGCCGAGGCCCCGATGGCCCCCGCACCCCGCAGCACGGTGCGTCGGTCGAGTTCACTCACTGGGGCTCCTTGGGTCGGAATCTCACGGTAACCCGACGGCGCGAGGATGGCCGCTTGGGGGCCGCGCCCGGGAGGCGATCACAGCAACTTCTCAGGCACAGCCGGACCTCTAGGGGTCCTGAGGACTCTGCGGTACGGCGGACTCTGCGGTACGGCGGACTATGCGGTGCGACGCGCACGCGTCGACGTCGTCCCGCGCGTCGGCGCCTTCGCTCGCGCCTTGCGAGGTCGGGGCGTCGCAGGGGCGGACTTCGCCGGCTCCGGGGTCACCAAACGTTTGAGGAACGCACCGGTGTGGCTCGCCTCGCTGGCGGCCACCGCTTCCGGAGTCCCCGTGGCCACGACCCGCCCGCCGCCGGTGCCTCCTTCAGGTCCCATGTCGATGATCCAGTCAGCCGTCTTGATGACGTCCAGGTTGTGCTCGATGACCACGACCGAGTTGCCTTTGTCGACCAGGCTCTGGAGCACGCCGAGCAGCTTGCTGATGTCCTCGAAGTGCAGCCCCGTCGTTGGCTCGTCGAGCACGTAGATGGTCCGGCCGGTCGACCGCTTCTGCAGCTCGGCCGCAAGCTTGACCCGCTGGGCCTCGCCCCCCGACAGGGTGGGAGCAGGCTGTCCCAGCCGGACGTAGCCGAGCCCGACGTCGTTGAGCGTCCTGAGGTGGCGCGCGATCGGGGGGACGGCCTCGAAGAACTCAAGACCCTCCTCGATCGGCATGTCGAGGACCTCCGCGATGGTCTTGCCCTTGAAGTGCACCTCCAAGGTCTCCCGGTTGTAGCGGTCGCCGTGGCATACCTCGCAAGGGACGTAGACGTCAGGGAGGAAGTTCATCTCGATCTTGATCGTGCCGTCGCCCGAGCAGGCTTCGCAGCGTCCGCCCTTCACGTTGAACGAGAATCTGCCCTGCAGGTAGCCGCGCACCTTGGCCTCGCTGGTCTGCGCGAAGAGCTTTCGGACGTGATCGAAGACACCGGTGTAGGTCGCGGGGTTGGATCGAGGGGTCCGGCCGATGGGGCTCTGATCGACGTGAACCACCTTGTCGAGGTGGTCGATGCCCTTGATCCGGGTGTGACGGCCAGGGACCGTTCGGGCGCCGTTGAGCTCTCGGGCCAGGACGTTGAACACGATGTCGTTGACCAGCGTGGACTTGCCCGAACCAGACACTCCTGTGACGGCCACGAAACAACCCAGAGGGATCTCGACGTCGACGTCGGACAGATTGTGCTCGCGCGCCCCTTCGACCTTCAGCACCCGTCCGGGCGTGACCGGTCGGCGTACAGAGGGAACGGGGATCTCCCGACGGCCGGACAGATATTGGCCCGTGAGCGAGTCGGGGGACGCTAACAGGTCCTCGACTCCCCCGGACACGACGATCTGGCCGCCGTGCTCCCCCGCGCCGGGACCGATGTCCACCACCCAGTCGGCCATCCGAATCGTGTCCTCATCGTGCTCGACGACGATCAGGGTGTTGCCCAGGTCGCGGAGCCTGACCAGGGTCTCGATGAGACGGTGGTTGTCGCGCTGATGAAGACCGATCGAGGGCTCGTCGAGGACGTAGAGGACGCCCACGAGGCCGGACCCGATCTGCGTCGCCAGCCGGATCCGCTGGGCCTCCCCTCCCGCCAGCGTGCCCGCGGGACGGTCGAGCGACAGGTAGTCGAGTCCGACGTCGAGCAGGAAGCGCAGCCGCTCGTTGACCTCCTTGAGGACCCGCTCGGCGATCTGCGCCTCACGTGGGTCGAGCTCGAGCTCGATCAGGAAGCGTGCGCAGTCGACGATCGGCATCGCGGCGACCGCGGCGATCGAGAGGCCTCCGAGGGTGACCGCCAGTGACACCGGCTTCAGCCGTGAGCCCTCGCAGGCGGGGCAGGGAACCTCGCGCATGAACCCCTCGAAGCGCTCGCGGCTGACGTCGCTCTCCGCTTCCGCGTGCCGCCGCTGGACGTAGGGGATCACTCCCTCGAAGCTCGTGTAGTAGGAACGCTCGCGGCCGTAGCGGTTCTTGTAGCGCACGTGCACCTGGTCGGCGTGGCCCTCGAGGAGTGCCTTGCGCGCCTTGGCAGGGAGCCGCGACCAGGCCACGTCCGTGCGGAAGCCCAGAGTCTCCGCCAGAGCTGTCACGAGGCGACCGAAGTAGTCGCTCGTGTGGGCGGAGCTCCAGGGAGACAGGGCTCCCTCGTCGAGCGTCAACGCCGGGTCCGGGACGACGAGCTCGGGGTCGACCTCCATGCGCGTCCCGAGCCCGGTGCACTCCGGGCAGGCCCCGAACGGGCTGTTGAACGAGAAGGACCGGGGTTCGAGCTCCTCGAACGACAGGTCGTCGTAGGGGCAGTAAAGGTGCTCGGAATACTGCCGTTCGCGGTGTTCGTCGTCGTCGGGAAGATCGATGAAGTCGAGCGTGACCAGACCACCGCCGAGGCCCAAGGCGGTCTCGATGGAGTCGGTGAGTCGCCGCTTGGCGCCGGCCTTGACCTGGAGCCGGTCCACCACGACCTCGATCGTGTGCTTCTCCTGCTTCTTGAGCGTCGGGGGTTCGGTGAGCGTGTGCACGACTCCGTCGACCCGGGCGCGGCTGTAGCCCTTGGCCTGCAGCTCCTTGAACAGCTCGGCGTATTCCCCTTTGCGCCCCCGCACGACGGGCGCCAACACCTGGAAACGCGTCCCGTCGGCGAGCTCGAGGACTCGGTCGACGATGGCTTGGGGAGTCTGGCGGCCGATCCGTCGACCGCAGACCGGGCAGTGGGGCCGGCCCGCTCGGGCGTAGAGCAGCCTGAGGTAGTCGTAGACCTCCGTGATCGTCCCGACCGTTGACCGTGGATTGCGGTTGGTCGACTTCTGGTCGATCGAGACGGCCGGGGACAGGCCCTCGATGAAGTCCACGTCGGGCTTGTCCATCTGCCCGAGGAACTGGCGAGCGTAGGCCGACAACGACTCGACGTACCGTCGCTGACCCTCGGCGAAGATGGTGTCGAAAGCCAAACTGGACTTGCCGGACCCCGAAAGTCCGGTGAACACGATCAGAGCGTCCCGCGGAAGATCAAGCGAGACGTCCTTGAGATTGTGCTCTCGGGCGCCACGGACGATGAGGCGTTCGGCCACGGACTGGTTCCTTCGGGGTGTGCGGTCAGGCTCGGGATCGGGTGGGACGCGGTCTGCGGGGGGGCACGCCGCTTAGGCCCAGAAATCTGGTCACGCGGCGGACGGGTCGCGGCCCAGGCTAGTCGGCCCATCCGACAGTCGCCTTCTCTGTGGCCCCGCCGTCAACCTCGGAGCCCCCGGAGTGATTCCCGACGACTCCCGACCATTCTCCAGCATTCCCCACCGTTCCCGAGCAGACCCGCGCGGCGATAGCGTCGGGCCATGGACGCCGATCCTTCTCGCCCCGAGCCAGCCGCGGCCCTGCACGAGCTCGACGCGTCGACCGAGCGCCTGCTGAGTTCGGTGCGGTCGCTCGACGACGCCTCGTTGCGGGGACCCTCAGCGCTGCCGGGCTGGTCCCGTGGGCACGTGATCACTCATCTGGCCCGTAACGCCGACGGTCTGGGGAACCTGGTCCGCTGGGCGCTCACGGGCGTCGAGACCCCGATGTACGGCTCCCGCGAAGCCCGCGTCGCCGCTATCGAGGCCGGAGCCGGGCGCCCGCTTGCCGACCAGCAAGACGACGTGGAGGAAACGGCGGCGCGATTCCGAGAGGCCGTCGCAGGAGTGAACGATGACGTCGGTGATCGGGTGCTCCGACTCGGGAGCGGAGCCGAGGTCGAGGCCTGGGAGCTCCCGCTGCTCCGCATCCGCGAGCTGGAGATCCATCACGTCGACCTGGCCGCCGGCTACGGCGTCGACGCGTGGACCGACGCGTTCTGGACCCGCACCCTCGACCAGGTGGCCGGATGGTTCGCGGCCCAAGACACCGCGCCGTTTGGTCGCCTGGTCGCCGACGAGGGCGGCGAATGGCGCATCGGCAGCCGAGCAGAATCGCTCAACGGGCCTGGGGCCGTCCTGCTCGGCTGGCTGCTCGGACGACACGACGGGACGGGACTGTCCCCCCAGGGTCGCGAGGACGTGCCGCCCGCGCCGCCCTGGGTCTGACATGTGAGGATTCGAGCCATGACCTACACAGGCAACGTTCACGTCGGCGGTCCCCCCGCGGTCCGTGAGCTCACCGGGCTCGTGGTCGAGAAGCTCGCGGTCGGCCCTATGGACAACAACGCCTATCTGCTGCGCTGTCGGTCGACCGGTGACCAGCTGCTCGTGGACGCGGCCGCCGAGCCGGAGCGGCTGCTCGACCTCGTAGGACCGGACGGGCTCGTCGGAGTCCTCACCACCCATCAGCACCACGACCACTGGACCGGTCTCGGCGAGGTCGTGGCGGCCACGGCGGCGCCGACCTACGCGCACGCCCTCGATGCCGAGGGGATCGATGTCCCCACCGATCGCACCCTCGCCGATGGAGACGTGCTCGAGTTCGGTGCGGTCGAGCTGCGTGTGATCCACCTCATCGGGCACACCCCTGGGTCGATCGCTCTGGTGTACGACGATCCCGAGGGCGCCCCGCACCTGTGGACCGGCGACTGCCTGTTCCCCGGCGGACCGGGCGGCACGTTCGGGGACGACCGGGCGTTCACTTCGTTGCTCAACGGGTTGGAACAGAAGGTCTTTGGCACCCTGCCCGACGAGACGTGGGTCTACCCCGGGCACGGCAAGGACACCACGCTCGGCGCCGAGCGTCCGAGCCTCGCGGAGTGGCGCCAGCGCGGGTGGTGACTCAGCGCGGCTGGTGACTCAGCGCGGCCGGCAACTCTGCGCCCTTCCAAGGACCTGCCACCCGGATGCCCCTGGCATGGGAATGGGCTCCACCGCTCCGAGATCCGCCCGGCTGAGGGAACGTTCGCAAACAGCCCCGAGACACGAGGAACCGTTCGGCCCGGTCCTGGCTGCCTTTCGGACCCCGCTGGCGCGGCGTGACGCTGGGCGGGAAGGGCTCGGAAAGCACGAGGCGTGACCCCAAGCCAATTGCGAAAGACTCTCGCTGCGAAACCTCCTGCCGCTAACCTCCGAAAGATGAGGGACGACCTCTCTGTCAGTGACGCAGCCGAGGCCCTCGGCACGAGCCCGCAGACCGTTCGAGCACTGCTGCGCAAGGGCGAGCTGCGAGGAGAGAGGCGCCCTTGGGGAAATCGCTATGTCTGGGTTCCGAGTCGCACCGGGGTGGATGAATTTCTTGCGACCTACGGTCGGCTTGATGGACGTAGACGGTCGAGGCAGATCCGCCCGGCCCAGCTCGAGAACGCGAGCGCGGCTGCTCGGCAAGAAGACGGTTGGACCACCAAGCGCACCGTCCCCGCTCCGACTTCGGTTGGGCCTGCGGCCCCGGTGGGCACCGACCGAGGCCACAGCGCTGAACGACGCGATACCCGCACCTTCCTGCTGCGCCCCCGCGGCCGTGCCACGGTTGTCGTCCTGGTCCTCGGCGTGCCGCTCCTGCTGGCCTATGTGGCTACCCGGGTCCTTCCGGGGGCCATGTGGTTCGACGAGGTTGGCCAAGGAAACGTCTTCGGGCGCACGGCGGCCGCGCGAACGGCGCTGTACTTGTTGGCAGCAGGGGCCGCCGGGTTCTTCTTCGCGGCGAATCTGCTGGTCGCGGCAGGGCGGAGCAAGATCGCCCGGTCGCGAGCAGGGCAGGTGTCGTTGGTCGCTACAGCGGTCTTCGTGGCGAACTTGTTTGGATCGGCTGCAGTGGCTCATTGGCAGACTCTGCTTCTGTGGTTCTACCAACAGCCGTTCGGTGTCGCTGATCCGATCTACGGCAAGGACATCGGCTTCTTTGTCTTCACTCTGCCTTTCGAGCTCGTCATCTCTGGGCTGTGGCTGTGGCTTGTCCTGACGACGGCCGGCGTCATGGTCCTCGTGTATCGCGCAAACGGGGATCTAGGCATTCGGCCGATCCGCGCGACTGTTAGGGCCAGGCGGCACTTTGGAGCGCTGGGGTCACTCTTGCTCCTCGCAACCGCCTGGAAGTTCCACCTGGCCAGGTACACGCTCGAACTCAGCCAGCCGGGTGGTCTCGACGGCAACTCTTTCGCTGGCGTTTCCTACGTCGACGACCGGGTTCGACTACCGACACTCACCGTGTTGAGCATCCTCGCCGCAGGCGGCGCCGTGTACTGCTTGGTAGCACCGTTCCAGTCGCGAGCGAAACAGTCGCCACGCAGGCGTAGGTATGTCGCCGGTCTGGCTACCGGAGTCGTCCTGGCAACGACGCTCGCGGTGGCGTGGATTCCCGCCCTGGTCCAGCGGTTCGTCGTAGATCCGCATCCGCTCATCGCAGAGCAGCCGTACCTCGCACGAGCGATCTCGGCCACCCGGGCGGGGCTTGCGCTCGACACCATCGACATTCAGCCCTACCGACCCACGGAATCGTTTGGCGCAGCTGACTTCTTGCCCGCAACGGCGCGACTCGACAACGTCCTGACCTGGGACTCGTCGCTGCTGGAGCAACGAATGTTCGAACTCGTGACCGATACCCCCTACTACCGCCCACAACGACCGAGCCTCGACGTCCTGGAGGTCGAGGGCCAGTCGCAACTGACGGTGGTCAGCACCCGCGAGCTCGACCTCGACTCAGTCGAAACGGCCGACTCCTGGAGCAACAGCCGCCTCGCATACACCCACGGGCTCGGCCTGATCCGATTCTCAGGGACGGACATCGGAGAGACCCGCGAGCCCCGGCTGATCGATGCGGACGTCAAAGGAAGCGCATCCCGCATCTATTTCGGCAGCTACTCGCCGGCCAGCACCCCCGGGTCCGACGGGGGGGACGACGGCGGTGACGAAGAGAGCGACGAGGAGAGCGACGAGGAGAGAACCAACGAGGACTCCCCTCCACGATCGACGTTGGGTCAACAGGGAGGGGACTTGCCGTGGGTCCTCGCGAACACGCGCCGGCCCGAGGTCGACGTGCCCGCCACGCAGGGGTTGTCCGCCGCTGAATACCACTACACCGGAAGTGGTGGGATCCAACTCTCATCGTGGGTCGATCGAGCGCTGTTTGCCGTTGCGCTTCGAAGCAAGGACCTGCTGCTCTCTGATGACGTCACGCCTGAATCCCGAATCATGCTCCACAGGGATGTCCACGACCGGCTAGGGACCCTGGCGCCATTCATTCAATGGGACTCCGAGGCCGTGCCGCTCACGGCGAACGGTCGCATCGTCTTTGTGGTGGATGGCTATACCACCAGCGCAAACTATCCCTACGCGGAGCGGGTGGAACTCGGCAACGCCCGCGTCAACTATGCGCGAGCATCCGTGCGAGCGACAGTCGATGCTTTCTCAGGGCAGGTCGACGTCTACCTCACGGATGACTCTGAGCCGATCGCACGGACGTGGGCGGCCGTATTCCCGACGCTCTTCCAGCCGGAGTCCGAGATGCCTGAGGAACTGCGAACTCGGCTGCGCTACCCGCGCGATCTTTTCAACGCCCAGGCGAGCGCGTACGAGCGATTCCACAACACCCAGCCAGACCTGTTTGTCAGCGATGCAGACGCCTGGTCGCGGCCGATCGGGCTCTCCGGACCGCTCGAGGTGGCAGGCGGTGTCGACTTCGACGAATCCGACGAGGACGATCTCCGGTTGACACTAGAGCCGGAGTACAGCCTTGGGGCACCGCCTGGTCAGGTGGACGCTCAGCTTGTCCTCGGGACCTACTACGCGCCCCGCGGTGGGCAGAACCTGGTCGGTTCGCTGAGCGGCTGGATCGACGATCAGGGCAGCGCTCGGCTCAGTGCATGGAGCCTGCCCCGTGACTCGCTCACCCTCGGCCCTGCCCAGATCAGTCGCCTGGTCTTTGCCACGCCACGCGTTCGAAATCTGCTGGGCCTGCGAAACCTCGAGATTCGGGACTTGGACAAGTCTTCCCTCGACTCCGTCCGCCTCGGTCGACCCCACGTCCTGTTCCTCCCCACCGGCGTCATCCAGATTCAGAGCCTCTATGAAGGTTCTCGTGGGGCTGGAGCCGCCCGCCTGCTCGGTGTCACGGCCTACGTGAACGGTCGGGCTGGCCTTGGGCCGGACATCCACAGTGCCGTCAGACAGGCGCTGAACATGCCACCGCAACTGCATGTCCCAAGTCCGAGGACCGCTGTGGTGGGGGAGCCGCTCGAGCTCTCATTCGACGTGGAGAACGCCCAGCGCGAAAAGGTGACCATCACCTCGGAGGGCAAGACCCGCCACAGCAGGCTCACGGTGGTCACGGGTCAGGGATCCGTCATATGGGTGCCCACCGCCGCGGGCGACGCTCAGGTGCGCGTGACGGTGTGGGGCCTGGACGGGACCCGAGTGGCCGCCAACCAAGAGTTCGAGGTGTTGAACGCACCCCCAATCATTCGGCTGGTACGAGCGCCGAAGAACGCGATCGTGGGAGAACCCGTACGCGTCGCCTTCCACGTGTCCGACGGAGTCGACGAGCTGGCGAGAGTCTCTACCCGCTCCGGCGTGGTCTTCGAGCGACAGTTCCTGATCCGCGAGGGTCGGGGCGTCATCCAGTGGACCCCAGAGGAGCCCGGGGACGCGGAGGTCTTGATTCGTGTCCGCGGCCGGCAAGGACAGACGGTGACCAAGAAGTTGCCCATCACCGTGGAAGCAGCCGACGAGGATGAGAGTTCGCCGCTCGTCACGTTCATCAATGTGCCGGACCGGCTGGTGGTCGGCCAAGCTTCCTCCTTCCTCTTCGACGCCGGGGGATGCGACAAGGCGATCGCCCGAATCGAGATACCAAACGGAAAGACGAAGACCTGGACGTTCGCCTGCCCAGCACGTAAGGCGGCTTTTGGCTGGACAACACGCACGCCGGGTTCGTACGTCGTCACGGTTACCGCGAAGGGCGGCAAGACCTCCACGTCCACGTCAATCCGACTCAAGGCGCTGAACCCATGACAGCGACCGCTGGACCTCGTTCCGGGGCAGGCACAACCTGGCAGCGTCAACTCCTGATCACGGCAGGTTTCGCGGCGCTCGGGGTCGTCGTCCACTCGGCTGGGCCACTCATTCCGGTACCACTAGCGATGGTGGGACTAGGGATTGGCGTGATCGCCGCCGCCTTCATGCTTGCCTGGGGAGCCGACGCCGGGGATGCCGTGTTCTCCGGCGGTCTGGTACTGGCCGCGGTCGCCCTGGTTGCCGTGCTACCCGAGTTCCTCATCGAGGTTCGGTTTGCCTTCATCCAGGAGGCCGAGCTCGTCACGGCGAACCTGACGGGAGCAACCCGGCTGTTGCTGACCGGCGCCCTCGCACTGCCCCTGCTCGTGGGCTATCTCGCGCGTCGTCAGAGGCGCTCCGCTCCTGCCGTCCGGCTCGAGCCGAACCGGAGGCTCGAACTCGGCCTCCTACTCATCGCCTCGATCTTCGCCATCCAGATCCTCATCCGAGGGTCCCTGACGATCTTCGACGGGATAGTCCTCCTTGGGCTGTATGTCATCTACGCTCGGCGCGTCCAAGGAACCGTCGACGAGGAGCCCGCCGTCGTGGGGGTCGCCGCGGGGCTGGTGTCGCTTCCTTCGAACTACCGACGACCCGCCATCGCGTCGGTGACGATCTTCGCGGCGGCTGTCGTCATCACCATCGCCAATCCGTTCGCCGATGCCCTTCTCCAGACGGGCGCAATGCTTGGCTTCGACCCGTACCTCCTGATCCAGTCGGTCGTGCCCGCCGCGACTGAAGCGCCGGAGTTCGTTGTCGTCGCGGTGCTTGTGGCCAACCATCGACCCGCACAGGGGCTGGCGCTCTTCCTTGCCTCGTCCCTCACGCAATGGACGCTTGGCATCGGAGCGCTTCCCTTCGCGTACGCGGCCGGTGGCGGGGGCGTGTCGCTGCCCCTCGCGGGCCGCGAGCAATTGGAACTCGGACTGACGATCGCGGTCACACTCTTCGTCATTGCGGCCCTCGCAACGCTCTGCCCCGAGCGCATCGACGCCCTGATCTTGGCTGGCGCCTTTGCCCTGCAGCTCCTGATTCCGACGCCGTTCATGCGAGCAGCTACGGCCTTCGTGCTGCTGATCTTCGCGCTTGACCTCTTTGTGGCCCGCCGGTCGCATGTACGGCGAATTCTTCGCGCAGGGATTCGGGGCACTAGGCCACCGGACTGATTGTCCTCGTCGAGCAGCAGTCCGCCCCGGTTGGTAGCAGAGTCAAATGACCCATGCGGGTCGCCGTCGAGCGATGGGTTCTCAGCTCGCGCGCTGATCTCGTCTGGTGCGCAGCAGACTGGCCACCGTGGTGATCGCCAACACCCCAACGATCACGGCCAAGGACACGCCGATCGAGATCTCCGGCGCCCACTCGACGTGCTGGCCCCCGTTGATGAACGGCACCTCGTTGGTGTGCAACGCCTCAAAGATCAGCTTGATCCCGATGAAGCCAAGGATCACGGCCAGCCCGAGCGAGAGGTAGACGAGCCGTTCGAGCAAGCCGCCCAGCAGGAAGTAGAGCTGCATGAGCCCCATGAGGGCGAAGGCGTTCGCTGCGAAGACGAGGTAGGGCTCTTTCGTCAGCCCGAAGATGGCGGGGATGGAGTCGAGGGCGAATAGCACGTCGGTTGTCCCGATGGCGATCATCACGACGAGCATCGGAGTGAACATGCGCATCCCGTCGAACGTGGTGCGCAGCCGGATCCCGTCGTAGTCGGGCGAGGTCGCCACGACGCGACGCACCAGGCGCAGCACCACGTTTTCCTGGAAGTCTTCCTCGTCGTTCTCCCCGTGCAGCGCGAGGCGCCAGGCGGTGTAGAGCAAGAAGGCGCCGAACACGTAGAACACCCAGGAGAAGCGGCTGATCGCGGCCGCCCCGAGGATGATGAAGATGCTGCGGAACAGCAAAGCCAGGAGGATCCCCACGAGCAGCACCGTCTGCTGGGTGGCGGCGGGCACCCGGAACCTCGCCATGATCAGGACGAAGACGAACAGGTTGTCCAGGCTCAGGGAGTACTCGGTGAGCCAGCCCGCGTAGAACTGGCCGGCGTAGGCCTGCCCGTAGGTGACCCAGATGATGGCCCCGAAGGCCAGCGCGAGCCCGACAAACAGCACAACCCACAGGGTGGACTCGCGCATTGTCGGGACGTGCGGCCTCCGGCTCACGGCGAACAAGTCGCCGCCGATGATGACCAGGACCGCCAGCACGGTCACGAGCCAGACGGTCAGGCTCACATCCATGGCGTGCCCCCGGAGCCGGCCGTCGTGGGTGGGACAGGCATGCGAACCTCCGGACGGCCACCACAGGCCTGTACCGGAGGTCTCCTCCGCCCGGGAACCGGACCGACGAGACCGGGTGGGCCATGGGGCTCACCGTGATGACGACCTCGCCGCGTGGGGAGTACTCCCCTCCACCCAGCAGTCTCTCGCAGGGCTACGGTCCGTGTCACCTTTGCGCCGATCGAGAGGACCGAGCGGACAGACCAGGTCAACTCACGCCGGCCGCATCCATCCCGCGCAGCTCCTTCTTCAGCTCGCCGATCTCGTCGCGCAGTCGTGCCGCCAGCTCGAACTGCAGCTCGGCTGCGGCTGCATGCATCTGGTCGTTGAGCTGCTGGATCAAGTCCGCGAGGTCGGCTCGCGGCAGGCCTGCGAGGTCGCCGGCATGGCGTCCGATGTCGCTGCCGCGCCCGAGGCCAGGCACCACGGCCTTGCCGCGGCTCTGGGATCGCCCAGACCCGAGCAGGGCCTCGGTGTCTGCGTCCTCTCGGGCGATCAGGTCGGTGATGTCGGCGATGCGCTTGCGAAGCGGCTGGGGGTCGACCCCGGCCTCACGGTTGTAGGCCACCTGCTTCTCGCGACGCCGGTTGGTCTCGTCGATGGCCTGGGCCATGGACGGGGTGATCTTGTCCGCGTACATGTGAACCTGTCCGGACACGTTGCGCGCCGCGCGCCCGATCGTTTGGATCAGGGACGTCGACGAGCGCAGGAACCCCTCCTTGTCGGCGTCCAGGATCGACACCAGGGACACCTCGGGGAGGTCGAGCCCCTCCCGGAGCAGGTTGATGCCGACCAGGACGTCGAACTCACCCATCCGCAGCTCACGCAGCAGCTCGACACGGCGAAGGGTGTCCACCTCGCTGTGCAGGTAGCGGACTCGGATGCCGAGCTCGAGGAGGTAGTCGGTCAGGTCCTCGGCCATCTTCTTGGTCAGCGTCGTCACGAGCACCCGCTCGTGCTTGGCCGATCGTTCACGGATCTCGTGCAGCAGGTCGTCGATCTGGCCCTTCGTCTGCTTGACGACCACTTCGGGGTCGATGAGCCCGGTGGGACGGATGATCTGCTCCACGACCCCGTCGCCGCGTCCAAGCTCGTAGGGCCCCGGGGTAGCCGACAGGTAGACGGTCTGCCCGATCCTCTCGAGGAACTCCTCCCACTTGAGCGGGCGGTTGTCCATGGCCGACGGCAAGCGGAAGCCGTGGTCGACCAGGGTCCGCTTGCGGCTCATGTCGCCTTCGTACATGCCGCCCACCTGGGGCACCGTGACGTGGGACTCGTCGATCACGAGGAGGAAATCCTCGGGGAAGTAGTCGAGCAACGTGTGCGGCGCCGTACCCGGTCCGCGGCCGTCGATGTGCCGGCTGTAGTTCTCGATGCCGCTGCACGAACCGACCTGGCGCATCATCTCGATGTCGTAGGTCGTGCGCATGCGCAGCCGTTGGGCCTCCAAGAGCTTGCCCTGACGCTCCAGCTCACCCAGCCGTGTTTCGAGCTCGGCTTCGATGCCGGACACGGCCCGCGACATGCGCTCCGGACCAGCCACATAGTGCGTGGCGGGAAAGACTCTCAGCTCGACGTCCTCGGTCAGCACCTCACCTGTGACCGGGTGGAGGGTCATCAGCCGCTCGACTTCGTCGCCGAACATCTCGATGCGGACGGCGTGCTCCTCGTAGACCGGGAAGATCTCAACGGTGTCGCCTCGGACCCGGAACGTCCCACGGGTGAAGGCGAGGTCGTTGCGTGTGTATTGGACGTCGACGAACCGCCGCAGCAGGGCATCGCGCTCGATGGTGTCGCCCACCCGGAGCGAGACGCTTCGCTCGAGGTATTCCTGAGGGGTGCCGAGCCCGTAGATGCACGAGACGCTGGCCACCACGACCACGTCGCGGCGGGTCAGCAGGCTGTTGGTCGCCGAGTGCCGAAGCCGTTCGACCTCGTCGTTGATCGAGGAGTCCTTCTCGATGTAGGTGTCGGTCTGGGGGACGTAGGCCTCGGGCTGGTAGTAGTCGTAGTAGCTCACGAAGTATTCGACCGCGTTGTGCGGCAGCAGCTCGCGGAACTCGTTGGCCAGCTGTGCTGCGAGCGTCTTGTTGGGCGCGAGCACCAGCGTCGGCCGCTGGAGCCGCTCGATCAGCCAGGCGGTCGTCGCGGACTTGCCCGTGCCGGTGGCCCCCAGCAGGACGACGTCCTGCTCCCCCGCTCGGATGCGGCGCTCGAGGTCATCGATAGCGGTCGGCTGGTCCCCGGACGGTTTGAAGTCGGACACGACCTCGAAGGGCGCCACGGTGCGGACGAGCTCGCTCACCGGTCTCATGCCGCCACCGTACGACGCCGGACCGACAGCTTCGAACCGTCGACTACCCGGCAGCCTCGGCCAGGTCCCTCCACAGCTCGCCGACCACGGCGGCCAGGTCTGTTAGATCCCCCGAGTTGTCGATGACGAAGTCCGCGACCTCGAGCCGCTCCTGCGGGCTGGCCTGCGCCCCCATCCGCGCGCGTGCAGCGGTCTCGTCCATCCCGCGGGACTCCCGTAGTCGCTCGAGCCGCACGTCGTCCGGCGCATCGACCACGACGACGATGTCGTAGGCGCCGTCGAGACGATTCTCCACCAGGAGCGGCACGTCGACGACGAGCACCGAGTCCTGCGGCGCCAACCCGGCGAGCTCCGCTGTCCGGGCGCCGACCAGCGGGTGGACGATCGCGTTCAACGCCGCGAGCCGCTCCGGGTCGTCGAAGACGATCGCAGCCAGAGCCGCCCGATCAAGCTCTCCGTCGGCCCCGACCACCGTGTCGCCGAACTCCTTGACCACACGGTCAAAACCCTGAGTACCAGCCCGGACCACGTCGCGCGCCAGCCGGTCGGCGTCGATGACGACGGCGCCGTGCGCCGCGAGCAGTTCGGCGACGGCCGACTTCCCCGATCCGATCCCGCCGGTCAGCCCCACCCTCAGCACAGCGCCACCCTGGCACCGCCCACCAACGCAATGGGGTATTTCACCGGTGGTAGAGCACCGACGAAATACCCCATTGGAGGTGGTTCGGTCGAGCTACTCGTCGTCTCCGGAGCCGCCGGCGAGCTTCTCACGCAACGCGGCCAGGGCCTCGTCGGTCGCCAGCGTGCCCTCGGTTGAGGCGGGAGCGTCGGCTTCCGGCGCATCTTCCTTGGCTTCCGGCCCTGACTCCGAGGAGTACGACGATGCTGTCGCGCCCTCGGCGACGGCCTCCGCCTCCGCCTTCTGAGCCTCGACGACCTGCACCTGGTGAGCCCGGTGGCGCTCCTGCGCCACGGCGTACTGCCGCTCCCACTCGGCTTGGGCCTCCTCGTGACCCGGCAGCCACTCGCCCGTCTCGGGGTCGAAGCCCTCGGGGTAGATGTAGTTGCCCTGCTCGTCGTAGGAGGCGGCCATGCCGTAGAGCGTGGGGTCGAACTCCCCGGCCACGGCCTCGCCGATCGTGCCCTCGTTGGCCTGCTTGAGGCTCAGCGAGATGCGGCGACGCTCGAGGTCGATGTCGATGACCTTCACGAAGATGTCGTCGTTGACCTGGACGACCTGCTCGGGGATCTCCACGTGACGCTCGGCCAGCTCGGAGATGTGAACCAGGCCCTCGATGCCCTCGTCGACGCGCACGAAGGCGCCGAACGGAACGAGCTTGGTGACCTTGCCGGGAACGACCTGGCCGATCTGGTGCGTCCGAGCGAACTGCTGCCACGGGTCCTCTTGCGTCGCCTTGAGCGACAGGGAGACCCGCTCGCGGTCCATGTCGACGTCGAGCACCTCGACCGTGACGGGCTGTCCGACCTCGACGACCTCGGACGGGTGGTCGATGTGCTTCCAGGACAGCTCCGAGACGTGCACCAGGCCGTCAACGCCGCCGAGGTCGACGAACGCGCCGAAGTTGACGATGGACGACACGGTGCCCGGACGAACCTGGCCCTTCTGGAGGGTGGTGAGGAAGTTCTGGCGTACGGCCGACTGAGTCTGCTCCAGCCATGCACGGCGGGACAGCACCACGTTGTTGCGGTTCTTGTCGAGCTCGATGATCTTGGCTTCGAGCTTCTGACCGACGTACGGCTGCAGGTCGCGCACCCGGCGCATCTCCACGAGCGAGGCCGGCAAGAAGCCGCGCAGGCCGATGTCGAGAATCAGGCCACCCTTGACGACCTCGATGACCGAGCCTTCGACGATGCCGTCCTCGTCCTTGATCTTCTCGATCGAGCCCCAGGCGCGTTCGTACTGCGCGCGCTTCTTGGACAGGATGAGACGCCCTTCCTTGTCCTCCTTCTGGAGGACCAGGGCCTCGATCTCATCGCCGACCGACACGACCTCGTTGGGGTCCACGTCGTGCTTGATGGACAGCTCTCGCGAGGGGATGACGCCCTCGGTCTTGTAGCCGATGTCGAGCAGGACCTCGTCGCGGTCGACCTTGACGATGACTCCTTCGACGATGTCGCCGTCGTTGAAGTACTTGATCGTGAGGTCGATGGCGGCCATGAAGTCCTCGGCCGTACCGATGTCGTTGATCGCGACCTGCGGCGAGGTGGCCTGCTGGTCAGCGGGGGCGAGCTCTGTGGTGGTGGAGGTCATGCGGTTGGTTGCTCCGATGCGGACAGGGATCGGACGGGTGAGCCGCGCATCCGCCAAGTCGGAGGACGTCGGTGGTCCCGTCGGGGGACGGTGATCGTGTCGGTGCGCGGCGGACCCGTGGATCGAACGTGCCGGGACCCGGGTCGAGTCGAGTGACGCCAACCGGAGACAAGGACGAGCGCGAGCCTGCTCGGTCTGAGACGCGCGCAAGGCCCACAACGCCCGCTCAGTCTACGTTTGCGCTGATGAGCGGGTCAATCGAGCGCGATCCCGGCCTGTCGTCCCGGGCCGGGCGGATGCCCGTGGGCCCAGACGAGTCCACGCGAGCCAGCCGCGTCGGCTGGGATCGCATGGCCGACGACTACCAGGCCGAGCACGGAGGGTTCCTCGGCGATGCCGAACTCGTCTGGGGCCCAGAAGGCCTGATCGAGTCCGAAGCCGGCCTTCTCGGCCCGGTCTCTGGCCGGAAGGTCCTCGAGGTCGGATGCGGGGCCGCCCAGGGGTCGCGCTGGCTCGCGGGGCAGGGCGCGCAACCGTACGCCCTCGACCTGTCCCACCGGCAGCTGCAGCACGCCCGCAGGATCGATCGGGAGCTGGGGGTGCGCGTGCCCGCTGTCCTGGCCGATGGCGTCCACCTTCCCTTCGGGAACGAGACCTTCGACCTGGCGTTCTCGGCGTACGGCGCCGTGTCCTTCGTCAGCGACGTCAGCGCCCTCTTCGCCGAGGTCGGACGGGTGCTGCGGCCCGGGAGCCGGTGGGTGTTCAGCGTGACCCACCCGATCCGGTGGAGCCTGCCCGACGACCCGGGTCCCGAAGGGCTGACGGCGACGTGGTCCTACTGGGACGACACCCCGTACGTCGAGCGTGACGCCGCCGGGGTCGCGGTCTACGTCGAGCACCACCGCACGCTCGGCACGACCATCCGCGAGCTGCGGGCCGCCGGCTTCACACTCGACGACGTCATCGAGCCGCAGTGGCCGAACACCCTCACGCGAACCTGGGGTGGGTGGTCGCCCCTCAGGGGCCGCCTGGTCCCTGGGACGGCGATCTATGCCTGTCGGTGGGGCTGAGCCCCGCTTTCAGCTTCCACCGGTCGGCGCACCAGGAAGAACCCACCGACGATGAGCAGCAGTCCCAGAATCAGCGCCACCAGTGGGATGGTCTTCTGAATGAGGTCCAGCTGGCTCTTGCCGTCCGAGGCCGTCTTGACGGCCTCGGTGGTGTTCTGCTCGGTGAACTGCAGGGTCGCTTCGATGATGATCAGCGCTTCGGTGGTGCCGTCCGCTCCCGCGAGGTACTGCTTCTGCACCTCCTGGCCCTTCACGATGGCGCCGGTCGTCGGTTCCACCCAGACCGTGCGCACGTTGCTGTAGAAGCGTGGCGCGACCACAGAGGCCTCGTCGGGCTGGCCAACGAGGTCGCCCGGCACCTCGAGCTCGGAGTACTGAGTGGGCGCGATGGTCTGCACGAAGCGGTAGGTCGACAGCCCCTGGATGTCCTCGGTGTCGTCGTACTCCATGGGCAACGCCTGGCTCAGGGTCCCGTCGAAGTACTGGTAGGTCTGCTTCTGAGTACCGAACGGGAACTTGTACGGGTTCAGACCCGAGAAGTCGGTGATCGCGACGCCGTCCTCGTTGGCCCCGCAGCAGTCGATCATCACCGACGTGTGCCCGTCGAAGGGGATGCGTTCGGTGTTGGCGTCGATCGTGACGCCCTCGGGGTCAGTGACGTCCTGGAACGAGTCGTAGACCGTCTGGTTGTTGGGTCCGTCGCTGGCCGCCTGGTCCGGCTTGACCCGCCGGGTCGAGACCAGGGCGACGTCGGTCCGCGTGGACAGCGTCGCCGGGTCGAACAGCGACGTCGCGACTCCTGACGAGGGCGAGATGCTGACACCGCCTTCACAGAGCGGGCCCGGGTCGCAGCCGAGTGGCGCTACAGCAAGTCGAGGAGCGATGTACCACTTCGCCAAGGGTGCGAAGATCATCAAGAAGACGCCGATACCGATAAGCACCAGCCCTGCGATCCGCTTCATTGACACCCCAGCAGTTTGTACGCCAGTTGGTTACTCGCGCGTAACATGCCGGACGGTAGCGGAGTCCGGGCACCTGGGTGCTTGGTTTGCCCAGGATCCTCTGCCGTGTCGTTCATTGGGTCTCGCTGCACAAGGCGCACGCTTCCTCGATGGCACACTGGCCACAGAGACTTCGGGGGACCCGTTGATGGAGGCAAGGCACGTGAGTCATGTGGTTGCCCCGACGGGAACGAGCGACGTTGAGACCTCGCCTCGGGGACGGGTTTCACCGTCGCTGCTGCGCAACCTGGCCATAGCGATGATTCTGCTCCAGGCTGGCTGGCGGACGGTCATCGCGCTCAAGGGCTACTACACCGGCGACGACTTCGTGTTCACGTCCCTGGCCTCGACCCAGCCGCTCGACTGGTCCTACCTGATGCGTGTGCACGTCGGGCACCTGATGCCCGGTGGGTTCGCTCTGGCGTGGGGCCTCGACAAGGTCGCCCCCCTCTCCTGGCCGGCCGTCGTCCTCACGACGACGGTCATCCAGCTCCTGGCTTCCTTCTCGGTCTGGGCCATGCTCCGGACGCTGTTCGGGCATCGCGTAGCCATCCTCATCCCCTTGGCGCTGTACCTGTTCTCCCCGCTGACGCTGGACAGCTACACCTGGTGGGCCGCCGCGCTGAACCACGTGCCGCTTCAGCTGTTCATGGCGCTCGCGGTCCTCTGCCACGTCCGATGGGTCCGCGAGCGCTCTCCCAAGTGGCTGGTGGGCAGTGTGGGTTCGTTCGTCCTGGCCCTCTGCTTCTTCGAGAAGGCGGTGCTCATCCTTCCGCTGCTGTTCGCCCTGACGGCATGGTTCCTTGTCGACGGCAGCGGTTGGTTCAAAGGAATCCTTGGCACGCTCCGGCGCGACTTCCTCGCGTGGGGAAGCTATGTCGTCATCTCCGTCGGATACATCGTGCTCTACAGATCGCTGTCCACGTTTGAGTTCGACACCAGCCCGCCCAAGACCGGCTCGTTGGAGCTGGCGCAGAACGTCATCGGCACGACTTTCGTCCCGTCGCTGCTTGGTGGCCCGTGGCGCTGGCTCCCGCTCGGCATGCCAGGCGGCGCAGCTGACCCACCCAGCCTGGCCAAGTGGATCAGCTGGGAGATTGTCGCCGCGCTCATCGTGGTGAGCCTGCTCGTGCGCAAACGGGCGGGACGTGCCTGGATCCTGCTGGGTCTCTACCTGCTGGCCGATGTCGCGCTGCTGTCCATCGGCAGGCTGGCCTGGATCGGTCCCGTCATCGGGCAGTCGAGCCGCTACGTCGCCGACGCGCTGGTCCCGGCCTGCATCGTCGTGGGGCTCGCCTTCCTCCCCCTGGTCGGTGAACGCGACGTCTACACGGCACGGGCTCGCTCGCTGCTCGGTCGCTTCCCCGCCCTCCGAGGGATCGCCCTGGCCGCGACAGCGTTGGCCATCAATCTCCTCGTTCTCTCCTCAGCCGTGTCGACCCAGGCCTACGCGCCCATCTGGGCCGGCAACGGGGCCACGGCTTGGGTGAAGCAAGCCCAACGTTCGCTCGCCCTCGCAGATCCCGCCCACCCCCTTCTGTCGGAACCGGTTCCCACCGCCGTCCTGCCCGCGCTCTTCGAGGACTACAGCACGACGTCTCGTTTGCTGGCTCCGGTACGGAACCGTCCGGAGTTCGCCTCCTACACCGATGTCCTGCAACGCTTCGACGAGTTCGGAAACCTGCAGCCCGCTGTCGTGAACGGCATTGACACGGTGCCCGGTCCTTACCCGAACTGCGGCTACACCGCGAACGCCAACCACGGTGCGTACATGCCTCTGGCCGTTCCCGTGTACGACTGGTCGTGGACCCTTCAGGTCCGCTACCTGGCGGGGAAGGCCACCCCTGCGACCGTCACGCTCGGAACGGGCTCGGTCGACGTGGAGCTGCAGGAAGGACTGCACGACCTGTTCGTGCCGGTGGTGGGCGGAGGGGACATGGTGGTCTTGGACGGGATCGTTGGGGATGCTGGCGTCTGCATCGACTCGGTGACCGTCGGTCTGCGCTACGCGCCCGACGGGTCGTGAGCGGCCCCCGTGGCGCTGACTGAGGCCGGCCGCCTCGTCGCCGGGCCTGTGCGGCACGACCAGCCTGCGCTTGATGCGTTGCGCGCCATCGCCGTGCTCGCGGTCCTCACGACGCACGTCGCTTTCCAGACCGGGACCACGATCAACTCCTCGCTCGGACCGGTCTACGCCCGTCTCGACGTCGGCGTCGCCGTCTTCTTCGTTCTCTCCGGCTATCTCCTGGGAAGGCCTTTCGTCGGTCCCAGCGACGGCCAAGCCCCGACGCTTCGCCCGTACGCCTGGCGCCGGTTCCTGCGGATCGTGCCGGCCTACCTCGTGGTCGTCGCCGTCGCTCTGCTGGCCCTGCCCGAGAACGCTGGCGCCGACCTCGGTGACTGGGTGCGTCACTTCACCTTCACGCAGATCGCCAGCCCCGGGCACCTCGCCGCAGGGCTCACACAAACGTGGTCGCTGTGCACAGAGGTCGCCTTCTACGCGCTCCTCCCCCTTCTCGCGATCCCCCTACGCAAGGCAGTCACGGGCGGGCGCACCAATCGAGCCTTGGCCTGGTGCGGAGCCCTGATTGCCGTCAACGTGGTCTTCCTCGTGGGGGTTGCGTCGCTCGACTGGTTCGACGCACGGGTGGCAGGGTTCTGGCTGCCCTCCTTCCTGTGCTGGTTTGCCGTCGGACTCGCCCTCGCGGTGATACGGGGTGGGCACGACGCGGCGGCAGACCGGCACCGCCGCCGACTCGCCGAGGTCGCCAGAGCCCCGCTCGCCTGCTGGGCGGTCGCCGGCGCCCTTCTGCTCATCGCCTCCACGCCGGTGGCCGGGCCGTTCGGCTTCGAGGGCGCCGCGACGGCGGGTCAGGCCGTGACCAAGAACCTGCTGTACGCCGGGGTGGCCCTGGCGCTGGTCGCTCCGGTCGCTTTCGGCTCGGCGTCCTCGCGGTTCCTGCACACGTTGGCCTCACCGATCCCGGCGTACCTCGGGGAGATCTCCTACGCGGTCTTCCTCTGGCACCTCATCGTGTTGTCGTGGGCTCTCCGCTTCACCGACACCGCGTTGTTCAGCGGCGGCTTCATGGGCTTGTGGCTCTTGACCGTGCTCGGGTCGCTTCTGGTCGGGTCTCTGAGCCTCTTCCTGGTCGAACGTCCGGCTCAGCGACTGCGTCGTCTGGTCCCCAAGACGTCGAGCAGTTCTCGACCCGTCCCACCAGCTGCGACGGCTCCACCGAGTGCGGCGGCGACCAGCAGCTGAACCACCGCGGAGTTCCCGCGGTAGGGCTCGAAGGATGCCCACGGACCGCTCGCCAGAAGCCCGGCGGCCAGCCCGATGCAGCTCGCCGACACGGCAGCCGGCGCCCACTGCGTCCACCGACGACCGGTCCCGGCCACCGACCAACCAACCAGGGCGGCCAGCAGACCCCACGGTCCCACCGCCACGAGCGCAGCCAGGATCAGCAGGACGCCGATCCAGGGCCAGGCCACCGCCACCGCCTCCAGGTGGATGGTTGGGCGCCCTCGACGCACCGGGAGGAGGGCCAGAGCGAGCAAGAGCAGGACGGCGACGCCTCCGGCGGCCAACCCCCATCGGTAAGGCGTGTCGGGCGTGAACGTCAGCGTCACGATGCCGGGTGCGCCCTCGGGAACGACCCAGGCCTGCTGCCACCCATCCGCCACGCGACTGGGCAACGTCTCCCCGTTCAGCGTCGCCTGCCAGCCGGGGTTGGCGTTCTCACGCACGATGAGCCAGGTCGCGCCGTCCCGGTCCCCGAGCTGGAGCTCCCGGTGCGTCGCTTCCCACACAAGGGTGGTCGGCACGCTGGCGGACTGCCCTCCGGCACGCTCTCCACCGATCACCAACGATTCGACCCGAAGCCCTGGGACCGAGGCGACGACGAGCCGCGTGGAGACACCACTCAGCGGCACGGCGTCACAGGGCCGCAGCGTCAGCGGCTCGAGCCTGCGCAGCGAACCAACGGTGGTGGTTCCCTCAACAGGCACCGTGGTGCCGTTGACTGAGAGGGAGGGGCCGTCACCGCAGCGAACGTGAAAGACGCTGTCATCTGGGGTCATCGCGGTGCCCGCGTCGGCCCCCACGAGCCGGATCTCGCTCGCCCCGACGGGGACGTTCTCGAAGCCAAGGCGGAACGGGTCATAGGACTGAACGGTGCTCACCGCACGGAAGGCCACCGTGAAGACGGACCCCGTCAGCGGCGCCGGGAGCACGGCGACTCCGTCGGCCCTGAGACGTGCCTGTCGGACTCTGCTCCCCGAACTCACCAGCACGATGCCCGGGCGGGAGGCTGCGAGCTCCGGGCCAAGGGTGACCCGCACGGCGCGCACGGTCTGCTTGCGGTCGTAGGTGAAGGTCAGCGTTGGGTTCGGGTCGGAGGCACCCGCCACCCACCCGGTGCCGAGGTCGTCGTCCAGGACCGCGTAGGCGGCCCCAGAAGGGTCGCGGACCGCTGAGCTGGTGGCGCTGACGGAGACCTGTGCGCCCTGCGTGACCCAGGCGTCGAGGGCGTCGGACGGGTTGGGAACGGCCTGGATGACCACATCATCTGTGCTGGGCAGGGCACCGATGAGGCGATCGATCCCCCCGTCTTCCTCTCCGGGCTGGGGGAGGTTCGGCGAGCAGAGCGAGTCGACGTCGAGGAGCACACAGCCGGCCCGCCAACCCAGGGGCGCCCGAAGGACCACGGTGGTCGGCGTGCTTCCGCTCGCACCGGCCCGAATCGGCCTCGACGGCTCCACCCCCGGCACATCGACCTCGGCGAGGCCCGCAGCGAAGCCCTGGGACCCGTCCGCCACCGCGGTCACCGTGACGCGCAACCGCGTCGTCTCGCCCGCGGGCAGCGGCAGCTGCCAGACCGCTGGCGCCGGGGAAGGGACGGTTAGCTGCACAGTCCCGGCGTCTGTCGTCACCGACAGCGCGGAGATGGCGGGTCCCTCGAGGCGCTGATCGATCGAGATCCGGGTGCCGCGTGGGTCCAGCGGGCCATCCCAGGCCAGCTCGAGCCACTGCCCCACCGCTCCCCGTCCCGGAGCTGACACCCACGAGGTCACGGGGTCCCCGTCCACCGCGGCATAGGGCTGATGCTCCGGACGGCTGCCCCCAGGGACACCTGCGTCCGCCACCGAGGAGGAGGCCGTCACCGTGGCACCGTCCTGGACGGCGGAGACAAGCCGGGGCGTGGCGTCCGGTGACAGGTAGTCGGGGACGGGGACATCCGTGCGCGACGGGACGCCTTCCGCCAGGGTCGCGGAGGCGCCGTCGTCGACCCGTCCCATGGAGATGTCACGCCGGCGCGGCGAGTCCGTGAGGATCGCTGCGTCCGGGTCTGAGGTCAGCTCAGTGGCCGGCCCCACGGTCACGCCCTCATCCAGGAGGTCGAGCAAGGACTCGGGGCCGCCAACAACGCTGGTCACGGCGCTCTCGGGGACCAGGACGGACCGATCCACAGGATGCTCCACCGCGTAGATCTCAACGGCCGGGTACGCCCGGTCGAGGCGGCGATCGACCAAGGAGGTCGAGGTGCTGCCTCCGCCGATCGGTGACCCGAACGTGCGCACCCTTCGAAGCCCCGGGGAGTTGTCCAGGACCTCGTGCACGAGGAGAGGGCGCGGCGATCCGGCGACCGCGTAGTCGAGGTCGTTGCGAACGACGACATAGCGGATGCCGGCTCGCGCAAGGGCGACGGCAAGTCCGGGCGAGGCAGTGCCGGTGACCAGGCGCCGCTGGACCGAGTCCAGGAAGCGGATCGTCCCGGCTGGCGCGAGCGGAACCGCGTCGCGGGTGGCCCAGACCACTGATCCTGAGACCTGCAACGGGTCGTCCTTGGTTCGACCCCAGTACGAATCCGAGAAGCTGGCTCCTGGGACAAGCAGGCTCCGCGCTCCCTCAGAGTTCGCGCTCAGCCAGACCGCTGCCTCGGACCAGTAGCCCGGAACCTCCTCGAAGCTCCCCCGCTGGATGAACTGACCAGTGAGCAAGGGACCTGCGCTTCCCATCAGACCGACAGCCGTGACGCCCACGACACCCGCCGCGAGGATGCGCCGAACCTGCGTGCCCCGGCGCAACACGACGGCGGCCCGTCCGACGACGAGGCCAACCCCGATGGCCAAGGGAACGCGCAGGACGGGATCGAACTTGTGGATGTTCCTGAACGGTGCGAGCGAGCCGTCGAGCGCTGTCCGCAGCCACTCCGAGCCCACCCCGTCCACCGCGCCGACGTGCCCGAGGGTGACGCACACGAGGCCGACGACCACAGCGCTGAGCAGGAACAGGCGCTCGCGGCAGCGCGGCGTGGCCAAACCCGCGAGTCCGAGGCCCGCGACGACCATCGTGTCCAGGACGAACGCCGGCTCGGCCACCAGCGACCAGCCGCCGCGCCACTCCGGTCCACCCAGTCCCGCCAGGTAGGCGACCCAGTGGTTCGCGCCGCGAAGCACCGTCGCGGGTGAGGTGTTCGCGGTCGTGACCGACGCGCTCTCGATCCAGTCGAGGAAGGGCGGGCTCACCCCACCGAGCACGACGAGCGGCACGAGCCACCAGAGGATCGCCAGGATCACGCAGCCGGACCACGCGGCCGCCAGCCGCCGTTGCGTAGGCCCCGGAGTCCGGGTGAGCAGGTAGAGCACGGGCAGCACCAACACCGCCAGGACGGCGGCCGCGTTGACCCCACCGCACGCAAGCACAGCAACCGCGGACAAGGCCGCCGCCCGGCGCGTGCCAAGTCGGGCGTGGTGCACGAGCGGGAGCAGGATCCACGGCGCCAGCGCCATGGGGACGACCTCGGCCGAGACCGGCCCCATCACCGACATGAAGCGCGGAGCGAGGACGAAAGCCAGCCCGGCAGCAAGGGCAGCGACGTGACCGGCCCGGACCAATCCGCGGGTCAGCAGGACCATGCCGACGTACGCGAGGCCGAGCAGCAGGGACCACCACAGCCTCTGGGTGACCCAGGCAGGGACGTGGGCGGTGTGCAGGAGACCGAAGAAGGGCCCCATCGGGACGAGGTAGCCGTAAGCCTGGTTCTGGGTCTGGCCGAAGAAGCCGAGTGGCTCCCAGAGATGCAGCGCCCGGCTGAGCAGGCCCCATGGGTTCTGGGTGAGGTCCAGCTTGGTGTCAGACGCCGTCCTCCCCGGTTCCTGCAGGAACACTGCCGCGGACAGCGCAAGGACCACGGCCGCATGACGGACGGCCCATACCCCGCGCGAGGGTCGATCGATGTCCCTCACCGGCGTCGGAGCACGATGAGCAGGTTCCAGGTCGTCAGCTCCCGGACTGCCGGCACTCGGACCGACCAGGCCGCCCAGCGAGGCGCGTACCGAGGGATGGCGTCGATCAGCTCGGCATCCCGCTGGCCGGCCGCCCACTCGAGCCCCGATCGGACTGAGACTTCGAACAGCGAGCTGCCGTAGAGGTTCTTCGGTGGATGTCCCTGCCGCGCCTGGTAGCGCCGGGCGGCGTACGAACCGCCCAGCCAGTGCCAGGGCGAGGTCTCGTGCCCACCCCAAGGCCCGGACCAGACCGTGTACGACAGGAACACCAGCCCGGCCGGACGCGTGACCCGAACCATCTCATCCGCCATCGCCCACGGGCTGGCCACGTGCTCAAGGACGTTCGATGAGTAGCAGACGTCAACCGACTCGGACCGAACCGGAAGGGCCATGCCACTTCCGATAACAGTTCCCGGGCCGGGCTGCCCGGCAGCGGCGAGCTCGCCCGCGTCGGTGTCCAAGGACAGGTAGCTGGACCCTTCGGCGACGAACGCGTCTCGGAAGAACCCAGGACCACCTCCGACATCGAGCACGGTCCTGCCCGTCAAAGGCGTGTACGAGCGCAGCTGGGCCACGCTGTCCTCGGCCAGGGTCCCGTAGAAGTGCTGGGGGTCGCTCTGCTCCAGCCGGAACGCCCTGAACAGGCGGACCGAGCGACGGAGGTCCGCGTGGAAAGGCGCTGCGAAAGCACGGGACCCGGGCACCCCGGGACGGTACCTGTCACCACGCCAGCAGGAGCGCGTGACTCGACTACCGTGTCCGAACCGGGACGCCAGGACTCGGACGCACCGGGAGGAGGGGCTCATGTCCGCGACGACCCCTCCGGAGAACTTCCCCGCCAACGCTCCCGCCGGTCACGTGGTCTTCCTCAATTGGCGCGACACCCGCAACCCCGAAGGCGGGGGCAGTGAACGGTATGTCGAGAGTGTGGCGCGAGGCCTGGTCGCCTCCGGGTGGCAGGTCACCGTCTTCTGCGCAGCCCACGAACTCGCACCCGCGGATGAGATGGACGCGGGGGTGCGGTTCGTCCGGAGGGGAACCAAGCTCTCGGTCTACCCTGCCGCGGCGGCCGCCCTGGTCAGCCGCCGGTTGGAGCCGTTCGATGTGGTGGTGGACGTGCAGAACGGCGTGCCCTTCCTGTCGCGACTGTTCACCCGAAAACCCGTCATCGTCCTGGTTCACCACGTCCATCGTGAGCAGTGGCCGGTCGTCTATGGCCGAGTGGTTGCGAAGGTCGGCTGGTGGCTCGAGTCGCGCCTCGCGCCCAGGGTCTACAGGGGCTGCCAGTACGTCGCCGTCTCGTCGGTGACCAAGGCCGAGCTGGTCGAGCTCGGCGTGCGTGCCGACGACATCGCCGTCGTGCACAACGGGACCGATCCGGCTCCCGCTGACCTGACGGCCAGAGCATCCACCCCAACGGTTTGCGTACTCGGCCGCCTCGTGCCCCACAAGCGCGTCGAGCATGCGCTCCGCGCGATCGCCGCGCTCCGCTCCAGGGTCCCAGGGCTGCGCCTCCTGGTCGTGGGCGATGGATGGTGGGCCGATCGGCTGCGGGACGAGGCCGAGCGGCTGGAGATCACCGATGTCGTCGAGTTCACCGGCTTCCTGTCGGAGATGGACAAGCACCGTGCACTCGCCACGTCGTGGGTCCTCGCCGCACCGTCGCTGAAGGAGGGCTGGGGGCTGTGCGTCATGGAGGCAGCCACCCACGCCGTCCCCACCGTGGCCTACCGGAACGCCGGCGGGCTTTCAGAGTCAGTGGTCGACGGGGTCACCGGCCTGCTCGTCGACGACGACGAGGTGGACTTCGCCGAAGGCTTGCTGGCGCTGCTGGCTGACGGCAGCCGGCGCGAGACGTACGGCCGCGCGGCGCAGGTCCGGGCGCAGAAGTTCACGTGGGACCAGACGGCCGCGTCGTTCGCGGGAATCGTCGCGAGAACCATGTCGAGTCAGCCAAAGCGCGGGGGCCGCGGTGGCGTCGCGATCAGCCCGACGGTGTTGCCCCCTACCACCGACGTCAAAGTGGCACCTGCACGACTGCGCCGGCGACGGCCAAACCGCGGCCGCGCCTGAGGCACGAAGGGAACGAGCAGCGTGCGCTAGCGCTCTCCGTAGCTCACGAGAGGCGCCGTGACCGCTGGGGGCGTGGCCGACGTCGCGACCGACGTCAAGGTGAAAGCACCGAGCCCCGCGAGGATCGCGCCAACGATCACCGCGATAAACAGACTGAGAAAAGGCACGGAGCCACCCCTAGGCGTGATCAATCGAGGATCGAAGCGTACCAAGGTCGAGACGTCATGGGCCCCCGTTGCGCGATCGGCGTCTTGCGGCGTTGCGCACTGCTGTTCCTGCGAAGCCGAGGACCACCGCTGCGGCCAGCAGATCGACCGCTGCCACCCAGCCTGCGTAGCTGGCGGAGCCGGGGCTTGGCACGTCCCCCACTCGGTAGAGCTGCACGGTCGGGCCTTTGAGGACGGGTTCGGCCCCCAGGAAGAGGTTGGGATCCACATCCCCAGGCGTCAGCAGCTCCACGATGACCCATGAGACCCCCAGGTTTGGCATCGTTTCGACGAGCGGGCGGCCCGTGCTCAGAGCCATGGAAACCTGGGTGGCGCGTGGCGCCTCGGCCCCACTCGCCACGGCGCCTCCGACCGCAAGGGTGTCGGACGTCAGAGCCGTGACGCGCACATACCTCGGCATCGGGTCCAGCGCTGTCGTCTGCCTGTTCCAGTCGAACTTCCGGAACGGCTGCCACGGCAAAACGATCGCGTCCCCAGCGGTCAACGTGCGAGCAACAGCAGGCCAGTCGGACGGATAGTCGACCGGTCGGATCCGACCCGCCACTCCCCAGGCGAGGTCTGGCAGCACCAGAAGCGGCAGTACGAGCGCAGCGAGGAAGGCTCCGGCCCGGACGTTGGCTCGCCGGGCGCACGCGCGTTCCACCCCGAGCGCGGCCGCGACGGCTATGAGCAGGGTGAGCGGAGCCACGAGCCTCTGACCGTCACGGAGCAGGCCTGCACCGGGGAGTTCGCGAACCGCCCAGCTCAAGGCCCGGCTGCCCCCTGGAAGGGTCGTGAGCCCGGCGAGCACGAGCCCCAGGGCCGCTGCCGCCGCCAGGCCGTACGCTCCCCCCCGCCACGCACGCCGGAGGGTCGGCCACCCCACAGCGGCGAGGACGACCAGGAGCGCCGTGAACAGGGAGGCCGTGAACAGGGACCGGGTCGCGGGGACAGCATCCGCGTTCCAGACTCCCCCGCCGCCGAGCAGGCTCCCCCACGTGCCTAGGCCGGTGAGCTCGGCCCGTGGCGCGAAGGCCGCGACACCCGTCCCTGCTGTCGTACCGCCGCCCGGATGGAGGACACCGGGCACCCACCACGGGGCGTTGACGACCAGCCAGACACCGACGAGGGTCGCCACCCTCCGGAGACGGTCCTGGCCCCCCGACCACACCAGCACGGGCAGCGCGACGAGCAGGCTGAGAACGCCACCTCCCGGTGTGAGGGCGCAGCCAGCCAGGAGCAGCCCCAAGACCGGCCAGCTGCCAGGTTCGCCACCTCGGAGCCGAAGCAACCGTGCGACCAGCCAGGGCATCAGTCCGTAGGCCAGCAGCAGCGCCCAGTGGCCGAGGACGAGCCGCTCCGCGACGTACGGATTCCACAGGTACAGCACCGCTGCCAAGGAACGAGTGCCGACCCGTGAGGACGGGACCAGTCGAGAGGCACCCCAGCCGGCCAGCACCAGCGCCGCGAGGAGCATCGCCTTCTGGACCAGCTGACCGTCAACCAGGAACGTCGCCCCCGCGACCAGCGCATCCAGCGGGACGGCGCGCGGAACGGCATCCCCGACACCCCACGCATCGGGGACGAGGAAGGACCGTGGCGTGGCCACCTGGTCGATGAGGAGCACGTAGCCGGGCACGAGGGCAGGGGCGGCGATCGCCAAGGCCAGCGCCGCCGTCCAGCCGAGGGGGACGTGCCTGAGCGCCGGACGGCCGGGTGGGGAACCCCGATGGGTGTCCGCCGCCGACATGCGTGCGCGCCTCCCGCTCCTCGATCTGGGCCGCGACCGTATCCTGCGCCCATCCGCAACGCCCGAAGGAACGATCGCCGACGATGAGCCAGGGAGGGGGCAGCATGGATCGCTCGACGCGTCCCGACGCCCCTGGCGCCGGTGACGCGGCGACTTCTCTACAGCCAGCCGTGCGTCGAGCAGCGACGGACACGGCCGTCGTGGCCGTGGCCATGACCCTGGCGAATCTGCTCGGCTACGCCCTCGCGCTCACGGCAGCGCGGCGCCTGGGGCCAGCCAACTACGGGGCGCTGGCGTCCCTGCTCGCGGTCGTGCTCGTCGGCTATGTCTCCGCACTCGGACTGCAGACCGTGACCGCCCGGCGCATGGCGCGGGGTGCCCGCCCTCAGGAGCTGCTTCGTGTCGCTGTCTCCGCGGCCGGACTCACGGGACTAGTGGTCGCGGCCTCCGCGTGGACGCTCGCCTCATTTCTGCATCTCGGCAACGCGAGTGCCGTCCTGGGCGTCGCCGCGACGCTGGTGCCTCTGACCTGGCTCGGCTTCGTTCAGGGAGTGAGCCAGGGTCTGGAACGCTTCGGGCTGCTGGCGCTCGTCCTGCTCGTGCACGCCGTCGGTAAAGTCGGCGGAGGGATGGTGGCGCTGCTGACAGGCGGCAGCGTCGCGGTCGTGATGTGGGCCACAGCGCTCGGCACGCTGCTGGCTGCGATGGCCAGCACCGGGCTGGTCCTCCGTGCGGTTCCGACCTGGCGAGGGTCGACGCCGCACGGCTCCGAAGGCGCGCCAGCCGAAACCGCCCACGCCGTGCATGCGCTGCTGGCGCTCTACCTCCTCACGAATCTGGATCTGGTGCTCGCGCGGCACGAGCTTTCCGCTGACGCCGCTGGGCAGTACGCGGTTGGCGCGATCATGACCAAGGCGGCGTTCTGGCTTCCCCAGTTCGTCGCGGTCGTCGCGCTTCCCCGGCTCGCAGACCCGAAGCGGCGGCGAGCGGCAGCAAGGAACGCCGTCGCGGCCCTAGCGGTGGTCGGCGGAGTGGCCACCGTGTTCACCGCGATCTTGGGCGACTTTGCTATCTCGGTGGTTGGCGGTTCCGCGTACGCCTCGCTCGCCCCGTACGCGTGGCTCTTCGTCCTCCTCGGCTCCCTGTTCGCCCTCGCACAGCTGCTTCTCTACGACCGTCTGGCCCAGCGGGATCGCTCTGCCGTGGCCGTGCTGTGGCTCGCGCTGGCGGCCTTGAGCATTCTGGTCGTCGCCCAGGCGCAGCCGAGCCTCGTGTCCATTGTGGTCCCGGCCGTAGCCGTGGCGGGCAGCGTGGTCGGAGTCGGGCTCGTCGTCACCTTCGGGCGCCTCCCGCGACGTCTCGAGGCGGCTCGTGGCTGACTCCCAGCCCTTGACCAGCCCCGGGGAACCCGGCGGCACGGCGGGGCGCTCGGCCCCGCGCTGGTCGGGGGCAGCCCTGGTGTCTGCGCTGCGCCCCAGCCAGTGGCTGAAGAACGTCCTCGTCGCAGCAGCCCCGCTTGCCGCAGGCCTGCTCTTCGAGGCCGCGGTCCTGGTCGACGTGGGCATCGCCTTCGTCTGCTTCTGCCTCGTCTCGAGTGCCGGCTACCTGGTCAACGACGTCCTCGACGTCGAAGAGGATCGACGGCACCCCACGAAGTCTGCCCGCGCGATCGCCTCCGGGCGGGTCTCTCGCCGTACGGCGCTCGTCACCGCGACGATCCTCGCCATCGGCTCCTTGGCCCTGTCCGCGGGAACCGGAACATGGCAGCTGGGTGCGGTGCTTGCCACGTACCTCGCCATGACTGTGTCCTACTCGATCTGGTTCAAGCACGAAGCCGTGATCGACCTCGCCGTGGTCAGCGCCGCGTTCCTGCTCAGGGCTGTGGCCGGTGGAGCAGCCGCCGAAATCCCCCTCTCCCGGTGGTTCCTCATCGTGGCCTCCTTCGGTTCGCTGTTCATGGTTTCGGGCAAGCGCTACTCGGAGCTTGTGACGCTGGGCGACTCAGGCACGCGACGGTCACTCGTCCACTACACGCAGGGCTACCTCCGCTTCGTGTGGAGCGTCTCGGCCGGCGTCACGGTGATGGCGTACTGCCTGTGGGCCTTCGAGGTAGGCGACGCGGGAGGCATCCTGCCCTGGAGCCCGCTTTCCGTGGTCCCCTTCGTCATCGCCTTGCTGCGCTACGCGGTCGACATCGACGAGGGCCGGGCCGGCGAGCCCGAGCGCATCGTCCTGGCCGACCGGGGACTCCAAGTCCTCGGGCTGATCTGGTTGGTCGTCTTCGCGCTCGGAGCTTTCAGTGTCTGAGCCTTCAGTGTCTGACCGCCGAACCCTCCTCACCGGATGGGGTCGCACCGCTCCGACCTCGGCGAGGCTGCTGGAACCGACGGCGGCCGGCGAGCTCAAGGCGCTTCTTCGCGCTGCCGCACCGGCAGGCTCACGGGGAGTGATCGCGCGGGGGCTCGGGCGGTCCTACGGCGACGCCGCGCAGAATGCTGGTGGAAGCGTCGTGAGCGCCCTTGGACTCGACCGCATCCTCGCGTTCGACCGCGTCTCAGGGCGACTGACCGCCGAGGCAGGCATGTCCCTGGATGCCCTCATCCGCCATGCCCTTCCCGGTGGATGGTTCGTTCCGGTCACCCCCGGCACGCGGTTCGTCACCCTGGGCGGGGCGCTCGCCGCCGACGTGCACGGCAAGAACCATCACGGAGCAGGCTCCTTCGCCCGCCATGTCGACGCCTTCGACCTCCTCCTGCCTAGCGGCGAGGTTCGGAGCCTGACCGCCGAGACCGAGCCAGACCTGTTCTGGGCCACAGCCGGCGGCATGGGGCTGACCGGCATCGTGCTGCGCCTGACCGTGCGGCTCCGTCGGGTCGAAACCGGCCAGATGCTCGTCGACACCACGCGAGCGCCGGACCTCGATTCCGTCATGGCCGCGCTCGAAGCCGCGGACGCGAAGCAGCCGTACACGGTCGCCTGGATCGACGGAACGGCTACCGGCGCTCGACTGGGACGCGGGGTCGTCACCGCTGGAGATCACGCCCCAGCCGACGCCCTCCCGCATGCGCCGGCTTCACCGACCTTCGACCCTCCCTCCACCCTCGCAGCCCCTGGTTGGGTCCCCCCGAGGCTGTTGAATCGGATCTCGGTCCGAGCGTTCAACGAGTTCTGGTACCGCAAAGCGCCCCGTCGGCGGACCGGCGAGCTTCAACCCCTCACGACCTTCTTCCACCCGCTCGACCGGGTGGACGGCTGGAATCGGGCTTACGGCAGTCGCGGGTTCGTCCAGCACCAGTTCGTCGTTCCAGAGTCCAGCGCCGACGTCGTTCGAAGGGTCCTTGAACGGCTCACGGCGGCCGGTGCACCGTCCTTTCTCGGCGTCATCAAGAAGTTCGGGCCGGGCAACCCGGGTCTGCTGTCATTCCCCCGCCCGGGCTGGACTCTGGCGCTCGACATCCCCGCCGACGTCGACGGACTGGCCGAGCTCCTGGACCGATTCGACCGGCTCGTGGCAGACGTCGGTGGCACCGTCTACCTGGCCAAGGACGGTCGGATGGACCCAGACCTGGTTGACACCTTCTACCCGCGTGCGGACGACTTCCGAGCGCTGCGCGCGCGCATAGACCCGTCCGGAACCTTCGTCTCTGACCTGTCCAGGAGACTGTCCCTGTGATCAACGCCCTCGGTTCGCCCCAGTCGCTGCTGGTCCTCGGCGGGACATCGGAGATCGCGCTCGCCGTCGCTACTCGCTTGGTGACCGATCGGGTCCGCACGGTGGCGCTGGCCGGGCGTGACGAGCAGGCGCTCGAGCGCGCCGCCGACCAGCTGCGGGCTGTCGGAGCCAGTTCGGTGACGGTGCACCATTTCGACGCGTCGGACACTGCAGATCACGAGCGACTAGTCACCGACCTCTTCGATGCGCAGGACTGGGACGTCGTGCTGCTCGCGTTCGGTCAGCTCGGCGACCCGCCTCGCGCAACGCCGGACGTCGACGTCGCGATCGAGCTCGCGACCGTGAACTATGTCGGCGCGATCTCCGCCGGTCTAAGGGTCGCGGAACGGATGACCGTCCAGGGAAAAGGCGTGATCGTCGTGCTCAGTTCCGTCGCCGCCGAACGGCCACGCGCGTCGAACTTCGTCTACGGGTCCAGCAAGGCAGGGCTGGACGCTTTCGCGACCGGGCTCGGAGACGCCCTCCACGGGACCGGGGTGCGGGTGATGGTCGTCCGGCCTGGCTTTGTGCGCACGCGGATGACGGCGACCCTGGAAGAAGCTCCGCTGGCAGCCTCAGCCGAGCAGGTCGCCGCAGCAGTGGTTCAGGGCCTCCGCCGTGGGAAGCAGACCATCTGGGTGCCGGGCACCCTGAGACTGGTCATGTCGGGGCTGAGGCACGTCCCTCGACCCCTCTTTCGCCGTCTCGACCTCTAGGCCTGCCCCCTCAGCTGACCGTCGGCTCGGGCCAGGGCCCGGGAGCGAACGCCGGGCTGTAGCCGCTGTCCTCCCCCATCGCAGCCGCCACGGCTGCTTGCCCGGGGTAGACGCCGTTCTTGACCCAGTCGTCAAGGAGATCGATGACCGCCAGTCGTGACGCCGGGGTGAAGTTGCAGTGGCCAGCGCCGTAGGGCGCACCGTCGGTCTCGGAGTACGTCGCCGGAGGCACCGTGTAGAGCTGAAGGAGGTCGGCACCGCTCCCCGAGGCCTGATAACGGTCGCCGAACAACGTCTCGTTCTGCACGATGACCAGCGGGTCAGCCTTGGTGTGCAGCGTGATGGTCGGATCCTGGACCGTTCCTGTCGGGGTGCCCGAATCGGCGAAGGCCTGCCGAGCTGCCGGATCGGCGGTGACGCGATCTCCGGCAGCGAGCTCAGCCAGCAGCTTGTCCGTGGCTCCTGTCGAGACGGTCTCGATCAGGGCCCGCTCCTCCTCCGACACTCGTGCGGAGTAGTCGATGGTGGAGTTGTCCGCCGGGTTGCCGCCGTAGCGCTGCTCGATGTCGTAGCGACCGAACGTCGCGTAGCCGAGAGCCGTCAGCACCGACTCGGCGTATCCCCTGACCTGTGACTCGACCGTAGATCCGTCGTAGGTCTTGGTCTGAGACGGGGCGTCGACCAGGGCCGCGGTCATCAAGATCTTGGGCACGCCGTTCTCGACGTCGCCACCGGCCTTCACCACGAGGGCGGCGGTCTCCTCCCAGTTCTTCACCGCGTCGTCCCATGACGTGAAGCCGGAGAGCTTCAGGTCTGGGTTCACGAAGGTCTTCAAGGCGTAGGCCACGTCGAGCGAGAGGTCCACGTTGGCCGTCGGACCCCCGAGCACACCGCACAACGGGGCCGCCCCCGACACCCACTCGGGATGCTTTTCGGCGACGACCTGGGTGATGAGGCCACCGAGGCTGTCGCCCCAGACGTAGACCCGGTTGGGCGTGCCCACCTCATCGACGAAGTACTGGTAGAGGTCTTCGTCGGCCTTCACGCCGTCGGACACAGCCCAACCGTTGGTCGCGTACGCCGAGCCGGCTAACGCGTAGCCCTTGGCCAACAGGGCATCCGCGATCTCCGTCGACCCACTGGAGTAACCCGGCGCCGGCTCCGGCGCTGTGGACGGGGTCTCGAAGTCTGGCGGGGCAGCCTCGGCCTGGCGGTAGCCGTGGGAGTACAAGAGCAAGGTCCCGTTCCATTGCTCGGGCAGCAGCAGCTTGTAGGCCGCGCCGTCCAGGCTGTCCTCGCAGGTCACCTGCTCGCACGTCTTGATCGGTACGTCGGTCGAGGTGTCCCGCTCCTGGGAGGCGGTCGAGTCGCCGTTCGAGCCACAGCCGGCGAGTACGAGCGCGCCGGCCGAGAGGCCGGTCAGGAGGAGGGTGGATGCGGGACGCACACGGGGCAGCATGGCCAGATCCTGGCAGACGCGCAGCCCTTGCGGCGGGCTCCCACGCGGTCCGTGACCCGAGTGCAACCAAAGACGGCTCAGTCGACGAGCCCGTGAACGCAGGTCGAACGAAGGGTTCTCCAAACCGCCTCCCGCGCGAGTTCACGTCGCTATGCTCCGGGGCGTCGGCCGGGGTGAGACGGCCGTCAGTCGCACTCCCGGCCTCGGCCGGTCACGCGAGGAGGAGCAGGTTGCTGACCCGAGTCACGTTGAGGATCGTAGGAGTACTGGTCGCGTCCCTGAGTTTCCTGATTCTCTTCGGAGCGGGCGCCGCGCACGCCGAGGGGGAGTCCGTCGTCGGGACCTTGCTGACCAACAGCCGGGAGCCGGTAGCCGGCGTCACGATTACCGTGACGAGCGATTCTGGATTCAGCCAGGCCGCGGTCACCGAGACAGACGGGAAGTGGGCCGTCCCGGTCCCCGAGACCGGTCCTTATACCGTGACGCTCGAAACAAGCACCCTGCCGGACGGAATCGCCGAGCCGGTCAAGAACCCGATCGAAACGAATGTTCGACCCGGCACCGATCGACCTGTCCTCTTCGTGCTGGGTGAGCGAACGCGAAACACTCAATCCACCTGGGACCGGGCGGCTCAGCTGTTCGTCGAGGGCCTTCGCTTCGGCCTGATCATCGCCCTTGCGGCGGTGGGACTTTCGCTGATCTATGGAACCACGGGACTCACCAACTTCGCCCACGGCGAGATCGTCACGTTCGGCGCGGTCATCGTGTGGTACTTCAATGTGTCCCTTGGCATCCCTTTGCTGATCGCGGCTGTCATGGGAATCGCCGCGTCTGCGCTCTTCGGTGGTGTGATGGATCGGGGGCTCTGGAAACCTTTGCGAGCCCAGGGAACCGGGCTGATCGCCATGATGATCGTGTCGATCGGCCTAGCGCTCGCCCTGCGTTCCATCTATCAGATGTTCTTCGGGGCCACGAGCCGGGCCTACAGCGAATTCCAGGGGCAGGCCGGCCTCAGCTTTGGCCCGGTGGACATCACCCCGGCGAACCTGATCAGCATGATCCTTGCGGCGGTGATCCTTGGGCTGGCCGGCTTGGCACTGCTCAAGACGCGCACCGGCAAGGCCACGCGCGCGGTCGCCGACAACCCTGCCCTCGCCGCCACGACGGGGATCGACGTCGAGCGGGTCATTCTCATCGTCTGGGTGGTTGGCGCAGGCCTCGCCGGCCTCGGCGGGTTCCTGCTCGCACTCAACCAGCAGGTCTCGTTCATCATCGGCCAACAGGTCCTGCTGCTCGTCTTCGCAGCTGTGACCCTCGGTGGACTGGGTACGGCTTTCGGTGCCTTGGTCGGAAGTATCGTCGTGGGTCTGTTCATCACCATGTCCACCCTGGTGATCCCCACCGAGCTGCAGACCGTTGGCGCGCTGGCGATTCTGATCCTCGTGCTGCTCATCAAACCCGCGGGAATACTGGGCCGACAAGGACGGGTGGGCTGACTCGTGGACTGGAATTTCATCTTCACCGTCTCGGTCTCAGCCGCCATCGGTGTCGAGGCGTGTGCGTTTGCCCTCGCCGCGATCGGCATCAACATCCAGTTCGGTTACACCGGACTGCTCAACTTCGGTCAGGCGGCGTTCCTCGCAGTGGGCGCCTACGGCCTAGCGTCGATCGTGGCCATCGCGGGATTCCCGTTCTGGCTGGGCATCCTGGTCGGCATCCTTGCCTCACTGCTGTTGGCGCTGCTGCTCGGCATTCCTACGCTTCGGCTTCGGGCCGACTATCTCGCCATCGTCACCATCGCGGCAGCCGAGATCGTCCGGCTGGTCTTCCGTTCGGTCACGTTGCGGGACTACTTCGGTGGGTCGGACGGTATCCAAAACTTCGCCGGCGGCTTCTACGACCTGAACCCGTTCGACGAGAACCGCTCCTATGGCATCGGGTCGATCACATTCAACGGACGCGCCACCTGGCTGCTCGTTGTCGGCTGGACCATCGTCGCGCTCTTCACGTTGATGACCTTCTTGCTGATGCGCAGCCCCTGGGGCCGGGTGCTCAAGGCCATCCGCGAGGACGAGGACGCCGTCCGCTCCCTCGGCAAGAACGTTTACTGGTTCAAGATGCAGTCGCTGATGCTCGGCGCCGTGGTCGGAGCGTTCGGTGGCTTCGTCTACGCCTTGGGTCGAGCGGCCGTCCAACCCGACACCTTCGCGACCCAGTTGACCTTCTTCGCCTACACGATCGTGATCCTCGGTGGAGCAGCCCGGGTGTTCGGCCCCATCCTCGGGACGGTCATCTTCTGGTTCGTCATCCAGTTCTCAGATGTCGCCTTGGGCAACGCCGTAAACGCCGGGTACATCACCTTCATGGATGCGACGCAGGCCGCACAGATCCGCTTCGTCATAGTTGGCGTAGCGTTGATGTTGCTCATGATCTTCAGACCGCAGGGGATCCTCGGCGACCGTAGGGAGATCGCACTCGATGAACGCTGAACCGACAACGACCACCCGGCACGAAGAGATCACCAGGATCCTGGCCGACGTTCCGCGCGTGCCAGGCTCGTCCAAGCCAGACCCGATCCTGGTCGCGGACGACATGGTTCGTCGCTTTGGTGGGCTGACAGCCGTCAACGTCAAGCACGTCGAGATTCAGCGCGGCGCGATCACTGCCCTCATCGGTCCGAATGGTGCGGGCAAGACGACGTTCTTCAACATATTGACCGGCTTCGATCAGCCGGACAGTGGAGCGTGGGCCTTCGAGGGGAAACCGCTGCGCAAGGTGTCCGCCTACAAGGTCGCCCGGTTAGGCATGGTCCGCACGTTTCAGCTGACCAAGGCGCTGAGCAAGTTGTCAGTGATCGAGAACATGCGTCTCGGTGCGATCGGACAGGGCGGAGAAGTGTTCTGGCGCGCCTTCTTCCGCCCGTTGTGGGGCGGTCAGGAGAAGTCGCACACCGACCGCGCTGACGACCTGCTGGCACGCTTCAAGTTGGACGCAAAACGCGAGGATTTCGCCGGCTCGCTCTCGGGTGGGCAGCGCAAGCTGCTCGAGATGGCCCGAGCGTTGATGACCGAACCGCAGCTTGTGATGCTCGACGAGCCGATGGCCGGGGTCAACCCGGCGCTCACCCAGTCACTCTTGGGACATGTCAAGGCCTTGCGCGACGACGGCATGACCGTCCTCTTCGTCGAACATGACATGGACATGGTCCGCGACATCTCGGACTGGGTCATTGTCATGGCGCAAGGCGAGGTCATTGCCGAGGGTCCGCCGCACGAGGTGATGCGAGACCAGCGCGTCATCGATGCCTATCTGGGTGCACACCACGACCTGTCGCTCGCTGAAGTAGCGAGGGAGAAGGGCGAGAGCATGGATGCTCCACCCGGGTCCGCCGAGGTGCTGGAAGCCGGCGACGAGGGCGAGCGGAGAACACAATGGTGAACGAGGGCATGAGCTCTGGTGAGATCAACCGCGAGGAAGAGCAGCTTGCCGGGGGTAGGGCGCGAGCAACCGTTGACCGCTCTGAGCATCTGGCCGCGGCCGATGATGCGCTCGTCGTGGCTCAAGAGCTGGTCGCCGGCTACATCCCCGGCGTCAACATCCTCAATGGCTGCGACCTCTATGCCAACAAGGGCGAGCTGGTGGGCATCATCGGCCCCAACGGTGCCGGCAAATCGACGCTCCTCAAGGCCATCTTCGGGCTGGTGAAGATCAGTTCTGGCACCGTCACCATCGGCACCGATGACATCACCGGGCTGCGGCCCAACAAGCTGGTGACGATGGGCGTCGGTTTCGTCCCGCAGACGAACAACATCTTCCCCTCACTCACCATCGAAGAGAACCTCGAGATGGGGGTCTACCAGCGGCCCAAGTCCTTCGCCGAGCGCTTCGACTTCGTGGCCGACCTCTTCCCGGCCTTGGCTGACCGCCGCCGGCAGCTGGCCGGCTCGCTGTCTGGAGGTGAGCGCCAGATGGTGGCTATGAGCCGCGCGCTCATGATGGACCCACAGGTCCTGCTGCTGGACGAGCCGTCCGCTGGGCTCTCCCCCGTCATGACCGATGAGGTCTTCGTGCGGACCCGCCAGGTCAACGCCACCGGCGTCACCGTGATCATGGTCGAACAGAACGCCAACCGGTGCCTGCAGATCGCCGACCGGGGCTACGTCCTCGACCAGGGCCGCAACGCCTACAGCGGCAGCGGAGCCGACCTCCTGGTCGACCCCAAGGTGGTTGAGCTCTACTTGGGAACCCTCGCCAAGAACTAGCGGCATCGCGCGAGCACCCTCGTCCGAGCTACTCCCGTGGGCGAAGAGTTCGACGTGCGGCGTGCGCAGACCCTGGAAGTCAAACAGGTCGACGTGCACGCGTACTCGGCCATGCCGAGTTGGCCTTACACCAGACATACGAGTGGGGCCCGGTCCGAAAGGACCGGGCCCCACTCGTATCGCTTGCGCTAGATCAGCTGTTCGGGCCGATGCCCTGCTGAACGAGCTCCTGCACGACCTTGGCCGACTCGTCGAAGCCGATCAAGACGATTGCGTCAGGCGCGGCAGCCTTAATCTTGCTCACCTGGCTGGTGAACGTCGCTGCTGCCGGATCGTAGAACTCCGTATCAACCACGGAGCCGCCACCGTCACCGATGGACACCTCGGTGTAGTTGGCCAGGCCCTCACCGTACGAGTCCTGAAGGACCAGGATCCCGACCGTCTGGTGACCGTCGCCGAGAATCAGGTTGCCGAGCACGCGGCCCTGCAACACATCCGACGGAGCGGTCCGCCAGTACATCCCGCCATCCTCGAAGGTGGTGAGCTCAGGCGAGGTGTTGGCCATCGAGACCTGGATGACGCCAGCGCCAGAGACCTTGTCCAGGACGCTCAGCGTCACGGACGAGGAGGCAGCACCGATGATTGCGTCGACGCCCGCCTTGAGGTGCTTGTCGACGGTCAACGACGCAGTGTCGGTCGTCGTGTCGCCGGAGTCACCCGGCAGACCCTTGACGTTCTTGCCGAGCACGCCACCCGCGTCATTGATGTCCTGAATCGCGAGCTTGTAGGCAGCGACCTCGGGCGGCCCGAGGGACGCGAGCGAACCGGTGACCGGGAACAGCCCACCGAAGACCAACTGGCCATCAGCGCCGTCGTTGACCTTCTTCGTGATCGTGGGTGCCGTGTCACCGGAGGGCTCTACGACGCCAGCGTTGTAGTCAACGGGGTAGGCCGGGTCGGCGTCAGCGTTGAAGCCGGGCACCTGGTTCTCGGCGTTGTACTGGTAGATACCCACGGTGGCCTCGGTCGGGTCACCGAACTGGTCGAACTCGACAGGCCCGGAAAGGCCGTCGTAGTCGATGTCCTCGCCCTTCTTGAGCAGGTCGGCGCAGTCCTTGAAGCTGGTGCACTTGGTGCCACCTTCTGAGACCTCGCGCATGTTCGCAGAGATGTCACGACCTGCGTCGGAGTCACCCTGGATCGCGGCCAGCGCGACCAGGTTCACTGCGTCATAGGTCTCGGGGCCGTACGAGTAGCCGATCCCCGGGAGGTCTGGGTCGATCTCGTTGAGCCGATCCCGGAAAGCACTGTCGATCTCGGCGCCAGGCAGCGTGCCCTTGACACCCTCGAGCGTGCCCGGGGGCAGCTCGCCGAGCGGGCCGTTACCGATGTTTCCATCAACGAGGTAGAGCGGGGTGCCCGTGGAGGCGGCCGTGGTGTCAGACGCCGCGGGCTCTCCCCCACCGCTGCTGCTGCAGGCGGCCAGCGCGAGCGCGGCCACTCCGGTCAGGGCGACGATTCGCACCGTCGAGTTTGGACGTTTCATGCATCTCTCCTTGAGCGGGGAGTGTCATTCAGCCCACCGGATGGCGGGTTTGGTTCCCCAGTGAACCATGGGATGCCTCGCGTTCGGACCAGGCTGCGACGTCGGTACCCGGTCGTTGCCGCTTCGTGACCTAACGCTTCGGCGCCGTCGAACCCGAACGGGTCACGCTCAGTGAGCCGCGTCGTCCCAGGTCGGGCCGACACCGACCGAGACGTCGAGCGGAGCGCGCAGCGGGTAGGCGCCGGCCATCTCCCGACGCACGATCCGCTCGACTTCATCCCGCTCCCCCGGGGCCACCTCGAGGACCAGCTCGTCGTGCACCTGGAGCAGCATCCGTGAGGTCAGGCCAGCCGCTGTCAGCGCGCGGTCGACTCCCAGCATCGCCACCTTGATGATGTCGGCGGCCGATCCCTGGATCGGGGCGTTGAGTGCCATCCGCTCGGCCATCTCCCGGCGCTGACGGTTGTCGCTGGTGAGGTCGGGAAGGTAGCGGCGACGGCCCAGAACCGTCTCGGTGTATCCGGTGCGCCGCGCTTCGTCGACCACGCCATTGAGGTAGTCGCGAACGCCGCCGAAGCGCTCGAAGTATTCATCCATGAGCCCGCGCGCCTCCTCAGGCGCGATCCCCAGCTGCTGCCCGAGGCCGTACGGCGACAACCCGTAGGCCAGTCCGTAGGACATGGCCTTGATGCGGCCGCGAAGATCGCCGGTGACCTCTCCCGGAGGGACGTCAAACACACGAGAGGCCACGGTGGTGTGCAGGTCTTCGCCCGAAGCGAAGGCCTCGATCAGGGCCACGTCGCCGGAGAGGTGGGCCATGATGCGCATCTCGACCTGGCTGTAGTCGGCCGTGAGCAGGCTGTCGTAGCCGCGGCCAACAGTGAACGCCCGGCGGATCCGCCGGCCCTCGGCAGTGCGGATCGGGACGTTCTGCAGGTTGGGATCTGTTGACGACAGTCGTCCCGTTGACGCCACGGTCTGGCTGTACGTCGTATGGATCCGCCCATCGTCTGACACCGACTTCTGCAAGCCTTCGACGGTGACGAGCAGCTTGGACACGTCTCGGTGACGGAGAAGGTGCTCGAGCAGGGGGTGCTCGGTCTGCGCGAACAGCCCCTGCAGGGCGTCGGCGTCGGTCGTGTAGCCGGTCTTGATCCGTTTGGTCTTGGGCAAGCCGAGCTCGTCGAACAAGATGGCCTGGAGCTGCTTGGGCGAACCGAGGTTGAACTCACGCCCGACGACCTCGTAGGCAGCCTCGGCGGCCTGCTTCACCCGCCCCGAGAACTCGGCGTGCAGGTGGGCCAGGTGGTCACTGTCGGCGGCTATGCCGACCTGCTCCATCCCGGCGAGCACGGCGAGCAGCGGCAGCTCGACGTCGGAAAGCAAGGCGGTGCCGCCGCGCTGGTCGAGCTCTCCCTCGAGCGCACCCGCCAGGTCGACCACGGCTCGGGCCCGGATGGCGAGGGCCTCTGCGGCCTCGGCCTCCTCGGACCCGTCGAAGGACAACTGGTCGGAGACGTCGTCTTCGGCCCGCAACTCGCGGTGGAGGAAGCGGAGCACCAGGTCGGACAGATCGAAGGATCGCTGACCGGGCACCGCGAGGTAGGCCGCGAGCGCGGTGTCGGTCGCTAGCCCGTCCAGCGCCCAGCCGCGAGCCGCAAAGGCGAGCAGCGGCCCCTTGGCGTCGTGGAGGGCCTTGGGTCGGCCGGGATCGCCGAGGAACGCCGCGAGCGCCGCCTCGTCTTCGGGCGTCAGGGACGCCGGATCGACCCACGCGCCCGCCCCGTCGTCGGTGGCCAGGCCCAGCCCGACGAGGTCTCCGCTGCCGCGGCCCCAGACACCGGCGGGAGCGATCCCCGTGAGGCCCTCGTGGGCCGTGTGGGCATCGAGCCAGGCTGCGAGCTGACCTGCCCCCAGGATCTCGACCTCGACGTCGAACCCGTGCTCAGCCTCCGGCTCCTCGGTCTGAAGCGTCGCGTAGAGCCGGTCGCGGAGCACGCGGAACTGAAGGGTGTCGAAGACCTGTGCGACCTGGTCGCGATCCCAAGGCCGGACGGCGAGGTCGTCGGCCGCCACCGGCAGCGGAACGTCGCGGACCAGCTCGGTCAACCGCCGGTTGAGCACCACGGCCGCCAGGTGCTCCCGCAGGGAGTCGCCCACCTTGCCCTTGACCTCGTCGACCCGGTCGACCAAGGCGGCCAGGCTTCCGTACTCCACGACCCACTTGGCCGCGGTCTTGTCACCCACGCCAGGCACCGAGGGCAGGTTGTCGGACGGGTCGCCTCTGAGGGCGGCGTAGTCGGGGTATTGCGCAGGCGTCAGCCCGTACTTGTTGTGCAGCTCCGCCGGGGTGAAGCGGGTCATCTCGCTGACCCCGCGCTTGGGATAGAGCACGGTCACGTGGTCGGAGACCAGCTGGAAGGCGTCGCGGTCGCCCGTGATGATGGCGACGTCCATGCCGGCAGCCTCGGCGCCCGACGTGAGCGTGGCGATGACGTCGTCGGCCTCGAACCCCTCGGCGGTGACGACGTGCACCTGGAGCGCGTCAAGCACCTCTTGGATCAGGCTGACCTGGCCCGCGAACTCGGTCGGTGACGCCGACCGCGTGGCCTTGTAGGCCGGGAACTCCGTGGTGCGGAATGACTGCCGAGAGAGGTCGAACGCGACGGCGAGGTGCGTGGGCTTCTCATCGCGCAGAGCATTGATGAGCATGGAGGTGAAGCCATAGACCGCGTTGGTCGGCTGTCCTGTCGTGGTCGAGAAGTTCTCGACCGGCAGGGCGTAGAACGCCCGGTAGGCCAGCGAGTGCCCGTCGAGCAGCAGCAGGGTGGGCCGCTCAGCGGGTCGATCTGGGGTCACCGCGCGAGCCTAGTGCGGCCCTCCGACGGGGAGAACCTTCCCCTACGCTCCCCGCATGGCTGACGACGAGACCCCGCTGAACACGACTGAGGGCGGATCGAGCTCACCAGAGGCAGGAGAACTGCTCGCAGCGGCCCATCAGATGTCCGTGGGCACCCTGACCGAGCGGCTTGGCATCGACGTGACGGAATGCTCTCCCGACCGCGTGGTCGCCACCATGCCGGTGGAGGGCAATCGGCAGCCGTACGGGCTGTTGCACGGCGGTGCCTCGGTCGCCCTGGCCGAGACCCTCGGGTCGCTCGGCAGCGCGCTGCACGCCGGGCCCGACCGGGTCGCGGTCGGGATCGAGATCAACGCCACCCACCACCGCGCCGCGCGAAGCGGGATCGTGACGGGAGTCGCTACCCCCATCAGTCTCGGTCGCACGCTGGCCACCTGGCAGGTGACGGTCACCGATGCGGACGGCGGGCTCGTGTGCACGTCCCGAATCACCTGCCTGTTGCGCGATGCGCCCCCAGGATCCACGCGTCCGAGCCCTAGCGTGCCTTAGGCCCGCTCGCGCGGCCGCCGCGTCACGGCGGCTAGGAGGTGCGGCGCAACACGGTGGCGAGGGGGCGTCGCCGGCTGAGGACGGCCCGTCGGCGGGCCAACCGTCCTTCGTGGGCCGAGGACGCGGTCTCGAGGCCGAGCCGACGCCGAAGCACCGACACATGGGCCATCCGCCGGGTCACCACGGGCTGGAACCCCATGCGTGCATAGAAGCGGTGGGCCTCGCGAGCGGCGGGAAGCACGTTGACGAGGACGTGCTCGACGCCTACCTCGTCCGCGAACGCGGTCGCCGCCGACAAGAGGGCCTTCCCCGCCCCACGCCGTTCGTACCCGTCTCGGACCTGCAGGTAGTCGACCTGGACGACCTGGAAGGAAAGGAAGGGGCTGACCGGGGAGACGACCGCAAGGGCCATACCCACGATCAACGTGTCGTCGGAGCCGTCCACCGCCACGAACATCCGGGCAGCGGCGTCACCTCCGGCGAACTCCAGAGCCTCCAGGACCCGCTCCGTCGACGGGCTCGGGGTGTAGGGCCCCGTCCGGCCGACATGCGTGCGCAGCTGGGTCCACAGGTCGACGATGCCCGGCGCGTCCCCCGGCAGGGCCGTACGCACCACGACGCGGCTACGCGACACGATGGCCACCTCTCGGCGTGATCGACGGCGGTTTGGCCGACGTCGAGATCTCCCGTGCGCGACTCCCCCCGAGTGCGCCGGTGCGAGCCTACGCACCCGGCCTCTCACGCGCGGAAGAACCCCGGGTTTTCCCTCGCCAACCGCCCAAAGGGTCAGGCGCTCGAGACCGCGGTACCGAGCGCCGGAAGCCCGTCGACGATGCGGTAGACCGTCAGGTCCTCGAGGTTCGCATCTCCGGTCTCGGGATTGATCGTGAGATCGCGGCCGAGCACGGAGATCTCCTTCGGGATGGTGATCCCGCGGCCTCCGAAGATCTGGTCGGTGACACCCGCCCGGGTCCCGTCCGAGCCCTCGATCGCCGCGAGCACGACTTGCAGCGCTGCGACGGCGTAGAGCGACTCCGCGGAGGCCGGCGCCTCGCCGTACCGAGTGCGATAGGACTGAACCAGGGCCGCCGCTTCCGGGCTGACCCGCACCAGCTGGTCCAGGGACCAACCCATGCCCGGCACTGCCGCGCCCTGGGCCTCAGGGAGGGCGGCGGCCCCCGGCGACCCGAGGAAGTCGTACGGGGCGAGCAGCCGTACGGCTCGGTTGTCCCCGAGCACCGCGACCTTGTCGCGCATCAGCTGCTGCCCGTGACCCGCGAAGCTCCCGCTGATCATGACGCAGTCAGGGTCCTTGGCCTTGATCTGCTCGAACAGGTCGGTGTAGTCGGGGGCCAGCGGGTCCCAGGTGTCATTGCTCAGGACTTCAAGTCCTTCCCTGTCGGCCTGGTCGACGAAGGACAGAACCACGCCCTGGCTGTCCGGCTGACCGTCGTTGAGCACCGCGCACTTCTTCAGGCCGAGGTTGGCGGCGGCGTACGACGCCAGGGCTGCCCCCTGTCGGTCGTCGGTTGTCACCACCCGGGCAAAACTGCGACGGCCCGAGGGGTAGAACGAGTCTGGCTCCCCTGGCTGCCACGGCTGGGTCAGGCCCGGGTAGGAAACGACCGGCGAAACCACGGACAAAGGACCTCCGGGAGCCTCATTCAGCAGGGGTACCTCGGTTTGCGTGCACAGCGCGTCCTGCAGCCCCAGGATCGCCACTTCGGGCGCGCGATCCGCGTGGGCCTGGGCGTTGGCGGCGCACAGCGCTTCCGGTCCGAGGCCCAGCGGTGACGCGCCAGCGGCGCCCTCGACGAGGCGCACGGTGTAGTCCCCGGCCGTCGCATCGACCTGCTCGAGGTAGAGGCGGAGCATCTGGTTGGTAGACCGGGCCACCAACGGGTCGGTCCCGGCCCATGACGCGTCGGCACCGATCTGCAGAACCCCGCCCGAGGGGCTGGGAGACTCGATCGGGCTCGGCGAGGAGCCCGTGCAGGCGGCCAGCACGAGCGCCGACGCGACGGCGGCGCTCAGGCCCCCGACCCGCCTCCAACCCGTCACGGGTCGCGTCGCGGCCCGTCGACCACGCTCTGAGCGACCTCCCGCATGGTGGTACGACGGTCCATCGAGGTCTTTTGGATCCATCGAAACGCGGCGGGTTCGGTCAGGGCGTAGTCGGCCTGCAAGATCGCCTTGGCCTGATCGACCAGCGTCCGGGTCGCCAGCCGGTCCTCCAGGCTCTCGACCTCGCCCTCCAGCGCGATGATCTGCTCGTGGCGGGCCATCGCGAGCTCGATGGCGGGGACCAGGTCGGCACGGCTGAACGGCTTCACCAGGTAGGCCATGGCCCCCGCGTCCCGAGCGCGCTCGATCAGCTCCCGCTGGCTGAATGCGGTCAGCATCAGCACCGGGGCCGTACGGCTCGCGACGATCTGCTCCGCGGCGGAGATCCCGTCGAGCACCGGCATCTTGACGTCGAGGAGGACGACGTCGGGACGGTGCCTGACCGCCAGCTCGACTGCTGCCGCGCCGTCGGCCGCCTGCGCGACCACCTCGTAGCCCTCTTCGGTCAGCATCTCGGCCAGATCGAGCCTGATCAGCGCCTCGTCCTCGGCGATCACGACGCGCCGCGGCTGACTGGTCGACCCCGACATGCGCGCGAGCCTAGTTGGGCGGCCTATCCTTCTGGTCGAGAAGGTCGGCCCTTGTAGCCCAACCGGCAGAGGCACGGTGCTCAAACCACCGCCAGTGTGGGTTCGAATCCCACCGAGGGCACGTATCACCACGGGTGGCCTGGTGCGTCCGATCGACAGTGGGCGACAGCCCTCAGGTGGTCGGGGGCGATGGTGGGGCGGGGTCTGCCGTGGCTCGGTTGGCTAGGACCCGCGAGAGCACGCCGTTGACGAAGCCCGGTGAGTCATCGGTCGACAGCTGCTTGCACAGTTCGACGGCCTCGTCGATGGCCACAGCCGAAGGCACGTCGCCGTACATCAGCTCCCAGACGCCGATCCGCAGGACCGTACGGTCGACGGCCGGCATCCGGTCGACAGGCCAGTCGCGCGACGTCTCGCTGATGAGCCGGTCGATCTCGGTCAAGTGCGCCGCGACCCCTTCGACGAGCTCGACGGTGTAGGGGTTCAGCGGCGCCTCGGACGTCTGCCGACGCGCGGCCAGGGTCGCCAACGGGTCGACGCGGCGCTGCTCGGACTCGAAGAGAACGTCGAGGGCGCGTTTGCGCGCCTTGGCTCGGGCCGTCATGGGCTGACCTGGGCGTGATCGTGAGCCGGGAGCTCGGCGCGCGTCAGTTGACCCGACCCAGGTAGGACCCGTCGCGGGTGTCGACCTTGACCCGCTCCCCCTGCGTGATGAAGAGCGGCACCTGGATCTCTGCGCCGGTCTCGACCGTGGCCGGCTTGGTGCCGCCCGTGGATCGGTCCCCCTGCATGCCCGGCTCGGTGTAGCTGATGGTCAGCTCGACCGACGCGGGAAGCTCGACGTACAGCGGGACTCCGTCGTGGGTGGCGACGATGGCGTCCTGGTTCTCCAGCATCCAGGAGGCGGCGTCGCCGACGGTCTCGACCGGGACGTGCAGCTGGTCGTAGGTCTCGGAGTCCATGAAGATGTAGTCGGTGGCCTCCTTGTAGAGGAACTGCATCGTCCGCTTGTCGACGTTGGCCGTCTCCACCTTCACGCCCGCGTTGAACGTCCGGTCGACGACCTTGCCCGACAGGACGGCCTTGAGCTTGGTCCGGACGAACGCCGGTCCCTTGCCCGGCTTGACGTGCTGGAACTCCACGACGGACCACAGCTGGCCGTCGATGCTGAGGACGAGACCGTTCTTCAGGTCGTTGGTGCTGGCCACGCGGGCTTCTCCTAGCGTTCGGCAGGGCGTGCTGGTCGACCTACGTGCCGACGACGAGCAGAGCCTTGGTGGTCGTGGTGAGGACCTCGGCCCCCTCGGGGGTGACGACCAGGGTGTCCTCGATCCGGACGCCGCCACGCCCTGGGTGATAGACGCCAGGCTCGACGGTGACCGGAATTCCGACCTCCAGGGTACCCGTTGAGGCGGCCCCCAGGAGCGGCGCCTCGTGGATCTCCAGCCCGACCCCGTGGCCCAGCCCGTGCGGGAAGCACTCTCCCAGGCCCGCGTCCACGATGACCGTCCGCGCGGCGCGATCGACGTCGGCGACCGCCACGCCGGGACGCAGCGCTGCCCGACCCGCCGCCTGCGCCGCAGCCACGAGGTCGTACGTCTCCCGCTGCCACGCCGCGGGCTCCGCCCCGACGACGAGCGTCCGAGTCATGTCGGCGTGATAGCCGCCCACCAGCGCGCCGAAGTCGAGCTTGAGGAAGTCCCCCGCCTCGATGGCCCGATCGGTCGGCTGGTGATGCGGGATCGATGAGTGCTCCCCCGACGCCACGATGGTTTCGAAGGACAGCGCGTCCCCGCCCAGGTCGAGCATCAAGGTCTCGAGCCGTCGGCCGATCTGTCGCTCGGTCTGGCCCACCTCCAGCCACTGCACCAGCGCGGCGAAGGCGCGATCGCCGACCGCGCAGGCCTCGCGAAGGAGCGCGAGCTCGTACCCGTCCTTGACCCGCCTGAGGTCTTCCACCTGCTGTCCGAGTGGGTCAAGACCGAGACCATCGTGCTCGCGCACCCAGCCGGCGTGGTCGTCCACCGTGACGTGGTGGGACTCGTAGGCCACGCTCGCAGCCCGCGACTCCGTGGCGCGAGCGAGAAGGGCCGACGCACATGCGCGAGCGACGACCACCTCCAGGTCGGGAGCCTCGGTGGCGGCCTGCTCGGTGTAGCGGCCGTCGGTCGCGAGCAGGTCCGGGCCGTCCGACGGCACCAGAAGCGCAGCGTTCGACCCCGTGAAGCCCGACAGGTAGCGGACGTTGACCAGGTCGGTGATGAGCGCCGCGTCCCGTCCCTGATCCCGGACCACCGTGCGCAGCCGGTCGCGTCGCGACCGGTGATCGGGATCGAGGGAGCTCGCCGTCATGAGCGGCCCTCTGCGTCCTTGACCAGCCCGGCGACCGCGCGCAGCGCCAGGAGATAAGAGTCGACCCCGAACCCCGCGATCGTGCCGCTGGCGACCGCGGCCACCACAGAGGTGTGGCGGAACTCCTCGCGTGCGGACGGATTGGAGAGATGGACCTCGATCAACGGAGCCGTACGCATGGCGCACGCGTCGCGAAGGGCGTAGGAGTAGTGCGTGAACGCCGCCGGGTTGAGCACCACCGGGAGTTGGCCGTCCGCGGCCTCGTGGAGCCATCCGATCAGCTCGGCCTCGTCGTCGGTCTGCCGGACCTCGACGCTCAGGCCGAGCTCCCGGCCCACGGTCGTGCAGCGCTCGGCCAGGTCCTCATGTGTGGCATGCCCGTACACCTCGGGCTCGCGGGAGCCCAGGCGCCCGAGGTTGGGTCCGTTGAGGACGAGCACTCGGGTCATCGCGACACCTCGACGTAGGCGGCTTCCAGCATGGACGGGTCGGGAGATTCCAGCACACCCGGTCGAGCCACGTCGTCGAGCACGATGAAGCGCAGCCGGTTGCCGCGTGCCTTCTTGTCGATCGACATCGCGGACAGCAGGGCCGGCCAGTCGCCGGCGGGGTACGCCGTGGGCAGCCCGAGCGAGCTGAGGACGTCTCTGTGGCGCCGGACCACCGCGGGGTCCAGCCGGCCGGACAGCCGAGCGAGCTCGGCGACGTAGACCATTCCGACGGCCACCGCGTCACCGTGGCGCCAGCGGTAACGCTCGGCCCTTTCGATCGCGTGACCGAACGTGTGGCCGTAGTTGACGACTTCGCGACCTAGCCCCGGCCCTCCAGTCTCGCGAAGGTCTGCGGTCACGACGTCGGCCTTGACCTGGACCGCACGTTCGACGAGCTCGCGCAGGGGCGCGCCATCGACAGCCAAGGCCGCGACCGGATCGTCCTCGATGAGCTCCAGGATCCGCGGATCGGCGACGAACCCGCACTTGACGACCTCGGCCATACCGCTCGCCAGGTCAGCCGCGGGCAGCGAGCTCAGGGTCGACAGATCGCACAGCACACCCGCTGGTGGGTGGAAGGCCCCCACCAGGTTCTTGCCATGGGCGGTGTTGATCCCGGTCTTACCACCGATCGCGGCGTCGACCATGCCGAGCAACGTCGTCGGGATGTGCACCACGCGGACACCGCGCAGCCACGTCGCGGCGACGAACCCGGCCACGTCGGTCGTCGCGCCTCCCCCGACACCGACCAGCGCATCGCTGCGGGTGAATCCGGCCTCGCCGAGGGCCGCCCAGCAACGAGCGGCCACGTCGATGGTCTTCGCATCCTCCCCGTCCGGGACCTCGAGAGGCAGCGGCTCGTAGCCCGCGTCGCGCAGATCCTCCAGCACCCCTGCGGCCGTGCGCTCGACTCCTCGCGGGTGGACGACCGCCACCCGCTGAACGTCGGAGCCGAGCATCGTGGACAGCTCGCCCAAGACCGCGTTGCCGATGATGACGTCGTAGGGAGTCGAGTCGCCGCCACCGACCGGGATGCGTGTGGCGTCGGTCATGCGGCCAGCTCGCACGTCTTGATGATCTCGTCGACCACCTGGCCGGCGGTCCGGCCGCTCGTCTGCACCGTCGCGGACGCGACCTCCTCATAGAGGGGCCGGCGATCCTTCATCAGCCGCATCCACTGCTGACGGGGGTTGCCCAGCAGCAGCGGGCGGTCACGCGCGAAGCCGACTCGTCGGGCGGCGTCGGCCACCTCGACGTCGAGGAAGACGACCCGGTGCTCATCGAGCAGAGCGCGAGTGTCGGCGTCGAGCACCGACCCACCGCCCAGGGCCAGCACGCCGTCGTGCTCCTGCAGCGCGGCCGCCACGGCAGCACGCTCCAAGTCTCGGAAGGCGGCCTCTCCGTGGTCGATGAAGATGTCAGACACGCTGGCCCCAGCCGACGCCTCGATGTCGGCGTCAGTGTCTCGGAAGTCCACTGACAGCTTGCGCGCTAGGCGACGGCCGACGGTCGACTTGCCGGCCCCCGGTGGCCCGACCAGCACCACGAGGGGCGTCATCGGATCGCTAGTCCGTCGAGGTAGCCGCGCAGGTTGCGGGTCGTCTCCACCACCGAGTCGCCGCCGAACTTCTCGAGGACGGCATCGGCGAGCACCAAAGCGACCATCGCCTCGGCCACGATCCCCGCTGCTGGCACTGCGCAGACGTCGCTGCGCTGATTGATGGCCTTGGCCGCTTCACCCGTGGTGACGTCGATCGTGTCGAGCGCCCTCGGGATGGTGGAGATCGGCTTCATGGCCGCCCGGACGCGGAGCACCTCGCCGGTGCTCATGCCACCCTCGGTGCCACCGGAGCGACCGCTTCGACGGCGTACGCCCTCCGGGCCGGGCTCGATCTCGTCCTGAGCCAGCGAGCCGCGGGTGCGGGCCAGCTCGAAGCCGTCACCGACCTCGACGCCCTTGATCGCCTGGATGCCCATCAGAGCTCCGGCGAGCCGTGCATCTAACCGCCGATCCCAATGCACATGGCTGCCCAGGCCGGGCGGCAGTCCGTGCACGACCACCTCGACAACACCGCCGAGCGTGTCGCCGTCCTTGTGGGCGGCACCGATCTCGGCCTGCATGGCGGTGCTCGCGTCGGGATCGAAGCAGCGCACCGGATCGGCGTCGATCGCAGCCTGATCCCCCGCCGCGGGCGCGACGCTGGTCTCGGCTCTGGCCGCCCCGAGCTCGACCACGTGGCTGAGCACCGAGACGTCGGCAGCTTGCGCGAGGAAAGCCCGCGCCACCGCGCCCAGGGCGACCCGAGCAGCCGTCTCCCGGGCACTGGCCCGCTCCAGCACCGGACGGGCGTCGTCGAAGCCGTACTTCTGCATGCCGACCAGGTCGGCATGCCCCGGTCGGGGGCGGCTCAGCGGGGCGTTTCGGGCCAGTCCCTCGAGGACGTCGTCGGGAACCGGGTCGGCCGCCATGACGGTCTCCCACTTGGGCCACTCGCTGTTCCCGACCCGGATGGCGACCGGACCGCCCATCGTGAGGCCATGGCGTACGCCGCCGAGGAACTCGACCTCATCGCGCTCGAAGCTCATCCGGGCGCCCCGTCCGAGGCCGAGGCGTCGCCGGGCCAGATCCGCACCGACGATGTCGGTGGTGACCGCGACCCCCGCAGGCAGCCCCTCAAGCACTCCGACGAGAGCGGGTCCGTGGGACTCCCCCGCGGTCAGCCAGCGCAACACAGGCAGGATCCTCCCACGCCAAAGCCGGGCCGCCCCCCGAGGGGACGACCCGGCCCGGGTCTGTGTCGCGTTTCGCCTGCGTCAGAGGCTGTCGAGATCAGCGCTTGTCGAGCGTGATGCTCTTGCCCTCGCAGAGGGCGAACGAGTCGTCCCCGTAGAGGAAGCCGGCGCAGGAGTTGTTGAAGATGGCGTAGAGCTGGAAGTTGGTGCCAAAGGTGTCGCCTGGCGCCAGGCCGGTGTAGTTCACGTTGCCCACCTTGGTGGCCACCGTGTCGCCCTTCACCGAGACCAGCTTGACCGTGACCGTTCCGGTGGCCGGAGTGGTTGGCGTGGTCGGCACGACCACCGTCGGGTCAGTGACGGTGGGGTCCGTGGTCGGCGTGGTGCCGGGGTCGACCGTGCCGGATGTCCCGCCCGTCGAGTCCGTGGCCGCCGGCTCGGTGACCAGCGGCTTGAACGGGTTGGTGCCCTTGACGTTGGTCGTGGGCGGGTTCGTCGTGGTGTCGTCGGTCGGGACGGCACCCGGGTCCTCAGCCGGAGCGGAGGGCGCAGGGACCGGCTTGACGACGACACCGACAGCCTCGGGCTCGCCCCCGCCCTTGAGGAACAGGAAGTAGCCGAAGACCGCGAGCACCGCGACGGCTGCACCCAGCGCGATGAACAAGGCGCGCGAGCTGCGGCCCGTCTCATCCTGCTCTGGCTGGACCGGCGGGGGTGGCGCTGTGGCGACCGACCCGAAGGAGTTCTCGTCAGACATCGTGGCTCCTCTTAGTTGGTCGCGGTAGCGGACGACGGCAAGGTGGGCGGCGGCGCGAAGAACACGCGGACCTGGAGGTGGGTCTCAACGTCGCCAGGGGTGACCGTGGGATCGTCCACGGCGGTGATGTCGAAGCCGGTGACCAGGAAGGACCGCTGCAGCCGCTCGAGCTTGCTGAGGAACTGCTCGGTGTTGAAGTAGCCACCGGCGATCGTTACCTGGGCCTGCACGAACTGCACCTGGGAATCCGGCGTGGTGTCGAGGGTGACGGTGTCCCCACCGTCAGTCGCCCCAGCCTCCCCCGTGGTCGGTGCCGTGGTCGTCGGGACCGCCACCGCGAGTGCCTGCGGCGTCTGCGGTTCGAGGCTGATCAGCTCGACGTTCGACTGGTCAGCAATCTGCGACAGCGACCGGATGAAGGAGGGCAGCGCCGGCTGGGCCGGGATGCGCTGGCGGAACTTCGCCAGCTTGGCCTCCTGCGCCGGCAGGTCTTGCTCCTGCACCTTGAGCTGCTCGATCTTGCTGGCCAGCTGGGCGTTGGCGGCCTGCTGGCTCGTGGCCTGCTCCTCGATGTCCGTGGCATTGGCCCGTGCAGGCGCCACCAGGAGGAACCAACCGGCCAGGAGGATGAGGACGACGGCGACCGCCGTCCCCAGCGTCCAGACTCGACTGCGGGTCATGGGTCAGCCCCCCGTGGTGTAGCGGTTGGAGTAAGCCTGGTCAGTCATCGTCACCGACGAGTCGAACTCGACCAGCGCCTGCCCGTCGATCGGGTCGGTGTCGGACGAGGAGCTGAAGTACGGGTCGACGTAGTAGTCGGACTCGGTGAGCGACTTCAGCCACGACGCGACGTTGTTCTGCTTGAACGCCAGGCCCTGGACGGTCACGGTCCCGATGCCCGGCGTGCCGAGCGGCGAGGTGACCGGCGTGCCGGTCATGTCCTGGGTGACGACCAGCGACTTGAGCCACACGTTCGAGGGGATGGTGAGCGACAGGTCGTTGAGCACGAAGGAGTAGCGCACCTCCTGCCCCATGGCCAGGTCGAGGTCTTCGTTGGCGCGAGCAACGGCTGCGTAGACCAAGGGAACCTCGGCGTACTTGGCCACCTCGGTCTGCAGCGTCGCGTTGAGCTGTTGCTGCGTGGCGAGGGCCTCTTCGGCCGACGAGACCTGCTGGTTGGCGAGATACCAGAGCCCGCCCACGCCGGCCACGGCGGCGACGACCGCGAGAGCCAGCACCGCCCGTACGGTGCGGAAGCGCTGCTCCTCGGCGATCTCACCGGGCAGAAGGTTGACGCGCGGGAACTCCGCGGTCCGGACGGCAGTTGCGGTGCTCATCAGGCTGCTCCGAGGGCGAGGCCGACCGGCACAACGGCCAGCGGCTCGACGAATTGGATCTGGTCAGGGCTCAGGCCGGTCTTCCCCATGGCCATCGCGCTGAACGCGTTGCCGGTCTCGACCGGGATGCGCGTGGTCTGCTGCAGGCGCTCGGCGAGTCCGCTCAGTCGGCTGCCGCCACCCGTGAGCAAGATGCGCCCGATACGCGGCGCTGCCTGCGAGGACTGGAAGTAGTCGAGCGAGCCCTTGACCTCGTCGAGGAAGGTCGCCACGCCGGACTCGAGCACGCGCCCCGCCGGGTCGGCGTCGTCGCCAGTGAGGCCCCGCTGCTGCTTCAAGGTCTCGGCCTGTGGGAGCGAGACCCCCATGCGCTCGGCCATCGTCTCGGTGAGGTCCTGGCCACCCATGAGCAGGATGCGGATGAACCGAGGCGACCCGCCCTCGTGCACCACGATGTTGGTGACCCGGGCGCCGACGTCGACGAGAGCTTCCGACTCACCGCTCAGGCCGAGGAGCGAGCCGCGACCCAGCGACCGCAGCACGGCGAAGGAGGACAGATCCACCGTGGTGGGGGTCAGTCCGCCCTTCTGTGCGGCGTGCACCGAGTTGAGCACCATCTCCCGGGAGGCGGCGACCAGGAGGCCGCGCAGCATGCGCTGCCCGTCGTCCTGGACCTCCTCGAGCGGGTAGAAGTCGAGCACCGCGTGCTCGACCGGCATCGGGATGTAGTCCTGGACCTGGAAGGGCAGCGAGCGCTTGAGCTCGTCGCCTTGCAGGTAGGGAAGGTCGATCTGGCGCACGAGAACCTTCTGGTTCGCGACGCCCAGCACGACCTTGTTGCTGGAGAACTTCGTGTGGGACCACAACTCCTTGATGGCCCGGCCGACGGCCTCGACGTCCATGACTTCACCGTCTCGGACGGCTCCGTCCTGGAGTGCGACCTGACCGAACTTCGCGAGGGTGATCTCCCCCTTGCCGAATGTCACTTCGGCTGCGCGCACGCCCGACGTACCGATGTCGAGCCCAATGGCGGATCGTCCTGCCACGACGCCAACCCTTCTCGCGAGGCGGCCTGAGGCCGCGCCAGTCGCCCATACAGGCGATATCAGAGAAGGCATCGGACGTCAGGCGCCGGGCCTTGAGGTTTGTGTGCACGCCCCGTTGGGCAGATTGCGCGCTCCGACCGCGCCGCTGGCTCAGCCGCGAACGATGTCGAGGTAGGCGTCCACGAGCCACGGCCCCCAAAGGACGGCGACCAGGGCGCCGGCCAACATGAAGGGACCAAAGGGGATCTTCGACTTTCGACCTGCTCGGCCAACCGCCATCAGGATGCCGCCGAGCAGCCCGCCAAGGAGGAATCCCAAGAATCCACCGAGAATGAGCACTCCCCACCCGAGCCAGCCCAGGACCAGGCCCAGCACTCCGGCGAGCTTGACGTCCCCGAAGCCCATGGCACCGGGCTTGAGGAAGGCCAGCAGGAAATAGAAGGCGAAGAGTGCTGCCGCAGCAAGCGCGGCACGCAGATAGGACGACCAGGTGTCATACGCCACGGCCGGGAGGACGAGCAGGACAGCCACGACCGCGTAGGAGGGCAGGGTGAGCACGTCCGGCAGCCGATGCGTGTCGATGTCGATCGCCGCGAGCGCGACGCCGACCCCGCCGACCCACAGATACGCCGGCACCGCCCAAGGCTGGTCAGACAGGGCCAGGGCCAACGAGCCGAACACGACAGCCGTGAGGAGCTCGACAACCGGGTACCGGGCGGAGATGGACTCCCGGCAGCGTCTACAGCGCCCCCGAAGCACCAACCAGCTGACAACCGGGAGGTTGTCGTACCAGGCGATCTCCTCGCCGCAGCCGGGGCAGCGCGACCGCGGGCTGACCACCGACTCCCCTCGTGGCACGCGGTAGATGACCACGTTGAGGAACGAGCCGATGAACAGTCCGAGCAGCGCGCAGCCGCCGACGAGCAGTCCGGTCACCGCGGCAGACTAGGCCACCGCGGTGCCCGGAAGCGGTCAGCCACTCGTGGTTTCGGTGTAGTTCTTCAAGACGGCATCGATCAGGTTCGGTGGAGCGTTCCACTTCTGCTCGGCCTGACCGTTGCACGGCTCGCTCGTGATCGTCGACCACTGGTTAAGAGGTGCGCTGGCTGAGCCGGGCGGGCCGAGGCCGAGGCAGTTGCCGTTGGAGTCTTTGACGACGTAGCTCGTCGCGTAGTCACCCGTGTCGTAGATCAGCGTCCACTTCTGGAGCTGATTGCTCAAGCGAGCAGACGGGCGTGGTGACGTAGGGCGGGCTAGCCGTCGAGGCCGTGAGGCAGCGGTTCTCGCCGTTCTTGGTGGTGTAGAGCCACTTCGTCGTGCTGTTGTAGACCATGCGCTGGTTGAACGCGACGTTGGCCGGGTTCGGCGCCTGCTTGCACGGGAAGGCGATCATGAACGAGGCGTTGACGTTCTGACCCGTGATGTCGAAGCAACGACCGAACTCGAGGTAGTTGACCAGCTGCTGGGTGCCAGCCCCGGCCGCTCCAGCACCGACCTTCGGCTCGGGGCGCCAGGTGTCACGACGGGTGTAGCCGTCGTTGCAGCTCTGCGAACCGTCTACCGAGTTGTGCACGAGCACAACCGGAGTTCCGATCACGTTGTCGGTCTGTCCGCGCAGGCACCAGCCGTTCAGGCTGCCCCCTGGGGTTGAACCCTGGAAGTGGGCTGAGTCGTCGAAGCTCCATACCTGCGAGTAGGTTCCGCTGGCACAGGGCTGGAATACCGCCGGCACCTGAGTCGAGGTGCTCCCTGCCTGCGGAGCCTGGATGCACATGCCCTCGAGGGGGGTGACCGTCTGGGTCACCGCGAGCACGATGGACAGGTCGGTCCGGTACGCGAAGAGCTGGTTGGCGGCGCCAGGAGTGCAGTTTTCGAGATACAGACGGTCACCGGCGGACGGGGCGTCCGAGTGCGCGTCGAAGCAGAGTGCCTTCGTGGACCCGTTGCCGTCGTCGTAGTTGTGGATCAGGCCGCCGGAGACGTTCACGTTGGTGAGCTTGAAGGTGTAGGTGGTCACGAGCGACCGGTCGCCGGCGGTTGCCGACAATCCGGGGACGCCATCAGCGGCACCAGCGGACTGGATCAGTGCGAAGTTCGGAGCCAGCGGCGGACCCGTGCCCGCGTTGCAGTCCATCTTGTTGGCCGCGAGCCACGCGTCGCTCTGGCCCGAGGGATCATCCGGGTAGTAGGTCACCACCGCCACGTACGCGGGGTTCCCCGGCTGACCACCAACTGTGCCCTCGATGTTCGCGCAGGGCAGCTTGGCCCGGTCGCCGTACGTCGTGTTGGACACGAGGTCGACGGAGGTGGCGCCTCGCAGCTCACCGAGGGCGGCGTCGATCCCGGCCTGGGCTGCGGTCAGGGTGCGCGAGTTCTTGCGCTCGAACTGGGTCGGCGTGACCTGGGCGAGGACCAGCCCGAGGATCAGCACGCTGAGAGCGGAGGCGACGAGCATGGCGATGAGCACCATGAACATCGCGGTCCCGTCATCCCCAGCCGGCCGCGAGCGGAGGCCAATGAGCCTGAGGCTGCGACTCTTGTGCGACAAGCGGTTCATACTCGGCTCACCTGTTGGCAGACGGGATATTTGCTGTTGCCGAACGCATCGGCCTCCGTGGTCACGGTGGTCGACGTCGTGTTGAGGGCTACGAAGGTGCTGCGCAGCTCCGCGCCATCACCCTGGGGGTTCTCCACGTTGAGGTAGACGGTCACCCGTTGCTTGTTGTGATCTCCGTCGGTACCGAGGAAGACGAATGCCGGCTCGGTCGTTGGGTTGTTCTTGACGCGACTGGCGACAACGGTCCACGACGACGCCGAAGCGCCTGCCTCATCGAGCCAGGTACGGAACTCGAGCGTGTCTGCCGCCCCGTTCAGGCGGTACTGGGTGCAGGTTGGGCTGGCGCTGACGTCGTCGGACGGGTTGCGGAACTCGATGTACTGCCGTCCGTTGACGACACCCGGACGGTTGACGGCACTGGCGTAGCGCAGCTGCTTGTCGAGGCGCTGGTAGGCGCGGCGGACCTCGTCACTCGAGTCGGCCGCAGCCTGGGAGCGAACGGTCACGCTGGTCATGGCGGCGATCCCCGACATGAACACGCCGAGCAGGATGGTGAACAGCCCCATCGCCACGAGCAGCTCGATGAGTGTCATGCCGCCGTCACTGTCCGATCGCAGGTCCCGCGACCAGCTCGAGATCGCATCCTCGCCCATGACCGATCCGTCTTCCCTGTCCGCGGGCCCATCAGGTCACCACCAGGTCGACGTCGGATGGGCGCCGAGGTCTGGCCGTAGGCGTCGGTGATCGTGTACTCGAGCCAGCAGTCAGTCCTGCTGTTGATCGGCCGTGAACCGGATGTAGGAACCGCTTCCGGAGCCCTGACCGCTGCAGACCCCTTGGCCGGAGGCGTGACGATCGTGATGACGCCCACGCCGCCAGGGTAGTTGTCGTTGGCGAGCACGTCGATGCTGATCGACTTGTTCGCTGAACCGTCGACGGTAGTCCGAGTGACCCGAGTGGGGCTGCGGGCTTGGTCACCGTGCACGGTCACGGTCGCCGTGTCGCTGTTCCCGTAGGAGTCCGTCACGCGATAGGTGAACGTCGCATTCCCGGTGAACCCGGCCGCTGGCGTGTAGATCACCGAGTTCCCGCTCACCGACGCGGACCCCGAGCTGGGACCCAGACGTCACCGCGACGCTCGCGACGCCGCCGGGCACCGTGTCGTTGCCTGTCACGTTGATGGAGCCCGAACCGCCGCCGGTCATGGTGACCGAGTCGTTCCTGGCCGTCGGCGCTGCGGCGACGGTCACGACCCAGGTCGACGTCGCGGTCTGACCGGAAGTGTCCGTGACCGTGTAGGTAACCGTGTCGCTTCCGCTGTAGCCCGCCTTAGGCGTGTAGGTGAGCGTCGATCCGCTGGCCGTGACCGAACTGCCGGAAGCACTCGTGGCCGAGACGTAGGACCCGCTGAACGACCCCTTCACGTAGGCACTCACCGACGCGGCGACGGACTTTCCTACGCCGGTGCCGCTGCTGGCCAACGGCGAGGCCGTCGGCTTGACGAGGACCGTGACGGTGACCGTCGAGGAGGTGTTCCCGTAGACGTCGGTCAACCGGTAGGTGAAGCTGGTGGTTCCGGAGTAGTTGGCGTTCGGCGTGAAGACGACGTTGGTGCCGCCGCTCACCGTGGCACTACCGTTCGACGGGTTGCTGACGATGGACGTCGTCGCCGAGCCGGCCGGCATGGTGTCGTTGCTCTGCACCGGGATCGTGACGTGACGAGCCGGCGTTGGTCGTCGCCGAGTCGGGCGCTGCCGTCGGCGGTGGGTAGACCGTCACCGTAGCCGTGACCTCGTTGGAGTCCAGGGCCGAGGTGTCAGTGATCGTGTAGCGGAACGAGTCGGTGCCCGTGTATCCACCGCTAGGGGTGTAGGTGACGTTGCCGCAGGTACCCAGCGCAACGGAGCCATGGGCCGGCGGGCTCGTGATGGTGATGCACGAGTTGCCAGACGTTGGGTACGTACCGATGTCGTTCGCCTTGAGGTTGTAGCTCACCGAACGGCCCTGGCCCGTGGTGAACCCATCCGCGGACGCGCGCGGCTGGATCGTGATCGACACGGTCGCCGCAGCAGACGCGCGGCCGCTGGCGTCCCGCAGGTAGTAGGTGAAGTAGTCGGTTCCCGATGCCCCGTTGTCGGCGGTGTAGGTCACGATGCCGGTTCCTGAGGCAGTAACCGATCCCTTGCCGGGCGGGATCGCGATGACGACCGGGTAGGTGCCCAGGGTTCCGCTGTCGTTGCCGAGGACATTGATGATGGTCGAAGTGCCCGGGTTGGCAGCGTTCAGGACCACGTAGTCTCCGATGGCAACCGGTGGCGGCACGACCACGTCGTTGGTGTTGAACGTCGGGTCCGTGGATGGGTCGATGAGGGTCGAGGTGACGTAGGTACAGCCGGCGACACATCCGCCGTCGGCTGTCTTGAAGGACACGACGACGATCACTCGGTAGAGCAACACCTGCCCAGCGGGTGGCGTCGCGGGCGGGCTGCTCTGTCCACTGAGCTTGACGCAGTCGCTATCGACGTTCTCGCGGTAGCAAACCCCGACCAAGGTCTGGACGTTGTACGCCTTCCCGGAAACGAGGACGGTGGTAGACATCGGAAGCACGGGCGTCGAGGTCGCAGTCGCCGTGCTGTCCCAAGCGGGGTAGGTGTCAGACAGGTCGACACCATCCAGGCCGACGACGGCCGCCCACTGGGTGTTCACCGCGGTCTGCCAACGGCCGGCGACGAGGGAACTGTCTCCGGCCGTGTCCCGGACTGCCGGGATGGATCGGGCCAGGTCCATGGCCTGGGTGGCCACCGGGACGGCTGCCTGCCGATCCTGCAGCCCCGCAGAAGACTTCATCGAGCGGAGGAACAGCGTGGTGACCGCGCTCATGATGAGACTGAGGAGAACGAGCGCGACGACGACCTCGATCAGGGTGAATCCCCCGTCGTCGGCCGCCTGACGCTGCCTCGCGTGCCGGAATGCGCGCATGTCCCACCCTCTGTTTCTGGAGCGCTCTGGTCTGTATCTCGGCGCGGCCGGACCCGGTCTTGAGCGGGTCCGGCCGCGGCCTGATGTCAACCGACGACTGAGCCGCCGGCCGCGCCTGCCGTCACCGGGCAGCCAGCTGTTCCCTTGTCCTGGAGGCCACCCGCCTGGCTGTCGTAGTACCAGGTGGTCGTCGACCCTGGATGACTGGCCGCCAAGCAGTACCCAAGGGCGCCCTGGACGGTGAACGGCACCGTCACGTTCTTGCTCGCGCGCGGGTCGTAGTTGGTGGCCTGCAGCTGAGCGACCGTGGCGTAGTTGTCCGCGTCGACCAGATAGGACTCTTCGAATTGGGCCAGGGTGTGGATGTCGGACTTCATTGCTGCGTCGAAGCCCTTCTCCCGCTGGTTGAAGAACACCGGGATCGCGATTGCCGCCAGGATGCCAATGATGATGATGACGACGAGCAACTCGATCAGGGTGAAACCTTCATCAGCGGGGGAACCCCCTTGGCCCGGGTGTTCCCGGGTCATGTGCCTCCCCTTCCGTCCTTCGGTTGTGCCTGTCCCCTCTTGAATCGGCGCGCTCGGTCCCGCCCAGTAGGGCCGATTGGACGATTGGGTGCGGTCGCGTCGAGTCGCCAGACGCGCCAAGGCCGGCACCCCGCTGGGGTGCCGGCCTTGGCCGTGTTCAGTGGTGACTAGCAGGTGCCGGAAAGGATCCCGCCAGCGGCCGAGTCGTAGTGCCACTCGGTGTCGTGCGGACGAGCGCTCGTCACGTCCAGGCAGAAGCTGGACGTGTCGGCCGAGGCGATGGTGACTGCGTTGTCAGCCGAGTAGGCGTTGGCCGCGAGAGCAGCTGCTGCGGTCAGGCTGCCGTAGTCCTGGCTGTCGACGAAGTCGGTTTCCATCGTGGTCGCACCGGTCCGAAGGTCGGACTTCAGCGACGCCTCAACAGCCTTCTTGCGCTGGTTGAGGAAGACCGGGATGGCGATCGCGGCAAGAATGCCGATGATGATGATGACGACCAGGAGCTCGATCAGGGTGAAGCCCTGGTCCTTCTCCTCGATCGACTTGCGGATGCGAGCGATCATGCGAGTGTTCCCCTTCGGAACGATGCGGTGAGCCTCACCGGCAGATCCCCCCTCTTGAGAACCCCTTGTGGGGGTTCTCGACCGAGGCAGCTGGGCTGGCCTGCACGCCCGCAGGTCCCCTTGCTTTGCGACCCCGCCTCACGACGGGTGTGCCGTTTCTGGCCGTGGAGCTCGTTGACAGTTGAGATTTCGGTCACGGACGGTGGCGACTTGAGCCATGAAGCAAGGCAATGGGCGTCCTAAACCCGAGTTCACCCGGACGGGCGAGCCCCCCAGACGAACGCGGAACGGCCCGGTCGTCACGCGGGGTGACGACCGGGCCGGACGCGATGGGCCGGGTCTACTTGATCAGGTCGAAGATCTTGAAGATCGGCATGTAGAGGGCGATGATCATCGACCCCACCACGGCGCCGAGGAAGGCGATCATCAGCGGCTCGATGAGCGCAGTGAGCGACTCGGTGGTCGCCTCAACCTCCTGGTCGTAGAACTCCGAGATCTTGTGCAGCATGGTGTCCAGCGCGCCGGTGTCTTCGCCGACGGCCATCATCTGGACGACCATGGGCGGGAAGACCGGGTGCAGGGCCAACGGCGCCGAGAGGCTCTCGCCGCGTCGGACACTTTCCTGGACGTCCCTGCACGGCATCTCCGACGACGACGTTGCCTGTCGTGTCAGCGACGATGTCGAGGCTCTGCAGGATCGGGACGCCGGAGCTCATCATGGTGCCTAGGTTGCGAGCGAACCGCGCGAGGGCGATGCGCTGGAAGAGGCTGCCGAAGACCGGCATCTTCAGCTTCCACGGGTCGACGATGCGGGCGTATCGCTCGGTGTGTCGAACCTTGGACCAGGCGATGTAGAGACCAATCATGACGGCCAGCACCAGAGGCGCCCAGTTCTTGAGCACGTCAGACATGAAGATGAGGACGCGGGTTGGCGCCGGCAAGGTCCCGCCGAGGTCGTCGAAAAGCTTCGCGAACGTCGGGACGACGAAGAGCAGCATGCCGACGACCGCGAGGATCGCCATGCAGAAGACGACGACCGGGATAGGTCATCGCGGCCTTGACCTTGCCACGCAGCTTGACCTCCGCCTCATAGTTCGCGGCGATCTGGAGCATGACGGAGTCCAAGAATCCGCCGATCTCACCGGCGCGGGTCATGTTGACCATCAGCGGCGGGAAGATGAGTGGGTGCTTGCCGAAGGCCATCGACAGCGCAGTGCCGGCCTCGACGTCCTGGCGAACCTCGGTCAGCGCCTTGCCGAGTACCTTGTTGTCGGTCTGCTGCTCGAGGATCGACAGTCCGCGCAGCAGCGACAGCCCGGAGTTGATCATCGTGGCGAACTGGCGGGAGAACACCGCCAGCTCCTTGAGCTTGACCTTCGAGCCGAACTTGGGGAGCGAGAGCTCGGTCGACATCCCCGAGCTCTTGACCTCGTTGATGCTGACCGGTGCGTAGCCCATCGACTTGAGCTTCTGCGCCACCGAGCTCGCGGAGTCGGCGTCGATCTTGCCCGACACCATCTTGCCGCCGCGGTCGCGAACGGAGTACTGGAAGGTTGCGGTCGCTGCCATGGCTACGCCTCTCAGCCCCGGCCGGTGAGCCGGTTGAAGTCCTCGATGTGGTGGCACTTCTCGAGGCCCACCTCGTAGGTGATCTTGCCTCGCTTGACCAGCTCTGCCAGGTGCTGGTCGAGGGTGTGCATGCCGTGCTGCGCCCCGGCCTGCATGGCCGAGTAGATCTGGTGGGTCTTGCCCTCGCGGACCAGGTTGCGGATGGCCGGGGTGGCTACGAGCACCTCGGTCGCCACGGCGCGGCCGCGGCCGTCGACCGTGCGCGCCAGGGTCTGGCAGACCACGCCCTGCAGAGAGCCGGCCAGCTGGACCCGCACCTGCTGCTGCTGGTGGGGCGGGAACACGTCGATGATGCGGTCGATGGTCTGGGCCGCGTCCTGGGTGTGCAGCGTCGCGAAGACCAGGTGGCCGGTCTCAGCAGCGGTCAGCGCCACCGAGATCGTCTCCAGGTCACGCATTTCACCGACCAGGATGATGTCCGGGTCCTGCCGCAGCACGTGCTTGAGCGCGTTCGTGAAGGAGTGCGTGTCCTCCCCCACCTCGCGCTGGTTGACCACGCACGACTGGTGGTTGTGGAGGAACTCGATCGGGTCCTCGACGGTCATGATGTGGTCGCGGCGCTGGCGGTTGGCCAGGTCCACGAGCGCGGCCAGCGTGGTCGACTTACCGGAACCAGTGGGACCGGTGACGAGCACGAAACCACGGGGCAGCATCGCGAAGTTGGCCACCGACGGCGGAACCCCGAGGTCTTCGAGCTTCTTGATCTCGAAGGGGATGAGGCGGAAGGCCGCACCCAGGGAGTCCCTCTGCCGGTAGAGGTTGACGCGGAAGCGCGCCTTGCCGGGAACCGAGTAGGCGAAGTCGAGTTCGAGGTTCTCCTCGAACTTCTCGCGCTGGCGCTGGGTGATCGCGGCGTACATCATCCGCTGGATGACAGCCGGCGTGAGCTCCGGGAAGTCTTCGAGCGGGGTCAGGTGACCGTGCAGCCGGATCTGCGGCCGGGAGCCGGTCGTCAGGTGAAGGTCAGAGGCGCCGCTCTGCAGGACGATCCCGAGCAGGTCATGAAGGTTCAGGTCGGACTCGGTCGCCTGGTCTTCGGTCGTCGCACGCCCGTAGGCGCCCTCGAAGGCCTCGGTCTCGGCCAACGAAACGGCGTCCGCGGCGGAGACCTCGGAGGGAGCGGAGGCGGCGGCCGGCGGGTCGGGGACCTGGACCGGCTCCGCGAGCGGGGCCGGCGCCGCAACTTCGGCGGCCGGCGCCAGCGGAACTGTGAGCGTCGAGCCCACAGGCTCGGCAGCACTCGGCGCCGGTTCGGCGGCCGGTTGCGTCACGGGCTCTGCGACGGGCGCGAGCCCGACGACGGGGATGCTCGCGGACTCGGTCGCAGGAGCTTCGGCTGCGGGAGCCTCAGTAGTCGTGGACGCGTCGTTGACGGGAGCGGTCGCGGGAGCCGCGAGCACCGTTCCGGGCTCGGGCGTCGGACGCCACTCCGGGTCGAGGGGGGACGGGGCGAACGCCGTCACCGTGCTCGACGATGCCGACGGGTCGGCGCCGTTCTGCTCGGGCGCGGACCCGCCGAAGCCGGTGGTCTCCACTCTTGCCCCCTTCGTCGGAGGTCCGCACCATGCGGACCCCTCGATCTGCCATCGGCCTGGGCCGGACACGGCTTGAGCCGTATGGCTGACCCGATGGCGATTCGCGCGGTCAGACGACCACGCGAAGGATCTCCTCGATCGAGGTGACCCCGAGGGCCACCTTCTGCATGCCGTCCTCTCGGAGGAAGGCCATCCCGTCCTTCTTGGCGACCTCGGAGATCGACCGACGCGGACGCGTGCTCCACGGTCAGGCGTTCGATCTCCTCGGTCATGGGCATGACCTCGTGCAGCGCCAGCCGACCCTTGTAGCCGGTCTTGGCGCACGCCGAGCAGCCCGCCGAGCGATACAGCGTGGGCAGCTCTTCCCCGTCACGCCACGGATAGCGGGCGGTGATGAGCGCCTCCGCGGTCGGTGTGTACGCCTCCTTGCACTTGCTGCACAGCCGACGGGCGAGCCGTTGGCCGAGCACGCAGTCCACGGCGGAGCCGACGAGGAAGGGTTCGATGCCCATCTCGATGAGCCGGGTGATGGCGCTGGGCGCGTCGTTGGTGTGCAGCGTCGAGAGCACGAGGTGACCGGTCAGCGCGGCCTCGATGGCGATCTGCGCCGTCTCGTGGTCGCGGATCTCACCGATGAGCACGATGTCGGGGTCTGATCGCAGGATCGACCGCAGCGCCGAGGCGAAGTTGAGCCCGGCCTTGTTGTTCACCTGGATCTGGTTGATGCCGGCCAGCCGGTATTCGACCGGGTCCTCCACCGTGATGATGTTGACCTCGGGCTTGTTCAGGATGTTGAGCGTCGCATAGAGCGTCGTCGACTTCCCTGAACCCGTCGGCCCAGTCACCAGGATCATCCCGTAGGGCTTGGTGAAGCTCAGGGAGAAGCGGTCGAAGTTGTTGTCGGAGAACCCGAGGTCGGACAAGTCCAGGCTCGCCGTGGAGTTGTCCAGGATTCGCATGACGACCTTCTCGCCCCACACCGTCGGCAGCGTCGCGACACGAAGGTCGATCTTGCGGCCGTTGGCGTTGACGGAGAGCCGACCGTCCTGCGGGATGCGGCGTTCGGCGATGTTGATGTCGGCCATGATCTTCAGCCGGCTGATGACGCCGGACGTGATGTTCTTGGGCGAGCGCATGATCTCGTGGAGCACGCCGTCGATGCGGTAGCGCACGCGGAGGTCACGTTCGGTGGGCTCGAGGTGGATGTCGGAGGCGCGGTCCTGGATGGCCTGGATGATCAACGCGTTGACGTACTTGACGATGGGCGCGTCGTCCGTGGCCTCGCGGACCTTCGACAGGTCCATCTCCTCATCGACGGAGTCGATGGCCGAGCTCAGCGCGTCCAGGTCGTCGTCGGCCCGGTAGACCCGGTCGATCGCGGCCGCGATGTCGGCGGGGGTCGCCAGGCAAGGCTTGATCTCGAGCTGGGTGCGCATCCGTACGTCGTCCAGGGCGATCACGTTCGCCGGGTCGGCCGTCGCGACCAGCAGCTTTCCGTCGTCGAAGGCGAAGGGCAGCATCGACGATCGGCGGGCCAGCTCGCCGGAGATCAACGCAGCCGCCGAGTGGTCGATCGGGGTGTCGCTGAGGTCGACGAAGCGCATGCCGATCTGGGTGGCCAGCGCAGCGACCAGCTGTCCCTCGGTGACGACGCCCTGGTCCACCAGCACCCGGCCCAGCGAACGGCCCAGGCGTTGGTGCTCCTCGTAGGCCGCACTGAGCTGAGTGGACGTGACAAGGCCGCCCTCGACCAGGATGTCTCCGAGCTGCTTCACGCTTTCCCCTCCAGGCGCTGTCGTACGTGCGCTTTCCCCTCACACCTCATCGGCGCCACGGGCGCCGTCTTGAGCGGACCAGGCGGGTCACCACGGTGCGTGACGAACCTGCTGCCGATCAGCCGTTCAGCTTGTCGGCGAGGGCAGCAAAAGCCTCGGCCCGCGGGTCGGTGGGATCGAGGAGGACGTGGCTGCCGTCGTCGAAGAACAGCCCCACGCGGGACCTCGCTGCCTCCTCCGCGTCTTCCGGCCCGGCTGCGGACGTCGGGGCCGGCTCCGGGCTTGGTGGCGGTGGTGGTGGCGCTACGGGCACGCGCCTGGGTGGTGCACTAGCCCGGACGGGTGCTGATCGGGCCGGCCGAAGTGGCGCGGTGGCCAGCGTGGTGGTCAGCCCGGTGGTAAGCCCGGTGGCAAGCGACGTCTCAGCGACGCTCGCCGCCTGAGTCGTCGATCCGGTGTCCCGGCGTCCACGGTGGGGGACGACGGCCACCGCCGGGGCGACCTCGAGCGGCATGACCGGTCGCGCGTGACGTCCTTGCGCACGGCGAAGCCGTAGGAAGCGTGGGATCAGTCGAGCCATGGCCGGCTACACCGACGCGCGTTCGGCTTCGACCTCGTCCAGGACCGCGTACAGCAGGGCCAGGAGGACGCCCTTGACCGACTCCTTGTCGGTCGCGTCGCACGGAAGGATCGGGATCTCCGGGGCCAGCTGGAGCACGTCCCGCAGTCGTTCTTCGGCCTCGGGATCGAGGGCGTCAGCCCGGTTGAGGGCCACGACGTAGGGCACGCGAGCCATCCGCCGGAAGGCCTCCAGGATGCCGATGGACTCCGCCAGGGAGTCATCGCGCTCGGCGTCGACCAGCAGGACGTAGCCGAGCATGCCCTCGCCGAGGATCTCCCACATGAAGTCGAAGCGCTCCTGGCCGGGGGTGCCGAACAGGTAGAGCACGAGGTCGCGGTCGATCGTGATGCGGCCGAAGTCCATGGCCACGGTCGTCTCGTTCTTGCGCGCCTTGGTCGAGTCGGTGATGCTGCGCTCGGTCGACAGCACGGTGATCTCGCTGATCGTGCGGATCAGGGTGGTCTTCCCTGCCGCGAACGGGCCGGTGACGACCACCTTGACGGCCTGTCCGCCATGGCGGCGCCGCGTCCTTCCGGTAGCCATCTAGAGTCCCCTCACTCCGGCGATGAGCCTCAGGAGGAGGCTTCGGTTCACGCTCGGATCGCGTTCGATGAGTGCAGCAGCGGCGGGGTCCGTGGCGACCGCGGTGTTGCCGACGGTGCCGCCCGACCCGGTCGCTTGGCCTGTGGGGGCTCCCGAGGACGAGGCGGCCGGTGCGTGAGGCATGGCCGACGGCAGGCCCGTCAGGTGCGTGGGTGCAGGTTCGGGGTGATCGGGGCGCCGCGTGGGCAGGAACGGCTCCGAGCGCGTCGGCACCACATCGCCGGGCACGTGGGCCTGGCCCAAGCGGGCAGCCGGCACGTGCGACGGGCGCTGCTCCGGCTCTGGCGCAGCCTCGTAGTCGCTCGCGACGGAGGACTCGGCTCCAGCGCCGGCAGACTCGTCGGCGCCTGCGAGGTCCGCTTCGGATGGCTCCGCTTCCGACGCCTCCTGAACAGAATCGTCGGAGACAGCATCCGCTGCTGGCGGAATCGTCGTTGGTCGCGACGTCGTTCGAGTCGTGAGCGTCGTCGACGTCCTCCGCCTCAGCGGCGGGTACGTCCGCCTGGTCAGCGTCTGCCTCGTCGGACTCATCGACTGAATCAACTGAATCGGCTGAGTCGTCTGACTGGTCGGAAGACTCCGGCGAGGACTCGGAAGTCTCCGGGTCGGCGTCCAGCTCGGGGCTCTCGTGCTGCTCGGCCGAATCGGTGATGTCCTCAGAAGCATCGTGGATGGCGTCGCTTGAGGTGTCCTCGCGGGCTTGATCGGCTGAGTCCTCGACCGCAGTGACCTCGGGGCCATGGGCAGACTCGGCGGGGGCGGCCGGTTCCGGCTGGGCTTCGACCGCCGGTGCGAGATCGCCACGCACCTCGAGGGAAGCCAGCAGCGCCTGCCGACGGACAATGGTGGCGACGTGGTCGTGCTCGCCGCGCACCTGCAACAGCCCGCGGTCGACCAGAGCGGCCAGCGTGGACACCACGGCGAACTGCCCGACTCCGGTGAGCTCGACCAGATCCCCTACGCGGCGACGACCGTCCACGAGGGCCAACAGGGCCCACTCGTCACGACCGAGCGCCGGCTCGACCCCAAGGACTACAGGCATCGTCAGGACGGCGTCCGGACCCGGGATCACATGGGCGATCGCGTCCCAGGCAGCCTGGCGTTGCGTGGCCTCGGCCACGACGGCCTCGGTGGTGAGGCGAACCCCGACGTCGTCCGGGTTCACCGCTTCCGCGCTGAAGGCGAAGTCACCGGCCGGCCAACGAAGCAGGTCAAAGACACCGTCGAGGGTCTGCTCGGACGCGGCCTGCCGGACCACCTCCGCGTCGACGGAACCCGATTCGATGAGCAGCTGGCCGACTCCCCGGTGCTCGTCCACTCCGGACACGGCGGCTTCCAGGGCTCCGTCGTCCACGACGCCGGCGCCGATGAGGCGACGCGCCAGGGACTGACGTACGCCGTCTGCTGTTGCGCCAGTTACGAAGCCCTCGGCGAAGTGCACGACTCCGTCGGAGACGCCGTGGTGGAGCCGCAGACCGCCGGACTTCTTCGTGAAGCTGAGGAGCTGGAAGATGTCGGGAAGGCTGAATGCGTCGATCGAGCCTTCGAGCTTCACCTCAACTCCTCACTGCTCGTGGGCGTGGTTGGTCGTTCAACAGGCACGGCGTGCCTGCTGAAGTGCGGGTCTCAGGACCAGCCGTCGCCGCTGGCCGATGCCGAACCACCAGGGGTGAACGTGGCCCAGGCACCGAGATCCGGGGTGGGCTGGGGTACTGGTCCAGCTGAGGCGCTGGCGAGCTCACGCTCGTCCTCGACGGGCTCCGCGACGGCTTCCTCGGCCGGGGCCAGGTCGTCGGCGGTAAGCAGGGCTGGCTGAACCTCGGTGGTCTCGACACCGAGCGGGTCCTCGCCATCGACGACGACCTCGTCGGCCGGCGCCTCGACCTCGGGCACCGCCTCAACGACGGTTTCGTAGGAGGTCTCGTACGACTCCGTCGCGGGCGCGACCTCCTCGGACGGGTCCTCCGCCCGAAGCGTGGCACCTACCGCAGCTGCGGCACGCCGGATTTCGTACAGAAGCAGGCCGACCTTGGCGCCACGGGCGCCGACAGCCACGAGCACCGCCTCGTCCTCGGCCGAGATGAGGAAGACCGTGCCGGTCTCCCCCTCGACGTAGACCTGGGACAGCTCGCCGCGGCCGAGGCCTTCGGCCGCGCGCTCGCCCAGGCTCAGCAGGGCCGCACTCATGGCGGCGACCCGGTTCTCGTCCATGCCGTGGGGCAGGGCCGAGGCCATGGGGAGGCCGTCGAAGGAAACCACGGAGGCCGCTTCGACCTCGGGGGACGTGCGCAGCAGGTCACTCAGGACGCGATCCAGCTGCGCTGACCGCCCGGACAACAGATCTGACATCGGGAACCCTTCCACCCCACGCGCCGTGGTCCCGGCGCCTTAGTTCCCCCATCGGCGGCTGAGCGTCCGGGCTTGAACCCCAAACGGCACCCCAACGACCCCCGCCGACCTCCCAACCCGACGCGGCACCCACGCCCACCCGAACCAGCACCCCACCCCACCGAACCCAGCACCCCACCCTTCGTGATCATGCGCAAATGGCCCCTCCACCCAGCCCAAGCCCGGCCACCTCTCACCCCCTCTTCGTGATCATGCGCAGATGGCCCCTCCACCCAGCCCAAGCCCGGCCACGCCCCACCCCCCTCTTCGTGATCATGCGCACATGGCCCCTCCACTCCGGGGCCAGGCCGTCGGGCGCGGACGCCGTACGTCCAACCGTGGGCGTCGAACCCAGCACCAGGAGGGGCCATCTGCGCATGATCACGAAGGGTGCGTGTCGGGTGCTGTGAGGATGCGGTTGGTGAGGGTGCGGCGGGTGCGCCTGCTTCGTCGGGGCGCTCGATCAGCCGGGGAGGGCCGCTCGAAGTACCTCGACCGAGACCCGGTCACCAGTCATCAGCTCGACCTGGAGGGCAGCCTGGTGCACCAAGAGGTCCAGCCCTGAGAGGACCTGTCCGCCGCGTAGGGCCCACTGCGCCGCCAGCGGCGTCGGCCAGGGGTCGTACACGACGTCGAACAACGTCCCGGGCAAGGTCGGCACGGCGTGGACCCACGCGTCCGTGACACCCGTGGGCACCGCCGAGACAACCAACGTCTCAGTCAGTCCCTGGGGAAAGTCGTGCCACCCGGCCACGGTCACGTCGATCCCGAGCCGCTCCCCCACGCCGATCAGCGCGCCGGCCGACTCGGGTTGCCGCGCATACACGGCCACGCTGGTCGCCCCCCTGAGGGCTAGCGCTGCCACGGCCGAGCAGGCTGTCGCTCCGGCGCCCAACACCGTCGCCTCCTCGGCGGGTGGGGCGCCGGCCTCGTCGAGGGCCGCAACAATCCCCGGGACGTCGGTGTTGGCACCCACGCGCCCGTCCGAGGAGAGCAGGACGGTGTTGGCCACCCCGACCAGATCCACCGTGGCGTCGACGCGGTCGAGCAACGGGATCACGGCCCGCTTGAGTGGCATCGTCAGCGACAGACCGACCCAGTCCGAGCCCAGCCCCTCGAGGAAGGCCGCGAGACTCGCCTCCTCGACGTCTTCGGCCGTGTAGGACCAGTCGAGCCCGAGATGCCGGTAGGCCGCGGCGTGCAGGAGGGGAGACAACGAGTGCGAGATCGGGTGACCGAGGACCGCGGCGCGGCGACGATCCCCCGAGGTCACCGGTTGGCCTTCAGCTCGGCCTTGAACACCAGGAACTCAGCGTAGGAGTCGGTGAACTTGGTGCGCCCAGTCTCGGGGTTGACCGTGACGTAGTAGATCCACGGGCCCACCGCGGGCGCCAGGGCAGCCTCGAGAGCCGCCTCGCCCGGGCTGTTGATCGGGCCGGGGGGCAGGCCGGTGTTGCGATAGGTGTTGTAGGGAGAGTCGACGTCGAGGTCGTCGGGCGTCAGGAGGAGGCTGCTCTGCTTGAGCGCAAAGTTGACTGTGGCGTCCAGCTGCAGGGGCATGTCGAGCGCCAACCGGTTGTAGATGACCCGCGACACCTTGGCGAAGTCACGCGGACGCACCTCCGCCTGTAGCAGGCTCGCGACGACCACCACGTCGTACGGGCTCAGCCCCACGTCGGGAGCCCGTTCGGTCAGGCTCACGCTGTCAGCCGCCTCGCCGAAGCGGGTGACCATGGCTTGGAGCTGCTCAGTCGCCGTGGTGGTCGGCTCGAGCGAGTACGTCGCCGGGAACAGGAAGCCCTCCGGGCGGTCGTCCGCGTAGGCCGGGAGCCCTAGGGTCCCCGGTTCTTTCAGGGCCGCGCGAAGGTCCTTGACCGTCAGATGGGTCTTGTCTGCGAGCCGCGCCACCGTGGCCGAGACTCTCAGCCCTTCGGGAACGGTGACCCGCTCCACCACCCGGGTGGCTGGGTCGAGCAAGGCTGCCACCGCGTCGGCCGCCGCCATCTCCATCTGCAGCGTGTACGTGCCAGGCTGGATCTGCACCGCTGCCGGGTTCGCCTCAGCCGCTGACGTGAACGCGTCGACGCTCTTGACCACCCCGGCTTCCTCCAACGCCAGCCCGATGGCGGTGAGGCTTGCCCCCGCAGGGATGACGACAGTCGTCTCGCCCGTGCCGGGGCCGGGGTAGTCGTTGCCGCCGCCGGACCCGAGCAGGGAGGTGGCGCCGTAGACCACGCCCACGAGCAGCGCGACCACCACGACCACGGCGATGAAGACCGCCAGGACGCCTCGACGACCGCGCGGCCGCGGCGGTTCGGTCTGCGCGCTCATACCGAGCCCGAACTGGCTCATCCGACCCCCTGCTCATCCACCGCGCTCTGCGGCGACCCAAACCTCGCGATGACCTCACCCGGCGGGCGCCCCGACGCTCGCTCGGCGTCGAGCGCGGCCTGGAGCATGATGACAGCCGCCGCCTGGTCGACCACCGCCCGACCCGCCCGACTCGACACACCGGCGGCCCGCAGGTCACGCGCAGCGCTGACGGTCGTGAGCCGCTCGTCGACCAGCCGTACGGCCATGGGGTCAGCCTTCACGGCCAGGCGTGCGGCGAACGCGCGCGCCGACGCGGCAGCCCGACCCTCGGCACCAGACAGGCTGAGCGGCAGGCCCACGAGAATCTCGACCGCGTCCTCGGCAGCAGCGACCTCGAGGATCCGGTCGATGGCATCCGGTCCGCCTGGCACCGTCTCCACCGGGGTCGCGATCAGCCCTTCGCGGTCGCTTCGGGCCACGCCGATGCGCACGTCGCCCACATCGACGGCCAGCCGGACTCCGGGTCGCATGGCACCGGCCACCGGTTCAGGCACTGGTGGCGTCCCGGATCGCCGCCTCCACCGCGGCCAGCGCTCCGTCGACGGCGGTGGGATCGCTGCCGCCGCCCTGCGCCATGTCGTCCTTGCCGCCACCGCCACCGCCGAGCGCCGTGGCGGCTGCCTTGACGAGGGCGCCGGCCCGCACCCCCAGCGCTCGGGCGCCCTCGTTGGTCGCGACGACCACGATCGGCTTGTCGGCCGGCACGCTGACCAGGGCGACTGCCGCGGGCAGGGCATCCCCCAGCCGAGCGCGCACATCCAGGACCAGGGCTCGCAGATCGTCCGCGCCCGTACCAGGCGGGGCGGCCGCAGCGACCAGCGAGAGGCCACCGACATCCCTGGCGTCGGCCGCCAGGGCACCCGCTGATTCGAGGACCTGCCCCGCTCGGAGCTTGTCCAGCTCTCGCTCGGCCTCTTTCAGCCGTGCGAGCACCGTGGCGATGCGCTCGGGCAGCTCCTCGGGGCGCACCTTCATCGCCTCGGTCAGTTGAGCGATCAGATGGTGCTCGCGGGCCAGGAAGCGATAGGCGTCGGTGCCGACCAGCGCCTCGACGCGCCGGACACCCGCTCCGATCGACGATTCACCGAGCAGCTTCACCACGCCCAGCTGGCCGGTGCGGGTCGTATGAGTCCCTCCGCACAGCTCGCGGGCCCAGTCACCCACGGACACGACGCGCACGTGGTCGCCGTACTTCTCGCCGAACAACGCCATCGCTCCCGTGGCGCGGGCCTGCTCCTGCGACATGATCTCCGCGGTGACGGCGAGGTCGTCGAGCAGCACCGCGTTGACCCGGGCCTCGACGTCGCCGAGCACCGAGGGCGGCACGGCCGAGGGGTTGGGGAAGTCGAAGCGCAACCGACCTGGGGAGTTCTCCGACCCCATCTGGGTGGCGGTGTCGCCCAACGCCTCTCGGAAGGCCTTGTGGACCATGTGGGTCGCCGTGTGGGCCCGCGAGATCGCCAATCGACGTTCGAGGTCGACCTCGGCCTTGGCGAACGCCCCGAGCTCAACCTCGCCGGACACGACCCGCGCCCGATGCACGTTGAGGCCGGGCAGCGGGGCTTGCACGTCGAGGACCTCGACCACGGCGCCGTTGTCGAGGGTGATCAGCCCGGTGTCGCCGAGCTGGCCGCCGCCTTCGGCGTAGAACGGGGTCCGGTCGAGGACCAGCTCGACCTCGCGGCCCTCGGGCACGGAGCCGACCGGCTCCCCGTCCATGAGCAGACCACGGACGTAGGCCTCCGATTCCACCTCGGAGTACCCGGTGAAGGTCGTGTCCCCCGCAGCAGCGGCCACATCACGGTAGGCCGACAGATCGACGTGGCCGGTCTTCTTCGCCTTCGCGTCTGCCTTGGCCCGGTCACGTTGCTCGGTCATCAGGCGCCGGAACTCGGCCTGATCGACGTCGATGCCCGCCTCGGAGGCCATCTCCAGGGTGAGGTCGATCGGGAAGCCGAACGTGTCGTGGAGCTTGAACGCATCCTCGCCGCTCAAGGTCGTGCCGCCGCCAGACTTGGTCGCGATGGCGGCCGTGTCGAAGATCTGGGTGCCGGCACGCAGCGTCTGCCGGAAGGCCACTTCCTCTGCGTAGGCGATGCTGGAGATGCGGGCCCAGTCGGTGTCCAGCTCCGGGTAGGACATCGACATCTTGTCCTTGCTCAGCGGCAGCAGCTCGGGCAACGTCGGCTCGTCGACGCCGAGCAGCCGCATGGATCGCACCGCCCGACGGATCACCCGGCGAAGCACGTAGCCCCGGCCCTCGTTTCCCGGCGTGACGCCATCGCCGATGATCATCAGCGCGCTTCTCACGTGGTCGGCAACCACCCGCAGGCGGACGTCGTCGTCGTGATCTCGGCCGTAGGTCTTGCCGGCCAGCTCGGCGGCCCGGTCGAGCACCGGACGCACCTCGTCGATCTCGTAGAGGTTGTCGACGCCCTGCAGCAGGTACGCAACCCGTTCGAGGCCCATCCCCGTATCGATGCTCTTGGCCGGCAGGTCGCCGACGATGTCGAAGTCTTCCTTGCTGCGTACGGCGCTGAGCTCATGCTCCAGGAAGACGAGGTTCCAGAACTCGAGGTAGCGGTCGCCCGCCTTCTCGACGTCGCCCTCGGGACCGTGCTCGGGCCCACGGTCGATCAGGATCTCGCTGCACGGACCACCCGGGCCCGGGACGCCCATGCTCCAGTAGTTCTCCGACTTGCCCAGGCGCACGATCTTCTCGTCGGGCAGTCCGGTGATGCGCTTCCAGAGCCCGAATGCCTCATCGTCGTCCTGGTAGACCGTGGCCAGGAGCTTGGACTCCGGAAAGCCGTACCCGCCGTCGGCTTGGGGGCGCGTGACGAGCTCCCAGGCCAGCTCGATCGCCCGTTCCTTGAAGTAGTCGCCGAAGGAGAAGTTTCCGTTCATCTGGAAGAACGTGCCGTGACGCGTGGTCCTGCCGACCTCTTCGATGTCGAGGGTGCGTACGCACTTCTGGACGCTGGTCGCCCGCGGCCACGGCGCTGGTTCCTGGCCCAGGAAGTAGGGCTTGAAGGGCACCATGCCGGCGTTGACGAACAGGAGGTTGGGGTCGTCGAGCAACAGGGAGGCCGACGGCACCACGGCGTGGTCGCGCTCAGCGAAGAACCGCAGCCAACGGCGGCGGATCTCAGCGGTCTCCATCAGTGGTCCTCTCGCGGGGGCTTGCGGCCCGGCCAGGGGCGCGAGCCGAATCAAGCCGCAGCCGAGGCCTCGCCCGCACCCGGCCGAAAACCGCGCACGAGCCCGACCTGAGCCGCGGACTCTTCAGGCGCCAGAGCCTAACCCGCCCCCGCCCCCAACCCGCCTCAATAACCCTTCGTGATCATGCGCAGATGGCCCCTGAGCCCAGCAGACTCAAGGGCCATCCGCGCATGATCACGCAAGGTCTCCACGCGGAAGCCGCCATACCCAGGGCCCCGCTACCCAGGGCCCCCACATCCCACGTGATCATGCGCAAGTGGCCCCTGAGCCCAGCAGACTCAAGGGCCATCTGCGCATGATCACGAGGGGTTTGGGGGGGGTGGGGCGGCGCGGACCAGGGCGCGGAGGCGCTCGGCACGGATGGCGAGCTCCTGCTCGGCCCCGTGGTCGGTGGGCACGTAGTAGCGGCGCGACAGCACGGCGTCGGGCGCGTACTGCTGCTCGACCACCCCGTGCGGCGCGTCGTGCGGATAGCGGTAGCCCTGGCCGTGCCCGAGCTTCGCCGCACCCGCGTAGTGGGCGTCGCGCAGCCCCGGGGGCACCGGGCCACCGAGGCCAGCCCGTACGTCAGAGGTCGCCGCGCCGATCGCCACGATGACCGCGTTCGACTTCGGCGCGAGGCTCAGATGGATCACCGCCTGCGCCAGGTTGATCTGCGCCTCGGGGAAGCCGACGAGCGAGACCGCCTGCATCGCAGCCACGGCCGCAGGAAGGGCCGACGGATCGGCCAGGCCGACGTCCTCGCTGGCCAGGATGACCAGCCTCCGCGCGATGAACCGCGGGTCCTCCCCCGCCTCGACCATCCGCGCCAGGTAGTGCAGGGCGGCGTCGACGTCGCTGCCCCGGATGCTCTTGATGAGCGCGCTCGTGATGTCGTAGTGCTGGTCGCCATCGCGGTCGTAGCGCACCGCCGCCCGGTCGATCGCCTGCTCGACATCGGCGACCGTGACCTCGTCGCCGCCGCGTCCCTGCGCCGACGCCGCGGCAGCCTCCAGGGCGGTCAGGCCCCAACGCGCGTCGCCCCCAGCCAGCCGCGTGAGCTGGTCCAAGGTCTCGTCCCCGACCTTGAGCTCGGAGGGCGCGAGGCCGCGCGCGTCAGACACGGCCCGCTCGAGCAGCAGCCGTACGCCTTCGCTGTCGAGCGGACGCAGGGTCAGCAGCACGCTGCGCGACAGAAGAGGGGCAATCACGGAGAAGTGCGGATTCTCCGTGGTCGCCGCGATCAGCGTGATCCAGCGGTTCTCGACAGCAGGAAGCAGAGCGTCCTGCTGGGTCTTGGAGAAGCGGTGGACCTCGTCGACGAACAGCACGGTCTCGCGCCCACCGCCGCCGAGGGCTTGGCGAGCGCCATCGATGACAGCCCGGACGTCCTTCACCCCCGCCGTCACCGCAGACAGCTCCACAAAGGCACGATCGGTGGCCGACGCCACCAGATAGGCGAGCGTGGTCTTGCCCGTGCCCGGAGGGCCCCACAGCAGCACCGAAGCAGGAGCCGTACCTCCGCCCGCCGCCGCGCCGTCGACGAGGCGGCGCAGGGGCGCGCCCGGCGTCAACAGATGGTCCTGACCCACCACCTCGTTGATGGTGCGCGGCCGCATCCGGACAGCGAGCGGCGCGTTCGCCGCTGCGCGCTCGTCCCCAGCGGCGGTGAACAGGTCCTCAGCCACGACGACTTCCTCGCTTACGTCAGGAGGCGGCTGGCGCGGACGGGGCAGGCGGGGCGTCGATGCCGGCTTCCCTGCGCTGGAGGTCCGTGATCGGAGCCGGCGCCGCCGTGAGCGGGTCGAAGCCACCCCCGGTCTTGGGGAACGCGATGACGTCGCGGATCGACTCGGTCCCGGACAGCAGCGCGCAGACTCGGTCCCACCCGAAGGCGATCCCTCCGTGCGGCGGGGCGCCGAAGGCGAAGGCGTCCAGCAGGAAGCCAAACTTTCCCTGCGCCTCGTCCTCCTCAAGCCCCATCACGGCGAACACGCGCTCCTGGACGTCTCGGCGGTGGATACGGATCGACCCGCCGCCGATCTCGTTGCCGTTGCAGACCAGGTCGTAGGCATAGGCCAGCGCCGGCCCGGGGTCGGTGTCGAAGGTGTCCATGAACTCGGCCTTGGGCGAGGTGAAGGCGTGGTGGACGGCGGTCCACGCCCCGGACCCGACGGCGACGTCGCCGCTCGCCGTCGCGTCAGCGGCCGGCTCGAACAGCGGCGCGTCCACAACCCAGACGAACGACCATGCGGCCTCGTCGATGAGTCCGCCCCTGCGGGCGATCTCGGTACGGGCGGCGCCCAGCAGCGCCCTTGACGCCTTGACCGGTCCCGCGGCGAAGAAGACGCAGTCACCCGGGGAGGCGCCGACGTGGGACGCAAGCCCGGCACGCTCGGACTCGCTGAGGTTCTTGGCGACGGGACCGCCGAGCTCGCCGTCCTGACCCACGAGCACGTAGGCAAGACCCTTGGCGCCGCGCTGCTTGGCCCACTCCTGCCAGGCGTCGAGCTGCTTGCGGGGCTGGTCAGCGCCTCCCGGCATCACGACGGCCCCTACGTAGGGCGCCTGAAAGACCCGGAACGGGGTGTCGGCGAAGTAGTCGGTGCACTCCGTGAGCTCCAGCTCGAAGCGAAGGTCGGGCTTGTCCGAGCCGTAACGACGCATCGACTCCGCGTAGGTCAGCCGCGGGACGGGCATGGGGATCTCGTAGCCCACGAGGTGCCACACCGAGGCAACCACCGCCTCGGCGAGCTCGATGACGTCGTCCTGCTCGGCGAAGCTCATCTCGATGTCGAGCTGGGTGAACTCCGGCTGCCGGTCGGCGCGGAAGTCCTCGTCCCGGTAGCAGCGGGCGATCTGGAAGTAGCGTTCGAGACCGCCCACCATGAGCAGCTGCTTGAACAGCTGCGGGCTCTGCGGCAGCGCGTACCAGCTGCCCGGCTGGAGCCGTGCGGGCACGAGGAAGTCGCGGGCGCCCTCCGGCGTCGAGCGGGTCAGCGTCGGCGTCTCCACCTCCACAAAGCCGCGCTCGTGCAGCACCTCGCGGGCCGCGCGGTTGACCTCGGACCGCAGCCGCAAGGCCGCCGCCGGCCCGCTGCGTCGGAGGTCGAGGTAGCGATAGCGCAACCGAGCCTCCTCGCCCACCTCCACGTGGTCGTCGATCTGGAATGGAAGGGCCGCCGACTCGCTGAGCACCTCTACCTCGACTGCGACGACCTCGATGTCTCCGGTGGGCAGATCAGGGTTGGCGTTGCCCTCGGGGCGTTCGGCGACCTCACCGACGATCCGCAGGCAGAACTCGTTGCGCAGCCCGTGTGCGGCCGCCTCGTCGCGCACGACCACCTGCACGACTCCCGAGGCGTCGCGCAGGTCCAGGAACGCCACCCCGCCGTGATCGCGCCGACGCGCGACCCAGCCGGTCAGAGTGACGGTGTGGCCGACGTCTGCGGCGCGCAGGGCGCCGGCGTCGTGGGTCCGGAGCACAGAAGGTCCTTCGGTCGTCGCGTCGGGGCCGCTCCGGCGGGGCAGATCGCGCCCGACGTACGGAGTGGTGGGGTCACACTACGCGGGCGGTCCGGCCACCATCCGTGGCCGGAGATCGTCGGCAGGCGGGGTCCAGGAGGACGCCTGAGCCGAGACCTGCTCGCCCGACCGGATGTCCTTGACCTCCCCGGCACCCGATTCCGGCAGACCCTCGCCGGTCTCCGCCCCGTCGAGAGTGGGAAACCAGACGTACGGAATCCCTCGACGGTCGGCGTGCCTGATCTGCTTGCCGAACTTGTCGGCGGCCGGGGCAACCTCCGCTGCGATCCCCCTGGCCCGGAGCATGGCTGCCGTGGCATCCGAGACGGCGCGCGTGCCTTCACCGACCACAGCCACGAGCACGCAGGTGGGCACGCCGCGCGAGGGAACCATCAGGTCGCGCGAGATCAGCCGAGACGCCAGCCGGGTCACCCCGAGTGAGATGCCCACACCGGGATATCGAGTGGCGCCGTCGCTCGCGAGCGTGTCGTAGCGCCCCCCGGAGCACACCGACCCGAGCCCCTCGTGCCCGAGGAGCTGGGTCTCGTAGACGGTGCCGGTGTAGTAGTCGAGGCCGCGCGCGATCTTGAGATCCGCAATCACGAAGCCGGGCACGGCCGCTCGGGCCGCCTCGACCACCGCCACCAGCTCGGCCATCCCTTCGTCCAGCAGCGGGTCGCTCACGCCCAAGGCCGCGACCCGGTCGGCCACGGAGGCGTCGGGCGCCTGGATCGACGCAAAGGCCAGCACGGCGTCGGCCTGGGCCGCAGTGGCGGCCAGCTCGGCGCGCAGGAGACGGCCCACCTCGTCCGGTCCGATCTTGTCGATCTTGTCGACCGTACGGAGGACACCCGCGAGGTCGTCGAAACCGACCCCCCGGAAGAACCCTTGCGACACCTTCCGGTTGTTGACCTGCATCCGGAGGGGAGGCAGGGGCAGTCCCGCGAGCGCTTCCGCGATGACGACGGGCAGCTCGGTGTCGTAGTGGAAGGGCAGGTCCTCCAGTCCCACGACGTCGATGTCGGCCTGCACGAACTCCCGGAACCGGCCGTCCTGCGGCCGCTCACCGCGCCAGCACCGCTGGATCTGGTAGCGCTTGAGCGGGAAGTGGAGGCGACCGGCGTGCTCCAGCACGTAGCGGGCGAACGGCACCGTGAGGTCGTAGTGGAGCGCCAGTCGATCCTCGACGCTGGTGTCCGCATCGTCGTCGGCGTGCAGCCGGCGCAGGGTGTAGACCTCCTTGTCGATCTCCCCCTTGCGCAGCAGCTGCTCCAGCGGCTCGACGGAGCGGGTCTCGAGCCCGGAGTATCCCCAGAGCTCGAACGTGGTGCGAAGCCGGTCGATCAGCGCCTGCTCGACGAGGTAGCCGCTGGGCAGCCATTCGGGGAATCCGGACAGAGGCGTGGGCCTGGCCATGGTTCACATCCCCCGCGACGGCCCGGACACGGGCCGCTGCTCGGCCTCGGCCAGGAACGGGTTGGTGCTCCGCTCACGCCCGATGGTCGTCTGCGGCCCGTGCCCGGGCAGCACGACCACCTGGTCGTCCATCGTCAGCACCTTGGTGGCCAGGCTGTGGAGCATGGCGTCATAGGACCCGCCGGGCAGGTCGGTGCGGCCGATCGACCCGGCGAACAGCACGTCGCCGGACCAGCACACGGCCGGCTCGTTCGATCGAGGCTCCGCGTCGGCGCCGAACATGACCGACCCAGCGGTGTGCCCCGGCGCGTGGTCGACGCGCAGGGACAGGCCGGCCAGCTCGAGCTGCGAGCCGTCGGCCAGCGGCCGTACGTCGTCCGGCTCGGTCCAGCTGAGCCGCCCGCCGAACAGGTCTCCGGACTCGGGCGAGATCCAGGCCATCGGGTCGGCCATCATCGCGTGGTCGTCGGGGTGGAGGTAGGCGGGGATTCCGCGCGCTCCGCACACGGGGGCCACCGAGAAGGTGTGGTCGAGATGACCGTGGGTGAGGAGTACGGCGACCGGGCGGAGCCGGTGCTCGCGCAGCACGTCATCCAGCGTCGGTTCGATCCCGATGCCCGGGTCGATGACCACACAGTCCTCGCCCGCCGCTGGTGCCACGACGTAGCAGTTCGTCGCGAAGGCCTGCGCGGGGAACCCCACGACCAGCACGTCAGATCTCCTCTCGCGGGCACCGACCGGCGCCGAACGAGGCTATCGCTGCTGGGACGACGACAGGCGGCGACCGTGTCACCAGGGGCAAGAGAGAGCCGCCTACACTGGCGGCCGTTGCGACGGGCGGCCCGTCGCAGTCCCAGCAGGGGGTTCAGGCGTGGCAGGGCAGAAGAGAGAGCGCGAGGTCGAGCGCGCTCGCTATGAGCGGCAGCAGGCGCGCCGGGCTGCGCGCTCTCAGAAGTCGAAGCAGCGCGAACGCATCATTGCCAGCGTCGTCGTGGCCGTGCTCGCCGTAGGGGGCTTCGTCTACCTCGCCAACGTGCTCAGAGACGACACAGGCACCACCGACGCGGCGACGCCTGACGCTTCGACCAGTCCGACGACCGACCCGAGTTCGCTCGACTGCGCGCCGGTCAACGGCGACACACCTGCGGGCACTCAGTACGACCAGCCGCTCGACATCACCCTGAAGCCGAAGACGACCTACTCGGTCACGCTCGGCACGAACTGCGGCGACATCGCCATCGAGTTCGATGCCAAGGCGGCGCCGGAGAACGTGGCCTCATTCATCGGCCTGGCCAACGACGGCTACTTCGACAACACGTTGTGCCACCGGCTCACCACGTCAGGAATCTTCGTGCTCCAGTGCGGAGACCCCAAGGGGGACGGCTCGGGGGGGCCTGGGTACGACCTGCCCGACGAGAACCTCCCGAAGAACGGAGACAACAACTACCCCGCGGGCACGGTGGCCATGGCGAACGCCGGGCCGGGTACGGGCGGGAGCCAGTTCTTCCTCGTGTACGAAGACACGACGCTTGGCCCCAACTACACGATCCTGGGCACGATGACCTCGGGCCTCGACCTCGTGCAAGCCGTGGGAGCGGAGGGTACGGCCGACGGAAGCACCGACGGTCCCCCGAAGCAGCCCGTGCAGATCCTGTCGGCGAAGACGGCGGAGACGACCACGGTCGGCGGCTGACGTGACCGAACACCCAGACGAGATGACGCCGGCGGGGACGCCGGTGGAGTTGCCGGTGTCCGAGAGCGGCGAGAAGCAACCTGTCGCCGCGTCTCAGCCGGCAAGCCCGCCCGCTCCTGAGCCCAGTGAGTCAGCGAGCACGGGAACAGGGCCCGGCGCACCGGAAGGCTCCGCAGAACCGGAACCCGTGCGTACGCTTCAAGGTCTGGAGCCCGCGTGGCCCACCGCCGAGCCCGCACCCGAGCCTGGTGCGCCGACGCCCACCCAACCCCCACCTTCGACGACCACGCCTGCGGAGCCGGCACAGACCGTGAGCACGGCTGGGGTTCCCACGGGCACCGAGCCACCCTCGAGCGCGGCACCTGCAGACGCAGCGCCTGCCGAGGACGCCGCCGGTCGCGCCGAGGCCGATGAGGCGCCCTCGGCGCCCACTCCACCACCAGCACCAGCACCGGTTGCGGCTCCAGCAGCCACTCACGCGGCCGCTCCGGCACCCACTCCCGCGCTGATCCCGCCCCATCCCGTCCACAGGCCAACTGACCCGGAGCATGCCGGGCCTGCCGCCGCGGGAGTCTCCGGGCCGCCGACCGCTCCCCCGGCCTCAGCAGGCGCTGGCCTGGTCGCCCCCAAGCCGCCGCCCGGCCCGCCCGCCGAGTCCTTTGGTCGGGTGGACGCCGACGGCACGGTCTGGGTGCGCACCGCTGGGGGCGATGTCCATGTCGGTCAGTTCCAGGCCGGATCTCCTGACGAGGCCCTGACCTACTTCGCTCGGAAGTACGCAACCCTCGAGACCGAGGTGTCACTGCTCGAACAGCGACTCGCCTCGGGCGCGGACGTGGGCATCGATGAGGCGGCGGCGACCATCGCGCGCATCGACGCCTCTCTCGAGACTCCGCAGGTCGTCGGTGACATCGACGGGTTGCGCGTCCGGGTTGCGGCCCTGACGCCCGCCCTACAGGCCCGAAAAGCAGCCGCCCGAGCCGAGAAGGCCAAGGCGCGCGAAGCAGCGAAGGCGGCCCGCGAGGCGATCGTCGTGCAGGCCGAGGCGCTCGCGGACTCGACCAGCTGGAAGTCCTCGGGCGACCGACTGCGCACCCTGCTCGACGAATGGAAGGCCGCGCCTCGAGTGGATCGCGGCACCGAGCAGGCCATGTGGAAGCGGTTCTCCGCCGCGCGCAACGCGTTCGACCGCCGGCGCCGCGCCCACTTCGCGAAGCTCACAAGCGAGCAAGGCGAAGCCAAGACCGCCAAGACCGCGCTCGTGAAAGAGGCCGAGGCGCTCAGCGCGTCCACCGATTGGGCCGCCACGGCAGCCGAATACCGACGCCTGATGGACCGCTGGAAGCAGGCCGGACGCGCCGCGCGATCCGATGACGATGCCTTGTGGGCTCGATTCCGCTCCGCCCAGGACACCTTCTTCACCGCGCGGTCAGCTGCGTTCTCCGAGCGCGACGCCGGGCAAGCCGAGAACCTCAAGGCCAAGACCGCCCTGGCTTCCGAGGCCGAGGGCCTGCTGCCCCTGGGTGACCTAGGGACGGCCAAGGCCGCTCTGCGAGACATCCACGAGCGGTGGGAGAAAGTCGGCCACGTCCCGCGGTCGGACAAGGAACGAGTCGAGGGTCGCCTGCGCCGGGTCGAGCAGGCCGTGCGGGAGGCCGAGGAAGGTCGCTGGCGCCGGTCGAACCCCGAGGCTCGGGCCCGCGCAGAGGCAAGCATCGAGCAGCTCACGACCACGATCGCCAAGCTCGACAAGGAGTTGGCCCGTGCGGAGGCGGCGGGTGATGAACGAGCCGCGACCGAGGCCCGTGAGTCCCTCGAGGCCAGGCGCTCGTGGCTGACCGAAGCGGAGAAGGCGCTAGCCGAGTTCAGCGGCGACTGAGCCGGCGGTCTCAGGGCTCTGTGGCGAGGTGCTCCGTCAGCTCGTCCCCGACGTGATCCGGTAGACGTCGAACACGCCCTCGACTCCACGCACCGACTGCAGGACGGACCCGAGATGGGCGGTGTCACCCATCTCAAAGGTGAAGCGCGAGATCGCGATCCTGTCCCGGGTCGTCGTGACCGAGGCCGACAGGATGTTCACGTGCTGGTCGGACAGCATCCGGGTGACGTCCGAGAGCAGTCGGGCCCGGTCCAGCGCCTCGACCTGGATGGCGACCAGGAACACCGAGTTCGCCGAGGGCGCCCATTCGACGTCGACCATTCGCTCCGGGTCCTGGGCCAGGTTGGCCACGTTGACGCAGTCGCTGCGATGCACCGACACACCGTTGCCTCGCGTGACCCATCCGATGATCGGGTCACCCGGCACCGGCGTGCAGCACTTAGCGAGCTTCATCCACACGTCCGAAGCGCCCTTGACGACGACACCCGGGTCGCCGGCGGGCCGCGCTGCCTTTCGTCGAGACTCTCGCGTCGGGGCGGTCGCCTCTGCCAGATCCTCGACCGCTCCCTCGGCGCCTCCCAGGGACTGAACCAGGCGCTGTACGACGCTCTGGGGGGACAGGTGCCCTTCGCCGATCGCGACGTACAAGGCCGTGATGTCTGAGAAGCGGCTCTCCTGCGCGATGGCCTGCAGCGCACCGCCGGACACAATCCTTTGCAACGGAAGCCCCTGCTTGCGGATGGCCCGCGCAAGCGCGTCCTTGCCCTGCTCGACCGCCTCTTCCCTGCGCTCCTTGGTGAACCAGGCGCGGATCTTGTTGCGCGCCCGCGCGCTCTTCACGAACGTCAGCCAGTCACGGGACGGTCCGGCTCCTTGCGCTTTCGAGGTGAACACCTCGACCAGATCACCGTTGGTCAGCGTGCTCTCCAGCGGCACCAGCTTGCCGTTGATGCGTGCGCCGACACAGCGGTGCCCGACCTCGGTGTGCACCGCATACGCGAAGTCGACCGGCGTCCCCCCTTGCGGAAGCGCGATGACATCGCCCTTGGGCGTGAACACGAAAACCTGCTGGGTCCCCAGGTCGAACCGCAGGGCGTCGAGGAACTCACCGGGGTCAGCGGTCTCTCGCTGCCACTCCACGAGCTGGCGCAGCCACGCCATCTCGGTGGCCTTTTCCTGCTGCACCTTGCCGGACTTCGAGCTGCTCGCATCGTCCTTGTACATCCAGTGCGCCGCGATCCCGTACTCCGACATGCGGTGCATGTCGTAGGTGCGCAGCTGGAGCTCCACGGGCTTGCCTTCGGGCCCGATCACCGTCGTGTGGAGGGACTGGTACATGTTGAACTTGGGCATCGCGATGTAGTCCTTGAAGCGCCCGGGCACCGGGTTCCATCGGGCGTGGATGGCCCCGAGCGCCGCATAGCAGTCCCGCACGCTGTCGACGAGGACGCGGATACCGACCAGGTCATAGATGTCCGCGAAGTCATGTCCGCGCACGATCATCTTTTGGTAGACGGAGTAATAGTGCTTGGGTCGACCGGTGACGCTGGCTCGGATCTTCACCTCGCGCAGATCGCTGGCCACGGTGTCGATGACCGTGGTGAGGAACTCGTCACGGCTCGGTGCGCGCTCAGCCACCAGGCGGACGATCTCGTCGTACATCTTCGGATAGAGGATCGCGAACGCGAGGTCTTCGAGCTCCCACTTGAGCGTGTTCATGCCGAGCCGATGGGCTAGCGGCGCATAGATCTCGAGTGTCTCCCGGGCCTTCTTCTCCTGCTTGGCCGCCGGCTGGAAGCGCATCGTGCGCATGTTGTGGAGCCGGTCGGCGAGCTTGATGACGAGCACCCTGATGTCTCGGGCCATGGCCACAACCATCTTGCGCACGGTTTCGGCCTCGGTGGCTTGGCCGTATTTGACCTTGTCGAGCTTGGTGACGCCGTCGACGAGGTCGGCGACCTCGTCGCCGAAGTCGGCGCGCAGGGTCTCCAGGGTGTAGTCGGTGTCCTCGATCGTGTCGTGCAGCATCGCCGCACACAACGTGGGCGCGGTCATCCCCAGCTCGGCCAGGATCGTGGCGACCGCGAGCGGGTGGGTGATGTAGGGCTCGCCGCTGAGCCGGAGCTGGTCTCGGTGGTGGAAGGCGGCCATCCTGTAGGCGCGCTCGACTTCCCGAAGGTCCGCCTTGGGGTGCGTGGTTCGCACGGTCCGGAACAACGGCTCCAGCGCGGGTTCGGTCGCCGGCCGTGCTCCGAGCCGGGCCAGCCGCGCGCGGACTCGCGAGCCTTCAGGGGTTTCCGTCGGCTCGGTCGCCACGGCCGCGGGCTTGTTGCCCGCGCCCGCTGGGATCCGTTCCTCCGCCACGTGGTGCCTCTCGCCGTCCGACCGACGCCTCCCAGTCTACGGGCGGCAAGCGCGCGGCTCAGTGCACCGACGGGCTACATCGCGAGCAGCGCCTTGACGTCCAGTCCGGGCAGCAGATCGCGACCGGCCAGGAAGCTCAGCTCGATCAGGACACTGACACCGACGACCTCCGCACCCACGCTGCGGAGCAGCTCAACGGTCGCCCGCGCGGTACCACCGGTTGCGAGCACATCGTCGATGACCAGCACCCGGGCGCCCGGGACGATCAGCTCCGACTGCAGCTCGATCGTCGCTGAGGCGTACTCGAGGTCGTAGGACGCCGAGATCGTCGGAGCGGGCAGCTTTCCGGCCTTGCGCACCGGAATAAACCCAGCGCCGCACGCGAGGGCAACCGGGGCGCCCAGCAGAAATCCCCGAGCCTCGATGCCGGCCACCAGGTCGACAGCACCCGTCTGCCCGTCGGCCAGCCACTCGACCACACCGGAGACTGCCGAGTGATCGGCCAGCAAGGGGCCGATGTCCTTGAACGTCACGCCAGGTGTCGGCCAGTCAGGTACGTCGCGGATCAGTCCCCGCACCTGCCGGTCGAGATCACCCGGAGCGGTCACCGGCGCTTCTTGCCCTTGGGTCGCTTGCCCGCGCCCTTACGCCGCGGCTGCTGTCGCGGCTGCGTTGGTCTCGGGGCAGCACCCGATGCGCTCGGTGTTTCGGGCGACCCGTCGTCCTCGATGTCGTCGAGGACGGCGGTCGCCGTTGCCGACCGCTCCCCCGCTGTCGCGGCGTTCGGAGACTTCCCGGCTGCGGTGCGGGCTGCGGCTGAGCGCTTGGCCTCGACCCGCTTCGCGACCGCCTTCATCTGCGGGTCATGCTCCTTGAGCTGAGCCAGCAACGGGGTGGCGATGAAGATCGAGGAGTACGTGCCGGCGGCGATGCCGACGAACAGGGCGAGCGCCAGGTCCTTGAGGGTGCCCGCACCGAGGAACCCGACGCCCACCACGAGGATGGCCGCGACCGGCAGCAAAGCGATGACCGATGTGTTGATCGATCGGACCAAGGTCTGGTTGAGCGCGAGGTTGGCGCTCTCGCTGTAGGTCATCTTGCTGCTCCCGGCGATCCCCCGGGTGTTCTCCTTGACCTTGTCGAACACCACCACAGTGTCGTAGAGCGAATAGCCAAGGATCGTCAGGACCCCGATGATCGTCGCCGGGGTGACGGTGAAGCCGATCAGCGCGTAGATCCCGACCGTGATGATCAGGTCGTGACCGAGCGCGATGAGCGCCGCGACCGCCATCCGCCACTCGAAGTAGATCGACAGGAAGATGACCACGAGCACCAAGAAGTAGATCAACCCGCGCAGGGCCTTCTTGGTGATCTCGTCCCCCCAGGACGGTCCCACGATCTGGGTGGTGATCTCCGCCGTGGTCACGTCGAAGGTTGAGGCCAGCGACTGGGCGACCTCGACCGACTCCTGGGAGGTCAGGGACTCGGTCTGGACGCGCAGGGATCGACCGCTCGTGCTGTTCTGCACGGTGACGATGCTCTCGCCCGACACTCCGGCTTCTGCCACGGCGTCCTGCGCCTCGGCCACGGTGCCGTCGGCCGTGGGGACGATGAACACCGCCCCACCCTCGAACTCGATGCCGAGGGTCAGTCCTCGCACGAGAAGCGCACCGATGGCGACGACGAGAATCAGGGCGGAGATCGTGTACCAGCGCTTCCGGTGGCCTACGAAGTCATAGGACACCTCACCGCGGTAGAGCTCGCCACCCAGGTTGCCGAGGCGGGACATCAGGCCTCCTTCGAGACGGACACGGCGGCCGGCGTCTTGGCGGGCGGCGCCTTCCTACCGAGGCGTTCAGGATCGAGTCCTGACATCGGACTGCCGCCACCGAAGAACGACGTCCGGGCCAGCAGGGTGACCAGGGGTTTGGTGAAGAAGAACACCACGAACACGTCGATGACGGTCGTGAGCCCGAGGGTGAAGGCGAAACCGCGAACCGCGCCTACGGACACGACGTAGAGGACGACAGCGGCGATCATCGACACGGCGTCGGCGGCCAGGATGGTGCGGCGGGCACGGACCCAGCCGCTCTCGACGGCACCCCGCAGGCTGCGCCCCTCCCGAACCTCGTCGCGCAATCGCTCGAAGTAGACGACGAACGAGTCGGCCGTGATGCCGATGGCCACGATGGTTCCGGCGATTCCGGCCAGGGTCAGCGTGAAGCCGATCTGTTCACCCAGCAGGACCAGAAGTCCGTAGGTGAACATGCCGGCGACGGCGAGCGAGGCGACGGTGACCAGCCCGAGGCCGCGGTAGTAGAGCAACGAGTAGACGACCACGAGGAGCAGGCCCAGCGCGCCGGCGATGAGGCCGGCACGCAGCTGGTCGTCACCGAGCGTCGGCGAGATCTGCTGGACCTCGCCCACGTCGAAGGCCAGGGGCAGCGCGCCGTACTTCAGCTGGTTCCCGAGCGTCGTGGCATCGTCCTGCGTGAAGTTGCCGGTGATCTGGGCGTTGCCGTCGAGGATCGGGTTGATCACGCGGGGAGCGGAGATCACCAGACCGTCGAGCACGATCGCGAACTGGTTGGTGGGCTCAGGGTTGTCCACGAGGTCACGGGTGATCTCGGCGAACGCCTTGGTGCCCTCGGAGTCGAAGTCGATGTCGACGGCCCACTCGCCGGTGGTCGGGTTGAGCGAGGCCGAGGCATTGTCGATCTGGGTGCCGAGCACTGCCGCCGCCTGCAAGAGGTACTTCGCCGTCCCGTCCGGGTCGCACGTCGTCAGCGCGAGATCGGGGTTGTCCTGGAAACCTGTGGTGTTCGCCGGGTCGCTGCAGTCCAACGCGTCGTAGACCGGCTGCAGCTCCTCGGTGGTGGGGGCCTGCTTGTCAGACACCGGGGCCGTGGCGGTGAGCCCCGACGTCAAGCCTCGCGGGTTTGCCGAGTCCGATGGCGACGGCGACGCCGCGGGCGAGGTGCTTTCGGTCGGGCTGGGTGAGACGGAGGCCGACTCGCTCGGGCTCTTCGACGCCTTGGGGGACTTCGTCCCTGACGGTGACGGCGAGACGCTGTCCGACGGCGACGGCGTGGGCACCGGTGATCCGAACGCCTCCTGCGCGACGGGGCGGAAGTTGAGCTGGGCGGTCTGGCCCACCTGCTCGTAGATGTCGCTGACGCTCGCCCCAGGGATCGAGACGACGATGGTGGCGTTGGCCCCCTGCCCCTGAGTGGTCACCTCAGCCTCGGCCACGCCGAGGCCGTTGACGCGCTGGCGGATGATCTCGACCGCTTGGTTGATCTGGTCGCTCGTGATGTCTCCACCACCGGGCGCAGCCTTAGGCAGAAGGGTCACGCTCGTGCCGCCGCGCAGGTCGAGGCCGAGCTTCGGTGTGTGGACCCCGCTGATGATCATCCAGGCGGCCAGCGCCAGGAGCGCCAAGGCGATCCCGACCAGCGAGCGCCCCGTGTGGGTCGGAGTGGGTGTTGCCATGGCGGTGGTGTCTCTCCCCTGGTCGCCGCGGGCCGAGGCCCTTCGGTCGGGGAAGTATCCCTGACCGAGACGGCGACGCGGTCAGGTGGTGGGCTCGGACGGGTCGGACGGGTCGCGATGCGGCGGATCGGCCGACTCGAGATCGGACGAGTCACCTGTCATGTGGTCGTGCTCGGGGTTTGCCGTCTCGGGGTCGACCACACTGCGGATCGCCCCCTTGAGGAAGCGCACTTCAACGCCTGGCGCGACGGCCAGGACGACGTCGGTGTCGTCGACGGATACCACCGTGCCGTGCATGCCCCCAGCGGTGATGACGTCCACCCCCGGGGCGAGCTGAGCGGCCATGGCCGCCGCGTTGGCCCGATGCCTCTGCGTGGGGCGAAGCACCAGGAACCAGAAGGCGACAGCCAGGAGCACGAACGGCAGCAACTTCGCCATCGTCGTGCTCCTCGGTCGGTGGGGCTGGGCCGCGTGAGTCTACGCGTCCCGGCTCATCCGTCCGAACTCCCGAGCCGGTCAGGGACCGTCGTGTCGGGCTCGAACAGGCCAACCTCGAGGCGGCCACCGCCGCGAGGAGGCTCCAGCCCGAGGTGCCGCCACGCTCCTGGGGTCGCGACGCGGCCGCGAGGCGTACGGGCCAGCAGGCCGGCGCGGACAAGGAACGGCTCGGCGACTTCCTCGACGGTCTCCCGTTCCTCGCCGACGGCCACGGCGAGGGTGGACAGGCCGACGGGGCCACCATCGAAGCGGCGGCACAACGCGTCCAGGACGCCCCGATCGAGGCGATCAAGACCCAAGTCGTCGACCTCGAAGAGCGTCAGCGCGGCTCGGGCGGCGGCAAGGTCGACCACACCATCGGCTTCCACCTCAGCGAAGTCCCGCACGCGACGCAGGAGCCGGTTGGCGATGCGTGGCGTGCCTCGCGACCGCCCGGCGATCTCGGACGCGCCGTCGGCCGTGAGTGACAGGCCCAACAAGCCGGCGGAACGCTCGAGGAGCCGGACGAGCTCGTCCGCGCTGTAGAAGTCGAGATGGGCGGTGAAGCCGAAGCGGTCGCGCAGCGGGCCGGGCAGCAGCCCGGCTCGGGTCGTCGCTCCAACCAGGGTGAAGGGCGGCAGCTGCAGCGGGATGGCTGTGGCCCCTGGCCCCTTGCCCACGACCACGTCGACGCGGAAGTCCTCCATCGCGAGATAGAGCATCTCCTCGGCCGGGCGGGCCATCCGATGGATCTCGTCGAGGAAGAGCACCTCGCCCTCGCTGAGCGAGGACAAGATGGCCGCGAGATCTCCGGCGTGAGTGATGGCCGGCCCGCTGGTGATCCGCAGGGGAACGCCCAGCTCGTTGGCCACGATCATCGCCATGGTCGTCTTGCCGAGCCCGGGTGGCCCGGAGAACAGGACGTGGTCGGGGGTCGACTCCCGGCCACGAGCGGCATCGAGCAGCAGCGCCAGCTGCTGGCGGACCCGCTCCTGCCCGATGCACTCCGCGAGCCGGCGCGGTCGCAAGGCCGCCTCGACCGCGCGATCATCCGGGGCCACCTCGGCCTGAACCAGGGACACGGAAGCGTCCGTCGGGTCGACTTCCGGGTCGGTGGCCGCAGAGCGAGTCACGTGCTCACCCCTTGCTCAGCGTCTGAAGAGCCTGTCGCAGCAGCACGGCGACATCCGGTGCCGGGCTCGCGGCGTCGAGGCCGGGCGACTCGCCTGGGTCGAGATCGGCAGCCACTGCGGCGACCGCCTCGTCGGCTTCTCGAGCCGACCAGCCGAGCCCGAGCAGGGCCGTGTGGACCTGCCCGCGCCACCCGTCCTGCCCCGACGCGGGACTCGAGGCCCCTTGAAGGACGACGGCTCCGGCACCGGGAGCTCCGAGGCGGTCCTTGAGCTCCAGCACGATGCGCTGAGCACCCTTGCGACCGATGCCCGGCACCTGGGTCAGGGTCACCAGGTCCTCACGCGCCACGGCTCGGCGCAGGTCATCCGGGCCGAGGACGGCTAGCGCTGCCTGAGCCAGGCGTGGGCCGACGCCGCTCGCGGTCTGGAGCAGCTCGAAGACCAGCCGTTCGTCGTCGTCGAGGAAGCCGTAGAGGGTCAGTGAGTCCTCTCGCACCACCATCGAGGTGGACAGTCGAGCGTTCTCACCGACTCGGAGCGTCGCCAGCGTGCTCGGCGTGCACTGGACGGCAAGACCGATCCCGCCGACCTCGAGCACGGCCTGCTCGGGAGCCAGCACCACCACGGGGCCCGTGACCGAGGCGATCACGCCGGGGTCCCCGAACGGCTGGCGGCCAGCGCCGCCGCGATGCGGCGCTCGGCCCCGCCGCGCCAGAGGTGGCAGATGGCCAGGGCCAAGGCGTCTGCTGCGTCGGCCGGGGTCGGCACCGCAGACAGGCCAAGGACTCGGCTGACCATGGCGCCGACCTGTGCCTTGTCTGCCCTGCCATGGCCCGTCACGGCCGCCTTGACCTCGCTGGGCGTGTGGGTGGCGACGGGGAGCCCCCGGCGAGCGGCGACCGCCAAGGCGACGCCGCTCGCCTGGGCCGTACCCATCACGGTCCGGACGTTGTGCTGGCTGAAGACGCGCTCCACAGCCACCGCGTCGGGGCGGTGGAGGTCGAGCCAGCCCTCGATGCCGTCCATCAGGAGCGCGAGCCGCACTCCGAGGTCGGCATCGGGTGGCGTGCGCACAACTCCGACGGCCACCAGTCTCAGGGGACGTCCTGGCTCGCCGTCGACGACACCGAGGCCGCAGCGGGTGAGGCCGGGATCCACGCCGAGCACGCGCATCGGGTGGTCCTCCTCTCGCGGGGGTTCGGGCGGGAATCAGGCAGGGGTACGGGCGAGCCTCGACTGTGCGGACAGGTGTTCGACAGGCTAGCCGGTGGTGGGGACGGGGCCGTGGGCGACGCGCCGGGGCGCCGTCGTACCGTCGGCCGTGTGGAACGGGACTGGCTGGCCTGGCACGACGCGTACGACCGGCCGGGCTCAGACCTGTCCCGAAGGCTTGAGGTGGTCATCGCCCAGCTCGGGCGGGCGCTGGACAGCCGGCCCGAGGGCAGGATCAACGTGCTCAGCATCTGCGCCGGGGACGGGCGGGACGTGCTGGCGGTGCTGGGCTCCCACCCGCGCGCGCCCGACGTGTCCGCGGTGCTGGTCGAGAGTGACCCCGAGCTGTGTGCGCGCGCCCGACGGGGAGCCGTCGGCGGGTCAGGAACGGTGGAGGTCCGGCTCGCCGACGCCGGGGAGGTCGGCGCCTGGTCTGACGCGGCCCCGGCCCAGGTCGTGCTCGCGTGCGGGGTATTGGGCAACCTGGATCGCGCCGAGGCCCAACGGTGCATCGAGACCTTGCCCGTGGCCTGCGCGCCGGGCGCAGCCCTGCTGTGGACCCGGGGTCGCGGGCCCGAGGACCCGGGTCCCGAGCTCGACCGGTGGCTGCGCGGTGCCGGGTTCGTCCCCGAGGCGCGAGTCGCCCCGGAACGCGCGCGTTATCGGGTCGGGGTCGACCGTTATGCCGGCCCGGCCCGCGCCCCCGAGCCCGGGCAGCGGCTCTTCACCGCCTTCCGCTGACCACACACACCCCCTCCCCTCGTGATCATGCGCAGATGGCCCCTCGCCGCCCGTTCAAGCAGCGCCACCCCCGCGCTCCCCCGCCGTGATCATGCGCAGATGGCCCCTGTCGGCGGGCCCAAGCGCACGTGGCCATCGCCGCTGCGGGCCGCGGCGCGCTGAGGATGCGGGTTCGGGCAGGGGCCATCTGCGCATGATCACGTGGGAGGCGTACGGCCTGGGGCGAGGTGGACGCAGCCTTGAGGGGACGAGCCTTGCGCCGACCGTTCTTGGCCGACGAGTTCCTAACCGACGAGCTCCATGACGTCGTCGCTCACGTCGTAGTTGGCGTAGACGTTCTGCACGTCGTCACTGTCCTCGAGCGCCTCGATGAGGGCGAAGACCTTGCGAGCTCCCTGCTCGTCGAGGTCGACCGTGACGGAGGGCAGAAAGGTCGGGTCCGCCGAGTCGTAGTCGATGCCAGCGGACTGCAGTGCCGTACGCACGGCGACGAGATCCGTGGCCTCGGACACCACCTCGAACGCCTCGCCCAGGTCGTTGACCTCCTCGGCACCGGCGTCGAGCACCGCCAGAAGGACGTCGTCCTCGGTCAGCCCTTCGGCCGCGGGGACAAGAACCACGCCCTTGCGGGTGAACATGTAGGCCACCGATCCGGGGTCGGCCATCGAGCCGCCGTTGCGCGTCATGGCAACCCGGACGTCTGACGCAGCTCGGTTGCGATTATCGGTGAGGCACTCGATGAGGAACGCCACACCGTTGGGGCCGTAACCCTCATACATGATCGTCTGCCAGTCGGCGCCGCCTTGCTCGGCGCCTGACCCGCGCTTGACCGCTCGTTCGATGTTGTCGAGAGGCACCGAGGTCTTGCGGGCCTTCTGGATCGCGTCGTACAGCGTCGGGTTGCCGTCCGGGTCTCCCCCGCCGGTGCGGGCAGCGACCTCGATGTTCTTGATCAGCTTGGCGAACAGCTTGCCGCGCTTGGCATCGATGACCGCCTTCTTGTGCTTGGTCGTCGCCCACTTGGAGTGGCCGCTCATGTGTGGGAACCCCTCACCATCTCGACGAAGAATGCGTGCACACGCCCGTCACCGGTGAGCTCCGGGTGGAACGACGTGGCGAGCAGGTGGCCCTGCCGGACGGCCACGATCCTACCGTCGGATGGTCCACCCTCCACGCGAGCGAGCACCTCGACGGACGCTCCGACGTCCTCGACCCACGGCGCCCGGATGAACACTGCGTGCAACGGCGGGCCGTCGAGGCCGGTGAACGTGAGGTCTTCCTCGAAGGAGTCCACTTGGCGCCCAAACGCGTTCCGCCTCACGGTGACGTCGAGCCCGCCGATGGTCTTCTGGTCCGCCCGGCCGTCCAGGATCCGGTCGGCGAGCAGGATCATGCCGGCGCACGACCCGTAGGTCGGGAGCCCGCCGCGCACGCGATCTCGCAACGGATCGAGGACGCCGAACTGCTCGGCCAGCAAAGCCATCGTGGTCGATTCGCCGCCAGGAAGGACCAACGCGTCAAGGGCTTCGAGCTCGCTGGGACGGCGTACGGCGGTCGCCTCAGCCCCGGCCGCGCCCAGCGCCCGCAGGTGCTCGCGTACGTCACCCTGCAGCGCCAGCACCCCTACCCGGGGTCGGGCGGCAGGGTCTCCAGGACCGGCCATCCGCGAGGACTCACTCATGATCACCCGAGGCTAGTGGCGCAGACCGCTCGGACTTCTAGAGGGCTACCCGCCAGACAACGCGGATCGTCCGCTGCGGCTACCAGCCGCGGGTGGAGAGCTGGTGGTCGACGGGAAGGTCGGCCACGTTGATGCCGACCATGGCTTCCCCGAGGCCGCGCGAAACCTTGGCGATCACGTCTGGGTCGTCGTGGAACGTCGTCGCCTTGACGATCGCCGCAGCGCGTTCGGCGGGGTTGCCCGACTTGAAGATGCCCGACCCCACGAAGACGCCGTCGGCCCCGAGCTCCATCATCATCGCCGCGTCGGCGGGAGTGGCGATGCCCCCGGCCGTGAACAGCACGACCGGCAGCGAGCCGCGCGAGGCGACCTCCGCCACTAACGCGTAGGGCGCTTGCAGCTCCTTCGCAGCGACGTACAACTCGTCCTCGCTCATCGAGGACAGCCGACGAATCTCCCCGCGGATCTGGCGCATGTGCATGGTCGCGTTGGAGACATCCCCGGTGCCTGCTTCGCCCTTCGAGCGGATCATCGCTGCGCCTTCGGTGATGCGTCGAAGCGCCTCGCCAAGGTTGGTGGCGCCGCACACGAACGGCACGGTGAAGGCCCACTTGTCGATGTGGTGGCTGTAGTCCGCGGGTGTCAGGACCTCTGACTCGTCGACGTAGTCGACGCCGAGCGACTGAAGCACCCTGGCCTCGACGAAGTGGCCGATCCGCGCCTTGGCCATCACCGGGATGGACACGGCTTCGATGATTGCGTCGATGAGGTCGGGGTCGCTCATCCGAGCCACGCCGCCCTGCGCGCGGATGTCCGCGGGCACGCGCTCGAGCGCCATGACAGCCACCGCCCCGGCGTCTTCGGCGATCTTGGCCTGGTCGGCGGTGACGACGTCCATGATGACGCCGCCCTTGAGCATCTCGGCCATGCCGCGCTTCACGCGCGCGGTCCCCGTCGCGGGCACCGTCCCCTCGGACACGACAGAGGGTACGGAACCGGTGCTGGACTCGCTGGACACGGTGGACCTCGGGGGGACGCAGGAACGATGGGCTACGACCATTCTACGGCCGCAACGGGAGGTGCGCGGCTACCTGCTGATGGTCGCGGGGGTGGTCTTGTTGAGCAGGACCACCCAGACCTGACCCGGCGCGAGCGCGAACTGCTCACCGCGCACGGTCCAGGTCGTGCCGGACTCCAGCGAGGGTCTGCGCCACTTGGCCTTGAACGTCTTGCCGTCGCGCATGATCAGAGCCTTCCCGGACCCGATCGTGTCGGACATCGGGGTGTTGTTGCCGCCCTTGCCGTAGATGGACGGGTGGACGTTGACGTACTGGACGATCACCGTTGTCCCACCCAGTCGGGTGCCCTTGGTGTCCTTGGACTCGATGCCGTCCATCGTGAGCAACCAGCGTCCCTCCTTCTTCGACCAGGTGAAGGTGGCACGTGCCGCTGGCATCTGCGCCGTCACCGACTTCGCTTTGAGGCCGCTGCCAGGAGCAGCCTCGTCGAACGTGAAGCCGACGTCGCGGGCCTTGTGCGCCTGGGGCGCGCGCTTGAGCAACGTGTGGCCGTTGCCGAAAAAGTCGTACGGCGCGTAGCGGCCCGACTGGCGCCAGTAGCCCGTCGAGCCCCGGTCACCGCTGACGTCGTAGAGCGGCGCCCTCGCGATGACCGGCCGGAGCTTGGGGTTGGACCCCGAGAACGAGAAGGCGATCTTCCCGTACTGCGGCAGCAGTTCGAGGTCGGCGACCCGCGCGCTGCGGATCGGCCCGATGACGCTGGGGATCCGCGTGGAGAAGATGGCGACATAGCGACTGAGCCCGCCTTCTACCTGCTCGAGGTAGACGACGTCTGCGGCTGAGAGTCCCGCGTGCGGCTCGGAGCGTGTCGTGTTGTCCAGCTTGACGGCCAGCACCGGGCCATCAACCTCATCCACGCGTCCGGACAGCAGAGACCGCTGGACCACGACCGGAGTGGGCGTCGGAGTCGGCGACGCTGCAGCGACACTCGGGCTGAGGGTGGCCACGGGAGGCGGCTCGGGGTCGGAGCTGCACGCCGAGACAGCCGCGAGGGCCAGGAAGACCGTGAGCGCCCCAGAAGCGCGTCGCAACGTCAGCACGCCAAGAGGGTACGTGCGACCGCGAGGCTTTCAGGTCAGGGTCGGCGGCGGCGCGTCGTCGAACTCGAACGCAAGCGGCCACGGGGCGGTTCCGGACAAGCGGAACAGGCGCACCAACCGGCGGCGACGCAGACGAAGCGTGGCCCGCACCGTGTCGTTGTGGAAACGCCTGGCCAGCGCGACGCGGTCAGCGGCCGTCCGGACGTCATCGAGCAACTGCCGACCGGTGGAGCTGGCCGTCAACTCATCGACTTCAGCACCGTCCAGGGCCGCACGAAGGGCGAAGGACAGCGCGCTCTCGGCCGGCTCACGGGCGCCGCGGTCGTCGCGAGCGACGGTCTGGGCGACGAACGCGGCATCGGCGAGCAGCACGGCCGTAGCCGGATCGACCAGGGCCGAGTGAGCGAGCTCGAGAGCGATCGCCGACCTGCGGACGAGCTGGGAGTCGAGCGCGTCGTCCGCGGCTTCCAGCCGTACGTGCAACCGGTCGAGTCGCCCCGCCACGGATCGCAGGTAGAGCGCCGTGAGGATGGCGAAGGCGAGCGCCCAGACCCACCAGGACTGCACCTCAGCCCTCCTTGAGCCGCGTGAAACGGCCGAAGACCTGGCCGCGCGTGTCCTCGCGGACTTTCGGCTGCCCCTCGGTGATCGTCTCGTAGACCGCAACGATGTCGCCGGTGACCCGCTCCCAGTCGAAGACGTCGGCGCGGCGCGCGCCTACCTCGCGCAACCGGGCGCTCTCGGCGGGATCACCCAGGACGGTCGAAACGACCTTGGCGAGCGACGCAGGGTCCTCGTTGACGAACAACGCGCCGCAGGCGCCTCCATCGAGCACCCGGCGGAACGCGTCGAGGTCGCTGGCCACGACGGGGGTGCCGGCAGCCATGGCCTCGAGGAGGACGATGCCGAAGCTCTCGCCGCCCGTGTTGGGAGCCACGTAGGCGTCCACTGACGCGAGCATCCGCGCTTTGTCGCGCTCGGAGACGAGCCCGAGAAACGTCACGTGATCGCGCACGGAAACCGGGATGTCTTCGAGCACCTCGTCGACATCGCCGGGGCCGGCGACGAGCAGCCGCAGCTCCGGATGCTCGCTCACCAGGGTCGGCAGCGCAGCTAGCAGCACCTGAAGGCCCTTCCGCGGCTCGTCGATGCGCCCGAGGAAGCCCAGGGCTCGTCCCGGCCCCGGCCACCCGTCCATGGGTTCGGCGTCGCGGAAGGCGCGCACCGAGACGCCGTTCGGGATCAGTACGGCGTCGCCGCCCATGTGTTCGACCAACGTCGTCCGCGCGTGCTCGCTGACAGCGATCCGGGCGCTGATCTTCTCCAGCGCTGTCTGCAGGATGCCGTAGGCCGCCTTCAGCCCGCGGGACCGCTCAGTGCTCATGTGGAAGGTGCCGACGATCGGCCCTATGGCCGCCCAGCACGCCAGCACGGACAAGCTCGGCGCCAGCGGCTCATGGATGTGCAGCACATCGAAGTCACCCTCACGCACCCAACGGCGCACGCGGTTGGCCGACACCGGCCCGAAGGACAGCCGCGCCACGGCACCGTTGTAGGGCACCGGGACCGCCCGGCCCGCAGCCAGGACGTACGGCGGGAGCCCTTCAGCGTCCTCGGCCGGGGTGAGCACGGACACCTCGTGGCCCTGCCTGATCAGCTCGGCGGCGAGATCTCGCACATGCGCTTGCACTCCACCGGGAACGTCGAAGGAGTAGGGGCAGACCAGCCCGACTCTCACGGTGCATCGGCTCCGGCACCATGCGCGTCGCGTCCAGCGCCGGCTCGAGCGGGGTCGAGATCTGCCGTCCACAACGCCTGAAGCATGTGCCAGTCGGCGGGGTGAGCAGCGATGTCGGCCGCGAACACGTCAGCGACCTCCTGAACGGCCTTGGCGATGCTGGCCCGGCGGTCGAGGTCGCGCGAGGGCACGACCTCGGGGTGGAAGGCCAGGCAGGTGCGGTCATCCTCGTACCAGAGCGTCGCGGGCACCAGGGCCGCTCCGGTGGACAGCGCGAGTGCCGCTGGGCCGGCAGGCATGGTCGCTCGCTCGCCGAAGAAGGTGACGGGGATCCCGTTCTGCGTGAGGTCGCGATCGCCGAGCAGCGCCACGAGCCCACCGGCCTTGAGCCGTTGGCTGAGGATCGGCAGGACCCGTGGCCCCCCGGTCAGCGGAAGCACCTCCATGCCCAGCGACTCCCGGTATTCGACGAAACGGTCGAACAGCGACTCGGGCTTGAGTCGCTCGGCCACCGTCGTGAAGCGCCCGTGGCGAACCGCGAACCAGGCACCGGCGTGGTCCCAGTTGCCCATGTGGGGCAACGAGACCACGACCCCGCGATCTGAAGTGACCAGCTCGGTGAACTCGTCGTCGCCCTTCACTACTTCGAGCGTCGAGACCACCCGCTCGGGACCGAGCGACGGGAGCCGAAAGGCCTCGCGCCAGTAGCGGAGGTAGCGCCGCATGGCCTCACGCACCAGCGCGTCCATCTCTTCGTCGTCGTGATCGGGGGCGACCCGGACGAGGTTCGCTCTGAGCTGGCGCACACTCGCACCATCGCGTTCGGTCGCTCGGTCGGCGATCGACCGGAACAGCGTGCGCGCGCTGCGCTCCGGCATCCAACGGACGGCCTTCCAGCCGCCTGCGTATGCCAGATCGCTGGCCGTCTCCTTCACCGACATGTCAGGCGGCCTCGGCTGCGCGGGTCTGTCGGCGCACCTCGGCCATGCGTTGACCGACGGTGACAACGGTGGCCACCGCCAGCACCCACAGTCCGACCGCCTGGACGTACGGGACGCCGAAGCCGTCCAGACCGGTGACCGCAAGAACAAGGACCAGGCGTTCGGAACGCTCGGCGATGCCGACGTTCGCCGTCATCCCGAGACCCTCGGCCCTCGCCTTGGCGTAGGACACCACCATCCCGCCGATGAGGCAGACAAGAAGGACACCGGCGAGGACTGGGTCATCTCCGTCGGTGAGAAACCACCACAGCAGCGCAGCGAAGATGCACGCGTCGGCGATCCGGTCCATCGTGGAGTCGAGGAAGGCACCCCAGACGCCTGACCTCCCGGCCAGGCGCGCCATCGTCCCGTCGAGGGTGTCGGAGAAGACGAACACGACGATGACCAACGTGCCGACCAGGAACTCACCACGCGGGTAGAAGGCGAGCGCCGCCGCTGAGACGCCGACGGTGCCGATGACCGTGATGACGTCCGGCGAGATGCCTAGGCCGAGCAGCACGCGAGCGATCGGAGTCAAGATCGCGGTCACGAACGCTTTGACGTGGCGGGCGAGCACGGGCGCTCCGGGGTTGCAGGGAGTGGTGGCAGGAGTGTGGCGGCCGACAGCCTAGCCAGCGGGATCGCCAGTTCCCCTTGTGCCGCGCGGCCGGTCGGGGCACAGTCCCAGGGACGGGCGCTCGGCCCGAGGAGGAGGCGAGGACGATGGCGTCAGGCACCTCAGGAGCCGCCGGCAGAGCACCGGCGGCCGACCTGCCCGAGAAGGTGCGCAATGTCGTGCTGGTCGGCCACACAGGCGCAGGGAAGACCACGCTGATCGAGGCCCTGCTCGTCGCGACCGGGACGATCCAACGCGCCGGTCGCGTCGAGGACGGCACGACCGTGAGCGATTTCGATGACGCGGAGCTGCGCCAACAGCGGTCGGTTTCCTTGTCTTTGGCTCCGCTTGAGCACGCCGGCATCAAGGTGAATCTGCTCGACACACCGGGATACGCCGACTTTGTGGGTGACCTCCGCGCGGGCCTGCGTGCGGCGGACGCTGCCCTGTTCGTGGTCTCGGCAGTCGACGGCATCGACGGGACGACCCAGCTGCTCTGGGAGGAGTGCGCGGCCGTGGGGATGCCCCGGGCGGTCGTGGTCACCAAGCTCGACAAGGACCGGGCCGACTTCGACGAGACCGTCGCCGTCTGCCAACGGGTCTTCGGCGAGGGCGTGCTTCCGCTCTACCTCCCGATGGCCGGGGATGACGGAGCCCCGGCGGGCTTGATCGGACTGCTGTCCCAGCAAGTCGTGGACTATTCCTCCGGCACTCGCGCCGAGCGCGAGCCCGACGCCGAGCACCTGCCTCTCATCGAGGAGTCCCGCAACCGCCTTATCGAGGGAATCATCGCCGAGTCTGAGGACGAGGGGCTGATGGACCGCTACCTCGAGGGCGAGGCCATCGATCTCGACATACTCATCGCCGACCTCGAGAAGGCCGTGGCTCGGGGCTCGTTCTTTCCCGTCCTTGCGACGGCCACTCCCACAGGCGTCGGCATGATCGAGCTGCTCGAGGTTCTTACGCGCGGGTTCCCGTCGCCGCTGGAGCACGAGCTACCGGCCGTCACGACGCCCGAGGGCAAGCCGCAAGGTCCGATTTCCTGTGACCCCAAAGGTCCCCTCGTCGCCGAGGTGGTGAAGACGACGTCCGACCCGTACGTCGGCCGAGTCTCGCTCGTGCGCGTGTTCAGCGGCACCTTGACGCCCGACATCACCGTGCACGTCTCGGGACACGGCATGGCCGACCGCGGCCACGAGGATCACGATGTCGACGAGAAGGTCGGCGCCCTGTCCAGCCCGCTGGGCAAGACGCAGCGCACCGTTCCCCACGCCATCGCGGGCGACATCGTCGCCGTGGCCAAGCTGTCCCGAGCGGAGACGGGCGACACGCTGTCGGACAAGGAGCAACCACTCCTGGTGGAGCCCTGGCTGATGCCCGACCCGCTGCTCCCGGTCGCCGTCGTCGCCCATTCCAAGGCCGACGAAGACAAGTTGTCGCAAGGTCTTGCGCGTCTGGTCGCCGAGGACCCGACACTGAGGTTGGAGAACAACCCCGAGACCCATCAGCTCATCCTGTGGTGCATGGGTGAGGCGCACGTCGACGTCCTGCTCGACCGGCTGAAGACCCGCTACGGCACCGCGGTCGACTCGGTGCCCATGAGGGTCTCGCTCCGCGAGACCTTTGCCGGCCCGTCGAAGGGTCACGGTCGTCACGTGAAGCAGTCCGGGGGTCACGGCCAGTTCGCTGTGTGCGACATCGAAGTCGAGCCGCTGCCCGAACCGGTGGGCTTTGAGTTCGTCGACAAGGTCGTCGGCGGGTCGGTCCCCCGACAGTTCATCCCCTCGGTTGAGAAGGGCGTGCGGGCCCAGATGGAACGCGGGGTCGGCGCGGGCTACCCCGTCGTGGGGTTGCGCGTCACCCTGGTCGACGGCAAGGCCCACTCCGTGGACTCCTCCGACATGGCGTTCCAGACCGCGGGTGCCCTGGCGCTCAAGGAGGCCGCCAAGGCCACCACGATCAGCCTGCTTGAGCCGGTGGACGAGATCTCGGTACTCGTGGCGGACGAGTACGTCGGGGCCGTCATGAGCGATCTGTCGGGCCGCCGCGGCCGGGTCTCAGGCACCGAGCCGGTCGGGGCCGGCCGCACGCTGGTCCGCGCTGAGGTGCCCCAGGTGGAGATCACCCGCTACGCGGTGGATCTCCGCTCGCTGTCCCACGGGACGGCGACCTTCCATCGGACGTACTCGGGGCACGAGCCGATGCCGAGCCACCTCGCGGCCAAGATCACCGCCGAAGGTGTGGAAACCTGACCGCATTGGGGAACTTCACGGTTGCTGGAACGACAGCAAACTTCCCCGTTGCGAGGGGGCGCGGTCAGAGCCAGGCTTCGGCGATGAGGTCGCGAGTGTCCTCGAGCAGCTGAGGCAGCACCTTGGTGCCCGCTGTCACGGTCATGAAGTTGGCATCGCCTCCCCAACGCGGCACGACGTGCTGGTGCAGGTGCGCGGCCAGCGATCCGCCGGCGACTCCGCCGAGGTTGAGCCCGACGTTGAAGCCGTGGGGCGCCGACACCGATCGGATGGCGACCACGGCCCGTCTCGTCATCGTCGCGAGCTCGACCTCCTCGCTCGCGGTGAGGGCGTCGAGGTCGCTCACGTGCCGGTACGGCACCACCATCAGGTGACCGGGGTTGTAGGGGTGAAGGTTGAGCACCGCGTAGACCTCCGTCCCGCGCGCCACCACCAAGGAAGTACCCTCCGGGCCGTCGGGGATGGAGCAGAACGGACAGCCGTCCCCGTCAGCGCTCGTCGTGACGTACGCCATCCGGTGGGGCGCCCACAGGCGCTCCAGCCGGTCTTCGGCATCGCCGTCCACGCCGTCCTCAGACCTGAGCTCGGGTGCGCACGGCCTCGACGATCTCGGTGACGGCGTCCTGGATCGGAACCCCGTTCTTCTGAGTGCCGTCGCGGTAGCGGAACGAGACGGCCTCTGCGGCGACGTCGTCCGCGCCCGCGATAAGCATGAACGGCACCTTCGAGCGCTGGGCGTTGCGGATCTTCTTCTGCATCCGATCGTCCGTGGCGTCGACCTCGACCCGGATCCCCTCAGAACGCAGCCGGACGGCCACCTCCTCGAGATAGGGCACGAAGTCGGCGGCCACCGGGATGCCCACCACCTGCACGGGCGCCAGCCACGGCGGGAAGGCGCCGGCGTAGTGCTCGACCAGCACGCCCAGAAAGCGCTCAACCGATCCGAACTTGGCCGAGTGGATCATCACCGGCTGCTGACGAGAGCCATCCGCCGCCTGGTACTCCAGCCCGAAGCGCGCCGGCTGGTTGAAGTCGTACTGGACGGTCGACATCTGCCAGGTGCGCCCGATCGCGTCGCGGGCCTGGACCGAGATCTTGGGGCCGTAGTACGCCGCTCCGCCTGGGTCGGGCACGAGCTCGAGCCCGGTGTCAGCTGCGGCATCCTCGAGCACCTTGGTTGCGACGGCCCATTCCTCGGCGCTTCCGATGAACTTGTCGTTGTCAGCATCACGCGTCGAGAGCTCGAGGTAGAAGTCCTCGAGGCCGAAGTCCTTCAACAACCCGAGCAGGAAGTGGAGGAGGTGCTTGACCTCGTCGGCCGCCTGATCGGCGGTGACGTAGGAGTGCGAGTCATCCATCGTGAGGCCGCGCACCCGGGTCAGGCCGTGCACGACTCCGGACTTCTCGAAACGGTAGACCGAGCCAAGCTCGAACAGCCGCAGCGGGAGCTCACGGTAGGACCGCCCCCGGGCGCGATAGATCAGGTTGTGCATCGGGCAGTTCATGGCCTTGAGGTAGTAGTTGCTCCCCTCCATCTCCATGGGCGGGAACATCGTGTCGGCGTAGTAGGGAAGATGGCCCGAGGTCTCGAACAGCCCCTGCTTCGAAATGTGGGGCGTCCCGACGAAGTCGAAGCCTTCTTCGATGTGGCGACGTCGGACGTAGTCCTCCATCTCCCGGCGGATGATCCCGCCCTTGGGATGGAAGACAGCCAAGCCCGACCCGAGCTCGTCCGGGAACGAATAGAGGTCGAGCTCGGCGCCCAACCGTCGGTGGTCACGCTTCTCGGCCTCTTCGAGCATGGACAGATAGGCACGCAACGAGTCCTTGTCGGGAAAGGCCGTGCCGTAGACCCGCTGCAGCTGAGGGTTCTTCTCACTTCCCCGCCAGTACGCCGCCGCGGTGCGCATGAGCTTGACCGCGTTGCTCGGGATCAGCCGGGTGGTGGGCAGGTGGGGGCCCCGGCAGAGGTCGGACCAGACCGTTGCTCCGGTGCGGTCCAGGTTGTCGTAGATGGTGAGCTCACCGCCACCCACTTCCATCACGTCGTCGGCCGGGGCCTTCAGTCCGATGAGCTCGCGCTTGTAGGGCTCACCCGCCAGCTCCTCGAGAGCTTCGGACTCCGTCACGACCCGCCGGGAGAACCGTTGGCCAGCCTTGATGATCTGCTGCATCCGCTTCTCGAGCGTCACCAGGTCGTCGGGGGTGAACGGTCGCTCGACGTCGAAGTCGTAGTAGAAGCCGTTCTCGATCGGCGGGCCGATGCCCAGCTTGGCCTCGGGGAACACTTCCTGCACGGCCTGCGCAAGGACGTGCGCAGCGGAGTGCCGCAGCACGGAGAGCCCGTCTGGACTGCTGATGGTGACCGGCTCGACGGCGTCGCCGTCGCGCAGCACATACGCAAGGTCTTTCAGGTCGCCACCGACCCGGGCGACCACCACGGAGCGGTCGTCGGCGAACAGCTCGCCCGCCGTGGTCCCTTCGCCCACCGAACGCTCGACACCGTCGAGGCGGATCTGGACGTCAGGCACGGGGCACTCCTGGGCTCGGGGATCGAGCCCCGATCGTAGCCGGGGGGCGGTCACCCTCCCGCAGGGTTATCAGGGCCAAGTCGGGTGGACGACGACGGCAGCGTCAGGACCTGAACTCAGGCCGCCGACGCGGCGACCTTGTAGAGACCGCCGTCGAGGGTCACCGCCCACAGCTCGCCTCCACCCGACTCGCCGAACGACGAAAGCCGATAGGCGCCGACGTTTCCGGCTCGGCTCTTGTGCCCCTGGCCGTACACCCAGAGGTTGCCACTCACGAAGTCCCCGAACACGTAGAGCCCGCCGAGCCGCTTGGCGTAGGCGGAGCCGCGGTAGACGTACCCACCAGTGATGGACTCACCGACGCCGTGCCCGTAGACGATCGTCGGGTCACGATATTTGGCGGTGGAGGAGCAGCGAGAGGGGTTGTAGATGCTGCGACCCTCCCGGCACGACCACCCGAGGTTCCAGCCCTTCTTGCCGTAAGGGACGCGGGTGACCTCCTCGTAGGCGTCCTGGCCGACATCCGCCAGCCACAGGTCGCCGGTCTTGCGGTCGGCGCTGAAGCGCCACACGTTGCGAGTGCCGTAGGCCCAAATCACGCCCAAGGCACCGCCCGGCGCCGCGTACGGGTTCGACTTGGGAATGCAGAACTTCTTCGTGCCGCAGAACTTCCGAGGATTGATCCGCAGGATCTTCCCGCTCTTGGACCGTCGGTCCTGAGCGTTGGCGTAGGGATCCCCGCTGCCTCCGCCGTCTCCGGTGGAGATGTAGAGCATGCCGTCGCGGCCGAAGACCAGCATGCCCCCGTTGTGGTTGGTCTGGCCGGGATGCTTGACCCGAAGGACCTTGACCTCGCTCAGCCGCTTGGCCTTGCGCGCCGTCGCCGACGCGGCCGTGAACCGGGAGACCTGCAGGGCACCGGACGAGTCGACGTAACTGACCCAGAAGTGGTGATCGCTCTTGAAACTCGGGGAGAACGCGAGGCCTAGCAGGCCCTGTTCCGACCCGCTCGAGTTCACCCGGCCCCCGATCTTGAGGTAGGGCTTGGACCGGATAGCGCCGCCCTTGTAGATCTTGATCTTTCCGCGCTGCTCGACCACGAACATCCGGGACACCCCGTCGTTCGCCGCGCCGACGAAGACCGGACGCGTGAGTCCGCCGGCCTTCTTCACCAGGCGGAGCGCCACCTTGTCGGGGTCGGCCGATGCGGTGGCAGGGAGTCCCGGCGAGGCGGACACGCTCAGTGGCGCCGTCGAGCCACCATCGGGAGCGGCATACGCGCCTTGGCTCGCCCCTCCAGCGAGGACGCCGGCAGCCATGACTACGGCGGCTGACCAGGCGAAGCCGCGTGGAATTCGTCTCATGGTTGGCCACACTACGTCCGGCCCACCGAATGCCGCCGAACGAGGCGTTCGCCGCGCCATTGCCCCGCGGAGGCCTGGAGAGTGCGCGATCCGATCACATGCCTATGTCCAGTCGGACGGTGACCATGTCACCGACGTCGAGGTCCTCGGCGTGGCGGACCTTGTCCTTCAAGGGAACGATGTAGCCGCCATCTTTCGGGAACAGCGACGTCGTCCACTCCGTGGCGCCGACCGTCGCCGTGACTGGGATCATCCCCCAGCCGTACGTCACCAGCGATGCCGCCGCCTCCAGCTCCGCGCTCTCCGGATCGGGCACGGTCACAAAGTGGTAGGGGGACGGGCCGCGCCAGAACCAGATCTCCCCGCTGAACTCCAGCCGCATCCGACCACGATAAGAGTCCATCCCCAGGGTCCAACCAATTGCGGTCCTAGGCCGCGGGGGTCGGACGCACCGCTTCGAGGGTGGGCGATACTGGGTTCGAACCAGTGACCTCCTCGGTGTGAACGAGGCGCTCTACCACTGAGCCAATCGCCCGAGATGCACCCGGAACCCGGGTACGTCGGCCGACGCAGACTACCCGATGGGCCCGAGCACCCATCAGGGCAGCGAGGACCGCAGCCAGCCCTCCGGACCGTCTGGGAGCCACCCCGGGACACCGACGATCTCGAAGTACCCGAACAGCGCGGCCGCGACGATGAGCACGCAGCCGGCGCCGATCAGCCCACGGACGACCAGCGACTGGCGGCCCACCCAGTGGGTCCAGCCGATGACCTTGTCGCGGGCGTAGTCGAGCAGTCGCTCGGCCCACTCGAACTCCGAGGCGAGGATGGCCAGCCCGGCGAAGATCACCAACCAGCCGGGGCCGGGCAGGGGCAGGAGAACGATGCCGATCGCGATGACCGCGGCCCCAACAACCCCGACGACGACCCGGTAGACCAGATGGGTCGTCCGGGTGCGACGTAGGTAGCGATCGCGGAAGCCGTGTCGGTGGTGCGGAGCAGCGCCCTCTTCGGTCGCTTCGTCCTGTGCCACGGATCACACCCTAGAACGGGATCCCGGCGGGACCAGCAGGCATCTCAGGGGTGTCCCTCCCCGTTCGACCTGCGGCCGTACGTCTCCGGCCGCGGGCGCCCCCTCCCTGGAGCCATCGGTGACCACCGCTACCCCGCTGACCAGAGCCCTGCGCCTCGAGCAGGTCGTGGCGGGTTCGGACACGCTGCCCGTCCACGCTCAGCTCAGCTATGACCCAGCGGATCCGTATGCGGTGACCGCGACGTTCCTCGCCGACCCGGCGGAGGCAGACGCGCCGAGCGTGGTCTGGACCTTCGCTCGGGAGCTCCTCGTCGACGGGCTCGAGCAGCCAGCCGGGCAGGGTGACATCGGCGTGTGGCCGTCCACCTCTCGCGGCCTTCCAGTGGTGTGCCTGGCCCTGCGATCGCCGTCGGGGCACGCCCTGCTCGAAGCGTCGGTCGACGACGTTGAGGCCTTCTTGACGGCGTCCTACACGCTCGTGCCCCTGGGCCAGGAGTCCGCGCACTGCGACCTGGAGGCCACGTTCGCCCGCCTGCTGGCGGGATAGCGCCCCCTCCTGCACCTCCATCCGCGGTCTCTCAGACGTCAGAGCCCGCGGGCTCGTCGAACTCCATGACCATCTCCTGGGCGACCACGCGGTAGCCGAGGCTGGCGTACAGCCCCATGGCCGCCGTATTTCCACCGAAGACGTTGAGCCCGAGGGACGGCGAGCCTGCGACGCGTGCCTGGCGCTCCGCCTCGTCCATCAGCGCGCGACCGAATCCCCTCCCCCGATGGCGGTCGTCCACCGACACGTCATAGACCCACTCGCCTTCGCCACCCATGCGGCGAGGACCCACCCAGACACGTCCCACCACCTGGCCATGCTCGAGGGCCACGGTGAGTCGGTGACCGGCCGGCAGTTCATCTTCCGGCAGTAGCAGGCCGAGGTCTTCGGCGGCTTTGGCCCGGCCCTCGGCCTCGGACATCCCCCCGAGCCTGACCATCTGGTCCATGTAGTGCTCGTGGGAGCCGGCGCGATAGGTCTGGTACTCCTCGTCGGTGGCAGCGCGAAAGGTGAGGGTCACGGGTCCACCTCGTCTTTCGCGCGAGCAGCGAACGTGGCCATGGCGGCGGCCGTCAGAGGCCCGGGAGCGGTCAGTTCACGCCCATCGAGTGCGTGAACAGGATGGACGTCGCGGGTCGAGGACGTCAGGGCCACCTCCGTGGCGCGCTCTCCATCTGAGGGCAGCAAGTCCCCCTCGACCACGCCGCACCATTCGATGACGAGCTCTCGCGTCACCCCTGCCAAGCACCCGGACGACAGCGGTGGGGTCAGGAGAAGGCCCTCGAGGCCAAGGAGCAGGTTGCTGCCGGTGCCCTCGCACAGCCGACCTTGCGTGTTGAGGAACAGCGCCTCGGAGGCGCCCTGCTGCTGAGCGCGCGCAAGGGCCACGACGTTCTCCGCATAGGACGTCGTCTTGATACCCGTCACCGCGGAGTACTCGTTGCGGCGCCAGGGCACCGTCACCACCGCCGTCGAAGGCGGCCACGGAGAGGCGGCCGAGCAGGTGACCAGCAGCGTGGGACCGGAATCGCCGCGAGCCGTGCCCGACGGTCCCGGCCCCCCCGTCAACGTGATCCGGAGCCGACCTACCGACTCCTCAGCGTTGGCGTTGATGACCTCGGCGACGGCCGCGCGCAGGTGGTCGTGGGAGGGAGCATCGAGTCCCATGCCCTCAGCCGATCGCCGGAGACGTACGAGGTGACGGGTCAGCGCGAACGGCACGCCGTCGGAGACCTTCATGGTCTCGAACACGCCGTCACCGACGGTCAGCCCGTGGTCGGAGGCGCGTACGGCGGCACGATCGGCGTCAAGGACGACCCCGTCGAGCCAGGTCTTCATCGCTTCTCGCCTTCTGTCTTAGGACGCGCTGTTTCCGGACGCGCCATTTCCACTCGCGAGGGCCACCAGTCGGGACGCCTTGAGCTCGGTCTCGTCCCACTCCGCTGCCGGATCGGAGCCCCAGGTGATCCCCGCGCCGGTGCCGAAGCACAGCATGCCGTCCGAGACCCAGAACGTCCGGATTCCCACGGCGAGCGCCGCGGTCCGCGTGTCGCCGTCCACCCAACCGATCGCCCCGCAGTACGGCCCCCGCTGGCTGGTCTCGAGGCTGTCGATGACGGTGAGTGCCGACGATTTGGGCGCGCCGGTGACCGAGCCCGGCGGGAAGGTTGCGGCCAACAGCTGCGACCAGCCGACGTCCCTGCGCAACCGACCGCGCACGGTAGACACCAAGTGCACGAGTCCCGGATGCTGCTCGAACGAAAGCATCGACGGCACCTCAACGGATCCCACCTCGCACACGCGGCCGAGGTCGTTGCGGACGAGGTCGACGATCATGACGTTCTCCGCCTCGTCCTTGGCCAACATGCCATCCGCGGTGCGCGCCGTCCCCTTGATGGGCCTCGACTCGACCAGATCTCCGTCACGGGACAGGAACAGCTCCGGGGAGGCGGTGACGACGTTGACGTCTGCCTCCGGGAGGCTGAGCACTCCGGAGTACGGCGCTGGGTTTCCGGCGGCCAGGCGATCAGCCAGCCCGATCAGATCCGGCGCCGTATCTCCGTCGCTGGCCGCTGCCGGCAGTGGCGCGCGCATCACCCGGCAGACGTTGGCCTGGTACACGGTCCCTGCGGCAATGTGCTCCCGCACGGCGTCCACGGCCTCCACGTAGGCGTCGCGGTCCAACGAGCTCACCCAGGCGCTGGCCGGCGGGCCGATCCACGTCGCCTCGGTGCGGGGCAGCGCGGCGGCTCGTACGTCGTCGAACCGGGCACAAACCACCTGTCCCTCGTAGGTGACTTGGACCGCCCACCATCCCGGACCGTCGAGCGCCGAAAGATCGTCGGTCACCTCGAGCAGCCCGGTCGCAAGCCGGCCGCCGAGATACGCGTAGGCCGCCCCGCGGAGCGGCAGGCAGCCCGAAGGCGACGGCACTGTCGGCACCCGGGGAGGCTATGCCTTCAGCCCAGCCGCCGGACCAGACCGGCTGAGGCCTCGAGCACGCAGAGCGCGGCGAGCCGTACGGTCCGGCCGTCGTCACCGTCGGCGGTGGCGTCGACCTCGACGATGTCCACACCCCGCACGGCCTGGTGTTGCCCGGCCAGGAAGGCGGCCTCCCGTAGCTCGATGGCGGACAAGCCGCCGGGCACGCTGGACGGGCACGCCGGGGCGACGGTCCGGTCGCACACATTCACGTCGAGGTCGACGAGCACTCCCCCACCTCCCCGAGAGGCGATGTCGAGCGCGTCGCGCATGCATTGGGTGATGCCGCGCCGGGCGACCTCGTCGCGGGAGGTGATCCGTACGCCCCAGGTACGCGCCCGCTCGGCGTAGAGCCGGCTGTTGGCCCAGTCGGCGATCCCGATCTGGACGACGTGGTTGGGCGGCATGCCGGCCTCGATCAGCCGGCGCACCACTGACCCGTTGCTGATTCCGTCGCGCAGGTCGTACTGCGCGTCGAGGGTGACCAGGCCAGCCCTGTGGAGGTCGTCTCCAAATAGGCCTCGAGCGAGCGCATAAGTGATCGAATTGTCTCCGCCGAGGCCCACCACCAGCCGGGCCTTGCCCCTGAGCTCGGCCACCTCGAGCTCGGTCTCCGTCTCGTCATAGTCGGGGTCGGGCATGTCACCAAGGTCGATGGGGGCAAGCAGCTCCAGATCGGCCTCGCGAGAGGACGACCACGTCGTGTAGCGCGCCAGGGCGGCCCGAATCGCGGCGGGCGTGGCCTGGGCGTTGGTCGGGGACAACGAGGTGCGGTGAGCGGGGATGCCGAGTACGGCGACGTCCACGCCCCGAGTCCCAGGGCCTGCGGCCAACCACGCCGAGGCCCGGGTCCAGAGTGGATCCTGGCTCGGCCCGTCAACGCCCATACGTCGATCTTGCCGGGCCTTGGGAGGCGCCGAGAGCGCTTTGGAGGCGTCGCTCCCGATCGGCTATGGTTGCTGCTCGCCTGCGGTGCCCTCTGGTCAGCGCGGTTTGCGGACGTAGCGCAGTTGGTAGCGCGTCACCTTGCCAAGGTGAAGGTCGCGGGTTCGAACCCCGTCGTCCGCTCGGAGAGGCCTTGTCGTGCGCGGTCCGGGCTTCCGGTGTCGCGCCGGACAAGCCCTCACTCCTGGTGGAGTGGCCGAGAGGCGAGGCAACGGCCTGCAAAGCCGTCTACACGGGTTCAAATCCCGTCTCCACCTCGGTGGAGCCGGGATCTCGACTCCAGCACCATCAGGCACAAGCACCACCCTGGGCGATTGGCGCAGTCTGGCTAGCGCGCTTCCTTGACACGGAAGAGGTCACAGGTTCAAGTCCTGTATCGCCCACTTCCATAACCGCAGGTCGGGCCCCGTTTTCAGAACGGGGCCGCGAATCCGGGCCCGCTACGGGCCCAGAACGACCCAGAAGCCACGCCGCAGAGGCACAGAGCGACGACTCCGAGGGGCCACCAGGCCGCCGCCTGCGAAGCGAGCGAGAATGGCACTTCGGCGCACGCCGGGCGCCAGCGTGGTGGCGAGTCGTAACCCGCGATTCGCCACGTGCCGCGGCCCGCTCGGACAGGATGAAGGCATGACCTCCGCCGTTGGCCCTGATCCGTTCACGAGTCCGCTCGTCGTCCCGTCGGGTGAAGGTTTGACTTTTGACTGGGCCAATGACGCGGTCCGCGTGCTCTCGGCAGCACCGTCGAGCAACGGCGCGGTCACCGTCGTGGAGGACACCCTCAAGCCCGGTTTCATGCTCGGCCGCCATCACCACAAGCGCATGACCGAGGTGTTCTACGTGCTTGAGGGAGTCGTCGACTTCGCCGTGCACGACCAGCCGGTGCGCGCGGTCCGAGGCACGGTCATCACTGTGCCGCCCAACACCCCGCACGGCGTGCACTGCCCCGAGGGCGCGACCATGCTCACCGTCTTCGTGCCTGGCGGCTTCGACCTCTACCTCGCCGACGTCGCCGAGCTGGTCGCGAGCGGCAAGGACAGTCCAGACGCCTTCACCGAGCTCGGCCACCGCTACGACATCTGGCCGGATGCCTGATCCCGGTCCACCCGTCAGAAGACGATGCAGAACGGCACTGCGCGGGCGCTCTCGGTGTTACCCAAGGGGGCACCCGGTGCCATCAGTCCCTTGGCATTTGTCCAGCAGTAAGGGGCGTGGAGTGCCTCCTCCATACCCTCCAGATTCCGGCTTCCCGGAGCCATACGTCCGTGACCACGAAGACTCCGTTGCGATCCTGTCCATGGACTGTCGCCCGCTGAAATCCTCGTTGCAGAACAGCGGCAACGTCACCGCTCGATTCGATTTGTTGCTCCTCGACGGTCCACTCGTGCACGACGTAGTCAGGCAGAGTCATAAGCCATGAATCTCGCGGGATGACAGCCGAGACGGGAACGACCAGGCAGAGCGCGTAGTCCCGATGAAGCACGTCGTCCGCGGCGGACACATCGCGTGCCTCGATGGCCCCCTGGAACTGCGACATACGCGATGCGAGTTCCCGGAGCGTCACGACGCGAAGTGTGGCCGCCGCTGCGAAGTTCCCGCAGCAGAACGAGTTGATCGGCACTTGGCCTACGGGCTCAGTGGCCGGCTATCGGCACTGCGCGTGCAGATGGCTGCGCACGCCCGGATCTGATCGCTGCTGGTCAGCCACCGAAATCCAGCACCAGCTCTGGCAGGGACATCCCGGCGGTCAGATCCATCCCGTGCACGGCCATGAGATGCGAACGGAACCAGACGTCGAAGGGCGCCTGGGACGTCGCTAGGCCGAGCATGGCGGTGGGCAGGTCGGCTGATTCGATGAGGACGACGGCGACGTCTCCAGCCGGTGTGCCCTGGATCCAGACCGACTCGCGGGTGATGCCGTGGCGCCGGCGGGAGGAGGCATGTTCCTCGCTGCGTTCGCCGGTCCAGCAGGCGAGCATCTGCTCGCGATCCGACGACGTCATCTCGGGTAGTAGCGGTGCGGCGAAGCACAGGGTCTGGGTGGCGAGGTCGGTGCGGTTGATGTCGATTGTCATTGCGGTGCCCTTCTGGGGGTGTGCGGGCCGGGGTTCGGCGCCGGTCACACCATCCGCGATCGGCAGGGGCAGCAGATCCCCGCTTGTCTGGGATCTTTCGTGCATGTGAGCACCTGCTCGCGGCCGGAGGGGCCACCATGACGACGTGGAGAGTTGGAGTGGTGACCGCCTCGTGGCTGAGGTCGAGCGCCTTGGCGCGCGCGGCCTGCCCTACGGCGAATTGCACGCGGAGCTGGCCGCCCGGATCCGCCGGGTGCTACCTGTGGACGCGTTCTGCTGGCACGGCCTTGACCCAGACACGCGCCTGCTCACAACCGCGAACCCAGTGGAGCTGATGACCAACGGCTTCCTCACCGAGGAGACCGAGGCGAGGGCCGCGACGGCGGTCGTCACCAGCGAGTACCTGCGCGAGGACGTGAACACGTTCGCCTCCCTCGCGACCCGGCGCTCGCCGGTCGGGATTCTCAGCGAGACGACCCGCGGCCGCCCCGAGCGCAGTGCCCGCTACGTCGAGTACCTCCTGCCCATCGGCACCCCGCACGAGATGCGTGCCGCCATGGTCACCCGCGGTCGCGCCTGGGGGTGTGTGGTTCTGCACCGGACGGAGACGACGGGCGACTTCAGCCCCCAGGAGGCACGACTTCTAGCTCGCCTCTCCCGCCCGGTCGCTGAGGCTTTGCGCAGTTCCTACCGTGTCGACGCCGCTCGACGCGCTGATGAGGATCGTGCACCGGGTCTGCTCGTCCTCGATCCGCATGACGAAGTCGAGCTCACGACTCCCCCAGCCGTGGTGCTCCTATCGCTGCTGGCGCGCGAAGACCCCGCCCACCGCAGCGTCCCACCGGCAGCGCTAGCCCTTGCCGCGGAGGTGCGTAGCCAAGGCAGGGCCGGGCGGTCGGCACCGCCTCTGCACATCCCCACCTCATCCGGCTGGCTGACCATGTACGGATCGTTGCCCGACGGCGCCAGCGGTGCACGCGTAGCGATCGTGGTGCAACGAGCCGACGCGGAGTACTCGGTCCCCATGCGCCTCGAGGCCTTCGGACTGACCGCACGCGAGCGGGAAGTCGCGGCCTTCGTCGCCCGCGGACGCGACACCGCGGCGATCGCCGAGCAGCTTGTCATCTCGCCCTGGACCGTCCAGGACCACCTGAAAGCCGTCTTCGCGAAGACGCAAACCCGGTCTCGGCGTGAACTGCTGTCCCAGGTCTTCTTCCACGACCAACTACCCGGGATCGTCGCCCACGATCCCCTGAACGCCGGCGGCCATCTCCAGCAGCCGCAAGAGCCCGCGGGTCGTCAGGTCGCTCCCTCGGACGACCTGACGACGGCCAGGCCACCCAATCAAACGCCGGAGCCACCAAACACCGGCCCGATCCCATCCACGACAGCCGAGGTTGCTCCCTGACTCGAAGTGAGGTGATGCCGAACGGCACTTCGGGGCGGTCGATTCCGGGCGCGCCATTGCCCTCACGCAGTAGCGGTACGTCGGGGCCGAGGTCGAGGTCGATGGCTTGAAGACATCCTCTCTGTCGACTCCAACCCGGCTGCAGGTGACTGGGTGCTGAGCGAAGACACTGAAGGAATGGGAAGCCCCTGCGGCACACGATCGGGCATTTCGGCCCTACACACTGCGCCGCTCCTGCGCTGAAGTGATTGGGACGAGCCCCGTTCAGCCGGAGGTGGGCCCCGTGACCACAGACTCCGCACCCAGTGCGGCCCCAGCATCGGTAACCGAGAGGACTCCGCTGAAGCGCCGCGCGCGGATCGTGGGCGTCCTGCTGATCACCGCGACTGCAGCCAGCTTGCTTGGCAGCGCCCTGCTCAGCCCCGTGCTCGCAGGCGCGGACTACCTCGGGGACATCCACACGGCGCAGGAACGTGTGCTGTGGGGAGCCCTTTTCGGCATCGCCGCCGCATTCACCAGCGCGAGCATCGCCATCGCCCTGTACCCGCTGCTTCGGACCTACTCGCCAGGGCTTGCTCTTGGTTCGGTCGGCATGCGGCTCATCGAGGCGTCGATGTACCTCGTGGCGGCACTGGGGCCGATCCTGATGGTCGTCCTCGCCCAGCAGCACGCACACAGCACCGCTCCGCAGCCCTATGACCAGACAATCGGCACCCTGCTCAAGGCTCTGCGGGACCAAGCGGGCGTCATTGGTGCCTTGGCGGCCTACCTCGGAGCGGGCATGTACTACCTGGTCTTCCACTACAGCCGCTTGATCCCACGGTGGCTGTCGGACTGGGGTCTGCTCGGAGTCGGCCTCGGCTTCATAGCGGGCGTGCTGGTCGTCCTGGACGTGACCAGATTCGGCTCGCCGCTGATGGTGACAATGAACCTGCCGTTTGCGCTACAGGAGATGGTCCTGGCGCTGTGGCTACTCCTGCGCGGCTTCGCCCCCGCCCCCGCACAGCACCGGGTCGACACATACCCGGACGAAGACCTAGTGCGAGATCTCCGCGTCTAGAACCGATTGATGGCGGCACTTCGCGAGCGCTGAGCTAGTTCGGTTGGAAGATCAAGTCCCAGGCTGCCATGTCTTCCGGGTATAGCCATCTCTCGAACTGCCGCCCCTCCCGAAAGTGGAAGATGCTGACAACCCGCGTGCTGACCGTCACCCAAGGACGGTTGGTGCCCATCTCGCTGAGCGCGCATACATGGACGTCGTTTCCGAAGACGTCGTGCTCTCTGAGCCAGAAGCCCAGTTCATTGAGCCGGGCCAGGAAGGCTGCGACCGCTTCGCGGCCGAATACGTCGCCAGCGAGTTGATGAGTTCCGGGAATGTGCCACACCACATCGGCATCGATGAGCGCCTCGATGGCAGTCAGGTCTCCGGCTCGGAACGCAACCGCCGCCTGTCGGTACGCAGTGGCATTCGGATGTTCGTGTGCAGGTTCGGACATAGCCACATCCTGTCGGCTCTTCGCTTTGCGAGACGCCCTATATCGGCACACCGACTCGCACCAGATCCAGTGTCGGATGCCTAGGGTGTTGGCCGTGAGTGCGCCTCAGATCAAGGTCAAGGCCTTCGCCGTTCTGCTCAATCGGGCGCAGAACGCCCACCTCGTCTGGCGTGGAAAGGACCAGACGAAATCGCCCACGGACTTCCATCGGCTCCTCGGTGGACATGTCGAGTTCGGCGAAGCTGCGATCGACGCCGTCCGTCGGGAGATCATCGAAGAGACGCAGTCGGAGTTGCAGGACCCTCACTGTCTCGGTGTCCTGGAGAACCGGTTTGTCCACGAACACCATCCGGGCCACGAGATTGTGTTCGTCTACTCAGGGCGGTTGCATCCGCCCGAACCTGTGCAGGCCGAAGGTGGCTGGCTCAGCGACAACGACGCTCCCATCTGGGTGGAGTGGCGTCCCGTGGTGGCAGACGGCCTGTCGATTCCCCTCTATCCGGACGGAGTGGAAAGGCTCATCGGGGAGTTGCGTGGAACCGTTCGCGACTAGCGCTTTCGAGGCCAGCTCAGCGAGTTCCATCGGCACATCTGGCCGTCGAGCGTGGTCCCGACCACATGGAACTCGAAAAATCGGGTTCTCCGATTGGGGTTGCACTCAGACTGGGTGCGACAGGAGGTGGTGGGCATGATTGCTGCTCTCAACGCTGCCATCGACGCCGTGGAGAGACAGCTGACGGCCGGCCCCTCGTTCCGGGTCGACGTCGCGTCCCTGGCGAGATCCCCAAGGTACTGACACGTCTTCTCGTAACGTTGGTTCACGGCGGCCTCTCTCTCACCGTGGGCTTACTTCTGACACTCCGAGAATCCTCGGAATGCCCACCGAGTGGGAGGCCCGCCCCACGCCGCCATCGCATCACATCTGCGCGTCGCCCGGGGCCTGGACACGTAGCCTGCGGGCATGGAAGGGACCGCCGACGCCGTAGACGAGTACATGGCGAACCTGGAAGGCGATGCGCACACGATCGCTCAGGAAGTTCGGCAGATCATCCAACGTGCAGCACCTGGGATCCACGAGACACTGCGCTACCAGATGCCGTGCTTCGCGATCGACGGGCACTACCTGGTCTACCTAGGGGCGTGGAAGAAGCACCTCGGCCTCTATCCGATCCCGACCCTCGACGGCGAGCTCGAGCGCGATCTCGCGCCCTACCGTGCCGCCACAGACACCGTTCGCTTCCCCTACCGCCAGGCGATCCCCTACGACCTCATCGAACGACTCGTCGCGGCACTTGTTGATCGGATACATGACTGACCACCAGCCCTGAGTCCGAGTGCGTCTGTCGGTCGGGCACGAATGCAGAGTCTTCGGTCCAGAATCGAGGCAGAACGGCGCCTCGGTTCGGCTCTGGCATCCTGCACCGATGACCGTGGATGCCTCGACCTGGCGCAACAGCCGACCGAAGAAGCGCATGGGCGCGGGCGTCCTGATCCGAGACGAGCAGGGTCGAGTGCTCCTGGTGGAGCCGACCTACAAGAAGACGTGGGAGATCCCAGGCGGTTCGGTAGACGCCGACGAGTCGCCCAGGGCTGCCTGCGCTCGGGAGCTCCAGGAGGAGCTCGGGCTCACCCATGACGTCGGACGGTTGCTCTGCATGGAGTGGCAAGGGCCGGAGCCGGACCGCAGCGAGTCACTGATGTTCATCTACGACGCCGGGGTTCTGCCGGACCCCTCGAGCATCCGCCTTGCAGCAGATGAACTCGCGTCCTTCCGCTTCGTCGAGTCTGATGAGTTGGACAAGCTGATGGTGGACCGGTTGGTGCGCCGTGTGCGGGCTGCTCTGACGGCTCGGGACGAGGGGGGCGTGGCCGAGCTGCAGAACGGTGCACTGGTCAGACCGGGACTCGCGCCCTGAGGGAATCCGAGCGCTAGCGGCATGTAGGTTTTCGTGCGCTCGGTTGCTGCGCGCGTGTGAAGCTCTCAGCGGGAGGCGGCGACCAGCAGATCGGCCAAGCGCATTGGCTGCTCGTGGAAGAGGCCGTGATCGGCATCGATCTCCAAGATTTCTGCACCGACAGATGCTGCCATGACCCGCTGCGCGTCCGGTGGTACCAGCGTGTCGGCAAGGGTGTGGATGTAGGTGCAGCGGCGCGATGCCGGAAGTTCGCCGCGCCATTTTTCGCGGAGAACTGCGATGCCTTGCGGCCGCTGAGTCTCGTTCAGGTACGTGCGCAGTGCATCACGTTCGGCGGGCTCGGCTGCTTCGACGTAACTGTCGATGTTCAGGGCGCACAGCCCAGGTCCGGCGCTGAGGATCAGTCCACCGAAGGCGGCGATTCCTGCTTCCTCACCAGCCTCGAACGGATCACCGCCGGCGAACAGGTCCATCACCGACGTGCCATCCCGGGGGATCCATGCCGCGACGAAGACCACCGGCATGTCGGGATGCTCAACAGCAACCCTTGAGGCCGTGAACCCTCCGAAGGAGTAGCCGATCAGCACGACGTCGGCTAGGTCATCGGGGAGCGCGGCCCGGACGACCTCGGCGTAGTCGTCCAGCGTCGCGTCGACGTTCTCGCACGGCAGATCGACGATCAGCACATCATGGCCGACTGACGCCAGGGGCTGGATGATCGGCTCCAGCGCGGCGGGGGTATCCCAGGCTCCCGGGACGATGACGTAAATAGACATCAGCCGATCCTCCTCGAAAGGCGCCGGGGCCATGGTTACAGGCAACCTCCGCTCGCGAGTCGGAATGCCGGATCTTGCTCAGAGCTACCTAACGGCAGCGATGTTGGATCAGGGGTGTTCTCCCGCCGCTCCGTGCCCGTCCCTGCTGTTGCGACCAACCAGGACGGACATGACCACGATGACATCTGAACGCCCGCACGTCACCGGCGGTGTCGACACTCACCGCCGGTGAGCGCCGGACGAAACGCGCGTGGGCAGCGTGGCGCCGTTGACTCGGGCGGGCCGCCCCGCCGGATCCGATTTCGCGGGATCCTAGGCTCCGCGCCGGCTCATCTGCGACGCTGCCGATGCTGAGCTAACGGATGGTTCCTCGGCTCCACGCCACCAGCGCCCAGGTCACGGCGATAGCGCCGATGCCCAGCCCAGCCCAGCCTCGGAGCGGAAGCCCTCCCTGAGAACGGGCAACCCTCAACCCGCCGTTGGCCTGCCACGACATCACGGAGCCCTTCGACTGGCCGCTCAGGACCGATCGATCCGATTGGAACGACAGGGCCGAAGACATCGACTGGAACGAACCGATAGAGCCCAGCGCCATCGAGGACCCCACCGACCCGATGGACAGGACCGAACCGACCGAGCCGATGCAGAGCACGGAGTCCTTGGAGCAGACGGACAGGACGGATCGCTCGGACATCAGCGACCACCGTGATCCGTTCGAGGGGCGAGAAGGCCTCATCCCGCGCCCGGGCTAGCCGCCGATGTCGCTTGACCGGATGACGGGGGTGGTGGCCGGTGCCCCCAGTCGTAGATCACCGACGTGCGGAGCACCACATCCTGGACCGAGCGGTTCGCTCCGCTGATGAGCACCCAGAACAAGCCGACGGCGAAGAAGGCACAGAACGCGGCGCGCAGGGCAGCGCCGGTCCAATACATCCTCTCGCCCTGCCAGTTGACGACCCGAAGTCCCATGACATGGTCGCCGTACGTCCTCCCGCTCGTCGCCCACGAGATCCAGAAGTAGATCGCGAGCATGACCAGCCCGGCGATCACGGCCAAGCCCAGATTGGGCTCCGGGAAGGTGAAGGTTTTAGGGCTCCACAGGAAGAGCACCGCGGCATAGCCCACGAAAAGCGAAACCAACACTGCGACAATGATTCCGAAGTCGATGGAGTTGGCGATGACGCGGCTCACCAATCCTGCGCGTTCACCCTGGAAGGGCAGAGCTTCCAGGGGAATTCCGTCGGCCCTGGCCGCCCTGCGGACAGTCCTTGGGACCGCGGCGACTTCGTCGGTCATGGGCCTGCCCGATTCTCGTCGGTCAGAGCGTCAGGCTCGCCTGGCGCATCCAGTTTGCGGGCGCGACCGCCCCGGAGAGTCAACCGATCCACCAGGCGCGACAGACCCTTGTCGGCATCGACAGCCTGGAACCGGACGCTGCGCACCGTTTCCGAAGCAATAGACCCGGTCGACTCGCGGACGATGCCCGGCAGGTCGACGGCGTCCACGACGTAGTCCGCGATCCCCACCAGGTCGACCCGCTGCATGACCAGGGCGGTCAGGTCGAGGTCATCGAGAGCGCTGTTGACCACCTCACCGAGGTCAACCTGATCCGTCACGATCGTCGTCAGATCCACGTCCTTGAGTACCAAAGCGATGATGGCTCCGAGGTCGAGCTGGTCGATGACCTCGGTCACCACCGGCTGGAGATTGACCCCTCTGATCGCTTCGGTGAGGATCGGCGTGAGCTCGAGCTCGTTGATCGCCTGGGTGGCCACTTCTTCGAGGTCGATCCGGCCGAGGACGTGCTGGACCAACCGGTCGAGGTCCAGCCGGTCGACGACCGACTCGATCACCAGGTCGAGGTCGAGGGTGCTCGCGACGGTATCGACGACCGCAGGAACGGCGCTCCGCGAAAGGTGAACGGCGTCGAGGGTCAGCCCGCCGCGGTCCTCGCGCCACCGGGCGGCCACCCCCTCGAGCGCCGCCACGGGCTTGAGTGCCTGGGGGACCAAGGGGGGATCAAGGACAACATCAACCATGGGTCGCGCGGCACGAGTCGTCAGGACCGCGACGCGTCCGGACAAGCGAGCCGCGCCCCATCCCACGCCGAGGAACACGTCGAGCGTCCCACGACCCGTGGCAGGTACAGCGTCGGTACGCCCGCTCGGATTGGACAGCACGCGAAGGACGAGCTCGGCGACGATGGCCACCACACCGAAGCCGGCGCGGACGCTCTGCTCGGCAACCGTGCGGTCGGTCCCTGGCGGCAGCGGCCGGACAACAAGCGATATCGGTGCATCGTCAAGGGGTGCATCACCGGCGCCGGTCACGCTTCACAGTATGACGTCGGGACTAGACAGATCGTGGTGAGGCGGCCAACTCGTCGATCGCGTTCGCGAGGCGCTTCTGACGCATCGCGCCCGTCGTACGGGTGGCGGGCTTGCTGTTCAGCGCCTGCTCCGTGACGGGCTCAGGCATCCGGGGGCGCTCCCGCTCGGGGGTCGGACTGGTCCTCGAGCTCGATGACGAAGAAGGCCCCCTCTTCGTCGTGTTGGATTCGTGCGGACCCCGACCAGTCAGCGAAGGCACCGCTGCCGGCGCCGGGGACTAGGTGACCGAACCAGGTGTCCGGATCTGACTCGAGTCCCCCGTGCTGAACTACCAGCGTCCCCTCGTCGCCGCCGTCGGCCGTGGCGATGATCTGCTCAGTGGCGACGTACGAGCGGGAGCCTTCCTCGGTGCCGGCAGACATGAAGAGCGTGGTGGCGTGGCCGGTCAAGCCGGAGACGAACGTCTTGCGAAAGATCAGCAGACCGACCCAGTCGTTGTCGATGCCCGCCACCGAGGCGGGCTCGGCGCCGTCCACGGTGAAGCGTGCGATGAGTGTCATGGCGCCTCCTACCCACGACGATAGTGACCCGCTCGATCAGTTCCGTCTGATCGGCAGCTCCGCCCATGGCGACGAATCGGAACCTGCGCGGGTGCGCGCCAAACTGGGTTCAGCCCGGTGACTGAGGGAGGGTGGCGATGTCGCGGGCGACGATGTCTCGCTCGTCCAGATCAGTGACGAGCTCCAGCTGCGCCTCGGCCTTGGCCCGCCACTCCGCGGCTGCCGCCCGGTCGCCGGACACGCCGTAGGCGCGTGACAGCGCCTCGTACGCCGACGCGAGCAACCAGACCTCTCCCTCGACCTGCTGCGCCAAGGACAGACATCGCCGGGCGTGATGCACGGCCGGCTCGCCCCGGCCGACCACCGAGTAGACCCGACTGATCTGCCAGTCCCCGATCGCCCAGTTCTTCGCCGTGCCGATTGTGGTCCAGAGGTACCGGCTCGCATGGGCGGCGTTGAGCATCTCCTCGTCGTCGTCGGGACCGCGGTCTGTCCGCTCGAGCAGCTCCCAGACGCGGTTGAACAGGCTCGAGGCCAGCGAGCGCTGCGTGTCGGCGTCCAGACCGTCGGTGCTGGAGCTGGTAGATGTGCTCATGACAAGTTCCTCCGCGTCGGTCGGGTCGATGAGATGGTGCAACTGGTGGATGATCCGGTGCATGCGGGTCGCCCGTGCCTCGACCTGCGCAAGGTAGGTCGTCAGGGTCGCTCGTCGGCGCGCTGGTCCGGGGTCCCGGACGATGTCCTGGATGTGGTCAAGGGGAAGCTCGAGGTCTCGAAGCCGAGCGATCAGCCGGGCCGTCTCGAGCTGATCGCCGGCGTACCGACGGTAGGACGTGGCCGCGTCAACCCCGGCGGGACGAAGCAGGCCGACCTGGTCGTAGTGGCGGAGGGCGCCGATCGAGAGCCCACAGAGCCGGGAGAACTCTCCGATCGGCATGAGGCGCGCGGGATGGGAGCCATCACCGGCGTCCGCTCGAGCTGTGGCCACGCCCCGTAGCCTGAGGTCTCGGGTAGCCCAAGAGTCAAGCCCCCGCGCCATGTTCGTGAACGTTTTCGCCCACGAGCGGCGCCACGGGTGCCTAGTCAGCGAGGCTGACACACTGGATAGACGCACGGTAGATGTACGAAAGTCCGTCTGCACGAAGGTCAGCACTACGAACATCAGCGACCGACAATCGCCACGGAGGACATGTGTCCGACGACCCGAGCACCGAGAGTCCCAGCGGACGACCCGGCTGGCTGACCAACCGCGCCATAGGCGGGATCGTCGTCGCGGCCCTGCTCCTGCTTTTCATCGCGGTGAACCAGGACGCGACCGAGATCTCGTTCATCTTCTTCAGCGCCAACGCAGACCTATGGGTGGCCCTCGCGCTGGCCGGAGGCGCAGGGTTCATCGCCGGCTTCCTGATCAGCCGCAAGCGCTATAAGCCCTAGAGCCAGCGGTGCTGGGTTAGTGGCGGGTCGACCCGCTGCGGCGGACCGACGCGTGGATCTGCTTCCACTTCTTGCGTTCCTCAGCCATCAGCCGGGCGTCGCCGCGTCGCGCCATCCACGCAGCCTCCCGGCCCAGCTTGCGCCACGACTCCAGCCGTCGCGGGGCCAGGTCGCCGCTCTCGACGGCCTCCAGGACGGCGCACCCCGGCTCGGCCACGTGCGCGCAGTCTCCAAAGCGGCACTGCCCCGCCAGCTCTTCGATCTCCGGGAACGTCGCGTCGACTCCCTCCTCCGCGCCGATGAGCCCCACACCCCGCAGGCCCGGCGTGTCCAGCAGAACGGCTCCGGTGGGCAGCCGCACGAGCTCGCGCGATGAGGTGACGTGCCGCCCCTTGCCGGTCACTCCGACCGCGCCGGTCGCAAGAATGTCGGCACCGACCAGGGCGTTGACCAGCGTCGACTTGCCGACCCCAGACTGACCGAGCAGCACCACGGTGCGCCCGGGCGAGAGATGGGGCTGCAACGCATCGAGACCCTGACCGGTCGCGGCCGAGACCACGAGCACATCAACCCCGGGAGCCGCCGCAGAAACGTCGTCCAGGACATCCGCGGCGTCGGAGACCAGGTCGGCTTTGGTGAGAAGAACCATAGGCACGGCGCCGCTCACCCAGGCCAGCGAGATGAGTCGCTCCAAACGCCCGAGGTCGGGGGTCAAGGCGAGCGACACGACGACGGCGACGCAGTCGACGTTGGCCGCGAGCACCTGCTCGTGCGAACGGCCCGAGGCCTCCGCCCGACGTACCGACGTTCTGCGTGGGAGCAGCGCGACCGCCGAGCCATCGTCTGCGAGCGCGACCCAGTCCCCCGTGGTCGCCCCGGCGATGAGCTCAGCTCCGACCAAGGACTCGGCGTGACCGTCGTCGACCACCACGGCTCCGCGCTCCGCCCGGACGACCCGCGCGGGTCTGGCGCCCTGGCCGGCCGAGGTGACGAACACCTCCGCCCACGCCTCAGACCAGCCCAACGCAGCCAGACCGACCTCACGGTCGGGCTGGCGGTTCGACGACGACTCCGGATTCACGCCCCGCAGGCTACGAGCGGACGGCGCCTTCGCGCACCGGGTTTTCGGCGGGCTGAACCGGCTCGTCAACCTCGCTTGTCGAGGCGAGTGGCGGCTGCGTGGCGGTCACCTCTGCAGAATCTCGAGCCTGGAGCGCCTCGTCGTGCGGCTCTGGCTCTATCTCCTCGCTCGGCCGGTTCCTGCCTCGAGCTTCCTTGCGTGCGGCAGCTAGGGCCAACTCGGTGTCGGCGTCTTCAGCCGCTTCCTGGGCGGCCTCGACCGTGCGCTCCTCACGGGCGTCCTCGGTGTCGGCGATCGGCCAGGTGCGGTCGACGACGGCATTAAGGCCGGCACCGATGAGCACGGCGAGGGCTGTGACGTAGAGCCAGAACAAGACAGCGATAGCCGCTGCCAGCGAGCCGTAAGCCGAGCTGCTCGACACGGTCGCACCGAGGTAGAAGCGCAGCACGAAACTGCCCACCAGCCAGATCCCCAGCGCGAGGCCTGCGCCCGGGAGATCGCGCCGCCATGGGGTGCGCACCGGGACGGACACGTGGTACAGCGAGGTGAGGAACAGGATCGAGATCCCACCGACGACCGGGAAATAGGCTGCATCGATGGCACCCGACCACGAGGGCGCCAGACGTCCCAGGAGGTCAGGTCCGACCGCGAGAAGCGGCAGGAGGATGACTCCGACGAGCATGACGAGCAGATAGAGGCTGAACGACAGCGCCCGCGTCTTGAGGAAGTGTCGGTGCCCGTTGAGGCCGTACATGATCGTGATGGTGTCGACGTAGACGTTGAGCCAACGAGACCCGGACCACAGCATGATCGCCAGTCCGATGATCGTGATCGGGAACCCAGCGCCGTCGATGACGCTGTCGATGAGCGGGACAACGAGGGACTGAACGACGTCGGGCTGCAAGACCTGGCTGGCCGCGTCGATCCCCCGCGTGCGCAGCTGGTCGAGCGTGTCCTCCGGGAGCCGGTTCGCGACCAACCCGATCGTCCCCACGACCCCCATGACAAGCGGCGGCAGCGAAACAAGGGCGAAGAAGGCAGCCTCTGAGGCCAGACCCGTGACGCGGTAGCGGAAGCAGATGGCGGTGGTGCCCGTGATCAGCGCCCAGCACGTCCGCAGGAAGCCCTGCGGCGCCCGCTGCTCCCTGGCCTCCGACATCCCTCAAGAGTAGGCGCGACGCGGGCTCCGAGCGCGGTGCGCGTGCGACACGGCCTGTCCGGATCGTGGACGATGCGTGACCTTGCGCCCTACGAATGTCAGTCTCGACCGTGTGAACGCTCACTCGTCCCGGCTCGTCGTGCGGCTGCACGTCGACCTGATGCGGGTCTGCGGCATGCGCTGTCTTCCGGTCTGCTGACCCCGCACCCGACTCTCCGGGCGCGCGGCTCGCGCCCGGGAGCCCGGTTCTGCGCCTGCTCCTTCCGCTCGATCCGCGCGTCCTCGTCTCCGAAGGACGTTTGATCACCATGTCGTCCCCCACCACAGCCCGGCGTCGCAAAGGTGAAGGCCAATGGGCGCTCGGCTACCGCGAGCCCCTCAACGCGAACGAGCGGTTCAAGAAGGACGATGACGGGCTGAACGTCCGCGCGCGCATCGAGAACGTCTACGCACGCGGCGGCTTCGCTTCGATCGACCCGTCAGATCTCCGCGGCCGAATGAGGTGGTGGGGCCTCTATACCCAACGAAAGCCAGGCATCGACGGCGGACGTACCGCCGTGCTTGATCCGCATGAGCTCGACGACGAGTACTTCATGCTGCGTATCCGCAGCGACGGAGGCCAAGTGGATCTGGCGCAGCTGCGTGCCATCGCCGACGTGTCCACGACGTACGCACGCGACACCGCCGACATCACCGACCGGCAGAACATCCAGCTGCATTGGGTCCGCATCGAGGATGTCCCAGCCATCTGGCAGCGGCTCGAGGAGGTTGGTCTGACGACGGCCGAGGCCTGCGGGGACACCCCTCGAGTGGTACTGGGCTCCCCCGTCGCCGGAGTCGCCGCCGATGAGATTCTCGACGGCACACCGGCGATCCGCCGGATCCTCGAGGAGTACGTCGGGGACTCCCGCTTCTCCAACCTGCCGAGGAAGTTCAAGACGGCGATCAGCGGCTCGCCCCACCAGGATGTGGCCCACGAGGTCAACGACCTGTCCTTTGTCGGTGTGACCCATCCCGTGCACGGCGCGGGCTTCGACGTGTGGGTCGGCGGTGGGCTCTCGACGAACCCGCACCTCGCACGGCGCCTGGGCACATGGGTCAGCCTCGAAGAGATCCCCGAGGTCTGGGCCGGGGTCGTGTCCATCTTCCGCGACCATGGCTACAGGCGCCTTCGAAGCCGTGCCCGCTTGAAGTTCCTTGTCGCCGACTGGGGGGTCGAGCGCTTCCGGGAGGTTCTCGAGAAGGACTACCTCGGTCGCCCGCTGACCGACGGCCCCCCGCCACCTCCCCCGCCAACCGGGCGACGCGATCACGTGGGCGTGCACCCGCAGAGAGACGGCCGGTTCTACGTCGGGGCAGCGCCTGTTGTAGGGCGCGTGTCCGGCTCGACCTTGGCTGCGGTCGCCGAGCTCGCCGCGGCGGCCGGGAGCGACCAGGTCCGGTTCACCGTCGAGCAGAAGCTGCTCGTCCTCGACGTCGCCGCCGACCGGGTGGACGCGCTCGCGGCCGGTCTCGCCGACCTCGGGCTGGAGGTGGCGCCCTCGGAGTTTCGGCGCGGAGCGATGGCCTGCACGGGGCTGGAGTTCTGCAAGCTCGCGATCGTCGAGACCAAGGGTCGGGCCGGAGATCTGGTCACAGAGCTCGAGCAACGGCTCCCCGGCTACCAGCTTCCCCTCACGATCAATGTCAACGGGTGCCCCAACTCCTGCGCCCGCGTCCAGGTGGCTGATCTGGGGTTCAAAGGTCAGATCGTCACCACCCCCGCCGGCGAGCAGGTCGAGGGGTTCCAGGTTCACCTGGGTGGCGGACTCGGCTTGGACGCAGGTTTCGGACGCAAGCTTCGCGGCCACAAGGTGACCGCCGACGAGCTGCCGGAGTACGTCGAGCGGGTGGCAGCGGCGTACGCCCGTGATCGCGAGCCGGCGGAGAGCTTCCCGCGCTGGGCCGCCCGTGCCGACGAGGAGGACCTCCGATGAGCGATGGATCGGCACGGGCCGTGCCGTTCTACTGCCCCTTCTGCGGGGACGAAGACCTGCGCCCGTCTGAGTCCGGTCACACCGCGTGGGAGTGCCGACCGTGCGCGCGGGTCTTCCAGGTGTCTCTCGTCGGCCTGGTGGTGAAGCCGTGACTGCCCTCGGCCCGGCAGACGGCGCTGACCTTTGGTTTGATCGTGGGGCGGCAGATCTGCCCGCGCTCGCCGCTGACGCAGGTCGTGAGCTGGAGGATGCATCGGCGACCGAGATTCTCCGCTGGGCCGCGGCTGCGTTCGGCGAGGCGTTCGCTGTGACCGCGTCGATGGCCGACGGGGTGCTGTCCCACGTCGCCGGCCAGGCCATCCCTGGCGTCGACGTGCTGTTCCTCGACACCGGCTACCACTTCGTGGAGACCCTGAAGACGCGCGACGCCGTGGCCGCGACGTACCCCGTGACGGTTAAGACTGTCGGCCCGTCTCTGCTGGTCCACGAGCACGAGGCGGACTTCGGGAAGCTCTACGACCTCGACGCCGACATGTGCTGCTCGATCCGCAAGGTGTGGCCTCTTGAGCGTGCGCTGACGCCGTACACGGCCTGGGCCGGCGGAGTCCGAAGGTCCGAGGCCCCCTCCCGGGCCGCCACCCCTGTGGTTGCGTGGGATGAGCGGCGCCACAAGGTGAAGGTGAACCCGCTGGCCACGTGGACCGACGACCAGGTGGAGGCGTACGTCGTTGAGCACGGCATCGTCGTCAATCCGCTGCGGTCGCTGGGCTACACCTCGATCGGCTGCGCCCCCTGCACACGCCCCGTAGCCCCGGGCGAGGACCCGCGGTCAGGCCGGTGGGCCGGGCTGGCCAAGACCGAGTGCGGGCTACACGCATGAGCCTGTGGAAACCCTCCCGCAACGGGGAAGTTCACGGTCGCCAGGGCGACAGCAAACTTCCCCATTCTGGGGAGGGATCCCCTGACTACCCGGTGGCGCTGGATATCCGCGGGCGGCGGGTGGTTGTGGTTGGCGGCGGGCCGGTGGCGGCCCGGCGTGCGGCCGGGGCAGCCGCCGCCGGCGCGCTGGTCGAGGTCGTGGCGCCGTACCTCTGCGAGGACCTTCGCGATGACGGACGACTCACCGTCCGGCGTCGCGAGTACCAGCGCGGCGACTTGGCCGGAGCCTGGCTGGTCCACACGGCCACCGGTGAGGCCTCGGTCGACCGTGCCGTGGCTGCCGACGCCGAGGCTCAGGGCACCTGGTGCATCAGGGCGGACGACGCCGAGGCGTCGACCGCGTGGATCCCGGCGGTAACCCGTCGGGGCTCGGTGACGGTGGCTGTCACGACCGACGGTGACCCCCGGCGAGCCGTACGGCTGCGCAACGCCATTGCCGCCGCGCTCGACGCGGGGTCGCTGCCGCGCCGCCACGTGCGTCCGACGACCGGTCACGTGGCTTTGGTCGGGGGCGGCCCGGGAGACCCTGGGCTGATCACCACGCGCGGGAGGGCGCTGCTGGCGGAGGCCGACGTCGTCGTGGTCGACCGGCTGGCGCCACGGGCGCTGCTAGCCGAGCTCGATGATGACGTCGAAGTGATCGACGCCGGAAAGGCCCCCCACCTGCACACGCTCACGCAACGAGAGATCGAGGAACTGCTGGTCCAACGAGCTGGCGACGGCAAGCGAGTCGTCCGGCTCAAGGGCGGCGACCCCTACGTCCTTGGGCGCGGGGGCGAGGAAGCCCTCGCCTGCGTCAAGGCTGGAATCCCGGTCGAGGTGGTGCCCGGCGTGACCTCAGCGGTCGCCGTTCCTGCCTTCGCTGGCATTCCCGTCACACACCGAGGACTCGCCCGCGGCTTCACAGTGATCTCTGCCCACGACGGTGACGTCGACTGGGCGGCGCTAGCCGCGCTCGACGGCACTCTCGTGCTCCTCATGGGGGTTGGTCGGCTGGCCGCCGCCGCACGCGAGCTCGTCGAGCACGGGCGACCACCCACCACGCGCGTCGCCGTGATCGAGCGCGGCACCACCCCCGAGCAGCGAACGACCGTGGGGACACTCAGGGACATCAGCGAGCTGGCCGAAGCTCGGCAGGTCGCTTCGCCCGCGGTGATCGTCGTCGGAGACGTCGTTCGCCTCCACGACACGTTGGCGGCGTCCTGACCGTCATCCTGGCCGCGCACGGCAGCCCCGATCCGCGGCACGCTGCGACGATTCAGGCGATCCGGGATGCGGTCGCGGAGCAGCTAGCAGACGTACGGCTCGGCTGGCTCGGCCACCACGAACCGGGTCTAGCCGCTGTCGTCGCCGACAGCGCGCTCCGCGGAGACGAGCCGATCGTGGTGCCCCTCCTGCTCGCCCCTGCCTTCCACGCCACGGTCGACCTCCCGGCCGCGTCTCGGACGTCGCGAGTCGCCAAGGTGCTCGCGCCCGACCGACGGCTCTTGACGGCGATGGACCAACGGCTGGCTGAGGCTGCCGGTGATCGCGCCCCGGACGGGCTGGTGCTGGCCGCGGCCGGGTCGTCCGATCCTGCCGCAGAGCGGCTCGTGCGCGGCATCGCCGCCGAATGGTCGGCGGTCCACGGGGTGCCGGTTGAGGTCGGGTTCGCCGCCGCGCAGCCGAGTGTCGGCAGCGCTGTGGCTGCGCTGCAGTCCGCCGGGGCGGCGAGCATCGCGGTGGGCTGCTTCCTCCTCGCCCCTGGACGTTTGCACGACGCCGTCGAAGCTGCCGCAGGCGACCACCCGGTGGCGGCTCCCTTGGGGTCACATCCCCACGTGATCGATGTCGTCGTGGACCGGGCCGTGGCGGCTGAAGCGCACCCTGTGGCCTTTGTGGAAGGGTGACGGGGTGGACATCAACGGCCTCTGGTCGGGACTGCTCGCGGCGGTGGTCATCGGCGGCCTCGCCCGGCTCGTGACCCGTACGGCGGCCCCGCTCGGCTGCTTCATCACCCTCGCCGTCGGCCTGGTCGGGGCCGGTCTGGGTCTGGCCCTTGGTGAGGCGCTCGACTGGGGCTTCTGGCTCACGTTCGCCTCCCAGATCGTCATCGCCGCGCTCATCGTGGTGCCGTTCTCGCTGCTCACTCGCCCCCGGATCCCACCGCTCCCGCCTCCGCCGCCCCCTCCTGGCACCGGCCCCACTTACTACTCCTGACGCTGCGTCCCTGATGCGTCGCCTGCTGCCCACACCCCACGAGGGTGTCGATCCGCAGGACGAGTACGCCGTCCCGGCCCGAGTGCCGTGGCTACGCGCCAACATGGTGGCCACCATCGACGGCGCGGTCACCGACGCGCACTCAAAGTCCGGCGGCATCTCAGGATCGGCCGATCGAAAGCTGTTCCGAACGCTGCGCGCCATGGCCGACGCGGTCCTGGTCGGAGCACGAACGGCTCGCGACGAGAGCTACCGACGGGCGGGGATCCCGGTGGTCGTGCTGACCCGTTCCTTGGAACTCGACCTCACCGGCCCGCTGTTTGCGCCTGCTTCGACCGACCAGGCCGACGTGCTCGTGCTGACCGCCTTCGGGAGCCGGCCCGAGCGGCGGGCTGCACTCCTGGCGCACGCGGACCGGGTCGGAGGCATCCAACTGCTCGAAGTGGGGCCCCACCGAGATGGGTCCGACACGGCAGGCGCAGGTCCGGATCTGGCGTCGGCGCTCGACGCGCTGCGCGACCGCGGACTTCACCACGTGCTCTGCGAAGGCGGCCCCTCCCTGCTGGCCGCCCTGGCCGCCGACGGTCTCGTGGACGAGCTGTGCCTGACGACGTCGCCGCTGCTCGTGGGAGGCAGCGCAGGGCGGATCATCGCCGAGAAGCCCGCCCTCGGAAAGGTTCAGCCGTGGGAACTGGCCGGACTCACCGAGGAGGAAGGGATGCTGTTCGCCCGGTGGCGCCCCGCGCGACCGCCAGCGCCCAGATGACGAGCGGGACCTGCAACGGCAGCCTCAGGTACGCCGCGGCCCGGTAAGCCGTCGAGCGGTCCCCCGCGTCGAGCGCCATCTGCACGTTGCCCGGGAACACGGCCACGAACAGCGCTGCGGCGGCGTAGGCACCCACCCGGCGGGTCCTGGGCATCGCGACCAACCCGGCACAGGTCAGCTCGACCAGGCCGGAGCCGTACACCCAGGGGTCGGGCGCACCCAACGAGCTGGGGATCAGCGGTCGATAGAACCCGGGCGCGCCGAAGTGACTCACCCCTCCGGTGCCGAGCAGCGCCGCAAGGCCGTACGCCATTCCGTTGCCCGTCCGTCGCCTCATCCGGGCATGATGCCTTGGTGGACCTTCCGCTGCAGCCTCCAGTCGCTCCCATGCTCGCCAAGGCGGTCAAGGGGGTGCCCAAGCAGTCGTCGGTGGATGGCGGCTTGCTCTATGAACCGAAGTGGGACGGTTTCCGCTGCATCGTCTTCCGTGACGGTGACGAGGTGGAGCTGTCCAGCCGCGGGGAGAAGCCTCTGACGCGATATTTCCCCGAGGTCGTGGACGCGGTCCGCGAGCAGCTGCCGCCGCGGTGCGTCGTCGATGGCGAGATCGTGCTGGCTCGGGGAGCCGAGCTCGACTTCGAGGCCCTGCAGCAGCGCATCCACCCAGCCGCGTCCCGGATCGAGATGCTGGCGCGGGAGACGCCCGCGTCATTCGTCGCGTTCGACCTGCTCGCACTCGGCGACGAAGACCTGATGCCGCGTCCCTTTGGCGAGAGGCGCCAGCAGCTGGAGGCCGCGCTCGCGGACGCCGTACCGCCGGTGTTCCTCACCCCGGCGACCGCCGACGAAGACCTGGCCGAGCAGTGGTTCACGCTCTTTGAGGGCGCAGGTCTGGACGGCATCGTGGCCAAGCCGATGGCGCTCCCCTATCGCCCGGACAAGCGGCAGATGTTGAAGGTGAAGCACGAAAGAACCGCCGACTGTGTCGTCGCCGGGTTTCGCTGGCACAAGAGCGGCCCGGTGGTCGGCTCGTTGCTGCTGGGGCTCTACGACGCGTCGGGCATGCTGCAGCACGTCGGGGTGTGCGCGTCGTTCCCGATGGCTCGACGCGCCGAGCTGGTCAACGAGCTGGAACCGTGGCGCGACCTGGACCCAGCCGACCACCCCTGGGGCGACTGGGCCACCGCCCAGGGGCAGCAGTCCGCCGATCGGAAGCCGGGCGCGGTCTCGCGCTGGAACTCCAGCAAGGACCTCAGCTGGGTGCCGCTTCGCCCGGAGCGCGTCGTCGAGGTGGCGTACGACCACATGGAGGGCACCCGATTCCGTCACACCACGCAGTTCCGCCGCTGGCGCGACGACCGCGACCCGTCCTCCTGCACGTACGCACAGCTCGACAGCCCGGTGCAGTTCGACCTCGCGACGGTGCTCGCGGGTGGCTGACGTGAACCCAGCCCCGTTCTCGTAAGGTGTGCGCGTGACTCGCATCGTCGTCCTCATCGAACATCCCCTGCACGACCATGACGTGCAGCGCCTGGCGAACTTCGACGACCCCGTGACCATCCACGTCGTCGCTGCCACCTCCGCCGAGGGTGGCGCGATCGCCCGCGCTGTCAACGAGACCATGACGGCAGGCGCCTACGAGGAGTCCACCGACCCGGAGCATGCCCTCTCGGCATCGATCGCGTCCCTGCAGGCGGCCGGCGTCAGCGACGTCGACGGGGAGCTGGCCGGCACCGACACCGTCTCGTCCGTCCTCGAGGCGGCCCGCACCCTCTCGGCCAACCAGATCTGGGTCGTGACCCCGCTGCACTGGCTCGAGGACACCCTGCACCGCGACTGGGCCCATCACCTGCGCGAGCGCGGCGATCTCCCGGTCTTGCGCGTCGTGTCTGGCACCGATCAGGTGATCAGCTAGCCGGGAGCGCCTTCCCGGGATTGAGGATCCCCTGCGGGTCCAAGGACTGCTTGAGCAGGCCGTGCAGACGTACCGCGACCGGGTCGAGCTCGGCTGCGAGCGCGGACCGCTTCAGGCCGCCAACGCCGTGCTCGCCCGTGACCGTGCCCCCCAGGGCGCGCGCCGCGTCGAGCACCTCGTCGAAGGCGGCTCGAGCACGTACCGCAGCTGCGGTGTCGCCCCGGGGGGTGACGAAGCTCGGGTGAAGGTTGCCGTCGCCGGCGTGTCCGACCGTCGCTACGAGGACGTCGTGCCGCAGGCCGATCGCCGTGATCTCGTGCAGGAGCTCACCCAACCGCCCGCGAGGCACCGCGACGTCGTCGATCAGCAGATCTCCCATCTGCTCCAGGGCGGGCAGCACCAGCCGGCGAGCCATCAGCAGCGCTTCGGCCTCTTCCGGAGTCTCTGACCGGTAGGTCTCGACGGCACCACCCGCCTGGCACGCCTGCTCGAACGCCGAGGCCTGTGTCTCACCGGCGGCGCCCGGCAGGTCGCTCTGCACCATGACGATCGCGGCGGCTTCGGTGTCGAGCCCCATCGGCTTCCACGCCTCGACCGCCCGTGCCGACGCCTGGTCCATCAGCTCGAGGAGGCTTGGCGTGCCCACCTCGAGGACGCCGGCGATGGCGCCGGCGGCAGCGGCGAGATCCGGCATCACCGCGACGACGGTGACCGCGGCCGGTGGGAGCGGACGCAGTCGTACGGTCACCTCGGTGACCACGCCGAGCGTCCCCTCGCTGCCGACGAACAGACCAACGAGGTCGTAGCCAGCAACCCCCTTGATGCTGCGGTGCCCGACCCTGGTGACGCTGCCATCGGCGAGCACGACTTCGAGGGCTAGCACCGAGTCACGGGTCACGCCGTACTTCACGCAGCAGAGCCCGCCCGCGTTGGTGGCGACATTCCCGCCGATCGTGCACCAGTCCCGCGAGGAGGGGTCTGGTGCATAGGTGAGACCGTGGCTGGCCGCGGCAGCGCGCAGGGCGTCGTTGACCACGCCGGGTTGGACGACCGCAACCCCGTCAGCCGCGCTGATCTCGAGGATCTGGGCCATCTTCTCCAGGCTCAGGACCAGGCCTCCGTCGATGGCGTTGGCACCGCCAGCCAGTCCCGAGCCGGCACCGCGCGGCACGACCGGGACGTTGTGCGCGGAGGCGAGCCGGAGGACCGATGAGACGTCAGCAGTAGAGCGAGCCAGGACGACCGCCAGGGGATCCCCGGCCGCGACGCCGGGCGCCTGATCGTTGCGATAGCCAGCCAACCGGTCGGGGTCGGTGACCAGGTCTTCGTCCGCCAGCGCGTGGGCGAGCTCCTCGAGCAGACTCATGAAGCGGGCTCGTCGCCGGCCGCCCGCCCGTTTTCGTGTTCCCAGAGGGTGAGCTGCTGCTCCAGCGCTTTCATGATCTCGAAGACCTGGTTGGGAGGGATCCGGACCCGGGCCACGACCTGGGCCGGGACGACGGTCACGGTCTCACCGGTGTCGTCATCAGTCCCGGGCTGGCCCGGGTTGACCATGGCCGCGAAGTCGAGGGTGAAGGCCCCTCCGGTGTGCCAGACGGAAACGAAATCCGCGTAGACGCCAGGGACGACGGACTCCGGCAGGGTCATCGCCACGCGTCGATCACCACTCACCCCGTCAGCCTAGTCCGGCCGCCAACCACTCTCTCTCGCTTGCCCTACCCCACCGGCTTCCTTCGTGATCATGCGCAGATGGCGGTGCGTCGTCAGTCCGGAGGACGGGGGCGGCTCGATTGGACCCTCATCGTCATCGTGGTGTTTCCCCACAAGCGCTGTGCAAGAGTGGCGCAGCGGCACGATCGCCGCGTGATCCTGGACAGCGTGCCGGTCGTCGTCAGCCCTTCGGATGAGGTCCTGACTTTGAGCAACCGGAAGGGTCGTGACGTGTGACGGTGACGTCGCTGGTGCCGCGCGAGACCTACGCGGCGCTGCGGGATTCTGTCTACTTGAATCAGGCATCTCTGGGTCTTGTCCCGCAGGCTTCGACCGAGGCGATGGTGCGCTTTGCTGTCGATGTCGCGCAACACGGCAACGTGCGTTTGTCGGACGCCCAGGAGGCCGTCGTCCTCGACGAGCTGCGGGAGGCAGGCGCCACCCTTCTTGACGCCCCGGCGGGCTCGGTGGCGGTCGTAGGCGGAGCCAGCGAGGCACTCGGGCAGCTGACCGCGATCCTGGCGCCGCGCCCTGGCTCGGTGGTCCTGATCCGTACGGACTTCCCGAGCGTCACCTACCCCTGGCTCGGCGCGCAGCAACGCCTTGGCAGCCGCATCAGGTGGGTTGATGACCAACCATCAACGGACCTCACCGCGGTGGTGCTCGAAGCCATCCAGAAAGACACATCGACGGTCTGCATCAGTGCCATCCAATACGCAACTGGCTCGGCCGTCGATGTCCACGAGATTGTCCGACGGGCACACCACATCGGCGCGAAGGTGATCGTGGACGTCACGCAGCTGGCGGGAGCGGCACCCATGAGCATGCGCGACTGGGGCGCCGACGCCGTGGTGTGCAGCGGCTACAAGTGGCTGTCCGGGCACGGCGGCGTGGCCCTGTTGGCGGTGGACGACGAGCTGGTCCAAGAGACCCCGCATATCGTGGGTTGGAAGGGCACGGCAGACCCCTTCGACTTTCATGCCGACCGCCTATCCCTGGCCCCCGACGCCCGACGATTCGAGCTCTCGACGCTGGCCTACGGCTCGGCGATCAGCCTCTCAGCATCCCTGGCTCTGTTGGCGGGGCTCGGGATGTCGGCGATCGCCGACCACGCCGAGGCTCTGGCCCGCGAACTGGTCTCCCGCGTCGCGCGGCTGGGCTGGGCTCCCTTCCGCTCGCTGGAATCCAGCGCCTCCACCAACCACATCGTCTCCCTCCGGCACGCCAGGCGTTCTGCCGTCGAGGTGCAGCGACAGCTCGCCGAAGCCGGCATCGTGGTCAGTTCGCGCTGTGGCGGCATTCGCGTCTCTCTGCATCACTACAACGACGGCAGCGACGTCACCGCCCTCGTCGACGCCCTTGCCGCGCTCAGCGATTGAGGGCTCGTACGCATCTCATCCGGGGCGCGTGGTGACATCCCTGAGCCCGACCGTTGCGTTGAGGGGGAGGACATGGACGCGACGCCGACCCGCGCCGCAGTGGCGTTCTCGATCGCCTGACGAGGACCCGGCCCGCCAGGCAGTGCGGTCAGGTGACGACGACTGCCTTGCCGCCGATGACGTTGGCCTCGAGGTCGCGGTGGGCCTGGACGATGTCGCTGAGCCGATAGCGATGCCCGATCGGGACGGTCGCCTCACCGCTGGCGACAGCGTCGAGGAAGCCCTGGAGGACCGCAGGAGGTAGGTCAGCGGCTCCTCCGGAGTAGGCGGTGAGTCTGACGCCGTTGGGCAGCCAGTCCATCGGATAGAACTCCTTGATCGTCCACTGATCCGACAGCATCCCCGTGAAGCACACGGTCCCCCCTGCCCGGACCGCATGCAGCGTGTCCCGCATGACATTCACGCCGACCAGCTCCACCGCACCGTCGACGCCGTCGGGGAACAATTCACGCACCTGGCCGGCTACCTCGCCGTTGTCGACCAGCACGTGATCGACGCCCAGACCCTCGAGGAGGCCGCGCCTGCCCGCGCTACGCGTCGTGGAGAGCACCGTCATGCCTCGCATCTTGCCGAGCACGGCCAGCGCCATTCCGACCGAGGAGGTGCCGCCGCGAACGAGCAGACTCTGCCCGTCCTGGGCCCGAAGACCGGTCACGAGCGAGCCGTAGGCGGTCTGCAGCATCTCCGGAATCGCTCCGAGGACATCCCACGGCAGGTCGCTCTCGAAGGGCACGACAATCTCGGCTGGCACCGCGACGAACTCGGCGTAACCGCCGTCGATGGTGCGCCCCATCCCTCCCATCAGTGCCGCCACCTTGCTTCCCACCGGTACGACGGAAGAGGGCGCGGCCACGACTTCTCCGACCGCCTCTAGTCCAAGGATGCGCGGGAAGCTCCCGAAGGAACCGAGCCCCTGCCGGAAGTGCAGCTCGGATCTGTTGAGACCGAAGGCGCGTACACGAATCAGCACCTCCTCGGCCGAGGCGCTCGGGATCGGAACCTCGCGCAAGTCCAAAACCTCAGGGCCGCCGGGCGCGTCCACCACGACTGCGCGCATCGTGCCGCTCATCGCGCAACGACCATGCTCATGACGGGAGCCAGCCAGGCACGCAGCCCAGGCTTTCCGCACACAGACGCGCTCCTCGAGACGCGCGTCATTCGGCGCCATCTGTGCTGGTCACGGGCCTGGCGCGACTGGGCTGCACGCGCATCGGCTCCCCCGGCATCTTGGGGTAGTCGGGCGGATAGGGCAGGTCCCCCAACCCTCGATCGGCCCGGTCGCGGGCAAACCACTCCAGCAAGACCGACAAGTCGTGAGCCACCGAGTCGATGGCTGCGTGCGGATCCCCGTGGGCCGCGAGCCGGTCCGGGACCGTCCGCACGGTGAGCTCCAACGGATCGGCGTCAGCGACCTCTCCCCACTCCAAGGGCGTCGACACCGGAGCGTGCGGCCTGGCACGGACCGACCAAGCGCTGGCGATCGTACGGTCGCGCGCGTTCTGGTTGAAGTCGACGAACACCGAACCATCCGGCCGCTCCTCCTTCCACCAGTTCGTCGTGACACGGCCGGGCATCCGCCGCTCCAGCTCGCGCCCGAAGGCGATCGCCGCGTGCCGGACATCGACGAAATCCCACCGTGGCTCGATGCGCACATAGACGTGCACCCCTCTGCCACCGCTCGTCTTGGGCCAGGCCACCCAGCCGAGCTCGTCGAACAAGGCCTTGGCCTCGAGCGCCACGGCAGCGGCATCCGAGAAACCGGCCCCAGGCTGAGGGTCGAAATCCAGCCTCAGCTCATCGGGGTGATCGACGTCGGCGCGCCGTACCGGCCACGGGTGGAACGTGATCGTGCCAAGGTTCGCCGCCCAGGCGACGACGGCCGGCTCCGTCGGGCAGACCTCGTCAGCGGTGCGGCCGCTGGGGAACGTGATCCGGGCGGTCTCGACGTAGTCGGGCGCACCCTGGGGCACGCGCTTCTGGTAGAACGCCTGTCCCTTCGTGCCGTCCCGCTGGGTCAGGGTGATGCCTTCGAGAACACCCGACGGCCAACGCTCCAAGGCTGTCGGGCGCTCGCGCAATACGCCGACCATGGTGGACGCCACCGTGGCGTAGTAGGCGACCACATCCAGCTTGGTCAGCCCGGCGGCCGGGAAGTACGGCTTCTGCGGGTTGGTGACGCGCACCGTCCGGCCACCGACCTCGAGCTCCACCGGCTCGCCGTACTGCCCCGCCTTCACCATGGTCCTCGACGCTACCGGGCCGACCGGGCCGAGCGACCCGTCCGGCGGCTCAGCTCTCGTACCCCCGGCTCGCGTCAGCGACCTCGCCCTCGCCCGTCAACGCGGTGAGGAACTCCTCGCTCGTCACGGGGTGGGAGAACATCGGGTAGTCCTTGGCAATCGCGTTGTCGTGCTCCTCCTGCGAGGTCGCTGCGACGCAGTCGGTGAGCGTGAAGACGTTGAAGCCCTTTTCGTAGGCGGAGCGCATCGTCGACTCGACGCAGCAGTTGGTCAGGAAGCCGCTGATCGCAACGTTCTTGATCCCCTTGCTACGCAGGATGAAATCGAGATTGGTCGAGCCGAATGCGTCCAGTCCGCGCTTCCCCTCCACGACGATGTCGCCGCTCTCAGGGGCGACTGCATCGACGATCTCCGCGCCCCACGAACCCTTGACGAACGCGTTGCTCTCGACGACGCCGGCGAGGATGCCGTACGGCTGAGCGTTGATCTCGCCGTAGCCCTCGGCGAACTCGATGGGAGCGTGAATGATGGTCGCCCCAGCATCGCGGGCCCGCTTGGCCGCGTCTGCGGCGTTCTGAAGCATCCGAGTCGACTCCATGACGTCGGCCACGGCGCCGTGGAGCGCGCCACCTTCAGTCACGAAGTCGTTCTGAAACTCGATGAAGACGACGGCAGTCTCGGCTGGGTTCATGCTCATGGGTGACTCCTCGGCTGGGTTCGCGACATCTGGGGGCTGCCCTCCGCACGCTAGTCCGATCCGGGACCTGCGGCGAGAGCGTCGGCCCGCCCGGATCTCACGCGTTGGTGACGAACTGTTGGGAGGGCGTGCAGCCTCGGGCGCGCCGGGTTACGGTCGGGTCATGTTGCGCAAGAGTCACACCGTGCCCAGCGAGACCCCCGACGGCAAGACGTACCCGCTCCAGAAGTCCGAGGAGGAGTGGCGCTCCGAGCTCGACCCCGAGGCCTACCACGTGCTTCGCGAACAAGGCACCGAGCGCGCCTTCACCGGCAAGTACACCGACACCAAGCAGGTCGGCGTCTACCGGTGCCGGGCGTGCAACTCCGAGCTATTCCGGTCGGAGACCAAGTTCGACAGCCACTGCGGCTGGCCCTCGTTCTTCACGCCGCTGGCGGGCGATGCGGTCGTGGAGATCACCGACACATCCATGGGCATGACCCGCACAGAGGTGCGCTGCGCCACCTGTGGGTCTCACCTCGGTCACGTGTTCGCGGGCGAGGGCTACGGCACGCCCACCGACCTGCGCTACTGCATCAACTCCGTCAGCCTGTCCCTCGACCCCGCCGAGTCCTGAGTCCTACCGCCTAGCCAGCCCGGCCATGCTCGCGTCGCGTCAGGGCAGGGTCGCCACGAGATCGCCCATCGACAGCCGGCGCCCGGTGTAGAACGGCAGTTCCTCGCGAACGTGCAAGCGCGCCCGCGACCCTCGCAGGTGGCGCATCAGGTCGACGATGCGATGCAGCTCGTCGGCCTCGAAGGCGAGCATCCACTCGTAGTCGCCGAGCGCGAACGACGCCACCGTGTTGGCGCGTACGTCGGCGAACTCTCTCGCCATCTGGCCGTGCTCAGCCAGCATGGCGCGACGCTCGGTGTCTTCCAAGAGGTACCACTCGTAGGACCTCACGAACGGATATACGCACACGTAGGCCCGGGGCTCCTCGTCGGCCATGAATGCGGGGACGTGCGACTTGTTGAACTCCGCGGGCCGGTGCAGGGCCATCTGCGACCAGACAGGGTCGCACGCACGTCCCAACGCGGTGCGACGGAATCTCGAGTACGCGTCCTGAAGGGCGTCCGAGGACTCGGCGTGCAGCCAGAGCATCAGGTCAGCGTCCGCCCGGAGCCCGGCGACGTCATAGGCGCCGCGCAGGACGACGTCCTTGTCGGCCAGCTGGTCGATCAGCTCGGCGACCTCGGCGACCACCGGCGCGCGGTCGCCGCTGCCAAGCGGGCGAGCGACGGCGAAGACCGACCACATCGTGTAGCGAATCGTGGCGTTGATCGCCCGTGCGCCGGTCGAGCCCGTGGCCGACCGAGGCCGTTCAGCCGCTGATGGTTCCGGGTTCTGTGGTGTTGATGCCATGCCCCCATTGTCGCCGAGCGCCCAGCTCGCGCAGCACCTGGCTGGCCGCTGACTCGCCGCTAGCGATGCACGCGGGCACCCCGACCCCGTCGTAGGCGGCTCCGCACACCACGAGTCCCGAGACCTCCCGCAGCGCCGTACGGACCCGCCCGACCCGTTCAAGGTGGCCCACCAGGTATTGCGGGAGCGCCCCACCCCACCGAGTGACCGACCACTCGGTCGGCGCTATGGAGCCGCTCCAGCCGACCGCCGCCGCCAGGTCGTCGAGGACGGCGGTCACCAGGTCTTCGTCGCTTCGATGCAGGTCGTCCGCATCGCCGTAGCGACCCACCGAGGCCCGCACCACGTGCTGGTCTGGGCGCTCCGCGCCAGTCCATGCCCACTTCTGCGACGAGAACGTGGCCGCCTTGATGAAACGATGATCGACGGGCGGGACGAGGAACCCCGACCCAGGCGGGAGCGGACCGACCGTTGAACGGTCGAGAAGCAGGGTCACGATGCCGACCGATGCGTACGGCACCTCACGAAGCTCGCCCGCAGCCGCCGGGACCACGTCGTCGAGCAGCCTCGCTGCCGGAGCGGCCGGCACAGCCACGACGATCGCGTCGGCGTCGATCTGCTGACGAGCTCCGGACCGTCCGCGGCGACCCCCGACCACCAGATCGGGCCCACCGACGGTCACCCGCCAGCCTTCAGAGGTGCGCTCGACCGCGTGCACCGTGTGGCGGGTCATGACCGTGGCGCTCGAGGCTTCCGCGACGGCCTCAGGCAGCTGACCGACACCACCAGTGAGCCCCGCGAACACCGGCGTCCCCTCCGGCAGCGCCCCCGGCACCGAGCTTGCTATCTGTCGAGCTCCGCGGAGCAGCGAGCGTTCGACGCGAACCGCCCCGGCCAGTTGCGGGAGCACCGCGTCGAGCGAGAGCTGGTCGGCATGGCCGGCGTAGACCCCGCCCAGCAGCGGTTCCACGAGGCGGTCGACGACCTCCCGTCCCACACGCGAGGCCACGTAGGGCCCCAGCGCACGGTCCCCGCTTGACGCGTTCGAAGGCAGCACTGCGTCACACGGGATCCGCGCCAGCCCCCTCAAGGAGAGCACCCCGCTGGCAGCCAGCTCACGAAGGTCGACCGGGATCCCCATGAGCTGGCCTCGCGGCAATGGACGCAGCCGACCTCGGGTCCAGAGGGAAGCGCTCGAGGTCGAGGGCTGGACGACGCGGGAGGACAAACCGACGCGCTCGGCCAGCCGTACGGCCTCCGGTCGTCTCGCCAGCACCGACTCGGCACCCAGATCGACCGTGACCCCACCCAGCGAGCCCAGACGCAGCTTGCCTCCGACCGCCTCGGCTTGCTCAAAGACCGTGACCCGGATCGAGTCCCCGGCGCCGCGGTGGAGGGCGTGGGCAGCAGCGAGGCCAGCGATGCCCCCGCCAATGATCACGACGTGCGGCCGATCGCTCATGGCCTCATCGTGCCGGACGCCTTCAGGGGAACCGCACCGGGTGTGAGCCGCGTCACACCGGCGAGCTGTCGGGAGTCGGCAACTGACGAGGGGACGGTCCGCGATGACGCGATCTGCACGGGTCCACACAACGTTGCGCCCCACACGGGCCTGCCGACGCGGCGCGCTGGTCGTGGCTGCCGCGGCGTCGATCCTGACCTTGGCCGGTTGTGCCGGTGGGGCGACCGCCGACACCAGTGCCGAGCCGGCCGTCGGCGGCGCTGTGACGGACTACGCCCCCGCAGCGCCGCAAGCGGGTCCCGATGGCGAGACCAGCCGAGACGCCCTCGGCAAGGCGGAGGGCGACTCGCTCACGTCCGTCGGGGACGCCGCGATCCTTAACCGTGACGTGATCCGCACGGCGGCCCTGAGGCTTCGAGCCGACGACGTCGAAGCGGCGGCACTGCAGGCTGCGGGCGCTGCCCGCTCACTCGGCGGCCTGGTCTCGTCCGAGCAGACCATCACCGACCCTCAGGATGCCGACAAGACCGTCGCCGAGCTCACGCTGAGGGTGCCGGCGGCCAGGTTCGACGACCTGTTGTCCAGGGTGCGCGACCTCGGCTCGGTGCTGGAGCAGACCCAACAGGCCGAGGACGTCACTGGACAGGTCGCCGACGTCGACGCGCGGGTCGAGGCCCAGCGGGCGAGCGTCCGACGCATCCAGGCGCTGCTCGCACGGGCCGAGACCATCGGCGAGGTCGTCACGATCGAAGGTCAGCTGGCCCAACGACAGTCAGACCTCGAGGCGCTCGAAGCGCAGCAGAAGGCCCTCGCCGACCAGACCAGCCTGGCGACCCTGCGCGTCTCGGTGGTCGGCCCCGTAGCCGTCGTCGTCGCGGAGGAAGACACCACGGGGTTCGTGGCTGGCCTGAAGCGAGGGTGGGCGGCGTTCACCGATGCGCTGACCGCGGGCCTGACCGGGCTGGGCGTTCTGGTGCCGTTCGTCGGCCTCGCCCTGATCGTGGGGCTGCCGCTGCTGGGCTGGGCGCGGGCCAGGACGCGGCGCAACTCCCCGACGAGCGCCGCTCCGACGCCGACCGAGCCCCCGCTGCGCGAGCACGAGCCGGTGGGCTGAGCGTCACGCTCGTCGCTCTGCTGGCGCCGGTCAGTTCCGGCTAGCGCCCCCGGTGACCTCATGCACCAGTTCCACGAGGCGGGTGAGCACGTCGGGGTCCGTCGACGGCATCACGCCATGGCCGAGGTTGAAGACGTGGCCGGGCAGCCCGACTGCTTCCCGCAGGACGCGTCGGGCCTCGGCTTCGACGACCGGCCAGGGCGCAAACAGCGCGGCCGGATCGAGGTTGCCCTGAAGCGGCTTGTGCGCCCCGATCCGCTTGGCGGCCTCGTCCAGCGGCACTCGGAAATCGACGCCAACCACATCGGCCCCCGCCTCCGACATGGCTCCGAGCAGCTCGCCGGTGCCGACCCCGAAGTGGATCCTCGGCACCGCGAGCGGCTCGATCGCGCGAAACACGGCCGTGGAGTGAGGCATCACTCGGGTGCGATAGTCGGCCTCCGACAAGGCGCCGGCCCAGGAGTCGAACAGCTGCACCGCGCTAGCCCCGGCCCCAATCTGTGCCGTGAGGAACGCGCCCGCGATCTGCGCCAGCCGGGCCAACAGGTCATGCCACAGCGCAGGGTCACCGAGCATCAAAGCCTTCGTGCGCTCATGACTTCGCGAGGGCCCACCTTCGACCAGATAGCTGGCCAACGTGAACGGCGCCCCGGAGAACCCGATGAGTGGCGTGTCCCCGAGCTCGGCCACCAGCAGGCGTACGGCCTCTGCCACGGGCGCGACGTCGTCAGGCTCGAGGGTGCGCAGGCGATCAAGATCGGCCCGGCTGCGGAACGGTTCAGCGACCACCGGCCCGACTCCGGGCACGATGTCGAGGTCCAGCCCGATGGCCTTGAGCGGCACGACGATGTCGCTGAACAGGATGGCCGCGTCGACGCCGTGCCGACGGACAGGCTGCAGCGTGATTTCTGCGACCAGGTCCGGCCGGAAGCACGCGTCCAGCATGGCGATTCCCTCGCGGAGCGCCCGATACTCAGGCAGCGACCGTCCGGCCTGGCGCATGAACCACACCGGGGTGTGCGCGACCGGCTCGCCCCGGCATGCCCGGAGCAGCACCGAGTCTTGGACGGCGGCACGGGCCGATCGCTCCGAGGCCGAGGAAACGGGCTGCACCGATGGGGTCACGTCTCTATCCTCCCAGAGGAGCGACGGCTGGCCACTCCGTCAAGGGCCCGTCGCAAGAGACGGCCCGAGGGACTGGAGAAGCGATTGAGTATCCGTTGGCAGTGCGTGTGCATCGACGCCGTTGATCCCGAACCCGTGGCTGACTTCTGGGAGGGGGCGCTCGGCTGGCGCCGGACTCACGCCGAGCCCGACGAGATCGTCCTCGAACCCCCGGCGGGCAGTCCCGAAGACGGGACGTGCCCCGACTTGCTCGTGCTGCGGGTTCCTGAGCGCAAGACCGTCAAGAACCGGCTGCACCTCGACCTGCGCCCGGACGACCAGGCGGCGGAGGTCGCTCGGCTCGAAGCGCTCGGCGCGACCCGCGTCTCGGTGGGCCAGGGCGACGTCACCTGGGTCGTCATGGCTGACCCCGGAGGCAACGAGTTCTGCGTACTTCGTGCGCTTGCTCCCCACGAGCAGTGACCCGGCCGCGACGGCCCTCGGGCGCCTCCCAGCGCGGTGTAGCGTCGGCTGCGTGAGCAGCCACACGCTGGAGAGGGTCCAGTCCGCCGAGGTCGTCCTGCCCTGCGAGGACCTCTCCACGACGATGGACTTCTTCGTCAAGACGCTGGGTTTTCGCGTCGACGAGATCATGCCGGCCGACGACCCGACCGAGGCGACGATCTCGGGCCACGGCGTACGGCTGCGGCTGTCCGAGCACGATCAGGGCTCGCCGGGGGTCCTGCGTCTGGGCTGCCTTGATTCCTCAACCGTCGCCGACGGACAGCTCGAGCTCGTCGCCCCCAACGGAACCCGCGTCCTGCTCATCGACACCGACCCCCCAGTGGTCCTGCCCCCGATGGACGCCGCCTTCGTCCTGACCCGTGCGCCGGCCGTGCACCCGGGGTCGGAGGGCAGGGCGGGCATGCTCTATCGAGACCTGATCCCGGGGCGGCTTGGCGGCCGCTATATCGCCTCTCACATCTTGGTGCCCGACCCGGGGCCGGTCCCCGACTACGTGCACTACCACCGCATCCACTTCCAGATGATCTTCTGCGCGCGCGGCTGGGTGAAGCTGGTGTACGAGGACCAGGGCGAGCCGTTCCTGCTCCATGCCGGTGACTGTGTGCTCCAGCCGCCCGAGATCCGGCACCGGGTGCTGGAGAGCTCCGGAGCCATGGAGGTCGTCGAGATCAGCTGCCCGGCCGAACACATCACCAGGGCGGACCACACGCTGCCTCTGCCGACGCCAGACCTACGACCGGAGCGTGACTTCTCCGGGCAGGTGTTCCTCCACCACGTCGCCGCGGAGGCGACCTGGAATCCCTGGAGAATTCAGGGATTCGAGGCGCGCGACACCGGCATGACCGTCGCCACCGGCGGTGTCGCCCGGGCTCACGTCGTGCGGGTCTCCGACGCCAACGCCGCCGCGGTCGGCCAGGCGTGGGCCAATCCCGACGAGTTCTGCTTCGCGTTCGTCCTCGACGGCTCGATGTCCCTGTCTCATGCCGGGGCGCCGCCTGTGGTCCTCGGCCGGGCCGATTCCTTCGTCCTGCCGCAGGGATCAACGTCGACCGTCGCCGCGGCTGGTCCCGCGGCGGGCGCACTCGAGCTTCTCGTCGTGACCGTCCCCGCGGCCCCCTGACACGGGCGACCATCGAGCCCGCGAGCAGCGAGGGCAGCACGCCGCGTCAGCCCGCCCCGAGGAGGATCACTCCTATCAGGGCGACGCTGACCCCAACCTGCTGTACTCGAGCCAAACGCTCGTGCAACACGAAACGCGCAAGCAGGACCGTGGCCACGGGATAGAGCGATCCCAGGACGCTGACCACCGAGAGCAGGCCCAAGGTTGCGGCAAGAGCGAAGGCGCCGTTGGCTGCGACGTCGCCGATCCCCACCACGGCCAGCACCGGCAGGTCGCGTGGGCGTACCCCACCCAGCGAACGCACCAAGGCTGCGACCACCAGCGCGAAGACCACGCTGGTGGCGCGCTGGGTCAGGAGGGTCATGGGGACTGAGTAGGCCGCCGCCTCACCGATGAGCCACAGCACCAGCCCAAAGCCGATGGCGGCCACGCCCGCGAGCACCAGCGATCGGACTCCGCCCGTCGCCCCACCGCCTTCGACCGCCCGCACCTCTGGTCCAGACGCGAGGATGATCCCGACGACGGCCGCAAGGATGCCCGCGAGCTGGACGGCGCTCGGGGACTCCCCTTGCAGGAGCCCGATCGCCACCGGGACCACAACCCCGGAGGCGGCGATCGGCGCGACGACTCCCATGGTTCCCGACGCAAGCGCTGCATAGAACGCAGCCAAGGACACCGTGCCGACAAGGCCCGCGCCGATGGCCCAGGGCACATAGCCGATGGGTGCGTCAAAAGCACCAACGGCGAGGCACACGACAAAGGCCGCGACGAGCGCACAGGCCTGCGCCCAGGCGACCACGGCGAAGGCGGGCAGCCGGCGCGCCACCAGTCCGCCGACGAAGTCCGCCGACCCCCACAGCAGGCTCGACAGGAGCGCGAGCAAGGCGGCCATCCGCGTGACCCTAGCGACGGGGATTCGTCGCGTCGGCGTTGCGCCCGGGCAAGGCGGCGTCGGCGACCTACGCTGGCGCCATGGTGGCCCAGCCCGACGACGACGCACCGGAGCCCTTCCGGCGCGCGTGCGAGTCGCTGCGCGCCGTACGCCTGCGGCCCGAGGTCGTCCTCGACGAGGCTCCCGCGCCCCAACGCCTCGCGCCCTGGGCGGTCGCGTTGACCGGTGACGTGGTCGCCGACCCCACCGATGACACCTCCGAGGAGCTGGCCAGCGGACGCTTCGTGCTCCTGCACGACCCGGCCGGGCACGAGACCTGGAACGGCACGTTTCGGGTCGTGACTTTTGTGCGGGCCACGGTCGAGCCGGAGGTCGCCGCCGACCCGATGCTGTCCAGCGTGGGGTGGTCGTGGCTGATGGAGTCCCTCGAGGGCCACGGCGCGGCCTACACGGCCCCGAGCGGGACGGTCACGCGTGTGGCCTCGGAGTCCTTCGGCGCGATGGCCGACCGTGAGCCGACGGCTGAGGTCGAGATCCGGGCGTCGTGGACCGCCGTCGACTCGCGGCTGGGGCCTCACCTCGAGGCGTGGGCCGACCTCCTGGCCACCACCGTCGGCCTGCCCCCGCTCGCGCCGGGTGTCATCGCGCTCCCCCGGCTGCGCCGAGGCCGCTGAGGCGCGACCGCGGACGGTCACAGCCCGCCCTTCAGTTCACCCGTTCGGACGCCGATGCAGGTGAGGACAGCAGTCCGCCAGCGATCGAGCAGGAGGACGGGTGAGCGCACTCGTCGAGAGCCGGGGCACGCCGTTCGCGGTGCGCACCGTCCGGTTCAGCGCGCTCGTGGTGGTGACCGACGGTCACCTCCGCGACCTTGTGGTTCGTGGTCTGGTCACGCTCGGGGCCCTCGAGGTCGTCGAGGCGGCTAGCGTCGCCGAGGCGCGAGCTCGCACCAGGACCGGCGGTCCTCGTGATCTCGTCGTGGTCGAGGTCGGACTGCCCGACGGTTCCGGTGTGGCCTTGCTCGCCGAGCTCCGTGCGGCCGGTTGGCAGCGTGGAATCGCCCTGTCGGCCGACGGCGACCCCTTCTCCGTCCGGGCGGCCCTAGCGGCCGGCGTCCGCGGCTTCGTCGTCTCAGACACCCCCACCCGCGAGCCGGTCACGCGACCGCGCGGCGCAGGTTCCGGCGTCGACGGGCTGTCCGCCCGTGAGTTGGAGGTGCTCCAGCTGGTCGCCGGAGGTCATTCCAACCGTGACATCGGCGACGCGCTCCATCTTTCCGCGCTGACCGTCAAGAGCCACCTGGCCCGCATCGCGCGCAAGCTCGGGACCGGTGATCGGGCCGAGATGGTCGCGGTGGCCCTGCGCGCCGGGGTCATCGAATAGCACTGTGGGGTCCTGGACGACCCCGCTGAACCGCTCGGGCCGTAGGCTCCCCCGCGTGACCGACGCGCCGGAGGTATCGCCGTCGAGCGACGCGGCAGCAGAGGACCCCACCGAGGTGGCCCCCGCCATCCCGCTCCTCGAGCCTCGAGACGGACTACCCGAGACCGTCACGACCGAGGCCGCGCTGGCCACCATCGCTGCCGCGTTCGCTGCAGGCGACGGGCCGGTCGCGGTCGACGCCGAACGCGCCTCGGGCTATCGCTACGGCCAGCGCGCCTACCTCGTGCAGCTCCGACGGGCCGGGGCGGGGACGGCGCTCATCGACCCCACCCGGGTCACAGACCTGAGCGGCCTCGGCCACGCCCTCGCCGACGTCGAGTGGGTGCTTCACGCGGCGTCCCAAGACCTTCCGTGCCTGCGAGAGATCGGCATGGCCCCGACCACGTTGTTCGACACCGAGCTCGGCGGTCGGCTCGCTGGATACCCGCGCGTCGGTCTCGGGCCACTCGTGGAGAACGTTCTGGGTTTCGCGCTCGAGAAGGGGCACTCGGCTGCGGACTGGTCGACGCGACCTCTGCCCGAGCCTTGGCTGCGCTACGCCGCCCTCGATGTCGAGGTGCTCGTCGAGCTGCGCGACGCGATCGCCGAGGACCTCGACCGCCAGGGGAAGCTCGGCTGGGCCGAAGAGGAGTTCGCCGCCATCGCGACCGCGCCGCCTCCCCCTCCGCGCACGGATCCGTGGCGGCGGACCTCCGGTCTGCATCGGGTGCGCGGGCGCCGGGGCATGGGGCTGGTCCGCGGCCTGTGGCAGGCCCGGGACGCCATGGCGCGTTCACGGGACACGGCCCCCGGACGGATCCTGCCGGACCAAGCGATCATCGAGGCTGCCCTCGCGGCACCCACCAGCACCGCCGAGCTGCTCAAGGTGGCCGGGTTCTCCGGGCGAGCCACCCGGCGCCAGGTCGACCACTGGTTCGATGCCATCGCCCAGGCGACGGCACTGCCTGACAAGGACCTGCCCGAGGTGGCGCTGACCAGTGACGCTCCCCCGCCGGCGCGGGTGTGGGCCGATCGCGACCCGGCAGCAGCAGCCCGGCTCGCGGCCGCCCGTACGGCCGTAGCGGCTGTCGCGGACGAGCATCGGATGCCGGTCGAGAACCTCCTCGCCCCAGACAGCGTGCGGCGCCTGTGCTGGACGCCGCCCGACGACTTGTCTGAGCCCTCGATCGCTGCCGTCCTCGAAGGCCTGGGCGCGCGAGCCTGGCAGCGTTCTCTCACGTCCCCGGTGCTCGCCAAGGCGCTGCAGCGCGTCCGGACCAAATCGGGCTGAGTGCCCGTCGTGGCCGCCGACCAGCTGCTCATCGAGGAGATTCGCCACGGCCTGGCGGCGGCCGGCGACGCCTCGCGGGCGCCCGGGATGCAGGCCTACACGAAGTCCGTGCTCCCCTGCCGCGGCGTGGCGATGGGCCCGTTGCGCCGGCTCGTGCGCGAACGCATCGACCTGCGCCCCCCAGGCGACCGCCAGTGCTGGTCCGAGACCGTGGTCGCGCTGTACGACGAGGCCGGCTACCGCGAGGAGCGGTATGCCGCGCTCGTCCTGGCGGGGCACCGCAGTGCCCGGTCCTGGCGGACGCCCGAGTGCTTGCCGATGTACCGCCACTTGGTGGAGCTCGGGGCCTGGTGGGATCTCGTGGATTGGATCGCGATTCAGCTCGTGGGCCCGCTGCTGCGCGACTCGAGTGAGAGTGCCGCAGCGGTGCCGACGGTCGTGCGGGCCTGGGCCGTCGACAACGACCTCTGGGTGCGGCGCAGCGCCATCATCTGCCAGGTGGGCGCCAAGGCCGACGTCGACCTCCAGCTGTTGAGCGACTGCCTCCTGCCCAACCTCGACCGGAACGAGTTCTGGCTTCGCAAGGCCTGCGGATGGGCCCTTCGTGAGGCCAGCCGTCGCGACCCAGCCTGGGTGCGGGCGTTCGTTGCGGAGCACGACGATCACCTGTCGGGTCTGACTCGACGCGAGGCCCTCCGCCTCCTGCCCCCCGCGTCCGACGTTCCGCTCTGACGCTGCGGCGTCGGCCCACGGTCTGACCACTGCTACTGGCGAGTAACATGGGCGAGGAGGACGTCCCCCAGAGGAGCCACCGTGCCTGCTGCAGCCCGTACCGCCCGTCCCGTCCGTGAGGTCGTCTTCGTCGATGGGGTTCGTACCCCGTTCGGGAAGGCCGGCGTCAAGGGCCTCTATGCCGAGACGCGAAGCGACGACATGGTCGTCGCGCTGATCCGCGAGCTGATCCGACGAAACCCGGGACTCCCACCGGAGCGGATCGATGAGGTGGCCATCGCCGCGACGACCCAGATCGGCGACCAAGGACTGACGATCGGTCGCTCGGCGGCGCTGCTCGCCGGCTTGCCGCGCAGCGTCCCCGGTTTCGCCATCGATCGGATGTGCGCGGGCGCGATGACCGCGGTCACGACCGTGGCCAGCGGCGTGGCCTTCGGCGCCTACGACGTCGCGCTGGCAGGGGGCGTGGAGCACATGGGTCACCACCCCATGGGCGAGGGTGTCGATCCCAACCCGCGCTTCCTGGCCGAGCGGCTCGTCGACCCAAGCGCCCTCATCATGGGCAATACGGCTGAGAACCTGCACGACCGCTTCCCCGGCATCACCAAGGAGCGAGCCGACGCGTTCGCCGTGAGCAGCCAGGACAAGCTGGCCAAGGCCTACGCGGACGGCAAGATCCAGGACGACCTGGTGGCGATCGGTACCCGCACCGTCGAGACCGGGTGGGGCCTCGCAGCGACCGACGAGCCGCCGCGCCCGGGCACCACCATGGAGGGACTGGCCGGCCTCAAGACCCCCTTCCGACCTCACGGTCGAGTGACAGCGGGCAACGCCGCCGGCCTCAACGACGGCGCGACCGCGTGCCTGGTGGCCGCCGAGGAGGTGGCCGACGAGCTCGGGCTGTCGGTCAAGATGCGTCTGGTCGGCTTCGGCTTCGCCGGAGTCGAGCCGGAGGTCATGGGCGTTGGCCCGGTGCCCTCGACCGAGAAGGCGCTGGCCCGGACCGGCCTGTCCATCGACGACATCGGGCTCTTCGAGCTCAATGAGGCCTTCGCCGTGCAGGTCCTCGCGTTCCTCGATCACTTCGGAATCGCCGACGACGACCCACGCGTGAACCTCTACGGCGGCGCGATCGCCATCGGCCACCCCTTGGCCTCATCGGGCGTGCGGCTCATGACCCAGCTGGCGCGCCAGTTCGAGGAGCACCCAGAGGTCAGGTACGGCCTGACAGCCATGTGCATCGGGCTCGGCATGGGCGGCACCGTCGTCTGGGAGAACCCGCACTTCGACGGGAAGGCCGACGCGTGACCACCGACACCACCGCCGCCCCGCCGGCCCTGCCTGACGAGGTCGTGACTCGTGCGCTGGTCCGACGGGTGGAGCTGCCCTACGGCGCTGGCGTCGCCGCGCTGATCACCCTCGACAACGGGCTCGACCACACGCGCCCGTCCACCTTTGGCCCGGCTGGCCTGGCTTCGCTGTCCGACGCCCTGGACGAAGCCACCTCATGGCCGGATCTGGCTGCCGTGTGCCTGACGGGCAAGCCGTTCATCTTCGCTGTCGGCGCCGACCTGTCGGGGGTGTCGCTGGTCACCGACCGCGCCGACGCCGTCGCTATCGCCTCCTTGGGCCACGCGGTGTTCCGCCGGCTCGGGGAGCTCTCCGTTCCGTCCTTCGCCTTCGTCAACGGGGCCGCGATGGGCGGTGGGCTCGAGGTCGCGCTGCACTGCACCTACCGCACGATGTCCACAGGGGTCGCTGCGCTTTCGCTTCCCGAGTGCTTCCTCGGCCTGGTGCCCGGCTGGGGCGGCGCCTACCTGCTTCCGCGGCTGATCGGCCCGGACCGGGCGGTGTCGGTCATCGTCGAGAATGCGCTCAACACCAACCGGCAGCTCAAGCCGGCGCAGGCCGCGGAGCTGGGCATCACCGACGTCTTGCTCGAGCCGGCCGACTTCATCGCCGAGTCGCTGCGTTGGACCGCGCGCGTGATCACGGGTCAAATTCAGGTTGAGCGCCAGGCCGTGGACCAGTCCGAGGAGGCCTGGGCCGCAGCCGTGGCGCGAGGACGCGCCACGGCCGACGGCAAGACCGGCGGGGCTGCGCCGGCGCCGTACCGAGCGCTGGATCTCGTGCTGGCCGCCCGCACCGCCAGCCGGGACGAGGCGTTCGCCGCGGAGGACGAGGCTTTGGCCGACCTCATGATGACCGACGAACTGCGTGCCGGTCTTTACGCGTTCGACCTGGTGCAGAAGCGGGCCAAGCGCCCCGTGGGCGCGCCAGACAAGGGTCTGGCGCGACGCGTGACCAAGGTCGGGGTCGTCGGTGCCGGCCTCATGGCCGGGCAGCTGGCCCTGTTGTTCGCGCAACGGCTCGAGGTGCCGATCGTGCTCACCGACCTTGACCAAGCGCGCATCGACAAGGGCGTCGCGTACGTGCATGGCGAGATCGACACGCTGCTGTCCAAGAAGCGAGTCAGCCCGGACCGCGCCAACCGGCTCAAAGCCTTGGTGACGGGCACGACCGACAAGGCGGACTTCGCTGACGCCGACTTCGTGATCGAGGCCGTGTTCGAGGACCTGAAGGTCAAGCAGCAGGTCTTCGCCGAGGTTGAGGCGGTCGTCTCGCCCACGTGCGTGCTGGCCACGAACACCTCGTCCCTCTCGGTGACCGAGATGGCCGCCGATCTGGCCCACCCGGAACGCGTGGTCGGCTTCCACTTCTTCAATCCGGTCGCGGTCATGCCGCTGCTGGAGATCGTGCGGGCCGAGCGCACCGACGACGCTGCGTTGGCCACCGCGTTCGCAACAGGGAAGGCGCTGAAGAAGACCTCGATCCTCGTGCACGACTCGCCGTCATTCATCGCCAACCGCCTGCTCGGGCGCATGACGTCAGAGGTCAGCCGGATCGTCGACGAGGGCACGCCGCTGCAGGTGGCAGACAGCGCCTTCGCCGGACTGACCCCGATGCCGCCGTTCGTCCTGCTCGCCCTCGTCGGCCCGGCCATCGCCCTGCACAACGCGGACTCGCTCGTGGCAGCGTTCCCGGACCGCTTCTACGCCTCGCCCAACCTGCGGCGCGTGGTCGAGGCCGGCAAGGCCTCGATCTACATCTGGCCCGAGGGCGTCCAGCAGGTCGATCCCGAGGTCGCGGAGATGTTCGAGACGCCCGGCGAGCCCGTGGTTCTGGCCCCGGAGGACGTACGCGCCAAGGTGCTCGACGCGCTCGCCGACGAGGCACGGCGGATGCTTGACGAAGGCGTCGTCGCCGGACCGGAAGATCTCGATCTCGCGATGATCACCGGCGCCGGCTTCGCGTTCTGGAACGGTGGCCTGACCCCCCTGCTCGACCGCAGCGGCGCTTCCGAACGCGTCACCGGGCAGCGCTTCCTTGCGCCCGGAGTCGCCAGCCTCCCCTAGCCCCCTTCCTGGTTGATCGTGAGAGAGGCACGGCCGCTCTCGGCGTGTCGCCGTACATCTCTCACGATCAACAAGGAGGGAGCAGGGGGAAGGTCGGCCGTGACCCCCGAAATGTCACGCTGCGTAGTTGTGTCGTACGTTCAGTGACACTTCCTCACCGCGACGGAGGACGCGCGATCGCCGCCGAACGCGTACGGTCGGACCGTGGATCTCAGCGGCCTGGGGGGGTCGGTCAAGCCGGAGGCGGACGCCGCGGAGGTGGTCGCACTCCGCCGATGCGTGCTGGCCGTCGCGGTCCTGCATGACGTCGACCTGGTCCCCGACGACGAGGGTGTCGCGCTGAGCTCGGGCCGACACGTGCCGTGGAGCGCCGTCCGGCTCGGCCTCGGCTCCCTCGAGGCGTCCGATCCCGCTGCGCGAGCTGCCCTGGCGCACTGGCTGCTCGCCTTGCGAACCATCGCCTGGCGCTCCCCCGACGACCTGGCCGCGCGAGCTCGCCCGGTTGGTCTGCCGCGCGGGCACGCGCTGCATCCGGGTCCGTCGTGGGTCCGCGAAACCGTTGTGGGTGGAGCACTTGAGCTGGGTCTGGGGTTTGTCGGCGTCGGTTCCGACCCCGACCGCGTCGAGATCCTGCCGGCCGGGGTGTTGGAGGCCGTGATCGGCGACGCGGCCGTCGCCGACGGCTGGTGGAAGGCCGCTCGCGACTACCTGGAGGAGATGGGTGCTCTCGCCGCGGCGCGGGTGCGCCGTCGCCCGGAGGAGCCCCTCCGGCCCATGGGCGACTGTGACGTCGCGACCCTCGTGGGTGCCCGGAGCCTGAGGGCGGCGCTGTGCGGCCACGAACGCTCGGGGTTGTGCGCGGCGGCCGTACCCAACCGAAGTCGGGGCTGGGTCGACCTGTCCCGCACCGACCCCGCTTTCGCCCTCGTGGCCGCCTCGCTCGCCGACCCGGCCGACCGCGGCTTCTCGCGCCCCTTGCTGCTGACCCGGGACGAGGTCGTCATGGCGCGTGAAGGCGGCGACCCGGTGCTGCAGTCCCTGCGCGAACGGTCGGCGCCGGACCCGGTCCAAGCCCTGGTCCCCCGCCGCTAACCCGCCGCTAACCCGTCGCTAACCCCGCCGCTAACCCCGCCGCTAACCCGCCAGGGCTTCAGTCCCCCAAAGCTCCTTCGTGATCATGCGCGGATGGCCCCTGTCCCAACCGTCGTCAAGGGGCCATCTGCGCATGATCACGACGGAGGGGGTTGGGGGGCGGGTGGGCTGAGCGTGCCGCGAGGGGCCACGTGCGCATGATCACGTGGGGGTTGGGTGGCTGGGGACCGGCGGCGGGGACGAGTCAGGGAGCGTCGGAGCGGCTGGAATCGCTGACGTCGAGGGCGTGGTCGAGGCGCGCCATCGCTTCGACGACGGCGCGGGTGACCCGCTGAGCGGTCAGCCCCACGTCGGCGAGCACCTCGGCCCGCGTCCCGTGAGGCAAGAATTCGAGGGGGATCCCGAAATCGCGGATCGGCGTGGGTACGCCTGCGTCGCGCAGCTGCAGCGCGAGGGCGCCTCCGACCCCGCCGGCTCGGCCGTTGTCCTCCACGCTGACCACCAGCCGGTGCCGTGCTGCGACCTCCGGCAAGGTCTCCGGCAAGGGCTTGACCCACCGCGGATCGACCACGGTGACACCGATTCCTTGGGCAGCCAGTCCGTCCGCCACGTCGAGGCAGAGGCCGGCCATGGCGCCGATCGACACGACGAGGACGTCCTCCTCGCCGTCCCGTCGCAGCACATCCATGCCGTCGGCGTGCGAGACCGCCGGGATGTCCTCGGGCAACGGACCCTTGGGGAAGCGCACGACTGTCGGCGCATCACCGACGTCGAGCGCCTCCCGCAGCTCAGCCCGCAACGTGGTGCCGTCTCGCGGTGCGGCGAGCCGCAGACCCGGCACCACCTGGAGGATGGACAGGTCCCACATGCCGTGATGGGAGGCTCCGTCCTCGCCCGTGACACCGGCCCGGTCGAGGACGAACGTCACGCCAGCGCGGTGCAGGGCACAGTCCATGAGGACTTGGTCGAACGCACGGTTGAGGAAGGTGGCATAGACCGCGACGACCGGATGGAGTCCACCCAGCGCCATCCCCGCGGCCGATGCGGCCGCATGCTGCTCGGCGATTCCGACGTCGAAGACGCGTGTCGGGTACGCCGCCGCGAAGCGGTGCAGGCCAACCGGCTGAAGCATCGCCGCCGTGATGCCCACCACGTCGGGACGATCCCGGCCGATCGCGACCATCTCGTCGGCGAACACCGACGTCCAGCCCGGCCGCGTCTCGTTCATGGGCAGGCCAGTCTCGGGGTCGATGACGCCGACCGCGTGGAACTGGTCGGCCTCGTCGTTCTCCGCGGGGGCATAGCCGCGCCCCTTGTGGGTGATCGCATGCACGAGGACTGGCCCACCGAACTCGCGAGCCCGGCGCAGGGCGTGCTCCAACGCCACGATGTCGTGGCCGTCGACGGGGCCGACGTACTTCAAACCAAGGTCCTCGAACAGACCCTGCGGGGCGACGATGTCCTTGAGACCCTTCTTCATCCCGTGCAAAGTCTCGTAGATCGGACCGCCGACCACCGGCGTCCGGCCGAGGACCTGTCGTCCCCATTCGAGGAATCGCTCGTATCCACCAGTCGTGCGCAAGGTCGCCAGGTGGTTGGACATCCCACCGACCGTCGGCGCGTAGGAGCGGTCGTTGTCGTTGACCACGATGACCAAAGGGCGATCCTTGGCAGCCGCGATGTTGTTGAGCGCCTCCCACGCCATGCCGCCGGTCAACGCACCGTCGCCGACGACAGCGACCACAGATCGCTCGCCCAGCTCGCCGGTCACGGCGTAGGCCTTCGCCAGCCCATCAGCCCATGACAACGAGGTCGAGGCGTGGGAGTTCTCGACGATGTCATGGGGGGACTCGGCCCGGCTCGGGTATCCGGACAAGCCGCCATGCTGGCGCAGCGTGTCGAAGTCCTCGCAGCGACCGGTCAACATCTTGTGCACGTAGGCCTGGTGGCCGGTGTCCCAGACGATGCGGTCGCGCGGGGAGTCGAACACCCGGTGGAGCGCGATGGTGATCTCGACCGCTCCGAGGCTCGGCCCCAGGTGGCCCCCGGTGCGCGACACACGCTCGACGAGGAACTCACGCACCTCCACGGCCAGGTCGACGCACTGCTCGGGGCTGAGCGCCTTCACATCACTCGGACCGCGCACTCCACGGAGCAAACCCACCGTGCGCCTCCAGTCCATGATCGTCTCGTCTGAGTCTACGGACACTACAGACGCGGCGCGTGTCGACGCCCGCGGAGCGCCTCATCGACGAGCGCGACCTGCCGAGCGGTGGTGACCAGCCGCGCCCCTTCGGTCTCGTAGGCCGCCAGCGCCGCCGTGACCACCTCGGGAGCGACGATGTCACGCAGCTCGCTCCGCGCCTGCGAGTAGCCAGCACGCGCGGCCGCGAGCGCCCCGTCAACGTGGTGGACGGCAAACCGGGCGAGCACCACCGGGTGCCTGCGGAGCACCTCGTGCGCCCGGTAGTCCGCCGGACAGCAGTCGAGCAGGAACGAGATGGCGTCGCTCTCCCAGCCATCGACGTCGGGCGGCCGGACGCGAGGTGGCCACCCCGGGGGCACGTGCGCGGTGCTCACCCGATCAGTGTGCCGGACCCTCGGATGGCGCCAACCGATACAGCACGTGTCGACGCAAGCGGGACCCCTCGGGGACCCGCGGATGATCGAAGTCCGCCGCGGGATCCCGTCGCATGCCGAGCCGCTCCATCACAGCGCGGCTGGGCCCGTTGAGCGCGGACGTGAACGACACGAGCTCGGGTAAGCCAAGCACTCCGAAGGCATGGTCGGCGACCGCTCGGGCGGCCTCCGTGGCGTAGCCGTGGCCCCACGCCGACGACACCAGCCTCCAGCCGACCTCGACGCACGGCTCCGCCTGGTGCGCGAACGGCACGACGAACGACGGCACGGCCAGCCCTACGAAACCGATGAAACCGTCCGGGCCGTCGACGGCGCTCAATCCGAAGCCGTAGCGCGCCCAATGGTCTTCGATCCGATCGAACGCGGCGTCGCTCTGCTCGGTGTCCATGACCGAAGGAAAGAACTCCATGACAGCGGGATCGGCGTTCATGGCCGCAAACCGCGGCCGATCGGCGGGGCGCCAGGCCCGAAGCACCAGGCGCTCGGTCCGCAGCACGCTCAGGCGGTCACGCCCTTGAGCGGTCCGAGCGGATCGGCGATCAGCGCCTCGAACGCCGCCTCAGCCGCTCCCAGCAGCGGGGCATCGGACCCGAGGTCAGCCACCGCCACGCGCACGGCCTCGCCAGGGGCCTGAAGCGTCACGCTCGCGATCCCCTCGTGGACCTTTTCGCGAGCGACCGGGTAGACGTCGTGAAGGATCCCGCCGAGGACGACCACCTCCGGGTTGAAGATGTTCACCAGATTTCCGATGCCGAGGCCGAGCCACCACCCAACCCGGTCGACAACCGTGCGCGCGGTTTCGTCGCCGTCCGCAGCCGCTTGGATCACAGCCAGCGCAGCCGACCGTCCTCGAGGCAGATCAGGGGCTGCCCCAGCGAGCAGCGCATCCTCCCCCACCTCGGTCTCCCAGCACCCGCGCGAGCCACAGCGGCACCTGCTCCCCCTCGCGTTGACGACGACGTGCCCCACCTCGCCGGCGTAGCCTCCGCTGCCCGCCAAGGGCCGTCCCGACGTCACCACGCCCCCCCCGAGGCCGACTTCCCCGGACAGATAGACGACGTTCTCGGCACCCCCGGGCGATCCCTCGCGCCATCTCGGCCAGGGCCCCGAAGTCGGCGTCGTTGCCGATGACCCACGGCACGCCCAGACTCAATCGCCCGGACAGAGACTCGCCCAGCGGGACGTCGACCCAATCGAGGTTCGGCGAGAGCCGGACCAGGCCGTCCGACGAGCGGACGGTCCCGCACACCGAGGCTCCCAGCCCGACGCAGCGCGAGCTCTCAGGCGCGTCGGCGAGAACCTGGCGGACCAGACGCTCGAGCCTCTTCAGCACGATGGCGACCGACGGGTTCGTTCGGCCCTGCACCACTTCGCGCCGCGCCTGGATGACTCCGCCAAGACCCACGCGCGCGGCGGACAAGTGATCCACTCCCACGTCGACACTGACTACGTAGACGTCGGCTGCAGGACGCACGACGATCGACGGTCGGCCCGCGCCGCCGCTCGCGACCGGCGCATCCTCGAGCACGAGACCGGCCGCGACAAGCTCGGAGACGAGCACGCCGATCGTGCTCCGGTTGAGCCCCGTGGCCTCGGTCAACTGAGCCCGTGAGGTAGACGCCCCGGATGTGAACTTCCCGCAGGATGGTCGACAGATTGTGCCGTCTGACCTCGTCCTGCGTCCTGCCCGCTCGTGCGGCACCCACCACCCTGATGACTCCCGTAGCCCGACGATCGCCGACGCGACAATGCATCGACGCTCGCAGCGAGGAGAAGCACGAGCCCGGTGAAGATGTAGACGTAGGACGCCTTGACGCCCATGAGGTTCATGCCGTTCTGGATCACCGCAACCACGAAGCCGCCGATCACGGCGTCGAGGACGCGCCCCTTGCCGCCGAACAGGCTCGTGCCTCCGATGACCGCCGCCGCAACGCGCCAGGAGCAGCACGGTGCCCCCACCTGTCGACGGCGAGATCGAGTTGTTGCGGCTGCCGAACAGGATGCCGGCCGTGGCAGCGAGCACCGAACAGATGATGAAGCAGATCAGCTTGATGTTCTCCACGCCGATACCGGCGCGGCGGGCCGCCTCGGCGTTGCCGCCCACGGCATAGACGTGGCGCCCGAACGCCGTCCGGCTGAGCAGGAACGACAGGACGACGACGAGACCCACCAGGAGAACGACGACCTCGGGGACGCCCTTGATCGAGGCGATCTTGGGGTTGTTGCTCCGCTCGATGCTCAAGTAGTAGGTGGCAGCGCCGAGGATGACGACCACCAGCAAGCACCTTGATCGCCCACACGGACAGAGATCGAGTTGCCGACGCCCGTCGCTCTGTGACCCGCCGGTGCTTGTTGTAGCTGAGCCACGCGTAGGCGAGGATCCCGATCCCCAGGAGGGTCCAGCCCAGCCAGAGCGGCAGGTTGTTGTTCATGATCGCCAGGATCTTCTTGTCCTGGATGGTGACGGTTCCGCCCTCACCGATGATGGCGAGCATCACGCCCTGCAGGCTGAGGAAGAAGGCGAGGGTGACCACGAACGACGGAATCCCCAGCCGCGAGACCAGCAGGCCCATCAGCAGCGCCGATGACGGCGCCGGTGAGGAGCCCGGCGAGGATCGCGGCCCACCACGGCCAACCGTGGTTCTTGATCATGACGCCCATAACGGCGCCCGCAGGTGCCGGCGGTGAAGCCGGCCGCCAGGTCGATCTCGCCCAGGAGAAGCACGAAAACCAGCCCCATGGCGATGACCATGACCGCGGCGCCCTGCTGGATGAGATTGGCGAAGTTCAGGCCTTGGTGAAGGTGTCCGGGCGCAGGGCCGTGAACACCAGCACCAGCACGATCGCCCCAAGCACGGCCGGCAACGAGCCGACGTCACCCCCGCGCAACCTTCTGCCAGTAGTCGTTGACGGCGCCGCCCGATGCCGTACTTCGCCGCCGCCGAAGTCCTGGATCTCCTCGGGCGCGGTCTCGACGTCGAGGCGCTCATGCCTGACCCCCCTCGTCGGACCTGGAGTCCGGTGCGGCGTCGGCCGGCGTGGGCACAGGGGTGATCGAGTCGGTGTCGCCGGCGAGACTCTCGCGCGGCAGACCCAGCACTCACCGGTACGCCCGGCGGTGATCAGCTCGACGACCTCGGAGTTGTTCACCGAGACGCGGGGATCTGCGCCACCATCTGGCCCAGGTAGAGGACGGCGATGTTGTCGGCCACCTCAAGCACGTCGTTCATGTTGTGGCTGATCAAGATGACGCCGAGACCACGGTCGGCGAGGCGCCGGACGAGGCGCAGGACCTGCTCGGTCTGGGCGACACCCAAGAGCGGCGGTCGGCTCGTCGAGGATGACGAGGCGAGAGTTCCACAGGACCGCCCGCGCGATGGCGACGGTCTGGCGCTGGCCGCCCGACAGGCTGGCCACGAGCTGCCGGATCGACTTGACGGTGCGCACCGACAGGCCCGCGAGGGTCTCGTTGGCCCGCCGCTCCATGTCGCCCTCGTCAAGGACGCCGTTCTTGGTGACCTCGCGCCCCAGGAACATGTTGTGGACGATGTCCAGGTTGTCGCACAAGGCAAGGTCCTGGTAGACGACCTCGATGCCGAACGCGTTCGCCTGTCGGGGGTTGCGTGACGTGCACGTCCTTGCCCTCGAAGGTGTAGCTGCCCGAGTCGAAGCTGTGGATGCCGGCGAGACCCTTGATCAAGGTGCTCTTGCCGGCCCCGTTGTCTCCCACGAGCGCCGTGACCTGGCCCGGATAGACGTTGAGGTCCACGTCGCGCAGGACTTGCACCGGGCCGAAGCTCTTGTTCGCCCCGCGCAGGGTCAGAGATCGGCTCATCGCTCGGGGCTGTCCGTGCGGCCGGATCAGAGGCGGTCATCGTCACGTGCGGTCTCCTCGGCTCATCGATGCGAGCGGCGCGCGTCTGGTCTGGCCCGATGGGCCGGGCGCACCCGGGGGCCCGATCCTGTCGGACCAGGCCCCCGGGGTGCTACTGCCTAGCTGATGCCTTCCTTGCTGCAGACGGCTGCGGCGCACCGGTGCAGACCTTCGCCGCGGTGGTGTAGCCGGTCGCGATGACGGCCTTGACGCCAGCGGCGTCCGAGACCCACACCGGCGTGGCAGGCGCGAACTTCACCTTGACGTTGAGCTTGGTGTCGTGACGGTGCTGTTCGCGATCGCGTCGGCGGCCGCCGTGTCGCCGTTCGCCAAGGCGATGGCGATCTTGGCGGCGGCGTCAGCCTCGAGGTCGGTGTCCTTGAAGACCGTCCCGCACTGCAGACCGGTCAGGACCCGGTTGAGACCGTCGTCCGTCGCGTCCTGGCCCGTGATCGGGATCTTCTTCTCGAGACCCTGCTTGGCGAGTGCCGCCGAGGCTCCACCAGCCATGCCGTCGTTGGCGACGATGGCACCCTGGATGTCACCCTTCTGCTGCGGTCAGGAAGCCCTCCATGACCGACTGGGCCTTCTCCGGGTCCCACTCACCGGTCTGGTCGCCGACGAGCGTGTAGTCACCGCTGTCGATCTTCGCCTTCAGAGCGGCTTCGTAGCCCGCCTTGAACAGGGTGGCGTTGTTGTCCGTGGCTGCACCGTTGATGTAGACGATGTTCGCCTTGGTCAGCTTCTTGGCGTCGAGGCAAGCGATGAGGCCCTCGCCCTGAAGCGCCCCGACCTTGACGTTGTCGAAGGACACGTAGTAGCTCGCGCCTCCACCCAGCGTGAGCCGGTCGTAGTCGATGGTCGCGATGCCGGCCGCCTGGCCTTGCCGAGGCAGGCAGCGCCGCTGTCGGAGTCGAGGTTGACGATCATCAGGACCTTGACGCCCTCGGTGATCATGGCGTCGCAGATCGAACCGAAGGTCGGGACGTCGCCCTGAGCGTTCTGGATGTCGGACTCGACGCCAGCGGCGTCGAATGCCGCCTGCAGCGACGGCCGGTCGTTGTTCTCCCAGCGTGCCGACGACTTGGTGTCGGGCAGAATCACGCCGACCTTGCCGGACATCTGCCGGCGAGTCAGAGGTTCCAGGCTCGGCGGTGGACCCGCCGCCAGACGAGCCGCAGCCCGCGAGGGCAAGGGCTGCCGCGGCCGTACAGGCCAGCACCCCGATGGACAGCTTGCGCATGTGTGCTCCGTTCAAGCCCGGGTCCGCGGATGCGGACCGTAGGTCGCGGGCGGCCCGAATGCCGCTCGTCCTATGTTGCGGGCGCCAACATATTCACGCGATCGCCACCCTGTCGATACCGGCGCGCTACCAATTTGTTGGTTCCGGTAACAATCTTGTAACGCGGGCGTGATCTACGCGGAGAGCAGCTGGCGGAGCACGTACTGCAGGATCCCTCCGTGCCGGTAGTAGTCGGCCTCACCCGGGGTATCGATGCGCAGGCTGGCCTCGATCACCGTCACCTGACCGTCGGGCGCGGTGGCCGTGACGGTCACCTTCTCCGGGCTCGGCCCCTCGTTCAGCGCGGTCACCCCAGCGACCGCGAAGGTCTCCTCGCCGGTCAGTCCGAGCGAGGCCGCGTTCTGCGCCGACGGGGTACTGCAGGGGCAGGACGCCCATCCCGATGAGGTTGCTGCGGTGGATGCGCTCGTAGGACTCGGCGAGCACGGCCCGGACACCGAGCAGGGCGGTGCCCTTGGCAGCCCAGTCGCGCGACGAACCGGAGCCGTACTCCTTTCCGGCGAGGATCAGCAGGGGGACGCCTTCCGCGGCGTAGTTCTGCGCGGCGTCGTAGATGGACGACTGCTCCCCGCCCTGGGTGAAGTCGCGGGTGAAGCCACCCTCGACGTCGTCCAGCAGCAGGTTGCGCAGCCGGATGTTGCCGAACGTGCCTCGGATCATGACCTCGTGATTGCCGCGACGTGAGCCGTAGGAGTTGAAGTCACGTCGCTCGATTCCGTGCTCACTGAGGTAGCGGCCGGCGGGGCTGTCGGGCTTGATCGAGCCGGCCGGGCTGATGTGGTCCGTGGTCACCGAGTCACCCAGCATCGCCAGCACCCGAGCGCCGGCAACGTCAGTCACCGGCGCCGGCTTGGCGGGCATTCCGTCGAAGTACGGAGGCTTGCGGATGTACGTCGAGTCCGGATCCCATGCGAACACATCGCCCGTCGGCGTCTCCAGTGACCGCCACCGCTCGTCGCCGGCAAACACGTCGGAGTAGCGGCCGGTGAACATCTCGGCGGCGACGCAAGTGTCGATGACTTCCTGCACCTCATGCGGGTCGGGCCAGATGTCGCTGAGGTAGACCGGGGACACCCTGCGGGTCGTGCCCCAGCGGCTCGGTGGTGAGGTCGAGATCCATCCGCCCGGCCAGCGCATAGGCGACGACCAGTGGCGGCGAGGCCAGGTAGTTCATCTTGACGTCGGGCTGGATGCGCCCCTCGAAGTTGCGGTTGCCCGACAGGACCGACACCACGGCGAGGTCGGCAGCGTTGACCGCGGCAGACACCTCCTCGGGCAACGGGCCGGAGTTGCCGATGCAGGTGACGCAGCCGTACCCCACGAGGTCAAACCCGAGCTTCTCGAGATAGGGCGTCAGGCCTGCGCGGTCGTAGTAGTCGGTGACCACCTTCGAGCCCGGGGCCAACGTGGTCTTGACCCACGGCTGACTGACCAGACCGCGCTCGACGGCCTTCTTCGCGAGCAGCGCCGCGCCGACCATCACCGAAGGGTTCGACGTGTTCGTGCACGAGGTGATCGACGCGATCACGACGGCGCCGTGCGGCAAGTCATAGGTCGCGCCGTCGGGTGCGACCACCGGCGCCACCGCGGTCGGGTCGCTGGTGTACGTCGGCAACGCAGCGGCGAACGCGGCTGCCGCATCGGAGAGGGCAACCCGGTCCTGGGGGCGCTTGGGGCCAGCGATCGACGGCACGATGGTCGACAGGTCGAGTTCTAGGCTCTGGCTGTAGACCGCCTCGACCGACGGGTCGTGCCAGAGCCCCTGAGCTCGGGCGTAGGCCTCTACGCGCGCAACCTCGTGGTCGGACCGGCCGGTGAAACGCAGGTAGCGCAGCGTCTCCGCGTCGATCGGGAAGATCGCACACGTGGAGCCGTACTCAGGGCTCATGTTCCCGATCGTGGCGCGGTTCGCGAGCGGAACCGAACCGACGCCCTCGCCGTAGAACTCCACGAAAGCGCCCACGACACCGTGCGCGCGAAGCTGCTCGGTGATCGTCAGCACCAGGTCCGTGGCGGTTGCTCCGTCGGGGAGCTGACCCGTGAGCTTGAAGCCCACCACCCGCGGGATCAGCATGGATACGGGCTGGCCGAGCATCGCGGCCTCGGCCTCGATGCCGCCGACACCCCACCCCAGCACGCCGAGTCCGTTGACCATGGTCGTGTGGCTGTCGGTGCCCACGACCGTGTCGGGGTAGGCCACCCCGTCTCGCACCATGACGACCCGGGCGAGGTATTCGATGTTGACCTGATGGACGATGCCGGTGCCGGGGGGCACCACCTTGAACTCGTCAAAGGCTGTCTGGCCCCACCGCAGGAACTGGTAACGCTCGCGGTTGCGGCCGTACTCGATGTCGGTGTTGATCTGGAAGGCGTCCGGGCGAGCGAAGACGTCGGCGATGACCGAGTGGTCAATGACCAGCTCGGCCGGGGCCAGTGGGTTGATCGAGGCTGGGTCGCCACCCAGGTCGCGGACGGCTTCACGCATCGTGGCCAGGTCGACGACGCACGGGACACCGGTGAAGTCCTGCATGATCACGCGGGCAGGGGTGAACTGGATCTCGGTGTCCGGTTCTGCCGAGGGGTCCCAGCTCGCGAGCGCCCGGATGTGGTCGGCCGTGATGTTCACGCCGTCCTCCGTGCGCAGGAGGTTCTCCAGCAGGATCTTCAACGAGTACGGCAGCCGATCGGCTCCCTCGATCCCGCCGAGGGCATAGATCGCCAGACTCTCGTCACCGACGGTCAGGGTGGTCTTGGCGCCAAAACTGTCGATGCTCACGGCCGCTCCTCCTCGAAATTTATCTTGACGTCAAGATATCACCGGTCGAACGGCCACGGCTAGCGCGGGACGAGCAGGGCCACACACTCGACGTGATGGGTCATCGGGAAGACACCGATGATCACGAGCGTAAACGCGATCCTTTGCGGCTGGCTGCGCTCAGGAGCGAAACCGGCCTCCGACCTGCGGCGATGCCGTCCTCGGGGACTGCGGGCGCCGGAGCGCCGTTGCGGGCCTTTGCGCATCGAAGCGAGCCCATACCCAGCCCTCCTGTCAGCGGGCTCCGACGGTCACAAACGACTGCAGCCAACCGCCCGGCACCGCACACGGACATCGCTCGGCGCCAGGTTGAGCTCTACGACCACGAGAGCTCAGGACGGCCTGCCGATGGGCTACCGCGACGGCGGCGGCGTGGTCGGTGTGCTCGCGGCCGTCGCCCTGGTGATCGTGTTCGCCTCGGCGATGTCGTGGGCCTGGATCGCGCTCGGCCTGGTGCTGCGCACCCCGACCGCGGTGATGAACCTCGGCCTCGCGCTGCTGTTCCGGCTGACCTTCCTGAGCAACGTCTCCGTGGCACCTGCCACCATGCCGGACTGGCTTCGCCACGTCGCGAACACCAACTCGATCAGCCACCCGGTGACCGGCGCGCGCGCCCTGATGGACGGCACCGCTGCGAGCCACGACGTGCTCATCCTGCTCGCAACCTCGACCGTGCTCGCGCCCTCACCGTGGTGCTGTACCAACCGCGGCAGTAGCCCCCTCGAGGCCCGGGGGGCACCATTCTCCGCCCAAGACAAGCTGACCCACTGCTAGTCGAGTTCGCTCGCCCAGTCTGTGAAGAACGCCCGGACGACAGGGAGGTCGTCAGCGGCGAGCGGGATCTCGTTGTCGTCGGAACCGACCGAGCCGTGCTCTACGCGATGGTGCCGACGTCGTCGACCATGGGCCTTGCGGCGGTCACGTCAGGCGGGCTGGACGACCGTGGCCTCGAAGGGCCCGGCCAGTAGGTCGAGCATTGGCGCCATGGCCTCGGCGGCCGCCGGGTCGCTCATGACGGCGTCGCGCGCCTCGGTCGTCTCCCAGTCGGCCATCTCCACCAGGGTGTCGGGGTCGTCGACCACCTCGTACAAGACGCTGCCCAGGGAGCCCTTCCCCTTCAGATCTGGCCCGAGCTCGGCCATCAGCGTGTGGATCACGTTCTTTAGCTCGTCGCGCCGGCCGGGCTTGGCCCTCAGCTCGACGATCACCTTGACTGCCATGACCTTCCTCCTCGTGGCCGTGCCGGGCCTACTTCTCGATGTACGCGGTCAGGGGCGGCAGCACGCCGTGGGCCTCCATCAAGGCGGCCACCTCGGGGGGAGGCGAGTCGAGCAGCGCCTGTAGGCCGTCGATGTCGTGGATGTCGGCGGAAACGGCGATGCGGTTGCTGCCGTCCGGTGCGACGTGGTCGATGACCTTCGAGCCAACCGATCCGAGGGCTGCCGCTCGTTCTTCCTTGCCCTTGAGCCAGCGCTCGATGTCGACGACCTCATGGGTGATGACCATTCGTGGCATGCTTCGCCCCTTTGCGCGGAGTGGGTCCGTGGCCCACCGACCGGCGCGTCTGCGGTCGGCGGCCATCGGGTGGCGCGATCGATCGTCCTGCCGACCGGCGGTGAAGACATCACTCGATCGTGCGATGCCGAACGCTTCTTGCCCCTCACGGACGGACGTACCAGTCTGGACCCCTGACGCCGAAGTGCACGAGACTCACTGAGTGGCGAGGTTGTCGTGATGGCGTCAGCGGACGGCCTGGTTGGGCGGGCCGCAGAGCTCGCCTTGATCAGGGCTGAGCTTGCGCGGCTGAGCGAGGGCCGGGCAGCGGTGCTTGCGATCGAGGGGGAAGCCGGGATCGGCAAGACCCGCCTGGTGCAGAGCATCATGAGCGATGCGCGTTCCCGGGGCATGGTGGTGTTCTCTGGCCGGGCCCATCCCTTTGAACGGACGCGTCCCTTCGGTGTGGTGGCTGCCGCCTTGCGCGTGAACGTGCGGTCCCCCGACCCGCGCAGGGCCGCGATCGGCGCGCTGCTGGCCGACCGCAGCGCAGGCGCACCGGGGTCTAGCGGCGACCCTCAGTATCGCGTGGTCGAGGAGATCGTCGACCTGGTGGAGACGGCGTGCGCCGAGCACCCGGTGCTGCTGGTCGCCGAGGACATCCACTGGGCCGACACTTCGAGCCTGCTGACGATCCTGTCGATCGTGCGGCGCGTGTCGCTCGCTCCTCTGCTAGCCGTGGTGACGACCCGGCCGTCGCCACTGCCGGGCGATTTGGTCCGGCTGCTCGACGACCTGGCAACTGGGGGCGGGCGCACGCTGCGCCTGCAACCGCTCACGCCCGACGACGTCGCGGCACTCGCGTCCGAGGTGCTCGAAGCATCTCCCGGTCCTGGCCTGAGAGCCATGCTGGACAAGGCCGGCGGGAACCCGCTGTGGGCCACCGCGATGCTGCGCTCCCTGGCAGACGAGGGCGCGCTGCGCTACGCATCCGACCAGGTCGAGGTGACGAGCTCGGAACTGCCGGCCTCGCTGGGCGAGCTGGTCGTGCGCCGCCTGCGAGACCTGGCGGGGCCGACACTGGACCTGCTCCAGGTCGCGGCCGTGCTCGGCGACGCGGTGTCGCTGCGCGACGTGGCCGCCGTTGCCCGCCGTACGCCGTCCGATGTCGCCGAGCAGCTGGGCTCGGCGTACGACGCCCGACTCCTCGACGAGGTCGACGAACGCGTCGTGTTCCGTCACCAGCTGGTGCACGACGCGATCTACCAGCATGTGCCCGCGCCGGCTCGTCGCGTCATGCACCGCGAGGCGGCGGTCGCGCTGATGGCCGCGGGCGCGGATCGGCTGGAGGTGGCCGACCACCTCGTGCTCGGTGCCGAGCGCGGCGACGAGCAGGCCGTCGGCTGGCTGCGGGACGCCGCCCGCGAGGCGTCCGGGCAGGCGCCGCTGGTCACCCTCGAGCTACTCCGCCGCGCCGAGGCGTTGCTGCCGCGCGGTCACCCCGACGCGGACCTCGTGTCGGCGGAGGTGGTGCAGGCGCTGCTGCGTGCCGGGGGCGTGACGGAGGCCTCGGCGCGTGCCGAGGCCGTGCTCGCCCGGCAGCACGCCGTTGAGGTGGACACCCCCTTGCGGCTGGCCCTGGTCGGCGCGCTGGCCCTGCAGAACCGTACCGACGAGCTCACCTCTGTGGTCGAGGACAGCCTCGGGGCCGCTGGCCGGCTCGGGCCTGCCGAGCAGGCGCTGATGTTGGCACAGCAGAGCTGGGCGCTCACGTACACCGGCTCCCCCCGAGCGGGCGAGTCAACTGCTGCCCGGGCGCTCGCCCTCGCCGAGCAGGCGGGCGACCCCGCGACGTCGGTGTGGGGGCTGACGGCGTTGCTCGTGGCGGCGGGGCGGCAGGGCCGCTTCGACGAGGCGCTGGCCCATGCCCGGCGGGCGGCCGCGCTCGCGGCTGACTCGCCCGACACGAGGTCGCTGCCGCTGCAGCCGAAGTTCTTCCTGGGCCTGGCACTGTTCGACTGCGACTTCGTCGGCGAGGCGCGTGTTGCGTTCCGGGCGGCACTGGACGACGAGTTCGGCTCCGCGTGGTGGCTCTCGGAGACCCTGATGGCAGACGCCCAGGCGTCGTACGCGATCGGCGACTGGGACGATGCGATGCCCGGCCTGATCGCCGGCGGCCAGGCCGCGCAGGAGAAGGGCAACCCGCTCCTGGTCTCACAGTCGCTCGCCTACCGCACCATCATCGCGACGGCCACCGGAGACCTCCGCGCCGCCCGCGAGCTGGCCGACGGATTCATCGGATCGCTGGCAGGCGAGCAGCTGCCCTACAACGCCGGAGTCCTGGCGTTCGCGGCTGCCGAGATCAAGGCGGCCGAGGGCGACCAGCAGGGGGCCTTCGACCTGTTGCTGCGGTGCTGGCGTTTCGACGCGATCCGCGAGTGTCGCTTCTACCACCGCTTCCTCGCCCCGGATCTCGTGCGCCTGGCTCTGGCACTGGGTCGTCGCGACGTCGCCACCGAGGTGGCCGACAGCGTCACGGCCGGGGTGGACCTGTCACCGGAAGTGTCCACGGTGCGCAGCCTGGCGCTGCGCTGCCGCGGACTGGTCGACGGTGAGGTCGAACCGCTGGTCGAGGCGGCCGCGCTCGCCCGCCGTACGCCCCTTCTGGTAGAGCGCGCCGGCGCCTGTGAGGACGCGGCAGGCCTGCTGGCGGCGGGCGGGCGTCGGGACGAGGCAGCGCCGCTGCTGCGCGAAGCACTGGACCTCTACGAGCGGGCCGGCGCCGATGCCTGGGCCGGACGGGTCCGTGCAGGGCTGCGGTCCATCGGCGCCCATCCCGGCGCGCGCGGGTCGCGGCAGCGGCCCGCGGAGGGGTGGGAGAGCCTCACCGCCACGGAGCGGACGGTGTCGCTGCTCGTCGCCGAGGGGCTCACGAACGGCGCCGTGGCACGGCAGATGTACGTCTCGCCGCACACCGTGAACACCCACCTGCGGCACGTGTTCGCCAAGCTTGGCGTGTCGAACCGCGTTGCGCTCGCCGCCGTGGTGCATCACTCGATCGAGTGATGTTGTCCCCGCTGGGGTCCGGCAGATTCCGTGGCATGCAGTCACGCCGGCTGCGACGCGACGGGACAGGAGAGCTGCCGTGGACCACGCTGCGACCATGCGGAAGACCTACGAGCTGATCAGTGCCGGAGACATCGACGGGTTCGGCGACCTGGTCGCCGACGATTTCGTCGAGCACCAGGGAGGGGCCGGGTTCCCCGACACCAAGGAAGGGACGCTCGACTTCTTCCGCGCCCTGCGGGACGCCTTCCCTGACCTCCAGATGGACGTCGAGGACGTGATCGCCGACGGGGACAAGACCGTCGCCCGGGTCGTGACGAGGGGGACCCACCGGGGCACCTTCATGGGCATCCCACCGACCGGCAAGAGCGGCAACATGCAGCTCATCGACATCATGCGGTTCGACGGATCCGGCCGGGTCTGCGAGCACTGGGGTGTCGCGGACATGCTGTCGCTCCTGCAGCAGCTCGGCGTCGTACCCGCCGGCGCTCCGGCCTAGCCGCGGCGCAGCCGTCCGCATGAGCATCTGGTCCCGGCCGGCAAAGTCCATGGCGCAGCACTCGGTCACCTGAGCGGCTACGGAGCCATCGCATGCAGAGCCTCGCGTTCGCGGTGCTCCTGCCCCCCGACCAGACCGAGGCGAGCGTCGACGCGCTGACCTCGTGCTGGCGAGGTGCACGCAGAGAGTCCTTCCGGGATGCCCGCCGCCGCGCGGGCATCCTCAGGGAGGCCGTCTGGATCCAGACCGCCCCAGGAGGGGATCTCGCCATCGTGTACCTGAAGGCCGACGACCTGGACGTCGCGTTCACGATCCTGAGGACCTCGGCCGAGCCGTTCGACAGCTGGTTCCGCGACCATGCCCGCCACGTGCACGGGAGCGTGTGGAGCGAGGGATTCACGGCGCCCGAGCTGGTGCTCGACTTCGACATCGGCACGATTTGACGGCAGCAAGGAAGGGACGAACATGTGGGCACAACTCATCCGATCGACTGTGAAACCAGACAAGGACCTCGCGGGCCTGTCGCAGGCGCTGCGCAACGCAGAACAGCCGGGATCGGGACTGATCCGAACGCTGACGATGCGCGACCAGAGGGACCCGACCCAGCTGTACTCACTCGTCGTGTTCGAAAGCGAGCAGAAGGCCCGCGCGCGCGAGCAGGATCCGCGTCGTCATGAGGCTCTCCAGGACGTCAGGGCGATGATGGCCGACATCCTCGACGGCCCGCCTGCGTTCGTCGACCTGGTGGTCGAGGAGGAGTGGACTGGCCGGTAGAAGGCCGATTCCCCCCGGACGGCTTGCAACTGGTGCCGCTGAAGGGGGCGCGCATCAGCCGACCATGAACTCCACGTCGGCCATCGGATCGACGGCCAGGTGCCGTACCGGATCACGACGGCCGAGCGGCCCGCGGCGAGCATTCCGGAGAGAAACTCCGCCGCAACAGTCAGAATCCGGCCCGCTCCAGCAGGGCGACAGCCTCCACGTGGTGCGTCATCGGAAACACGTCGAAGACCTCCAGCTCGGCCAGGCGCAGCCCGAGCCCGTCGAACGTCGCGAGGTCGCGTGCCAGTGAAGCCGGGTCGCAGGCGACGTAGACAACCGCTCGCGGACCCATCGAGGCGATCCGACGGGCGACCTCGGGGCCAGCGCCAGAGCGCGGCGGATCGAGGACGACCAGGTCGCAGCGCCGTACGCCGCCGCGCGCCAGCCATCGGCCGACCTCGGCCTCGTGCAGACGAACCGCGGGCAGGTCGTGCAGGTTCCGACGGGCATCGCGAACCGCTGCCGCGGACCCTTCGACGGCGTCGACCCGGCCACCGGCACCCACCGCCTCGCCGATCGCTCCCGCGTAGAGGCCGACCCCCGAGTACAAGTCGAGGACGTGCTCGCCCTCGCGCGGCCCGCTCAGGGCCAGCACGGTCTCGGTGAGCGCGTCGGCCGCCCCGGGATGCACCTGCCAGAAACCGTCGGCCGAGACCCGCCACTCCCGCCCTGCCGCACGCTCCCGCACCCGCCGACGGCCGGTGGCGACGCCGTCGACCAGGATCGCGACGTCGCCCGTGCTGGCCGAGGCAGCCACCTGGACTGCGCGTGCGCTCGACCACTCCCGGTCGAGGACGCCCGTGGCGGTGACACCCGGGTGGGCGAGCAGGCACGCGCCGAGCGGAACGACCGAGTCGGACCGAGCCCGGTGAAGTCCGAGCCGGCGGGTGTCCGGGTCGACGGAGAAGCGCTCGCGCGTGCGCCAGCCCAGGCCGTCCGAGGCGCCCGGCACCTCGCGCACGACCACCTCGCGCGTCACCCCTGCCAGGCGCTGGAGCTGCTCAGCCACGACAGCGGCCTTGAGCTCGCGCTGGGTGGCCAGGTCGGCATGCTGCCAGTCGCATCCGCCGCAGCCGCCGGGGCCCGCATAGGGACACGGGGCGGTGACACGGCCAGGCGCGGCCTCGAGGATCTCGACCGCATCGCCACGGAGATATCGGGTCGTGGTCGAGGTCACTTCGACGCGGACTCTCTCGCCGGGCAGGGCGTGCCGCACGAACACAACCTGGCCTTCGTGGCGAGCCACGCAGTGCCCCCCGTGGGCTACGGGACCCACCTCGACCTCGATCCGCGCGCCTACAGCGACCGGATCCCCGGCCACCACGGCCCTGTCGGTCACGGTGCCTCCGGCCCCGGCGGCAGCGGCCCGGTCGGTGGAACCGGATCGCCACGGCGGAAAGCGCCCGGCGCAACGGGCTCTCGACTTTCGGTGCCCTCGGACGAGCGCAGCTGCCAAGGGACGCTGACGACCATGATTCCCGGCGTGAACAACAGCCGGCCCTTGATTCGCAGAGCGGATTGGTTGTGGAGTAGATGCTCCCACCAGTGGCCCACGACGTATTCGGGGATATAGACGGTGACGACGTCGCGCGGCGACACCCGGCGGATCTCCTTGACGTAGTGGACGATCGGCCGAGTGATCTCGCGATAGGGCGAGCTGAGGACCTTGAGGGCCACCGGGATGCCTCGGCGGTCCCACTCGGCCACGAGCCCCGCGGTCTCTTCGTCGTCGACGTTGACGGTGATGGCCTCGATGGTGGACGGCCTGGACGCACGGGCGTAGTTGAGGGCCCGGAGGGTGGGCTTGTGGATCTTCGATACGAGGATCACCGCGTGCACCCGCGAGGGAAGCGTGGTGACCTCGTCCTCGTCGACGACGAGTTCCTCGTTGACCCGCATGTAGTGGCTGTGGATCCCCCGCATGAGGAACCACAGCCCCACCATGGCCACGACGGCGATCCATGCCCCGGAGAGGAACTTCGTGGCCAGGACGATCACCAGCACCGTGCCCGTGAGCACGAAGGCGAACATCGCGATCACTCGACGACGCAGCACCACGCCGCGCTCCCCCGCAGGGACGCCGCGCGCGAGCGCGCGGTTCCAGTGCCGCACCATGCCAGCCTGGCTCAAGGTGAACGAGACGAAGACGCCGACGATGTAGAGCTGGATCAGCCGGGTGGTCTGGGCCTGAAAGCCCCAGATCAGCAAGCAGGCGAACCCCGCGAGCAGAAGAATGCCGTTGGAGAACACCAGCCGATCGCCCCGGGTGTGCATCTGTCGCGGCATGTAGCGGTCCTGCGCAAGGATCGAGGCGAGCACCGGGAAACCGTTGAACGCGGTGTTGGCGGCCAGCACCAGGATGAGAGCGGTCATCAGCTGCACGAAGTAGAACGGGATGTTGTTGTCACCGCCGAAGACCGTCATGCCGATCTGCGCGATGACCGTGTCCTGGTGCGCTCCGGGCGCTAGACCGATGATGTCGTTCGGGTCCTCGGCCACCTTCACCCCGAGCTTGATGGCCAAGAACGTGACCCCGCTGAACATCGTGATCGCGATGATCCCCATGATTCCCAGGGTGGAGGCGGCGTTCTTGGCCTTGGGCTTCTTGAACGCAGGGACGCCGTTCGAGATCGCCTCGACCCCCGTCAGCGCCGTACAGCCGGACGCGAAGGCGCGCAGGGCGAGGAACACCACACCAGCCACGCCGAGCTGGCCGAGCTCGGGCACGATCTCGTAGTCGGCCGATGGAGCCTGCAGGTCGTCGCCCGCGGAGAGCTTCCACATGCCCAGCGCGATCATCCCGATGATGGCGATCATGAAGGCGTAGGACGGGACAGCGAAGGCGGTCCCAGACTCGCGAATCCCTCGAAGGTTGAGAAGCACGATGATCGCGACGACGGCCAGCGTGGCCCCGACCCGGTGCTGAGCCATCCAGGAGAACGCGGGTGTCGACGCCAGGTTTTCGACGCCGGCCGACGTGGACACGGCCACGGTCAGCACATAGTCGACGAGCAGCGCCGAGGCCACCACGAGACCGAAGGGGGCTCCCAGGTTGGTGTTGGCGACCTCGTAGTCGCCACCTCCACTGGGATAGGCGTGGACGTTCTGCCGGTAGGCGGTGACCACCGTGGCCAGGACGACGACGACCGCGACCGCCGCCCAGGGGGTCAGGCTCAGCCATGCCGTGCCGGCCAGCGCCAGGATGATCAAGATCTCCTGGGTCGCATAGGCAACCGACGACATCGCATCGCTGGCGAAGACTGGCAGGGCCAACCGCTTGGGCAGCAGAGTCTCGCCCAACCGATCGCTCTGCTTGGCCCTTCCGACGACGAGCCGCTTGGAGACGTCAGCCAGGTTCACCACGAGGCGCAAGAGTAGTGGTGCATCCATCCGAGGACGCGGGACGAGGGTGTGGCAGGCTGCGCGTGTGCATGTGGTCATCATGGGTTGCGGCCGGGTCGGATCGTCGCTGGCCGCCAACCTCGACTCGATGGGTCACTCCGTCGTGGTCGTCGACCAGGACGCCGACGCCTTCAGACGCTTGCCGCCGGAGTTCCGCGGACGGACGATCCGGGGGGTCGGCTTCGACCGTGAGGTCCTGGCCGAGGCGGGGGTCGAAGGGGCCGCAGCCTTCGCGGCCGTCTCCTCCGGGGACAACTCCAACATCCTCGCCGCCCGAGTGGCCCGCGAGACGTTCGGGATTGAGAACGTTGTCGCACGCATCTACGACCCGAAGCGCGCAGAGGTCTACCAGAGGCTCGGCATACCGACCGTGGCCACCGTCCGCTGGACCGCCGACCAGATGCTCCGCCGACTGCTTCCGGCCGGCGCCGCGATCGAGTGGTCCGACCCCAGCGGAGCGATCCGGCTGGCGGAGGTACACGTCGACAAGGGCTGGGTCGGGAGGCCCCTGACCGACCTCGAATCCCACGCGGCGTGTCGCGTCGCCCTCGTCACGAGGTTGGGCAACGGGATGCTGCCCGCGACCGACACGGTCCTCCAAGAGGGCGACCTCGTCCACGTCCTGCTTCGTGAGCACGACGTCGAGGTCGTGGAGATCGCCCTCGGGAGCCCGCCGCCTCGAGGGGAAAGCTGATGCGCGTCGTCATCGCAGGCGCCGGAAAGGTCGGCCGCTCGATCGCTGCTGAGCTCGTCGGGAACGACCACGAGGTGCTGCTGATCGACAACGACCCCGACTGCATCCGGCCCGGGTCGATTCCCGGTGCGGAGTGGCTGCAGGGGGACGCCTGCGAGGTTGACTTCCTGGACACCGCGGGGCTGCAGTCCGGCCAGGTCGTCGTCGCAGCTACGGGGGACGACAAGGTCAACCTCGTGGTCTCCCTGCTCGCCAAGACCGAGTACGGCGTGCCCCGGGTCGTGGCCCGGGTCAACCACCCCAAGAACGAATGGATGTTCAACGAGGCTTGGGGCGTCGACATCGCCGTGTCGACGCCGCGCATGCTGTCCGCGCTCGTCGAGGAAGCCGTCTCCGTGGGTGACCTGGTCCGGCTGTTCACCTTCAGGCAAGGCGGCGCCAACCTCGTCGAGCTCACCCTCCCCGCGGGCTCACCCCACGGCGGTCATCGCGTAGGCGACGTTCCGTGGCCGCCCGACACGGCTCTGGTGGCCATCCTGAGGGATGGGCGCGTCATCACCCCGAGCGCCGATGACCCCCTCGAGGGGGGCGACGAGCTGCTGTTCGTGGCCGCAGCGGAGTCGGAGGAACTACTCCAGGAAGTGCTCGCCCCTCACAGCACGTGACGGCGCGGATCGACCGCCTCGTCGGTGCCGTCGGAAGGCGAGGGTTCCTCCTCGGCCTCGCCGTCGTCTTCATCGTCGCTGGCTTCAGACTCGTCTGAAGCGGCGGGCTGGGTGGAGCGCAGGATCAACCAGGTGCCGCCGCACGTCAGCAAGAACAAGGGAAATCCCAAAGGGATGTTGGCGAAGCCGAGTGCGGTGGTCTTGCCCGCCAGATACAGCGGTACCTGAATCGCCACGCGAAGCCCGAACATCGCCACCCACAGCCACGAAGCCCACAGGTAGGCGCGGTATCGCGCCGGATTTCGCCGCCACCCAGTGCCCTCCCCGAGCAGGGCTCCCAGGATGACGCCGAGCAAGGGCCAGCGGACCAGGCAGGACACGGCGTAGACGGCCGCGTAGGCGCTGTTCTTGACGATCGAAGGAAAGTAGAAGTCCTCCGGGCGGCCCCGCCAAGCCGCCCAGCCCGCCATGATGCCGACACCGATCAGGCTGGCGATGACCTGCTGGATGGGGCTGTGATGGATCAGCGCGACGACACCGAGGATGAAGGCCGCGACCAGGGCAATCGCCAACGAAACGCCCAAGCGGGCACCACTCACTGGATAGGCGACGGCGAAGACGACTCCCGGGATCGTCGCCTCGATCATGCCGCGCGTGCCACCCAGGAGCTCGGCCAGGCCCCGAGCGTCGCGGGGAGGTTCCCGTCGCTGTGATCCAGCGGCTCCACTCACGCGCGCAGCTCGTACGACGGGTTGAAGATGGTTGGCGTCCCCGCTTGCGACGTGAGCCGTCCGTGAACGACCAAGGTGGATCCTGCGGTGACACCCGCGATCCGACGGCGCCCCAGCCAGATCACCTTGATGGTGGCGGAACCGTCGTAGAGCTCGCCCTCGAGGGCGGGTACGCCACCGTGGGGTCGAAGGGTCACGGCGCGCATGGTGCCCGCGACAGTGACCCGCTCGCCCATGCAGCAGGCGGTGATGGGTGTCGCGCCCAGCTCTTCGGACTCAGCCTGGAGATCGGCGGCCTCGAGCTCGACCTCACCCGCGCTCCACCGGCGCAGGCGCTGGCGCAGTCCTCGTGGGTGGACCCAAGCCCTGTCCGGGATGGTGGGTGTCGATCCGGCCATGCCTCAAGGGTAGCCCCGCGCGGAACCCGCATGCGGCGCCAACCGGGCGCTGACCGCTCGCCGGTACGGACGACCCCGCCGGGCGCGGTGGTCAGTGGATCTCGGTGATCTCCGGACCTCGCTGTCGCAGGTCGTCCAGCGCGGGTGGGGGCGGCGGGCCGGGCGAGACCGGGGCGGTCTGATCCGGCATCTGGAGGTTCAGCAGGTCACGCGGCGCCATCGCCTGGTCGCCCCGAACGACGATGGTCCCGGCAAGCACCTGTTCGAGCACGTCGGATGCCTCACCGGCCTGCGCAGCGGCACCAGAGAACACCCCGCGTACGAACCAACGGGGACCGTCGACCCCGACAAATCGAGCCGGCTCCAGGCCCCCCTCCAGAACATCGCCCGGGACCGTGGCCAACAGCTCCGGCCCGAACGGCCCCGGGCTCTCATCGACCGAGCCTCCGGCCGCGCGCACGCTGTCGGTGATCTCGGCCCGAACTTCGGTCCATAGCCCGCCGGTGCGCGGGGCCGCGAACGCCTGGATCTGCAGCTGCCCGCCCGCCGCCACGGCCGTCGCCGCGACGACCCGCTCGGTGTCGCGGTCGACCTCAAGCCGCAGCTCCATGCCGGGGAACCCCGGCACGCGCAGACCGCCGAGGTCGACGCGCGGGCGTCCGTCATCCGGTGCGATCGATGAGTCCCACGGCCCCCGCGCCTGTCCCGAGGCCGCCGCGTCGGCGTCGCCGTCGGCACCGCCAGCCGGAATGGCGTCGGCGGAGTCCTCCTCGCGTCCCTCGTCGGATCCGGCCGCCTCCTCCAAGGGCACCGACGCGTCGTCCAGGTCGTGCTTCTTGCGTCGGAACAAGGCCATGGGTCACCCCTCCACGTGTGCACGGGCGCCCGAATGACCACCCGTGGATCCGAAACCACCGTCGGCGCGAGCCGATCCCGGCAGCCTGTCGACTTCATGGAACCGCGCGCGCTCGACACGCTGGACCACCAGCTGGGCGATCCTGTCACCACGCTGAAACACCACGGGCGCCACCGGGTCCAGGTTGATCACCGACACCTGGATCTCGCCGCGATAACCGGCGTCGACGGTGCCCGGCGCGTTGACCAGGCTCACGCCGTGGCGCACGGCCAGGCCCGACCGGGGATGAACGAAGGCGGCATAGCCATCCGGCAGAGCCACAGCCAACCCGGTCGGGAGCAGCGCGCGTTCTCCCGGCTCGAGCTTCGCGTCGACCGTCGTACAGAGATCGACACCGGCGTCCCCCGCCCGTGCATAGGTGGGGAGGGGCAGCCCGGGATCCAGGCGGACCACGAGGACGTCGACGTCGCTCACGGGTTCACCTCGAAGGTGCGCACGGTCTGCCGGGACTGGGCCTCGGCTACGGCAGCGGCGACGTCCTGGGGCCGTCCATGCGTCGTGAAGTGATCGAGACCCACGGCGACGAACAAGGCGGCCGCCTCGACCGCGACGAGCCCGTCCCAGCCGTCGAGCCGTCCCGTCGCCACCGTCCAGATCTTGCGACCTTCGACCCCGACGATCGCGGCGTCGATGTGGAGCGTCGAACCCACCGGCACCGGCCGGCGAAAGTCGGTCTCCAGACGGGCGGTGACCGCGGGGGTCCTGATCAGCCAGTTGAGCGCGCCCAACGACTCATCGAAGGCGGTCGACAACAGGCCGCCATGAGCCAAGCCTGGCGCACCCTGGTGATGCTCGGACACGGTGAACGTGCTCCGCAGGTTGAGGCCCTCGCCTGCAACCACGTGCAGGTGCAGGCCTGTGGGGTGTTCCGGACCGCACCCGAAGCAGTTCAAGTAGTGGGGGCCAAGGGGTTCACCCGGCGCGGGCGCGTCGGGATGACGCGCCGGCAGGGAGGCGCCGACCGGGGGCGATGCGGAGAGCGAGGGGGCCATCTCGCCCGACCCTACTGCCGATGCCGATCCCGATGGCTGCGACCCTTGCCGCATGGCGGGTGGTGGAACAGGCGACGCGGCCAGCGGCTCGCGTGACGTGGCTTTTCGCGAGTCGATTCCGGCCCCCCCAGGCCTGTGGGTCGTGGCGCTGGGCGTCGTCGCCGTGTTCGCGGTAGCGATCGAGGCCGCGCTCGGACCGTGGGCAGGGCTGGTGGTGCTGCTTGGCTGTGGTGTGGGGGTGGTGCTGGGGCTGCGAGCGACGAGCGCGCGGGTCAGCGTCGAAGACGCGACGCTTCGCGCGGGGCGGGCCCGGTTGCCCCTAGCCCAAGCGGGTGCCGCCGTGGCTCTCGACGCCGCGGCCGCGCGCTGGCTGAGAGGCCCCGGGGCTGATCCCCGGGCCTACTTGTACCTCCGCAGCTGGGTGCCGACCGCCGTCCGGGTTGAGGTGGCGGACGCGGCAGACCCAGCGCCGTACTGGTATGTGTCCACGCGCCATCCCGAGGCCCTCGTCGCCGCCCTCGAGGCTGCCCGCCCCCCAGCACCACCCCCCTCGTGATCATGCGCAGATGGCCCCTGGTCCCCCGCTGATCCTCCCCAGTTAGACCCACACCCATCCGTGATCATGCGCAAATGGCCCGTACTTCCGCGCCTGTGGGACTGCGGACAGCACCCAAGCGATCGAGTCACAGGAACCGCGACGAAGCGGCGGGCACCTGTGCAGCACCACGACGCCACCGACGGCTAGAGGCCCCGGCACCGGAAAATAGGGGCCATCTGCGCATGATCACGAGGGGGGTTGGGGTTGCGCGGCGCGGCACGCGGCCCGACAGGGGCCATCTGCGCATGATCACGAGCGGGTGGGGTTGGGCGGAGGGGTGGGTCAGGCGCCGAGGAGCTTGCGGGCGTTGCGGTTGAGCAACATCCGGATAAGCCCCGCGGTCGCTCCGGCCAAGACCGCGAAGGCCACGGCCTCACCCAGTCGCTCGTCCGGATCATCGACGCTCTCCGGCGAGGCCTTACCGGTCGCCGCCGTCCAGACCACCGTGGTCAGCTTGCGGGCGATCGGGGTCGCCACGATGGCCGTCACCGCGAAGACTGCGGTGTTCGCCTTCGAGCTGGCCATGGTGGCACCCCTCCTCGTTCGTGGACCGGCGAGCGATCGGCCGGACGTCTTGGACGACCCTACCGACTGGGGTTTGACGCCGGCGGCCGAGGCTCCGAGGACAGCACCCCGTGCGCGATCCGGCCAGCCAGCCCCCCGGTCAGCGGCCGCCCCCGGCGAAGGTCGGCCCGAAGGACATCGGCGAGCGACTGGGTCGTGCGGTGGTTGACCCATCCGCCGTACGCCGCGCCGAGCAGCATCGGAGCCACCGTGCCTGTCCCGCGCCCGACGCTCACCAGGAGCCTGCGCTGGATGCGCTGTCGGGCGACGAGGCCAAGCCCGACGGGGAGGACGGACGGGTCGAGCGAGGTGACACCACGACGGTTGGCCCACGCCGTGGAGTAGGCAAGCCCACGCTGGGTCGGTGTCCCGCGGACCGGGACGCCGTAGATCTCGTGCAGCTCACCCACGAGCTTGATCTCAACCGCAGCCACGGCCAACGACTCGACCGCGATCTGCAGGGGAACGGTCACGAGTGTCACCGGCGCGAACCACTTGACCGCCGACAGCGCCCCTCCCGCGATCCCGACGCCCGACGTGGCCAGCACGGCATTGCGCACCAGGGCATCCGCGAGTTCGTCGCCTTGCAGGTCTCGGTAGTGCGATCTCAGCGTCGGCAGATCGCGGACCGGAAGGTGCGGCGCCGCGCTGATCAGCTGGTCGGCCATCCAGCGGCCGCTCGTGATCGCCGCTGCCCCAGCCGAACGCCCGGAGCGCAGGAGCGCCGCAGCCACCTGGGCCCACACGAACACCAGCCGGTCGTCGGAGGAGCCGATCTCGCCGTCCTCCGCGGAGACCGCAAACCGGCCGAGCAGCTCCCCCAGCTGGGCATCGTCGTCAGCCGACCACCCGTCATCTCCTGCGGGCTTCGCGCCGACCCCGGAGAACTCATCGGGGCGGGAGCGGCGAAGGCGCGAGATCCGGGACATGGACGTGAGCCTTCCCCCTCTCAGGCTGCGCACTCCCGGCAGATGAGCTGACCCTTCTTCGCGCTGGCCAGCTGGGTGCGGTGGTGGACCAGGAAGCACCGGGAGCACGTGAACTCATCGGACTGCCGCGGGAGCACCCGCACCGAGAGCTCCTCGTTGGACAGGTCGGCGCCGGGCAGCTCGAGGTTCTCCGCGAGCTCGGTCTCGTCGACGTCGACGGCTCCGGAGCTGGCGTCTGCGCGACGGGCCTTGAGCTCCTCGATGCTGTCCTCGTTGAGCTCGTCGTCGGTCTTGCGGGGGGTGTCGTAGTCGGTTGCCACCGAAACCTCCGGGCTTGAAGTCGTCTCGCCCCGTCACGTGCCGTGCGGGTTGTGCTGGTGTGCTCGTGGGGTGGTGCGGGCCCTGCTGGATGGTGCTCGGCCGTAGCAGTCTGAAGCCTGAAAACGTTCCTCCGCGCACCGTTCCGGCGGCACAACACCGCAGGAGCGGGTTGTATGCCCGTTGGAGGGCGGATTGTGCCCTACCTGACCCGCTACGTCTCGCCGATACGCCAGGTGCGACCCTGAACGGGTCAGAAATACGTCACCAGGGCATCGACGGAACGACGTTTCGATGGCACAGGGCCGTCCAGCAGGTGAACGAACGGGACCGCGAAGGAGATCCGATGCCGATCTACGCCCTCGGCGAACACCTGCCTCGGATCCATCCCGAGGCCTGGGTTCATCCGGACGCGGTCGTCATCGGTCGGGTGACCATCGGCGCCGGCTCGACGATCTGGCCGACCGCGGTGCTGCGCGGCGACCACGGATGGATCCGGGTCGGCGACCGTACGTCCGTGCAGGACGGCACCGTCGTGCACTGCACCAGCGAGCTCCCCACCCTCATCGGCTCCCGATGTGTCGTGGGGCACCGCGCCCACCTCGAGGGGTGCACCGTGGAGGACGACTGCCTGGTCGGCTCCGGATCGGTGCTGCTTCACCGGGTGATCGTCCGCTCCGGCGCCCTGGTCGGGGCCGGTGCGGTCGTCTCACCGGGCACGGAGGTGCCCGAACGAGCCATGGCTCTGGGCGTCCCAGCGCGGATCAGGCCCGACGCCGTAGCCGCCGAGGCCTTCGCCCATTCAGTGGAGACCTACGTGGCCAACGGGCCGCTCTATCGAGCGGGACTCCAGCGCCTGGACGACGACGACGTCAGTGCGGCGTGGGCCACGCGCGACGGATGAAGGCGTCCCACACGACATCCGGCGCCAGGCGACGCCCGGTGATGAACGCCTTGGCCACCACCCCGACCGCGTAGCGAGACCGTGGGTGCGTCACGGGGCAGACCCCGAGGGCGAGGGATCGAGCGGGTCGACGTCCGCGTCCACGCTGACCAGCAGCTCGTGCAAGGACGTCCAGATCCCTGGAGCGGCTGCCACGAACAACCGGGGACCGGCGATCTGGCCGCGCAGGCCCCCGACGGTGGCTCCGGCCTCGGCGGCGATCAGTCCCCCGGCTGCGCCGTCCCAGGCCGCCAGACCCTGCTCCGCGAACGCGTCGACCCGGCCGCTGGCGACTCGGCACAGATCGAGAGCGGCCGACCCGAGCCGGCGGATGTCGCGGACGACCGGCAGCACCCGCGCCACCCAGGCCGCCTGGACGACGCGACGGCGAGCGTCATAGCCGAAACCCGTGGCCAGGAGCGCCTGGTCGAGACGGCTGCAGCCCGACGGGTGGATGGGGGCACCGTCGCGAAATGCGCCACCCCCGCGAGTGGCCCAGAAGGTCTCCCCCGCGCTCGGATCGTGCACGACTCCGACGAGCGCTCCAGCACCGTCCTCGACAGCGATCGAGACCGACCACCCCGCGAGGTCGTAGAGGTAGTTGACCGTGCCGTCGAGTGGATCGACGACCCAGCGCAGGCCCGTACGGCTGGCGCGAGCGGCTCCTTCCTCACCCAGCAGACCGTCACCGGGCCGCTGCGCCGTGATGCGGCTCACCAACAAGGCCTCGGCGGCCGTGTCCGACTCGGTGACGACGTCGGTCGGAGTCGACTTGGTCGAGAACCGGACCGCGGTCCGCCGGCGCTCCAGGAGCAGCGCGCCCGCTTCGCGCGCCATCTCGAGGGCCATCGCCAGCAGCTCGTCGGGGTCAGCCGGAGAGCCCGATCCCGGATCGACCGGATCGACCGGCGTGCCGCCCTCGGTCACGACGGGAGCTCCGAGACGGCCGGCCGGGCGCCACGCGGGTTCGGGCAGCACCTGGCTGCGCACACGTCCCACATCGCTCCTCGCTCAGACAGCGAGCGGGCGCGCTCGCCGTCGGCCCTTTCGAGCACCAGCTCGCGGATCATCGCGACGAACCTCGGGTCCGTGCCGGGGGTGGCGGCGCGGGTCACCGCCATCCCGAGGCTGTCCGCACGCTGCCGGGCCTCGGTGTCGAGGTCCCAGAGCACCTCGACGTGGTCGGACACGAACCCGATCGGCACCATGACCGCAGCCGCGACCCCAGAGGAGGCCAGGTCCTCGAGGTGATCCCCCACATCCGGTTCGAGCCATGGCACGGACGGCGAGCCCGAGCGGGATTGGAACACCAGATCGTGGCGCCGGCCGCTGATCCCCGTGCGCTCGGCGACGGCCGCGGCCACGATCCGGGACGCCTCCAGGTGCTGGGCGACGTAGGCGCCCCCCTCGGGACCGCTGCTGACGGCCTGCGCCGTGGGGATGGAGTGGGTCGTGAAGACCAGAGCCGCACCGGCCCGTAGCGCTTCGGGAAGCAACTCCAGCGCTGCGACAGTCGCGTCGACCATCGGCTCGACGAAGCCCGGATGGTCGAAATACGGACGGATCTTGTCCAAGACGATCCCGGCTGACGCTGCGCCGGCCTCCACGGATCGCTGCCGGGCGTCGAACAGGTTCTCCCGGTATTGGCGGCACCCCGAGTACGACGAGTACGCGGAGGTGACGAAGCACAAGGCGCGTCTCACGCCGTCCTCGGCCATGCAAGCCAACGCATCGTCCAGGTAAGGAGCCCAGTTGCGGTTGCCCCAGTAGACGGGCAAGTCGATCGCGTGCGCGTCCAGGTCGCTCCGTAGCGCCTCGAGCAACGCTCGGTTCTGAGCGTTGATCGGACTCACGCCCCCGAAGTGGTCGTAGTGGGCACCGACCTGCCGCAGACGTTCGGCAGGGATGCCGCGACCGCGGGTCACGTTCTCCAGGAACGGCAGCACGTCATCAGGCCCCTCGGGACCGCCGAAGGAAACCAGCAGGATGGCGTCGTACGGGCCCCGGCTCACGGATCGATCCTGCCCCACCCGGGCCGTCCCTGCTCGCCCGTACATTGAGCGGGTGCCGAACCCGTACGCCGCGCTGTTCCGGCACCCCGGCACCGTGGCCTTCACCGCCAGCGGTTTCGTCGCGCGGCTGCCCATCTCGATGATCGGGATCGGCATCGTGCTCGTGGTCGAAGCCGGCTCCGGGTCGTACGCCCTGGCCGGAGCCGTTGCCGCCACGGCCGGCATCGCGTTTGCGCTCATCAGCCCGCAGTTCTCTCGGCTGGTCGACCGCCACGGCCAGCGCCGGGTAACCGTCCCCCAGCTGGCAATCTTCGCGTCGGGGCTGTGCGCGATCGTGATCCTGGCCGGGTCTCAGGCTCCCGCGTGGACGCTGTTCATCGCCGCCATCGTGGCCGGGGCCGAACCGACCATCGGCTCGCTGGTTCGGTCACGCTGGTCGACGGCCGTCGGCGGGGGGCCGATCCTGCGGACGGCGTACTCCTGGGAGTCGGTGCTCGACGAGGTCATCTTCGTCATCGGCCCGCCGGCCGTCACGATCGCCGCAGTGCACCTGGGTGCGCCCACGGCACTGCTCGGCGTGGCTGCGATCGGGGTGTTCGGCGGGCTGCTGTTCGTCAGCCAACGACGCTCCGAACCGCCGATCGTGGTCCGGGTCACGACCTCGACCGGATCCGCGCTGCGCGAGCCATGGCTGCGCGTGCTGCTCGCGATCATGATCTCCCTCGGAGGCATCTTCGGCTGCGTCGAGGTCGTCACCATCGCCCGGGCCGACGAGCTCGACCGACTGCCGGCGGCCGGGGTGCTCCTGGCGCTCTACGCGTTCGGGAGCATGGTCGCCGGGCTGACGTACGGCTGGCGCCACTCAGACATGCCCCTCCGCCGGCAGATGCTCATCGGCAGCCTCGCCATGGCGACCTTGACCCCGCTGTTCTTCGTGGCCTCGGGCTCGCTGACGGTGCTCGGCGCCACCGCCGTGATCTGCGGCCTGGCCATCGCCCCGACCCTGATCGTCGGCTTCGCCCTGGTCGAGGAGCTGGCCCCGGCGGATCGGCTCACTGAGTCGCTGACCTGGTTGTCCACAGGCATCGCGCTCGGCGTCGCGCTCAGCGCGGCGCTGTCGGGGTGGCTCATCGACGAAGTCGGGCCGCGCCCGGCCTATCTGGTGGCGGCCGGGTGCGGCCTCGTCACGGCCGCATGCGCCCTGCTCGGGTGGCGGCTGCTCATTCCCACGTCCACCAAGGAGCTCGCATGACGCGTTGGCGCAACTGGGCGGGCAACCAAGTGGCCCATCCGGCCCGAGTCATGGCCCCGCGCTCGGTCGAGGAGACCGTCGCCGCGGTGACCGCGGCTGTCCGCGGCGGCCTGCCGGTGAAGGCGGTCGGGAGCGGTCACTCGTTCACCGCCGCCGCAGCCAGTGAAGGCGTCCAGCTGTCGCCACTCGGGATGACCGGTGTCCGCTCCATCGACCGCACGACGGGGCTCGTCACCGTGGAGCACGGGATGACGTTGCAGGCCTTGTCGAAGGCGCTCGACGACAACGGGCTGGCGCTGACCAACATGGGCGACATCGACGCCCAGACCGTCATGGGAGCCATCAGTACCTCGACCCACGGCACGGGTCGAGCCTCCGCCGGGCTTGCCGCGTTCGTCCGGGGGCTCGAGATCGTGCTGGCTGATGGCTCGGTGCGGACGGTTGGTCCCGGCGACCCACTGTTCGAGGCCGCACGCGTGTCAGTAGGAGCCCTCGGGGTGGTCACTGCGGTCACGCTGCAGACCGAGCCCGCCTTCCTGCTCGACGCCAGAGAAGAGCCGATGCGGTGGGACGCCGTCATCGACTCCTTCGACGCATTCAGCGCCGACAACGACCACTGGGAGTTCTACTGGTTCCCTCACACCGATGGCTGCCAGGTGAAGCGCAACAATCGCGCTGCTGGCCCACCGCGCCCGCTGTCCGACGCCCGCCGCTGGCTCGACGACGAACTGCTGTCCAACACCATCTTCGGAGCCGTGAACCGGATCGGTCGGGCCGCACCCCGGGTCGTCCCCCTCGTCAACAGGGTCTCGTCGCGCGCCTTGACCGCACGGACCTATACGACGAAGTCCTTCGAGGTCTTCGCGACGCCCCGGAGGGTCCGCTTCTACGAGATGGAGTACGCCGTCCCGCGCTCGGCGGCCGTGGCAGCGCTGCGCGAGCTGAAGGCGCTCATCGAGAGGTCCGCGTGGACGATCTCTTTCCCGATCGAGGTACGGACCTCGCCTGCCGACGAGGTCTGGTTGTCGACCGCGCAGGACCGGGACACGTGCTACATCGCGTGCCACGTCTTCCAGCGCACCGCCACGGACCCCTACTTCCGCGAGGTCGAACGCCTGATGACCGACTATCTGGGTCGGCCACACTGGGGCAAGCTGCACACCCGCACCGCCGAACAGCTCGCCCCGCTCTACCCGCACTGGGCCGACTGGCAGGCCGTACGCCAGGAGGTCGACCCAGACCGCACCTTCGCCAACGCCTACACCGAGCAGGTCTTCGGTTAGCACAGACGCCTGTCGCGATCGGCGAGCGTCGGCTCTGAAGCGTTTCCGCTACCAGCCGCGCAGGTCCACGGGCCAGCGGTCGACCACCTGCTCGCCGTCTACAAGCCACAGCTGCTCGTGATAGGCGATCGTCGGGTCGACGTGGGCGGGGACATACCGCACCCGGTCACCCACCCGGGTGGCCCCCGGGTCGACCGGAGCGAACGTGAGGTGCTCGTCAGAGACGAACCACACCTGCGAGAACGCCTCCCCGAAGTCGGGGTCGGGTGCTCCGTGATCCATCCCCTGAGCCTTCAGCCCCGTGTCAGCGACGGCCCAGCCGCCGCCCGGGTTGACCGAGATGACGGTGCCGAGCACGGTGAGTGCCGTCTGGAATGGCAGGTCCGGGAGCTTCGCGTAGGCCGAGTCCATCAAGGCGTACGAGCCCGCCTGCACCTCGTTCACCCAGGTGTTGACCGCCCAGGTGCCCGTACCCGCACCGGTGACGAGCTCGCCGCCGACGAGGTCGTGGGCGGCCAGCAGCTTGGCCATGCAGGCTTCGACGTGCCCCCGACGCTCCTCAGCGTCAGCCCACAGCATCAGGTGGCCCTCGTAGCCCATGACGCCGCGGACTTCGAGCCCTCGTCCACGAGCCAACGCGGCCAGATCACCGGCCTCTTCCGGTGGGCACCCGCACCGCGGTAGGTCGACGCAGACGTCGATGACCACCTCGCGCACCCCGCCGCGGTGAGCGGCCTCGATGGTCTCCTCAGAGTCGACGGCGAGGGTGACGCGGTGCCCCGCCTCGACGAGGGCGCCGAGGCGCCGAGCGTCCAGGACCTCGTTGGCGAGCAACAAGTCCTCCCCGAGCCCCTCCGCAGCCAGCCCCTCACACTCCTTGATCGTGGCCGCCGTGATCCCGGGATGCCCCACCTCACGCTGCAGCCGAGACAAGCTGGTGCACTTGTGCGCCTTCACGTGCGGTCGCAGCGCCGGCCCGGGCAGGGCGCGCGCGGCCGTCTCGAGGTTGTTCTCGAGCAGGGATCGCTCCACCAGCAGGGCCGGGGTGGGTAGGTCGGCGAGGGTGCGGGGGTTCACAGGTGCTCCGATCGGCGCTACGGCGCCCGTCGGGCCGCCAGAGGACCGTACCTGCGGTGTCGACCCGCTCGCTGACCTGGCGATCTACCCGGTTGGCCCGGCTGGGCTGCGTAGGCTCGGGGGCACACCGTCCGGACGGCATCGCGGAGGCCTGGCACATGGAGCACCTACGGCTGCTCGGCGTGAGCGACGACGGCTCGCGCCTGCTGCTCGAAGGCACCGACGGCACGCCGTACGGTCTTCCGCTCGACGAACGCGTGCACGCGGCCATGCGGGGTGATCGAGCGCGTCTGGGCCAGCTGCAGATCGAGCTCGAGAACCAGTTGACCCCCCGCGAGATCCAGTCGCGCATCAGGGCCGGCCAGACCGCCGAGGAGATCGCGATCGCCTCCCAGGTCCCGGTCGAGCGGATCCGTCGCTTCGAGGGACCGGTGCTGCAAGAACGCTGGTACATCGCCGATCTGGCCCAGCGCACCAACGTTCGTCGAGTCACCGATTCCGCGGCCCACCAGCTCGATGCCCTGGTGCTGGAGCGGCTCGGGGCCCGCGGAGTCGAACCCGACGACCTGGCCTGGGACGCACGACGCCGCGAAGATGGCCGCTGGGCGGTGCGGCTCGACTACGTCCACGGAGGTCGGGAGCGCTCGGCGACCTGGCTGTTCGACCACCAGCGCCGGACCCTCGAACCCCACGACGACGAGGCCGACTGGCTCATCGGGGACGAGCGCGCCGTGCCCGAGCCGAAGCGTGGGTCGCGCGGTCGGTCACAGAAGGCGTCAACCGCACCAGCAGGCCCAGCCGCCTCTGAGAACGATCCCGCCTCAGACGACCCAGATGACTCAGACGCCCCAGAATTCCCACCGGCCTCCCCTGGGGCACCGCGGCTCACAGCCGTGCCCGATGTGGTCGACGATGGGGCCATCGATGGGGACATCGATGTCGCCGACGCCAGCGACACCGATGTCAGCGACACCACCCTCAGTACCACCACCCTCAGTACCACCACCCTCAGCACCACCGACGATGACGTCGATGCCCCGCCGATCGAGGCTCCGGCCGATGACGCTGACGACCACGGCGCTGTCGTGGACGGCACCGACTCGATGGATGACTCCGAACCCGAGTCGCCGCCAGAAGCCGAGAAGGACAGCCCGTTGCGCCCCACCACGGGCCGGTCCCCCAAACGAGCCGGGCGGCGCGCCTCGGTGCCCAGCTGGGACGAGATCCTGTTCGGCGGCAGCTCCGGCCCCGAGGACTGACCGGATGCGGGAGTACCGATAGGCGCTGACTAGGCGCCCGGCGCACCGAACGGGAGCACGTCCGGGCTCAGCGCAGCCGCGTGGGCTGAAGCGGCCGTGACCTGCCGTCGGTGGTGGGCTCGACACAACACCTCGTACCCGACCTCGGCGGTCCGCTCCCCCGCTGCCGCAGTGTCACCCACCACCACCTGGTCGCCCTCGACCACCATGACCCCGTCGAGCGTGCGGGCGTTGTGGGTCGCGCGCGCGCCGCACCAGCACAGCACTTCGACCTGGAGCAGCTGAACCCGGTCGGCGAGCTCGAGCAGTCGGCGGGAGCCCGGGAACAGTGCGGTTCGGAAGTCGGTCGTGATGCCGAAAGCGAACACGTCGATGCCGACGTCATCGACCAGCCGCGCGAGGTCGTCAACCTGGGCAGGCTCGTAGAACTGGGCCTCGTCGGCGATCAGGTAGTCGATGCGCTCGCCGGTCTGGAGCCGACGCGTCACGGTCTCCCAGAGGTTTGTGGACTCTCGAATCTCGAGCGCAGGCACCGACAGCCCTAGGCGGCTCGACAGTGTGGCCTCGCCAGCCCGGTCGCGCGAGGTCAGGATCAGGCCGACTCGCCCCCGAGAGGCATGGTTGTAGTCGGTCTGCAGCGCGAGGGTGGACTTGCCGCAGTCCATCGTCCCGGTGAAGAAGACCAGCTCGGCCATGGCTCCTCCGGCTCCTCTCACTCGGCCGCGCCCGGCCGCCGCCCTACGCCTGCACGGCCGCGACATCGTCGCACGCCCACCCCCCGCGACTCCCAAAGCCCCAACTCACCCCACACCCCCACACCCCACACCCCATCGGACACCCCACACCCTCTTCGTGATCATGCGCAGATGGCCCCTAGCCGCCGAGGGGCGGGTCGGGCGGGCGGTGGCGGCGAGGGGCAAGCGGGGCCATCCGCGCATGATCAGCGGCCAGCGGGGGCCTAGGAGGTTGGTCCGAGCGCGGCAAGAGGGGCCATCCGCGCATGATCACGAACGATGGTGGGGTTGACCCCATCTGGTGGACAGGCGTTCAGGCGGCTTGTGCCGTCTGAGGGTTGAGTGCTTCGAAGCGTACGGGTGTGAGCATGCCGATCGAGGAGTGGCGTCTCTTGCGGTTGTAGCGTTCCTCGATCCAGCGGGCTGACGCCTGCTTGGCTTCGGCCTTCGTGGCCCAGTGGCGCCGGTCGTAGAACTCGGTTTTGAACGTGGACCAGAAGGACTCCGCAGGGGCGTTGTCCCAGCAGACCCCGGTGCGGCCCATCGAGGACAGCACGGGCAGGTCTTTGATGACCTCGGCGATCTGAGTCGAGGTGTATTGGGTGCCGCGGTCGGCGTGGAAGATCACTTTGACCGGTAGGTGACCGCGCAAGGTCACCGCCATACGCAGGGCAGCCTCGACGAGGTCGGTGCGGAGGTGGTCCTCGATGGCCCAGCCCAGGACGCGCCGTGAGCACGCGTCGCGGACCGCGCACAGGTAGAGCCAGCCCTGGTCGGTGCCCAGGTAGGTGATGTCGCTGGTCCAGACCACGTTCGGGCTACCACGGTCGAACTTCCGCCCGACCAGGTCGGGCACCGGACACGGGTCCGGGCCGGCCAGGGTGGTGACCGGGGTGAACTTGCGTGGGCTGATCCCGGCGATCCCCGCCTGGCGCATGAGCTTCGCGACGGTCTTGCGGGAGACCCGCTCACCGTCCTCGCGCAGGTCGGCCAGGATCCGCGGGGACCCATAGACCGCATCGGAATCGGCGTGGAAGGCCGCGATCTTCACGGTCAAGTCGGTCCGACGCTGCTGAGCGCGGCTCGGACCGGCGGCCAGCCGCCGAACCCAAGCGTGGTAGCCCGACCGGGACACCCCGAGCAGCTCAGCCATCCGGTCGAGGGCGAAGTCCGCCTTCTCCGCGTCCATCACCGCGTAAGCCTCTACCGGCTCTGGGGTTCGGTCGCGAAGAAGGCCGCAGCTTTTTTCAGGAACTCCCGGTCCATCCGCAGCTCGGTGTTCTCCAGACGCAAACGGGCCAGCTCGGCCCGCTCGTCCTCCCCGAGCACGTCCGGCGGGTCAGCCATCCGCGCTCGCTCGGCCGCGACCCACCGACCCAACAACTGCTCACCCAAACCGATCTCCCGAGCGACCACCGCGATCGGCCGCCCGGTATCGATCACCAGATGAGCCGCCTCCCGCCGATAAGCCGGAGTAAATCTGCGACGTTGACCTGACATGAAGACATCCTCCCCGCGAGACCGAAGTCCCGCGATCAAGACGTCCACCAGAGGGGCGAGGGCTCAGGGGTTTGGGCGGGGGCCCAGGGGCATGAGCGGGGCGGGTTAGGGGGTGTCGAGCTGGGTCACCAGGCGTTTGGGCGCCACGGTGCGGTAGCTCTCCTCGACCCAGTCGAACAGGACCTCGGTGTCCGGGCAGTCACGCGCGGCAAGGTCGAGGCTCACCCAGCGGTGGCGGCCGAGCCCATAGCCGGTCGGTGCGCCCGCAGCCAGGCTCAGCGCATGGTCGGCGCTGTCCGGCAGCTTGACCGAGATCCCGGGCTGCTCGGGCGGACCGAAGAAGACAAAGATCTTCTGGCCGACCTTGGCCACCAACGATTCCTCCCAGGGCTGGTCCTCCCAGGCCTCGGGCAGGCCGAGCGCGAACGAGCGACACGCCTCCAGCGGCCGGCTCATCGGGAGTCCTGCGACGTGGCCAGCACCAGGGGGACGTACGCCTCCGCCGGCGTCAGCGAGCCGTGGTGACCGACCAGCATCGCTTCGTGGGGATGCGTACGGGTGGCGAGCAGCAGCGCGCCGGGGGCATGACAAGCGGCGACGACGTCACCGATCCGGTCGGCGATCTCGGGTCGGACCTCGCCGAACCAGCCGGCTTCGACGGCCTCCTCGCGGGACAGCACCCACGCCACGTCGGCGAGGCGTTCCCGCCAGGTCGACAGCACGTCCGAAGCGGCCCCCGGTGCGGCGTAGACGTGCCGCGCACGTGGTTCTCCTCCGAGCAGAGAGACACCATGAGCAAGCTCGTCGTCACCCTGGACGTCGACGGCGGCCTGAGGCAGCGCGTCGACCATCCCATGGTCGCCGGTCACGATCAGGAGCGCGTCGTCGGGCAACGCCGAGACCAGCTGCTCGACGAGCCGATCGACATGACCGAGCTGGGCCCGCCAGGCGTCTGAGTCGACGCCGTTCAGATGCCCGGTGTTGTCGAGCTCACTGGTGTAGACGTTGACCAGGACCCTTCGCTCGTCTCGAAGGGCAGCCATCGCTGCGGCGACCTTTTCGCCCGGCGAGTCCGCGCCGACGTACGGCGTTCCTGCCATCGCCGCCCTTGTGAGACCGCTGGAGGTGTAGGCCCGCGGGCCCACATGACTGACCGCAACGCCCACCTGCAGCAGCGCAGCCAGCAGGTTGGGGCGGTCCTGCACGTCCGCCGGATCGAGCGCGTTCGGCCAGCTCAAGGTGTTGAGCAGACCGTGTCCAGGGAGGCGGAACTGGTAGCCCACGATGCCGTGCGCCCCGGGAGGCAGCCCCGTGGCCAGCGAGGTGATGCTCGTGGAGGTTGTCGAGGGGAAGCAGGTCGTGAGCCGACGCCCCGGCTCGGCCAGCGCGCTCAGCACCGGCGCGAACGCCGGGTCGGCAGCGCTCAGCGCCTCGGCGCCGAGGCCGTCGACCAGAAGCAGGACGACCGATCGTGCCTCTGGCAGGTCCACGGTGTCGCGCGCCCCAGGGAGGCCGAAACCGGTGGCGACGGACGGCAACAGGTCCGTGAGGGAGTCGGAGCCGTACGCGGGGGCCACGGCAGCGTTGAGCGAGCCCGGGAGACCCTCCGGGCTCGCGAACCGGGACTCGCCGGACATCCGACGGCGACTCAGCGGCGGGCGGAGGCCACAGCGGCGTTGACCGCCCCGGCGAAGGCGAGTGCCTGGTCCACACCTTCGGCCCCGTCGCCGACCTCGCTCACCCGGACCGAAAGGTCATCGGCGGTCGCCGAACCGGTGTAGCCGTGGTCGCCCTCGCATTCCGGGTCACCGCAGGTGGCGGGCTCAAGATCGAGCCTGCTGACGGCGCCCCAGCCGAGGGTCAGGACGACCTCGGACGGCCGACCACCGGGGCGATAGCCGGCCGGCTCGTTGATCGTGCGGGAGACCATCACCGAGCTCAGCTGCCCGATGGGAACCGCCTCTGTCGTCGTCACGGCCGTGGCGGTCGGATGGGTCGCATCGGCGGGGTGGTCGTCCGTGTGGCCCACCACGAGCCGCGTGTCGGTGAGGGCGAGAACGGTGACGTGCCGACGGAGCTCGTCTCGATCGAAGGTCGCCTCATGATGAACGAGAAACGCTCGCACCGCCTCGGCCCCGACAGCGGCATCGATGCACTCGGTCACGAGTCCGGGGTAGTAGCCCGAACGCTCGATCGCGGTGCGGAGGTCGGCGGTCCCCGTTTCGGTCACGGCGTCATCCTCCCACCCCGGACACCCCCAAGGCCACGCGCCCGTCCTGCCAAGGAGTGAGCACCCGACGGAGCTGGAGCCCTCCGAGCCCCGCCAGCAGGCAGCCGCCGACGACCACGCCGATCCACAACCCGGCGAGGCCGGCGCCGAGCAGGATCCCGGTCATCGCCGGCCCCAGCGTGCCGGCCACGTTCCACGACAAGGACCCGATCGCGTTGTAGCGGCCCCTGAGGTAGTCGGGCGCCAGGTCGTTGACGATCGACGGAACGACCGGCTGCCAGAGCGTCTCCCCAATCGCGAAGACCGCCGGGCACGCCAGGGCCACAGCCGCCGCAGCGCCTCCCGACAGCGGTACGGCGAGCCCGAGCAGCACCCACGCGCTGGCCCAGACGAGACCGACCAGCCCGATGATGCGGCTCCTCGACCGACCCTGGATGAGTCGGAGCACCACCATCTGGCCGAGCACGATGGCCACGGTGTTGCCGACGAAGCCGAAGGCGACGAATCGCTCGCTGAGCCCTGCCTCGGTGGTGGCGAAGACCGGGAAGCCCACCTCGATCGCTCCGTAGCCGCACGTGAGCATGACCACCGACACCAGCACCAGACTGAGCAGCGCCCGATCGCCGAGGACGTCGCGGTAGCTTCCCTCGTCACCCTCCTCACCAGGATCCCGACGGACCGGACCGCCCACTCCTCGGAGGGTCGCGAACACTCCGAGCCCGAGCAGGATGAACAACGCATCTCCGAGATAGAGCAGCTCGAAGGTGACCGGACGGTCGACGTCGACGATGAGCCCGGACACGAGCCCGCCGATGCCGATGCCGAGGTTGAGCAGCATGAAGTTGAGCCCGAACGCTCGCTGACGCTGGTCCTCCTCCACCAGACGCGAGAGCAGGGTGGATGCGGCCGACCACAGGCCGGCTCCACCGAAGGCCGCGAGCGTGGCCACGGAGAAGGCTTGCCACGGCTCGCGCACGAACGCCCAGCCTCCGGCCGCCGCAGCCTGGAGGGCCAGACCGACGAGCATGACCGTTCGTGGGCCGATCCGGTCGATCAGCCAACCACCGGCCGGCGTCAGGACGAAGCCGAGCAGCGCGGTCCAAGCAATGACCAGTCCACCGATGAGCGTCGGCATTCCGCGCACCTGGGACAGGTAGACGACGAGGAAGGGCAGGACCAGACCCGTGCCCAGCGATCCGACGAACGTCGCCAACAGCAGCCGACGCGCCTCCCCCGACAACGCCGGTGGGCGCGGGGCACGAGCCTCGCCCCCGGCGGCGGCCTTGTCGAAGACGGACATCCGACCGACGGTAGACGTTGGCACGGACGGTTCTCGAAGGGTTATCGCGCCTCGGGATCGTCCAACTACGCCTTCGGCAACCGCCGAGCCCTGGTGTCAGCCCGCAGCAGGACTGGTGCCACCCGCGCCGTGGCGCCGAGGACGGCGGCCCCGGTCGCGGTGGCCACGACCGGGTTCAGCTCCACCTCGACGAGCTCCGGCAGGTCGTCGGACAGCTGCGCGACCCTGACGATCAGATTCTCCAGCTCCACGGTGTCCAGCGGGGGTCCTCCGCGATGCCCGAGCAGCAGGGGCGAGGCCTTCGGCGCACGAACCAACTCATGGGCATCGACGTCGGTGACCGGCGGGATCCGGTAGCCACGATCCTCGACCAGCTCGGTCACGACGCCGCCCAACCGGAAGGACACGACCGGTCCGAACAGGTCGTCCTCGGTGGCCCCGATCACACAAGACACCCCGTGGGCGGTCATCTGCTGCACCACCAACGAGTCGCGCACCCAGGGGCCGAACTGCTCGACCATGGCTCCAACCGCCCAGCGGACGTCACCCGGGGTGCCCAGATCGACCCGCACTCCTCCAAGGTCGGTGCGGTGCACGAGCGTACGGCTGACGGCCTTGACGACCACCGGATAGCCGAGCGACTCCGCCGCGGCCACAGCCTCGTCGGCGGTCCGGACAGCGATCATCGGGCGCAGCTCGATGCCGTAGGACCCCAGCAGCTCCGTGAGCTCGTCCCCCTCCACATCCACACCATCGGGGTGGTCGCGCAGCAGCCGTGCCACCAGCGAGTCTGCCCGGTCGCGGTCGACGTCGGGGAGCTCGGGCACCTTCCCGTCCGGCCGACGGCGCCAGTCGGCATAGTCGGTGACAGAAGCCAAGGCACGCACAGCGTCCTCGACTGACCCAAAGGTCGGCACGGACCCGAGCACGGGCACACCATCGGGGTTCACGTTCTGCAACAGCTCGCTGATCCCCTCGACGGCCAGCATGGTCGCGACCACGGGCTTGGCGGTCTCGCGCGACACGCGGGCGATCTCTCGGGCATATCCCTGGCCCGAATCCCCCACGGGCGGCACGAACAAGACGATCACCGCGTCCGCTTCGACGTCCTGCCCGGCCTCGGACAGCGCCGCCCCGAACTCTTCGACCGGGATGCTCGGCCACAAACCCCGAGCCCCTCCGCTTACCAGCTCCAACCCCCGGCTGGCGCACGCATCGGCGGCGAGCACGGCAAGCGCGTCGGAATTGCTGACGACCCTGACTCGGCGCCCCGCAGGTAGCTGCTGATAGCTGAGCACCAGGGCCACATCGAACATCTCCGACAAGGTTTCGACCTGGATCACACCACACTGGTCGAACATCTCGTCGACGGCGGTGGACGGCAGCTCGGTGGCCCGGACCCGATGCCCGAGCGGGATCCCCTGGGTCGAGCGGCCGGACTTGACTGCGACGATCGGCTTGCTCCGGGACGTGCGACGGGCGATTCGGCTGAACTTCCGCGGATTGCCGATCGACTCGAGGTAGAGCAAGACGATGTCGGTCTCCTCGTCCTCCTCCCAGAACTGCATGAGGTCGTTGCCGCTGACGTCGGCCCGGTTGCCCGCCGAGACGAAGGTGGAGACGCCGAGGCCGCGCTGCCGCAACGCCTGCAGCAACGCGATTCCCAGGGCGCCGGACTGGCTGAAGAAGCCGATCCGACCAGCGAGCGGCATGCTCGACGCGAGGGAGGCATTGAGCCGCAGGGCCGGGTGCGTGTTGATCAGCCCGAGGCAGTTGGGGCCGACGACGCGCATCCCCGCAGCGTGCGCGGCGTCGACCAAGGCTCGTTGGCGCTCCCGGCCTTCGTCGCCCGCCTCGGCGAAGCCCGCAGACAGCACCACGAGCGCGTGTACACCCCGCGCGGCGCAGTCGGCCACGACCGACGGAAGGGTGTCGGCGGGGGTGGCCAGGACCGCGAGATCGACCCGTTCGGGGACTTCGGCGACGGTGTCGTACGTCGGAACGCCGTACAGGTCGCCGTGAGCCTCGGGATTGACGGCGTAGATCCGTCCCGTGAAGCCACCCTCGACCAGGTTGCGCAGCACCGTCGCACCGACGCCTGACGGCTGCCGACCGGCGCCCACGACGACGACCGAGCCGGGCGCCAGGAGCCGCTCGATCGAGCGCGCCTCCGCCCGGTGCTCTCGGGTCTCGGTAACCGCGAGCGACGTTGCGGTCGGCTCGATAGCCAGCTCGAGCCGCACGACCCCGTCCTCGATCTCCCTGGTCGAGGCATACCCGGCCGCCGCGAACACCGAAAGCATGCGCTCGTTGGCCGGCAGGACATCGGCGACGAAGCGCCGAACCCCGCGTTCACGCGCGGCGCCGACCAGGTGCTCGAGGAGCACCGATCCGAGGCCGTAGCCCTGGTAGTCGTCCCGCACCACGAAGGCCACTTCCGCCTCGTCCCCTCCGGGGCTCAGCCGGTCGTAGCGGACGACGCCAACGATCTCGTCGCCGACGGTCACCACGAGCGCCACGCGATCGTCGTAGTCGACGCGCGTGAACCGTTCGACGTCGCGAGCTGACAGGACCGGGTAGGGCGCGAAGAACCGGAAGTAGATGGTCTGCTCCGACAGCCGGCTGTGCAGGTCGATCAGGCCGTCGGCGTCGTCCACTCGGATCGGACGGATGTGAGCCGCGCTGCCGTCGCGGAGCAGCACGTCGGCTTCCCACTGCCGGGGATACCGGTCCCGGACCATGAGCACCGTCGGGTCGACAGCCTGGTCGCGGGTCACGAGAGGAACGCTAGCGCCGTGGCGGCCCCGGGATAGCGTGGCGTCATGAAGCCTTTGCTGAGCGTCCATCCGGAGGTCGCCGCCGCGCTCGCGGCCGGCCGGCCGGTCGTGGCCCTCGAGTCGACGATCATCAGCCACGGGCTGCCCGCGTCCAGCGAACCTCGAGATCGCCACCCGGATCGAAGAAACCGTCCGCAGCGAAGGGGCGGTGCCCGCCACCATCGGCATCGTTGGTGGACGCGTCTGCGTGGGCCTCGATGCACCCCAGCTGGACGCCCTGGCCATGCGCGACGACGTCGCCAAGGTCTCCGTGCGCGACCTGGCCACCGTCGCCGCCCGCGGCGGCATGGGAGCCACCACGGTGGCCAGCACCAGCCTGATCGCCCGTTTGGCCGGCATCACCGTCTTCGCGACGGGGGGGATCGGCGGCGTGCACCGCGAAGCCCGCGACTCGTGGGACGAGTCGGCCGACCTCACCACGTTGAGCGGCTGCCCAATGACCGTCGTCTGCAGCGGGGTGAAGTCGATCCTTGACGTCGCAGCGACGCTCGAACGGCTGGAAACCCTCAACGTCGGCGTCGTCGGGTACGGCACCGACCAGTTCCCCGGCTTCTACCTCAGCGACTCGGGGCACAGCCTCGACTGGCGGGTCGACGCACCGGAGGAGGTCGCCGAGATCATGCAGGTGCGCGACGAGCTCGGGGTGCCGGCCGGTCTGGTCGTCGCAAACCCGTTGCCGGCCATGGACGCCCTGGACCCTGACCTGCACGACCGTGTGCTGCAGGGTGGGCTCGCGGCCGCTGCCGCCAAAGGCATCCGCGGCAAGGAGGTCACGCCGTTCCTGTTGGACTACTTCCACCGCGAGACCGCCGGCGCGAGCCTCGAGGCCAACATCGCGATCATCCTCGGCAACGCAGCGGTGGCCGCCCGTATCGCGGTGGCCCACGCCCGGCTCGGCGCCGGTGCCCCCATCCCCGCCTGAACGGGTGCCGATCCGGTTCGTCTGCCTCGGCGACGTCATGACCGACGTCGTCGCCCACCTCAGCGGCCCGTTGCTGCGCGGCAGCGACTCACCGGCACCGATCCGTTCGCTGCAGGGGGGCTCGGCCGCAAACACCGCCGCCTGGCTGGCCCGAGGCGGTGAGGAAGTCACGTTCTTGGGCCGGGTCGGGGCCGATCCGGCCGGGGACGTCGCGATCGGCTCATTGATCGATGCCGGCGTTCGGCCGCACGTCGCCCGAGACGCGGAGCGGCCCACAGGGACCTGCATCGTCGTCGTGACCCCAGGCGGTGAGCGTTCGATGATCCCGGACGCCGGAGCCAACGCCGCCCTGGATGTCGACGACATCCCAGGCGACCTGTTCGATGCCGGCACCCACCTCCACCTCAGTGGGTACCCGCTGTTCAACGAAGGCTCACGAGGAGCAGCCCTGCATGCGATCGCCCTCGCCAGGGCCGCTGGATCGTCGGTGTCGATCGACCCGTCGTCGGCCGGCCCGCTGGCTGCCGCCGGTCCCGAGCGCTTCCTGTCGTGGGTGAGCGGCTGCGACGCCCTGCTGGCCAACGGCGACGAGGCGATGGCCCTCACCGGAATGAGCGACCCGGCCGATGCGGCTCGCACGCTCACGGCCGCGTTCACAGAGGTCGTCGTCACCCTCGGTGCGCGTGGGGCGCTGTGGGCCGGCCAGGGCAGCGGCCAGGTTGTGCGTGTCGAGGCCGCGCCCGTCGATGTGCTGGACACCACGGGCGCGGGAGACGCCTTCGCGGCCGGGTGGCTGCCACAGGCGCTGAACGGGGCCGATCCCGAGGCGTCCCTCGAGGCTGGCTGCGGGTTGGCCGCCCAGGCCGTCGTGCAGGTCGGCGCCCGACCGAGCCGCGCCCCCCGGTAGGTCGCTCCGCGCTCCGGGGGCGCCCCCTGGGAGGATCCACGCATGGCCCGTCGCACTGCTGCCCCGCCCCCCGAGGATTTCCAGGAACGCATCGTCGACATCGACGTGCGCGAGGAGATGCAGGGGTCGTTCCTGGAGTACGCCTACTCGGTCATCTACTCCCGAGCCCTGCCCGACGCCCGGGACGGGCTCAAGCCGGTCCATCGACGCATCCTGTTCCAGATGGCCGAGATGGGCGTACGCCCCGACCGCGCCCACGTGAAGAGCGCGCGCGTCGTCGGCGAAGTGATGGGCAAGCTGCACCCACACGGGGACGGCGCCATCTACGACGCGCTGGTGCGGATGGCCCAGCCGTTCTCGATGCGGGTGCCGATGGTCGACGGCCACGGCAACTTCGGCTCGCTCGGCAACGACGATCCCCCGGCGGCGATGCGCTACACCGAGTGCCGGCTGGCTCCCGCTGCGCTGCTCATGACGACGAGCCTCGATGAGGACGTCATCGACTTCCGGGCCAACTACGACGGGCAGGAGCGCGAGCCGGACGTGCTTCCGGCGGCGTTCCCCAACCTCCTCGTCAACGGCTCCAGCGGGATCGCCGTTGGCATGGCCACCAACATGCCCCCCCACAACCTGGTCGAGGTCGTGGCGGCCGCGCGGCACCTCATCAAGCATCCCGGCGCCAGTCTCGACGACCTCATGCGGTTCGTGCCGGGTCCCGACCTGCCCACCGGCGGCAAGATCGTGGGGCTCGACGGGATCCGCGAGGCCTACGAGAGTGGCCGCGGCGTCTTCCGTACGCGCGCGGCCGCCCGCGTCGAGAACGTGACCCCCAGACGCAAGGGCATCGTCGTCACCGAGCTGCCCTACAACGTCGGACCCGAGCGGGTGATCGAGAAGGTCTCCGACCTCGTCAAGGCCAAGAAGCTCCAAGGCATCTCCGACGTCAAAGACCTGACCGACCGCACGAAGGGTCTGCGCCTGGTCATCGAGATCAAGAACGGCTTCCACCCCGAGGCCGTGCTCGAGGAGCTCTACCGGCTCACCCCGATGGAGGAGTCCTTCGGCATCAACAACGTCTGCCTGGTCGACGGTCAACCTCGCACGCTCGGGCTGCGCGAGCTGCTGCAGGTCTACGTCGACCACCGCATCGAGGTCGTGCGCCGCCGCAGCGCCTATCGGCGCTCCCGGGCCGAGGACCGGCTCCACCTCGTGCAAGGCCTCCTCGTGGCGATCCTCGACATCGACGAGGTGATCCAGCTGATCCGCGCCAGCGACGATGCGGCGCAGGCTCGCGAACGGCTCATGACCGTCTTCGACCTGACCGACACGCAGACGACCTACATCCTCGACATGCCGCTGCGGCGCTTGACCAAGTTCTCCCGGCTCGAGCTCGAGAAGGAGCGCGACGAGCTCACCGCGACGATCGAGACGCTCACCGCGCTGCTCGACGACGAAGGGCTGCTCCGCAAGACGGTCTCCGACGAGCTCGCGGAGGTCGCCAAGGCCCACGGAACCCCGCGACGCACCGTTCTGCTGGAGGGCGCTGGGCTTCCGGCGACCGTGGGGGCCACGCCGCTCGAGGTCGCAGACGACCCGTGCCACGTCCTGTTGTCGTCCACGGGTCTGCTCGCGCGCACGTCCGACGCCACGCCGCTCCCAAGCGACGGAGACCGGGCCACCCACGACTCCCTCGTCGGCGCGGTGACGACGACGGCGCGAGGTGAGGTCGGACTCGTGACCTCGGCGGGACGCGTGATCCGGCTGTCCGTGCTCGACCTCCCGGCGCTGCCTCCCACGGCTGCGGCTCCGTCGTTGGCCGGCGGCGGACCGCTGACCGAGTTCGCCGAGATCAACCCGGGCGAACGTGTGCTGACGCTCTGTTCGCTGTCCGAGACCGCCGGGCTCGCTGTGGGCACCGAGCAGGGCGTGGTGAAGCGGGTGACCCCCGACTACCCGGGCAACCGCGAATCCTTCGAGATCATCGGCCTACGCGAGGGCGACCGGGTCATCGGTGCCGCCGAGGTCGGAGCGGGTGACGAGCTGGTCTTCATCACGTCCGACGCCCAGCTGCTGCACTTCTCGGCCGACGCCGTACGCCCGCAGGGTCGTGCGGCGGGGGGCATGGCGGGGGTCAAGGTGGCGGCGGGCGAGCGTGCGGTGTTCTTCGGAGCCGTACGGCAGCCCGACACAGCCATCGTCGTCACCGCGTCGGGATCGTCGGCGGCTCTTCCCGGCACCGAGCCGGGCGCGCTGAAGGTCAGCCCCTTCAGCGACTATCCAGCCAAGGGCCGGGCCACGGGCGGCGTGCGGGCCCACCGGTTCCTCAAGGGTGAGGACACGCTGGTGCTGGGTTGGGCCGGCGACGTGCCCGCGCGGGCCTCCGCGGCGAACGGGGTGCCCCTCGACCTGCCGGCTCCGACCGGTCGCCGGGACGGCTCCGGCACGGTCACCTCGCAGGTGATCGCCGCAGTCGCCGGCCCGGCCCACCCGGCCACCTCGGCAGCCGAATGACCTCGATGGTGAGGCGCCCGGAGGCCTGCTCGGCGCTTTCGCTGGATGCCGACGAGGTGCTCACCGGTACGGCCCCGCACCCACGGGCGTGGTTGGCGCTGGAGCAGCCCGGTCCATGGGGACGCAAGGCTCCGTCGTCGTCGCACCTCGACCGGGACTTCGGCGCCGCCCTCGATGCCCGGGCCAAGGCCGCAGGCGTGACCTTCGTGCTCATCCGTCGTCCGGGGCGGCACGCCGACCACCACACGGCCAGTCGACGCGTGCTGCTGGCCAGCCACCCGGGCGCGGGATGGCTTGAACAGACGTCCCTCGACGACGCACGCGAGCTCGGCGAGCTCGACCTGGAGTCGCTGGCGGAGGGCCGACGGCCGGGCTTTGGGGACGCGACGGCCGACCCGACCGTCCTGATCTGCACCAACGGCCGCCGCGACCTGTGCTGCGCCGAGGTCGGACGTGCCCGCGTGGCCGCGCTGGCGCCGGAGCTGGGTGAGTCCCTGTGGGAGAGCTCGCACCTGGGCGGACACCGGTTCGCGCCGACGGTGCTGCTCCTGCCCTCGGGCGTGGTCCTCGGTCGCGCCTCGGTGACCGACATCCTCGCCGCCGTTGCCGGGCGGGTGCCCCTCGGCGCCTATCGCGGTCGGTCGGCGCTGGCTCCGGCCGCCCAGGTCGCCGAGGCCGCTGTGCTCACCGAGCTCGGCGGCGATCGAGCGGGAGTCCGCGAGGCAGACCGGCTCGACGTCCTCCCTCCCTCAGGGGACGGCCCCTGGGCGGTGACGGTGCGCGTACCGAACGGCGCCAGCTGGCTGGTCACAGTCGAGGAGCACGCGGGACTGGAGCGGCCGGAGTCGTGCGGCCGGGTTGCCGAGCCGTGGACAGGCCTTCTGGCGACCTCCGTCGTACCCTCGGCAGGGTGACCGCCATGACCTCGCTGTCCTCGAAGGGCGCCTTCGACGACGTGCTGACCGCCAATGGCGCCTACGCGACCAGTTTCCGGCTCGCTGGGCTACCCGCTCGAGCAGCCAAGGGCCTCGCGGTGGTCACCTGCATGGACTCCCGGATCGAGCCCCTGCAGATGCTGGGCATCGCCCCGGGAGACGCCAAGATCCTGCGCAACGCCGGTGCTCGGGTCACGGACGACGTGCTTCGCACGTTGGTGCTGGCCGTGCACCTGCTCGGCGTGCGCCGAGTGATGGTCGTGCCCCACACCAACTGCAAGATGGCCAGCGCGACAGCCGAAGAGGTCAACGCCACGCTGGCCGAGAAGGGCCTCGACTCGCGCTCGCTCGACTTCGGGATGATCGCCGACCAGGAGGCCACCCTTCGCGCCGACGTCCAACGCATCGACTCCTGGCCGTTCCTGCACAACGACGTCGAAGTCGGCGGGTTCCTCTACGACGTCGACACAGGGCTCGTGACCCAAGTCTGTTGACGACTTCCCGGAATGGGGAAGTTTGCGGTCGCTCCAGCGACAGTGAACTTCCCCAATGCGGGAAGGCTCAGGCGTAGGTGCCGGCCGTGCCGCCACCTTGACGCATGCCGCGCTGGTACGCCGACGCGGAGTATGAGCCGATGTCGAGGGCGACGCCCAGCGCGACGAGCAGGTAGCCCCAGAACCCGCTGACTCCCACGATGGGCGCGTACGCGATGGCGTACATCAGCGTGGTCCACGGGAAGAAGATCAGCCCGAGGAACGGCAACCAGAAGCTGGAGAACGCCTGCGACACCTCGTTGGTGAAGATCCAGGCGAAGATCAGGGCGATGCGGGGTCCGATCAGACCTCCGAGCGCGACGATGCAGCACATAGCGGGCAGCCTAGAGGGGCCAGTCCCACGTCTGGGGACTTATCCGGACTTCGGTCCCCGTGAGCCCCCCGGTCAGGCGTCGATGCGGTCGCGGTCGAGCGCTTGGGCGCCATCGACGATGAAGTCTCGCCTCGGGGCCACCTCGTTGCCCATGAGCAGCTCGAAGACCCGCTCGACCTCCTCGACCTCGCCGACGGTGATGCGGCGCAGCGTGCGGTGCCTGGGGTCCATGGTCGTCTCAGCCAGCTGGTCTGCATCCATCTCGCCGAGACCTTTGTATCTCTGCGGTGGCAGCTTGACCCGCTTGCCCTTGCGTTCCAGCTCGGCGAGCGAACGCTGCAACTCGGCATCGCTGTAGGTGTAGACGTAGTCGTTCTTCTTGCCTCCGCCGGTGACAACCTCGATGCGGTGCAGCGGCGGGACAGCGGCAAACACGCGCCCGGCCTCGAGCATGGGGCGCATCGTGCGGTGGATGAGGGTGAGCAGCAACGTGCGGATGTGGGCGCCGTCGACATCGGCGTCGGCCATCAGAATGATCTTGCCGTAGCGGGCAGCCTCGAGATCGAACGTGCGACCACTTCCAGCGCCGATGACCTGGATGATGGCGGCACACTCGGTGTTCTTGAGCAGGTCGGACGGGGACGCCTTCTGGACGTTGAGGATCTTCCCGCGGATCGGGAGCAGCGCCTGGAACTCGCTGTCTCGGGCGAGCTTGGCCGTCCCCAGCGCAGAGTCACCCTCGACGATGAAGAGCTCGCTGCGGTCGACGTCATCGCTGCGGCAGTCAGCAAGCTTCGCCGGAAGCGACGACGTCTCGAGCGCGTTCTTGCGTCGTTGGTGCTCCTTGTGCAGCCTCGCGGCGACGCGGGTGCGGGCCGCAGCTGCGACCTTCTCGAGGATCGTCTTGGCCTGCGGCTTGTCGCCGCGGCGGGTCGACGTGAGCACCGTCTTGAGCTCGCGGGCCACGACCCGGGACACGATGCGAGACGCGGCGGGTGTGCCGAGGACCTCTTTCGTCTGACCTTCGAACTGCGGCTCGGCCAGGCGTACGGTCACGACGGCGGTGAGGCCCTCGAGCACGTCGTCGGTCGTCAGGTCGGGCTCGGCGGCCCGCAGGACGCGTTGAGCGCGGGCCTGCTCGGTGAGGGTCTCGCGCATCGCACGCTCGAATCCGCGCACGTGGGTGCCGCCCTTGGGGGTGGCGATGATGTTGACGAACGAACGCACCGTCGCGTCGTAGGCCGACCCCCACCTCAGCGCGACGTCGACGAAGAGCTCCCGCTCGACCTCGCGCGGGGTCATGTGGCCCTGGTCGTCGAACACCGGAACGGTCTCGTGAAAATGGCCCGACCCCTGCAAGCGGATCGTTGAGGTCACTGCCTCATCGGGCGCGAGGTATTCGCAGAACTCGCTGATCCCTCCCGAAAAGTGAAACGACTGCTCCGTGGGGGCTCCGGCAGCACCGTCTGCTGACGCTCCAGCGTCTGCGCCGGGCGGCCCGTCGGTGCGCTCGTCGCGGACCACGAGCGTCAGCCCCGGAACGAGGAAAGCGGTCTGGCGCGCCCGCGCGTAGAGCTCTTCGAGCCCGATGCGGGCATCGGGGGTGAACATCTGTCGGTCGGGCCAGAACCGGGTGCGGCTGCCGGTCACCTTCTTGGTGACCTTCCCGACCCGGCGGAGGCCGCCGCCCGGAGTGAACGAGCTGGCCGCCTCATCGCCGTCGAAGACACCGGGGACGCCGCGGTGGAAGGACATCGCGTGGGTGGCGCCATCGCGGTCGACCTCGACATCGAGCCTTTCGGACAGCGCGTTGACCACCGAGGCACCCACCCCGTGAAGCCCGCCCGACGCGGTGTATGAGCCGCCACCGAACTTGCCCCCGGCGTGGAGCTTGGTCATGACGACCTCGACGCCGGTCAGCCCTGTCTTGGGCTCCTCGTCGACGGGGATGCCTCGGCCGCGGTCGCGCACCTCCACCGACCCATCGGCGTGCAGGACGACCTCGATGCGGTCGCCGTGCCCCGCCAGGGCCTCGTCGACGGAGTTGTCGATGATCTCCCAGAGGCAGTGGTTGAGTCCCCGCGAATCGTTGGACCCGAGGTACATCCCCGGTCGCTTGCGAACCGCCTCGAGACCCTCGAGCACCGACAGGTGGCGAGCGGTGTAGCCCCCAGCCGGCTCGCCACGTCCGGAGCCAGAGGCGCGGGACGTACGCTTGCCGCGGACTGGCGGGGTCTCGGTGGGCTGGGCTGTCATGTCTGTGCCGAGGCTACCCGGGCCTGCCGACGGAGCCGTACGCCTGGGGATCCGGGCTCGGGCGTGTCGTCCGCCACGGTCGGCCTAGCCCGAAATGACCCCAGCAGGTGTCGGATCGGTCACACCTGCGTTACGCGTCGGGCGAACGGCGCGCCGCAGCGTCACGGGAACAGCCAAGAGGTGTCAGGATGTTGTACAGGTCAACCGACCCCAAGGAACCGGAGGCGATGTGGACACCGCGCTGGCACCCAGCACGCCGCTCACCGCGCTCGACCGCTGCGACCGATGCGGCGCTCAGGCTTACGTACGCGTGACGCTCGGCTCCGGCATGGACCTGTTGTTCTGCGGACACCACTTCGCCGAGTTCAAACCGAAGTTGCAGGCACTCGCCGCCCACGTTCAGGACGAGACCGACAAGCTGGCCACCGCTCCCGCGGTTGCTCCCCTCGACGAGCGCTGAGCCGCGGCGGCCTAAACAGCCGTGCCCTGGTGGGGTGACGTCCTCGTCGGACTGGTTCTGCTCACGGCGGCGCTGGGCTGCGTCATCCCCGTTCTGCCCGGCGGGCTGCTGGCCTTGGCCGCCGTTGGGGCCTGGGCCTTGGTCGAGCGGTCGGTCACCGGCTGGCTCGTGCTCCTGCTCGCCGTTGCCCTCATCACAGCGGGCCAGTTCGCCAAGTACGCCTGGCCGGGCCGTCGGCTGACCCGCCAGGGCGTCCCGGCGCGCAGCATCGTCGTCGGCGGGATCGTGGGGATCGTCGGGTTCTTCGTCATCCCGCTCGTCGGGTTGCCGATCGGCTTCATCGGCGGGATCTTCATCGCGGAGCTGAGCAGGCTCCGACAGCCGGCGCCCGCCTGGTCATCGACGATCGAGGCGCTGAAAGCCACGGGCTTGTCGATCCTCATCGAGCTGGCGAGCGTCCTGCTCGTCGCGGCGGTGTGGGCCGCCGGAGTCGTGGCTACCGCCTGAGGTCTAGCCGCGAGGCAGCCGCTTCTCCGGGTCCTTCACCGAGAGCGGCGCCACCGTCGCGGAAACCACGCCCGCTCCGCAAGCCACCTCGACAGCGACTCCGTCCACCGCATGGTCGGCCGCCAGCCGGGCCAACGCGATCGTGCCGTACTCAGGGCTGACCGTTCGACTGGTCATGGTCCCGATCACTGCGCCGTCGCGAAGCACGTCAGCGCCGTCCTCCGGAAGGTCATCGCCCGCGATCAACAGCGTCTTCAGCCGCTGCGGTGGAGACGCCGCCCAGGCGGCGAGCTGCTCCTTGCCGAGGAAGTCCGCGGGGCTGTCGATGGCCACGAGCCGATCCATCGACAGGTCGTAGGGGTTCTGCTCGCCGGGGGTGTACTCGGCGTAGTAGATGACCAGGCCAGCCTCGATCCGTACGGGCTCAAGCGTGTCGAGGCCCATGGGCACCGCGCCCGCGTCCGACAGAGCCGACCACAGCGCGACGGCACCGTCCCGGTCGGGGATCAGCTCGAAACCGATCTCGCCGGAGAACCCCGTGCGCGCGATCCAGGCCGGGACCCCGGCCACGGTCGCGCGCTCGGTGACGAAGGTGAAGTAGCCGACATCGGACAGGTCGACGTCGGTGAGCGACTGCAGGAGCTCGCGTGATTTCGGCCCCTGGACGGAGATCAGCGGCATGTCGTGGGTCTTCAGCGTCGCCGTGAACTGCGCAGTCGGGCTGTGCGAGCGGGCGTACTCGTCCCACTCATCGCTGTTCGTGAGCACCCAGTAGTGGTCGTCTGAGTGCTTGTAGACCGTCCCGTCGTCGACCAGGAGCCCCGCTTCGTCGACGAAGGCGCCGTAGCGCACCTGGCCGACCTTCTGTGCGGACAAGTCACGCGTGAAGACCCGCTGGATGGCGGCAGTCGCGTCCGGCCCAGAGACGTCCCACTTGACCAAGGGATAGACGTCCCAGATGGCGACCCCGCGGCGGACGGCCTCGTAGCCGGCCGGGTGGTTGCCGAAGCCCTCGGTCCAGAACCACCCACTGTCGTCGCGGAACGTGGCGCCCTGGGACTCCTGGATCTCGTGCAGGACCGAGCGGATGGTGTCAGACACGAGAGCCCTCCCAGGCATGCCACGAGCCAGGCGTCACACATCCTGGCTGGTCAGTCAGTCAGTCTTCTGCGGTGACCCTAGCCCCCGCGCGGCCCGCACCGGAAGTCCCGCGTCTTCAGCGCAACACACTCACGACAGGCGTCCCAGCCAACGCAGCACGCCGGCGAACACGACGGGGGTGAGAACGACCAGGGCCACGACCGTGACCCAGATGGCAGCGCCGTCCACGATCACCACGAGCAGGACACCGAACACGACGAGGATGAGCGCAACCACGGTTGCCACGACCAGCGAGCGACTCGTCGACTCGGTCATCCCGCACCACTGTGCCAGAGTCCGGCGCGCCGCAGGCGGCCCCCGTCCCGTCGCCAAACCGCGCTCCCCGCCACTAGGCGCAGGAGTCGAACTCCAGACTGCCGAGATCAGGGAGCAGCGGTACGCGGGTCTGCTGCCCCGAGCGGTTCACGTTGAACACCCGGGTGGTCACGAGGGCCGCGACGGGCAGCGCAGTGGGGCACTCAGCCGGCAGCGCGAAGCGCATGACCATGTGGGCGGAGCCACCAGCCGGGACCCGCCCTCCGACGAGCACACCTGACGGTGCCGAGCAGGTTCCCCCGGTCACGCGAACACGGTCGAGGGTGAGGCCGCCGAGGGGAAGCTGGGGAACGACGCTCATGACCACGAGCTCGGCCGGGCTGTCGTTGTCCATCGCGAACGACACCGTGAGAGACCGACGCCCGTCGGTCGTTGGCGTGCAGACCTCGCTGAGACTGAGCTCTGCGTCGGCGATGCCCGGCCGCTGCGGCGTGCCCGGCGACTGGGACGCGGACGGTGTCGGAGAGACGATCGCGGCGGGCTCGGAAGGGCCGCCCTGCGCGACGAGCCACCAAACCAAGCCACCAGCGACTGCGGCACCGATCGCGAGCCAGATCAGCCGGGATCGTCCGAGTGGCCCGCGCGCGTCTCCGCGCCCGGAGTCGATCTCGTCGACCGTCATGGCGCAAGCGTGCCACTCCCGGTGCGCTGAACGGCCTCACCTCCACGCCCAGGAGGGGACCTTCGCCCCTGTCTGCCGCGGGCCAATCCCCCCGACACTTCAATCATGGCTGGAACAAGTTCGTCTGACGTGTCCCGTGACGCGGCGGCTGCCGCCGCGGTTCTCAGCGTGATCGCGGACCCGGTCCGATGGACCGTCCTGTCCCGCCTGGCCGAGTCGCCGCGATGTGTCTGCGACCTACAGGATCATGTGCCGGTCGCCACCAACTTGCTCAGCTACCACCTCAGGGTGCTCCGGGAAGCGGGCCTGGTGACGACCGCTCGACGGGGGCGGTGGATCGACTACGCCCTGGCCCCGGACGCCCTGGGGCGCATGCACGCGGCCCTGCCGAGTGCGCTGGTGGGCGCGTCGCCATGACCACCGTGGCCGAACGGCTCCGCCCGAGCACGCCCACCAGGCGATGGGTGGGACTCACAGCCGCAACGGTCATCTGGATCGCGCTCTACAAGCTCAACGCGCCGTTCTGGTCCTGGCTCCTCGGGACCATGCTCGGGCTTGACCTGACCTCCGGTGCAGGCTCGGCGGTGCTGTTCTTCTGCTACGACACCGTCAAGATCACGCTGCTGCTGGTCGGCATCATCTTCGCCGTCACCGTGCTGCGCTCCTTCATGTCGATCGAACGGACCCGTGCCCTGCTCGGCGGCAAGCGCGAGGGCGTCGGCAACGTCATGGCTGCCGGCTTGGGGGTAGTGACCCCGTTCTGCTCCTGCAGCGCCGTCCCGGCCTTCATCGGCTTCGTCGCGGCGGGCGTTCCGATCGGCGTCACGATGAGCTTCCTCATCGCCAGCCCCTTGGTCAACGAGATCGCCATCGGCCTGCTGTTCGGCCTGTTCGGGCTTGGCCCGACCATCCTCTACATCGGCGCGGGACTGACCGTGGCGATCGTGGCAGGCATGGTTCTCGGCCGGCTCGGGGTGGACAGGTGGGTCGAGCCGTTCGTCTTCGAAACCCGGCTGGGTGGCACGGTGATCGACTCCACAGCCGACCTGACGTGGGACGACCGCATCCAGATGGGTCTGGAGGAGGTCGGTGCGATCCTGCACAGGATCTGGCCCTATCTGCTCGTCGGCATCGGCCTCGGTGCGGTCATCCACGGCTGGGTGCCCACGGACTTCTTCACCACCTACGCCAACGCGTCCAACCCACTCGGCGTCGTCGTCGCGGTCCTCATCGGGGTCCCGCTCTACTCCAACGCCGCCGGGGTCATGCCCCTGGTCCAGTCCCTGCACGACGCGGGCCTGCCGATGGGCACCCTGCTCGCCTTCATGATGAGCGTCGTCGCCCTGTCACTCCCGGAGCTGATCCTGCTCCGTCGGGTTCTCAAACCGCAGCTCATCGGCACCTTCGTGGCCGTCGTCGGAGTCGGCATCGTCGCCGTCGGCTACCTGTTCAACATCGTCCTGGCCACTTAGCACACATCCCGAAGGAGACAACGATGATCATCAAGGTGCTCGGTCCCGGTTGCAAGAACTGCAAGAACCTCGAACGCATCACCCGCGAAGCGCTGGCCGACCTCGGTCTGGACGCCACGATCGAGAAGGTCGAGGACTACCGCGCCATCGCGGGCTATGGAGTCATGTCCACCCCCGGCCTCGTCGTGGACGAGAAGGTCGTCGTGTCGGGTCGAGTCCCGACGGCCAGTCAGGTCCGCGACCTTCTCGCCGCTGCGGCCTGACCGAACGCACGCGAGCCATCACCGAGCTCATCGCGCGCGGCGGATCCGTCCTCGCTCACGGGGCATCCGACCCTCACCAGGCGACGCTCGAGAGGGTCTAAGCGCGCGCAGGCGCCGTTTGATACGTATGTCGGGACGGGCCCTCCTGCCGAGCAGGCGGTGCGCCGTCTGTTCAGTCGAGGTAGTCGCGCAAGACCTGCGAGCGAGACGGGTGGCGCAGCTTCGACATGGTCTTGGACTCAATCTGGCGGATGCGCTCGCGGGTGACGCCGTAGACCTTGCCGATCTCGTCCAACGTCTTGGGCTGCCCATCGGTGAGCCCGAACCGCATCGACACGACGCCGGCCTCACGCTCGGAGAGCGTGTCCAACACCTGGTGCAGCTGCTCCTGCAGCAACGTGAACGACACGGCGTCGGCGGGGACGACCGCCTCGGAGTCCTCGATCAGGTCTCCGAACTCGCTGTCACCCTCCTCGCCCAGCGGGGTGTGCAGGGAGATCGGCTCACGGCCGTACTTCTGGACCTCGACGACCTTCTCCGGGGTCATGTCGAGCTCCTTGGCGAGCTCCTCCGGAGTCGGCTCGCGACCAAGGTCCTGCAGCATCTGCCGCTGCACCCGGGCGAGCTTGTTGATGACCTCGACCATGTGGACCGGGATGCGGATCGTCCGGGCCTGGTCGGCCATCGCCCGGGTGATCGCCTGGCGGATCCACCACGTGGCGTAGGTCGAGAACTTGTAGCCCTTGGTGTAGTCGAACTTCTCCACTGCGCGGATCAGGCCGAGGTTGCCCTCCTGGATCAGGTCGAGGAAGAGCATGCCGCGGCCCGTGTAGCGCTTGGCCAGCGAGACCACGAGCCGAAGGTTGGCCTCGAGCAGGTGGTTCTTGGCCCGGCGGCCGTCTTCGGCGATCCAGTCGAGCTCCCGGCGCAGCTGAGCGTTGAACTTGTCGCCGGAGTTGATCTTCTCCTCGGCGAACAGGCCAGCCTCGATGCGCTTCGCCAGCTCGACCTCCTGCTCGGCGTTGAGCAGGGGAACCTTGCCGATCTGCTTGAGGTAGTCCTTGACCGGGTCGGCGGTGGCGCCTGCGACCACGACCTGCTGGACGGGCTCGTCGCCCTCGTCGCTGTCGGACAGCGTGAACGAGCCGTCCTTGGCATCCTCCGGCTTGACCTCGGAACCCTCGGCACCCTCGGCACCCTCGGGCTCGTCGGCTGTCGCCGTCCCCTTGGCGGCATCGCCCGCCGGCTCATCCTTGTCGCTGGCCTTCGAAGCAGACTTCGAAGCGGACTTCGCTGCAGCCTTGGCCGGTGTGGACTTCGCCGGTGTGGACTTCGCCGGCGCAGCCTTCGCAGCCTTCGCTGGTCGGGCTTTGGCCTCCCCCGCCTTGGCTGCCGCGGTCTTAGCGGGCGCTGTCTTCGCGGCCGCGGTCTTTGACGCGGAGGTCTTAGCAGCCGCAGCCTTGGTCGGGCTCGCCTTGGCCGGCGTCGCGGCCTTCCCGTTGGACGCTGCGGCCTTCGTGGCCGCCGACTTCGATGGTGCCGACTTTGATGGTGCCGACTTCGCGGCCTTGGCGGTGACGGCGGTCTTGGTTGCCGCCTTGGCCGCGTGAACCCGAGTCCGGGAATCGGCGTCCACGACGTCATTCGACTCAGCTGTGGGGCGACGGACCGACGACACGGACAACCTCTCGACGTACGGGTATAAGAGCACCGGAGCACCGCCGACGAGGGCGAGATGCACGGGGCGGAAGGCTTGGGGGTCCGGGCCGAGCCGGACGCGACCTGACCATTGTAATTCGTCTCGACCCGCCGTGTCGCCGCGCGGGGGGTTGCGGCGCTCGGATCGACGGCTCAGAGGCGGCGAACTCTCGGTCAAACGAGGCGAGCGCCTCTGGTGTTCCCCACACGTCTCGCGAACCCGAGACGGTCCGAGTCACGAGCCCTTGGCAGCCCTTGCAGCCGCCTTGGCCTCCTGCTTGAAAGCGCGCACCTCGCTCAAGGTCACCTGGTCACGCACATCGGCGACCGAGCGCCGTGAATCGTCGTCGCCGTACGCTCCCGCGGCCTCTCGCCACCCTTCCGGTCTGACCGCGCGCTGCTTGCCGAGCAGGGCGACGAAGATCTGGGCCTTCTGCCGCCCGAACCCGGGAAGCGCCTGCAAACGTCCGAGCAGATCGGCGCCGGACGTGGCTTCGGTCCATAGCCGCTCCACGTCGCCGTCATAGGTCTCGACGACCAGGGCAGCGAGGCTTTGCACCCGCTCTCCCATCGATCCTGGATACCGATGCACCGCCGGTGGTCCGGTCATCAGCGCTCGGAACTCCTCAGGATCAGCGGCCGCGATGGCCGCCGGATCCAGCCGGGTCGGAGTGCCCATCCGGGAGGCGATGAGGTAGGGCCCCGCGAACGCCCGCTCCATGGGGAACTGCTGGTCGAGCAGCATTCCCACGAGCAAGGCGAACGGGTCGTTCGTGAGCAGAGCGTCCGCGGCCGGCTCCTGGGCAAGCCTCAGCGACTGTGCCGTCACGCGTCTTTGGCGGCCTTGACGGCCAGCACGGGGCAGTCCGCGTCGAGCAGGATCCGCTGGGCGTTGCTGCCAAGGATCAGCTTGCCGACTGGACTGCGCCGACGAAGGCCGATGACCAGCAGCTCGGCGGCCTCCTCATGAGCGACGTCCACAACGTCTTCGGCCACCTCCTGCCCTCGGACCAGGCCGCGCACAGCGAAGTCGATGCCCACGCCAGCGAGATCGGCACGGATGCTCTCGAGCAGCTCTTCGACCTTGACCGCTTGCTTGCTGCTCTGCGGCCCCTCCTTGCTCGAGTTCACGACCACGAGGCGGCTCGAGCGCAGCTTGGCCTCCTCGACGCCACGGGTGAGGGCGGCACGGCCCTCGGGGGTGTCCACGTACCCGACGACGATCGTCGACATCGCAGGTCCTCTCCTCGCACCAGCCGGGCAGAACGGCCTTACCGCCCACCTCGCCGCGACCGTACCGGACACGGAGGAGCCGTTTCCGGGCTTCAGCCGAGCCCATCCTCCGACAGTTGCCGTTCACCAACGCCGAATCCCATCCCCGCGCTCGGCGCTCGCCGATCAGCCGTCCCCGGAGACGAGCTCCGACCGCGCGCCGCGCACGGGGACAAGCAGCGGAGGACTCACCTGGGTCACCGGCGGCCCGGCTACGGGGAACGGACCGAGCCCGTCGACCATGAACTCGCCGTCCCAGGTGGTCGTGACCACGACGGCCCGATCTTCCGAGTCCAGGTAGGTATGAGCGACGTCGTCGTTGGGGTACGGCCCACCAGGCACGTCGTACGTCTGCGTGGCGCCATCACCGAAGTCCCAGGTCCAGCGAGCGTCGGCGGTGAGCACCACGGTGAACCCAGCCAGGTCGAACGTGTCCCGCCCGATCGTCCGGGGCTGCCCTGCGGCAAACAACGCGGGCACGTTGACCAACGCCCCCGCGGTCGGTTGGAAGGAGGGCTGCTGGTCGGGGAGCAGGTCGAGGAAGTGGTCGCGAACCTGGGGCGTCAGGTCGTCGACGGTCAAGGGCGTCCCGGGAGCAATGCAGGTCGACCCGACAAAGACGAACGCGGCCTCGCCGGGTCGTCGGCGCAGGATGTCGTAGCGAAGGGCTGGCGGCGGGCAGAGGGTGACCGTCGCAGCACAGCCATTCTGCGTGTTCTCGTCGTTGCCGGCACAGCTGGGCGTGAGCGCCCACGAGCAGCCGTCACAGGTAGCCGCCTCGTGCCGGACCCCGGGATCGCCCTCGAACCCTTCCGCCGGAATCAACACCCGCCCCTCGATGGCCTTCAACTCATCATTGCCATACGACCTCGCAGACGATACCGATGTCGCATCCGTGCCGCGTCGGCCGAGACAGTGCTGGAGCAACCAGCGCGACATCGCCGTAGCGAGAGGAGACCAGCCAAGCCGCACCCTCATGAGCGTCTCCGAGATGAGCATCTCGTCGGCCCGACCGAACCAATCGGCCCGCGATCTGGACCAGAACGACCTCGCTGGATCTTGGCGACGGTGCTAGGCTTCGAAGCTCTTGACGGTCACCATCGTCGGATCGCTGTCTCGTATCGCGGACTGTCTTGTAGGTCACCGTCGACACTGCGCGACCGGAACCGGTGTCACGCTCGCTGAAAGGTCAATCAACCGCCACTCGCTCCCACGATCCTCACCCTGCGCGAACGCCCTGCTTCACGGCAGTCCGCAAGAACTTCGGCAGGGACACGTCGGCGCGTGGTTGCCGGCGACGAACGTCTGAGACATCGCCGGTCGGACCGCTTCGTCCATCGCCGCGAAGTACTCCCGTACCGCGGCTTCGATAGCTGCTTCCTCGGACTCCGTCGTCGCTGACTCGGACGGGGTGGCCGAGGCCACCGGGGTGGCCACCTCCGTGGGCTCGAGGGGCGCCAAGCTGCCCGGCGTCCCGGCCGACGACGCGCAAGCCGTGAGCAGCAGGCGCTGCCGCGGCCAGCACCATCCCGCCGGCGCCGAGTCGCTCGGAGCGCACCCGACGGACTCCGGACCGTACGCCCGGAGCGATCTCCATGGCGGCCAACCTAGAACGCGTCCATCGACCGTGGGTATCCCCCACATGAGTCTGTGGATGACGAGTCCGGACCCACCCGCACGATCGTCGAGCGGGTGGCCGGGCCACGGCCCAAGGTTGGTCCCGCCCCGCTCGTGGCGACGCCGGAGGCCGCCGGAGCGGGGCGGGCTTGGGACTCATCCCCGGCGACTCGCCCGCTCAAACCCAGGCGCCGGTAGGTTCGACCCCCGCCCGCACAGGCGGCGCCTGGGAGGAGACCGTCCGGTGAGCACCGCGTTCGTCCTCGGCGGAGGGGGGCCGCTCGGCGCCCACGAGGTCGGCATGCTCAAGGCGTTGATCGAGCGCGGCATCGTGCCCGACCTCGTCATCGGCACCAGCATCGGCGCCATCAACGGCGCCATGATCGCGGCGGACCCGACCGCGGGGACGGTCGATCTGATGGCCGAGGTCTGGACGGGGATCCAGGACACCGACGTCTTCGGTGGCTCGGTCTACACGAAGTTGCAGACACTCGCACGCACGCGAACGTCGGTCACGAGCAACACAGCCCTGCGCAAGCTTCTGGAGGCGCATCTTCCCTACCGGCTCATCGAGGACCTGCCCGTGCCGTTCCAATGCGTCGCGGCGAGCATCCAGCGCGCGCAGGCTCACTACTTCGACCGCGGTCCGCTGATCCCGGCGATCATGGCCTCCTCCGCCGTCCCCGGGCTCTTCCCTCCCGTGGAGATCGACGGGGAGCACTTCCTCGACGGTGGGATCGTCGACTCAATCCCACTCGGCCGGGCCGTCGACCTGGGCGCGACGGAGATCTACGTCCTTCAGGTGGGGCGGGTCGAGGAGCCGCTCACGCCACCCACCAAGCCGTGGGAAGTGGCGCTCGTCGCCTTTGAGATCGCACGTCGCCACCGCTACGCCGGCGATCTCGAGGCGCTTCCTGACCACGTGACCGCCCACGTGCTGCCGACCGGCGAGCAGCTGCGCTACAACGACCCCGGCCAGCTCAAGAGCCGCGACCTGAGCCGGGTGCCGAGCAGGATCCAACGGTCGTACGACGCCGCGGCGGGCTATCTCGACGACCACAACCTGGGCCGGTCGTGAATCTTCCCGTGCCCCCGTTGTGGCTTCGGCGGCTGCTGATCGCACCCCTCGTGATGGCTGTGGCCTTCGGCATCCTGGCGTCCCTGCCGCTCCTCGTGATCGGCGCCGCAGCGGCGTCACCCTTCCTCCCGGGATCGTGGCGAGCGCTGAGGCTCCTGGCCTTTGCGCTGGCCTACCTCGCCGTCGAGCTGCTCGGGCTGCTCGCTGCCTTCGGCCTCTGGGTCGGCAGCGGGTTCGGCTACAAGATCCGTTCGCCGTGGTTCATCGACCAGCACTACCGGTTGCTGCGCTGGGCCCTTGGTGCCTTGGTGACCGTCGCCGAGCAGGTCTTCACGGTCTCAGTCGTCGAGGACCCCGGTCGCGAGATCAGCACGGCGACTGGTCGCGATCGACCGATGATCGTGTTGTCCCGTCACGCCGGTCCGGGCGATTCGTTCTTGTTGGCCCACGAGATCCTGTCGGGGGCGGGGCGACGGCCACGGATCGTGCTCAAGCACACCCTCCAGCTCGACCCGTTCATCGATGTCCTGCTGAACCGGCTCCCCAACCGGTTCATCAACACCGTGGCCAGCAAGCGCCGACCGGGCGCCGACCCGGTTTCGGCGATCGCGAGCCTGGCCTCTGGCATGGGGCCGGCAGACGCGCTGTTGATCTTCCCCGAGGGAGGGAACTTCACCGAGGAGCGGCGACTACGCCGCATCGAGCGCCTCCGAGAGAAGGGGGACCTCGAAGCGGCCAGCCGTGCCGAGAGCCTGACCCACCTCCTGCTCCCCCACACGGCGGGCGCCTTCGCCGCTCTGGACGCCTGCCCGGACGCCGACGCGGTGTACGCCGCGCATGCCGGGCTCGACGACCTCGACGAGGTCGATGAGCTCTGGCGCGCGATTCCCCAGGACAACCAGCTCACGGTCGCGTGGACCCTGGTCCCACGTGAGCAGGTCCCGCCCGAGGACGAGCGCGAGGCCTGGCTGCTCGACGTGTGGACCGACATGGACGCCTGGGTCGCCGCCAAACACGCGGACAGGAAGATCGGCATCGAGGGGTCAAGGTCTTCTGGGGGGTGACCGATATCGGGAGGGAGATCGTTCCGTGCCCGTGGAGGTCCCATGTCTGCAGAGCTGTACGACGCCGAGATCGCTGGTGCGCTCGCGCGTCCCGCCATCGACGTCCTCCCTCAGGCCAACGCCAAGAAGCTGAAGAGCGACTCGGACGCGACCGGGGCCGAGTTCGCGGCTGCCGCCGCAGATGAGTCAGGCTCGGCCCTCCCCACCGCAGAGGAGCTCCCGGCCGACGTGACCTTCGCCCCGCCGTCCGAGCCCGCTGCCGAAGCGGCGCCCTCGATCGCCGCAGCGACAGCCGAAGCACCCACCGACGCACCTCGGAAGGTCTTCGGGATCGCGCTGGGCCGCGGTCGGCGCGCCAAGGCGACCGACGAGGCTGTCGCCGAGCCCGTTCCGGACGACTCAGAACAGGAACCCACAGACGCGTTCCCCGTCGCGATCACGTCTGACGTGACCGCCGACGTCGAGATCACCTCGACCGAGATCACCTCGACGATCGACCCGTTCGCCCCCGTTCCCCTCGCGCCGATCGCGGACGAGGTGCCTGCTGGTCTGGCTGGGGTGGCTGGGGTGCCGGCCGAAGCCGCAACCGAGCCCGCGCCGTCAGCGTCCCCGTTCGCCGAGGCTGCCGTCGCGCCAACCCTCGCCGCACCCGTTCCCGACCACACCGAAGAGGTCCGGGCGATGCGAGCGCTCCTGGAGGCCAGCGAGCAGGTCCGTCAGGCCGCGGAGCAGCGCACCGCAGATGCGGAGTCCCAGCTGCGGACCGTGACCAACGCTGTGCAGGAATGGCAGATCCGGCACCGTGAGGCTGAAGCCACCATCACCGAGCTCGCCGCCAGCCTGGCCGGCGCCGAGGGCCGGATGTCTGAGCTCGCTCAGCGGCTCGCGGCTGCCGAGGCCGAACGAGACGAGCTGGTCTCGGCCCTCGACGCAGCGACAAGCCCCGCGAGCTGACCCACCGAGGTTCCCGCTCGAGGTCGCCCCGCCCTTGACGGCTCCGAGGGGTAGCGAGCTGGCCTCGACCAACGGCATGCTCCACAGGCCCTGAGCCGTCCACAGGCTGGCGACCTCGGCTCCCGTACGGCTCCGGTCAGGCGCACCGTGGCGCCATGACCTCGAGCCACTCAGCATCTTCTTCTGGATCTTCTTCGCCTGGCGTCATCTCCGTGCCCGGTGCCGACGCACGCCCGAGGGTGAGGCTGACCGGGCCGGGAGCCCTGGTCGCCTGCCTCCCCCAGCTCATCGGATTTCCGCCGATCGAGTCTTTGGTCGTGGTGGGCCTGGTCCCCGCCCCCAACGGTCGACGCCAGGTGGGACTCACCCTTCGCGTCGATCTCGCGACCGTGCTGGCCGTGACCAGTCCGCTCGGTGCCACCGACGAGCCCGATGACGAGACCGGCGACCTCAGCGAAGAGGAGATCCGTGGCGCTTGGGGCGATCAGAGCCATCCCTGCCATCCGCTCCAGCTGGCGGCGGCCCTCATGCGCAACCAGTGCGTGGCCGCCCAGATCGTGATCGTGTCCGACCAGGTCACGACCCCGCCGAACTATCACAGTGACGACCCGGTCAGCCGGGTCGCCGATGACCTTGGATTGGCGCTCACCGGGCTCGGCCTCTCAGTGGCCGACGCCCTCGCCGTACGAGACGGGCGCTGGTGGTCCTACCTGTGCAGCAACCCCACGTGCTGTCCGCCTGAGGGACGGCTGATCCAGCCGGCCGACTCCGACGCGTTCGCGGCCGAGCGCGCGTGGGTCGGCGAGTCAGCCGAGGTGCTCCCCGACCGGTCCCTGATCGTCGAACGGGTGGCCGCGGCCACCGGAGCGCTGCGCGACGAGGTGACCGCAGCACTGGCACCCGGGTGCGCGCCCGCGTCCCGGCCTCCCGAAGCCGCCTTGGCCGGCATCGCCGACCTCATCGCGACCCACCGTGACCCCGAACCGCAGGTCTCGGCGGCGATCTGGGCTCAGCTGCTCGTCGATGTCACCGACATCGTGGTCCGCGACGCGTGCCTCGCACCGTGGAAAGGAGCCACCGGCGAGGCTGGCTTGAGGCTGTGGTGCTCGGCCACTCGGCTGGCGCCTCCGGGGCACGTCGCCGCGCCGGCCACTCTCGCGGGGGTTCTGGCCCACGCACGAGGGGAGGGCGCTCTCGCGGGCGAAGCCATCGCCCGGGCTCTGGACGACGACCCCGGCTACCGGCTCGCCCGCTACGCCGCGCAAAGTCTCGCCGGGGGCTTGTCCCCCACGCTGGTGCGTCAGACGCTGGTCAGCGCCACGGCGACCATCCGCGCACGGGGTGAACCCGTGCTCGACGCAAGGGGCCGCCTGGTGTCGGCGCGCACCCCGAGCACGCGCACCTCGAGCAACACGGTGAAGCGGCGGGCGCGCTCACGGGTCGGCGGACGACGCACCGGCGCCGCGTGAGACATCGACAGGGTCTGACGATCCGGTGACGCCTCCCGCGTGCCGCTGGCGCCCAGGCTCAAGCGGGGGTTCCATGGTGGAGTGAGAACCGATCCGCCTGCGGCGCCACCCTCCGGGCCCGTCCTCGAGACAGGCCCCGCGACCGGCGTGGGCGAGGCGACCAGCACCACGCCGATCGGACGACGGGTCGTCCTGGGGTTACTCGGTCTCGGAGCGGTCGGCATCGCCGTGGGCGCGTCGGTCCAGAACGGGCTCGACGGTGTCATCGGAGCCGTCGCCAACCGAGACCCGACCGGCATCAGCGGCCTGATTCCTGCCGGCAGCGGGTTTCGCTACTACTCGGTGACCGGGACCGTCCCGGCCGTCGCGGAGTCCGACTACACACTCGAGGTCGGGGGCCTGGTCGATCGACCCGTCGAGCTCAGCTTCGCCGACCTCGTCAACGACCTGCCTCAGGTCGCCATGACCAAGGATTTCCAGTGCGTCACCGGCTGGCGGGTCGCTGACGTCGCCTGGCGAGGCGTGCTGTTGCGCGACGTCATGGATCGCGCGGGGATCAAGGCCTCCGCGCAGGCCGTCCGGCTCTACTCCTTCGACGGGGCCTACACCGAGTCGCTCACCCTCGAGCAAGCCATGCGCGACGACGTGCTGGTCGCCACCGAGATGCTGGGGGCTCCGGTCACGCCGGCTCACGGCGGCCCGGTCAGGTTGTTCGTCGCCCCGATGTACGGCTACAAGTCACTGAAATGGCTCGGGGGGATCGAGCTCGTCGACAGCGTGATCCCGGGCTACTGGGAACAGCGCGGATACGACGTTGACGCCTGGGTCGGAGGGTCCAACGGCCGTGACGACGCACCCACGATCTGAGACCGCGACGGCCGTTCGGGTCCCTCGGTTCAGCGCCGCCCAACGCTGGGCCCACGCACTCAGCGCGGTGCTCATGATCGGTTGCCTCGCGACCGCGGCCGCGTTGTACGTCGACCCGATCAGTGTCGCCGTCGGTCATCGGAGCCTGGTCCGGGGCATCCATCTGTGGTCGGGATACCTCCTGCCCCTCCCGGTCCTCGTGGCGCTGGTGCTCAGCCGCGCCATGCGGGCTGATGCCCGTGAGGTGGACGCCTTCAGCGCAGCCGACAAGGAGTGGCTGCGGGCCAAGGATCGTCGCAGTGGTCGGATCCGGGTCGGCAAGTTCAACGCCGGGCAGAAGTTGAACGCCTCGGTGACCACCGGCGCCGTCCTGGTCATGCTGCTCAGTGGCAGCGTCATGATCGACCTGCTCGGGCTGTGGCCGTTGCGCGCGCGCACGGGAGCCACCTTCGTTCACGACTGGGTGGCCCTGGGACTGTTCCTGCTCGTGGCCGGGCACCTCGTGTACGCCCTTCGCGACACCGAGGCCATGCGCGGCATCACGACGGGGTCGGTCAGCGAGGACTGGGCCCGTCGAGAGCACGAGGCGTGGCTCGACGCCGTCCGCCCTTCCGACCTCGATCCCGATACAGGCCTCGATCCCGATCCTGACCCCCCGTCGACCAGCGGCCGTGTCGCAGGCGAAGGCGATGCGCTCGTGGTCGACGAGGCTCCCGCCGTAGTCACCGACTCAGCCGGTGTTGCGAAGGCCCGTGGCGATGCCGTTGACGGTCAACAGCAGAGCACGCCGTAGCAGCGGGTCAACAGCGCCCTCGTCCTCGCCTGGACCGTCGGTCTGCTGAGCATCGGTGGCATCGGTTGCGGCGGCTGCGGCCCGCAGTCGGTGGAGCAGCGAGACCTGCAGATACTGCAGCGGCATGAGGTAGGTGTCCCGAACGGCCAGGGTCCGCGCCAGCTCGGGCTGGCCACCGAGCAGCCGCTCGTGCCCCGTGAGCGCCAGGATCTCGATCACGGTCCGCTCGTACTCCTCGCGGATCACCTCGAAGAACTCAGCCAGCCCGGGAGGGGCCAGCCGTTCGACGTAAGCCCGGGCCACCTCGAGGTCGGTCTTGGCCAGCGTCATCTCGACGTTGGACACGAAGTTGGCGAAGAAGTGCCATTGCCCATGCATTTGGGCCAGGACGTCGCCGTGCCCGGCTTCGCGCGCCGCCCGCAGCCCCGAGCCGACGCCGAACCATCCCGGGACCACCTGGCGGGACTGCGTCCAGCCGAAGACCCACGGGATCGCGCGAAGCCCTTCGAGACCAGCGTCCGCATCGGGACGGCGCGCGGGTCGAGACCCCAGGTGCAGGTCGCCCAGCACGTCCACCGGGGTGGTGGCCGAGAAGTACGCCGGCAGTCCCGGGGCATCCACGAAGCCCCTGTAGGCGGCTTGGGCCGCCGCCGAAACCGTGTCCATGACTGCGTCCCACCGCTGCAGCGCCTCGGCGCTGACCCGAGGTCCCTGGTGCAAGACCGAAGACTCGAGCACGGCGGCCAGCGTGAGCTCGAGGTTCTCGCGGGCCAGCTCCGGCAGGAGGTACTTGTCGGAGATCACCTCACCCTGCTCGGTGACCTTGATCTCTCCGTCCAACACACCCCAGGGCTGCGCGAGGATCGCGTCGTAGGTCGGCCCACCGCCCCGGCCCACCGAGCCTCCGCGACCGTGGAACAGCCGAAGGCGTACGCCGTGGCGCAGCGCCACTTCTCTCAGGCGCCGCTGCGCGAGGTGGATCTCCCACTGTGACGTCGCGATCCCGGCGTCCTTCGTCGAGTCGGAGTAGCCGAGCATGACCTCCTGGAAGTCGCCGCGGAGCGACACGATCCGCCGGTACGAGGGGTCAGAGAGCAGCGCGTCGAGGACATGGTCAGCCCGGCGCAGCTCATCGACAGTCTCCAGCAAGGGCACGAAACCAACCCGGGCCGTCCCGGCGGTCAGATCGACGAGACCGGCCTCGCGGGCCAGGACGACCGCGGCCAGCACGTCGTCCGGCCCCTTGGTCATGGACACGATGGCGGACTCGCAGACGTCGGGCCCGTAGCGGTCCTGGGCCTCTCGCACGGCGACGAACGTGCTCCACGCCCGCAAGCCGGTCGCGTCGAGAGGAGGTGGGGTCGGTGCCAGCGGACGCACGCTGGCGAGCTCGGCCGCCAGCAGGCGGGTGCGGTAGTCGGAGGGCAGGTCCTCGTAGCGCCAGCCGTGCTCGCCGAGACGATCGACGAGCTGCCCGACCGCGTGGTGGAAGGCGCTGGCGTGCTCGCGCACATCGAGGGTCGCCATGGTCAGGCCGACCGCAGCCGCCGTACGGATCGCCGTCCGCACCGACCCCTCAGCGGCGAGGCCGCCCTTGTGGTCCCGCAGCGAGTCGCGAACCAGCAGCAGGTCATCGATCAGCTCGCGGGCGCAGGAGTAGTCGTGGCCCGGCTGGTGCGGCCGCCCGGTCGAGACCCGCGTCCGGGTGCGGGTCAGCTTGGCGTGGATACAGGTGACCTTGAGGCGGTAGGGCTCCTCGGCATTGAGCCTGCGAAACCGCGGGTCGAGGTCCGGGAGGGTCTCGAGATCGCGGGCGAGGCTGGTCCGCAGCTCCTCGGAGACGTCGACGATCCGCTCGCTGGTGCTGAGATCCTGCAACAGCTGGTCGAGCACCGGCAGCAGCGCGCGCACGGCGTGCTCGTGCTGCAGCGCAAGCACCCGGGTCGTCACCTCGGCCGTGACAAAGGGGTTGCCATCGCGATCCCCGCCGATCCACGAGCCGAACGCGAGCGGCTTGGCCGCGGCGGCCGGTCGCGCCTCGATCGGCGCCAGCGCGTCGTCGAGGTCGTCCAGCACCGCCGTGAGTGGGTCGCCGACGAGGTCGTCGAGGTAGTAGAGGGCGTTGCGCGCCTCGTCGACGACCTGGGGCTTGTCCAGCCGGAGTTCGTCGGTCTGCCAGAGCAGGTCGATCAGCTCGGCGATCGAACGGTCAGCCCTGACGGCCTTGTCGGCGGGAGCGTCGAGCAGGTCGCCGATGTGGCGCAGCTTGACGAGCACGGAGCGCCGGGCCGCTTCTGTGGGGTGCGCGGTGAACACCGGGCGGACACTCAGCCGACCGACGACCCCTTCGACCGCGTCGCGATCGAGAGAACCGGCCTCGACCTCGGCCACGATGCGTCGGCCCACCTCGGCCAACCGGCCCCCGCCGGCCAACCGTCGGTCGCGGATCCCGCGAGCCCGGTGGACCTGCTCGGCGATGTTGGCGAGGTGGAAGTAGGACGAGAACGCCCGAGCCAGCCGAATCGCCGTCGGCAGATCGATGCTCTCCAGCCGACTCGCGACGACCGCGGGGTCGGTGCGCACGAGTCCACGGATCTCCTCAACGAGCTCGAGGAGCTCGGGGCCTTCCTGCCGCACCAACGCCGATCCGAGATGGTCCCCCAGGCGCCGGATCTCGGCGCGCAGCGCGTCGCTCTCGTCCGACCTGAAGCCTTCAGGTCGCCCGTCGAGCGGCCCGGCGGCCGACGTCGGCGCCGACTCGGGTCTCGTCACCTCGTTCACTCGACGATCCTGACAGACCTCTCTGGCAGACCCGGCCGCGTGTCCGACCTGTGGGCAGGGGACCCCGAGTCGGGCTGGCATCGGCCGTGGGGGAGGATGCCCGCATGCGTCTCGACCACGTGTCCTACGCGGTATCCGCCGGGGAGCTCGCCGACACCGTCCAACGACTCGGGGCCACCCTGGGTTGCGCGTTCCTCGACGGTGGGCGGCACCCGCAGTTCGGCACGAGCAACTTTGTGCTCCCGCTGACCGACGGCGTCTACATCGAGGTGGTGGCCGCCCTCGACCATCCGGCAGCCGAGAACGCCCCGTTCGGCCAGGCCGTGCGGCGCCGTGCCGAGCTCGGCGGCGGCTGGCTCGGCTGGGTGGTCTCGGTCGATGACCTCGCACCGATCGAAGCCCGACTTGGACGACGCTCGGTCGAAGCGCACCGGATCCGTCCCGACGGACACCTGCTGACCTGGCGCCAGATCGGCGTCAATGACCTGATCGACGACCCGGCGCTTCCGTACTTCACCCAGTGGACGTCCTCGGCCGAGGACCACCCGTCCCGGGTCGCGCCGGCCACGGTCGGGATCGCCTCCTGCGAGCTCGCCGGGGACATCGACAAGGTTCGGGCCTGGCTCGGCGGACCGATCGACTCCCCCATCGATGGCGGCGCGATCACGTGGCAGGCCGCGAGCGACGAAGCCGGCCTGCTGGCCGTCGCCTTCCAGACCGCGCACGGCGTCGTCCGCATCGACTGACGCCGGGCCCTAGGCTGACCGGACAGTCAGGCGCCACCAGGCACGCAAGCACCACCGCGACACCAGCGAGCACAAAGACCACACCGTCACGACCGGACCGTCCCGGTCCCCGTCACGTCGAGGAGCCACCGCCATGCCGCACGAGGTCAAGGGGATCGTCAGCCGTACGGTCAAAGAGCCGGTCTCCCTCGAGACGATCATCGTCCCCGACCCTGGGCCAGGCGAGGCCCTCGTGGCCGTGCAGGCCTGCGGGGTCTGCCACACCGACCTCCACTACCGCGAGGGCGGCATCAACGACGAGTTCCCGTTCCTGCTCGGCCACGAGGCGGCTGGAGTCGTCGAGGCCGTGGGTGACGGCGTGACTGACGTCGCCCCCGGTGACTTCGTGATTCTCAACTGGCGTGCCGTGTGCGGCTCGTGCCGGGCCTGCCTGCGTGGGCGCCCCTGGTATTGCTTCAACACCCACAACGCCACCCAGAAGATGACCCTGCTCGACGGCACCGAGCTGTCGCCCGCGCTCGGCATCGGCGCCTTCGCCGAGAAGACGCTGGTGGCGGCCGGCCAGTGCACCAAGGTCGACCCCTCGGCCAAGCCGGAGGTCGTCGGGTTGCTCGGGTGCGGAGTGATGGCTGGGCTCGGAGCCGCGATCAACACCGGCGGAGTCGGACGAGGGGACAGCGTGGCCGTCTTCGGCTGCGGAGGCGTCGGAAACGCGGCGATCGCTGGGGCGAGACTGGCCGGGGCGCGCTCGATCATCGCGGTCGACATCGACGACCGGAAGCTGGAGTGGGCCAAGGATTTCGGGGCGACCCACACGGTGAACTCGCGGACGACCGACCCGGTCGCTGCCATCCGGGAGATCACCGAGCACGGCGCCGACGTGACCATCGATGCGGTCGGACGCCCCGAGGTCTTCCAGCAGGCCTGGGATGCTCGCGACCTCGCGGGGACCACGGTGCTCGTCGGCGTACCCACCCCCGACATGGTCTGGTCCACGCCGCTCATCGAGATCTTCGGGCGCGGCGGGTCGATCAAGTCGTCGTGGTACGGCGACTGTCTGCCCTCCCGCGACTTCCCGATGCTCGTCGATCTGCATCAGCAGGGACGCCTTCCCCTCGACAAGTTCGTGTCGGAGACGATCGCGCTGGACGAGGTCGAGGACGCCTTCCACAAGATGGAGCGCGGCGAGGTCCTTCGCTCGGTCGTCGTCTTCTGATGGCTGTTGAGCGGGTCATCACGTCCGGGACCTTCAGCCTCGACGGCGGCACCTGGGACGTCGACAACAACGTCTGGCTCGTGGGTAATGCCGACGAGGTGCTCGTGGTCGATGCCGCTCATGACGCGGCAGCCATCGCCGCGGCCGTGGCCGGCCGTCGGGTGACCGCGATCGTTCTGACCCACGGTCACGACGACCACATCGGGGCAGCCGCTGACCTGCAGGCGCTCGTCGAGGCGCCGATCTGGCTGCACGCCGACGACCGGATGCTCTGGGACACCGTCTACCCGGACCGCTCCCCCGACGAACAGCTTGCTGACGGGCAGACGTTCGCCGTTGGTGAGCACACGCTGACCGTGCTCCACACGCCGGGGCACGCTCCGGGCGCGGTCTGCCTCTACGACGCCGAGCACGGCGCCCTGTTCAGCGGGGACACCCTGTTCAACGGAGGCCCAGGCGCCACCGGGCGTTCGTACTCAGACTTCCCCACGATCATCGACTCGATCCGTGACCGGCTGCTCGTGCTGCCGCCGGAGACGGTGGTGGACACCGGCCACGGCGACCCCACCACGATCGGCGCCGAGGCCCCACACCTGGACGCCTGGCTGGCCCGCGGCCACTAATCCCCCGCGTGACCCCGCGTGACCCCGGGCGCCCCATCCCCATCCCCATCCCCATCACCCCGACCCACCATCCCTCGTGATCATGCGCAGATGGCCCCTCTGCCCACGCTCAACCTCCCCCACGACCACCGTCCCCCTTCGTGATCATGCGCAGATGGCCCCTGACCGAGCGATCTCGGAGGGGCCATCTGCGCATGATCACGAAGGGGGGTGGGTGGACGGGCGGGCGGGGCGCGGCCGACCGGACGGCAGGGGCCATTTGCGCATGATCACGTGTGGGGGGCGGAGGGGGTGGTGGGGCGGTCAGGCGGAGCTGGACCGCGCCCACAGGTTGATGCCGCCCTCGACGGCATGCTCGTCGAGGGCCGCGAGCTCCTCGTCGGTGAACGGCGCGCCGTCCAACGCAGCGACGTTGTCCTCGAGCTGGGCCACGCTGCTGGCCCCGACCAGCGTCGACGTCACCCGGGGGTCGCGCAACGTCCAGGCCAACGCCATCTGCGCCAGAGTTTGACCACGATCGGCAGCCCGGGCCGCGAGCGCGCGGATGTGCGTGAGGTTCTGCTCGGTCAGCAGGTCAGGTGACAGCGATTTGCCTTGCGCGGCCCGAGAGCCGGCGGGGATCCCGTCAAGGTAGCGATCGGTGAGCATCCCCTGCGCGAGGGGCGAGAACGTGATGCACCCCGCGCCCACCGACTCCAGGGTGTCCAGCAGACCACCCTCGATCCAGCGGTTCAGCAGGGAGTACGACGGCTGGTGGATGAGCAGCGGCGTACCCAGGTCGGACAGGATCGCGGCCGCCTCCGCCGTGCGTTCCGGGGAGTAGGAGGAGATGCCGACATAGAGGGCCTTGCCCTGCTGGACGGCGCTGTGCAGCGCACCCATCGTCTCCTCGAGGGGAGTCTCGGGGTCGAGTCGATGGCTGTAGAAGATGTCGACGTAGTCGACGCCCATCCGCTGCAGGGACTGGTCGAGGGACGCCAACACGTATTTGCGCGAGCCCCATTCGCCGTAAGGCCCCGGCCACATGTCGTATCCGGCCTTGGTCGACAGCACCAGCTCGTCGCGGAAGGCCCGGAAGTCCGCCGCGAGGTGGCGGCCGAAGTTGGCCTCGGCGGAGCCGTACGGAGGTCCGTAGTTGTTGGCGAGGTCGAAGTGGGTGACCCCGAGGTCGAAGGCCCGACGCAGGATGGCGCGCTGGTTGTCGAAGGCGGCGTCGTCGCCGAAGTTGTGCCACAGCCCGAGCGAGAGCGCCGGCAACTTCAACCCGGACCGGCCGCACCGCCGATAGTCCATCGTGCCGTACCGCGAGTCCGCGGGCGCGTAGGGCGCCCCGATCACCGCTCGCCCACGGCGACGACGTCGCGTGCCGGGGCACCGACGTAGACCTGCCTCGGTCGACCGATCTTGGTCTGCGGGTCGTCGATCATCTCGCGCCACTGGGCGATCCAGCCGGGCAGTCGGCCCAGCGCGAACAGCACGGTGAACATGTGGGTCGGGAAGCCCATCGCCTTATAGATGAGCCCCGTGTAGAAGTCGACGTTCGGGTAGAGCTTGCGCTCGACGAAGTAGTCGTCGGCCAGCGCATGAGATTCCAGCCGGAGGGCGATGTCGAGCAGTGGGTCGTCGAGCCCCAACTGCTCGAACAGGTCGTGGGCGGCCTTCTTGATCAGGGTGGCCCGCGGGTCGTAGTTCTTGTAGACGGGATGCCCAAAGCCCATGAGCTTGACCCCGGGCTCCTTGTCCTTGACCCGCCGGACGAAGGCGTCGACGTCGCCTCCGTCGGACTCCAGGCCTTGGAGCATGTCCATCACGGCCTGGTTGGCGCCGCCGTGCAGCGGACCGAACAACGCGTTGACACCGGCCGACACCGAAGCGAACAGGTTCGCATGACTGGATCCCACGAGCCGCACGGTCGAGGTGGAGCAGTTCTGCTCGTGGTCGGCGTGCAGGATCAGCAGCATGTCGAGCGTCGAGGCGATCAAAGGGTCGACTTCGTACGGCTCCGCGGGCACCCCGAACGTCAGCCGGAGGAAGTTGTCCACGTAGCCGAGGGTGTTGTCGGGATAGAGGAACGGCTGACCGATCGACTTCTTGTAGGCGTAGGCGGCGATCGTCGGCACCTTGGCCAGCAGCCGCACGGTCGAGATCTCGACCTGCTCCTTGTCGAAGGGATCGAGGCTGTCCTGATAGAACGCCGACAGCGCGCTGACCGCCGAGGAGAGCACCGCCATCGGGTGGGCATCACGCGGGAAGCCGTCGAAGAACCAGCGCAGGTCCTCGTGCAGGAGCGTATGCCGGGTGACCGAGCTCTCAAACTCCGTCAGCTCCGCCTGCGTGGGCAGGGCGCCGTAGATCAGCAAGTACGACACCTCGAGGAACGACGCGTTCCCAGCCAGCTGCTCGATGGGGTATCCGCGGTAGCGCAGGATCCCAGCGTCCCCGTCGATATAGGTGATGGACGAAGCGCAAGACGCGGTGTTCTTGAACCCCGAGTCGAGCGTCACCTGCCCGGTCGACGACAGCAGCTTGCTCACATCCAAGCCGGACGGCCCGTCTGTGGCGGCGGTCAGACCGAGGGGGAGCTCCCCGCCCGGATAGCTCAGCTGGAACTCCGACATCAAACACCCTTCCGATCGGCCGCGGGGGTCCCCCGCTGCACGCGAGTCTGCCACGCCCGGCCGGACCAGGCCCGGCAGCCGTTCGTACCAAGCCTCCGCCGCGGCGCTCAGAAGTCCTGACTCGACGGGTCTCCAGCGCCGCGCCCCTGTCGGCTGGCCCGCGTGTCGCTCCCCGGTCCGCCGGGATGCCGCCCCCATCATGGAACAAGGCCCCGCGAAGTATGAGTTCGCGGGGCCTTGCCCTGGTCGGCTTCACCTCGATCGTCCCGTTGCCAGGACTCCAGTGGCTCCCTCGACCGGTCTCCGTCCACTGTGACCGGCGGCGCACCGCCTCCGACGGGTCAGGGTCTCCCCTGATCCTTCGTGCGCATGGTGCCCTCCGCGCAAGAACTCCAGCAAGCCGGAATTCCCTTGCGGCGCCTAAGGTTTCCCCGGCTCCGACCACCGCTTCCGGTGACGTGGGGAGATTCAACAGGTAAGCGTGCTGGCGCGCAAGAGGTTGTTCGCAGAAAGTTCAAGATCTTTCTTCAACCACGGCCGGAGTCCCACGAGGTGGGATCCTGGCCACGTGACGACGTCCCCTCAAAGCTTCGGCGCTGGCGATCAGCTGGTGGTGCTCGACGGGGGCCTGGCGACCGAGTTGGAGTCCCGCGGACACGATCTGAGCAGTGACCTGTGGTCAGCGAGACTGCTCGCGCAGACACCCGACGAGATCCGCGCGGTGCACAGGTCGTACTTCTCCGCCGGAGCGCAGGTGGCCACCACCGCGAGCTATCAGGCGTCCTACGAGGGGCTGGCCGCCGCCGGGTACGACGCCACCGCCACGGACCGCCTCTTGCAGCGCAGCGTCGAGTTGGCGCGGCAAGCCGCGGGCGACGAGCCAGACCACGGCACGCCCCGCTGGGTCGCTGCGTCCGTCGGGCCGTACGGCGCCATGCTCGCCCACGGCGAGGAATACACGGGTGACTACGGCCCCGACGTCGGAGTCCCCGAACTACGCCAGTGGCATCGGCGGCGGCTCGAGGTGCTGGCCAGCGCAGAGCCAGACCTCCTCGCCCTTGAGACCATCCCGTCGCTGGCCGAAGCTGAGGCACTGCTGGCCGAGGTGGCCGATCTCGGTGTCCCGGCCTGGCTGTCCCTGACCTGTGAGGGACTACGGACTCGCCGGGGCGAGGACGTGCTGGAGGCGTTCGACATGGCCGAGGAGGTCTCCAACGTTGTCGCCGTCGGCGTCAATTGTTCGGCGCCCCATGACGTGGAGGCCCTGGTCGCTGCAGCCGCCGGCATCACGAGCAAGGCGATCGTCGCCTACCCCAACAGCGGCGAAGCATGGGACGCCGACGAGCGCCAGTGGCACGGCGACCCGGGCTTCACGATCTCCCAGGTCACGAGCTGGCTGGATGCAGGTGCGCGGATGATCGGCGGCTGTTGCCGGGTCGGGCCGGATCAGATCCGCGCGCTTGCGGCCATCAGGAAGGCCCGGCCGGACCTTCCCGTTCGGTAGGAATGGCCGCCACATCCATCCCTTCGGGGCCAGGGCTCGCCGCCGAGCTCGGCCGAGCAGCATCGTCACGACGGGTGGCCAAGAAGGCCCCGCACAAGACGACGGCGGTGCCCACCAGCGCCACGACGGCGACCGTCTCGTCGAGGAACAGCACGCCGATCATGATCGACCACGGCGGGATCAAATACGTGATGATCGACGCGCGAGCCCCACCTACCCGTCCCGCGAGGTTGCCGGCGAGGACGAACGCCAGACCCGTGCCCAGGACGCCGAGCACCACGAGCGCCAACCAGGCCCCGACCTGAGGCGTGGACTCGTCGACGTGCAGAGCCGCTGGAACGGCGGTGAGCGCCAGGGCCACGATCTGAGCTCGCCAGAAAACCGGAAGCGACCCGTAGCGCTGCTGGAGCGGCACCGTGAGGTTGAGCGCGATCCCGTAGCACGACACCGCGATCACGAGGAGGAGCACTCCGAGGGCCTCGTCGGAGCCCTTGCCGAGGTCGGGAAGGGCCACGAACACGATGCCGACGAAGCCGACGAGGATGCCGAGCAGCTGGAGCCGTCCCGGGCGGCGGTGCAGGGCCAGCGTCGCCACCAACAGCGCCGTGATCGGCGTGGCCCCGTTGATCATCCCCGCTGTCGAGGAGGAGACCCACTGCTCAGCAAGGGAGAACATCGACAGCGGTACGGCCATCCAGAACACGCCCACGAGGGCTACGCGGGGCCAGTCGGAGCGCGCGATGCGTTTGCGCGCTTTCGGCACCAGCGAGATCGCCACGAACCCGAACAACAGGCGCAGGAACGTCAGAACGGTCGGGGGGAAGGAGTCGAGGCCAACGGCGATCAGCGCGAAAGACGACCCCCAGATCGCGGCCGGGCCAATGAGGAAGAGCCAGTCCATCCCGGTGAAGGCGCCCGAGTTCGTTCCCTCCCCCGACAGACCTCGCGCCGCCGCGTTCGGTGTCGCCATGCGGGCGACGCTATCGGGCGGCTCCGACGCGGGATCGCGGATTTCGGACGCCGCTAGCCTTCAGCCATGTGCCGAAGCATCAAGACGCTGCGTCCGCCGTTCACCGAGTCAGTCACCGACACCGATGTACACGCGGCCGCCCTCCAATACGTCCGCAAGGTGTCGGGGTTCCGCGCGCCGGCCGCCCACAACCGGGCTGCGTTCGACAGCGCGGTCGAGGAGGTCGCCAACGCCACGGCGGCCTTGCTGGCCACGCTCGAGGTCCGTGGCTCCAGCGCGTCCGCCGGCTGAGGGCACCATCCGCACGGATGGCGTTCGTCCGCGCCTCTCAGCCGACGAGCAGGTCTCCCGCGGCCCCGGCCGAAGGCCCCGACGACGCCGCGGGCGAAGCGCTGATCCGACGATCGTCGGACTCGTCGACTGAGTCACCGACCGAACGCCCGCGCCACGTGGACCACAGCCCCTGCCCGAGGATGACCAGGGCCATCAGCCCGGCCGCGACGATCCCATCCATCCACCAGTGGTTGGCCGTGGCCGTCACCACGAAAACGGTCATCGCGGCGTGGAACCAGATCAGGTAGCGGATCGGGCCGGACATCACGCGCCAGGCGAACCACGCCAGGATCAGCGCCCACGCGACGTGCACCGACGGCATCGCCGCGAGCTGGCTGCCCACCGAGCTGCCGCCAAAGCCATACACCGACTGGCCGTACTCGATCGCGGTGTCCACGAATCCGAGCTCGGGGAACATCCTCGGAGGTGCGACGGGGATGAACTGGATCAGCATGCAGAGCAAGGTCGTGACAGCCACGAGCGTGCGAGCGCGGGCGTAGTGCTGCCGGTGCCGCCAGAACATCCAGCCCAGGAAGATCGCCATCGAGGTGAGATGCAGGCTCATGTAGTAGAGGTTCAGGAACCGCACGACGTCGGGGTGAGGCAGCACCCACGACTGCACCCACACCTCACTCGGTAGATGGACCGCGCGCTCGAAGTCCCAGATCCCTTGGCCGTTCTCCATGCCACCAGTGACACGCAGTCGCACGTAATGGCCGACGTAGCGCCAAAGCCCGAGCAGGGCGAACACGATCGCCGCCTCGCGAGCCGCGATCCCGACGGTGCGCCAACGCCCTGCCGGCGCCTGGGCCAGCACGACGGCCACACTCGCCAGCAGGATCGTCCAGGCGAGCGCGCCGTGCCAGGACTGCTCTCCGAGGAGGTCGATGAACGAACCGATGCTGCCGGGCACCAGCCGAGCGTACGGCGCCGAGCGCTAAGCCGCGGCCGAAGCCCCGTCGCGCACGTCCTCGACGGTGGCCAGGAGCGCCTCCCGCCACGGCGTCGGACCGACGTCGAACGTCGCCGTCCACGCCGAGGAGTCGAGGACGAACGGCTCGTTGAACTGGTAGCGGACCTCGCCGAGCTCACGCATGAAGGGTTGGAAGACGCCCAGGGCCGCTCGGACCGGATTCGGGAAGGCCTGGTAGCCGGGGTCGCGCACTCCAGCGACCGACGCGATGTCGCTGACGGCCTGGCCCGGCGTGCGTGGCGCCTCGGTGGGCACATGCCACGCACGGCCCCAGGCCCGCTCGTCGGTTCCGGCCAGCGCCAGCGCCGAGACGAAATCGGGGACGTAGGTCCAGCTGTGCGGGGCCCGCTCGTTCCCGGTGACGAATTGCGCCTTCTTGCCTGCGAGCACGCGAGGAAAGACCCGCTCCCCCAGGTGCGCGTTGACGTGGGCCCCCGGGCCGAAGTAGTCCGAGGCCCGCAGCTCGCACACGCGGACGTCGCCGGCGGTCTGAGCCGCGAGCATGTCCTCCCACATCTGGACGCGCACCCTGCCCTTGCGGGAGGTCGTCGCCAGCGGGGTGCTCTCGCTCATCGGACCCGAGCCCTGCCCGTAGCCGTACAGGTTCCCGGCCGCGACCAGCGTCGCTCCCGTCTGCCGAGCCGCAGTGAGCAGGCTGGCCGCGAGCGGCGGCCACTCGGTCTCCCAAGTCCAGTAGTCAGGGTTGGCGCAGTTGTAGAGCGCGCGCGCCCCGGCGGTCAGCTCGGCCAGCCGGGCGGGGTCCTGGGCGGGGGCGGCCACCGCCTCCACTCGAGGATGGGCCGGACCGCGACCCCGACGGCTGACCAGGCGGACGTCGTGCCCGGCCTCGGCCAAGGCCAGTGCGGTGCGGCTGCCCAGGATTCCGGCGCCGACGATGACGAAGCGGCTCACGAGTGGTTCTCCTTCGGTCGCAATTGGATGAGAGCGGTGCTCTCTGATGCGAGCAGTGTGCACTATTGTTGAGTGGCTGTCAAGAGCACTGCTCTCACTTCTTGTCACCGCTCTCTTTCACTGACAGACTTCCCTCATGACCTCGTCCACCGACACGGCGCGCTCAGAGACTCGGGCCAGTTCGGCCCGTGCGCGAGTCCGCGCCGAACTGACCGAGGAGATCACCGACGTCGCGCGCACCCATCTCGCTCGCGACGGCGCCGCAGCGCTGTCCCTGCGGGCGGTGGCGCGCGACCTCGGCATGTCGTCCTCAGCCGTCTACCGCTACTTCCCCAGCCGCGATGCTCTGCTCACCGCGCTCATCATCGAGGCCTACGACTCCCTCGGTGAGGTCGTGGAACGGGGCGACGCCGCTGCCGCGGCCGACTCCGAGAGCACGTTCGCCGCTCGGGCGGCCGAGGTCTTCCGCAACGTCCGCCGGTGGGCGCGGTCTCACCCCCACGAGTGGGCGCTCATCTACGGGTCCCCGGTCCCCGGCTACGCGGCCCCGCAGGACACGATCGGGCCCGCCTCCCGGGTCTCGATCCTGTTGGTCCGGCTGCTGGCCGAAGCCGCGGCGGTGGGCGAGCTGAGCCCCGGTCCAGCTCCTCGGGTCCCTGGACGCTCGGTCCTCTCCGAGATGCTCGAGAACCACGGCTCCGGCGCCCTGTCGGACGACGAGGCCGCCCTCATGGCGACCGGCGTTGCCGTGCGCGACGCGGTCTACGGCGTCATCAGTTTCGAGCTCAACGGCCAGCACCAGCAGGTGGTAGCCGATGCCGAGGCCTTCTTCGAAGGCGCGCTCACGGCCTTCCTCTCCCTGCTCGGGCGCCCCACCGACGCATGACAACCCAACCCGAAGGCGCCGATCAGCCCCTCCGTGTCGGTCTCGCCGGCTACGGCTTGGCCGGCGCGGTGTTCCACGCGCCACTCATCGCGGCAAACCTCGACCTCGCCCTCGTGGGCATCGTCACGCGCGACTCCGCTCGGATCAGCCAGGCACAGGCGGATCATCCGGGCGCAACCGTCGTCGACGACGTCGACGCCTTGCTGCGACTCGACCTCGACCTGATGGTGGTCGCGACGACCAACGCGACGCACGTGACCTTGGCGCGCGCGGCGATCGAGGCCGGAGTATCGGTCGTGATCGACAAACCGATGGCCCCCACCTCGGGTGAGGCGGACAACCTCGTCAAAGGGGCCTCATCAGCAGGCGTGCTGCTCACGACGTTTCAGAACCGACGCTGGGACAGCGACTTCCGGACCATCCAGGCACTGGTCGGGGCCGGCACGCTCGGCGACGTACGCCGCTTCGAGTCACGCTTCGAGCGGTGGCGTCCGGCTCTTGGCGGCGGCTGGCGCGAGCGCGACGACCCCGACGCAGCAGGCGGCCTCCTGTTCGACCTGGGCAGTCACCTGGTCGACCAGGCCCTGCTCCTGCTCGGACCGGTCGTGTCGGTCTACGCCGAGATCGATCGCCGTCGCTCGCCACAGGCCGCAGACGACGACGTGTTCATCGCGCTCGAGCACGCGTCCGGAGCCCGTTCGCACCTGTGGGCCTCTGCCGTGGCCGGCAGTCCTGGTCCCCGCTTCCGTGTGCTCGGCTCTGAATCGGCCTACGTCGTGGCCGGACTGGACGGGCAGGAGGAGGCGCTGCGCGCGGGTGCCCGGCCGTCGCAAGGCTGGGGCGCCGTCGCGCGGGAGGCCTGGGGTGAGCTGGTCACCGGCGATGAACGGGTCCCCGTCGCCTCGCTGAGCGGGGACTACCCCGCGTTCTACGCTCAGCTCGCCCGAGCGCTGACCGATTCATCCGTGAGCCCGCCGGTCGACCCTCGCGATTCCGTTCGAGGCCTGGAGATCCTCGAGGCGGCCCGCCGATCCGCGCAGAGTCACCAGGTCGTGCCGCACTCAGCGCTGAACCCGTAGGCAGCCCTAGAGGACGGTGGCCGCCGCGTGGATGGCTATGCCAGCCAAGGCACCCACGACCGTCCCGTTGACCCGGATGAACTGCAGGTCTCGACCGGCGGCGAGTTCGATGCGACGTGCGGCCTCGTCGCCGTCCCAACGATCGACGGTGTCGGTGATGACCCGCGTCAGCTCGTCGCGATAGGTCGTCACGACGTGCTCGGCCGCGTCCCCCACCCACTGGTCGGCCTTGGCCCGGAGCTGACCGTCCGACGAGAGCCGCTCGCCAAGGGCCTGGAGCGCTTGGATGGTGCGCCCCCGAAGCTCACCGTCCGGCTGCTCGATGATCGCGACGACGGCGCGGCGCGTGGCGCCCACGAGCGTGCCGAGCGCCTCACGAGTGGCGGCGTGCTCGAGGAGGCGCCCGACCAGGGCCTGGAGACGTTCACCGGTCGCAGCGTCGTCTCGCAGATCCCGGGCCAGCCCCTCGAGGTATCCGTCCAGCCCGCGGCGGATCGGGTGCTCTGGGTCGGCCGCGACCTCGCTGGCAATGCGGGACAGCTCGGCAGCGACCCGCTTGGCGAGCGCACGGTCGACGAAGCGCGGCGACCAGGTCGGGGCCTGGCTCTGCACGATCCGGATGACCGTGGCTTGGTTGCTCGCGAGCCAGGCGGCCGTGCGCTCGGAGGCGACGTCGACCAGGGCGTGGTGCGAGCCGTCCGCGACGACGTCGCCGAGCAACCTCCCGAGGACCGGCGCGACCGCCGTGGAGCGAACCCGCTGCCCGATCGCCTCCTCGGCGACCGCACGGACGTCGTCGTCACGCAGTACGTCGATCGCGCCCTTGAGCGCCACCGCGATCTCCTCGGCCACGCGCTTGGCATGCTCCTCGCGCGCCAACCAGGCCCCGGCCCGCCCGGCCACGTCCACCTGCTGAAGGCGACGGCGTACCACCTCCGGGGCCAGGAAATTGTCACCCACGAAGGCCCCCAGGCCTGCGCCGAGGGCGTCCTTGCGCGACGGGATCAGCGCGGTGTGCGGAATCGGGATCCCGAGCGGGTGGCGGAACAGTGCCGTCACTGCGAACCAGTCGGCCAGGCCGCCTACCATCCCCGCCTCCGCAGCGGCCGAGACGTAGCCGGCCCAGGCTGCTCCGGATTCGACAGCTGGTTGAACCGCGACAAACACGGCCGCCGCAACCAGAAGCAGCCCGGTGGCGACGGCCTTGGCTCGGCGTAGCAGTCGCTGACGTTCGAGGTCAGCAGCGGACAGCGAGAACGTGGCAGCCATGGCCGCCATCCTGCCGGGCCGGCCTCACCACCGTCTTGCGTCCAGCACCCCCCTCGGGCGCGACCTGGGACGCGCCCTCAGCCTCCAGACTTGCGTCTGAACTGCCGCGTCGTCTTGGTGTTGTTGGACGGACCGACCCCCGACGAGTCAGGGGCGCCTTCTGCGCTGGCGTGGTGGGCCTGCTTCTTCTTCTCCAAGGCCTCGCGGAACTTGCGGTGCGCCTCGTCCTCAGCCGCACCGCCGTCTGTTTGAGCTGCCGACGGGCCGCTGGACGCCGGAGGGGTGGTCTCAGTCATGCACCGATCGTCGCACGGTCGGCGCTGGCCCTCGAGTGCTTTGACGCGCGGAGCCCCGTCGACCCGGCCCCATGCTCCTTGAGACACGACGAATTGCCAGGGCAGGCACCGCGCCCGACGGGCGACACCTAGAGTCGGTGCACACAGCAGACCGCCCAGATCGCCCACCCCAGACGGCACCCCCCGGAGCAGCCACACATGTCGGCACAAACAACGCCTAGCGAGCCACCCCGCGGTGCCGCCACCGGGATCGCCGAACCGCAGTCGAAGGTGCATCACTACTTCGTCGCCGACGTCGCACGGACCAGGCTCCTGCGCGACTGGGCGAACTGGCGGCTGTGGCTGATCCGGATCATCACCAACGGTCTGGCCGTGGTCGTCACCGTCCTGGTGTTGCCGGGCTTGCGCGTCGACCGTTGGTACCTGGGGATCTTCGTGCTGACCGGGCTCGTGTTCGGGCTCCTGAACGCGATCGTGAAACCGATCATCCAGTTCTTCGCTCTGCGCTATCTCGTCGTCAGCTACGGCTTCGTCGTCGTCCTGATCAACGCCCTTATGCTGGCCATGCTCTCGTGGATTCTCGGTGACGAGCTCGCCTGGCGCGGCATCCTCCCGTTGCTCCTCGGAGGCCTTCTCGTCGGCGCACTCGGGCTCGTGTTCGAGACGATTGCGGGGGCGTCACCGCCGATCTTCGACCACGATCACGGAAACGAGGGGGACTCATGAGCGGCGGCAGTTTCGACGCGGTCAATGAGAACCTCCGCCTGCAGCAGGTCTACACGACGATGCTCAACTTCGGGGCTAGCGCGGTCGTGGACCGCTCGCCCTTCGCCGGGTTCAGCCGGCGGATGCAGCAGTGGGTGTACAAGACCCCTGAGCCCATCCCGAGACTGAACGACGCCGAGCGCACCCGGATCATGCTCGAGGGGCTCGGCCCCACGTACGTCAAGCTGGGGCAGATCGTCTCGAGCCAGTCGAGCAACCTCCCCGACGACTGGCGGGTAGAACTCGACCGCCTGCAGAACGACGTGCCTCCTGTGCCGTACGCCGCGGCCCGCCAAGTCATCATCGACGAGCTGGGAGCACCTCCCGAAGAGCTCTACGCGACCTTCAACCCCAAGCCGTTGGCCGCCGCCTCCCTCGGTCAGGTTCATGCGGCGACCTTGCACGACGGGCGAGCCGTGGCGGTCAAGGTGCAGCGCCCCAACCTCGACCAGCAGGTCCGCGCCGATCTCGGGGTGGCCCGCTTGATGGGTCGGTACACCGAGCGTCGGAGCCGATCGGCGCGCGAGATGGGGTTGGCGTCCATGCTCGACGAGTTCGGCAGCACCTTGATCGAGGAGCTGGACTACTACGCCGAGGCCTACAACATGGAGCAGCTGGCGGCCAACATGGCGCCCATCCAGGGGGTCCATATCCCGACCCTCGAGCGCAGCCTCTCCGGACAGCGCGTCCTGACCCAGGAGTTCGTTTCGGGCGTCAAGATCTCCGATGTCGACGCGATGCGTGCGGCCGGTCTCGACCTCGCGGCCGTGGGCGAATCGGCGCTCCGGGCGGCCATGAAGATGTTGATCATCGATGGCTTCTTCCATGCCGACCCGCATCCGGGCAACCTGTTCGTCAGCCTGGACACCGGTGTCGTGACCTTCCTCGACTCCGGGATGGTCGGCGAGCTGACCTTGGGCCAGCGGGCCCACCTCGGCATGCTGCTGTGGACCTTCGTCCGCGGAGACATACCGGCCATGAGCGAGCAGATCCTCTCCCTCAGCGTCCCCTTCCGTCCGGTCGACGAGAAGGCCTTCCTCAAGGACTTCGAGCGCAAGATGTCGCGCTACGGGCGCGGCACAGCCCCGGACATCAAGTTGGTGCTCTCGACGTCCATGGGCGTGCTGCGCGACAACGGCCTTCGGCTGGATCCGCAGCTCACTCTGGCGCTGAAGGCCATGAGCCAGGCCTCGGCCTTCTTCACTCCGCTCACCCCACCCGACCGCACCTTCACCTCCGCGGCCCTCGAAGCCGTCACCGAGCTAGCCATGGACGCCGCCACCGAGGATGCCTTGGTCGAAGGCGCAAAACGGCAGGCCACGAGGATCGCGGGCCAGGCGATCAAGGAGGCTCCGGACTACGTCAAGGGCCTCCTGTCGTGGCGGGACCAGATCAAGAGGGGCAAGTTCACCCTGTTCCTGGACACGTCGTCGCTGGACAACCAGGTGTCGGCCCTGCGCTCGATCGCCTCGATGGTGGTGGTCGCCGTCCTGGTGGCCGGAGGGATGATCGGGTCCGCCATCGCGGCCACAGTCTTCGACAGCTCGGAAAACTCGACCCTCACCAACGCCGCCAACATCGGCTTCTTCGTCTCCCTCGGCTTGGCGGTCGTTCTCGTGTTCATCTTCCTGAGCCGACTGATCCGTGAGGACAAAGCGTCCCGAAAGAACCCCTACCAACGCTGATCGCTCGGGTCCTACTCGCGGAATGCCGTCCAGGCGACGCTGAGGCCTTGCTTGGTCGCCCGCGCCCACCCTCGCTCGGTGGTTGGACCACCCAGGACTTCCACGGCCAGGTCGAACCCGTTGCTGCCCGAGGGCCGGACGCCCCTCGTCGTGACTGTCCGTTCCCCACCACCGTCCAGCCTGACCCGGAAGGTCGCCACCAGCTCGACAGCGCCGTCGTCCCCCACGACCTGCTGGTCCTCACCGGACACGACCGTGCCCGACAGCGCACCTGCCGTACGCCCCCGCTTGATCGGCACCACCCGCCTGCCCTGCTCACGGTCCTCGGCGGGGCCGACCTCGACCCTGCAGTCGAACCACGGTGGTGCCGTCCCCACGACAGGAGGCGTGGCCACGGAGTAGGACGGGCGCCCCGCCAGTTCTGCTGGGTGGAACCCCGCCACCTTCTTGTACGCGGCCGCTGTCTCGGTCAGCTCCTGCTCAGAGATCACCGAATGCAGGTCATCAAAACCCTCGGGCGCCCGCTCGTGCACGACGGTCATGACCTGCTCGGGCCCTTGCTTGCGGTTGGCGTGCTGCAGCGCCGTCGTGCTGGGACGGCGGGCCTCCTCATAGCTCTCAAGAGCCGCGTCAACAGACGGGCCTAGCACCAACTCACGTGCGAGGACCCGGGCATCGAGGATGGCCTGGCTGGCTCCGTTCGAGCCGATCGGGTACATGGCATGGGCGGCATCCCCGACCAGGGTGACTGGGCCGTGCGACCAGCGGTCGAGGGGCTCCCGGTCGACCATCGGATACTCGAACACGGCCTCGGCGTCGGACAGCACGCGCGGGATGTCGAGCCAGGGAAACCGCCAGGTGGCGAAGTGCGCCAGTGGGACCGCCGGGTCGACTCGGTCGTTCCAGGAGGCGGGCGCCGCTGCCACGTCGGGGTCTCGCAGTTCGGCGATCCAGTTGATCAGCTGGCCGCGAGGATCAACCCCCGGCTCGGTCAGCGGGTAGCAGACGAACTTCTGCGAGGCGTGACCGGCCATCACCATGGTGCGCCCGTCGAGATAAGGCCCGCTCCACGTGGTGCCTCGCCAGAGCACCGCGCCGCTCCAGGGCGGCGGGCCCTCCTCTGGCACGAGTTGGGCTCGGACTCGGGAGTGGATCCCGTCAGCGCCCACCAGGACGTCGCCCGTCTGCGCGCCCGAACCCGAGGGAAGGGTCCGGACGACCGCACCGTCGACCTCGAAGCCCTCGACGCGCGACCCCTCCAGGACGCTGGCCGGGCCGAGCCGCTCACGCACCGCATTCAGCAGGATCATCAGCAGCCGCCCACGATGGACAGACACTTGCGGCCAGTCGTAGCCGGCGTCGAGGCCTCGGGGCTCGGTCCAGATCTCCTGCCCGAAGCGGTTGCGGTAAGACAGGGACCCCGTCTTCAGCCCTGCGCCAGCCAGCTCCTCGCCGAGGCCCAGCTCGGTGAGCTCTCGCACCGCGTGCGGCAGCAGGTTGATGCCGACCCCGAGAGGCTTGATGCGGTCGGCCGACTCCAGGACGACCACGTCGTCCAGCCCGACCGCGTGCAGGCTGAGGGCGGTCGTCAGCCCGGCGATGCCGCCGCCGGCGATCAGGACGCGCACGCCGGCCACCCCCAGGGCTCGATCTCACGTTCCAGGCGTTCCGCTGCCGCAAGGAGGTCGAGGTCGCGGCCAGGGCGCCCGATCAGCTGGATCCCCACGGGCAAGCCGCCCTCGTCCATGCCCAGGGGCAGCGACAAGGCCGGGGCCCCCGTCACCGAGATCCACGAGCATGACCGCATCCAGTCGACGTACGTCTCCATCGGAACCCCCGCGATCTCGGACGGGTACTCGAGCTCGATCGGGAACGGCCGGACCTGAACGGTGGGGACCGCGAGGACGTCGACGTCGGCCATGAACGCCGCGAAGGCGTGCCGCACTCCGTCGGTCAGCCGTTCGGCACGGACGATCTCGCCCGGCTGCAGGGCCAAGCCCTTCTCGATGTTCCATCGCAGCGTCGGTTTGAAGGAGTCCGGGTTCTGCCGGTAGGCGGCGCCGAGTTCCGTGGCGAGCAACCGGGCGCGCAGGGTCTGGAACGCCTCGTCGGCCCCGGTCAGGTCCGGCTCGGCCGCGTGAACACGCCACCCCGCGGACTGCATGACGGCGCGGACGGCTTGCGCCGTGTTGGTCACCGCGGGCTCGAACGGCAGCCCGAAGCCTTCGGACCACGCGATGCGGAGTTGCGATGAGGCACCGAGCGGCGCCAGCGACGGAGGCCCCTCACCGGCCTGGACCGACAAGAGCAGTGCCACGTCCCGGACCGTGCGCCCCATGGGTCCGGTCACGGCGTGGGACCACGGGGGCGTAGTCACGTCAGGGATTCGCCCGGCCGACGGCCGCAACCCGACGACGGAGCAGAAGCTGGCCGGGTTGCGCAACGATCCGCCCAGGTCGCTTCCGTCAGCCAGAGGCACCAGTCCACAGGCCAGCGCAGCCGCTGAACCACCGCTGCTGCCTCCAGCCGACCGGGCGAGGTCGTAGGGGTTCCGGGTCACGCCGAACAGCGTGTTGAACGTGTGCGAGCCGGCACCGAACTCGGGCACGTTGCTCTTCCCGACGATCAGCGCACCCGCGTCCTTCACCCGACGCACGATCGGTGCGTCGGCTGGCGGCACGTGGTCGGCGAACAGCGGCGACCCCCAGGTGGTCCTCATCCCTCGGGTCTCGTGGGTGTCCTTGATCGCCATCGGGAGCCCATGCAGGGCACCCAGGGGCTCGCCGCGTGCCCGCCGCGCGTCGGCCTCGGCCGCGCCACGCATCAGCTCGTCGGGATCTGCCACCGTCACCAGCGCGTTCACCGCGGGATTCACCCGCTCGATCTGGGCGATGGCGGCTGCCATGACTTCCCTCGCCGAGACCTCGCCGGATTCGAGGGCGGCTCGCGTGCGGGTGGCCGACCACCGGGTCAGGGCATCGTCAGCCACCGGCCGCAGCCACCTCGCGACGCAACCGACCGATGGCCTCGAGGTCCCAGCCGGGCCTGGGGACCGACGACAGCAGCAGGCGAGTGTAGGGGTGTTCAGGCGCATCGAGCACGTCCCGAGTGGGTCGCTGCTCGACGACGACCCCGCGACGCATGACCAGCGTGTCCTCGCAGACGTAGCGCACGACCGCCAGGTCGTGGCTCACGAAGACCAGACCGACCCCGGTCTCACGCCGGATGTCTCCGAGCAGGTTGAGAACCTGGGCCTGCACCGAGACATCGAGGGCCGAGACCGCCTCGTCTAGCACGAGAACGTGGGGTTCCACCGCCAGCGCACGCGCGATGGCGGCCCGCTGACGCTGACCGCCCGACAGCCGTCGGGGCAGCAGCGCAGCCTCGCGTCGTCCCAGACCGACCTGTGCCAGCAGCTCCAGCACCCGTGCGTCGCGAGCGTGCCCGTCCATGGAGGTGTGCAGCCGCAGCACCGCGTCGATGCAGGCGCCAACCTGGATGCGCGGGTCCAAGGAGAGATACGGGTCCTGGAACACGATTTGGACGGCCTTGGCTCGTGCCCGGCGGGCGGCGCGCCCTCGCGAGCGCAGGTCGAGCGGCGCTCCACCCACGACGATCGACCCGGAGTCGGGCACCTCGAGTCCGACCAACATCCGAGCGGTCGTGGTCTTGCCGGAGCCCGACTCGCCGACGATCCCGACCGACCCTCCGACCGGCAAGGTGAACGACAGGCCGTCGACGGCGCGAACGATCGTTCGACCAACCGTGTACGTCTTGCGGAGGTCGCGGACCTCGAGCAGGGCTGCAGCAGCGCGGGGCGCGTTGGCGTTGGGCAAGTCAGTCATCTGCCCCTCCCCTCGAGGAGACGAGCGAGGACAGTTCGACGTCGAGGTCGGGACTACGCAAGCACCGGACCTCCCGACGGTCCGAGACGAGCAGGTCCGGAGTCCGAACGTCGCACAGCCCGTCGATCGCGAAGTCGCATCGCGTCGCGAACGCGCACCCCGTAGGTGCCTCGAGCAGGCTCAGCGGCGTCCCGCGGATCGGTCGCAGCCGGTCGTGCCCCCCAGATACCTCGGGGGTGGAGGCGAGCAGACCAGCGGTGTACGGGTGTCCGGGCCGTGCAAACAGGTGCTCGGCGGACGACGTCTCGACGATCCGTCCGGCATACATGACATAGATCCGATCGCACACCGCTGCGGCGAGATCGAGGTCGTGGGTGATGAACAGGACGCCCATGCCCTGAGCCGCCTGCAGGTCTTGCAGGATCCCAAGAATCTCCGCCTGCGTGGTCACGTCCAGCGCCGTGGTCGGCTCGTCACACAACAGCAGCCGCGGCTCCACGGTCAGCGCCCCAGCGATCATGACCCGCTGGAGCATCCCGCCGGACAGCTCGTGGGGGTATTGGCGCAGGTGTCGCTCGGCGTCATCGAGGCCAACCGCATGCAGGAGCTCCAGAGCCCGCTCGCGCGACCGGTCCTTGGACCAGCCGTGGTTAAGGCGCAGAGACTCGGTCAGGAAGTCCCCGATGCGACGCATCGGGTTGATGCCCGACCGCGGGTCCTGGAAGATCATCGCGGCCTCTGACCGCCGCACCTGAAGCAGCCGCTGCCGGTCTGCTTGCAGGATGTCGCAGTCGCCGACCCGGACCGCCCCGGTCATCTCGGCCCCGTCGGGCCAGAGCCCGAGGACGGTGCGTGCGGTGACCGATTTTCCGGACCCCGACTCCCCCACCAGCCCGACCATCTCGCCCGCCTCGACGGCCAGTGAAACCCCGTCGAGCACGGGCCGGACGGCGCGCCCAGGAAGAGTCAGCGTCAGGTCGTCGATCTCGAGGAGGCTCATCAAGACCTCCTCCCGGCGATGCGGTCGGCGATCTCTTCGCCCACGACGTTGAAGGCCACCACCACGATGACGATCGCCAGGGCCGGCGCGACCGCCGACAGCGGCTCGCCGGCCAACACGGCGCCGCGCCCGTCATTGACCATCGCGCCCCAGTCCGGCGTGGGCGGCTGGACCCCCAGGCCGAGGAAGGACAACGCGGCGAGGTCGAGCAGGGCGTAGCCGAAGTTCAGCGTCGACTGCGCGAGCACCGTCGGTGAGACGTTGGGCAGGAGGCGGCGGACCGCGATGTACCCACCGGCAAAACCCTGCACCCGGTAGGCGGAGATATAGGGCCGGGAACGTCCCTGGATCACCAGGCTGCGGACCAGCCGCGCGACGAACGGTGTATAGGCGATCGACATCGCCACCACGGGCGCGACCAGGCCCTTGCCAAAGAGGGCGACGACGAGGATCGCCAGGAGCAACCCGGGAAACGCGAACATGATGTCGAGCACCCGGCTCAGCGCCGCGTCGACCCACCCGCCACGCCACCCGGCCAAGAGTCCGACCGCGATGCCGAGGATGGTCGAGAGAATCACGACCGCGAGCGGCCCGATCAGGCTCGTGCGCGAGCCGTAGATCAAGCGGGACAGGGTGTCCTGCCCTACCTGGTTCGTGCCGAGCCAATGCTGGGGGGACGGGCCAGCGAGGGAGTTGAAGAGGTCAGTCTGGTCAGGCGGATAGGGCGCGAGCAAGGGTGCGAAGACCGCGAGCAGCACGAACCCGACCAGCACGACGCAGGAGGCGATGAACAGGGGCCCGCCGCCAGCAGCGCGCAGACGGGACAGCCGCCCGGCGCCCGGCTCAACCCCCACCAACACCGTCATCGCGCCGCGCTCCCCGCTGCGGCCCGGGGGTCGATCAACGGATAGACGAGGTCGACCAAGGTGTTGATGACGACGAACGCGAACACCACGATCAGCACGATGGCCTGGACGATGGCGAAGTCCTGCTTGTCGACGGACTGCACGAGCAGCGAGCCGATTCCGTTGAGGCCGAACGCGGACTCGACGACCGCGCTGGAGACCAGCAAACCCGCCACCAGGAGACCGGTGATCGTGAGGATCGGCCCCCACGCGTTGCGCAGCACGTGCCGCCGTATCACGGTGCGCCGAGCAACCCCTCGGCTCACCGCAACCTCGACGTGCTCTCGCACCAGCTCGTCGAGCATCGACGAGCGCGTGATCCGCGCGACCAGAGCCACGAACGTCAACGACAGCGCGATCGCCGGCAGTATCAGGTGATACAGACGATCCGTGAAGCCCTCACCGGCTCCGAACGTGGGAAACCATCCCAGCCGGACGGCGAACACCGAGATGAAGATGATCGCCGCGACGAACGAAGGGATGGCCGCGAGCACGGTCGTCGAGATCAGGACGACGCGGTCCGCCGTACGCCCCGACCGGACCGCGCCCAGGATCCCGGCGCCGAGGCCGACCACGCAGATGATGAGTGCCGAGAGCACGACCAGACCGAGAGTGGTCGGCAGCCGTGCCCCGATCAGCGCAGAGACGTCCTCCCGGAACTGAAGGGAGCGTCCGAAGTCGAGGTGCAGCACGCCGGTCAGCCAATGCCAGTACTGCACAAGGAAGGGTTGATCGAGTCCGTACTGCGCCGAGACCGCCGCAACCGCCTCAGGGGTGGGGCTTCGTCCTTGCAACAGGAAGTCCAGCGGGTCTCCGGGCGCAACATAGAGCGAGGCGAAGACCAAGAAGGACGTGACGAAAAGGGTCGCGACCATGCTCGCGAGCTTGCGCACCACGAACCAGACCATCGACCAGTTCATGTCAGAGGTTCGGCCGCCATGCGGGGTCCGCCCAGAGCCCAAGCTCGTGTTCGATGGCGGCGCCGACCCGGAAAACCGTGGTGTCGTCATAGGTCCGGCCGACGACCTGAACACCGGTTGGGCGACCGCCAGACGTGCGGCCCGACGGCACGGCCAGCACGGGCACCCGGCCCACGACGTTGAAGGGCATCGTCATCATGGCGTCGGGCCACCCCAGGTCCTGGCCGCCGATCGAGATCGTGGTGTCGATGTAGTCCTCGCCTGCGACGAACCCTTGTCCAGCCAAAGTCGGGCACACCAGTGCATCGTGATTCTCGAGAAGCTCCCCGAGCGGCGCGTAGATCTCGGATTCCGCGACCAGCCCCGCTACGTACGCCTCTGGGCTGGCGACGGCCGCCGCGGACCGCGCCGCGAAGTCTCGGGCGTAGGGCGTGAGCAGGTCGGCCTGCTCACCGGCCAGCATCCCCACCGAGGCCCCGAAGATGGCGCCGAAGTGGGCCCAGGCAGCCTTCTCCAACTGCGCCCGGGTCCAGGGCAGCTCGACCTCGTGAACGACGGCGCCGGCAGACTCGAGCGCGGCCACGACGGCCCGCGTGTTGGCCTCGATCTCCTCGTCGACCACGTAGTCCCCGAGCCTCATGCACAGCGCGATCCGGAGCCCGACGATCTCGTCCATCCGATCAGGCAGGACGTGCCTGGGGCGCAACGACGCCTGGTCAGCCGGGTGCGGCCCGGCCAGGACGTTCTGGAGCAGCGCGACGTCGGCCACGCTGCGGCCCATCGGCCCGTCCGCGCAGTAGGTGTCGGAGTTGAACGGCGCCATGCCGGGCACCCGTCCGAACGGTGGCTTGAAGCCCACCAATCCGCACAGCGAGCTGGGAAGTCGGATCGAACCCCCGATGTCGGAACCGGTGGCCAGCGTGGTCATGCCCGCGGCCAGTGCCGCGGCCGAGCCCCCGGAGGAGCCGCCGGGAGACATCTCCAGGTCCCATGGATTCCTGGTGACGCCCCAGAGCGTGCTGTGCGTGAAGGGCGCGCACGAGAACTCCGGGGTGGTCGTCCGGCCGTGGACGACGGCGCCTGCTTCGAAGACCCGGGTCACCACGGGATGGGTGACCTCGGCGATCTCCCCCTTCATCAACAAGGAGCCCTCTTCGAGCGACCGACCCTTGATCGGCTGCTCCTCCTTGAGCAGCAACGGCAGACCTTCGAGCGGCCGCAGATCCCCTCGGGAGTAACGCTGTTCGGACTCCGCTGCCGCGGTCCTGGCTTCCTCGACCATCTGCTCGGTCAGTGCGTTGACCGAGTCACCGACGGCCTCGGTCCTGGTCAGCACCGCGTCGAGCAGCTCCAACGGGGACAGCGCGCGACGACGGAACAGGTCTAGCGCGTCGGTGGCCGACAGGTAGTGGAGGTCGCCGTCAACCGGCTCGCGCATCAGCCCTTCGCCCCGATCGTCGCCGCCCACGGGTAGTACATGTAGTAGATCGACGGAGCCACGCCGGTGATGCGGTCACCCAGCCAGAGGCTGGTCGGCGCCGTGTAGAGCGGCAGCCACGGCAGCTGCTCCATCGCGACCTGCTGGGCCGAGGCGATGTCGGTCGTGCGCTCGGGATCGGTCAAGGGAGCCGCGATGGCCTTGCTGGTGTCGGCGTCGAAGGACGCGTCGGACCACTCGCCGTAGTTGCTGAACTCTCCGGTTCGGAGGACGCCGTACATCTCCATCGGGTCGGCCAGCGAGGTGTACCAGGACGTGAAGAACATGTCGATGCCCTTGCGTGCACCCGCCTCGCTGAACAGGGCGGTGTACTGGTCCGGAGAGATGGTCTTGATCTCTGGGTCCAGCCCGATCTCCTTCGCGGCCTGGGCCGTCGCCTGGGCGACGACGTCGGCAGACACCGCCACGGGGCTGGTCGCAATGACGATCTTGTCCCCGTTGACACCCGCCTCAGCGGCGAGCGCCTTGGCCGCTTCGACGTCGTGCGGGTACTGCGGGAGGGCCGCATAAATCGAGTCGACCTGGTCGGCCGGCACACCACCCCACGTGTTGCGGGTCACCAAGGACTCGGCGACCTCGCCCACACCGGCCTCGCCGGCTTTGACGATGCCTTCGCGGTCGATGGCCATGAGCAGGGCCTCTCGAACCTTTGGGTCACCGAGCGGTCCCTTGAGGTCGGCGATGATCTGGCTGACCACGGTGGTGTTGATTCCGTAGTACAGCGACCCCGGGCCGCCGTTCTGGAGCTGGGCGTAGGCGTTCGAAGGCACCTGCCATCCGCCGTCGACCTCGCCGTTCTGCCAGGCGTTGACGCGGGTGTTGGGGTCCTGGAGGAAGACGAACTTGACCGAGCCAGCCTTGGCCTTGAGCTCCTGGTCCCAGTAGTCGTCGTAGCGAGTGAGGGTGATGCTCTGCCCGGACTCCCAGGAGTCGAACGCGAAGGGTCCGGTGCAGTTCACGCCCGTGCTGGGGTTGCCGTAGTCAGGCCCGCTCTTCTTCAGGAACGCGGCGGATTCGACGGTGCCGGGGCTGACCGCCATGTACTGGTTCCACATCGAATCGGGTTGGGTGAGGGTGACGGTCACCTCCATGTCGCCGGTCTTCTTGATCGACTTGACGTAGCGATAGACGCTTGCCCAGTACGAGCCCACCTGCGGGTTCAGGTGCAGGCTCAGCGAGGCCACCACGTCGTCGGCCGTGAGCGGCGTTCCGTCGTGGAAAGTGACGCCGTCGCGGATCGTGTAGACCCACGTCGTCGGGTCGGGGTTGCTGAAGGACTCGGCAAGCCCTGGACCGATCGACAGGTCGGCGTTCCACCGCAACAGGCTCTCGCAGACGTTGGACAGGATCTGGTTGGGCGGGTAGTCGAACGCGTAGGGGTAGGCCAACGAGAACGGCTCCGCATAGATGGACCACGTGAAGGAGTCGATGTCTCCTACCGGGGCGGGCGTGGACGTCGACAGCACATAGGGCGCATCACCGGACGCGCTGGGTTCGGCCGGGGTCGACCCAGCCGTGCCGCTGCAGGCCGTGGCCAGCAGCGCGACGGCGGCCCCGAGAGCGACGAAGGACAACCCTGCTCGGCGGCGCGGGGCGTGGAGAGTCATGGAAAAGCCTTCCGAAGGGGTCTGCGAGACGGTGCGGGGGCGGTCAGGTGCGGGTGTAGACGGATTCGCCGTCGATATAGGTGGCCAGGACGGTGGTGTCGGCGATCTCCTCCGGCGGAGCCGCGAACGGGTCGCGATCGAGGACGACCAGGTCGGCCAGTCGGCCAACCTCGATCCGGCCGGTGGCATCCTCCTGATGGTTCACGTACGCACTTCCGGCCGTGTAGGCCGTCAGTGCCTGAGCGAGGCTGATCCGGTTGTGACCGTTCAGGGGTTCGGCCTCGGCGCCTTCGGCCCCGGGACCGGCGCGGTTGACCGCGACGTGGATGCCCTCGAGAGGGTTCGGACTCGACACCGACCAGTCGCTCCCAGCGGCAACCCGTGACCCGGCCTTGATCAGATCGGCAAAGGGGTACTGCCAGGACGAGCGGCGCTCCCCCAGGAAGGGGATCGTCAGCTCATCCATCTGCGGTTCGTGCGCCGCCCACAGAGGCTGGATGTTGGCGACAGCGTCCAGCTCAGCAAAACGCGGGATGTCGTCGGGGTGGACCACCTGCAGGTGCGCGAGGTGATGGCGGCCATCCGTAGGGCCGTTCGCCGCGCGGGCTGCCTCGACGGCGTCCAGTGCTTCACGGACGGCCCGGTCCCCTAGCGCATGGAAGTGCACCTGGAACCCGAGCGCATCCAGCTGGCTGACGTGGCTCTTGAGGGCGACAGGGTCGACAAAGCTGAGCCCCGCGTTGCCGGTGGCGCACCCGCAACCGTCCAGGTAAGGCTCGAGCATGCCGGCCGTGAAGTTCTCGGCCACCCCGTCTTGCATGATCTTGACCGTGGTGGCGCGGAAGCGACCGACCTGTCCTCCGGCGCGGCGCTCCTCGAGCTCGGCGATCTGCTCGGCCCCTCGCTCGCGATCCCACCACAGGGCCCCGACGACGCGGGCCCGGAGCGAACCGTCAGTGGCCGCCTTGATGTAGGCGCTGTAGATGTCCTTCATCCCGAACAGCTCGCCCACGGCAGCGTCCTGCCAAGACGTAATCCCCAGCGAGAACATCATGTCCTGCGCGTTGATCAGACCAGCGAGCTGATCCTGCTCGGTGACGTCAGGCAGCAGTCGCGCGACGAGAAGGCCAGCGCCTTCGTGCAGCGTGCCGCTCGGCGACCCGTCCTCGCGCCGCTCGATGCGCCCGTCCACGGGGTCCGGGGTGTTCGCATCGATGCCCGCCCGTTCCAGCGCCACGCTGTTGACCCAGGTGCCGTGCCCGTCCTTGTTGGTCAGGAACACGGGCCGGTCAGGCACGACCGCGTCCAGCGCCTCTCGGGTCGGGGTGCCGCCGGGGAAGTGAGCCATCCACCATCCACCGCCGACGATCCACTCGACGTCGGGATGGCCGGCGGCGTAGTCAGCGATGATCCGCAGGCTGTCCTCGGCCGACGTCGACGCATGCAGGTCGCAGCGGAGCAGGTCGACCCCTCCGGCCACAGGGTGCACATGCGCGTCCTGGAACCCCGGGATGAGCAGACCGCCCGCCAGGTCGACGACCTGCGTCGACGACCCCACGAGGTCGCGCAGCTCCTCATCGGGAGCGACCGCGGCGATCCGACCGCCGCGAACCGCTACCCCGAGGGCGCGAGGCTCGCCGGCCGGGGCGCTGAAGATGCGTCCACCAACGAAGAGGGTGTCAGCCGTGCTCGTCATAGGGGCGCTCACCGGTGGCTCCTGTCTGTCCGAGTGGTGGGACCGTAGGCCCCCCTGCACTCCATGTCAACAGTGTTGACTGACTCGGCGCGGCGTGCCAAGGTCGATCCACAGGCGATGATCGCGCCCCCACGCGGTCAGACGGGAGTGGCGTCGGGTGGACAGCAGGGCCTCAGCTCCGTGAGCAGGACTCAGACGCGACCTCGTCCGCAGCTCGACCCCGAGGTCATCGTCGATGCGGCCCTGCGGCTGGCCGCACGAGACCAGACCTCTCCGGTTTCGATCCGAAGTCTCGGCACGGAGCTCGGGGCCGATCCCACGGCGGTCTACCGGCACTTCGCCGACAAGGACGCCCTCGTTCGCGCGGCCCTCGATCGGCTCTTGCGAGACGTCAACGAGCGGGTCGAGGCGCTGGGCGGGTGGCGCGAGCGGCTGCGCGGCGCGGCCGAGATCCTGCTCGACGTGATGGTCGCCCACCCGGCGTTCGGTTCGCTGGTCGCGACGTTCACGACAGGTGGGGCCAACGAGCTACGCGCTGTTGAGATGATCTTGAGTGACTTCAAGGCGTGCGGCCTCGACGACCAAACCGCCCTGCGCTACTACGCCACCTACAGCAGCTTCGTGCTGTCTTTCTGCAGCGCCCAGGCCGCGTCGCTGCTCGTGGCCGGCGACAAGGGATCTCCGGGGACGGAGGTCTGGGTCGCCGACTACTCCGAGGCCGACCCGCTCCTCTTCCCCACCGTCGCACGTCTGCACGAGGGCTTGTCGCTGCTCAGCGACCGAGACGTCTACCTCTCGGGCATCGACATCCTGCTGGACTCGGCCCAGACCGAAGCCAAGACCTGACAGACTTCGACCATGAGCCTCAAACACCCCAGGACCAAGCGCGCCCAAGGGGGCCGCGTCACGACCGACCCGATGCTCGACCTTCCCGAAGGTGGGGTGCCGAAGGACTCTTTGGCCCACGGGACGATGCCGGCCGACTCGGCCTACCAGCTGGTCCACGACGAGTTGATGCTCGACGGCAACGCGCGGATGAACCTCGCCACGTTCGTCACGACATGGATGGAGCCTCAGGCCGAGCGGCTCATGGCTGAGTGCTTCGACAAGAACATGATCGACAAGGACGAGTACCCGCAGACGGCAGAGCTCGAGTCGCGGTGCGTCTCCATCCTCAGCAACCTGTGGAATGCCCCAGACGCCAGCCAGGCGACGGGGTGCTCGACCACTGGTTCCAGCGAGGCGGCGATGCTCGGCGGCCTTGCGATGAAACGTCTCTGGCAGCAGCGCCGTACGGCGGCTGGGCTCCCGACCGACAAGCCCAACTTGGTCATGGGCATCAACGTGCAGATCTGCTGGGAGAAGTTCGCGAACTACTGGGACGTCGAGATGCGCCTGGTGCCGATGGAGGGCGAGCGCTTCACGCTGTCTCCCGAAGAGGCCGTTGCGCATTGCGACGAGAACACCATCGGGGTCATCGCCATTCTTGGCTCGACCTTCGACGGGTCCTACGAGCCGGTGGCGGACATCTGCGCTGCGCTGGATGACCTTCAGGCGCGCACGGGCCTCGACATCCCCGTGCACGTCGACGGTGCGTCGGGTGCCTTCATCGCGCCGTTCCTCGATCAAGATCTGGAATGGGACTTCCGGCTCCCGCGCGTGTGCTCGATCAACGCGTCCGGGCACAAGTACGGGTTGGTCTACCCCGGCGTGGGTTGGATCGTCTGGCGCGATCCGGAGGCGCTTCCCGGAGATCTCATCTTCTGGGTCAACTACCTCGGCGACACCATGCCGACGTTCGCCCTGAACTTCTCCCGTCCCGGCTCCCAGGTGGTGGCGCAGTACTACAACTTCATGCGCCTGGGGTTCGACGGCTACGCCAAGGTGCAGGGCTACAGCCGGGAGGTCGCCACGCGGTTGGCGAACGAGATCGAAGCACTCGGACCGTTCCGGTTGCTGACGCGCGGCGACGCACTTCCGGTCTTCGCCTTCGCTCTCAAACCTGAGATCGACAACTTCACGGTCTTCGACGTCTCCAACGCCATGCGGGAACGCGGCTGGCAGCTGCCCGCCTACACCTTCCCCAAGAACCGCGAGGATCTCGCGGTTCTGCGCGTCGTCGTGCGCCGCGGGTTCACCCACGACCTCGCAGACCTGCTCATCTCCGACCTCAAGCGCCAGCTCCCGCACCTCCAGGCCCAGCCGGAACCCACGCACACGGCCGAGGACGCGACTGCGTTCAGCCACTGAGCCTCACCTGCCACTGACCTTCCTCTGACACCGATGCACCCCTGACATGCGCGTCCACCCAGCCAGGTTCAACACCACCTACGCCGCCTCATTCATGGTCGGCTCGGCCTTGTTCGTCCTGGGCTCGGTCCCGGCGTACGCGACGGCGGTCGGCGCTGTGCCCGACGCAGTGACCTACTTCCTCGGCTCGATCTTCTTCACCCTGGCTTCGTATGGCCAGCTGGTGCAGTCACAATCGCCGGCGCTCGCGGCGGACGCACCCGTGGACCCCGAGCAGCGCCACCCGGCTCGCCTTGTCGGCTGGCGCCCCCGCGACCTCAACTGGCTGGCCGCAGCCACCCAGTTTCCCGGCACGCTGTTCTTCAACGTCACGACCTTCGCCGCGATCACTCAAGGGCTCTCGGCGGCCGAGGCCGATCAGCAGGTCTGGCGACCGGACTTCTTTGGCTCGGTGCTGTTCCTCGTCGCCAGCGGCTTCGCCCTCGCGGGCATGGGAAAACCGTGGCGCCAGTGGTCGGGTCGGGGCGTGCCTTGGTGGTGGACGAACTGGCTCAACATGATCGGGTCCGTCTTCTTCATGGTCTCCGCGATCGGCGCCTTCGTCGTGCCCACCTCGGGTGAGCTGCTGAACCTGCGCTGGGCCACCGGAGGAACGTTCGCCGGAGCCGTGTGCTTCTTCGTGGGCGCCTGGCTGATGATCCCCTCCTTCTCCAAGGCGGCAGCCAAGCAGCCGACCTGACCCGTCGGCCGGATAGTCGAACATGTGTGCTATCAACGTGCTAGCGTGCCGGGATGGCCTCCGTCCTCCAAGGCTCGCTGTTCGACACCGCTGACCGTGGGCCGACCCTGACTTCGTTGCAAGGGCTGACGCGGACCGCGCTGGCCCACGGCGCCTGGATCGATCACCTGCCGCAGTGGCTCGAGGGATCGGGGCAGGTCTTCGACGTCCTCGCCGAGCGAGCCCCGTGGCGCAGCGAGCGGCGGCAGATGTACGACCGGGTGGTCGACGTCCCACGGTTGGTCTGCTGGTACTCCCTCGACGAGGAGCTCCCCCACCGGACGCTTGCCGACGCGCGCACGCAGCTGACGCACCACTACCGCCACGAACTCGCGGAGGGATACGCGAGCGCGGGCCTGTGCTACTACCGGGACGGCCGCGACAGCGTCGCCTGGCACGGCGACACGATCGGGCGGGGGCGCACGGAGGACACGCTGGTGGCGATCCTCAGCCTCGGCGCTCCACGTGCGCTGGCCCTGCGACCACGCAGCGGCGGCGCCTCGCTCCGCTTCATGGTCGGCCACGGCGATCTGCTGGTCATGGGTGGCTCCTGCCAGCGGACGTGGGAGCACGCCGTCCCCAAGACCAGTCGGCCCACGGGGCCACGCATCTCGGTCCAGTTCCGACCGCCTGGCGTGGCCTGAGCCAGCACACTCGGGCCACCGCAAGGCAGGGGAATCGTGGTCGGCCAAAATTGGTTGCCGTTCCCATGACGCCGAGCGAGCACGACCTGGTCATCACCGGATCAACCGGCCGGCTGGGGGGCCGCGTCGCGCAGCGACTCTCGTCGGCCGGAGTCGGCACGCGACTACTCGTACGCGACCCCGAGCGCGCTCCCGCCCTTCCACTGACCGACGTCGTCGTCGCGACCTACAGCGATCCGGAGGCGCTGGCCCGAGCCCTCGACGGGGCGCAGACGGTGTTCATGGTCTCCGCCGCCGAGGCCCCGGACCGTGTCGACCACCATCGCGCCTTCATCGACGCCGCTGCCAAAGCCGGGGTCGAACATGTGGTCTACACCTCCTTCTTCGGGGCCGCCGCCGACTGCACCTTTACCCTCGGGCGGCAGCACTGGGCCACCGAGGAGCACCTGCGCGCGAGCGGGATGGCGTGGACCTTCCTGCGCGACAACCTCTACCTCGACTTCCTGGCCATGATCGTCGGTGAGGACGACGTCATCCGTGGGCCTGCCGGCGACGGACGCATCGCGGCCGTGACGATCGATGACCTCGCGGACGTCGCGACCAACGTCGTCCGGTCACCGGACACGCATGCGGGCAAGACCTACGAACTCAGCGGCCCAGAAGCCGTCTCCCTGGCCGAGGTGGCCGCCATCCTGAGTCGGAGCACCGGCCGTTCCATTCGCTATCACGATGAGACGGTCGAGGAGGCGTACGCCTCGAGGGCGACGTACGGCGCCCCGCGGTGGCAGCTCGACGCGTGGGTCAGCACCTACACCGCCGCAGCGGCGGGCGAGCTCGCCCGAGTGACGACCACGGTTCGTGAGCTCACCGGCCGCGAACCACAGAGTCTTGAGGAATTCCTCGGCCGTTGACCGCCGCCTCGCCGACCGCCTCAGCCGATCGGCTGCCACAAGGACACCGTGCCCGAGACCTCGTTGGCGATCGCCACCAAAGCTTCCCCGTTGGGCGAGTGCCTGGCATCAACGAAGGTGACGACCTCGGGTCCTGAGTCGGGCCCGACCGGGTCGGCCGCGAAGTCTCGGTTGCTGAGGTACTGCAGGAACACCGGACTCGTCGGCTTCGTGACGTCGTAGACCACGAATCCACCGATGCGCTCCAACCCCACGAACGCCAGCGTCCGCTTACCGACGCTTCCAACAGCGATCCCCTCGGGCTCAGGGCCCTTGTTGTCGCTGCGGTTGTCGAAGTTGTTCTCGTCGTTGGTGCTGTTGAAGAAGTCGGGGTACGCCGCTGCGGTCACGGTCTCGAGTTGATCGCCGCTATCCCAGACCTGATCACCATCGGTGCCCCAGACCGAGAACGACCGTGCTCCGAAGGAAAGCAACTGCGTGTACTCCCCTACAGCGTTCTTCGGGCTCGTGGTCGAGATTGTGAGCCGGCCGAGCGCAGCGTCGGCTTGCAGCGTTGCGGCGTCGGGAAAGACGGTCGGGTCGAGGGCGACGTCCTTGACGCGCGCCTCCTCCTCGAATCCTGGGTAGTCGTCGGAGGATCGTGCATCACCCTCGTTCGCTGTGAACAGATACGTCTTGCCCTTGATCCGGTATGACGCGATCGCATCCGGCTGGTACATCCCGAAGACCGGCCAGTTCGTGATGTTGATGGCTTTGTCCTTGTCGCTGGCGTCGAGCGCGTTGCCGGGCAAGCTGTGGTCCTTGAGTCCCAAGGCGTGGATCCGCGTGACCCGAGGGTGACCGGTCAGCCGTAGCTCGGCCACCGCGTTCGCCTCCTGCAGCGAAACCCACGCCCGGTTCGGTCGGTTCTTGTCGACCGTGATGTATTCCGGCTCGAGGTCCTGAGCGACGGTGGCGCCGGGACCAAAGACACGCACTCCTGCCGGAAGCTCGGCCGCGCGCGACCCACCGTCGTTGAAGTCGGCGAAGGAGATCTCCTGCGTCGCGCGCGGTAACCCGAGGAGCAGCCGCAGCACGGAGACGACGCTGACCGAACCCTCTGGGTTGACCGAGTCAGGCTGGCCGTACGAGTTGGGTTCACCCTCGTTCGCGACCAGGATCCGTAGTCCGGTCGTGTCGAACGTGACCATGTCGGGCAACGCCCCGACCTTTGTCGAGGTGAGGACCCGGCCCCTTCTGTTGAGCAGGACGAGCGTGCCCGGATCCGTCTTGGGATCGGCGGGGACGGCCGCGGCGACGAATGCTCCGTGCGCAGCGACACTAGTGATGCCAGGGCCGTACGCCGACAGGTCCACGCTCACGATCTTGGCGGGGCTCGCGGGGTCCGCGATGTCGACGATATCCACGGCAGAGCCGTTCGTGACAAAGAGCCGATCACCCGAGATCGAGGCCACTTCCCCGGTCCCTGATCCCGATCCGGTGGCGTAGGAGCCGACGAGGGCGAAGGTCGGCGCGGGGGGAGGGTCGGCCTGAGCCGGGCTAACGCCTGTTCCCGTCGCGGCGAGCGCGACAGCGATGACTGCGGCGGGAGCGATCAGGACACTTCGACGCATGGTGGCGGTGCCTCTCGAGTCGGGGAGCCCAGCGGAGGGCGGCAGGCACCGACGACGCTAGGGAGCAGGGGCGAACTCGGGATGGCGCTGAGGTGAACGGGGCGCCGCGGTCCCGTGACGCTTCGCCGATCAGCCGATCAGCCGATCAGCCGATCAGCCGAGAGCGGCAGCGGCCAGCAACGCCAAAGCCGGGGGTACGCCCTGGACTGCCGCGGCCCGCGCCATGGCCGGTCGACCGATCACGAGCACGAGGGCGGCACCGATCATGAACAGGCAGCCGTACACCACCAGGGTTGGGCCCTCGGGCTCCCATCCGGAAGCGGTACCCACGACACCGACGAGGGTGCCCAGCCCGAGAAACAAGTTGTAGAAGCCCTGATTGAGCATCCCGAACGCCGCAGCGTCGGCCTCGGCTTGGGTGCGCACCCCGAAGCGGCGGTGGATGGCCGGCCGCCGGAACAAGACGCTCTCCATCACGAAGAACAGCACGTGCAGAACCCCCGCCAACCCGGCGAGGGTGAGCGCTACTCCGGCCATGGGACCGACGCTAGCGCGATCCGAGGGCACCACCACCGATCTCCGCCGTACGCGCGTTGCCAGCCCAGCGACACCCGACGAAGACCACGTGCGCACCGATCACTGCACCGTGCCGTAGAATCGTCGTGCGGTTCGCATCAGTTCTGCCTCGGACCGCCCCTTTCTTGTCGAGGTGACGACCCCCACGCGCCGCGGCCCACAGGTCCGCGCCGGGCAGGACGCCAACCGACCGTCTCAGCACTGTCATGAACCTGGAGTTTCCTCATCACGAGCTTGACCTTCGCCGATCTCGGCGTGCCCGCACCGCTCACCGCAGCCCTGGCTGCCCAAGGCATCACTCAACCCTTCCCCATCCAGACCGCGACGCTGCCCGACTCGCTGGCCGGGCGTGACGTCCTCGGCCGGGGACGCACGGGGTCGGGCAAGACGTACGCCTTCGCCCTGCCCCTCCTCGCCCGGCTGGCGGCCTCGCCGGCGCCTCGCCGCCCTGGACGACCGCGTGCCCTGATCCTCGCGCCGACCCGCGAGCTGGCCACGCAGATCCAGGCCTCGCTCGCGCCGTTGGCGAAGGCCACCGGGCTCACGACGATGACCGTCTTCGGCGGCGTTGGCGCGAACCCGCAGATCTCCGGACTCCGCGCGGGCGTGGACGTCGTCGTCGCCTGCCCGGGACGCCTGGAGGACCACCTGCGTTCGGGGCACGTCCGTCTCGACGCCATCGAGATCACGGTGCTCGACGAGGCCGACCACATGGCCGACCTCGGCTTTCTCCCCGTCGTGCGGCGCCTGCTCGACCAGACACCCCGGCAGGGGCAGCGGATGCTCTTCTCCGCGACCCTCGACGGAGGGATCGACGTCCTCGTCAAGCGCTTCCTCCACGACCCGGTCACGCACAGCGTCGACTCGGCGCAGTCGCCGGTGTCGGCGATGTCCCACCACGTCCTTCACGTGCGCACAGATGACCGTCTGCCGGTGTTGGTCGACCTGACGTCCGCGCCTGGACGAACGCTCGTGTTCACGCGCACCAAGCGCGGGGCCAAGACTCTGACACGACAGCTCATCGCAGCCGGCGTGCCCGCGGTCGAGCTGCACGGAAACCTGGCCCAGAACGCGCGAACCCGCAATCTCGGCGCCTTCGCCGACGGCAGCGCCAAGACCCTCGTCGCCACGGACATCGCCGCGCGCGGCATCCACGTCGACGACATCCGCCTGGTGATCCACGCAGATCCACCGCTGGAGCACAAGGCCTACCTGCACCGTTCGGGCCGTACGGCTCGCGCCGGCGCCGACGGCACCGTGGTGACGCTCATGACGGATGCCCAGCAGTCCGACGTGCGAGACCTCACCCGCAAGGCAGGCATCCGGCCGACCACCACGCGCCTGCGAGTCGGCGACCCACTGCTCGTCGAGCTCGCTCCCGGCGAGCGGGTCTTCGTCACGCCGCCACCTGCCGCACTGACCACGACGCTGCCCCGAGCCTCACGGAGCGGCGCGTCCGGTCGCCGGCCCAACCCCCGACGCGGCGGAGCGTCCGGGCAGCGTCGCTCCCAGACTCAAGCGGCCCCCTCGCGAGGGACCGGCGGAGGTTCGAGTTCTGCGGGCCGATCGAAGCAGGGCCGCGCAACCGCTGCGCCCGCATCGACCCCGACCCGCTCAGGCGGGGCTGCAGCATTCTCGGCCGGCGGTGCCGGCCGCAAACGCGGAGGACGGTAGGGATGGACGAGGCACGAGCGCGGCGGGTCGTCGACGCTTTGCGCGAGCACGGTGTCGACGCGCGCATGGAGAAGGCCGGCGTCTACGCCTTCGGGGTCCGCGTCCGTCTTCCCGGCGGCCGTGAAGCCATCTGGGACAGCGACGGCGCCGCCGGCCTCGAAGCCCAGGTGATGGGTGACGGCATGCTGGTCGGCTTCGTCCCGGTCATCCCGGGTTCGGAGGCCTACAGCGAGGACCAGATCGTCGCGGCGATCGCCGGCACCGACTACGACGCCCCGATCGACCTCGAGCCGAGGGAAAAGCCGGTGCCACCTGCCCCGCTGCCTCCCCCAGCTGCTCCCCTCCCCCGCGAGGGCGGAGTCTTCCGTCGCTTCTTGGGCGGTTTCCGCGAAGAGTGACCCCAGCCCGGCGCGACCGACCGCCGTTGGGGGCCGCGTCTAAGGCACCTCGAGCGGTTGGCGACAGGATTAGGGAAGTCGTCTGATGTGCCGCCCCTCCTTAGACCCGCACAGTCGAACCCGTCACGAGAAAGACGGGAACGATGCGAGGAGACGGCAATGTCGATGTATGGGCCCTACACCCAGGAGATCGTGAGGCAACACCACGCCTCGATGCGCAGGACCGCACGCGCGGGTTTCGGCCGCGGCCGGGCCGGAGCAGCCGGCCGGCGAAGCCTCGATGCCCTGAACAAGCTGTTCGGAACTCCCAGGGCGGCTCGAGAGATCCACAATGATGGATCCCGTGAGTCCCACACCAGCTCGGCCACTGGTCGGTCGGACCGCGGAGTTGCAGCAGCTTGAAGGCTGGCTCGGGGTCAGGATCGAGCCCGACGCGCCGGTCGCCGCCGACCGCGCCACGGCGGCGGTGCTGCTCGGCGGCGATGCCGGGGTCGGAAAGACCCGGCTGCTGAGCGAGCTGCGCGCCCGCGCCGCCGACGGCGGCTGGCGGATCGTCGTCGGTCACTGCGTCGATTTCGGCGAGAGCGCCCTTCCGTACCTGCCGTTCAGCGACGCTTTCGGCACCGTGGCCACCGAGTCCCCGGAGCTCGCGCGCTCGCTGGTCGAGACCTATCCCGAGATCGCCTCGCTGCTGCCCGCGCAGCGTCGGCTCGACCCCACCCAGCCAGGAGGGGAGATCGCCGCCGCGAGCTCCCAGCCGTCCGCGCGGCTGTTCGAGGCGGTGCCAGACGCCCTCAGCCGGCTGGCCGGGGAGCAACCGCTGCTCCTGGTCATCGAGGACATCCATTGGGCCGACGCGTCTTCTCGTGACCTCATCAGTTATCTGCTCTCGCGGGGCTCCGCGGCGCCGCTCGGCGATCGTCCTGTCCTACCGCACCGACGACCTGCACCGACGACATCCCGCTGCGCCCGATGCTGGGCGAGTGGGGGCGGCTCCCGAACGTCCACCGGCTGGCCCTCGATGGTCTCCCCGACGGTGAGCTGCGCCTGCTCGTCCGGGCCGTGCAGCCCAGGCCGCTCCTCGAGGCGGATGTGAGCACGATCGTGCAGCGCGCCGAGGGGAATGCCTTCTTCGCAGAGGAGCTGGTCGAGGCGACGGCAGCCGGTGAATGCACCGTGCCGAGCAGTCTCGCCGACCTGATGCTGGTGCGGCTCGAACGGCTGGACCAGGCGACTCGTTCGGTGGTGCGGATCGCGGCGGTGGCCGGGCGAAGGGTCCCCCACGACCTGCTCGCGGAGGTCGCGGGGCAGGACCCGTCGGCCCTTGACGTTGCCCTGCGCTCGGCCGTCGAGACCAACATCCTGGTCCCAGCGACCGGCGCTAGCTACGCCTTCCGCCACGCCCTGCTCGCGGAGGCGGTCTACGACGACCTGCTTCCCGGTGAAAAGGTGCGGCTCCACGCGGCCTACGCCCGAGCGCTGGCCGGCGGACGAGGGACGGCCGCCGAGCTCGCCCGCCACGCCCTCGCCGGCCAGGACCGGGCCACCGCGGTGACGGCCAGTGTGCAGGCCGGCGCGGAAGCCATGCGCGTGGGTGGCCCTGAGGAGGCCATGCGGCACTACGAGGCGGCACTCGAACAGCTGGAGCACCTCGATGTCGCCGGAGTCGATCCCGTGGACGTCGCCGTCCGTGCCAGTGAGGCCGCGGCCTCGGCCGGGCACCCGTTCCGCTCGCTCGGGCTCGCCGAGGACGCGCTGAGTCGACTGCCCGAAGGCGCGCCTCCGACCGACCGAGCCAGGCTGCTGCTCGCCCGTGGTTTTGCGGCTCTCGTCGCGGACACCCAGGTCGATGTCCTAGCCCTCACCACGGAGGCGCTCGGCCTGGTGCCCGCCGATCCGCCGACGGTGCTCCGCGCGAGGACGGTCAACCTCCACGCGCGCGCCCATGACGCCCGAGGCCGCGACGCCGAGGCGACGCGGTGGGCCGCCGAGGCGCTGGACCTGGCCCTGGCCCTCGGGCTTGCTGACCTCGAGGCCGAGGCGACGACGACCCTGGCCCGCCTCGACCGACGCGCCGGTGACCTGGAGGCTTCTCGCCGCACGCTTGAGGAGTCCATCGGTCGCGCTTCCGCCTCGGGCGAGGTCGCCGCCGAGCTGCGGGGGTTGGCCAACTTGGGCTCCCTGCACTACGAGCACGGCGACCTCGAATCCGCGCGGGAGGTGTTCGAGCGGGCTGTGTCTCGAGCGGCCGCGACCGGCCGCCGCTGGGCTCCGTACGGGCTGGACGCCCGAGTGACCGCGGCGATCGCCGCCTACGTCGTGGGTGACTGGGAGGCCTCGGTCAAGCTCGCCGATGTGACGGGGCAGTCAGCGCCGCCGATGGCCGAGGCGGCGCTCACCGCTGCTGGACTTGCTGTCGCGGCCGGGCGGGGCGAGGCCGGCGCTCTGGCGGCGGTTCCGGCCCTGCTGTCCACCGGTCGTCGGGACGGATTCGTCGCGCTCATGACCGCCGGGGCAGCCATCGATCTCTACGCCGCCACAGGCGATGCGGCCGCTGCCGAGCGGCTCCACGACGACTCGGTGGAAGCCATCACGTCCTTGTGGCAGCAACCCACCTTCGGGGCGCAGACCAGGCTTGCGGCCTTGCTCATCGGCGCCTGGGGGCAGGACGCGGTTGCGGTGAGGCACGCCGACCGGGAAGCACTGGTGTCCCGAGCCGTCCGGTGGGCCGAGGTGGGCCGAACGGCTGCGAGGCCAACCCCCAAACCGCGCCTTCCTTCCGGGCAGGACGGCGTGCCCCGCCCGGGCCGTCGCTTGGGACCCGAGGGTGAGGCGTGGCTGGTGCGGATGGACGCGGAGTTGGCGCGGCTTCGCTGGCTGACCGGAGTCGACGCCCCATCAGAAGCCGAGCTCCTCGAGGTTTGGGCCGCTTCGGTGGATGCGTTCCGGAGCTTCGGACACGTCTTCGAGACCGCGCGCTCCCAGGCACGCTGGGCAGCCGTCCTACGGGCTGGGGGGCGGTCGGCCGACGCCGTGGCCCAGGCCGCCGAGGCTCGCGCCGTGGCCCGCCGACTCGGCGCTGAACCGCTACTGGACGAGCTCCGCGGCTACGGGCGCGGACCCCGAGCCATCCCACCCACCGCAGCGAACCCGGCGCCCGGGGACCCTGGCCTCACCGAACGCGAGCGCGAGGTGTTGGTCCTCGTGGCTCAGGGGCTCAGCAACCGTGAGATCGGCGCGCAGCTGTTCATCAGTGCCAAGACCGTCAGCGTGCACGTGTCCAACATCTTGGCCAAGCTGGGCGCGGGGGGCCGCACCGAGGCGGCGGCACTGGCTCGACGGCACGGGCTGCTCGATGAGCCCAGCGGCTGAGGCGGGACTCGCGAGACGAGCGAGCTACTTGCGGCGCATGGACTTCATGGCGACCGCGATCACCGTGATGATCACCACGACACCCATCGCGAACAGGCCGGGGATATAGGAGACGCCGAGCGTCGATGCAGTCACAGCCCCAGCCTAAGGGACCCTTGAGCGGCGCCACAGGCGCCTCTCTCGGTGGTGATCAACGGCTCACTTCTTGTCGCGCTGCTGGCGCTTCTCAGCCATCACGCCGGACAGCGACCAGTAGATGATGGCGCCGATCGCGATCACGCCGAACGCCAGAAAAGCAATGCCGAGCCCGCCAAGGGCAACCGCCATGGTGTCCATGACTCAGAGCGTAGGTCACGCACCGGGTCCAGATCCGTAGGCTGGCCCCCATGCTCGGATCACTCACCACGGTGCCAGCCCTCGACCGTCGCGACCTGCTGGCAGCTCCGGTCGCCACGCCGTCGCCGCCCTCCCCGATCCGGGCCAGGTCTGGGTGGCCGAGATCGACCCCGCGATGGCCGACACGGCGGCGTTCTGCGAGACCTACGGAGTCGGGCTGGACGTCTCGGCCAACTGCGTGGTGGTCCTGGGGCGTCGCGGCGAAGCCCGGCGCATGGCAGCCGTCATGGTGCTGGCCACAACCAAGGCGGACGTGAACGGAGTCGTCCGGCGACACCTCGAGGCCAAGCGGGCGTCCTTCGCCCGCATGGACGAAGCCACCAGCGGGTCCGGGATGGAGTACGGCGGGATCACCCCGATCGGACTCCCAGGCGACTGGCCGGTCCTCGTGGACTCAGGCCGTCGCCGCCGACGGACCACGTGGTCATCGGTTCGGGGATCCGGGGGTCGAAGCTCGTGGTCCCCGGTGCCCTCCTCGCCTCGCTGACGGCGGCCGAGACGATCGACGGCCTGGGGCTGACCCGCTGATCCGCCGGCTGACCCAGACGGATCTGCTGCGCACGCATGAATCTCGCGTCAGGGAGCAAGGATAGGGACATGACCCCGCATCGCTCCGCCGCCCCGGACACGACCTACGCCCTGGTGGTGGTCGCGAACCGCCTTCCGGTGGACCGGGTGCCGGGAGCGTCAGGGGCCAAGGAGTGGGCGCTGAGCCCCGGCGGGCTGGTCACGGCGCTCGAACCGGTCATGAGGCACGCGGACGGCGCGTGGGTGGGGTGGTCGGGTGCCCCAGGGGCGGCCCCCAAACCGTTCGACCATGACGGCATGCACCTCGTCGGTGTCGCCCTTTCGAACCAAGAGATCGAGTCCTACTACGAGGGGTTCTCCAACGCGACCCTCTGGCCGCTCTATCACGACGTGATCGCTCCACCAGAGTTCCACCGCGAGTGGTGGGAGTCCTACACCGCGATCAATCGTCGCTTCGCCGAGGCCGCGGCCTCGCAGGCTGCCGACGGCGCGACCGTCTGGGTCCACGACTATCAGCTCCAGCTGGTGCCGCGCATGCTGCGCGAGCTGCGCCCCGACCTCCGGATCGGGTTCTTCAACCACATCCCCTTCCCCGGCTACGAGATCTTCGCCCAGCTGCCCTGGCGAGGGCAGATCGTCGACGGCCTGCTCGGCGCCGACCTCATCGGGTTCCAGCGGCCTTCCGACGTCACGAACTTCATCAGGGCCTGCCGCCGGGCGGCTGGGCTCACGACGCGCGGCGCCCTGGTCAAGAGTTCAGACGGCCGTGCGGTCCAGGTGGCCAGCTATCCGATCTCCATCGACTCGGCCGGCTTCGAGGAGCTCGCCCGGCGGGAGGAGACCCAGCTGCGGGCCAAGGAGATCCGCAGGGCCCTGGGCGACCCCGAGGTCGTCCTGCTCGGCGTCGACCGCCTCGACTACACGAAGGGGATCCTCCACCGGCTGAAGGCCTACGGAGAGCTCCTGCGCGACGGGCGGATCGGACCGCCCAACGATGTGCTGGTGCAGGTGGCCAGTCCCAGCCGCGAACGAGTGCAGCAATACCGCGTGCTCCGCGAAGAGGTCGAAGGCACCGTGGGCCGCCTCAACGGGCTGCACGCTGAGCTGGGCAACCCGCCCATCCACTACCTGCACCAGTCCTATCCCCGAGAGGAGATGGCGGCCCTCTACCTCGCCGCCGACGTCATGCTCGTCACGTCGCTGCGGGACGGCATGAACCTCGTCGCCAAGGAGTACGTCGCCTGCCGCTCGGACGAGACCGGCTCCCTGGTCCTCAGCGAGTTCACCGGTGCAGCCGACGAACTGGGCAGCGCATTCCTGGTCAATCCCCACGACATCGAGGGGCTCAAGGACGCCATCGTCCGGGCTGCCCGAATCAGCCCTCGTGACGCCCAGCGACGCATGCGGACCATGCGCAAACGGGTGCGTGTCCACGACGTCAGCCGATGGGCTGAGTCCTTCCTAGCCGCCCTCGCCGGCCCGACGACGCCCTCCTGATCCCGTCCCACCGCAGCATCGTGATCATGCGCAGATGGCCCCTGGCGGCTACGGCCGTCGATGGAGGCAGAACGGCAGGACGGAGTCTGCCCCGGCCTCACGGAGCAGCGCACCAGCCAGGGTGAACGTCCAGCCGGTGCGCGAGTAGTCATCGACCAGGAGTACGCCACCTGAGAGCTGCGTCCCTGGGACCAGCGCCAGGGCGTCCTCGACAGCTGCGGCCCGGGCCGAGGGTGCGCGGTCATGGGGTGCGGGAGGCCCGACCACGGCGAGGGCTTCGACCGTGGCCAGCCGACCGACCGCGGCGAGGTGAGCGGCCACGCCGCCGATGAGCCGAGGCCGCGAGCGTGAGGGTACGGCGACCACGAGCTCAGGCCGGCCCACCCAGACCTCGCGCCACCGCGCCAGCACGGGGACGCAGGCCTCCAGAAGCCAATCCGGCGGCTCCTGATCGGGCACGAGATCAGCCATCAGGCCAGCGACGTCCGGCCACGCGGGGTCGTCGGCGAACGCAAGGGCCCGTCCCGGCTCGACCGTGACGTCGCCCGCGATGCGCCCGCGGCGACCGCTCAGGCCGGAGGCCCACATGCGCCGTGGCTCGATGACCACGTCGAGGCCGCGGAGGTGGTCGCGGGCAGCCCGTACGGCCTCGGGCGCCGCGCTCGTTGACAAGCCGGCAGGCAGCTCGCCGAGGCACACCGAGCACCGCCCACACCGATAGCCGGGCGGCAGATCGTCGTCGAGCGCGCGGCGCAAGAAGCCCTCGAGGCAGCCTTCCCCGCGGGCGTAGGAGCGCATGAGATCAGCCTCGCCACGGCGGACAGCGGCCAGGTCGGAGTAACGCTGGTGGTCATAGCTCCACGGTGCGCCGGTCGTCACCCAGCCGTCGCGCGTGCGCTCGACCGCGCCGTCGACCGCCAGCACCTTGAGCATCATCTCGAGACGGCCGCGGCGCGCGCCTGTGGCACTCTCCAGCGCCGGGACGCTGAGGGCGGAGCCGGCGGCACGCAGGGTCTCGAGCACCCGCTCGGCCACGTCGGGATCCGGGATGCTGGCCGTGGCGAAGTAGTTCCAGATCTGCTCGTCGCCGCCGCCGGGAAGCAGCGCCACGACCGCCGTCTCGACGGCGCGTCCGGCCCGTCCGATCTGCTGGTAGTAGTCCACCGGCGAGGCCGGCGACCCCACGTGGAGGCAGAACGCCAGGTCGGGCTTGTCGTAGCCCATCCCCAGCGCGGAGGTCGCCACGACGGCCTTGAGCTCGTTGCGTCGCAGCTGATCCTCGATCTGCGAACGCTGATCGGCCTCGAGCTGACCGGTGTAGGCCGCCACCACGTGCCCACGTGAGCGCAGGAAGCCCGCCAGCCGCTCGGCCTCCGCCACGGTCAGGACGTAGACGATCCCCGACCCGTCGAGCACCCGCAACGATTCGTCGATCCATGCGTAGCGGCTGACCGGGTCGAGACCCGGCACCACCGACAGATGGAGCGACTCCCTGGCCAGCCGGCCTCGCTGCACGTAGGTGTCAGGCCCCAGCTGGCTCGCCACGTCTTCTGTCACACGCGCATTCGCGGTCGCCGTCGTAGCCAGAACCGGGAGCCGTGGATTGGACAGCAGCAGCCGGGCGATGCGCTGGTAGTCGGGCCTGAAGTCATGTCCCCATGACGAGATGCAGTGAGCCTCGTCGATGACCAGCATCCCCAGCTGCGGGAGCAAAGGCCCGAGCACCCCGTCACTGAATCGCGGGTTAGCCAACCGCTCCGGCGACACCAACAGCACATCCACGTCGCCTGCACGCACGTCCGCCTCGATGGCCGACCAGTCGTCGAAGTTCGCCGAGTTGAGCGTCACGGCGCGCAGTCCCGCGCGCGCAGCCGCGTCGACCTGGTCGCGCATCAAGGCCAGCAACGGTGAGACGACCAGCACCGGACCTGCCCCTTGGTCGCGCAGGGCGCGGGCCGCGATCCAGTAGACCGCCGACTTCCCCCACCCCGTCGCCTGCACGACCAGACAACGACGCCGGTCGACGACCAGAGCGCGTACGGCCTCCAGCTGGTCGTCACGAACGCGCGCCGCTGGCCCGGCGAGCGCAGCGATGACCAGGTCGGCAGCCTGCTCGACGGGATCGACACTCACCCGATGATGGTGTCGGGTCGCGCCGACACCCGGAGCCTCGGGGGTCTCACGCTCAGCCCGAGGCGGTGGGGCTGCCCTCCCTGCTGCGTCGGATCAGCAGGACGGCGCTGGCAGCGACGAGCAGGCCCCCCACCACGAATGAGGCGAGCGCCGGCCCGAAGGCGTCCCCGGCGACTTGGAACACCAGCACCGCCGCTGCCGCGGCGCCAGCCACCAGCCACGGCCACGGTCTCTGCCGAAGATAGAGAAGGACCCCGATGACCGCGAGGGCGACGAGCACCACGAAACCGACCGTCGAGACCAGTTCCTCCCCCCACTCGGGCTGGGTCAGCTGCAGATCAGGCCGGACCGGGTCGGTCCGCTCCGGGACCGTGTGCGCCGCGGCCCACCAGGCCACGGTCACCAGCGTGCCCAAGCCGAGCGCCAGCGACGCGATCCTGGTGCCGGTGAGCTTCGGACCTACGACGACCCAGGCGAGACCGGCCAGGAGATAGACGAGCACCCAGACGAGGCGAGCGACGTCGTCGAACCAGTCGACCAAACCACCCACGACGCACAGGCTCGACCCGAAAGCCACCAGGGTCGGCACCAGCCCGGGAGCCAACCAGACCGCCACAGCGCTGAGGACCAGCGCCGTGACGCTCACCGGCACCAAGAGCTCCACCGACTGTTCGTCCCCGATCAGTGCCACCACTCCCGCGGCGAGGAGCGCGCCCGCCGAGAGCAACAGACCGACGAGTCGGCGGCGAACGTCATGAGCGGGCTGCCGCAACGCCGACCGTCCCCCGCCGGCTCGAGTAGCCAGCAGGAGACCGGCACCGTACGTCACGGCGGTCCCCGCCACAGTGATGCCGAGGCGCGCTGCGAAAGAGAAGTCCTCCCAGGTCCAGCCCAGCACCAACACGCAGGCCGCCACCACAAAGGTTCCGCCGAGATAGCCCAGGACCTCGGGCAGTCGACCGCCGCTCGACACCGGAGGGGTCGCCGCGCTGGCCCGAGTCGGCTCGTCGGCCTGCTCCTGCTCCACCGCCTCGGCGACGGCCGCAGCCTGCACCTCAGTCAGCGCTCCGTCAGCGACCAGACGGCTCAGCGCCCGGGTCACGGCGTCGGTCGTCGGCACGCCGGTTTCGGAACTCGTGGTCACGGATCCATGGTGGCAGTGTCCGACCGCGCTGATCACGGTTCGCCCAACCTCGCGGCAACGCGCCTTCGCCCTCCCCTAATGTCGACGGGTGAGCGCCGCCCCGACCGCAGCCCGTGGGCGTCGTGCCGACCCGTCCGCCCTAGCCTTCGCTGGCGCCCTGGGTGCCCTGGCTGGTGCGGCCCTGAGCTCCGGACGCGGAAGTCGTACCGCTGTCGGTGGCGCGATCGTCGGTGCGCTCGGCATGACTACGGCCGAGGCGGTGGCCCGCCGAAGGCAGCAGCCCGACACCATCCCGCCGCTGTGGCACCGGATCGCCGCGAGCGCGGCGATCGCTGCGCCGCTCGGCTGGATGGCCGGGCGACTGACCGGTGCTGGCCCGATAGCCCTCGGCCTCGGATCCGGAGCTGCTGCTAGCGCCATGTCCCTCCGCCCGCAGAAGCTGGCCCTAGGCCCGGCTGTGGGGCTCGCGGTGGGCGCGGCCGCCGGCAAGGTCGGTCATTGCAATACTCCTGAGGCATCAGCCTTGGTCGCTGCCACCACGGTGGCGACCTACCGCGTCGTGTCCTCCTTGCTGTTTCGCGAGGCGCAAGTCAGCCTGCTCGCCGAGCGCCGAGCCTCCGCGGCTCTCCCCTTTGTCGTCCCGCACGCCTCGGGAACGACGTACGTCGGCACCGACTACGTCCGGCGCCTGGCTCGCGACCTCGGTGGCGACTACACCGCTGATGCCGTCGACGTCGGGATCGTCGAAAGCCTGGACGCTCTCGACGGGCCGGAGTTCCCCGCAGCGCTGGTGCATCCAGTGGTGCGCGAGTTCTACGAGCACACCACCCGCTTCAGTCTCGACATCGACCCGCACTGGCGGACCTGGGTCCGCCCCGGCTACCTCGTCTATCGGCAACTCCTCGCCCGTCCGCTCGGCCAGGCGAACGTGCCCATGAACCAGCGCGAGGGCCAGCGAGGCATCCGCAGCCGCATCGACCTCATCACGCCGGCGGACCGCGACCGCCCAGTCATCCGCGGCTGGATCAGGTCCTACGCCGACACCGACGAGCCGGTCTATGTCGGCATCTACACCACCTATCGGCACGGCGACCGTGGCTATGTCAGCGTCGGATTCCCCTTGCCGTCGGCCAGCTTCACGGCCACGTTGGCGCCACACCTGCTCTCCGATGGTGGCCTGCTGCTCACCAGCCGCATGGACGCAGACGACCAACCCGGCCACTATCTGGCCTTCGTCGAACCCGACGCAGACGAAGCTGCGCTCACCGTTCTCACGTTGCCCGGGTTCGCGGAGGAGCTGGAGGTGCGCGCCGTCGACGCGGACACCCTCGAGGCTCACCAGCGGTTCTGGCTGTTCGGCCTGCCCTTTCTCACCCTGGCCTATCGGATCACCCGAGGCACCGCGCCAGCCCAAGCGGCCGAGGTCAGCCGGGCGCCCTGACCACGGGGCCCTCGAGCCTGAACGAGTCCCGGGGCCACGAAGTCACGCCACCAGGGCCCTTGACGCACTCGATGTCAGCCCCTGGGCCGAAGACGTACTCGACCGGCTCCCCCACGGCTCCGTACCCCGGTCCCCCCACAACGCGCAGCGTCTGCTCGCCCTCGACCTCGAGCTCCACCGCCTGCAGGGTCGGGTCCGCGGCCGTCGGATCCACGATGAACAGCCGACTCCCGAGGACAACGATGTCGCGAGCTCCCCACAGGTTGGCCAGCCGGGCCGAAAAGCGACCCTGCCTCGACCCCTCGGGCGTGGTGGCGGAGCCCTGGGACGCCAGGTCGAGCAGCTTGACGATGCCCAGGGCCAGCTCCTCGGCCGGCCCGTCGATCGCATTGGTCAGCACGGAGACAGCCAACCGGGCCTCGGGGTCGAACACCGTGCGCGTGATGTGCCCCGGGTAGCCGCCGCCATGTCCCAGTAGCTGCCGCTCCCGGGCGTGCACGACACTGAACCCCAGCCCGTACGCACCGTCCTCGACCCCATCGATGGGCCACCATGCGTGCTGCAGCACCCGCTTGGACTGGTCGCTCACCAGGCGCTCGTCCCCGACGAAGTGGGCGGAGACGTAGCGACACAGATCCTCGGCCGTCGAGTAGAAGCCGGTGGCCGCCGACATCGCCGCGGTGTCGACGTGTTCGACAGGCAGGCGGGCGTCGTTGTAGGCCAGCGACGTGTAACCGGTCGCATACTCGTGCGAGCGTCGCGGATCCAGCTCGGGACCGGTGTTGGTCAACCCGAGCCGCTGGACGATCTCGACGGCGACCTGTTCGTTGTAGGGCCGGCCGCAGACCTCCTCGATCACCAGGCCCAGCAAGGAGTAGGCGATGTTGGAGTACTTGAACTGCTTGGTCGGCGGGAGAACATCCGCATCGTCCAGGGCGATCGCCCGAAGCCGCGCCCGGTCTGGGAACTCCTGCAGCAACTGCCAATAGTCCGCGTCCTTGCCGTCGCGGATCAGACCCCCCGAGTGCCCGAGCAGGTCTCGGATCGTCAGAGCCCGGACCGGGCTGTCGCTCTCGCCGAGGAACGACAGCCACCGGCCCACAGGGTCATCCAGGCGGAGCAGGCCCGCCTCGACCAGCTGCATGACAGCAGTGGCCGTGAACGTCTTTGAGTGAGACGCCACCCGGAACAGGTGCCGCGGCGTCAGGGCCACGCCACCCTCCACGTCTGCGTGCCCGTACGCCTTCGACAACAGCACCTCGTGGTCGTACAGGACCGCCACCTGAACGCCAGGGATGCGCAGGTAGTGCTGACGGAAGGCCAGCCAATCGTCGATGTACGCCAAGGCCGAGCGAACCGAGCTGCGGCTCAGCGCTGGAGGACGTGCTCCGCCGTCCGTCATGAGGCCGCCATCATGTCCATCACGGTATCGGCGCGATGGGGCGGGCGTCAGTCGGCACAATCATCCTCGTGACCGATGGACAGGGCGCGAGCGACCCGATTGACGTCGAGGCGACCGTCGAAGCGTTGTACGGGCGCCCGCCCTCCGGCTTCACCGCGGCGCGCGACGAGTCGGTGCGAGCCCTGAAGACCGCCGGGCAGACCAAGGACGCCGCCGCTGTGAAAGCGCTCAGGAAACCCTCTCTCGCTGCCTGGGCCCTGAACCTCCTCGTGCGGGAGGACCGTGTGCAGGTTGACGCGCTGCTGGCCGTAGGGGACGAGCTGCGCCGGGCGCAGCGCGACCTGTCCGGTGATGACCTGCGCTCCCTCACCGGCCAACGCCACCGTGTGGTGCGGGCCGTCGCGCAACGCGCCGGGCAACTGGCGGCCGACGCCGGCCACCCCCTTCCCACGGCAGCGCTCGATCAGGTCGCCGCCAGCCTCGATGCGGCCATGGCCGACTCTGAAGCCGCGGCCACCCTGGTCAGTGGCCGGGTCACGAGCCCGCTGACCTACGCGGGCCTCGGGGGCGATGCTCCAGCCCCCGAGGGCGCAGCCCTCCGCGTCGTCGTCGACGGCGCTGCCCCCGACAAGGATTCGGCCCCGCCCGCAGACAAGGCCCGTCGCCGCCAAGCCATCAAGCAGGCCGAGCGCCGGCTCACCGACGCGACCGCGGAACTGGACGAGGCCGACGAACGACTCGCGCGCGCCAAGGATGCCGCGGCCGCCTCACACCTACGCGTCGCATCCGCTGAGCAAACCCTCGAGGCGGCACAGGCAGAACTCGAAGCGGCCCAGGGCGAGGAGGAGACCGCCGAGAGGGCGGCAACCATGGCCGCCAAGCAACAAGGCCGGGCAGCCGCACGAGTCACCACGGCCCAAGAACAACTATCCGCAGCGAAGGGCCACCCCTGACCAGCCTCACTCAAGGGAACGCCGACGGGAGTGGGCGCCGGAAACCGGTCGGGTGGGGGACGGCGGAAGACCGCCTTGCCTACCATCCGGCCTCGCTGCGCTCGGCCTCCCGCCAGGCCCGCCACGGCTGCGTCGGTCCACCGCCGCCCCCCACCCGACCTCCAAGCCATGCATCGCGAGCACGAGGCGACGGCCCACCTGTGCCGGCAGCCGAGCGGAAGGCCACCAAACAGGAACAAGTGTCCGCCCCACGCAAACCCCACGACCCCGACCACCCCGCCCATCGCCCATCGCAAGACCGAGGATGGACGTGGGGTGGGGTGGGGTCGGCGCAGCCGTGGCGGGCCTGGCGGGAGGCCGAAGCGAAGCGAGGCCGGATGGTAGGCAAGCCGGCCCCACCACACCTCACGTCCAGCCGCTCACCCAAGAACCCCAACCCCAAGAAGCCTTCCCCGCACCCCTAGAACGTCACCAGCGCAAGAGTGAAACCGTCGTACCCCTTGTGCCCCACCGTCTGCACAGTCGTCGCATCCAGGCGTGGCTCCTCAGCCAGGAGAGCATTGAGTCGCCGCACCCCAAGCACGGACGGGTCTTCACTGCCCTCGTCCGCCACCGCCCCACCGCGCACGACGTTGTCAACGACGATCAGCGTCCCTGGGCGCCCGAGGGCTAGCGCCGCACGGACATAGTCGGCATTGCTCGTCTTGTCCGCGTCGATGAAGACCAGGTCGTACGGCGCGACGCCGGACAGCATCAGTCGGTCGAGGGTCTCGATCGCGGGGCCGACGTGGACCTCGACACGATCCGCGAGCCCCGCGGCAGCGAGGTTGGCCCGTGCTGTCTCGGCATGCCGCGGCTCGATCTCCAGGGTGTCCAGGTGGCCCTCGAGAGGGAGGGCCTTGGCCAGCCAGATGGTGCTGTAGCCGCCGAGCGTGCCCACCTCGAGGATGCGGCTGGCTCCGAGGGCCCGGGCCAGCAGGTTCAGCTGCTTGCCCTGGGGAGCCGAGACTGCGATCGCCGGCAGCCCTGCTTCGTGCGAGCGCCGTAGGGCGTCATCGAGGATCGGGTCGAACGGCAGCAGCGTCTCGACCACGTAGTCGTCGACGGCGTCCCACGTTTCCTGCGTCACAGCCACTCCTTCGCCCACGGATGTCCGACGCATCACGGATGCGCCTCGGCTCATGGTGCCATCGCGGTGGGCCTACGCTGGAAGGCCTGCTCTGTTCGCGCGAGACAATTTGTTCTACTTTATAGAGCATGCCTGCGATCAACCCCTTCCGGTACTCCAGCCCGGTCGGCCTGGACGACCTCATTGACCGCGATGTCGAGACCGACCGCCTGCTGGCCACGGCCCGCGAGGGCAACCATTCCCGGCTGGTGGCGCCGCGCCGCTTCGGCAAGACCTCCCTCGCGCGCCGGGTGCTCGGGGAAGCCGGGGCCGAAGGGTGGACCGGCGTCTACGTCGACTTCTTCGGGGTGCTTACCCTGGCCGACGTCTCCGAGCGCATCGAGCGGGCCTACACCCAAGCGCTCACCGGGCGCGCAGCTCGATGGTTCGACGGGGTGCGGGCCGGACTCAAGCCGACGGTCTCGGCGCAAGCGGGCCCGGTCAAGGCCAGTGCGCAGCTGACGCCGATGCAGCGCAGCCTCGCCGAACGGCTCGACCTACCGCTGCGGGTCCACGACCGCTTCGGCACCCGGAGCCTCGTGGTGTTCGACGAGTTCCAGGAGGTCCTCACGGCCGACAAGTCGGTCGATGCGGTGATCAGGGCCTCGCTGCAGCACCACGGTGACGCGGCCAGCTACATCTTCGCCGGGTCGCACGTCGGCATGATGACCTCGCTGTTCGGGGATCGACGCCGGGCCTTCTACGCGCAGGCCCGCCCGATGTCGCTCCCGCCCCTGCTGCCCGCGGACTGCGCCGACTTCATCGAGACACGCTTCGCCGAGTCGGGCAAGGACGTCGGAACCGCGCTCTCGCCGCTGCTGCTTCTGGCCTCGGGTCATCCCCAACGCACGATCTTGCTCGCCCACGCCGTGTGGGAACTCACGAGTGAGGATCCCGCCGACGAGGAGACGTTCGCCGCAGCGAGGGCTCGCGTGCTGGACGATCTCGACGACGAGTTCAGAACACTGTGGTGGGGGTTGCCCGGAGGCCAGCGACGAGCGCTCGTGGCTGTCGCGCGAGGCGAGCGACCGTACGCCGCTGGTTCCGTCGGTGGCTCACGAGGCGGCGCCGTGCGAGCCGCTCTGGCCGCGCTGCTCGAACGCGCCGAACTAGTCGTCGACCAGTCCTCGCCCGCCGGCCACCGCATCGTCGACCCGCTCCTAGCCGCCTGGGCTCAGGACCGAGGCTGACCGGGCGAGAGCGCGAAGCCCCGAAACCTCAGTCGCGCCGGCGGCGACGGATCAGAAACACGACAGCCAAGGCGATCAGCACGACAGCCAGGACCGAGCCGGTCGTCCGCGGGTGGCTGCGGGCGCTCTCCCGTGCGGAGTCGGCGAGGTCGGAGGAACCCTCAAGCGCCGCCGCGCCCTTGACCTTGGCCTGCTCGGCTGCGACTGCAGCCGCGTCGGCCGCTGAGGCCTTCACCTGCGCCAGGGCGTCCGAGGCGCGTTCCTGCAAGTCCTGAGTCGTGCTGGCCGTAGCCGTCGTGGCATCGCCGAGCGCGTCAGTAGCCCGGTCCTTGAGCTCCTGGATGTCCTGTGTCACTGCAAACCCACTCTCGTCAGGGAACCCGGCCCCCAGCCCCCGGATGGAGCGGCGTAGAACAGGCCCCGTAGGAGGACCTACCCCCGAACGACCCTCCCCACACCCCGTGCCATGTCGCGGTCCTAACGAGGGCCCGTCAGGACTGCTTGCTCATCTCCCGGCGCATCCGATCGACAGACGGGACGAACTCAGGCCGCACCGCCCTCGACAGGTCGTCGAGGAGTGCCTCGAGCCTGACCCGGACCCGCGTGGAGTGCCGGCCGTGGTGCGCGATCTCGAGAACGGCGAGTCTCACCAGGTCCTCGAAGGCGGTCACTCGCTCGACGACGCGGTAGGCACCCGCCTCGTCGGTGTGCACAGGGTCGGGGTCCGCTCGCTTCCCAGCCTCCCGCAGCAGGCTGTTCAGCTCATCGACGACCTGGATAGCCGTCGTCGGGTCGTTGATGCCCGGCGACAGTGCCCGCTCGGCGATGTCAACGAGCTGACGAAACCCGAACCCGATGTCCGCTTCCATGCTGCGTTCGGGTTCCATCCGGACCGCGGCGTTGACCTTCGCCTCGTCGTCCTCTTCTGGCTGTCCGTGCACGACGCCGATCGGCATTCCCTCGGCCACGAAGTCGCCGATCGCAGGAACGACTTCGATCAGCCTGTCTCCCTGGGCCGCGAGGCGCACGAGAGCGCCGTAGTTGATAGCGGTAACGGCCCCGTGGCCGTGGCCGGAGACCGTGGTCTGTTGGGCGGTCATGAGCCCAGGTTCGGGGACGGGAACGGACTCGTCTTCCTCCGGCCGAAGCCGTTGGATGAGCCTACGAGTCTCGTCACCGACGGCGGAGATGATCGTGACGACCCTGAGCGCGTTGGTGATGTGGTGGATGTAGAGGATGAACAGGCCAGTGCTCGTGATGACCATCGCGAAGGCAGCCGTGACGGCAATCTGTGGCACGGGTGAGACCTCGCCGTCGCCGACAGCGCCGAGCACGACGATCGAGTAGATGAATGTCCCGAGGAACACCCCGAGCGTCACTTGCGTCGTTCGGCTGTCGAGGAAGGTTCGGAGCACACGGGGCGAGAACTGGCTGCTCGCGAGCTGCAGGGCCACGACGGTGATCGAGAAGACGACCCCGGTGACCGAGATCATCGCCGTCGCGATCACCGAAAGCACGCTGCGCGCGCCCGGGACGCCACCGGCGAACACCCGCGACGCCACATCGGGGAACGTCCACGACACCTGGGGCAGCAACAGGGCGAGCACGAGGGCGCCAAGGCAACACACGGCCGGCAGAACCCAGAACGGGCTCCAGATCCGCCGCCACCACCGGGTCGTCGCGGCCATCACCTCGGTTCCGCCATGCGCTCAGTCTGTCGCACCGACGGATTCAGAGCCGGATGCGCCTCGACCGAAGGTCGTCGTACGACGGGCGCACGCTGTCCACCACGGTCGCGGATCGGTCATCGAGGTCGATGGTCCGCTCCCGCCACGGCTCGAACCCGGTGGACGCAAGCACCGAGGCGTACCAGTACGGAGCCCAGACGCCGTCGGTGTCTCGCGGTCCAGCCGGCCACGACAGCATGGCCGGGTCAAATTCGACCCCCAGCCAGTCACACAGCCAGCGGAGATAGGCCTCCGGCTGCCGCAGGAAGTCCTCGGCATCGATGACCGGCGGCGGGGCCTGCTCGGCCGCAAGGTCGCCGTAGAGCCGGTGCTGCTGCTCCACGCCGATGTCGGCAGCCACGACGTCCATGCGCGTACGGCGGTAGGAGGCGACCACTTCCGCGGGGTCCCGGATCACGAGCACGTTGCGCAGCTTCGAGATCCACTGCCGGTCGGTGTCCTCAAGGAGGTGGAGGGTCATGTGCTTCTGGTAGAAGATCGCGGCACCCCCGGGCGCTGGCCCGAGCAGCGCCGCGGTCACGACCGCGAGGTCGGTCGACTGGCTGGCGATGACCTCCTCGCGCGCCGGATGATCGATGCCGGTTCGCGCTAGGTAGTAGGCGTACAGCGGTTCGTCGACGACGGCCGTGTCAGGGCGGTTCTCCCATGAGCGCATCAACGCCGTCGAGATGTTGCGGGGGCCCGACCAGACCGCGAGACGCGTCGTCACGACGATGCCGAAGGGCGAAGGGCCTCCCGCGCTGCGACGTCCTCGGCCACAAGCGCTTGGTAGAGCTCCTGGAGTCGGTGGACCATCGGGCCCCGGCGCCCCTCACCCAAGGTGCGTCCGTCGACCTCGCGCACCGGGACGACCCCGGCGAAGGTCCCGGTGACGAACGCCTCCTCGGCGCCGTAGACCTCGGTCAGGCTGAAGTTCTTCTCGTACGCGGGGATCCCGGCCTGCGCGCAGGCTCTCAGGACGTTGGCTCGGGTGATCCCGCCGAGGCAGTAGTCACCTGTGGACGTCCAAACCTCTCCCTTGCGCACCACGAAGAAGTGGGTCGAGTTGCAGGTCGCCACGAAGCCGTGGGGGTCAAGCATCAGCGCCTCGTCGGCGCCTGCGGTGTAGGCCTGGATGCAGGCCGTGATGTCGTTCAGCTTGCTGTGGCTGTTGAGCTTGGGGTCGAGCACGTCGGGGTAGCCGCGGCGGACATGGACGGTGAAAAGCCTGATCCCGTCGGTCACCGTGGCCGGGACCGGCACCTTGTGCTCGGGGATCATCACGATGGTCGCAGGGCCGGCGGTCAGGCGCGGATCCTGGTACGGCGTCGACCGCGGCCCTCGCGTGACCATCAGCCTCACGTGGACGCCGTCGACCATGGCATTGGCAGCCAGCAGCCGGTAGAGGTCCTCGGTGATCTCAGCACGGGTCCGACCCGGATCGAGGGCGAGGGCGGCGGCCCCTTCGCACAACCGGTCGAGGTGCGCGTCGAGGAACGCAGGGTGCCCGCCGCTGATCCGCAGCCCTTCCCAGATGCCGTCGCCGAGGACGAACCCGGCATCGAACACGCTCACGGTCGCCTCGGCGCGGGGCACGAGCCGGCCGTTCACGTGGATCAAAACATCGGCGTTGCGCGGGTCCTCGGCATAGTCATGGGTGCCGTGAGCAGTCGACGGGTGAGCCACCCCGGAAGACTAGGCCGTCTCGGAGACGGGGTCAGCGATGTCAGCAGACAGCGCCGGCGGGCTGCAGGCCACCGGGCTCGCGCCAGACCCGGACGACGACCGGCGCCCCGGACGACGTCGCCGTGAGGCAGAAGCCATCGGCAGCAGCGACGTACACCACGCTCGCACCGCCGCTGGTCGCGGCACCGGGGATAGAGGCGAACTCAGCCGCGGTCGGGAGCGCACCGTTCTCGATCTGCCAAGCCTTGACCGAGGTGCTGGCGGCCGCCAATGCGGCCGTGACCTGCGCGCCATTCCCGGCAGTCAGGCCGCCGGTCGCCACGTCAGCCTGGGCCTGCACCGGATTCCCGCCGGAGCAGCCCGCCAGCAGGAACGCCGTCGCCGCGAGGGCCATCAGAACTGGCCGAGAACCTTGCTTGAATGCGTCACGAAGAGTGGTCACGGGAGTGTTATCGGCGCCGCCGAGCCCGGTCTGGACGCGGCTAGGGTCCAACGCATGCCAGACCGAGCGCACAGGCATCCGTTCGTGCCCTACCGACCAGACCCCGTCCCTTGGTCCGTCGGCCTCGAGCGCGGGCGCGCGCTGCTCGACTCCATGGAGCGACGTCGCAGCGTCCGCTGGTTCAGCGACCAACCGGTCCCCCAAGACATGATCGAGACCGCGGTCGCGGTGGCCAACACGGCACCCAGCGGTGCCCACCACCAACCGTGGACGTTCGTCGCCACTGACGACCCGGACCTCAAGCATCGAATCCGCGAGGCGGCCGAGCAGGAAGAGCAGCGGTTCTACGAGGAACGGTCAGTGCCCGAGTGGCATGCCGCCCTGGGTCCCTTGGAGACCGATGCCGACAAAGGCTTCCTCGACGTCGTTCCGTGGATCGTGGTCGCCTTCGCGCAGCGCCAGACCCCCATGCCGGACGGGTCCCTGCGACGCAACTACTACGTCAACGAGAGCGTCGGGATCGCCTGCGGCCTGTTCATCACGGCCCTCCACACGATGGGGCTGGCGACCTTGACCCACACGCCCAACCCGATGGCGTTCCTCACCCAGATCCTCGACCGCCCCGCGACCGAACGGCCGTACATCCTCTTCCCCGTCGGCTACCCCGCGCCGGACTGCGAGGTCCCCGACCTCACCCGCAAACGACCCTGTCGTCGAAGCGTTGATCCTCCGCCCCTCGTTGCGTCCGACCAACTGAGGACCGTCTCCTCCCCCCACGCCGGTCCACCAACTGAGCCCCCATATGCCCAACGCGAAGTACCGGACGCGCATCTGCCCCTCGTTGCGTCCGACCAACTGAGGGCTATAGCCCACGATGGGTCGGACGCAACGAGCCGGGCGCGCCAGTCAGGTGAGGGTGAGCAGGCGGGTGGCCAGTCGGTTGTAGCTGGTCTCCATACCGCCGGTCATGCCGGTGGCCAGCACGATGTCGCGAACCTCTTCGGTGATGTACTTCATCGTCAGCGTCATCGTGGTCCGCCCGTCGATCTCGACGAGCTCGAGGGTGTTGGTCGACGGAGGGTTCTCCTCGAAGATCTCCGTGAAGACTGCGCGGTGGGGGGCGTCCACCTCGAGATACTCCCCGGACATCCCGAACTCCGTGCCGTCCTCGTCGTTGCGCCAGACGTAGCGCCACGCTCCCCCGGGCCTGGCGTCGATCTCGCACACCGGCATCGTCCAGCCGTCCGGTCCGAGCATCCACTGCGTCACGTGAGCGGGGTCGGTGTGCGCGGCCCAGATCATCTGGATCGGGGCATCGAAGGTGCGCACGGCCCGGACCTCGGTCGGGCTCGGGGTGGAGAAGTCCGTCTTGTGCGTGCTGGTGGTCATGGGTGTGCTCCTGGTGTGGATGGACGGCGCCGCGGGCGCGGCGTCGGTGTCGGTGTGGGTGTCTGCGTAGCTGCCGGTGTCGGTGTCTTTTCGTCCGCGACCTGCAGGGTCGCGAGGTAGCCGTCGAGTCGGTCGTGCGCGGCCTCCCAGTAGCGCCGGAAGCCGGAGGCGTACTCCGCCACCTGCTGCAGCGGACTGGCCTCCAGGCTGCGAGGACGCCATTGAGCCTCCCGGCCTTGGCTGATCAGCCCTGCGCGCTCGAGCACGCGGAGGTGCTTCGACACCGCCGGACCGCTCATCGCGAACGGCTCTGCTAGCTCCCCGACCGTGGCCGGCCCGCGGGTGAGCCTGTCGAGGATGGCGCGACGCGTTGGGTCGGCCAGCGCGGCGAAGGTCACGCTGAGGGCATCGTCTGCCACTTGGCTGCCCACGGTCACCCACCTCCTCCCGCATTTAACTGTTTAGTTATCTAACCAATCAGTTATCTACCCGTCAACCCTCCCGAACCTGTTGATCGTGAGAGATGTACGGCGACACGCCGAACAACGCGTGCATCTCTCACGATCAACCGGCCCTCGGGGCTGGTCGGGAGCCGCGATGGGCTCAGGCGATGGGGGCCGGCGGGGTGGACTCGGGCCGGAAGCGCGCCGCCGACAGGTCGGCGACATCGGGGTCGGGTGACTCGCCCTCGACCAGGTCGGCCAGCACCTCTCCCATGAGCGGGGAGAACTTGAAGCCCTGCCCAGAGTCGCCGCACGCGTAGACCACGCGCCCGTCGTGCACCCGGTCGACCACGAACCAGTCATCCGGCGAGTTGGTCCACGCGCACACCTGCGACTGAGTCACCCGGGGCGCGAGGCGCGGCAAGGATCGGCGGACGAACTCCTCCAGGGAGGCGACGATCTCGGGGTCGGGCGTCCGGTCCTCGTCGTCCGGGTCGAGGCGCCGCAGCGGCACGTCGTTGCCGAGCTTGAAGCCGAGGCCGGGCGTGGGCATGCCATACAGCCCGAACCCGTCACCCTCGGCGTCGACGAGGCACGGCCAGGTCTCCCACTCCGACGACCCACCGAGACCGGAGACGTACCCCACCTGCTCAAGGACGGGACTGAGCTCGAGGTCGACTCCGACCGAAGCCAGCAACGGCGCCGCGGTCGGTCCGGGAGCGAGCACGACGACGTCGGCGTGGGCCGCGTCGAGCGGTACGCCTCCGGGTCGGTCGAGCAGCTCCACGGCCATCGTCTCCCCGGCCACGTCGATGCCTCCGACCCACGGCCCGACCCGCAGACGTCCGCCCGAGTCGGCCAGGAGACGCGCTGAGGCGGCGAGGGCGCGCTCGGCCAGGACAGGCCCGGCCGTGGCCTGCCACACCGCAGGAGACGCGTCGGGCACCAGGCCCGGCATCCACCGCCCCACCTCCGACGGTTCGACCCACGTCAGGTCGACACCCTCAGCCGCCAGAGACTCCCCCACGGCAACCGCTGACGACCCACGCCACAGCAAGCCGCACTCGAGCAGGAGCTCTGAATCGGTTCGGGACTCGAGGCGTCGCCAGGCGTCGACGGCTCGCAGCCCCAGCCGTACGCCGTGCCGATGCGGGTGCGACAGCCTCCAGATGCGCGACGCTCCGCCCGACGATGCCAGGGGATTGCCCACACCATGGCGGTCGATGACCTCGACGTCGTGGCCGCGCCGGGCGAGCTCCGCCCCAGCCGGCAGCCCCCATGCGCCGGCGCCCACAACCACAACCCTCACAAGGCGACCCTACGACCGAGCGGCAGGCTTGTAACGCGTTGCCACTGGCCATCACCCGAGGCGGCCGTGGGGCACCCCGTACGTCTCCTTCAGGAGTTCTCGTCGATGTAGGCGTCCGGGTCCTTGTCGCGCTCGTCGACGCCGCGGCCGAGCGGATGGTCGTAGGTGAACCGCAGCCAGTCCATGGCCAGGGAGTGCTTTAACGACGCCGGCGCGTTGCGGCGGAAGTCGGGCAACCCTTCGCGCTCCTCTTCCTCGAGATGCTCGCCGTTCTCCTGGCGGGCCCGGCCCACCGCCTCTCGCCAGGCTTCGCTCCCGACCGGATGCCGTCTCGCGTCGGCGACGGCGTCGCGGATCTTGTTGTGGTCGCCGATGGCGTCCTCGGTCTCGGGAGCCGCCTCCTCGGCATCGCCCTTCTTGAGCAGCGCCGGATAGAAGATGCGCTCCTCGGCGTCAGCATGGGTGTCCAACCGGGTCGCCAGCGGTTCCCAGATCGCTCGGAGCTCATCGACGTTCGCCGCCTCGTCGAGGTAGAAGAACTGCCGACGGAACCAGTGGTGGTCGTCGAAGATCAGGTCGGTGATGTCAGCCATGAGGCCAGCCTGTCCCAGCCTCGCCGACCCCACACCTCCAGACCGCGTTGATCTTGAGAGATGCACGACGACACGCCGTGGGAGGCGTGCATCTCTCAAGATCAACCGGGGTGGGGGCCCTAGGTTGGGCCCATGGCGCGCGGTGGCTCCAAGTCCCCCGCCATCGAGATCGAGGTCGGGCAGCGCGACGTCCGCGTCTCCAACCCCGATCGCGTCTACTTCCCCGAGACCGGTGCCACCAAGCTCGACCTGGTGCGCTACTACCTCAGCGTCGGCGACGGCATCGTCAACGCGCTGCGCGAGCGCCCGTGCATGCTGCACCGCTTCCCCACCGGCATCACGGGTGACAAGGTCCACCAGAAGCGGCTGCCTGCAGGCGCACCACCGTGGGTCGAAACGGTCCGACTGCACTTCCCACGGTTCAACCGGACAGCCGACGAGCTGTGCGTCACCGAGCTGGCCAGCGTCATCTGGGCGGTCCAGATGTCGACCGTCGAGTTCCATCCATGGAACTCCCGCCGCGCCGACACCGAGAAGCCCGACGAGTGGCGGATCGACCTCGACCCGATGCCCCTGTGCGACTACGCGACGGTGCGACGCGTGGCCCACGTCGCCCACGAAGTCCTCGACGAGCTCGGGGCCGTCGGATGGCCGAAGACCAGTGGCGGCAAGGGATTGCACATCTACGTGCGCATCGAGCCAACCCACGGTTTCGGAGACGTACGGCGCGCGGCGCTGGCCTTCGCCAGGGAAGTCGAGCGGCGGTCCGGTGGTGACGTCACCACGACCTGGTGGCGCAAGGACCGCGACCCCGCCTCGTTGTTCGTCGACTACAACCAGAACGCGCGTGATCACACCATCGCCTCCGCCTACAGCGTGCGCGGCAACGCCAGGGGCACCGTCTCCACCCCTTTGGACTGGGACGAGATCGACGACGCCCTGCCGGCTGACTTCACCATGGCCACGGTCCCGGACCGCTACGAGGAGAAGGGCGACCTCCACGCCGGGATCGACCAGGCGGTCTTCGCGATCGAGCCGCTCCTCGAATGGGCCGAGCGTGACGAGCGCGACGGAGCAGAACCGCCTGCCGATCCCGACGCTTGACCACCGATATCTCCCGCCCGACGGCCGAGTCCTCGTAGTCGAAGCATTGCCAACCAACGTCACTTCATCGCTGAGACCGGCGCATCGCTCGTGGCAGCATCGGCTTCCGCGACCGCAGCTCGGCACGCCAGGGCATAAGCCCAGACGAAGGGGATGAGGGCAGCCCCGAGTGCGATCAACGAGCTCAGCACGATCACCGCTGGGATCCAGCCAGTCAGCAGCACCGCGGTGGCCAGCGGCCGAAAGCGTCGGCGCAGCAGCACGATGCCGAGCCAGGTGAAGGCAACGAAACTGAGGAGGACCGCCGGAAAGCTCAGCACGCCCGCTGCCCCGTCCACCAGACGACGATCGAAGAGAGAGCCGAAGTACGAGCCGATGGCCCCGAGGGTCATCATCCACATCGCCACGAAAGACAGCCGCCAGGCCCACCGCTCACTTCGCGTCACGTCACCGCGGTTGTCGCGGACGACGTACGCCGCAGCGAGGGCCAGCGCCACGATCGGCACCCACACCTTGCCGTAGCTGAGATACACGGTGTCTGGATCGGACCAGTTGAGCAACGAGGAGGCTCGGTCTGCGGCCGGCACGGCCCACCCGCGGACGATCCCGCTCTCCAGGTCTTCGGAGCCGTCCACGGTGGCAAATCGGGCCAGTGCGTGGATGGGAGCGAGAGCGAGGCTGACCCAGGCAGCGATCCAGGTTGCCTTCGCGATGAACCGAGCGGCTGTCGGCGAAATGTCCATGGTGTGGCCCTCCGGTGAGGTCGACCACCTGGTGGCGATCGTTCGTCGGCGACGCTAGAGACACGGCGCCACACGGCGCGTCCACCGCTGGTGTGCATCCATCGCTGCCCGGGTTGAACTCGCCCTCCACCCTGGGTTTGATGCCATCCGACGTCCCGGTGGCTACGGTCCGGTCATGGATCCGCGACGGCTGATCGAAGGGACGACCCGCGGGGACGTACTCGTCCCTCTCGCCGTCTTCGGCCTGGCCGTCGCCGAGCTGCTCGGGATGAACGTCGTCGGCGAACCTATTTCGCTCGGCGCCGACGCCGTCTGCTGCCTTCTTCTCGTCTGGCGCAGACGTGCTCCTGTCCCTATCGCGCTGGCGGTGGTCGCCACTCAGCTGTCCCTGACGTTTCTCGACGTCTCGGACGAACCGGCAGTCCCGATCCTCATCTTCGGGCTTGGCCTCTTCGCCCTTGGCCGCTACCGGGGCCTCCGCCGAGGTGGCCCTTGGATGGCCGTCGCGTTGCTCGGCGCCCTCCTGACGCTGTCCACGTCGGAAGATTTCCGGGACGCCTCCAACGTCGCGTTCGTCACGGTGATCCTCGTCACCCCGTGGGCCTTCGGTCTCGCCGTGGGCCGCATGGACGAGGCGCGCACGAAGTTCGCCACCACCACTGAGCGCCTGGAGCTGGAGCGGGAGCGAGCTGGAGCGGAGGCCATCGCGGCCGAGCGAGCTCGGATCGCCCGCGAGCTGCACGACGTCATCGCGCACTCGGTCAGCGTGATGGTGGTGCAGGCAGGAGCGGCCCAAGACCTGGTGCAGTCCGACCCTCACCGCGCCGGGCAGCTGCTCACCTCCGTCCAGGACAGCGGCCGGCGAGCGCTCAGCGAGACCAGCCATCTGCTCGGCCTGCTACGCGCGGACGACACCGGCGTCCTGGCCCCCCAGGCCGGTCTGGCTGACCTCGAATCCTTGATCGCGGAGTTCCGCGAGGCTGGGCTCGACGTCACGCTCGAGCGCGATCCGGTGCCAGGCGGCCGCATGGATGACGAGCTGCCCGTGGGCATCGATGTGTCCGCGTATCGCATCGTCGAGGAGTCCCTGACCAACGCGCTCAAGCACGCCCCGGACGCGGTGACCCACGTCCATGTCAGCCACGGACCGAACGAGCTTCAGCTCCAGATCGTCAACCAACCCGGGACGCCCCGCGCCGATGCTCCAGGCGGAGGCCACGGGCTCGCCGGGCTGCGCGAACGCGCGCATGTCTTTGGCGGAGAGCTCACCGCCGGCCCGACGCCCGCGGGCGGCTTCGCCGTCGACGTACGGCTGCCGGCACGGAATGGCCTATGACCCGCGTGGTGCTCGCCGACGACCAGGACCTCGTGCGGGAGGGTCTGCGGGTGATGCTGGAGGCGCGCGGGATCCGCGTGGTGGCCGAGGCTACGGACGGACTCGAGGCTGTGGCTGCCGTCTCGGAGCATCGACCAGACGTCGTTCTCATGGACATCCGGATGCCGACCATGGACGGGATAGCCGCGACAGCGGCGATCGTCTCCGCCGATGCGCTGGCCCGGGTGCTCATCCTGACCACCTACGACCTCGACGAGTACGTCTATCGGGCCCTGCAAGCTGGCGCTGGCGGTTTCCTGCTGAAGACCACCAAGGCGGATCGTCTGGCCGAGGCCGTCCGTGTCGTTGCCGCAGGGGAAGCGTTGCTCGACCCCGCTCTGACGAAACGGCTCATCGAGCAGCACCTGAGTCGCCCTCCGACCGCGGCGTCAAAGGAAAGGGGGCTGGATCGGCTGACCGATCGCGAACGAGAGGTGCTCGTGTTGGTGGCACGCGGTCTTTCTAACGACGAGGTCCGCGCCACGCTGGTGTTGTCCGAAGCCACGGTCAAGAGCCACGTCAATCGGATCCTCGCCAAGCTGGGTCTTAGGACCCGAGTCCAGCTCGTCGTCCTCGCCTACGAGCAGGGCCTGGTCGTGCCCGGCGGCGCGCACTCATGAGGGGAAACGCGGATGCGGGGTGGCGGTCTTCCACGACAATCTGAGATCGACCGGCGCCCGCCGAGATCGCCGCTTGAGGTGAGATGAACACGCCATCCCCGTGGCTCGTCGCCGTGGCGCTTACTGGCGTGGTCGGCTTGAGTGGCTGTAGCGCGGTGGCACCGACGCGAGCCGGTGGAGACGCTGACCCTCGGACGTTGTCAGCGGCCGCATACTTCAGCGCCGGCTTTCCCGCAGGAGACCAGCTCCTCCACTTGGTTGATGTCGTCAATGCCTCCCCAGCGTCCGGGCTGCGCCTCCAGGGGCTCCCGACCCCCTCGGAGGACAGCGGCCAAGACAACCCGGGGCTGGCGACCCTCGAGGCGGTCCGCGCCGGTCGCGTCGACGTTGCGATCGTGCCTGCCCGGGTCTTCGATCTCGCCGGCGTCGAAAGTCTCCAAGCGCTCCAAGCGCCGTTCCGCTTCACCAGCACCGAACAGGCCGACGCCCTGCTCGACGATCCTGTCGCCGCCCAGATGCTCGAGCCATTGAGAAGCCTCGGAGTCACTGGCTTGACGTTGACTTTCGACGCGCTCCGAACGGTGATCGGATACCAAGCGCCGCTCACAGGTGCCGAGGACTTCTCGGGCAAGGTCGTCGCCGCAAGACCCAGCCGCGCGACAGACGATGCGTTGGCCGCGCTGGGCGCCCACGTGTCACGGGCCGTAGGCGGCGACTTCCTCGACGCCGTCCACCGCAGTTCCCTCGTGGGGCTGGAGGACTCGATCAACCAGCCGAACGGCGAGATCCCTGGATGGGTCGTGGGAAATGCTCTGCTGTCGTTCAAGGCCGACGTCATCGTCGTCAACAGCAATGTTTGGCTCGGGCTCGACTCATCCCAGCAGGCGAGTCTCCAGCGAGCAGCCTCCGAGACCATGGAGTGGTCGCGCTCTGACATGTCGCACCACCTCGACCTTGCGGCCGCCGCACGAGCCATTTGTGCCGACGGCATGGGCGACGTTGTCCTCGCCTCCGATGACGACCTGCGGTCGCTCAGGACGGCAACCCGAGCCGTGGTTGAGGCGATGCAGCGCGACCCGGTCACGCGCGCCGCGCTGGCCAGGATCGACACCCTCGGCACCTCCCTCGGACTCACCCGGCAGGCGGAACCGTGCACCCGAGACGACAGGCCTTCTTCCGGGCTCGAGCCCTGGCCCGCGCGCGGCGATCAGAGCCTCTTGAACGGAACCTGGCGCGTCGTGGTCGACGAAGATGTCCTGCTGGCAGCGGGAGTAAGCCCCACGGACGCGGCGAACAACGCCGGCGTTTGGAACTGGACGTTCAACGACGGCCAGGCTACGTCCTCCAAGGTCGGCGGCGGGACCTGCCACGTCGCCTACACGGTGGCTGACGGCGTCTGGGCGATGCAGGAGAACGTCCAAGCCGGGTGCGGGGACGACAGCCGCCTGGCCTTTGAACGATCCGGCAACCACATGCGCTTCACCAATGCCGTCGCAGCCAACCCTGACGACGAGGCGTTCTTCAACGCCTTCTGGTCCAAAGACTTGACGCTCGTCGCCGGTCCAGACTCCCCATAGGCGGTCCGCCGTCCGACCCTCCGGGAGCGCCAAAGTTACGCGGAACCCCCCATGGCACGACAGGAGACCCCCGGGATTCTGATTGCGAGTTACATCCATTCAGGTCTAGGAGGAATCGTGCGTCCTCGTCACGTCATCGCTGCGTTCTCCATCGGCATCGCCGCAGCACTTTCCGGCTGCGGCGCGAGCACGGGCACATCTCAGCCAGGGGTTGCAACTACAGCCAGTGAGGGCTTGACCCCGGCCAATTCTTCCACAGCCGAGGGTCTTCATCTGGTGGTGATCGGTGACTCCATCCCGTTCCCCTCGTTCTGTCCGGGCTGCGAAGGGTTCGTCGCCCAGTACGCAGCAACTTTGCAAGAACGGTCAGGAGAGCTGGTCGCGGTCGCCAACCGTTCCCGCGATGACTCGGCTGGAATCCCCGAGATCCGCGACCAGGTGACGAGCGACGCCGAGTTGCGTACCGAGCTCGCGGGCGCCGACGTCGTCGTCATTTCCGTCGGCTTCAACAACGCCGTCCCAGACTACGAGGCCCCACCTCCACAGGGGCGGTCGCCGAGGTGCGACGTGCTGGCACCGGGGATTACCGACCAGATCTCAGCATTCATTGTCGCCGTCACACCGACCTGTATCGCGGAGACCACCAATGCGTGGGGCGATGAGTACGACGCGATCTTTTCCGAGCTCGACAAGCTGCGAGCAGGCAAGCCGACCTCGTTCATCGTCCTCAACGTGTATGACGCGAACACCGACCCCGCAGAGCTTCGGCGCGCTGCGAACTCGAAGAAGGAGTTCATAGCCGGCTTGAGCCACATCGTTCTGGCCTATGACCAGCTGAACGATGTCCTCTGCAAGACCGCGGTTGCACACAACTACAGCTGCGTCGACCTCTACCACGCCATGAATGGTCCGGACGGCAAGAAGCCGCTAGGACCCCTGACCATCGACGGCGCTCACCCGTCCCAGGAGGGCAACGACTTGATCGCCGAACTTCTCGCCGACGTCGACGTCTCAGGAGTGACGACGTGACGAGGTCGTCACACCCTGGTGAAGCCGGGTGCGAAGAAGGCGTCGTATAACGCGGCTGCCCCGAGCTCATCCGCGACCGCCCGATCGAGAGACAAAACATGTGTGTCGACTCTGAACCGAGCGGTGAAGTTGATTCCGCAGTCGGTCGCCTCGTCCCACAAGATCGACAGGCGATCTCCTCGCCTGGTCAACGCAGCCACACAGTCATCACCCTTGACCGACCGGGCGCGGACGACGGAGCCGTTGATCGTCCACGTCCAGATCGACTCGTTGTTGCTGGCGTCGGACGGGCTCGCCCCAGCCGCAAGAAGTCGCTCCGCATCGACCTCGATCCGCCACACACCGTCGACGACGTGCTGATCACCATCCGCAACGACGGGACGCCAGCCGGAATCACCGGATGGCACTCTCTGACAAGACTCCGCGGCTGTGGCGGAAACCTCTCCCTCGAGCTGGGTGATCCGGTCAAGGACCGACGCCGTCAAAGGGTCGGACCGTAGCTTGTCGATGACGGGCGCGACCGCCGCACGCATGGCCGCTACCTCCGTGTCCGAGGCCACCACTACGTCTCCGGCGCCGCTTTCGCAGAACTCGCGGGCAGCAGCTGCCAGGTCGAGGTGCCAGGGCATCGCAGTATACGACCACTCACGTGCTACCTCAGCGGCCGCTTGCAAGGACTCGCGCTGACGGTCGTCCAGACCGTCCCAAACCTGGGCGTTCACCACGATCACATTCGCCTTGAAGGAGAGGAACTCGTTGCCGACACTCCAACCAATGCCTTGTCGGTTCGGCTGGTTGATGGAATCCTCAAGCCCCGCAACGGTTTCGTCTGCGATGGCCCTCTCGAAGGTCGCTCCGACCTCTGCGTACTCGTGGGCACCCAGCGCGGTGACCGCCGCCCGCGTGACGGTGTTCGGTCGGAAGGCGAAAGCCTGCCCTGCGAAATCACTGGGGCTGACCAGGGGTCGCTGATAGCCGACCGCATTGCGCAGCGCGTCATAGGTCAAGGCGAGCCCCTTGACGCCGATCGCATCCAACGGCGCCAGCATCGACGCGGCAACCGGGTCTCCGAGCAGTGCATCCGCCTGTTCGGTGCTGGTGAAGACGAACGGCGCCTGCAACGCGTCCAGACTGCTCACGCCTTCGACATCGAAGACGCGTGCAGGCACAACCGCAAGATCGATCGTGCCGTCCATGACCATGTTGAGCAGTTGCGATCCCGGATCTTTGTTGGTCTGGGTGTAAGGCGAAGGTCCTTCCGCGATCCGGATGGAACCCGACGAGTTCGCCGCCACGTGGCTCGCGAGCTGGTCCAACGTGTCCCCTGACGGATAGCCGCCGGGGAAGTAGGCCGCGGCGGTGAGCGCCCGGCTGGTCGAGTCGGCGCCGGCCCGCGTGGCCGGCTGACCAGAGCAGCCGCCCAGGATCAGGGCCACGCAGGAGCCGAACAACAGCAGGGCGACAGGGCGGGCGGTCATGATGTCGCACTCAGATACTGAAGGACGGCCAGCACGCGCTTGTTGCGGCCATCGTCGTCGCTGATGCCCAGTTTGGCGAACACCGCTCGAACATGTACTTCCACGGTTCGTTCGGACAAGACGAGCTGAGCACTGATTCCGGCGTTGGTATAGCCCTCCGCGAGCAGGCCTAGGACTTCCCGCTCCCGTTGCGTCAGCGCGTCCAGCGGGTCGACCACCCGCGAGCGGGCCATCAGCAACTCGATGAGAGACGGATCGAGCACATGCTCCCCCGCCACTACCCGCAGCACCGAGTCACGGAAGGTCTCGGGACTGAGCACCCGGTCTTTCAGCAGATAGCCCAAGCCGCCCGCGGGGCTGGCAACGCCGGAGCGCTGATCGCCGAGCAGGCCCAGCGCAAAATCCACCTCCACGTGTTGAGACAGCAGCAGGACGCCGGTCCCGGGCAGCTCCTCACGGATGGCGGCAGCGGCCACGATCCCTTCGTCTCGTTGCCCAGGCGGCATCCGCACATCCACGACCGCGAGCTCGGGTCGGCGGTCGCGCACGCAACGCATCAGCTCTGGGAGTGTGGCGGCCTCACCCACGACGTCGACGTCGATCGACGTCAGCAAAGCCACGATGCCCTGCCGAGTGATCAGCTGATCTTCACCGACGACGGCGCGCACGGCAGCACCACCTTCCACACAGTTCCGTCTCGCTCCAAAGACCCGCCGACAGCCGCCACGCGGTCCGGCAAGATCTGACTGGTCTCTGCTGGCCCATCGACAATGCGCATCTCGAGCGATCGCTCGGCCACATCAACCCAGATCTCGAGAGAGTCGTGGCTCCGAGCGACGGCGTCGGCCGCCACGATGTAGGCCGTGCGCTCCGCGTCGGGCGACAGCTGGCCCTGCGAGAGAGGGGACGTCATGTGCAAAGTGACTGGAACGTCAGCGCGGCGCACCAGGCTGCGAAGCGCGTGGTCCAAGCCGGAGGATGCAAGAGCGCTAGGGAAGATCCCGTGTGCAACCTCGCGGAGATCGTCCAACGCCGCCGCTGTTTCGGCTCCGCACCACTCGAGGAGAGCTGTGGCATCGGCGTCGCCCGACTGGCGGAGTTGTGCTGTGCGCAGACCCATGCCCAAGGCCAGCAGATGCTGCTGTGCACCGTCATGCACGTCCCGCTCCAGCGCTCGACGCTCGTCATCGGCGCGCACGACGATCCGGTGACGCGCCTCGCGCACCTGTTCCGCGCGGATCGCGACAGTGGCGGACAGCCGGCCAATCTCGAGAGACAGCCATGCAGGACCGCTCAACGCGTGGGTGACGGCCTCCGCGAGGATCAACCCCGAACTGTGGTGAACATGAATCTGGAGATCACCAGGCGCGGCGATCGCAGTGACGCTGGCGCCTGGCGTGGCCGCTGGCTCCGGTCGACCCTCACGAGTGACGTGAGTAGAGCCCCCATCGACCCGGTAGTAGATCTCAAGCATGGGTTCGCCGAGCCGTCCCCTCAGCGTCTCGGCAGGGTCAGTTGGCGCCGAGCGCAAGACTGCAATGAGCTCACCGACTCGACGCCTGGCTTGTGCCATCGTCCGCGCGTCCTGCACCACCGGCAGGAGAGCGAAAGACGCGGCGAGCGTGAGGAGCGCCGGCCAACGATCCACCGTGGCAAGCACCGCGGGCACCAGCAGGGCTAGCGCGGCGAGCCGCAATCGGTCGGTTCTGTTCACGCTGGCCAGCCAGAGAAGCCCCCCGAGGGTCATGGCCCCTCCGACGAGGGGCAGAGCGAACGCGAGCGAGGAGTCGTACGTGACCGCCAACGGTCGAGGCTGGCACGACGCGAGGCACTCGGGGTCAAGAAACGGATCTGACACCAGGGCCAGCCCGAGCCCGGACATCAGGGCACCAGCGAGAGCCAGACGATTGGGGTTGGACTGCCTGGTCATGGCCCGGGCCGCAAGCGGGGCGACGAGCGGGCCGGCTATCAGCCCCAGCGCGACGGTCGAAGGTGTGTTGAACGGCTGACCTGCCGCCGCGACCACCGACAAAGCCACGGCCACACCAAGGGCCGCTAAGCCCTGAGCCACCCGTCCCATGAGCACGTGCGCGACCCCCACCGCCCCCCACATCGCGGCAAGCAGGATTGTGACCGCGTTCACCCCGACACCTCCATGAGGGGCTTGGCGGCGGCGAGCGAGCTGGGCTGCGCCATTCGGGTGGGTCCGGGCAAGAACAGCGTCAAGATCGTGCCCTGTCCGGCCGGGCTGTCGACGCGGAGGGCACCCCCCAAAGCTCCCGCCCGGTCAACCAGCCCGGCCAGTCCCGAACCCGCGCGGTCCGCCCCTCCGGGACCATCGTCGACAACCGTCGCGATGATGCCGCCACCTGACGGCTCGACCGAGATGCGCAGCGCCGAGCCGGGCGCGTGCTTCATGGCATTGTTGACGGCCTCGGCGCACACGAACCAAACCGTCCGACCGGCCGACTGACTCTCAGGCTCCGCGCAGACCCCGACGGTCACCGCGATTCCGCGGACGGCTTCTAGCTCGTGCAACGCTTCGGTCAACGACAGGCCACGGTTCAGTGGATCGAGCCCTGAAACGACCGCTTCGAGCCCAGTCTGAGCCTCCCGGGCGAGCCCCAAGACGTCCGACATCCTCGAGTCGGCGCTGAGCGCGGAGACCAGCGCGTCGACATGGGCGATCGCCCCAGTCCGAAGCTGGTGTCCGAGGGCCTCGCGCTCTGCGTCTCCCGCCCTGAGCAGCCGACCTTGGGATGCCTCAAGCTCGTCCAGCGAGGCAGCAAGCTGGTGCCGCAGACGGGCCTGGTCTCGCAGCAGTCTGAGCGCTTCCCGAGCCTGCGCGGGGATGCGCCGAGGAGCGGGTGCCACCACGGCCAGAAGCGGGTCAGCGGGAGCACCCCCGAAGATAGAGACCGCCCCTTCCACGGGTGGCTCGCGGACGCCGCCCTCGGCGCCAACGAAGCGCCCGTTCGCACCGGGGAACGCGACATCGAGGCTGGGGACCATCATCACCTGCGCGAGGGAACCCAGCAGCCGACCCAGCGGATCTGCGTCGTCGACCCAGTCGTCTGTCTCGAGCCGCGAGGCTTCGTACGCCAGCAGCACGCCAACTGCCATGACGGTGAACTCGTGGACGATCAAGATCTGGGCTTCATCAACGCCCGGGACAACGGTCCGCAGGATCGCAACGCCGACCAGCTCCCCGCCGAGCAGGCCTCCACCAACGCGGAGCGCCTTTGGGGCCTTCCACATGGCAGCGATCAGACAGACGCCAGTGAGCGGAAGGAGCACCCGGTAGCCCCCTAGCGCTCCCGAGAAGCCCGTGGCCAACCCGAGGACGGCCGTGACGTCGCGGAGCAGGCGAAGCCGGGGTGAGCGGGACTCGGTCGGCCAACCAGCTCCCACGAGAAGCGCGAGAACGAGCAACGTGATGTGCCCGAGTCCGAGCTCAACGAGCACGCGATCGACGGAGCCGTACCCGCTGGGGACCAGCGCCGGTAACGACCACGCAAGCGAAGCGCCGATCAGCAGCAGCCCCACGGCATCTCTGCGTCGGTCACCTCGTGCCAGCAGGCCACACCCGAGCAGCACCAGACTTGTCGCCGCATCGAGCACGCTCGGGGGGCGGTGAAAGCGCCACGCCGGAGCCACCACCGCGGGCATCGCGACCAGCGCCGCGACGATCGCCAGCGGGATGCGTAGGTGAGCGATCGTGGGCGCCCACCCATCCGGTCGTCGCACGTCATGCCCCCGGCTCTGCGAGCAGACCCCTGATGGCCTCGGCGTCCAGATCTCTCTTCGCAATGAATCCCCTGGTGGCGCCCGCTCTTACCCGTGGCTCGTCGCCGGCATCGTCACGGCTGGAGATGATGATGACGTCTGGCGCCTGATGCAGTTGAGCCAGCCGCTCGGCCACCTCGACGCCGTCGATCCCGGGCAGCTGCAGGTCGACGAGCACCAAGTCGGGCCTGGTCTCCGCGACCGCTTCCAACGTGCTCTCACCATCAGGGGCGCTGCCCACCACCTCGAAACCCGAGGTGGTGAGCAGCGTCGTCGCCGCACGGCGGAAGCCCTCGTGGTCGTCCACGATGAACACCCGCAGAGGGGTCATCCGTCGAGTGTGACAGTCACCCAGCCCACCGTCCCCAATCCGGCCGATAGTCGAAGCCGGGCGAGGTCGAGACCTCGTGTGGGTGGGTGCCGTCGTAGCGAATCGTCGTGATTTGGACGTCCACGGTCTCGGCATTCGGACGACCGGCGTACACGATCTTCCGTCCGGTGGGTGACCATGCCGGGTTCGAAGCCCGACCGGTCCCGAAACCGTTGTGCGTGACGAAAGCGATGGCCGCCGTGCACGCCTCCAGGCTCTTGCACGTGGAGGGGACTGTCGCCAGGTCGCGAGAGCTGCCGGTCGGATTGCCCTCCCCGTACGTCTGGAAAACGACCAGGTTCTTGGTTGGTCCGTGCGTGGCCGGGGATAGGTGAGGAAGCTGGGCCTCGAGGTCCCATGGCGTGAGCTGACGCGCGTGCGTCCCGTTGCGCTGAATCCGGAACACCGCGACCCGGTCGTTCACGATGTCGTACCGGTTGAAGACGAAGTAGCGCCCGTTCGACGACAGTCGCGCGTAGGCGTCCTCGTACTTGCCGTCGTCACGGGACGGCGTCAGCTGGCGGACGTGGCTGCCATCCAGGTTGGCAGCCACGAGGATGCCGGCGTATCCGTCTGGATAGGCCGCATCCTCGACAAAGTGCGTGAATGCGATGCGGTGTGGGGAGATCCAGGTCGGCTTGTCGTCGCCGAGGCAATTCCCACTGCACCCAAGATTCAGATGGCGCTCGCCACCGCCCGATGCGCGGATGACGTAGATGTCGGCCGTGTCGTTGGCGTTGCGGGCCCAGGCGACGAGGCGTCCGTCGGGTGAGAACGAGGGGTCGGCGTCGTTCACTCCGTCAACCTTGGTCGTCAGCTCACGTTGATGGGATCCGTTGGCGTCGGCGATGAGCAGGTTTCCGGTCACGTCGACGTCGTCGAGTGTCGAAGCGTTGACCCAGACGATCCGACCTCCGTGGCGATGCGGTGCCCGCACTTCGGTGGCGGTCGGTGAGTCAGCGGCGCGTGCCGCAGTGGGTACTCCCGATTGCGGGGCCGCGGTGGCGGGCACCGAGGTGGCAACCGAGGCGAGAGCGAGGATCAGCAGTGCTGGGGGTATCAGTGCTGGTGATTTCATGCGTCAACCATCGGTTGGTGCGGGCTCGTCCGGATCAGTGATTCCACCTATGTTCGACACGCCCACACATTGGCCCTGGCCTATGTCAACCTGCGCAGGTGGTCGGATCGAGTTGAGGGCATGTCCAACGACGGAGGAGCCGCCGCGACGTCCGCAACGGCGCGTGGTCTCGCCTCCCAACCACGTCCAGAACTGCTGGTCTCAGGCGCGCCGGTCGCGCACCTGCCAGCCGTCGAGCGATTCGAGACGTTCTACCTGCGCGAGCTTCCAGGACTGGTTGCCCTGGCGAGGGCTCTGACCCGCTCTCCCGGCTCCGCAGAGGACATCGCCCAGGAGGCCATGATCGCCGCCTACCGACGTTGGGCCGAGGTGTCGACCCTGGACATGCCTGCCTTCTGGGTCCGTCGGGTCTGCGCCAATCTCGCGTCATCGCACATCCGTCGCCGCAGCATCGAGGCCCGAGCCATGCTTCGTCTAGGAACACGGCCCGCGCCGCCGACCGAGCTGCCCCCTACCGACGAAGCCTTCTGGACTGCCGTTCGCGATCTACCACGACGACAAGCGCAGGTGGTCGCCTTGCACTACGTCTTCGACATGTCAGTCCTCGACATCGCGCATTCTCTGGCGTGTTCGCCCAACACCGTCAAGACCCATCTCGTCCGTGGTCGAGCCGCCCTCTCGGTGACCTTCAACGTGGAGCCGGAGGATCTGCCATGAGCCTCGACACCCTGGGGCGGTCTGCCGGGCGCTCCCTCCGCCAAGTCGCTGCCGGCGACGTCGACGCTGCCCTGATGCTCGAGCGCTTGTCTAGGCAGAGCCGGAACAAGAGCCGTCGAGACGCCGCCCTGCTGGTTGCCGCCTTGGGGATCGTCGCGGCCGTCGGTTGGCTCCTGGTGCGCCCGGTGGACGAGGCGTCGACTCTTCCCGTCAGCCCGAATGTCGACGAACCCGTCGCCATCAACTTTGACCGTTGCGGAGCGATCCCCGACCCGTGCAAGGCGGTCCCTGGAGGGTCCTACCTGCTGCCCCTCAAGGTGCCGTTCACCGCCAGCATCCCCGATGGTTGGAGCGTTCGTGGCCTCAGTCAATGGACCGCTGGGCGGTGGGTCGGCCTCGACGCAGACATCGTCAGTGACGACGGTCCCGGGCTGTCGGTGGTCATGAACCCACGGGGGTCGAAGCCGCAGCAGGGACGTGCCCGTGACCACTCTGCGGGCAAGACGGGCCACACCCTGGCCACCTGGGTGGCGAGCAGGTCATATCTCGAGCCCACTCAGGTCGTCGACACGACCGTCGCGGGCTACCGTGCCTGGCAGGTTGATGTGCGCCTTCGTGATGGCGTCTATCCGACCTTCACGTGTCTGCCAGAGATCCTGTCTTGCGTGCCGATGATCCTCCTTCCCTACGGGAACGACGCCACCGGCATCGCGCCAGGCCAGGTTGGTCGGATGCTCTTCCTCGATCTCCCCGACGGCCAAACCGTCTGGGTCTATGCCTGGGACGGTGGCGGCGAGACCGCCGGCAACCTTGAGGCGATCCTCAAGGAGACCCAACCCATCATCGACAGCATCCAGTTCGAGGTCGATCAATGAGTCCCGGCCAACCAGTCGAGATGATTGCTCGGCGCGCCGTGCCGCGACCGGACGGACGTGCAGCCGTCAAGAGCGGGCGCTCCGAGATTGCTCGACTTACGGCACGCGAGCTTCAGGTTCTTGAGTTGATGGCGCTCGGATTCACCAATCTACGCATCGCCAACGCACTCTTCCTTAGCGACCGAACGGTCGAGGTTCACGTGGGCCGGATTTTCGACAAACTTCTGATCGGCAGGTCCGAAAACTCCAATCGCAGAGTTCTGGCTGTCCTGGCATACCTCGGCACTGCGCGAGACGGCGAGTTACTCGATTCGGCCAGCTAGCCATCGCGCGGGGACGCCGCTGCAGTGAGGACGTAGGTGCGGCCGCGCCACCGGGGTCCAGCTCACTTCATCCCACCCCCGCGCGGGCCACGGGCGCGGAGGTCGCAGCGTGTGCGTCTCCAGCGAGCGGTCAACCTCGACCGGCATCGGGCGACATGTCCCAGTCCTGAACGGTTCCACGGGCTTTCGCCCTCCGTTCACCCAACCTCGCGGCGGCGCTGGGAGGGTCGGCATGTCCCCCCGATCGTGAGGAAGAGGAGTTCCCATGCCCCTGACGAGACGACAGCTTCTCGGTCGCAGCGCCGCAGCCGGTGCCGGAGTGATCACCGCCTCGGCCGGCCTCGAGGCCCTGACCGCAACTAGTGCAGCCGCGACCACCCATGGGCGCGAAGGATCAGCCCACCGTCCGTCCAAGCTGTTCCCACCCCTGGAGTTCGAGGACGGCGACCTGCTGGCCCTCCCCCGCGGCTTCTCCTACGAGGTGGTCGCGGTCTCCGGTGTCACCGACATCCATGACGGTTCCGGCACCCTGATCGGCAAGACCCCCGAACGGCCGGACGGTACCGGCGCCGTGGCCAAGGGCAGCTGGGTGCGGCTCATCCAGAACCACGAGGCCAGTCCCGGGAGCCCGCAACCGGTTCCGCTCGTCCCTGGCACGGTCTATGACCCGGGGGCGCTGGGCGGCGGATGCACCGTCGTGGAGACCACGCGCCTCGGCCGGCGCCGTTCGCAGTGGGTCGGCCTGTCCGGGACTGTGAGCAACTGTGCCGGAGGTCCGACACCCTGGGGAAGCTGGCTGACCTGCGAGGAGACCGAGGCCGCCGCCGGCACCGGCACGTACGAGAAGGACCATGGGTACGTCTTCGAGGTGTTCGCCGACGTCCCCGCGAAGCAGACACCGCTCCCGATCAAGGCGTGGGGCCGTGCACCCCACGAGGCCGTGGTCGTCGAGCCTGGTCGGGAACGGGTGTATCTGACCGAGGACGCGAGCAACCCGACGGGGCTGCTCTATCGGTGGACCGCGCCGCACGGCCACCGAATCCGTCCGCACATCGCCGAGCACCTCAGCGACAACGCGGGCCTGCTCGAGGCGCTCGTCGTGCTCACCGGCGACGGTTCGGTGCTGCCCGACCTGGCGTACGTCACGTCCGCGCAGATCGGTCGTCCGTTCAGGACGAGCTGGAAAGAGGTGCCCGACCGGCATGCGACCAGCCTGTCGACACGCAAGCAGTTTGGACCCGGCGCGGTCACCCACTCCAAGAAGCTGGAGGGCGCGTGGGGCGACCGGCACGGGATGTACTTCGTGTCCAGCTTCGCGTTCGGCGCCAGCGACCTGCCCGCTGACGCGACCAAGCACGACGGGCAGGTCTGGTACTACGACTACAAGTCCAAGACGTTGACCTTGATGGCGTACTTCCCCTACAACGAGCCGCTGCACAGCGCGACGGTCGACCCCGAGACTGGTCTGGGCCTCAGCCTCGACCTTGCGTTCGACGGGCCTGACGGCTGCCACGTCTCGCCGTACGGCAGCCTGGTCCTGGCCGAGGACGGCAACACCGCCAACCACTTGCTCAGCTGGACCCGGGAAACCGGAGCTCAGGCGATCGCCCGCAATCTGATCATCCAGGAGCAGAACGATGAGGGATCCGATGTCTACAGCGAGATGACGGGTCCAACGTTCTCGCCGGACGGCACCGTGCTGTTCGGCAACGTCCAAGAGCCGGGACACGTGTTCGCGATCAACGGACCCTGGGCGCGATATCTGCGCTGACCCGCATGCAGCTTGATCCAGGGAACTTGATCAGGGACGGGTGCCCCCGACAACCGTCGGCGGGCACCCGCTTCCATGCCCAGCGAAGCCACGATCAGGACTCATCGTGGCGACCGAACCAGCGGGCGACGCGACTGCTCCCGAAATCGCTCTTATCGGCTACAAGCTCAGCCGACGGCCCCTCCAACGATCCGGTGGGCGCCAGACCCTCCTCGAACGTCACGTCGACCTTCGCCACCGTGCCGTGGCCCATCTCGAGGTAGCACAGGCCGCGGCCGTCGTACGTTGTCACGGCCTGGTCGGAGCCCCGTCCGACCTGGGCCAGCAACCGATTGGCCACGATCGTCGCTTGTCCTTCGGCGAACACGCCAGCCTTGGGTGTCCCGACGCTGGTCACGTCGCCAACGGCGTAGACGTCTGGAAAGCGCGTCTCCAAGGTCAACCGATCGACCGGCACCCAGCCGTCCTCCGCCAGTTCTGAACGCAGCACGACCTCGGGGGCGCGGTGGACCGGGATCCCGAGAAACAGGTCGTACGGCAGCTCCGCACCATCACTGAGCAGCGCCATGCGGCGATCCGGATCCAGCGCGGTGACCCGCACCTCGGGCACCCATTGGATCCCCCGCTCCCGGAAGGCTTCGAGCAGCACGGCCGAGGCTTGCGGCGACGGTGGGATAGGGAGCCCGAACGGCATCACCAGAGAGACCTCACTGGCGTCGCGCAAACCCCGGTCGACAAGAAAGTCATGCACGAGGAGCGCAGCCTCACTAGGCGCTGGCGGGCACTTGAACGGCGTCGACGTCACTCCGACGACGACCTTGCCGCCGTCGAACCGAGGAAGGACGTCGCGCAGCGCGAACGCCCCAGCCACGGTGTAGAACTCGTACCCGCCTTCGACGAGCCCTGGCGTGGCCCCTGGGTCGAGGTCGGCGCCGAGCGCCACGACGAGCACATCGGCGTCGAGCGACCCGGCTGAGGTCTCGACTCGACGCTCCACCGGATCGATCGCCAGCACTTCCGCTGAGACGAAGCGCGCTCCGGGCAGCGCGCGGCGGTAGGGGTGGACGACCTCCTCCGGCAGCGCCCGGCCGAACATCACGTCGAGCTTCGCGAACCCGAAGACGAAGCCTTCGCCCTGGTCCACCACCGTCACCTCGAACGCGTCACCCCCCTCGCGGACCAGCCGGGAAGCCAGCTCCAGCCCGCCAAACCCCGCGCCCAGCACGACCACCCGCATGCTCATGCCGGGAGAGTAGGGCCCACCGCGAGGGCTCGTTCGGCGAGGGTCCCCCGATCGAGCGATAGGCACTTCCAGTAACCGGGTGTATACAGAACGTGTCCAGGGGGGGACGCGAACGGAACTCGAGTGGTGAGCACAGCGTGAACACACCGAGCACCGCATCCACACCCGGTCTCCGCCCTAGGACGGCCGCGAGTCCTCGGCTCCGCAGCCCCAGGAGCTCCCGGCATCCGTCGGTCGTTGCCCCCTTTCGTCGCCCAGGCCCGATCCCCACCGGCTGAGTCTCTGCGCTGAATCTCTGCGCAGACTCGGTGCTGAATCTGAGCGACCCAGCACCGAGTCTCATCGTGCGCCGCCTTGAGCCCACGACTCTGGTGCCGACGCCGTTTCGCCTCCACGCCTGAGTTCGGTCGATCACCGAGCCCGCGCGTCACCCCCTACCCGCACCACACCCTGAGGGGTACGTCATGCCAGTACCGAAATCCTTGGATCTGACCCGCCTGCGCACCGACCTCGACAAGTCTGACGCCGACTGGCAGATCGCCTACACCTCCATGACCGCTCTGGAAGAGGAGGAGCGCGTCGTTCGCCTCGGCGTCCCCGCGACACCCGGCATCGACCTCGCCGCGCTCGAGGAGGGCAAGGCCGCCGCCGTCGCGAATGCGCGGGGAGCGCGCGCAGATGCCATCGGCGCACCGACCTCTTTCGACCTCCGAAACGTCGGTGGCTCCAACTACACGACACCGGTCAAGGACCAGAAGTCCTGCGGATCCTGCGTGGCGTTCGGGGTCGTGGCGGCTATGGAAGGCGTCGCGCGCTTCACCCGACGCGCACCCGGACTAGCCGTCGACCTGTCCGAGGCCCACCTGTTCTACTGCCACGGCCGGGCCGCCGGGGCACGGTGCAGCACCGGCTGGTGGCCAGACCAGGCCTGCAACGCCGCCCGCGACGTGGGTGTCACCTTCGAGAACTACTACCCCTACACGCCGGGTGATCAGGCGTGCTCGGGCCTCAATGCGGATTGGCCCAACCGGCTTGCCAAGGTCACGGCCTGGCAATACCTCAACGGCAATCCCGCCGCCATGAAGGAGTACATCGCGACCTACGGCGCGATCAGCGCATGCCTGGACGTGTATCAGGACTTCTTCAGCTACGGCAGCGGCATCTACAAGCACGTCAGCGGCGGCTACGCCGGCGGTCACTGCATCTCGCTCATCGGCTACGACGACTCCGCAGGCTGTTGGATCGGCAAGAACTCCTGGGGCCCGGGTTGGGGCGACGGCGGCTTCTTGAAGATCGGGTACGGCGAGTGCCGCATCGAGTCCTACCAGACCGTCGGCCTCAAGGGCGTCTCCTTGCGGATGTGGCTGCCCGACCAGCAGATCCTCGGCCTCTGGAGCAACGAGGCCGACGGCAACGTGTTCGCCTACGCAGCCAACCGCGGCTGGCTCAAGCTCGACGGGGCTGCGGTCCCGACCAACGTGGCCATGTTCGCCGAGCTGGCCGCAGCCAAGGCCGGTGGCCGTCCGGTCGGCCTGTTCGAGGACAACGGATCCGTCCAGCAGATCTACGCGTGGTGAAGGAGAAAGCGATGGCTACCGCACGCAAGAAGTCCGAACCGACCCGGAGTCCTGCCCAGGCCTCCGCGGCCCGTGCAACGTCCGGCCAGACGGCCGAATCCGGCGCCGCTGTCTCGGTGATCGACGCGCCTGGCCTCAGTGAACCGCAACCGATCACTGACGACCAGCTCCGTGCCTTCATCGAGGGCGGCGACGCCGCTGGAGCCGGTGGGCCGACGCTCAACCCCCCAGGCATCGAGGCGGAAGCTGGCGCAGCCGACACCGCCGCTGGTGCCGTCACGGGCACCTGGCGCTCCGGCATGACCGTCACGGCCATGTGGTCGATCAACGAGACACGCAACGCCTACATGAACGTCGCGGGTCTCGGCTGGCGACGGCTCTACAGCGGACGCGACGGGTCCTTCATGGCCCTGGTCCTGCTCGCAGGCCAGGCCCGGCAGACCGGCAAGCCGATCACGTTCCGCGAGGAGGCCGATGGGATGGTGCACGAGATCTACCTCTGGTAGGCCAGAGCATCGCCATCGAAGGCGCCCCGCACTTCCCGACGACGGAGGGTGCGGGGCGCTCCTCAGCGCACGGTGACCCGAAACAGGACCTGCCGGAGGGCTTCGTCCTCCCAGGGCCGCCGCAGCTCGAGGCGGACGTCGGCCGAGCCGACGGAGACCGCCCGAAGTTCCACGAGCCGCACGACCGCCTGGCCAGGGGCCAGCTCAAGGGGAGGGGTAGCTGTATCGCTCGAGTCTCGATCCGCGACCACGGCATCGCCGGTCACCTCCGTGAACCACTGGTAGCCGGATGCTCCTGGCTCCTCGAGCCGGGTGAGTATCCGGTCGCCCACCGAGGCCAGCACGTGCGACTCCCCCTCGCTCACGGAGATGTCAGCCATGCGACCACCTTTCATCCGGTGCCTTCAGGAGAGCCCGATGATCGTCCCGTCCTCGGTGATGTCGATCCGCTCGGCCGCGGGATGCCTCGACAAGCCCGGCATAGTCCGCATGTCCCCGCTGATGGCATAGACGAAACCTGCCCCGACTGCGGCCCGGACCTCACGAACGGGCATCCGCCAGCCGGTCGGCGCTCCGAACAGGGTCGGATCGGAGGAAAGAGACAGGTGGGTCTTCGCGATCACCACCGGGAACTCGCCGTAGCCGAGCCGCTCGAACTCCTTCAATGCGGCCGCAGCGGCCGGGCTGAAGTCCACCCCATCGGCGCCGTACACCTGCGTGGCGACCCTCTCGATCTTCTCGGTCAGTGGGAGATCGAGCGGGTAGAGGTACCGGAACGATCCCTCGTCCTCGCAGGCCGCAGCGACGACCTTCGCCAGGTCAGCCGCACCCGCTCCACCGTCGGTCACGTGCCGAGAGACAGCAACGCGGACTCCCATCTCGGCTGCCACTTCCCGGATCACGTCGTGCTCGGACGGGTGGTCGCTGGGAAACGCATTGATCGCGACCACTGGGGCGACCCCGAAGCCGCGGACGATCTCGATGTGGCGACGCAGATTGACGGCCCCCGCCCGGACGTCCTCGACGTTCTCCTCGAGCATCTCAGGCGGGAGCGGACGACCGGCGACGACCCGGTGGCGACCCGAGTGCGCCTTCAGCGCTCGTACGGTCACGACGAGGACTGCGGCGTCGGGCCGGAGACCCGTGACGCGACACTTCACGTCGAAGAACCGCTCGGCGCCCATGTCCGCGCCGAAGCCAGCCTCGGTGATGAGGAACTCGCCCATCCGGATGCCCAGCAGATCAGCCACCACTGAAGAGTTGCCGGTGGCGATGTTCCCGAACGGGCCGGCGTGGACCAGCACCGGCGTGTGCTCCAGCGTCTGGAGGAGGTTGGGCTTGATGGCCTCCCGCATGATCACCGCCATGGCTCCGGCGGCCTTGAGATCCTCCGCGGTCACGGGGTCCCCGTCGTAGGTGTAGCCAACGACGATGCGGCCGAGCCGTTGGCGAAGGTCCCACAGCGACGAGGACAACGACAGGATGACCATCACTTCGCTTGCGGCAGTGATGTCGAAACCGGCCTGTCGCGGCACCCCGTCGACCCGGGCTCCGAGCCCAACGACGATGGAGCGAAGCGCACGATCGTTCACGTCGAGGACCCGACGCCAGGAGATGTTGCGCGGGTCGATCCCCAGCTTGTTGCCGTGGTGCAGGTGGTTGTCGACCATCGCCGAGAGCAGGTTGTGGGCAGCCGTCACGGCATGGAAGTCGCCCGTCAGGTGAAGGTTCAGGGCTTCCATGGGGACGATCTGGCTGAGGCCACCACCGGCGGCGCCTCCCTTGATACCGAACGTGGGACCCATCGACGGCTGTCTCAGGGCCAGTGTCGCCGTGCGGCCCACATGCGCCAGACCCTGGGCCAGACCCACGGCGGTCGTGGTCTTGCCCTCACCTAGTGGGGTTGGCGTCACGGCGGTGACCACGATGTATCGAGCCGTGGGCCGTTCAGCCAGCGCGTCCGCAGCGCTCGGGGCAACCTTGGCGACCCAGCGGCCGTATGGCTCGAGATGCTCCTCATCGATTCCGGCGCGAGCGGCCACCTCGACGATGGGATCCAGCGTGGCTGCCCTGGCGATCTCGAGGTCGGTGAGGTGTGGTCCGGTCTCGGCTGAAGCGTCAGTGGAGGTCACGGAAGTCAAGCATGGCCCGGTGCTCCTCCGAGGTCCGCGGAATCGACGAACTCGACCCCGGGGGTCAGCCGCCTTCGTCGGTACGGGCCGTGCGTCGCCGCAGAACCAACGCCTCGGAGCGCAAGGCGAGCCCGAGACCCAGCAGGAGCAGACCCAGCCATACCCCGCCGAATCCGTGACCACCCGTTCCTGGGAGCGGCCCGCCGCCCGTCGCGGAGGCCAGCACCTCGGTAGCAGCGAGGGCGGCGTTGTTGTCGTCGACCGGATCAAAGGTGGCAGCCGATACCCCGGCGTTGTTCGTCAGGTCGCCCGCCGAAGACGGTGCCGTGACCACGACCGTGATGACCGGGGCCGTCGCCCCGTTGGCCAAAGCGCTCCGAGTGCAGGTGACCGAGGCGTCGCTGTCGTTCGAGCACCCCCATCCGGATCCGCCCGCGCTCACGAAGGTCACTCCAGCGGGGAGCTCGTCGGTGACGACCACAGCCTGCGCGGAGTCTGGTCCGGCATTGCTCACCGCGAGCTGATACGTGATGGAGGCCCCTGCGGCGACCGACGCCGGCCCGGTCTTGGTCAGCGACAGATCGGCGGAGGCACCAACGACCGTGCTCGCCGAGCTGGAGTTGTCACCCGGGTCCGGATCTGTCGTGGACGAAGTGACGGTCGCGGAGTTGACCAGCGTGGCGCTCTGCCCCGGTGCAACGACGACCACCTCGAGCGTCGACGTCGCGCCCGTGGCCAAGGTCGCTCGGGTGCAGGTGACCGAGGTGTCACCTGCGTTCGCACAGGTCCACCCGCCGCCGGATGCCGAGACGAAGGACACGCCACTCGGAAGGGTGTCGGTCACCGAGATCGAGGACGCGTCCGAAGGTCCGCTGTTGGTCACGGCCAGGGTGTACGTCACGGTCCCCGACGGGGCGACAGCCGCCGGCCCGGACTTGACGAGAGACAGGTCCGCGAGGGCAGTCACGGTCGTGACGGCATCGTCGGTGTTGTTGGCGAGGTCAGGATCGGCGGTGGCCGCATCGACGGTCGCCGTGTTGGTGAGGCTCCCCGCCTGCCCAGGCGCCGTGACCACGAGGGTGATTGCCGGTGCCGACGTGCCAGCTGCCAGAGACGCACGCGTGCACGTCGCAGACACGCTCCCCGTGTTGCTGCACGACCAACCTGTTCCCGTCACCGACACGAACGTGGAGCCCGCTGGCAACGTGTCAGTCACAGACAGATCGGAAGCGTCGGTGGGCCCGTCGTTGGTGACGATGAGGGAGTAGCTCACTGACCCGCCGGCCACAACGGTCGCCGGACCCGACTTGACCAGGGACAGGTCGGCCAGTGGCCCAACGTCCGTCGTCGCCGAGTCGGTGTTGTTGGTCGGGTCGGGGTCCGCCGTCGCCGACGTGACCGCGGCCTGGTTTGTCAGCGTGACCACGGCGTTCGGTGCAGTCACGATGACGGTGATGTCAGGAGCCGTGGTTCCGGTGGCCAAGCCAGCCCGGGTGCAGGTCACCGACACATCTCCGGAGTTCGCGCACAGCCAACCGGCGCCAGCGGCCGAGACGAAAGTGACTCCGGCGGGCAGCGTGTCAGTGACAGACACGGCCGTGGCGTCGGAAGGCCCGACGTTGGCCACGGCCAGCACGTAGGTGACCTGATCGCCGGCGGAGACACCAGCCGGGCCGGACTTCACGATCGACAGATCCGCGGACGCCCCGACGGTCGTCACGGCGTTCGAGGTGTTGTTACCGGGCGCGGGATCGTTGGTCGAGCTGGACACCGTCGCGGTGTTCGTCAACGTCGCAGCCTGAGCCGGGGCCGTGACCACCACCGTGATCGTCGGCGCCGTCGCCCCAGCCGCCAACGCCGCACGCGTGCAGGTCACCGAGGTGTTCCCCGTGTTGCTGCACGACCAACCCGTCCCCACCGCCGACACGAACGCCACACCCGCCGGCAACGAGTCCGCCACCGAGACTGAAGCCGCGTCCGACGGACCCGCATTGGCCACGACCAGCAAATAGGTCACTGAACCCGACGCCGTGACCGACGCGGGCCCGGACTTCACGATCGACAGATCAGCCGACGCCGAGACCGTCGTCGCGGCGCTCGAGGTGTTGTTCCCCGGCGTCGGATCATTGGTCGAGCTGGACACCGTCGCGGTGTTCGTCAACGTCGCCGCCTGAGCCGGGGCCGTGACCACCACAGTGATCGTCGGCGCCGTCGCCCCAGTCGCCAACGTCGCGCGCGTGCAGGTCACCGACACGTTCCCCGCGTTGCTGCACGACCAACCCGTGCCAACCGCCGACACGAACGTCACGCCGGCCGGCAACGTGTCCGTCACCGAGACCGAGGCTGCGTCCGACGGACCCGCGTTGGCCACGACCAGCGAGTACGTCACCGAACCCGACGCGGTCACCGACGCCGGACCCGACTTCACGATCGACAGATCCGCGGACCCAGCCACGGAGGTCAGGACCGTCGAGGTGTTGTTGCCGGGGGCGGGATCGTTGGTCGAGCTGGTGACGGTCGCGATGTTGGTCAGCGTGCCCGCCTGAGCAGGGGCCGTGACGACGATCGTGATCGTCGGCGCCGTCGCGCCGGTCGCCAACCCCGCACGCGTGCAGGTCACGGAGACGTTCCCGGAATTGGTGCACGACCAGCCGCCGCCAGAGGCCGAGCCGAAGACGACGCCAGCCGGCAACGTGTCCGACACGGACAGGCTCACCGCGTCCGAAGGACCCGCATTCGCCACCACCAGCGAGTACGTCACCGAACCCGACGCCGTCACCGACGCCGGCCCGGACTTCACGATCGACAGATCAGCCGACGCCGAGACCGTCGTCACGGCGCTCGAGGTGTTGTTCCCCGGTGTCGGATCGTTCGTCGCACTGGACACCGTCGCGGTGTTCGTCAACGTCGCCGCCTGAGCCGGTGCCGTGACCACAACAGTGATCGTCGGCGCGGTCGCGCCAGTCGCCAACGCCGCGCGCGTGCAGGTCACCGAGACGTTCCCGGAATTGGTGCACGCCCAGCCGCCACCGGCGGCCGATACGAACGTCACACCCGCCGGCAACGTGTCCGACACCGACGGCGAAGCCGCGTCCGAAGGACCCGCATTCGCCACCACCAGCGAATAGGTCACCGAACCCGACGCCGTGACCGACGCCGGACCGGACTTCACGATCGACAGATCAGCCGACGCCCCGACCGTCGTCACCGCGCTCGAGGTGTTGTTCCCCGGCGTCGGATCGTTCGTCGCACTGGACACCGTCGCAGTGTTCGTCAACGTCGCCGCCTGAGCCGGGGCCGTGACCAGCACCGTGATCGCCGGCGCCGTCGCACCGGTCCCCAACGCCGCGCGCGTGCAGGTCACCGAGGTGTTCCCCGTGTTGCTGCACGACCAACCTGTCCCAACCGCAGACACGAAGGTCACCCCGGCCGGCAACGTGTCCGACACGGACAGGCTCGCCGCATCCGACGGACCCGCATTCGCCACGACCAGCGAGTACGTGACGCTTCCGCCAGCGGTCACCGAGGCAGGCCCTCCCTTGACCAAGGAGAGATCGGCAAGAGGGGTCACTGTGGTCGTGGCCGAGTCGGTGTTGTTGCCAGGGTTGGGGTCGGAGGTGGAGGCAGTAACCGTGGCCGAGTTGTTCAAGGTGGCGCCCTGTGCCGGAGCGGTCACGACGATCGTGATCGCGGGAGCCGTCGCGCCGGTCGCCAAGGCCGCGCGGGTGCACGTCACCGACGTGTTGCCTGCATTGGTACATCCCCAGCCACCTCCCGCCGCAGACACGAACGTCACGCCAGCCGGCAAGGTGTCCGTCACCGTGAGGTTGGTGGCATCGGAGGGCCCGGCGTTGGCCACGACCAGGCTGTAGGTGACCGAGCCGGAAGCGTTGACGGAGGCCGGCCCGGTCTTGGTCACTGACAGGTTGGCCGAGGCGCCGACCGTGGTCACAGCCGAGCTCGAGTTGTTGGCGTTGTTGGGATCGGGAGTCGTCGACGCCACGGAGACGGTGTTCGTCAGGGTGCTCGCTTGCGCAGGGGCGGAAACCACGAGCGTGATGGTGGGCGCGGTCGCGCCCGAGGCGAGCGCCGGGCGCGTGCAGGTCACGGACACGTTCCCCGAGTTGGTGCAGCTCCAGCCGCCACCCGACGCCGATCCGAAGGTGACCCCTGCGGGCAGCGTGTCTGTTACCGAAACGTTCGCCGCGTCTGACGGGCCGGCGTTGGCCACCACCAGTGAGTACGTCACGGAACCGGAAGCCGTCACCGAACCTGGACCGGACTTCACGATGGACAGGTCCGCCGAGGCGGTCACCGCAGTCACAGCGGACGAGGTGTTGTTGCCAGGCGTCGGGTCGGACGTAGCCGCCGTGACGCTCGCCGTGTTGGTCAGAGACGTCGCTTGCCCGGGGGCCGTGACGACCACCGTGATCGTCGGTGCCGTTGCACCCGTCCCCAGCGCGGCACGGGTGCAGGTCACCGACACGTTCCCGGAATTGGTGCACGACCAGCCGCCGCCGGAGGCCGATACGAACGTCACGCCGGCCGGCAACGTGTCGGTCACCGAGACCGAAGCCGCGTCAGACGGGCCAGCGTTGGCCACAGCGAGCGCATAACTCACGCTGCCCCCGGCAGTCACCGTGCCCGGGCCGGTCTTGACGATCGAGAGGTCGGCTGAGGCGGTCACCGTCGTGGTCGCCGACGAGGAGTTGTTCGCGCTGTTTGGATCGGCCGTTGTCGACGCGACGCTGGCCGTGTTGCTCAGCGAGCCGGCCTGGTTCGGCGCGGTGATCACGAGGGTCACGGTCGGGGCCGTGGCGCCCGCAGCCAGGGCTGGACGGGTGCACGTCACAGAGACGTTCCCAGCATTGCTGCACGCCCAGCCACCACCCGTAGCGGACACGAACGTGACCCCTGCGGGCAACGTGTCAGTCACCGAGACCGAAGCCGCGTCAGACGGGCCGCCGTTGGCCACAACGAGCGCATAACTCACGCTGCCACCGGCAGTCACCGTGCCCGGCCCAGTCTTGACGATCGAGAGGTCGGCTGAGGCTGTGACATCGGTCGTCACCGATGAGGAGTTGTTGGCGTTGTTGGGATCGGGAGTTGTCGACGCCACCGCAACCGTGTTGGTCAAGGTGGTTCCCTGCGCGGGCGCGGTCACGACGACGGTGATCAGCGGCGCCGTCGCGCCCGCTGCCAGCGCGGCCCGCGTGCACGTCACGGACACGTTGCCGGAGTTGGTGCAAAGCCAGCCACCACCCGTAGCAGACACGAACGTGACACCTGCTGGCAGCGTGTCCACGACCGACACGTTCGCTGCGTCCGAGGGCCCTGCGTTGTTGACGGTGAACGTATAGCTGACCGACCCGCTGGCCGTCACCGTCGGCGGACCGCTCTTGACGATGGAAACGTCAGCCGACGCTGTCACCGTGGTCGGAGCAGAGGAGGAGTTGTTGGCGCTGTTGGGGTCGGCGGTCGCGGACGCGATGGAGGCGGTGTTGTTGAGGGAAGCTGCCTGCTGAGGCGCCGTGACCACGATCGTGATGTCAGGTGCGCTGGCACCGGACGCCAGGGCGGCTCGGGTGCAGGTCACCGTCACGCCTGCGTTGCTGCAGGACCACCCTCCGCCGCTGGCCGACACGAAGACGACGCCCACCGGAAGGGTGTCGGTCATCGTCAGGCTCGCGGCGGCGGACGGCCCCGCGTTGGAAACGGCCAACGAATAGCTGATGTTGCTGCCGGCGACCACGGTCGCCGGCCCCGTCTTGACGATGCCCAAGTCAGCCGACGCAGTGACCGTCGTTGTCGCCGACGAGGAGTTGTTGGAACTGTTGGGGTCTGACGTTGTCGAAGACACGGCGGCCGTGTTGCTCAACGTTCCTGCCGCGGCGGGGGCGGTCACCACGACGTTGATCGTCGGAGCGGTCGTCCCGGTGCCCAGAGCAGCGCGGGTGCAGGTGACCGACACATTGCCCGAGTTGGTGCACGACCAGCCTGTGCCTGACGCCGAGACGAACGTGACCCCTGCCGGCAACGTGTCCGTGACGGTCAGCGAGGCTGCGTTCGACGGTCCGGCATTCGCCACAACCAGGGAGTAGTTGACCGCCCCGCCAGCGGCCACCGAAGCTGTCCCCGACTTGACGATCGAGACGTCAGCGGAGGCGGTCACCGTAGTCGCGGCGGACGAGGTGTTGTTGGCAGCCACGGGGTCCGGAGTGGCCGAGGTGACCGTGGCCGTGTTCGACAGCGTCGCGCCCTGGGCAGGTCCGGTGACGATCACGGTGATCGTCGGAGCCGTGCCCCTCCGATGAGAGCCGCACGGGTGCAGGTCACCGACACGTTGCCCGTGGGAGTACACGACCAGCCGCCCCCGGCCGCCGACACAAACGTCACTCCGGCCGGCAGCGTGTCGGTCACCGACACGCTGGCCGCGTCGGACGGTCCGAGGTTCTGTACGACGAGTGAGTAGGAGACGTTCGCGCCGGCCAGCACCGTCGCCGGCCCGGTCTTGGTGATGGCCAGATCTGCTGACGCCGTCACCGTCGTCGAGGTCGACGCGGTGTTGTTGCTCGTCACGGGGTCCGGCGTCGTAGCGGTGACGGCAGCAGTGTTGTTCATCGTGCCCGATTGGGCCTGCGCCGTGACGACCACGGCGATCGCTGGTGCCGTCCCGCCCGACGGCACGCTGGGCCGGGTGCAGGTCACCGACGTGTTGCCGGTGGCCGTACACGACCAACCGGTGCCCGTAGCCGAGACGAACGTCACTCCAGCGGGCAAGGTGTCGGTGACGGAGACGCCCGTGGCCGCGGCGGGTCCGGCGTTCGCGACTGTGAGCGTGTAGGTCGTCGAGCCGCCGGCAGCAACGGTTGCCGGCCCGGTCTTCGTGATGGACAGATCCGCACAGTCGGCGCCGCCGCTCACTCCGGGCGTGGTCGCTGCCGTGGCCGTCTGACCGCCGGTGCCATCGGTGGAGCCGTACGTCAGGTTTCCGGTCGTGGTGATGCCGTGGGCCCCGCCCGCAACCGATGAGGCGGTGGGAGCGCTCGAGGTGAGGATCCAGCCGCCACCACCGCCACCACCAGGTCCGTGGGCACTCCCAGCCCCCGCCTGGGTCCGCCAGGCGTCGCCGCCGCGCCCGCCGCTGGCCGAGAGCGTGGCTCCAGCCAGCGACCCCGAGGGCGAGGTGAGGACGATCGACCCGCCTGCGCCGCCGCCCCCGCCGCCATCGTTGAGGGTGTCGTTGTAGGCGGCGGCCCCATTAGCCGTGATGCTGCCTGCCCCACCGACCGCGCCAGCCCGGACGAGAACGAGCCCTCCACCGGGCGCACCCCGCGAGCTGGGCGGTGGGAAGTTGTTGCCCGTGCCGGCTCCACCGCCGCCACCGAGGAACACGCGGGCCGACGTGGCGGGCAGGCCGACCCCGCCGTACCCCCCGCGGGCCAGGTTGGAGCTCCAGCTGTTGCCCCCCACGCCACCCGCACCGCCGTTGCCGCCCCCGCCGCCGCCGGTGTTCTCGTCGTTGGCCGCAGGGTCGCCGTCGGTGCCTCCGCCGCCGGCGTTGCCGGGAGCGCCGCGCGCCGTGTCGCCGCCGGGGTAGCCGTTGGACGTCGTGACACCGCTCGGAGTGCCGCCGATGCCCTCACCCTTGGTGCCGTTGGCACCGGCCGCGGATGAGACCGCCACATCGTTGTTGGACAGGCCGGAGCCGCCGCTTCGCTGGATCGCCGCCCCGCCGCGGAACCCGAGGCCATCAACACTCACGGTCCCGTTGAGGGTGAGGGTCGAGGTGGTGTCCACGGCCAGGACGCCGCCCACCGAACCGTCCCACGCCAGGGCGGTCAGGCCCGAACTCGTGGTCGCCGTCGTGTATTGGGGGACGCGCACGACCTGGAAGCTCCGCTGCCCCGTCGTCGCCGTGAGCGCCGCCGTCCGATAGGTGTTGAGCAACCCCGCCCCGGTGCCGAGCCCGGAGATGCCGAGGGTAGCTCCGGACACCGAGGTCACGGCGACGTACTCGTAGAGACCGGTGCTGTTCAGCGCCGTGAAGCCGGACGCGGGCGTCGCCGCCGGCGGACCGTGCCCGTAGGAGTTGGTGTTCGTCGTGTTGAAGTCGGCGTCCTGCATCTGGATCACCAGCAGCATGTCGCCGACCGCGATGGACGGGCTCGCCGCGGGCAGCTTCGCCCCCACGGTGATCGTGGTGGCACCGGCCGCCGCGGTCCCCACGCCCGGGTAGTAGGTGTTGACAACTCCCGTGAGCGTTCCTCCGGGGCCTTGTCCACCCGGGGTCGCGCAGATACCGGCCGCAGACGCGACGGTCGGGGCGACCAGGCCGACGGCGACGAGGAACGAGCCAGCCAGCGCAACGACAGAAACCGCAGCGACCCCTCGGGTCAGCCGCGGTCGCCCCCGTCGGAGGCTCGGCCTGGTCATGGTCTCCGACGTCCTGTCTGTTGGCCTGCGCGTGCCGAGCGTAGACGGCGGCGGGCCGACGGTGAACCTTCGCGTGGGAGTGTCGCGCACAATGATCCGTTCGGCGCAGCGCCCGATCAGGCCGGGTCGACCTCAGCCAGCAAGGAACGGCGTCTCGCGAGCAGCTCGCGCTCGGCCTCGTTGTTGGTGAGGTCCACCGCCCGGCCGAACGCCGTCGCAGCGTCGCCGGCACGGCCCACACGCTCGAGCAGGTCGGCCCTGACCGCGTGCCAGAGGTAGTACGTCTGCAGGTCCAACGCCTCGACGACGACCAGGGCGGCCGCTGGGCCGTCTACCTCGGCGAGGGCCACCGCGCGGTTGAGCCGTACGACCGGGGTCGGCGCCATCACGACCAGCTGGTCGTACAGCGCGAGCACCTGCCGCCAGTCGGTCTCCCCGGGTGTTGGTGCGTCGCTGTGCACCGCGGCGATGGCGGCCTGAAGCTGGTACGGCCCTGGGTGGTTGCGCCTGAGGCACTCCCTGACCAACGCCTGGCCCTCCCCCACCAGCTGCGGGTCCCAGAGCGAGCGGTCCTGGTCGACGAGACGCACCAAGGCTCCGGCGGCATCGACGCGAGCAGGCGCTCGCGACTCGGTCAGGAGCATCAGGGCCAGCAACCCCCGGGCCTCGGGCTCATCGGGCATCAGCTCCACCAGCAGCCGACCCAAGCGGATCGCCTCGGCCGCGAGGTCGGGGCGTCCGACCTCGTCGCCAGAGGTCGCGACGTAGCCCTCGTTGAAGACCAGGTAGATGACCGCGAGCACCGGAGGGAGCCGGTCGGGAAGTGCCGCGTCGTCCGGGACCCGATAGGGGATGTGCGCGGCGCGAATCTTGTTCTTAGCGCGCACGAGGCGCTGAGCCATCGTCGCCTCCGCCACCAGGAAGGCCCGGGCGATCTCGTGCGTTTGGAGGCCGGCGATCAGTCGCAAGGTCAGCGCGACCTGAGCGGCCGGTGCGATCGCCGGGTGGCAGCAGGTGAACACGAGTCGAAGGCGGTCATCGGGCACGGCGTGACCCTCCTCGGCGTCGTCGGCACCCAGCAGCAGCGCCGCTTGAGCTTGCTTGTCCGCCCGAGCGCCCTCGCGGCGCATCCGGTCGATGGCTCGGTTTCGGGCGGTAGTGACGATCCATCCGGTCGGGCTCGGCGGGATCCCGGCCGTCGGCCACTTCTCCAGTGCGACCGCGAAGGCGTCCTGGACCGCCTCCTCGGCGAGCGTGATGTCGCCGAGGAGGCGGGTGAGCGTGGCTACGGCCCGGCCGTAGTCGTTGCGGAAGACCCGCTCGACCTCCGATGCGGACGTCGGCCCCGGAGCGCGTACTCCGGTCGACGCGCAGTCGTCGGGCGCGGCCGGCTCGTTCAGGACTCGCCCTCGTCCTGGAACGGCCGCACCTCAACGTCGCCCTGGCAAGCGAGGGCCCCCTGCTCGGCCAGGCGCACGGCCGAATCGAAGTCTGGCGCCTCGACGACCCAGAAGCCGCCGATGTGCTCCTTGCCCTCGAGGAACGGGCCGTCGGTGGTGAGCAGCGCGCCCTTGGTGTTGCGGACGACCCGTGCGGTCGTCGCCGGCTCGAGCCCACCGGCGAACACCCAAGCCCCCTCGGCCCTGAGCTTCTCGTTGAATACCTCGACGTCGCGGTACATCGCCGCGATCGCGTCGGGGCTGGGTGCGACGTCGTCGGTGGATCCGTGAACCGTCAGCAGGTAATGCGTCATGAGCCTCTCCTCTGTGGTGGAGCCGGTTGCTTTTCCGGCTACTCACCCTGTGTACGAACGGCTGCCCCGGGCTATCGACATTTTCGTTCAGGAAGTTTCCTCCTGCCCGCGGCCAGGTCAGGCGGACTCGGCGTGCCGGAACGGTCGGACCTCGATGGGCACGGTGATGGCCGCGGACATCCGAGCCGCCCAACCGAGGGCCGCGTCGAGGTCAGCCGTGTTGATGATCGACAGACCGCCGATCTGCTCCTTGCTCTCGATGAACGGCCCGTCCGTCATGACCACCGTGCCATCGTGGTCGGAGATCACCGTGGACGTGGACGCGTCGTGCAGCCCACCGCCGAAGACCCAGACGCCCTCCGCCGCCATCTCCTCGTTGAGCGCGGCGACGTCGCCCATGATTCGGTCGAGCTCGTCCGGTGGTGGCTGCTGCGCCTCGGCCTGGTAGCAGACCGACAACAGGTACATCGGCATCGTGGACTCCTCTCGTCCGGCCGGCACCTCCGGCCTCACCCCTGTACGAACGGGCCTGCCCGGGATCGACAGCCCCTCCCGCGCCGCCAAACCCGTTGATCTTGAGAGATGTACGGCGACACGCCGTAGCGGGCATGCATCTCTCAAGATCAACGCGATGGTGGGGCGGACGTCAGGGTCGCCAGTGTGTCCTGCCAGTGCGCAAGCAGCGTGGCGAGGTGGGTGGATCCGGGGCGCACGACGAGGCGCGCCCCAACGATCCGCGAGGCCAGCCAGTCCCCGCCGGGACGCGCGCGCTCGTCGTTCTCGCCGTACCAAAGGAACGTCGGGCAGCACACTCCACCGAGATCGAAGTCCCACGGGCGGAACGTGAGCGCAGCATCGCGAAGGTAACCGCGCGGGTCGGCCAGCGCCTCGCGCGCGGAGATCGCGATGTCGGCCTCGGACAGCACGTCGCGGAGCAGCACCGCCTCCGCTGCCGGGAGCGCGGAGGTCCAGCGCCCGGCGAGTGCTTCGTCGTCTGGGTCGTCCGGAGCGATGCCAGCAACCCACGCCTCGAAATCAGGGCGGTAGCCCTCGGCCGCGTCTTCGATGGTCTGCGCACTCTCCTGCGCGGGCGGCGCCAAGGTCGCCACGATCCCCAATGCCGTGACCCGGTCCGGATAGGCGGCAGCGCACGCAGCCGCGTACCCGCCGCCGACGGACATGCCAAGGACAGCGACCTCACCGAGGCCGAGGGCGTCGACGACTTTCATCGCATCAGCAGCTGCGCTCACGTGGGTCGACGCGCACGCGTCCGATCGCCCGTACCCGGGACGGTTCACGCACAGCAGCCGTACGCCGAGGCCGCGGGCGGCCGCTTCCCCCGTTCGGGCCGCCCACCGGGTGTCGGGACAGCCATGGAAGAACAGCACCCACGGACCGTCCTCTGCGCCGCCCGACCAGAACTGAGCCCGCCGTCCGTCCGGCAGGCGCATCAACCCGTCCTCACCCACACGGGAACCCTAGGGACCCGCGTGGGCGAGCTAGGGACGTCGCTCCGCGAGGGTCAGCCAACCGGCACGGCAGTACGGGCCTTGGAGGCAGACCTCTCAGAACGGAAGGCCAGCGCCGAGCCAAGGACGATGCAGGCGCCACCTGCAAGACCCAACAGATCCTGGGCGAAGGTCGTCCCCAGCTCACCCTCGCTCAGGCTGGCCACGACATAGCCGAGCTGTTGCAGCAGCACGGGTACACCGACCGCGAAGGAGACGCCGAGGGCGAGCCTGCTACGCCGCAACCACACCCACGCCGCGAGAGCTACGGCCACCGTCGCGGTCACCAGGCCGAAAACTGGCTCGTCGACCCACAACAAGACGATCACCCCGAAGGCGGCGACGGCGGCCCAGCCCACAACGGTCAGACGGATCCAGCGCTCGAAAGTGCTCATGACTTCCCTCTCTCTCGAAGGAAAGCAACTTTAGGAAGATACCTTCCTAAAGTCAAGGACGAGCGATCGAGCGAAGCTGTAGGCGGCGAGCAGCAGATAAAGGACGAGCAGCAGTCCGAAGGCGATGTAGCCCACCGCTGCGATGGCATGCAGGGGATCCGGGGCGAATCGCCAAATCCCCGACAGCGCGTAGGCGACCGCCATCCCGCACAAGACGTCGACACGGAGGTCGCTGGCCGTGGTCCCCTGCACCCGCAATCCGTCCCGTCCGCGCAGCACCACAGACACGACCGCGAAGGCGATGAGGAAGGCCCCCAGGGCGACGGTTGCCGACCCGAAGAATCCGGCGGCACTCCAGCGCGCCTCGTCGGAGGCCATCCCATCGGCAATCAGGTTGATGGGAAACAAGAAGGCCCAGGTCGCCAACAAGACCGTGGACGGGTGCATCAGGTGCCAACGCAGTCGGCCGGGTGCGCGCTCGACATCGAGTCGCCAAGCGACATCGGCAGGAACGCCGCGTACAGCCCGTCCCAGCACTTGACCGCTGACCTGACGCGGGGAGACGCTCCGTTCGATGCACGCTGATACCTGATCGAACAGGTCCGACTCCATCTCGGCTCGGCGGTCGGAGGCGTCCTCCGCCGGGGCCGTGCGGGTGTACAGCGCAACCCAGCGTCGCGTGAGACCCCCGGCCCACCCCCCGGGGCTCATCAAGCCTGCGCCTCGCCCCAACGCTGCCCCTCGGCCGTTGGCTGCTCGGCTGCCGCCAGCGCGGTCACCCCGGCGGCGGTGATCCGGTAGATCCGTCGCCGTGGGCGCCCCGCCTCGGTGGCGGTCTCGGCGTCCTCCCACTCCGATTCGAGCAGCCCAGCCTTGCGGAGCCGGTCCAGCGCCTTGTACAGCGTGCCGTGTGAGACCAGCCGGGTCTCGCCCTTCTCTCCTGCAAGAGCCTGCGCGAGGGAGAACCCGTACATGCCGTCGGTGCCCTGAGCCACGCCAACGTCGAGGATGGCGCGCTCCAAGGGGATGAGCGTCCCGGGCTTGCGGAAGACCATGCGGGAAGCATAGGAAGGTAGGGGTGCTCACGCAAGGACCAGCAAGGGGCTCCGGCTCCGCGTGGATGGACCAAAACTGACTGCTGGGGCGCATTTTGGTCCATCCAGCACGACCGAGGCTCAGGCCCGCCGCGCTGCTCCCATGAGACGCACGACTGCGGTCAGGGTCGGTCCCTAGCGGCTCGCTCAGCTTCACGGCAGCGACCTCGTCACCACGCGTCGGTCCCTCGTTGACGATCGCGACGGGGATGCCGGTGGCCGCAGCCCGCGCCACGAACCGGCGCCCGGAGAACACGGTGAGCGATGACCCCAGCACCAACAGAAGTGACCCGCTCGCAAGGAGCGCGTAGGCGCTCGCCACCCGCTGGGGCGGAACGTTCTCACCGAAGTACACGACGTCGGGCTTCAGCACTCCCCCGCACGCTCGGCAGTCGACGACCACGAAGTCATCGAGCTGGTCGTCGGGAACGTCGACGTCTCCATCGGGGTTGACGGCAGAGGCTGTGGCCCGCCAGGTCGCGTTCGCCTGGGTGAGCCGTTCGACCAGCTCAATCCGGCTGGAGATCGCCCCGCAGTCCAGGCACCGAATGCGGTCCAGCCGACCGTGCAGGTCGATGACGTCGCGCGACCCCGCAGCGGTGTGCAGCCCATCAACGTTCTGTGTGATGGTGCCGACGACGAGCCCGGCGCCCTCGAGGTCGGCCACCGCGCGGTGCCCGGCATTGGGTACGGCGTTCGCGATGGTGCTCCAGCCCAGATGGCTACGGGCCCAGTAGCGCCGACGCGCCACGGGATCGCCCACGAACGCCTGGTAGGTCATGGGCGCGTGCCGCCGCAGCGTTGCGCCAGATGGCCCGCGGTAGTCGGGGATACCGGATTCGGTCGACAGCCCCGCCCCGCTGAGCACGACGACTCCCCCTGCGGCGGTCAGCTCGACGAGTCGCGCGAGGTCGGCGGCCGCATCCTCGGGGGAAGCATCCGTGTTCGCGAGAAGCACCTGTCCATCATGCCGGGGCGACGAACGAGGCCCTTCGCAGGGCCTCGTCAGACGATGGAGGACAAATGATCACCAAGCTTCTCGGCGATCATGAGGGTGACCAGGTGCAGGTGGCGGCTACTCGAGGTAGCCCTCCACCACGTTGGGCGGACGCTCGGCGGCGGCGTCCGGGTCGTCCCCGAACTCTCGCAGCGCACGCCGCTGGCGCAGGAGATCCCAGGCCTGATCGAGGGACTCCTCGATGCGGGTGAGCTCCGCGTGCTCCTGCGCCTCGGTGATCTGCCCGGCCGCGAGCCGCTCGCGCAACGACTTCTCACTGTCGATCATCGCGCCGATACGTTCGAGGATCTGCTTGTCGTCCACGGTGGCCCCTCTCGGCTGGCTGCTGTGTCGGTCTCAGTGTCGCGCAGGGGCGGCGTCCCGTCCGCCACGGGGCGCGATGTTAGCCACCACGGCTAACCTTCAGGGCATGAGCCACGTCGAGGTGCAGCCGGCCGATCGTTCCTGGACGGCCACGAAGGTGATCTCCGTCATCGTCGCCATCCTCACCGGCGGCTACATGCTGCCGTGGGCGATCGCCGCCGTGCGCGACGTTCCGCACTGGGGGGTGTTCTGGTTCAACCTCCTTCTGGGCTGGACCATCATCGGCTGGATCATCGCGCTGATCCTGGCCTTGCGCGCCCAGCGCCTGACCGTCGTGCGGAGATAGCCGAGCAGTACGCGCCAGCGGCGTCATCGGACGCCGGGTCATTCGTCTCGATCACAACAGGCCAAGAGCGCGACTCCGAGGAATCCACCAGATGATGAGCACCAGCGAGACGAGAAGCATGGCGAGCCGCCCGAGTCGGAGCCGCACGCGCTGGACGACGATCGGGTTCCGAAGCGCCCTGGCCGCGATCGTGCTGCTCGGGCTGGGCACTGCCATGGCATCCGAGGCGAGCGCTAAGGCGACCTCCACCAAGGCTACCGTTGTGCGGTGGATTGACGGCGACACCGTGATCACGACGAAGGGGACCATCCGGCTCATCGGCATCGATACTCCCGAGCGCGGCACGTGCGGTGCCAAGAAGGCACGACGTTGGGCCAAGGCGCACGCGCCCGTCGGGTCCACGATCCGACTCGTGAATCCGAGCAGCGTCGTCAACCGCGACAAGTACGACCGCAAGCTGCGCTTCGTCGAGGCCTACGGGCTCGACATCGGCTTGGGCCAGATCCGCCACGGCGCGAAGGCCCGCTACGACGGCCGCGATGGGTATGACAGGCATGCGCGGCAGAAGGCTTACCGCAAGGCGGACGCCAACCACGCCGACTACCGGTGCTCAGCAGCGTCGCCCAGCGGCAATAAGGCTTCGTACGCGCCGATCAGCAAGCACTCGTGTCCAGCGAAGGCACCCATCAAGGGCAACGCCTCGTCGCACATCTACCACATGCCCGGGCAGCGCTACTACGCCGTGACCGATCCCGAGGAGTGCTTCGCCACGGAGGCCGGGGCCATCAAGCACGGCTACCGCAGGGCCAAGGTCTGACCAGTCCGCTAGGTGCGGATGACCTCGCCAGGGACCACGTTGGCCCCGGGTGCCGGCCTCGGGATCCGACTGTCGCGCCATGCGGCGTAACCCGTTGTCGCGCCAAACAGCGACGCAACCAGCCAGCCCGCCACCACCGCATCGTCGGCCAGCCCCGGGAGGGTGAGCAGGGCTTCCGGCAGCAGGTCGACCGGCGAAACGATGTAGAGCGCCGCCATCACCATGAGGAGCAGACGACCACGACTGGTCCCGTCATAGCGTCCGAGCAGGACGTCGAGAGCCATCCGAGGAATCGAGGCAAGGCGCTCGGTGAAACCGAGGGGACCGTCGGACGCCGCAGCAGTGGCTGTCGCTGCGAAGAAGGCAGCGCGCCGGGGATTCTTCTTCATCGGTCCTCCATCGGATCAGACTGCCACTCACGACGGTGACGATTATCCCACCCATCAAGCGGCGACGTGGCCGGCGGCTAGGAGGATCGTCTCCGCGCACGCTCGGGGCTGATCGATCATCACCATGTGCGCAGCACCTGCGACCTCGACCATGGTGACGGTGTCGCAGGCCTCCAACCCAGTCCGCTCGAGGTCGGTCAACCCGATCTCGTCGTGGTCGCCACGGACAACCCACGCCGACGCGCCCGACTCGCTCAGGCGCGTCACCAGCGAGCCGTGCTCATCCAGATATTGGAAGTACGAACGTACGGCGCGGCGACAGAACCCGGAGTCATTCCGTTTCAGGTCCGACACCAGCATCGCGCGGCGGTCGGCGGGGAGCTCTTTGCCGAGGGCGCTCGGCATCACCGCGATCAGAGCCCGCCACACCAGCGATCCCAGGACTGGCACGCGTCCCAGCCGGTCCGCGACCGCCAGGACGGAGACCTCGTCCTCTCGAGAGAAGGTCGGCGACAACAACACGATCGGCCCCTCGAACTCTCGGGCCGCTGCCATCTCTAGAGCGACGTTGGCGCCCATGCTGTGACCGACCACCACCTCGCACTGGAGGTCGCTTGCGAGCTTCCCTGCCAGCCTGGCGTAGGCGCGCATCGAGGCGTCGACGGGTTCTTCGCTACCGCCGAAACCGGGCAGCGTGGCGGCGACATAGCGGCGCGTTGGGTCCGCAGCGGTGAGTTCGGCCAGCACCTCGTGGAAGAACTCATGAGTGCACAGTCCGCCAGCCAGCAACAGAACGGTTCGGATCCCCTCCTCAGCTGCGGGCTCCGCATGGCTCAAGGACCAGAGCGGCTCGGGTGAAACCTGGTTGCTCATGACATCTCCTCGCTCGCGACCTGAATCGACGCTAGAAGACCCGTCGCAGCAACACATGAGGAGTTGTCCCTACGATTGCGGCTCCTCCGCCAGTGCGACCAGGCCATGACGCATCGCGAACATCGCGGCCTCAGCCCGACTCGAGACGCCGATCTTGGCGTAGATGCGTTCGATGTGATTGCCCGCCGTCTTGGGACTGATGCCGAGCGCACTCGCCACCTGACGGGTCGTCGCCCCCCGAGCGGCCACGATCAGCACCTCCACCTCTCGCGGGCTGAGCCCTGCGGGAGCGCTAGGACGCGCCCGAGGCGCGTGTCCGGCCGCCTGCAGGACGGCGTCCACGGCGATGCCGTCCAGCTCCCCGTCGCGCGCCATCCGGCGCAGCTCGATGGACGCCTGTCGCCCGGAGAGGGGTGATCGATGCGGTCGATCCTCACGCATGGCGTGGTAGCAGTCGGCGGCCTCGAGCACCCTGCCCAGCAGGGGAATCGTCGATCCTGAAACCGCGCGTGGGTACCCACTACCGTCCGACCGCTCGTGGGCAGCCGAGGCGACAGGGGCGAGCGCCGCGAGTCGGCCGCCACGCCGGAGAACCCTGTCCGTGTAGTAGGAGTGCAGGCGGACCTTCTCCAACTCAGGTGCCGTCAGTGGACCTGGCTTGTCCCAGATCGAATTCGGGATCCCGTTGCGCCCGAGGTCGTGGACGAGGGCCGCGCGGCGGACCGTGTCCACGTCCTGCTGGGGCAGCCCTAAGTGACTCGCCGCGGCTTCGGCGAGAGCAGACACACCACGTGAATGCCCGGTGAACCACGGAGACTTCAGATCGGCGTAGTCGGCGAGCAGTTCGAGGGCCTCCTCCAACTCCGCCTCGGTCAACGCCTTGCGGGCTCCTGGCTGACTGCCGATCACCTCCTCCCAGGAGGACTGCTCACCGACGCCGGACAGCACCTCTGCCGCGCAGCCTTGCCACGCGTCGACGAGCTCCGGGTCGAAAACAGACCCCCGATGCCTCCGTGTCATCTCCAGGGTCCGGTCGACGCCGTACTCGCGGTGCTGAACCTCCATGAGATCGGCGATCGTGCAGATCCGGGTCGAAAGGGCGATGTCTTCTCCTCCGACCCCGGAAGGGATCCCTTTGCCGTCCCACTGGGTATACGCCTGCTCGAGCGCCGTGACCACCGAAGGGCCCAGCCCCACCCGTTCGGCGATCCGTCCGCTCACCTGGCAGTGCGCGAGGACGGCTTCCACGACCGCGCTGAAGCGTGAGGCCAAGAGCTCCGCTCGCACCCGCGTCCGGCCAGCGAGGTTCCGGTCGCTCCCGGCCCGCGACATCATGAAGCGGAACCCCGCGAGTGCTCCCTGGTCGAGGTCGTAGAGGCCCTGACGTACGGCGATGTCATCCCCGAAGAGCTGTGAGAGCTCGTAGGACGTGCCCGTGCATCCGACGGTCACGAATAGCGTGACCCAGTAAGTCGATGCCCGTTCCTCGTCGGACACACCGAGCCGCTCAGCGAACCGAGTCGCGATGGCGCACGAGCGAAGGACGTGCTCCATTGGTTGACCGAGGCCAAGATCGGCAGCCAAGGAGATGGCGGCAACCACTTCGGCGACCTGTACCCCAGAATCGGCCGAGGCATCTCGTGCGCGAGGGTCGTGCGCCACGGCCTGATGCTAGGTCACATCAGCGACGTGCGATCGGCCAATCTAGACGCAGCGCCCGTCGACCGAGGCGAAACGTGCCGAGCACTCAGGCAGTGGGTCGCCGCTACGGACAGCCGTCAGAACCTCACCGACCGACGCAACGATCAGGTCGGGTGCGTCCTCGGGGATGAAGTGCCCCGAGTCGACGGCCACCACATGGACTGAGTCATCCGACCAGGAGGCCAATCGCGACTGCATCGAGTCCCACGAGCGCCGGAAGGCCTTGGTGGCGCTGTCGTCTCCTCGGTAGTTCTGCGTGAGGACCAGGAGCGGCACGTGCAGCCGAGCCACGCTCTGTAGTTCCCTCTTGCTCGCTCGCAGGTCGACGCGCGCCGGACCGTCATCCCACCTCTTGAAGTCCTGACCGAACCAGCGGATCCAGGTCGGGTTGAGCAACTCAGGTGCCGACGCCGAGTCGACCAGCACAACACCGGACACGTCGCTGGCGAACTGGTCGGCAAACAGCTGAGCGACCATGCCGCCGTACGAGTGACCGACCACCACGTAGGGCCCCGACTCCCCCGCGGCCTCGAGCAGGGCTGCGAGCTCCCTGGCCATCGAGCCGGCAGTCGGAGGGGGCGAACCAGCGGGTCTTGGCTCGCTGTCGCCCACGCCCGCGCGATCGTAGGCACACGTGCGGGTCTGATCCGCGACGCGGGGCGCCACTGAACTCCATGCCGTTGACGGAGTGCCCAGTCCGGCATCGAGCACGACCGTGGGAGAACCGTCGCCCTCGCAGTGCATCCACAGCGAATATCCACCAACGTCGTGGAGATCTGGGTCTGGCGATGCCGTGCCAGCGGAGGTCCCGATTGCCGTTGGCGACTGTTCGGGTGACGGGCTCGATCCCCCGCAGCCTGCGACAAGCATGACCATCGCCAGGAGGACAGCCGTCGGCGCAGCGCGCACGCGTGGGCCGGATCGCGGCTCCCGCGGCTGAGTCATCGCATCATGATCGTCGAGGCGGGGTTGTCTTCGCTACGCCCATGGCCTCCACGACTCCTTGCGTTCGCTCGGCGCGGTCCGACCAACGGACCTAGGGTCACGGACATGAGCGGTCAGACGTACCTCATCCTTGATGGCGAGAACATCGACGCCACGCTGGGCACCAACGTGCTCGGCCGCAAGCCTGGCCCCGACGAGCGACCGCGTTGGGATCGTGTGAGCGCGTTCTCGGCCGAGGTCTGGGACCAGCCCACGAAGGCGCTGTTCTTCCTCAATGCCTCGTCCGGATCGATGCCGATGTCGTTCATCCAGGCCCTCGTGGCCATGGACTACCGACCGATCCCCCTCGCCGGTTCGCCGCAGCAGAAGGTCGTGGACATCGGCATCAAGCGAACCCTCACGGCGATCCTTGAGAACAAGGGCGACGTGATCCTGGCCAGCCACGACGGCGACTTCGTCCCCGAGGTCCAGGCACTGCTGGAGGATGGACGCCGGGTGGGGATCCTCGCGTTCCGCGAGTTCATCAGCGCCGCCCTGGCCGAGCTCCCCGGCATCGAGCTCCTCGACCTCGAGCATCACGCGCACGCGTTCACCCAGCCGCTGCCACGGATCCGGGTAATCCCTCTCGACGAGTTCGACCCGCTGGTCTACCTCTGAGCCACGTCAACGAAGCGTCGAAGCCGTACGGCTCCGAGCTCAGTCAGCGACTCCCTCGGGGCCATCACCGACAGGACGAACTGCGGCAGCGGCAGCCTCGTCGTCCATCCCGGTCAGCTCCAACAGGTCTACAACCATCGAGCGAACCTGCGCGAGGACCACGACCGACGACATCGAGGTGGACGAACCGAGCGAGGCGGACGCGGCCCCGAGCTGCTTCAGGTCGCCACGTAGCTCTGCCATGCGCCCCGACGAGCGCAGGGTGTCGGCCAGCCTCCCCGCCAGGACCCCCAGCTCGTCGACCAGCTCGAGATACTCCTCCGGCACGACGTCGCGGTAGCGCGCAGCGACGACGATCCGGCGGAACAACACCCGGGCGTTCCGCACCGCGTGGTCGAGAGGCTCCGCGAGTTCGGCGACTCGTTCGATCTGGGCCCGCTCTCGCCGTCGGAACGGGGACGAGTGGACGATCGCCAGCCCCTCGGCAGAGGCCGTTCTCAGGTCCACAAGCGTCTGGTCGGTGGAGCGCGCCTTGGTCAGAACCGCTTCGGCCCGCTGGAGATCCAGCGTGCGTGCCGCGTCCGCGCCGTCGTGCAGCATGTCGGACAGGCCGTCGAGGATCAGGGCGGCCTCCTGACGCGGGCGCCTCAGGGGGGTCTGGGGCGCGACCACCGCAGCCAGCAAGGCGACCGCGCCGCCGACCATCGCGTCAACGACCCGACTCACCCCCACCGAGGCCGGAGACACGAAGGAGATGACGATGACGGACTGCACCGCGGCCTGAGTCACGAGCATCGGCCCGCCGTCGAGCAGAACGGCCAGGCTCATCGATACCAGGACCGCCAGGCCGATCTGCCAAAAGCCCGTGCCGGCCACATGAACGAAGACCTCCGCCACCGCAACACCCAGGGCGACCCCGAGGGTGACCTCGACGACGCGTCGAAGCCGCTGGCCGTACGACAGTCCGAGGCTCGCGATGACCGCGACGGGGGCAAAGAACGGCTGCGGATGGTCGAGGACATCGCGGGCGATCCACCAGGCCAACGCCGCAGCAATCGAGACCTGCACGATGAGGAACGCGCGCTGGCGCAACCGCTCGACGCGGACTTCCACGTCTGAGGCGCTACGCCGTACGACCCTGGCGCCGAGCTCGCGTCCGGCCGACACCGGCCTGCGCTCGGGAAGCCCCGGCTCGGACGGCGGCGGCGAAGCAGTCACCTCGCCATGATGCCCGCCTGATCCCGTGGCCGTGCACGAGCGACCGTCTCTCGGGCAGGTTCACGCGCGGCTGGTGAACACGGTGAACGGCTCGAGCGGTGACCCCGGTCGCCTCCCCCGATACATCCTGGTTCGGGACTAGCCTGCTCGGCGTCCGAGGCGTTGGTCATCGGAAGCGTGCATAGCGTGCATAGGAGGAGGAGTTCAGATGAGCGAGCAGCGATATAGCCCCGCGGCCGTAGGTTTCACGGCCTTCGCGGGCGTCATGTTGATGATCGTCGGAGTCTTCCAGGGGATCGCCGGCCTCGGCGCAATCCTCGAGGACAAGGTCTACGTCGTCGGCCAGAAGTATGTGTTCACCTTCGACGTCACGACGTGGGGTTGGATCCACCTGCTGATCGGGGTCCTCCTGGTAGCCGCGGGCATCGGTGTCTTCTACGGATCGGTGCTGGCACGCACGGTTGGCGTCCTGATGGCCGGGCTCAGCGCCGTCGTCAACTTTGCCTTCCTCTTCGGCTGGAACCAACCGTTCTGGTCGATGCTCATCATCGCGCTGGATGTGACCGTCATCTGGGCGCTGACCATGCACGGCCGCGACATCACGGAATAGACATCACGGAATAGATCAGCCAGCCTCAGGCCGGCAGCGAGCTGATGATCGCCGCCGGCCTGTGGCCTGTCCTCGGCCCGGCCGGGCGCCGTCGGTGGGCTGTGGGACGATCCTGCGCGTGACCTGGACCGCGCCGACCATCGAACGCAGCCCCAGCCCTCGCCTGGTGGACGAGCGCGCCGCCTTGCAGGGCTGGCTCGACTTCCAACGCGAGACGCTTCTGTGGAAGTGCGAGGGACTCACCCACGAACAGCTCGCTCTGCGGCCCATCCCACCGTCACGCCTGTCTTTGCTAGGCCTGGTCCGACACATGGCCGAGGTGGAGGCCTGGTGGTTCCGCACGCACCTCGCCGGACAGCCGTCTCATGGGTTCTTCGGCGAGGAGGAGGACGACTTCGAGAAGCTCGACGCGGTCCCGGCGGAAGAGGTCTTCTCGATCTTCAGCGACCAGTGCCAGCTGGCTGACGCGGCCGTCGCTGACCTCCCGCTCGATCACACGTTCCCCGCACCCTGGGGCAACGGCGACCTCGACGTCCGCTGGGTCTACCTGCACATGATCGAGGAGTACGCCCGGCACAACGGTCATGCCGACCTGATCCGGGAGCTCATCGACGGCGTCACGGGCGACTGAGGGGGGTGCATGGCCAGCTGGGGTGATGTCTCCGAGTTCGCCGCGACCCTGCCAGGGCTCGAGCAGCACCCCGAGGACCACGACTGGCGGGTGCGGGGCAAGCCGGTGGCCTGGGAGCGGCCGCTGCGTCGGCAGGACCGTGAGCACCTCGGCGCCGCGGCGCCGACCGGACCGATCCTCGGTATGCGCGTCCCTGATCTCGATACCAAAGGGGCGCGCCTCGACGAGCTCGGACCGGCTGTGTTCGTGACTCCGCACTTCGACGGCTACCCAGCCGTGCTGGTCGACCTGGAGGCGATCGAGCCGGACGACCTGGCGGAGCTCCTCGAGGATGCCTGGGCCGCGCAGGCCCCCAAGCGCGTGGTCAAGGATTGGCGCGCCTCGCAAGCCTGAAGAGCCGCCCGTACCACCTGAAGCACCCGAAGCTGGCCGAGCTCCTGGAACTGTCGGAGGTTCGCCCTAGGGTCGGAGCAAGTCGAGAAGCCGCTCACTCGAAGGGACACACCATGACGATCCGTACGACACCGTGGGCGCCTGGGACGCCCAACTGGGTGGACCTCGCCACCAGTGACCGCGAGGCAGCCTGGGACTTCTATCGCGAGGTGCTCGGCTGGACGATCACCGACAGCGGCGAGGAGTTCGGCCACTACGGCATGGCGGAGATCGACGGCCACGCCGCCGCGGGTCTGGCCGAGAAGCAGCCCCACGATCCTGGCCCGGTCCGGTGGACCACCTACTTTGCGACCGAGGACGCCGACGCCACCGCGGCTGCGGTGAAGGCTCACGGCGGAACGGTGGTCGCCGAGCCGTTCGACGTCCCCGGGCAGGGACGGATGGCCGTCGCCCTCGATCCGACCGGCGCCGAGTTCGGCATCTGGCAGGCTTACAACCACATGGGCTACCAACACGTCAACGAGCCCGGCGGCGTGGTGTGGAACCAGCTGTCCACGGGCGACTTGGCAGCGGCCAAAGACTTCTACGCCGGAGTCTTCGGCTACTCCTATACCGACATGGGTGACATGGCCACCGTCAACGGCGACGGTCCGGGAGGCACCGTTGCCGGCATGGGCGGCCTCGAGCCGGGCAACGCGGACGCACGGCCCGAATGGTCGGTCATCTTCTCCGTGGCCGACGCCGACGCGACGGCCCAGCGGGCCACCGAGACGGGAGGCAGCGTCGTGTTTGGGCCAGTCGACAGCGAATGGGGCCGCATGGCCACCATCCGCGACCCGCAGGGGGCCGACTTCGGCATCATCGGCGCCTCCGCCTCCTGACCGACGCGGCCAGCTCCCCGTCGTCTACGGCGTCGATGGACGGAAACTGACCAGAGAGATGAGTTTCCGTCCATCGACACGGAGGGACCCAGCCGCTTCGGAATGTGGTGCTAGAGCGCGGTCTCGGCAAGAGCATTCGTCAGAAGGGTCACGAGTGTCTCGAGCTGGATGTCGACCGCCTCGACGTCCTCGACCTCGGCCCCGTCGAGGGCTCGGGCAGCCAACCCCGCCTTGGCGTCAATGAGCTCTGCGACTCGAGTGTCGACCGTCTGCGCGGCCAGGATCCGCCACGCGGTCACCGGCTGCGCCTGGCCGATGCGGTGGACCCGGTCGATCGCCTGAGTCTGCTCAGCAGCAGTCCACGACAGCTCGGCGAGCACGACGTTGGACGAGACCTGAAGGTTGATCCCCACCCCCGCGGCGGTCAGCGAGCAGACGATCACATGGACGTCCTCGTCGTTGACGAACGCGTCGATGTTGCGCTGCCGCACTTTGGTCGTCTGATCACCACGGATCGAGGTGTGCTTGATGCCCCGACGTTCGAGGGCCGCCTCAGCCGTGTCCATCACATCGATGTGTTTGGCGAAGAAGACGACCTTGCCGGCGTTGCGGGACAGCTGGGCGGTGAAGTCGGCGGCCAGTTCCGCCTTGGCCGTACCGATCCGCCGCATCATGGCGAAGACGTTCTCGCCGGACTCCTTCTCCCCCGCCTCGCGCAGCTCACGAGAGGCGACCTTTCGGACCAGCTCGTGATCGATGCCATCGGTCTGTCCATCGTCGCCCCGGGCGGCGAGCGCCGACTGGTAGCGCTTCACCAGCCGCTTCACCAACCGCAGCTCGGCGTTGCGGATCGACGTGGCCTCCGGACCATCCAGCTCCACCGGAACATCGGCGATGCGCCGGGCCGGGATGTCCTTGGCCACCTCCTCCTTGCGCCGTCGCACAATGCCTTGGTCGATGACCGCCCTTCGCGCCGCCGGGTAGAACGCCGGCTCGATCGGCGTACGTCCGTTGCGCTCGAGTGCCTGCAGGAGCTGGGGAGTAACGCGGTCGTTGTCGATCCAGCCGAGGAACTCCCAGATGGCGAGGAAGTCCTCCACATCGTTGATGAGAGGCGTGCCGGTCAGTGCCATGAGCAACGGCCGGGCGGTACGCTCGCGAACCCGCCGGGCCAGGTCGAGGACGCTCCTGGACCGCAGCGACGTCTTGTTCTTGATGAAGTGCGCCTCGTCGATGACCATGCCGCGGAAGCCGAAGGTGCCGAGCCACCCGACGTGGCGGTTGAGGATGTCGTAGTTGACGATCACGATGTCGGAGAAGGCATCGATGGTCTCGCCGTCACTGTGCACCACCGTGGCCGGGTGGTCCGGCGTCCACATGGCCGCCTCGCGAGCCCAGCTCGTCTTGACGACGTTCGGCACCACGACGAGCAGCGGGTAGGCGTCCACGGCCCGGGCAGCCAGCAGCGCCTGCGCCGTCTTACCCAGCCCCGGCTCGTCGGCCAGGAGAAACGTGCGATGCCCCTCGCGTGCAGCCGCCACCACTTGCGCCTGGTGGAGCATCAGGTCGAGCCCCGGCGCGATGTGGGCGCCGGACGGCGCGGGGAGGTCCATGCAGGAGGTGCCACCACCGGAGGCTTCCTCGAAGGAGCGCAGGAGCGGGCTGATCAGCTCCCAGTCGGCCAGAAGCCGCACCGGCGGCGCGGCCGTCGCTGCGGCCGAGTAGTCGGGAGCGAGGAACGGGTTGGCGAGCTGCCGGGCCTTCACCGACTGCGGCACGACCTGCCGTTCCTGCCGTACGGGCTCCGCGGCAGGCTCCTGAACCGGCGCGGCCGGCGCCTCCGGCTCGGCCATCCCCGCCTTACGGCGCAGCTCCGCCATCGCGTCGTTGGTGCCGGGCATGACCGCCGCGTCATCGGTGAGCAGCCTCAGCAGCGATCCGTTGCGCGCCGCCGTGCGGGCCATGGACTCGCCAAAGCCTTCCAGGCGCTTCAGCTGGGCATTGCGCCGCCGCTCGTTGGGCTCGGCCTTCGCCTCGGCGCGCAGCTCGCGGACCAAGAGCGCCACGGCCTGATAGGTCGCCAGCGTGGTCGCCGTGACCTTGTCGCGCTGCACCGCCGTCGCCACCCGACGGAGCGCATCGCTCAAGACGCCGACCGCGTCCTGGTCCTTGGGTCGACGTGGCGCAGCCGCTCGACGCGGCGTGCTGGCCCGCCCCGAGCTGGATGGCTTGGGCGTAGCCCCGCTGCGGCCTGTTCCGCGGCGACGCGTTCTTGGTGGCACTCCCACTCCCCATGGGTCGACTGAACTGCCGTGACCTCCCAGACAGTCCGAGCCGTGTCCGCACGGTGCTGCACAACCTCAGTTGCGCATCAACTCAGTGCCGCAGAACCTGCCTTCTGGCAGCCGACACACGTGGGACGCGGGGAACGCCTGGTGCGCCGAGTGTACGCCGTCCGAGGCGCCGGCGAGTCCAACGACACAGATCTTTGGGCCAACGACCCGGGAGGGACCACTTGAGAACGACGCGCAGCGATTGCTACGGATGGGAACGCGTCACCTACTCGTTCCAGGCGTCTGCATGGCCCGGATGGGAAGTGGTCAGGCTTGTGTGACGGTGAAGCTGTGCCAGAGCAGTTCCTGCAACGAATGAACCGGGGCCGTCCAGACCTGCATCCCCGGAGGGCCGTCAGGGATCGGCTCGTCATCCCGCGCCGTCAGCAGCACCCCACCGTCGACGGTCATTTCCAGCTCCGCAGCGCCATCGTCGCCGGTCACGCACCGACCCTCGATCTGGACGGGCGAGCCCATCGCGACGCTGACGTCCTCGGTCTCGGCCAAGGGTTCGATGTGGTGGTGGTCGTCAGACTTGCGGATGGCCGCGTAGCCGTCGCGCACCACGAACTCGTACCACTGGTATCCAGCGTCGGTGTCCGGCGCGTTACGGCACATGACTCCGAACACACCGCCGCCGGTCACTGGCGTGACCTCGGTCGTGACGACGGTCCCATCCATGGACTCCCCGCCGTCGAATCGGGTGAGGAGGGTCTCCGGTATCCAGGAGGCCACCGATCCCGTGAACTTCCATCGCTGGTCGCCGTCCTCGTACGTGATCGTGCCAAAGGAAGTGTCAAGGCCGGTGGTCCAGCCATTCACGTCGCCAGCGTCGAAGGAGTCATCCAGGATGACCGCTCCGGTGGCCGCGACCGGTGAGCTCCCCGACCCCCCGCTCGGCGAGGGTGGCGTTTCCGGCCCTGAGGGGGGATTGGTGCCGCTGCATGCGACGAGCGTCGCAGCCGCGGCCCCGGCGAGGCATGCAAGAGCGAGTGTGCTGGGCGGCCGCATGGGGCCCTCCTCAAGTTTCGCCGTGCTCGAGACCCACCAACACCCGGAACACTAGGGACGCCCAGGCGCCGATCACAGGGGGCTGACCCTGGTTCTCGGACAAGGGATAACCCCCTCCCCAAGTGCCTGCCCGCGAGGATGATGGATGCCGTGTCCACCGGCCACGGCGCGGTTCGAGCACCGGTTGCTGGCTGGGTGCTGCTCGGCGTCACGATGGTCGCGGGTCTCATCACCGGTCGCGCGCAGGTCGAGGCTCGCAATGCCTACGCCTACGCCGTGGTCGACGTACTGACCGGCGTCGCCATCTGCGGCGCCGGCGTCGCGGTCTGGCGTCGCCGCCCGGACAACGCCTGCTGGTGGCTGCTCGGCCTTTCGGGACTCACCTGGTTCGTCGGCTCTGCCGTCCGCATCAATCTGGAAGGTGCGCAGATCACGGCATTCGTCGGTCAACGGTGGTATTTCGGTTTCCTGCTCGCGGCGTTGCTCGCCTACCCGACCGGGCGCATCGTGGGAACGGCCCGGCCGATTCTCGCCCTCACACTCCTCGCGCTGACGGTCCACACCCTGTCGCGGCTCCTGCTCTACGTGCCGACCGACGTCGCGAACACCGGGACGTCCAATTGGTTGACGCCGGTCAGCGATCCCGCCGCCTGGCTGACGATCGAGGATGCATTCGCATATGTGCAGACCGGTCTGGTCCTGGCTACAACCGCGCTGATGGCCGCGCGTTGGTGGCACGGTGGCCGGCCCGAACGGCAGATGCGCACTCCCCCGCTGTTAGCCGGGGCCGCGCTGACGGTCGCGGTCGGAGTGGAGAACCTCGCCGGCTGGAATGCCCCCTTCGCCGCCCTCGAAGTCCCGTCCTACCTGGTGCGCTATGTGCTCCTCGTCGTGACGGCATGGTCCATCGCGTATGGGCTGCGGCAGCTACGCCTGACGCGCATCGACGTCGTCGAGGTGGTCGCCGACCTCGGCGACGTGCCCGTCGACACCCTGCGCGCCGGACTGGCTCGAGCTCTCGACGATCCTTCGTTGCGGGTGGCGCGCTGGTCGGAGCAGAGCGGCGGCTACGTCGATGGCGACGTGACCATCGACCCCATCAACGTTCGGCCAGGGCGGGCGGTAAGCCTTGTCTCCGGCGCCGGAGGACCGGTCGCCGCGGTCGAGCACAACGCCGTGCTGCTGGAAGACCCGGGGCTGGTCGACCTGGTCACGGGGGCCGTGCGAGCGACGGCGTACACCGAGCAGCTCCGCGCGGAGCTGCAGGACCAGTTGGCCGCCGTTGAGGAGTCCCGCGCGCGGCTGGTCGCCGCGGCCGACGACGAGCGGCGGCGCGTCGAGCGAGACCTTCATGACGGCGCCCAGCAACGCCTGGTATCGGTCGCGCTGAACCTGCGCCTCGCACAGCAGTCCCCCGACGTTGAGCCGGCGGCCGCCGAGGCCTTCGGCCGCGCTGCCGACGAGCTGGCGATCGCCATCGACGAGCTGCGCAGCCTGGCTCGCGGCCTCCATCCGGCCATCGTGAGCGAAGCCGGCCTGGCCGCCGCTCTTGAGTCGCTGGCCGATCGCTCACCGGTCCCGGTCACGGTCGACGTACGGCTCACGCTTGAGCCGGCGGACGGGGCAGCGGTATCCGTCTATTTCGCCGTGGCTGAAGTGTTGACCAACGTGGCAAAGCACTCCGGCGCCACTCACGTGTGGGTGTGCGGGCGCGAGATCGGCGGGCAGCTCGTGCTGACTGCACGCGACGACGGGCGCGGGGGCGCCGTCGTCGGGGTCAATGGCGGTCTGCGCGGGGTAAGCGATCGACTGGACACCGTCGGCGGGCAGTTGATCGTCCGCGATCTCGCTGAGAGCTCGGACCGCGGTGCCCACGGCACCGAGATCGAGGTATCGGTGCCGTGCGGGTCGTAGTCATCGAGGATCACGCCCTGCTGCGTGCGGGGGTCGTGGAGCTGCTGAAGAGCGGCGACCTCGAGGTCGTCGGCCAGGCCGCCGACGCAGTGACGGGTTTGGCCGTCGTGCGTGACCACGACCCCGACGTCGTCGTCCTCGACGTGCGCATGCCGCCCGGGCACTCCTTGGAAGGTCTTGAGCTAGCCGAATCGCTGCGGACCGAGCAGCCCGACCGTCCGATCCTCCTGCTCACGCAATACGTCGCCGCGCCGCATCTGTCCCGGTTGCTTGAGCGCGGGTCTGCGGGCCTGGGGTACCTGCTGAAGGACCGAGTGCTCGACCCGAGCGAGCTGATCGAGGCCGTACGACGAGTGGGTGCGGGCGGTTCCGCGATCGACCCAGTCGTCGTGGAGCAGCTCGTGCGCCGCAGCCAGACCCGCGGAGAACTAGCGCCGCTGACCATGCGCGAGCTCGAGATCCTCGGGCTCATCGCCGAGGGACGGTCCAACGCCTCGATCGCGTCTGCACTCTGGCTGAGCCCGAAGACGGTCGAAGGCGTGGTCGGACGCGTGTTCCACAAGCTGGGCCTAGCGGACAGCCCGGATGACAACCGTCGCGTGCTCGCCGTGCTGGCCTACCTTCGGGCCACCTCGAGATCTTCGCCGCTCACGTGACCTTGACGACAGCCAGCCCCTTCGCAAACCCCGCCTTCTTGGCCTTGAGCTTGTACTTGCCGGAGGCGACGCCCTTGCCGACCTTGAATGTCACCTTGCCGCTGGCGTGCGTCGTCTTCTTCTTGCCGTGGAACTTGACGACGGCGCCGGCCACGGCCTTGCCCGCATCGGTCACGGTCGCGACGATCTTCCCGGAGCCGAGCTTCCTCGGTGAGACGACGAGGCGTAGGCCCGGAAGCACCTTGCGGTACCAGATCTGCGTCGCCCTCGTCCCCATCTGGGAGTTGATGAGCAGATGAAGCGGCCCGCCGGAGCCGCTCCCACCGGTCGCCCACACCGGGTTGTAGAGGTCGCCCTTCTTCTTCGGCGGCTTGTACGTGCGGACGACGCCAACGCGCGTCACCTTCTTGTTCGTGCGCACCACCTTGACCTTGGAGCCGCCGTCGCTGTCCCACACCAGCCATAGCCGGCCCCCCGGGCCGGTCAGCAGGCTGATGTGATCCGCGTCCTTGGTCTTGACGTTGAACCCGTCCTTCGTCCCGACGCGCCAGATCCGGATCTTGTTGGCCACGGGATAGCCGACCTTGTAGGCGGCATAGACGCCGCCACCCTTGCGCGACGCCACAGCCACCGCTTGTTGCGGGTTCAGCGAGTCCCCCTTTGTGGACGACTTCGGCGCATGCTTCAGAGCTCCGATGGGCTTGGGCCAAACGCGCTGCGCGAGGACACCGTCCTGGCTCTTCGAGCAACCGAGGCAGTACCACGCGGCCCAGACCTGTCCGGTCTCGGAGTCACGAGCGAGGCCTACGTGCAGGCCGTAGCCCGTCGTGGTGGACGTCGTCCAGTCGGGTGCTCCGGCCGGGACCGACGGGTCGACGCCGCGATGCAGGGTGACGTATGAGCTGCTGCTGGCATCGACGGCGACCAACGGGGTGCCCCCGTCGTCGACGGCCGCGGTCCCGTACGAGCCGTACGCATATCCGGTGTGCGTGAGAGACCCATTGCCCAGCGTCCAACTCGTTCCGTTGGTGCTCGTGGCGAAGGCCATGGGACCGGTGAACTTCTCGCCCGCACTGGTCGAACGGATACCCCCGAAGACGACCATGCGCTTGGATCCGTAGTTGATGATCTTGGGGTCATCGATGAGCGTCGCCCAACCCGTGACGACGGGAACGATGCCCGACCCGGGTTTGCCGTTCTCGAGGACGACCCGCGCGCGGATCGAGTCACTGTTGGGCCCGTCCTCCTGATACCAGACCGCCTCGGTGCCACCGGTGTCGAGCGGCAGGGCGTTCGGCTGCGACAGGATGCTGATCTTTCCGGCCGACAGCCGCGTCCAACCCTTGACCTTCACGACCGCGCGCCGGGCGGCCGCGGACTCGACGGCGACCGTTCCGACGGCCGAACTAGCCACGGCTGAAGCAGGCGGCGCCGGATCGGAAGCAGGTGTCGCGAGGGCTACGCCGGGAACCAGGCCGAGCGTGAGGGCGGCAACGCTGACAGCCGCGATGGGGATCGGGTGGGTGGCTCGCACGGTGTCCTCCGCCCCGACACCGCACCCCGCTCGACATCGAAGTCGTCGTTGTCGCCAGGTCGGCGCGCCGCGCGGCCTGGCGCTGACGACGCCACTATGGACCCGATCGGCCGGGAGCGGAAGACCGCAGTAGCCAGGGGTCAGGTGGCCTGGCGTCTCGTGAAGCGTTCCGCGGCGGCTGCGGCTTCGTCCGTCGCGCTAGCGGTCACCACGTGATCGATCTCCAGCTGGAGCTGGGCCTCGAAGTCGTTGTCGAGCCCCACGTCGAGGGCGCGCTTGGCCAGGGCCAGAGCCGTACGTCCCTGCCCGACGAGCCGGTCGACCAGCGAATCCAGCGTGGCCTCGAGCTCGGAGTCGGGGACCGCCCACGCGATCAGCCCGATCCGCTTGGCCTCGACCCCATCAAGGGGCTCACCAAGGAGCATCAGGCGCTTGGCCTGAGCGAGACCGACGAGTCGAGGCACCAACGCCGTCGAACCCCCCGTGGCACTCAGGCCGACCGAGACCTCGGGAAACGTGAACCGAGCCGACTCGGTGGCGACGACCAGGTCCGCGCCGAGCGCGAACTCGGCGCCCCCGCCCACGGCGTAGCCGCGCACGGCGGCGACGACCACGGCGGGTAGGGCGCGCATCAGGCGGGTGACCTCCTGCAGACCGTCCGCACGCTCTCGGGTGTATCCCCCCTGCGGTTCGCGGAGATCGTGTCCGGCGCAGAAGGACGTACCCGCTCCAGCGAGCACCACGACGCGCACCTCGTCCTCGGCGGCCTGCCGAAGGGCCGCAACCAGACCGTCCACCAGCGCCGCGTTGATGGCGTTGAGTCGGTGGGGCCGGTTGAGGGTGATGGACGCAGCACCGCGCTCATCGACGCGGTAGTCGACCGGCTCCTGCAACGACTCGAGCGCCCCGTCGTCGATCACCGCGAGTCACCGGCTCGAGTCGTCGTTGCTCGACGGTCGGCGTCGCGATCCCACGTCTGTGTCGTCACACCCTGCTCCCGGAGTCGGAACTTCTCGATCTTCTCAGTCGGGGTCTTCGGCAGCTCCGGCGAGAGCTCGACGTAGCGCGGCACCATGAACGCCGGCATCCGCGCGGCGCAGAACTCGGCCAATCCTGGCGCAGCCAGGGAACTACCGGCGCGAGGCACGACAACGACCATGAGGTCCTCCTCGCTGAGCGCGCTGGGTACGCCGATAGCGGCCACCTCGACGACGTCGGGATGCTCGAGGACGGCCGTCTCGACCTCGCGCAACGAGATGTTCTCGCCGCGGCGACGAATGCTGTCGCTGCTGCGGCCGTCGAAGGTCAGGTAGCCGTCGGCATCCAGCCGTCCGAGGTCGCCGGTGTGGAACCAGCCGTCCCGGAACGCCTCCTGCGTCTCGGCGGGCATCGCGAGGTACTCGTTCATGACGGTCCCAGCCTCCTTCGCCCGGATGAGGATCTCTCCCTGCTCCCCCGGCGCCACGAGGTCACCGCTGGGGTTCCCGATGGCGACCTCGAACTCGTCGATGACCCGCCCACAGGTGCCCGGCCGGCGAGGACGGTCAATCGGGTCGTAGCAGACGACGCCGGCGTCGGTGAGGCCGTACACCTCGTAGAGGGGGAAACCGAAACGCTCGACCCAGTCCTTCTCCCAGGTCGGCATGGGAACCCCCCACCCCAGACGCAACAGGTGCTGCCTGTCGGTCGGGGCTGGCGGCTGCTTCCAGATCAAGGCGATCATCGCGCCCATGAAGTTGAGGACTGTGGCGTCGAGAGCGCGCACCTGCTCCCAGAAGCCTGAGACCGAGAACCGCGGGGCGATCGCGGCCGTCGCCCCCATCGTGGCGGCCGCGCCGACCGTGAGCGTGGCCGCGTCGATGTGGAAGAGCGGGAACGGCGAGTAGAGGACGTCGTCGGGTCGCAGCCCGAGGTGCTTCACGTGCCACTGCCCCTGGCGCAGCACATACCGATGGGACAGCACGCACGCCTTGGAGCGCCCCGTGGTCCCGGAGGTGAAGAGCAGCATCGCCGGCGCGAGCGGGTCGACGTCGACGAGCTCCTCACCAAGACCGGCGGAGGCCAGGTCGGTGTACGGGATCCCGGCGACCGCTTCGTCGTCCGCGGAGGTCTCACCCACCAGCACCAGCGTCAGCGGGGGCCGTTCGGCCGCCGCTTCCAGGAGCACCCCCACGAGGGCCCGGTCAACGACGACCAGGCGGCAGCCTGACAGCGCGAGCTGGTCAGCGAGGAACCGCCCAACGAGCGCGGTGTTGAACGGCACGCTGAGCGCGCCGAGGAAGGCCAGGGCGTTCGAGCAGACGACGTGCTCTGGGCCGTTACGCATGAGCATCCCGACGGGAGTGCCGGGCCCGACTCCGAGCCCACGCAAACCGTTCGCCACGCGCCGGATCGCGTCGGCCGCCTCGCCGTAGCTCAGCTCGGCAGCAGGCGTGCGCAGAAAGGCCTTGTCCGGTGTGAGGACCGCGTGCTCGAGCAACAGCTCGACGACCCGTGCTGGGCTAGCCGGCGGCAGGGGCACCGGAGGATCGTGACACCTCGACATCCTCGGGTCGACCAGCTCGGTCAGGATGGCGGGTCGCTGAGCGTCAGTCGCACCCCGAGCAACCGGACGGGACGCCCTTGCTCGACCCGGTCGAGCAAGGCGACCGCTTCCCGCTGCACCACCGCGCGATCCCGGGTCGGGCTCGCCAACTTGTGGACCCGGGTGACGGTGAAGAACGGCACGAAACGCACCTTGATGGCCACGTGCGTGACCTCGCGGTCGGCTGCCAGATCTCCGAGGACCTCCGAAGCGAGACGGCTCAGCGTGGCCTCGAGATCCGAGCGCTCGCACGAGGTCGTCAGTGAGGGTGACCTCCCGGCTGTGGCCCTTGGGGACGTACGGCTCCGTGGTGATCGTGCGATTGCCGTCTCCGCGCGCCAGGGACTGCAGCCATGGGCCGGTGGTCGGCCCGAACCCTGCTCGTAGTCGCTCGAGGTCAGCGTCCGCCAGTTCACGCACCGTGCTGATGCCGAGGCCGCCGAGCCGCTCAGCAGTCCTCTTGCCGATCCCCCACAGCGCCTCGGGCGCCTGCTGGCCCATCAAGTCCCACCACGTGTCGGCTGTGAGCTGGAAGACCCCGGGAGCGTCCTCCGGCAGGGCCCCCTTCGGCGCCTTGGCGAACCCGGTGGCGAGCTTGGCACGGAGCTTGTTGTCGCCCACCCCGATGCAGCAGGTGAAGCCGGTGGCGTCGACGACCACCCTGCGCAGCCGGTGGGCCAGGGACATGGGTTCGTCGACGTCGGTGCCGAGGAAGCCCTCGTCCCACCCCCATACCTCGACCAGCAGCGCCTGCTGCCGTACGACCTCCCACACCTCGGCCGAGGCGGCGTCGTACGCGGCCCGGTCCGACGCCAGGAAGACCGCGTCGGGACACCGCCTCAGAGCGGTCGACAGGGGCATGCCGGACCGGACCCCGAAGGCCCGAGCCTCGTACGACGCCGTGGCCACCACCTGCCGCCGACGGGTCGGGTCGCCGTCACCGCCAACCACGACTGGGAGGCCGCGCAGCTCCGGACGACGTCGGATCTCGACGGCGGCGATGAACTGGTCGAGGTCGAGGTGCAGGATCCACCGCGACTCGGTCATGCGCCCATCCTGGTGTGAGTCGCCGACAACATGGGGTGCTCACAGTCCGTCGGCGACGGCCTTTCCGAGCAGCGTGAGCGTCTTGAGCATCTCCGTATCAGCGGGGTCTGCGCCGTCCTGGACGAACCCCGTGGGCGCCAAGGTCACCGTGGTGCCGCTCTTGAACAGGACGAGCTGCACCACGTCGGACGAGAAGAATGCGCTTTCGCCGACTCCGCTGACGGGCGACGTCGAGGGGAAAGTCGACTGCACCGCCTCGAAGGACGCCTCACTGCCCCCGGTCGAGGTGACGACGATGCGCATGGTGCCGGTGCCGATCCGAGAGGCGCTGACCGGCCAGTAGCACCCAGGGATCGCGGGGTCGCCGAGATCGAGCTGCGGGTCGCCGACGGTGCCACCGGTCGCGGCGGCGACCGCTCCGGCATCCGCCAACGAGCAGGGGTCGACAGCAGCCGGGGTGGCTGAAGGAGTGACGGTGGGCGACAGTGTCGGGGCTGGGGGCGGTGGCGGGGTCCCGCTGGGCGCAGGTCCCGGACCGGTTGCGCCGCAGCCCACGAGGACCACCGCCGCGAGCGCGAGGGGCACCCTCGCCATGGCCCCGCGGATCATGGCGACACCTCGACGATCCCCTCCGGCGGCGGCCCGGGCTCAGCTGCCGACGTCACATGAGCGCCCTCGAGGTCGACGTGCGGCAGCCAACCGAGCCAGCCGGGCACCGCGAACGTGGCGGCGCCGAACAGCGCCAGCAGCGCCGGGGCCAGCAGCATGACCATGATCCCCGCGAGCAGGATCGCCGCTGACAGGCCGACCCCGAACTGTTTGATCGTCGGGTCGGAGTTCAGGATGAAGCTGCCGAAGACGCTGACCATGATCAGCGCCGCCGCCACGATGACCTTCGCGCTGCTGGCCAAACCACGGCGAACGGCCACCCGGACCGGATCGCCCTCGGCGTGGAAGCGCTGCACCGACGACACGAAGAAGACCTCGTAGTCCATCGAGAGCCCGAAGAGCACCGCGAACATCATCAGCGGGACGTAGCTCGCGATCGGGTCGGTGCCGTAGGGGCTGTCGAGCCCGATGAACGACAGTCCCCATCCCCACTGGAAGACCACCGTGAGGATCCCGAAGGCCGCTGCGACCGAGAACAAGTTGGTGATCGCAGCCTGGAGCGGGATGAGCAACGAGCGGAACGCGACCATCAGCAGCAAGAAGCTGAGCACCAGCACCGTCAGGACGACCAGCGGCAGCCGTGCGGCGATCTGCGTGGCCAGGTCGACGTTCGAGGCGGTCTTCCCGCCGATGTAGACGGTGAGGCCGGCGGTCTGCGCCGGGGCGATGATCTCCTCCCGAAGGGAGACGACCAGTCCGGCGGTCTCCTCCGCAGCCGGGCGCCAAATCGGGATCACGGCAAACGTCGCTGCCGTCCCTGATTCGTTGACGTTCGGGGGGCCCACCAGCTGCACGCCCGGAGCAGAGAGGGCGTTCTGCAGGGTGACGAGCCGTGAGTCGGTGCCGAGTGGGTTGCCGCCAGCCTTCGTCAGCACGGCGGTGAGCTGGGACTGGAGCTGAATGGCTTGCCCCTGCTCAGCCAGGGCCGCTGCTTGCTGGGTCTGGAGCTCGTCAGCCTGCTGCTGCAACGCGTCGGCCTCCTGCTGCAGCTGCGCCTGCTGCTTGGCCAGCTGGTTGGCCTGCTTCTGCAGCTCGGCGGCCTGCTGCTGAAGCGCATCGGCTTCCTGCTGCAGCTGGGCCGCCTCTTGGGCAAGCTGGTCGGCCTGCCGGCCCAGAGCCACCGCCTGCTGGACGATGGCGCGCGCCTGCTTGGCCAACGCCTTGATGTCGCTGCGGGTGCTCCGCAGTTCCGCCTTGACGACGCGGCGTTCCTCGCGCAGCCGTTGCCGCTCCGCGGGGGTGGTGGCGTTCGCGATGGCCTTGTCCAAGCGGCGCACCTCCTTGCGCAGGGCCTGCCGTTCGGCGCGCAATCCCTTGGCCTCAGCGAAGAGCTGCTCAGCCTGCTGCCGCAGCTGCTGGGCCTGCGCCCGTAGGGCGGCTTCTTGCCGCTGCAGCTCGGCCTGTTGCTTGAGCAGCTCCGCCTCCTGGGCCTTGAGCCTGGACTCTTGCTTCTTGAGCGAGTCGGCTTCCTTCTGCAGCTGGTTGGCCTGCTTCTGCAGCTGGGCCTGCTGCTCCTGGAGCTGGTTCGCCTGGTCGGTCAGCTGCTCCTGCTGCTGGGTCAGTGAGTCCTTGAGGTCGTTGGCCAGCTGGTACTGCGCCTTGTACACGGGATCCTCGGTGGCCACGGGATCGAGCGAGACGGCAATGAGGAACGGGCCGTTGTAGCCCGGGCCGAACCCCTCAGCGAGCAGGTCGAACGCCTTGCGCTGCGTCGAGGCCGGGTCGGTCACGCCCGTGTCAGGCTGGCCGAGGCGCAAGGTGAGCAGCGGGAGGCTCAGCGGGATCATGATGGCCACGGCGATCAACACCGAGGTCACGCGGTGCCCGGTGACCCAACCCGCCCACGCGGCCCACAGCCCGCGGCCCTCGGGCTTTGGCTTTGGACGCAGCCAGCTCGGGAGGGCGCCGGCCGAGAGGTGCGGACCCACGATCGACAACATCGCCGGCAACAGGGTCAGCGCGGCCAGAACGGCCACGGCCACGGCGATCGGGGTGGCCAGTCCGAGGGCCGTGACGAGCGGGATCCGGGCGACCCCCAGTGAGAGCAGGGCGATCACCACGGTGCCGCCGGCGAACACCACTGCGCCACCCGCCGTGGAAACGGCGTTGACGATCGACGCCCGGACCTGCATCCCGCTCTTCAGGTTGTCGCGGTGCCGGGTGACCAGGAACAGGGCGTAGTCGATGCCGACGCCGAGCCCGATCATCGTGGCCAAGGTCGGACCGGTCGAGGGGATGTCCGTGAACCGTCCGACCAGGTTGACCAGCCCCAACGCGCAGAGCAGACCGATGACGGCCATCAAGATCGGCATGCCCATCGCGACCAGGCTGCCGAACGTGAAGGTCAGGATCACCGCCGCGGCGATGATGCCGATCAGCTCACTGGTCTCGGTTGGGCTGCTCGACAGCGTGGTGCCGATGGACCCACCGGCCTCCACCTCGATCCCGGCCTGACGGGCGGGCTCGGCGGCGTCCACCACCGACTGGGCCAGTTCGGTGGACAGGTTTCCGGAGTTGACGTCGAGCAGGACGGAGCTGAACGCCGTCTGCCCGTCTGCGCTGATCAGGCCGGCAGCGGGGTTCGCCGTGGGATCCGAGGCCGAGTAGACCTCAGGCAACGCCTGGATCGCGGTGACCGACTGGCTGACCGCCTGCTGGTAGCGGTCGTCGGTCAGCCTTCCACTCGTGATGTGGAAGACGATCGGGCTGGCGCCATTCTGCTGGGGTGGAAACTCAGCCGCGAGCAGGTCGGTGGCCTGCTGACTCTGGGTGCCGGGCAGCGAGAAGTCGTTGTTGGTCGTCTCGCCGAAGGCTCGAACGGTGACCAGGTGTGTGGCGACGGCCAACAGCCACAGGGACACGACCAGCCACTTGTGTCGCGCACAGAAGGCCCCGATGCGCGCCAGGATGGTCGACATCTAGTGGCTCGCCCATGGGACGTCGGCGCGCAGGACCGAGCAATCTCGTTCGCGCACGACGGAAGGCTAGCGGGTCGGGATCCGCTCATTAGTCGTTGCTGGCCATTGACAAACCCTGGTTCCCGGCCGACACGGTCGCTCAGCGCGGCAGCTCGGCAAAGTACGGTCGGCCGACCTCGGGGTCGTCGATGAGGCGTTGGAAGTCGCTGGTGTTCCGCGAGATGGACACGAGGAGATCGCCCGACGCTAGTTCGATCTCCGGATGGGCCAGCGGCGCGTACTGGTAGTCGCCGGTGTCGAACCCTCCGGGCGCTTTCAGCTCCTTGATCGGCGTCCACGGTCCCGAGGGCCGAGGCGCGGTCCACTCGTAGACGAAGTTCGCGATGTCGCCGTTGAGCTTGGACACAGCCACCCACGTGCCGCCGACGTGATCGACCGACAGTGTCTGAGACACACCGCCTTGGCTGGGCAGGATCAGCTTCGCCTTGCCGACCTTCGACTGCCAGGTCGACCCGTCCCAGAACGTCCACCCCTTGGCCACGCTCGGGTCGGAGGCGGGAGCCCGTGCCACGAAGAGCTCACGACCGAAGTCGAGATCCTCACCCGTGAGCCGCGTGCCGAAGACGTAGTACCAGCCACCGTGGATGGTCGCCGCTGCCCCCCAGTTGATCTGGTCGGGGTCGCGCGAATCCGGCGTGATGTCGACCACCTTGACGAGCTGCGGGGCCTGGCCCGACTCGACCACGAACACAGCCGCACTGGTGCCGAGATAGGTGAAGCCGAGAGCGCCGGAGTTCCCTCGGTCGACGCGTGCGCACAGGACGATAATCCTGTCTTGGCCGTCCAGTCGGTCGACGACGACGGACATGGGCCAGCGAACGGTCGTCGGGGAGACATCGGGGATCACGGGGCCGCTGATCGCGTCCAAGAGCTGCGAGACGCACTCGCCCGACGTGACAAGCATCGAGTTCGCGACCAGTTGCGGCTGGAGATCGGGCCGAATCGTGTCACCGAAGAGCCAGATGACGCGTCCGTCGCTGAGGCGCCCGCTGGCGCCGATGTCGCCTGCCTGCCACGCCGGAAGGTTGACCGCCTCTCCGATCGCGTTGATCTGGTCGACGGTGGGCTTGAGCCTCTGCGCTGGCGGAGACGGGCACGCTGGCGCCAGGCTGAAGGCGGCGGCATCCGTTGGGTCCTGCGCCTGTCCCTCGCCGGATGACGAGCACCCCGCCGCCAGGAGGCTGAGGGCGACGAGCGCAGCCGGTATCAGTCGGCGCCGTACGGTCACGGCAGTGTCGCTGAACATCGGTGCCCGAGCACCCTTCCGGTCACAGGTCCCGATAGAGCCCGCGCAAGACCATGTCCGTATAGCTCACGATGCCAACGATGTCCCCGTCGTCGACCACTGGTGCGCGTGACAAACCGAACTTCTCAAACAGCCGGGCGCAGTACCGGATGTCCATGTCCGGATCCACGGCGATGACCGGTTTGGACATGATCTCGTAGATATGGACCCGGTCCGGCGCCCGGTCGCGAGCGATGACGTGACGCGCGATGTCGGCGATGAGCACGATGCCGTACTCATCATCGTCGTGCCGCTTGTGCACGATCAGGCACTTGGTCTCGACGTGCTTCATCTGCCGCAGCGCATCGGACACGCTGGTGAGCCCGTCGACCATGTCGACGTCGCTCTTCATGACTTGCCGCACACGCACGGTCTGTCGTTCGGCTGACTCGGTCACAACTCGTCCTCCACCCGCTCTTGCAGAAACTGCATCTGAGCGAGGACGCCGACCGCGTCCTCGACATCGATCTGGAAAGCGATTCCGGCACCTGGCGTCCGGTCGAACTCCCCGACGTGGCCCACAGTCTCCAGGATCCGCCGACTCAGGTGCTCCTCGACCAGGAGCAGAACCACATCCCTTCGGCTGTCCAGATCCAGGCCGAAGAAGGTCTTGGTCGCCTCCATCCCCTCACCGCGGGCCTGATTGAGCACGGTTGCCCCCGTCGCGCCCGCCACGCGCGCCGCGTCCAGGATCGCCTCCGTGTCCGCATCCTCGACGATGGCGATCAGCAGTTTGAAGCGCATGGTCAAACCTCTCTTCGAGCCGGCTGAGATCGGCGACGCAGCCGATACTCGCCGATCTGGGCATATCCCATGACGGTGATCATGGGGAACAGACTGGCGAACGCAATGAGACCGAACCCGTCGATCAGGGGGCTGCGGCCCGGGATGCTGCTGGCTAGCCCCAGGCCGAGCGCCGCCACGAGCGGAACCGTCACGGTGGACGTGGTGACGCCCCCGGTGTCGAAGGCCAAGGCAATGATCGAACGAGGAGCCCGCGTGGCTTGAATCGCGACGAACGCATACCCGGCGATGATGAAGTAGGGCAGCGGGGCTCCGGTCACGATGCGGAGGCAGCCCACGGCGATGCCGATTGCCACCCCGACGGCTACCACGATGCGCAGCCCCCACGCGTTCAGCGTGCCCCCCGAGATGTCCTCGGCCTTCATGCTCACGGCGATGAGCGCGGGCTCGGCGATGGTGGTCGCAAAGCCGATCGCAGCACCAAAGACGTAGACAAGAGTGAAGTCGCGCCAGTCGATCGGCTGCCCGGCCGCAAATCCCTCCATCTCCTTGGTCACGAGCTGCTCAGCCATCACCTTCCCCAGCGGAAACAGCGCCTCGCTGAGCCCGGCGAGGAAGAGCACCATGCCCGCCATGACCAGGCCGACGCCGACCAACATTCGCCTCAGGTGCGGCAACGGTCGGCGCAGCACAGCCAGCTGAAACAGCACGATGACGCCGGCAATCGGGCCTACCGCCAACACCGTGTCCCGGAACGCGTCGGCGATCGGCGAAAGAAGGTCGTTCATACCAACGCGCCATAGGCCAGCACGAACACGATCGGCATGAGCGAGGCCAAGGCGATGAGCCCGAACCCATCGGTCAGGGGACTGCGTCCGCGGATCGACGTGGCAAGACCGACCCCAAGCGCGGCGACCAAGGGGACGGTGATGGTGGACGTCGTGACCCCGCCGGAGTCGTACGCGACGCCAATGATCTCCTTCGGGGCGAGCGCGGTCATGACGACGACCAAGCCGTAGCCACCGACGATGAACCAGAGGATCGGCCAGCCCTTGATGATTCGGATCACACCGATGACGAGGGCGAGGCCCACGGCCAGGGCCACGGTGAGTCGCAGCCCGAGGGCATACGCCGCCCGGGCTCCGTCGTCTGCCGCGACCACCCCGGCGTCCGCGGCGACCGCCGCCGCCTCGTTGGCGATGGCGATGAGCGCAGGTTCGGCGAACGTTGTCGAGACGCCAAGGGCGAAAGCGAAGGCGGTCAACCACAAGACGCTTCCCTTGCGCGCAAAGCCGAAGGCCATCGACTCGCCGACGGGGAACAGCCCCAGCTCCAACCCACGGATGAACAGCGCCAGGCCCACGACAACCAGGACCGCACCCACAAGGATCCGCTCGAACCCTGGGAGAGGCTGGCGCAACACCACGATCTGGAAGAAGGCGACTACTCCCACGATCGGGGCCACGTCGCGAACGGCGTCGACCAGGTCCTGGCGCAGGGCGGTGAGCAACCGGCGAACGCCTAGCGAGGGAGCCTGGGACGCCTTGGTGGCCACCGCTCCATCCTTTCGGATGCGGGTGGCAAGCGGTCCCACCGAGCCAGATTGCCTTCCAGCCCGCCAACCTCCCCAGACAGGTCGCCCCTAGCTAGTCGTGATTCTTCGTGCCCTTCTTGCTCTTCTTGACCTTGTCGCCCTTGCGATCCTTGCGATCCTTTCGGGACCGCTTGTCGCGCCTTCCGATCGCCCCGGGATCCTCACCCTCCTCCTCATCGCTTTCACCGGCGCCCTGATCCGCCACCGAGGTGGCGATCCGTTCCCCCTCCGAGTCATCCAGATCCGGGTCCGCGGGGACGACGCGCGGCGTCGAGTCTCCGTTGGAAGCAGGACCGGTCTGGGATGGGTGCGACTTCGCCGCCCGGACGCCTGCGGAGATGCTGTGCCACATGCGCTCGCCACCCAGCTCGTCCTCGAAGCCTGTCTTCTTCAGAACGCCCCGGACAAAATGGAAGACCCGCACGAGATACAGCTCGATATCAGCGCGTCGCAGTTCGCGCAGGAGGCTCATCAGCATGTCCGCGCTACTGATGTCGAGCTGGTTGGTCGACTCGAGATCGAGCACCACGGCGTAGACATCGGGGGTCTCGGACACGGCTCGCATGACGCTCACGCGGACGTCCTGCGCGTTGACCCAGAAGATCGGGGCATCCAGGCGCAGCACGAGAATCCCCGGGACAGTGGTGCGTTCGGGATGACGACTCACGCTCCCCCAGGCCGCCTTCTCCCCGTCGATCTTGCCCATCACGTCGGCGTCAACCCGGCTGGACCGGTAGACCAGGCCCAGCATCGACTGGACGATCGCCATCAGCAGCCCGTACAAGGTGCCAAGCACGAGCACGCCACCGAGGGCCACCATCGAGCCGACGAAGTCGTTGCGGCGGACGCCCTTGTACCGCTTGATTGCAGCGACATCCATCAACGTCCACACCGCGTTGATGACGATCGCCGAGAGGACCGCCAGAGGGAGTGGAGCGATCGATCCGACAAAAGCGACCAGCACGACAACGGTGAGGATGGCGGTGGACAGCCCGACGATCTGCGAGCTTCCCCTCGCCTGGCTCACGGCCGCTGTCTTGGACAAGCTGCCGGCCACGCCGAGCCCGCCGCTGAGTCCGGCCCCCAGGTTGGCGGCGCCGGTCGCCACCAGCTCGGTGTTCGAGTCGATTCGATAGTGGCCGGCCTGCGCGAACAGGCGGGCCGCAGACAATCCTTCGGCCAGCCCCACCAGGGCCAGCGCCGCCCCGCCGAACGCGACGCCCGGCCACATCTCCAGCGGGATCCCAGGCAGCCCCAGAGGCGGGAGCCCTTCGGGGACGGTGCCGACCGTCACCACTCCCCGCGCGGCGAGGTCGAGCCCGGTGGAAGCGACCACGCCGGCGAGGAGCACGAGAAGGGCCCAGGGGATGCGCGGGGCGAGCGCCCCGCCGACGAACAGCACCGCCAAGGCGATCAGCCCGACCACCAGCGTGTCGACCTGAACGTCCGGGAGCTCCCGCGCCAGAGCGATGAGCTGCCGAAACACGTCTCCGTGGCCGCGCGGGACCCCGAGGACGTTGGGCAGCTCCCCGACGATGATGACGACCGTGAGCCCGAAGACGAATCCCGTCACGATGGGCTTCGACAGAAACTCCGCGATCCAGCCGAGCCCTAGCAGGCCGGCGAGCACGAGCGTGAGTCCCGCCGCGAGCGCCAGAGCCGACGTCAGCTTGACCGCGAGAGCGGCGTCCCCGGCCGCCTGAGTGGCCACCAAGGAACCGGACAGCACGGAAACCGTGGAGACCGGCCCGACAATCAGCTGGGGAGACGAACCGAGCACGGCGTACGCCAGGAGCGCGAGCGGAATCGCGTACAGCCCAACCTGCACAGGGACTCCCGCAATGCCCGCGTACCCCAGTGCCTGCGGAATCATCAACGCCGCAACCAGGACGCCGGCCGAAAGGTCGCGCCCCAGCCCGCGCCGATCGTAGGTAGGGAACCACGCAAGGATCGGCACGCGCTGGCGCAGTCGCTCCGCAGTCGTGGGTCGGCCGTCCACCCTGCGCCCACACTCCGTCCGGCGGCTTGCCCGTCGGCGAAACCGTAGTGCGTTCAGGCCGTCGACGGGCCGGAAGGCCTCAGTCGGTGCCCGTCAGCTCCATCGGTCGGTCTCGGGCGAGCTCGCGGGCTACACCTTGGTCTTGCGGCCTCCGAAGAGCCGCTCCACGAGCGAGGGCGCCGGGGGGCACTGGCAGCGCTTGGCCTTAGGCACACCGGCCATGACCTGCTTGACGTGCTGGCCGCATCCGGACCACGTGGGCTTGTGGCACCTGCGGCAGGTCATCTGTCGGCACATGGGGAATTCCTCCGTGTTGGGATGGAAAGAGCTGGGTTGGGTCGAGCAGGTCAGGATCGAAAGGCGCTGGTTGATGGAGGTGAAGCGCCAGTCGTGCGGGACGAGGATGCGCGCTCCCATGAAGCCATTCGGCCGATGAAGTGGTCGAGCGCGTCGACGCCGCCGGACCGATAGGCGATCCAGTCGGGGCCCGCGTCGCGGATGTGCAGGTCCGCCAGCTGGGCGGCCCACCGCCCCCGGATACGCAGCGCCACTTCCACGCGATCTGGATTCCCTGGAGCGTTCACTCGGCTGACCTCGCGCAGCGCCGCCCAACGGCCTTCGTGGTACTTCGCAGCGGGAACCGGCCCGGACCTCTTCGAGAAGGTGCACAGCGAGGAACCACTGGTGGCGGCCATGAGGTCGCGGCTAGCGCTTTCGAGCTCCTCGGCGAGGAGCTCCGCACTCCTCGCTTGGTCGGTCGTCAGATCTCCGTCATTCGCGTGCGCTGCGCTCATCGCCACCTCCCTGGGCCGGTGCCGGAACTATACCCTAGGGGGTATTCCGTCCTTGACCAGAGGGGCTGGGTCCACCACCAGCCACCGGAGGTACTCGCGGTCGCCCAACAGGTCGAGCCGTCGCCACAGGAGGCTCCCCGGCACCGCCTGGCTCCGGTGGCAGCGGGCGGCCTTGAGCTGAGCCGTCCTGTCGACCTCGAGCACGATGTCGATCTGGCTCTCTGGCCGACCCCCGAACGGAGCGCCCGACTCCTCGGCCAGCACCCGGGCCACGTCGTCGGGCAAGGTCCACGCCAGCGCGCCCAGACCCAGCGACTCGGCGGTGAGGCCGGCGACCTCCGTCGCACGCACGTGGTCGGGGTGACCGGTCACGCCGTCCGCGCAGAAGGCGACCAGCCCGTCCGCCCCGGACTCTCGAGCGAAGTCGCTCACGTGCGCAGCCAGCGTCTCAAGGCTGACCGAGCCCAAGGCGCCGTCCGGGTAGTCGAGGAGCTTCACGTTTGCCGCCCCGACGGCCGCAGCCGCGTCAGCGAGCTCGCCGGCCCTGACCTTCGCCAGATCGCCCGCGACACTGTGCAGCGTTGAGGCCTCTCCGTGGGTCAGGCACACCACCGAAACCGTGGCTCCGCTCGCGGCGAAGGTGCTGAGGATCGCGCCAAGCCCGAAGGACTCGTCATCTGGATGGGCCACCACCGCAACGACGGAGCGCCAGTCCGGGAGCTTGTGGGCGGGACTCACCACGCGGCCGAACTCCGCGCAGCCCAGTCCTGCGGCAGCAGCCGATCGTCGTCGCGCTGCTGCATGTATCCCTTTGCCTGTCGCGTGCGTCCATGGTTCGACAGCAACCTCATCCGAAGGGACTTCCCCATGAACGCCAATGTCAGCACCCTCGACAGGATCATCCGTCTCGCCGTCGCGGTGGTCGCGACTATCGCCGCGTTCTCCGTCGGCGCCTCGAGCCTGCTCGGAATCGTCCTGCTCCTCGTGGCCGTCATCATGGTCGTGACCGCAGTCATGGGCTTCTGCCCGCTGTACCGCCTGCTGCGGATCAGCACCCGAAACGCGCCAGAGTCCGTGCCCGTGAAGCACTGACACCTGCAGTGGATGCCGGTGAAACGCATGCCTGTGACGATACCCCCTCGGGTATCGCCACGGCCTCGCTGCCGTACGCGACCTCCCTCAGTCCGGTTGGCCCAGATCCGGGAGTGTGAGTTGGCGGGGGTAGGTGGTGCCGTACCAGTGGCCGTCGGGCCCTTCGAAGCGGAGTCCGCCGTCGGTGGTGTGGGTGAGGGTGATGTGTCGTTCGTGGACCCATTGGTGGTGGGCCCAGCACAGCAGGTAGCCGTCGTCGACTCTGGTGGTGCCGCCTTGGGACCAGGGGATCTTGTGGTGTCCTTCGCATAACCGGGGTGGGGCGTGACAGCCCGGGGCTCGGCAGCCGCGGTCTCTGGCATCCAGGGCCCTGCGTCTGGCCCCGGTGAAGGTGCGTTGGGCTCGGCCGACGTCCAGGACCTGGGACTGCGGCCCGAACACCACCCTGGTCACCTCGCTGTCACACGCGATCCGGTCCAACACGCTCCTGGGGATCGGGGTGCCGGTCTCCTGCAGGACCGCGGGGTCCAGGCCGGCCGCGCCGGGCATCGCCGGTGAGGGTCGCCCAGTCGACGTGGACGACGAGCTGGGGGCGGAGGCCTCCGCTGGTGCCCAAACCGGGGCCGTCCAGGCTGAGCTGGCACAACGTCGCGAGCGCGTCATGGCGACGCCGGGACGGGGAACGCCCGTCGTCACTCGCTGGGACCCCGATGGCCGCGGTCAGCGCGGTTTTCAGCACCTCGCTGGCCTCGGGGGTCGACGAACCCCCGCACGTGGGTGCCGTCCATCGTCTCGGCCAGATCGAAGTGGAAGTCATCGGCGGCGGCTTTGCGTTTGGCGTCCTCGGCGTCGGGGTCCACCCGGTAAGCCCAAGCCGCCACGAAGGTCTTGAACTCATCGACCGGCAGATGCGCGCGGCCCAACAGGAAACCCTCACCCCGGACCGGGTCGGCCAAAGCGTCGATCCGGGCCGGGCTGCCGCACGCCCCACGCGACAGCACGAGTGCGTGGTCGACGGTGATCGACCCCTCGCGAAGCGCGTCGGCGGTCAACGGCAGCACCGTCGTGAGGCGGTCCGCGAGCTTCAGGTGGGTGCTGATCTTCGCGCCCGGCGCGCCGGTGGCTCGTTCCAGGAACGCCTTGGCGCTGCGCGACCCGTCCAGACCCCACACCCCGGACTCCTTGACCACGTGCGCCGCGGTCACCGCCACCGACTCCAGCTGAGCCAGCATCGGACCCACCGCGCCCAGCAGGTCCACCGCCTCGGCCCCCGACAGCCCGGTCAGGTCGCAGGCCGCCAACGCCTGCACGGCGTCCCGCGCGGCCAGCGCGGTCCCGGCAACCCCACGGGGTGGCAGCTGCACAACAGACAACGGGGGTCACCTCCCGGGCGGGCACCGGCCCAACACCCCGCTCGGACCCCGGTTCTGCCACCACCCCCAGACGAACCAGGGAGGTAGGAGAACACGAGCCGAGCAGCGGCTGGACCAACGGACACAGGCAGGACACCGATCCGATCTCGGCGCCAACCGGGACAACCCCGGCGCATCGATGGCTCTCAAAGGCCGCTACTCATACTTCGAACGTATGAACGATTCTGCCACAAGCCACCGACAACCACAACCCCCAAAACCCAGCTGTGCACAACAGGAATCTCTGCTCGAACGGCCGGCGCGTCCGGCTCCCGGCGAACCGGCGAGGGCCGACCTCGGCCAGACCCTGCTCCGCGCGGGTGACGAAGAACTCGAGATGCCAGGGACCAGGGTTCCGAACCCATACGCTTCGCTCAGTCGTCGGCCGGCACGGGGGAATCATGAAGATCGCAGCGCACCGCTCGCTGGCAGTCGTCGGCGCAGTGGCGTTGGCTCTGGGCGTGGCCGGACCAGCTGTGGCTGCAGACCCTGTGCCTCTGGATGTCCAGTCGGCCACCTGGGATGTGTGGGACGTCGGCGGCGACTACGTCACCGGAGGCAAGAACTACTCCTTCGACCTGCAGCGCGATCCGACCGCCTTCCTCGGCTACGGCAGTCCGGACTACATCAGCCTCGGCATCGGCAATGGCGTCCACAACTTCGGCCTTCAGTTGTGGCCCGTCGACGGGGGATCGCTTGCCGTCGGAACCTACGCGAACGCGCTGAGCGTCTCCGACGCCGACCACCCAGGGATCTCTTTCGGGGGCGACGGCAGAGGCTGCAGCGGCTACCCACGCTGGTTCCGCATCTTGGACATCGGCTACAGCGCGGGCTCCCTCACCAGAATCGCAGTCGAGTTCCAAAGCCGCTGTGATGATCGGCTGGCGACGGCTCGGGGCCTGGTCACCTTCAATAGCGACTTCCCCATGCCCCTGCGGACCAGTCTGGATCTGACCGCTCAGGCAACGGCGACCGTGCGGGAGCCAGTCCAGGTGAGCGGTGTGCTCAACTCCCCCAACGGTCCGGTTCCAGGGGCCACCGTGACGATCGAGCGTGCAGGGGCGTCTTCACGACGCTCTGTGGGGACGGTCGTCACCGATGGCCAGGGTCGCTTCACCGCGACCGACGAGTTTGGGTCCGAGTCCGCCACCTACGCCGCGACCTACGCGGGCGAGGGCGGTCTGACGGGGGCGACCGGACTGCGCGACGTCACGTTCGTTCGCGCCATCCCGACGTTCACCATCAAGGCACCCAAGACCGCCCGTCGCGGCGAGTCGACGCAGATCAAGGTTTCACTGGCCATGTTGGGTGAGCCCGTAGTCGACGCGAGAGTCGACCTCACCGTGGTGACGATCGACGGTCACAAGCAGACCAGATACCTCACCGACGCTGATGGCAAGGTCGTCGTCCCCTACACGTTCAAGGTGCGCGGCCCGACGACGTTCAAGGCCCTGGCCCCCGGATCCAAGACGCGTGAGCGCGCACATGCTTCGGTCGCCACAGAGGTGGAGCGCCGACCAACCACGATCAAAGTCCGGGCGAGCTCGAAGCTGGTGAACGCCGGGAATTCTGTACGGCTGTCGATCGAGCTCGGGCCGACAGGAAGCAACAGAGACGTCATCATCTGGCTTCGCCAGCCTGGCCGGGAACCGTTTGCCAAACAGAAGGTCCGGATCCCGCAGGGTCAACCGTTCACCATCGTCTACAAGGTCAGTCGACCGACCCGATATGACGTGACATTCGCGGGAGACCATCGCTTCGACGACGCCACCGATCGGGTCACCGTCGACGTCCGTGCCACGGTGCGGATGGAGCTGGCGAACTACAAGAGCTACTCCGGCGGCTACTACCGATTCCGCAAAGACCTCTACGCTCGGGTGGGCACCACTCCCAACCGCCAGGGCGGTTGTGTGGCCGTCGTCGTCGAGAAGTGGCGCAAGGGCGACTGGCGGGAGCTGTCCCGCAACGACTGCCTCGTCCCGCAGGACCAATACCTTTACGTCCGCTATCGCGGTGACCGCAACTCCGACGCCAGACTTCGGATCAGGGCCGAGGTCAAGAAGACTGCGCACGTACGAGCAGGGCACAGCCCTTGGCGCTATTTCACGTACGCCTGAGCACTCGCCGAGCCGGGAGGCGGAGGCACGACGCGAGTCGGTCCAACCGGAATCCGTAGGCTGTCGACGTGGTGCGACCTGAGCTCACCAGCGTCCGGGTCGACGCCTGGACCTGGGCCATCAGGCTGTTCCCCACGCGTTCTGCGGCCAAGGCGGCCTGCACGGCAAGCCACGTGAAGGTCAACGGTTCCAACGCGAAGCCGGCCCATCAGGTGCGCATCGGAGACACCGTGCGCGCACTCACCCCCAGCGGTGAGCGGATCGTCGTCGTGACGGGGCTGATCGAGAAGCGCACGAGCGCAGCGCTCGCCGTCCTGAAGTACGAGGACCACTCACCTCCTCCCCCGCCCAAGGAACAACGTCTCCCGGTCGCCACTCGCGAACGCGGGTCCGGTCGCCCGACCAAGCGCGACCGCCGACAGACCGAGCGCCTCCGCGGCCGCTCCTGAGGGATCAGGCCTGAGGGCGCTTCGAACTCACAGCCGGCCACGATGGCCGACTTTCAGTGGTCCTCACCACAGTTGTCGGTGGGAGACACGAGACTGGCATGCGACAGCCACTCGGCGCGCGCGACAAGGGGAATGCCATGACGACCTTCAACCGGACTGACGACCTCAAGGGAGCGGAGTTCGTCGACACAAACCTGCGCGGCGCGCGATTTGTCGGATCCAGCCTGTCCGGGGTGGTGATGCGCGGCGTTGAGGTCCAAGACGTCGAGATCGACTCGCCGTGGCTGTCGGAGAACGACAACGTCCTGCTCGTCAACGGCGTCGATGTGATCCCTTTCGTCGAAGCCCAGCTCGACGGCCGATTCCCGGGCCGAGCGCTGCGCGGCGCCGTGACCCCTGAGGGCCTCCGCGAGGCCTGGGTCGCGCTCCAGCAAGCCTGGGCAGCAACCCTCGAACGCGCTGCCGCGATGCCGGCCGGCACCGTCGACGTGTCCGTGGCTGGCGAGTGGTCCTTCGCCGAGACGCTGCGGCACTTGGTCATGGCTACCGACGTTTGGCTGCGCAAGGCGATCCAGGAGATCGAGCAGCCCTACCACCCGATCGGCCTGGTCTTCGCCGGCGCCGAAAACGAAGGTTTTGACCTGTCGATCTTCATGACCGACACCCCGGCCTACGACGAGGTGCTCGAGGTCCGAGCAGGCCGCGTAGCCATGGTCCGGGACTTCCTGTCTGCCGTCACAACGGAGCAGCTGGCCCAGATCCGCCGGAACCCATGGGCGCCGGAACACGAGGAAACCGTACTGTCCTGCCTCCACACGATCCTCGACGAGGAGTGGGAGCACCTCCGCTACGCCGTCCGCGACCTCGACAGCATCGAGGCGTCCTCGGCCGGATGAGTCGGCCAGCCCACGCCGGCGCGACGTGCGGCCTCGGCTCAGCGTGACCCTTCCGGCGGCGCAAACAGGACGAGCAAGCTCAGGTCCTCGGTGACCTCCACGAACCGATGCTCCTCACCGGCAGGGACGTAGGCGACGACGCCCGGCGCGATCGCGGCGTCGCCGGAGGACGTACGGAGGGTGGCGCGGCCTCCCGTGCACACGTAGATCTCGTCCTCGGCGTGCGGGGTCTGGTCGTCGACGCCGCCTGCAGGGATGGAGTACGTGCCGCAGCTCAGGTCTGTCTTCCGGAGTTGCTCGACCCAGTGGGCCGCGCCCGCACTCACGAAGTCGCCGGCTCCCGCGATGATCTCCACGCGCCCAGTCTGGCATCGGGCTCACCGGCGGCGACCACGCCCAGCCCGCCAACGACCCGGGCGGCGCCGCTAGCTCGGGCGTACGGCCACCAGACGGCCGATCTTGTCGATGCGGTGTTCGGGGTTGTCGAACTCGTCGGACCAGTAGTTGCCGGCCGCGTGGTCCTCCGGGGTCGCGCACGTCGACAGGGTGATCATGGCGTCGGTGGGAGCAACACCTGGCTGGCCAGGCACGGGCGCTCGCTGCTCCCTCAACGACTGAGGCGAGCGGAACGAGGTCTCTCGCGTGCGCGTCACCCGGTAGACGTAGCGCACCTCGCCGACGTCGACCAAGACACGCTCGCCCCGCTTCACGTCCGGCAGGAGATCGAACGCCCGGGTCGAGGACGTCCGGTGCGCCGTCACCTGGTAGTTGCCGACCCCACCGGGTCCGACCCCGCCCCGCGGGCCGTACGGGCTGGCCGCCCGGCCGCGGTTCTGGATCTGGGTGCCTGGGGCGTCGTCGGTCCAGCCGCGGTAGGGGACGACAACGACGCGTACGTCGATCGACGGAATCGTCAGAGTCGCGCGACGCGGCCGCCCATCGGACACGCCGAGGGTCGGGTCTGTCACGCCCTGCTCGTCCTCCGTCAGGGACACATCGCGCTCGCTCGTCGTCAGCGGCTGGGTCGCTGGCGTGTCCGCGCCGGGCGGGTCCTCTGAGGCTGCCCGCTGCGGCGATCCGGCGCACCCAGTGGCGACGAGACCAACCGCGCAGAGAGCCGCTACACGCACGCCGGAAGGTCGCCTCACACCTCTCAGCATGACCGGAGACCGAATCCGACGCACACTGGGTCGATGGAGCAACGCTGCCTCGACCCCCGCCAGAGTGGGAGATCTCGGCTCCGACCAGCTGCACCGCGAGCACTCGTCGGTGTCGCGGTCGCTGGACTGGTGAGTGTCGGTTGCAGCACGACGAACGACGCACCAACCCCGACTCCGTCGCCCACGGTCACCTCGTCACCTAGTCCATCCCCGACCGGAGGCGAGCCCGATCCGCAGGACTCGGCTGCGCCGGAGACGGACCCTGAAGCCGACACTCCGCCCCGCCAGGTCTCGGTGCTCGGGCTTGCCGAGGCACGGCATCGCGGTGACCGGCTCCAGCTGGGGGCGGTGCGCGAGAACACGTCCGCCTACACCTCCTATGACGTGACGTACCGCAGCCGCAGCACGAGTCGAGGCGCCACGGAGGCGTACACGATCTCCGGCGTGATCAACATCCCCAAGGGGCAGGGGCCGTTCCCGGCGGCCGTACTCGCGCACGGCTACATCGATCCCGCGGTCTATGCGCGAGGACAGGGCATGACCCGCGAGCGGGGCTACCTGGCGGCGCGCGGGTACATCGCCTTCCATGTCGACTACCGCAACCACGCCCAGTCTGACGACGACCCGAAGTACCAGGTGCGTATGAGGCTCGGCTACAGCGCGGACGTCATCAACGCGGTGAAAGCGCTGCGCAAATCAGCCGACGTCCCCGTCGACGACGATCGCATCGCCTTGTTCGGACGCTCCATGGGCGGCGGCGTCGTCCTCAAGGCGCTGGTGGCGGAGCCCGGGCTGGTGCAGGCCGCCGCCCCCTGGGCCTCGGTCTCCTCGCTCGAAGCCCAGAACTTCAACCAGTTCCAGCGCCCCGACCCCGAGGATTCCCCTGTGGTCACGCAGCTGCAACAGCGTTGGGGGCTGCCCGAGGACAACCCCGAGTTCTGGCGCGAGAACTCATCCCGTCCGTACTTCGACCGCATCACCGAGCCGGTCCTGCTCGTGCACGGCCGCAACGACGACACCTGCCCCCCGAGGTGGGCTGCTGCTACCAAGCGTGCGCTGACTCGTGCCGGCGTCGACGCAACGCTGCAGTGGTACGACGACGGCCACGCCTTCGGGCCGGCGTTCAACGCGGCGATGGACCGCACGATCCGCTTCTTCAACGCACAACTGGGCTGAGCCGTCTCTCTGCGCCTGCCACGCGACTCAACCCGTCACCGCGGCGGCCCCCGTCGCAGGCAGAGCCCCCGCGTCACCCACGACTGGTGGCCGCGTCAGGGCAAGGACCAACGACGCCGAGCTCTACCGGGACGCGACGAGCATCCATCGCTGCTTCTGCAGCCCAGCGCTGGCCTGGATGAGCAGGTCCTGGCTCACGGGATCGTGCTCCGCCGTCGCCGCGATCGCCTCGTCCAGACCAGCGATCACCTGCGTCAGCATCGTGTCGACGAGTTCCACCGCATCGCTGTCCGGAATCGCGCCCGAGGGCATCCCGTTCGGCTGGCCAGCGGTGAGACGGGTGCTTGCACCAACGGTCAGCGTACGGCCGTCCGGCGCACGGCCGACCGTCACGGCGCGCTCGGCAACGGTGTCTGCGTACTCTCGAACCTCCGCGACGATCTCGTCGAGCTGCAGGTGCAGTGCACGAAACCGCGGCCCCGTCACGTTCCAGTGCACCTGCTTGGCTAGCAACCCCAGGTCCAGCAGGTCGACCAAGACCGCCTGCAGACTGTCCGTGGCGCGCTGGGGCTCGATAGTGGTGGCGGTAAGCATCAGGACCTCCAAGTAGTGGTCATAGGCACTGCCCCTGTGGGCGTACCTCGGGTTTGACGGCCGAGCAGAGCGTCGAAAGGGGGCGCATCGAGAGCGGATCTCCTCGCTAGGGCCGCGAGTCGTGGAGCGGCAGATCATGCAGCGGCGGATCGTCGGTCAGGTGCATGGCCGCCTCTTCAGCTGTGGCGCCGCCCCCGTCGACGCCCACCTCGAAGGCGATCGCCTGCACGTCAGAACCTGGCCAGCCCGCGGACACCAGTCGTCCGGCCCGCCGCCTGGGCACCCGACCGTCGTCGGTCGGCGCATCCTCGTCAGACCACTCCAGATCAGGAGCCTGGTCCGGCTCCTCCTCCGCCAATAGCTGGTCCAGACTCTCCCCGCGACGTTCTTCCGCCCACGTGGTGCCGAATCGGGTCACGCCCCGGTAGGCCTCGCCCGCGTCCACCCCCACATCCAGAATGTCCGCGCGCAGATCATCCCCGTCCAGGGCGTCCGCTGCGGCGAGGACGCCGTCGTCCTCGGCGAACCCGTCGTAGTCCATCTCGGTCACGGCAAACCTCCGCGCGATCAGGCGGTATTTCCTCCCTTGCCACTACGGTGCCGGCTCGCGACACGCGCGAGCATCGGTCACATGACTGCGGACACGTCTGGTCAGACCGCTGCGGAATCGGCGAGCAGCCCCGGCGGCGTCCCTTGGCTGCCTTGGGCCGCGGCTCCGGGCTGGGAGACGACAGTCAGATGACCGATGACGCCCCAGGACGGACCGACCAGAGTCACCTCAGGTCGCCGGAGCACCGGCGCCCGGACGTCGGAGGTGACCGGCATGAGCGGGCACTACGGCGCCATTGCCTTCACCCCAGCAGTCGCGCGAGCACAGACGGCGCGCGGCAGTCGGCGGTTCTACGCCCGACACCAGGCTGGCTCGGCCGGGGAGCGAACGGATGCCCTCACCGACGCGGAGCAGGACTTTCTGGCTGACCGCGACAGCTTCTACCTCGCCACCGTCAGCGAGACCGGCTGGCCGTACGTGCAGTACCGCGGCGGGCCTAAAGGCTTCCTACGAGTCATGGACGAGCACACGATCGGCTGGGCCGACTTCAGGGGCAACCTGCAGTACATCTCGACCGGGAACCTTGCCGGCGACGACCGCGTGTCGTTGATCGTCATGGACTATGCCGGCCGGAACCGACTGAAGATCTTCGGCCACGCCCGGGAGACCGACGTCGACAAAGACCCTGACCTCGTGGCGACGCTGACGGTCACCGGCTACGACGCCGTCGTCGAGCGCGCGGTGATCGTCACCGTGGACGCCTACGACTGGAACTGCCACCAGCACATCACCCCGCGCTACACCGCCGACGAGGTCGACGACCTCGCGGCCCCGCTACGCCACGCGTTGGAAGCCTGCGAGGCCGAGAATCGCAAGCTCCGACAGCGCAACTAGGAGCTCGGACCGCCCAACTCGCGGCACACCGACCCACTCGACAAGGAAGGAGGTCCCGCCATGGACGAGGCCATCCTGACGAACATCCATCAGATGGTGGCGGGCGAGCACCGGCTGAGGCAGGAACTGGCTGCAGGAGTCGCCGACCCCCAGAAGGCTCGTGTCCAACTCCGCGATCTGGAGACTTCGCTGGACCAAACCTGGGACTTGCTCCGCCAGCGGCGGGCTAGGCGGGAATTCGATCAGAACCCCGACGGAGCCACGGTGCGCCCCGCGGCGGTGGTCGAGCAGTACTGGTCGTGACCAACCATCACCCGACCCCGCCGCACCCGGCGCTGGGCAAGTCGTGTTGGAAGGCCAACCGGCCCGCGGCCGTCGTCTCTAGACGCTCACCAGATGTTCATCCGCCACTCCCGGACCAGCGTTTCCCCGGAGTAGCCTCGGGCGCCACGGCACCCGTGGAACCAGGGGATCACGTGCACCTGCACCCGCCCACCCCAGAGGTTCCATTCCCGTTGCCCATCGGCCGCGACGGCGAGCTTCGAGTCCTCACCAGATTCGTTCGTGACGCGGGCGAAGTCGGCACGGCGCTGTTGGTGACCGGGGAGCCGGGCGTAGGCAAGACCACCCTGCTCCACGCCGCAGCCCAACGGGCGCAGCAGGCTGGAAGCTGCGTCCTGCAAGCCTCCGGCATCCAGTACGACGCCCCGAGCCAGTCTGGGCTGCGACAGGTCCTGCATCCCTTGCGCGACCATCTCAATCGCATCACCCCGCAACAAGCCGCCGTGCTCACCGCCGTTCTCGGCCTCAGCGCCGACGACGTTCCATCCCGCGCCTCCGTTGCGGACGCCGTCTTGGCGTTGCTCCGAGCCGCCGCTGTCGACCAACCGCTCCTGCTCGTCGTCGACGACCTCCCATGGCTGGACCGCGCGAGCGCTTTGGCCTTCGGTCATGTTGCCCGCCGCCTTCCGGGCAGCAGGGTCGGTTTCCTTGGCGCCTCGCGAAACGAGGGCGAGCTTCTTCGACCGGTCGGGGCTCCCCCGACTAGAGGTCTCAGCGCTGGACTCCCAAGCGTCGCTGGAACTGCTTCGAGCCACGTGTCCCGAACTCGACGCCGTCGTCCGCCAACGAGTCGTCGCCGACTCACAGGGCAATCCGCTCGCCCTGATCGAGCTCCCCACCTTGCTCAAAGACCGACAACGCGCCCAAGCCCACGAGCTTCCGGAGGTGCTACCCCTGACGGGTCGGCTCTGGGAGCTGTTTGCCGCGCGCATCGCCCAGCTGCCCACCAACACCCGGCAGCTGCTGTTGCTCGCGGCCCTCGACGGCGTGGGCGACCCGCGACTGCACCTCGCCGCCTCCAGCCACAGCCTTCAGCTCGACGACTACGGTCCGGCGGAGCGCGCTCGGCTCGTGGTTGTCGACGCCGGGGCCCGCCGCGTCAAGTTCCGGCACCCGCTGATCCGCGCCACCGTGGTCCAGCTCGCCACCCCCAACCAGCGCCGCAAGGCTCACGGGCTGCTCGCCTCAGCCCTTGATGCGCAGCCTGAAAGTCAGGCCCGCCACCTGGCCCTAGCCTCCGCCGCACCGGACGAGACGGTCGCGCGACGACTCGAGGGCGCTGCCCGCACCATGCTCACCCGCGGCGACGCGCTGGGCGCCGTCGACACCCTGGTGCGTGCCGCTGACCTCAGCCCCGACAGCGCCGGACGCGCGCGCCGCCTGGCCGAGGCCGCGCTGATGGCCGCCGATGTCACCGGGGCGTTGAGCACCGCCACTAGCCTGCTCGCCACGGAGCCCGAAGGCTCCGCCGAGGCCGCTGGGCCGTCACTCGAGGCCGCCTCCGCCGCCGCCTACCTCCTGCTCAACGGGGACGGAGACGTGGTAACCGCTCATCGGCTGCTGACCGGCGCCATCAATGACTACGTTGACGCGGCCGGTTCCCGTCCCGATGGCGCCGTTCACGAACCGGACGGTGCGTTCGTCGATGCACTCCACACCCTGCAGCTCGTGTGCTTCTTCAGCGGCCGCGGCGAGCCATGGCAGCCCTTTCACGCCGCGTTGGCGACGCTCGAACCGCACGTGCCCACTTCCTTGTGGTTGGCCGCCCGAACGTTCGCCGACCCAGCGCGAGGCGGTCACCAAGCGCTGCAGCGCATCGATGCCGTATCGCGGACCTCGACCACGAGACCGATCCCGCCCAGATCGTGCGCATCGGCATCGCCGCGTTCTACCTCGACCGGCTCACCCCCTGTCGGCACGCGTTGTGGCGCGTGGTCGACGACGGGCGATCCGGGGGCGCGGTCGCCTCGGCTATCAACGCCCTGATGCTGCTCGGGTTTGATGACCTCCACAACGGCCAGTGGGACGAGGCCCACCAACTCGTCGGTGAGGCTCTCGACCTGTGCGAGGAGCACGGCTACCGGATGCTGACGTGGCCGGGGCACCTCGCTGTGGCTCTGCTCGCCGCCGCCCGCGGCGATCAGGACACGGTCACCACCCTGACCGACCAGATGAACGAGTGGGCGGCACCTCGCGGCGTACACGTAGTGGAGGTGTACGCCCATCATGCCCAGACGCTCGCCGCGCTCGCCCGCGAGGACTACGAGCGCGCCTACCTGCTCGCTGCTGGTCAGCCCCCCCGGCGTGCTGGCCGACCACCTCGCGCACGCCCTGTGGCTGGTCCTGGATCTGGTGGAAGCGGCTGTCCGCACCGGAAGGTACGCCGAAGCGACCGCTCACGTCGCCGCCGCCCGACAATCCGGGCTGGCCGATCTATCGCCGCGACTCGCACTGCTCGTCGCCGGTGCGGCGGCCCTCGCCGCACCGGACGACCAGGCCGCCGACAGCTTCGAGGCTGCCCTGGCCGTACCCGGTGTCGAACGATGGCCGTTCGAACGAGCGCGCATCCAACTCGCCTTCGGCCAGCACCTGCGGCGCCATCACGGACGACTGGAGAGCCGAACGCAGCTGGAAGCTGCGCTACACGCCTTCAAGCGGCTTCAGGCCCACCCATGGGCGAAGCGTGCAGCTGCCGAGCTCCGAGCGGCCGGACAGGCCCAAGCCCGCCCCGGCTCCCGAGAGATCGCCGATCTGACTCCGTACGAGCGGGAGATCGTCTCGCTCGCCGCGAGCGGACTCACCAACAAGCAGATCGGAGCACAGCTGTTCATGTCCCACCGGACGGTCGGCGCCCACCTGTACCGCGTTTTCCCCAAACTCGGCGTGACCTCGCGTGCTGCGCTGCGCGACGTGCTCGTCGCGCTGCCCGACCAGGCCGACCAGGCAAACCCGGTGGACCCGGTGGACCCGGTGGACCCGGCAGACCAGGCCGAACCCGCCGCGGAGGAGGCAGCGGCTCCGGAGGCTCCCGGACGGGACCAGCTCAAGAGTCCCGGCCGGGCGCACGGGGCGGGCCTGACCCACTGAGCAGATCCCGCAGAGTGCTCGCACGCCCCTCGGCCCCGACCAGTAACTCTTCGATCAACCGACGGCTGGTGGGGTCGCCATCCCCAATCCAGCGAATCACCGCCGTGACCACCTGGATGATCTCCTTGCCCAGCAGGTTCTCCGACAGCATGCCCGGCAGATCAGCCGTTCAGCGACCCCCGGTAACTGGTGTACGACCGCGAACTCAGGCCCGCCGGATTCAGGTCCGGGGTGCCGCCCAACTGATCGATCCGCGATGAAACGTCGGAGATGTTCCGCAAAGACCCTCGTGCGTAGGCGCGAAAGGTCGCACCGACCGACTGATGCAGCGGCCCGGCCACAACCGTCGAGTGCTGCGCGTACTGGAGACAGGACACGATCTCGGTCGCCAGCAGCTCGTTCAACACGTCAATCACCGCTGGGGCGTCGGCCGTGTAGGCCGGGGTCACTGGCCCTTCGCCCAACTCACGTGAGGCGCCCTGTCGCAGCGCCTCGACATCGACTCGGAAGGTCCGCACCAGAACTCCTCTCGGCGAGGTTTCCGCCTGTTGCGATCCTCGCCGCGGCGCAGGCCGGTGACATCGGTGAAATGACTCGAGTGCCACGCGACCGAATCCGTCGTAGCGTGACCCCAGTTGCCCCACCTGGCCTGAGGACCCGCGTGAACATCGACGCCGCTAGCGACCCCGAGGCGCAGATACTGCTGGGCCGGGAACGTGAGCTGAACGCGCTGTCGGTGTTCCTGGATCTCGTCGCGCAGGGTGGCGGGGTCCTCTGCTACGCGGCCCCGCCGGCATCGGGAAAACTGCGCTGCTCGACGCCGCGCAAGGAGCCGCCCGGCGTGCCGGCATGCGGGTCCTCCGAGCGGCTGGGGCCCAGTTCGAGGTCGATGTCAGCTACGGCGTGCTCGACCAGGCCCTCCGTCCCCTCGCGCCGCAGCTCGACGCGCTCAGCACCTCGCAGCGCACCGTCCTGCACGAGGCCCTGGAGCTCGGCATTGAGGCCCCGCGCCAAGACGACGACACCTGGGAATCCGGCCCGACCACCTCAGTCGCCGTGATCGAAGCCGTCCGGGCGCTGCTGGTGGCAGCGGCACGGCGTCAGCCGATCCTGCTCATCGTCGACGACCTGCCTTGGGCGCGCACGCATGCCGCGCCAGCGCTGAGGCGGTCAGCGCGCTCGCGCGTCAAACCATCGGAACGCCGGTCGGGATCCTCGCTGCCGCCCGGTCTGACGAACCGAGCTTCTTCGACGCTGCGGCTTGGCCTGTTCTCGCTGTCTATGCACTCGTCCCGGACGCCTCATCGCAGCTCCTGAGGTCCCGATTCCCCGAGCTTGTCGAAGTCGTCTCCGACCGAGTACTCCTGCAGGCCGACGGCAATCCCCTCGCGCTGATCGAGCTTCCGACGGCGATGAGCACCGAAGAGCGGGTAGGCCAGCACGCTGCTGCCAAATCATCTACCGCTTACCGACCGGCTGCAGTCCCTGTACGCGGCGCGCATCGGCCGGCTGCCCACGGCCGCCCGCGTCCTGCTGCTGCAGGCCGCGTTGCACAACGCGGGCGACCTGCGGCCACTGCTCGTCGCGGCCACACGGGATCCAGACCTCGAGATCCTGGCCACGGCCCGGGCCGGGCGCCTCCTCACGGTCAATGCAGACGACGGGAATGTCGGCTTCTCCCACCCGTTGGTGGCCGCCACGCTGGTCGAATCGTCGACCAGCAGTGAACGCGTGGACGCCCACCGACGCCTGGCAGACCTACTGGGCGACGATGACCCCGACCGGAGCACGTGGCACAGAGCTGAAGCAACGCTCACGCCCGACGAGGCCGTCGCTGGCCAGCTGGAAGCGCTGGCGCGCCGCGCCCTTCAGCGCGGGGACCCTGCCCTCGCCGTCAGCGCGCTGCTGCGCGCCGCCGACGTCAGTCCCGACGGGAATGCGGCAGTCCGACGCGTCGCGGACGCCGCGTTCATTGGGGCGAACATGACCGGCGACCTGCGCGCTGCAAGCGGGCTGCTCTCCCGCGCGCACCGCCAACCACCCGACGCCTCGGCCTCGCTGAGCTTGGCCGTCAGCGCCGGGTACGCCCTGCTCAGCGGTCAAGGAGACCTCACGACCGCCCACCGGCTGCTGACCCGCGCACTGGCCCAGCTGGACGACACCCCGCACGGACAGGACCATGCGACAACCGAGCAAGGCCCAGCGCCGGCACAGGACCTGCTCGCTGAGGCGCTGCACACGTTGTTCTATGTGTGCCTGTGCAGCGCCCGCGCCGACGTGTGGGAAGGCTTCTACGACGTCCTCCAGCGGCTTCCCAGCGCTCGCACGCCGGTGCTCGATCTCCAGATCAACACGCTGGCCGACCCGGTCCGCACCGCCGCGGCCGCAGTCGACGACCTCGACCACCACCTCAGCAGACTGCCCAGCGAGCGCAACCCCCGAACGGTCGAGCGGATCGCTCGAGCCGGCCTGCATCTCGAGCGCATCGCCGACTGCCGCGACCAGCTATGGCATCTCGTGCACGAGGCCCGGCAGGGACGCACCGTGGCCACCGCTCTTGGAGCCATGTCGCTCCTAGCCACGGACGACTTCAAGGCAGGACGCTGGGACGCGGCGAACGCGCTGGCCCAGGAGGCACTCGCCGCGTGCGCCGAGTACGGATACATCCTGGTCTCCTGGCCCCTGCGGACGGTCCAGGCACTGATCGCTGCGGCACGCGGCGACGTCGACACGACCGACGACATCGCGGACCAGATGACCCGTTGGGCTGCGCCACGGGAGATGGACACCGTGCTCTGCCACGCCCGGCACGCGGCAGGTGTCATGGCTCTCACCAGCGGGGACTTCGAGGAGGCCTACCAGCAGTTTGCCCGGATCAGCCCTGCTGGTGAGTTCCGCCCGCACGTCGCGCACGCTCTTTGGGTGCCGCTCCTGCTGGTCGAGTCCGCGGCCGCCGCCGGACGCCCTGCCGAGGCCACCGCCCACGCCGAGGCGATGATCCGCTTGAACCTGCCAGCCCTGTCTCCCCGGCTCGCGTTCCTCACTGCAGCAGCCACCGCGATCGCTTCACCGGGAGAGGCCGAGCCACCATTTGAGCAGGCCCTCTCCGTCCCTGGCGCCGACCGATGGCCCTTCGAGCTGGCCCGTGTTCAGCTCATCTACGGTGAGCGGCTGCGCCGGGCCCGGCGTACGGTCGCTGCGCGCGAGCAACTGACCCGGGCTCGCGACCTGTTCGACCGGCTCGGGGCGGCTCCATGGATACGTAGGGCGGAGCACGAGCTTCTGGCGACCAGCCCCACCAAGATTCGAACTGGCACTCCTACAACCTTGACACCTCAGGAGCGCACGGTGGCGACGCTGGCCGCATCGGGGCTGACCAACAAGCAGATCGCTGACCGTCTGATGCTCTCGCCTCGCACCGTCAGCGCGCACCTGCACAGCGTCTTTCTCAAGCTGGCCATCACCACGCGAGCATCCCTGCGGGATGCCCTCGATGCCGACCTGGCCAAGTCGAGACCTGAGCGCCATCGATGTGTCCGTCATGGAGAGAGGTGCGGACGGGCGGATCGGGCAACGGCCACAGCGACTGCGGAAGCAAGGGCGCGCAGCGTCATTCGTCCGGCATAGCGCTCGTCGTTGACGAACAACGTGGGGGTACCGCGGACACTCTCCGCCAGGCCGGCTTCGTAGTCGGCGACCACGGCAGGGCGCGCAGCCCCTGAACGGCCGGGCCCACCACTTCGCCAGCACCAACCTGTCCGGCGTAGCGAACCAGGTCGTCATCACGCAGCCGGTCCTGATGAGCGAAGAGGAGCTTGTGCATCGGCCAGAACAAGGGGATCCGCCTCGGCGGCCAGCGCCGCCGTGAGGGCCTGGGGGTGCACCGTGAACAACGGGAAGTGGCGAAACACCAGCCGAACCGCACCTACAGACTCGTCGACCGTCCGGGCCAGGACCGGCGCCGCGTCCCGGCAGTAGGGGCACTGGAAGTCGCCGTACTCTCGCAGTGTGACGGCCGATCCGGGGACCCGTAGACGTGGCGATCCAGATCGATGTCGGTCATGGCGAGGAAGCCCGCCGTCGAGGATCTCCTGGGGCAGCGCTGGCAGCGCCGGCCGAAGGGTCCAGCCACGGGCCGGTCGGCAAGGCGGGCAGGTCGGCGTCGATCCCGGGAGTGCACAGCGGAAACCGCTCCCCCAGGATGCGAAGCAGCAGCGACCCCAGTCCGGCGGCCAGAACCGAACCAGCGAGGACGCCGATCTTGGCCTGGCTGCGCAGCAGCGGGTCGGCGAAGGCGAGATCGGTGATGAGCAAGCTGACGGTGAACCCGATCCCCGCCAGCACGGCGCCTCGATGAGGTGGCCGTAGCGGACGGAGCCGGGCAGCCTGCCCAGACCGAGCCGCAGCGCCACACCGGTGACCACCGAGATACCGACTGCGTTGCCGATCACCAGGCCGACGATGACGCCCAACGTGGTGCCCGAGCCAGCCGCGGCCCGTAGCGAATCGGCGTCCAGGCGCACGCCTGCGTTGGCCAGACCGAACAGCGGGACGACCAGGAACGCACTCACCGGGTGCAGGGCGCCCTGCAGCCGGTCGTTGGCGGGCACCGTGGCCCGTACCGCTGCCGCCGCAAGCCGTGCCCGGCCAGCATCCACTTGTTCTATGGCGGCCCGACCGAAATACCGAAACCGTTCTCGCTGCTCAGGTTCGACCATCCCGGCAGGGACCAGCACACCGAGCAGGACTCCAGCGAGCGTCGGGTGCACGCCTGAGCCAAGAACCGCGAGCCACAGCGCCACCCCGACAACCAGGTAGGGCGCCAGCCGCCACACACCTGCCCACCGCAGCAAGACCAAGAGGCCGACCAGCGCCGCCGCGACGGCCAGCGCCATGGCGTTGACCCCGTGGCTGTAGAACACCGCCATCACGGTGATGGCGCCAATGTCGTCGACGATGGCCAGGGTGAGCAGGAACAGCCGCAACTGGTCCGGGCACCGTGGACCGAACAGGGCCAGGATCCCCATGAGGAACGCGGTGTCGGTCGACATCGGGATGCCCCATCCGGCTGCCGCCGGCCCGGACGGGGCGATCGCCACGTACAGCACGGCAGGGAGCACCAGTCCGCCTAGTGCGCCCAGCGCGGGCGTGACCAGGGTTCGCCGCTTACGCAGCTCGCCCACCGTCAGCTCGCGGCTGATCTCGAGGCCGACGACGAGGAAGAACACCGTCATGGCACCGTCGTTGACCCAGCCGTGCAGGGTCAGATCGAGCGACCGGTCTCCGATCTGAAGAACGGTTGGTGTGGCCCAGAATCCCTCGTAGTCGACTGCTGGCACGTTGGCCCACACGAGGGCGACGACGGTCGCTGCGAGGAGCAAGATGGCGCTGCCCGACTCGGTGGCCAGAAAGCGCAGCACGTCGGGCGACAGCGTGGGTCGAGGCACGCTGATGCGGGGCGCCGGCCCCGGCCTGGAAGGAGCTTCGGCCGCCGGCAGACTCATGAACGGGTCGTGATCGTGCTGCGCCCGGCGGCGTCGTCGACCGTGCTGCCGGCCCCTGGCACGGCGAGGTGCGACTCCGATGCCGTGGGGAGCGGACGTGGAAACAGGTCCGTCCCGGTTCGGACTCGACGCGCAGGTCTCCGTGGTGGCGGATGACCACGACCTGCCAGGCGATGCTGAGACCCAGGCCAGCACCCTCCCCGATGGGGCGGGTGGTGAAGAACGGTTCAAACAGGCGGTCTCGGGCAGCGGAGGTGAGGCCGGGGCCGGAGTCAGTGACTTCGACGTGGACGAAACCCTCCAGCATTCCCGTTCGCACGGAAAGGGTTCCGTTGTCTCCGATGGCGCGCAGCGCGTTGTCGAAGAGGTGAGTCCAGACCTGGTTCAACTCGCCCGCGTAGGCCGGGACGGTGGGCAGGTTGCGGTCGTAGAACCTATCCACCTGAATTCCGCTGAGGATGCGGTCCTCAAGGACGGCGAGGGTGGCGTCCAAGCCCTCGTGCACGTCCACGACCCGGTGCGCGGCCCGGTCCATCTGGGTGTACTCCTTGGCGGCGTCCACCAAGGTCGAGATCCGCGCCGCGGCCTCCCGAATCTCCCTCGCGATCAGGTCCGCGTCCATGGCGTGGGCCAGCCATCGAAGCACCCGGCCAAGGGATGCACCGGGCGGGGGGAACCATCCGTGCTCGAGGGCCTCGGCATCAAAGCCTGCCGCGGCGAGACTCGGTGCGATCCGCCAGCCGTCTCCGACGTCGTGCTGGTCGAGCCAGTCGATGAGCTCGTCCTCGACACGGGCCGCTTCGAGGGGGCTGGGGTCCGCGTCGAGCGGGACGATCCGTGCCGCGGCGACGCCGCGGAGCCGGAGGTAGCCGCTGAACTCGTCGAGCACGTGCGAAGCGCCAGCCACGGCCACCAGGTCCGCCTGCAGGGCAGTCAGGGTCGTGCTCAGGGAGTCGGCCACCCGGCTGACGGCGGCGGCAGGGTTGTTCAGCTCGTGAGCCAGGCCCGCCGCGAGCACGCCCAGCGCGTGTAGATGTTCCCGCTGACCGATGGCTTGACGGGTGCCAAGGGTGCCGTAGAAAAGGCCCTGGAGCAGGTGCACCGCCATCGGGAACCACTTGTGCATCATTTCGGAGAAGTCCCGCGCACTCAAGACAAAGAATGTGGTCGGGACCAGCGCCCGCAACGAGGTTGTGTAGCGGGGCAGCTTGTCCCCGAGGTAGGCCTGGAAAGCACCGCAAAGCCCCCCGAGCGTCCGTGCGGATGAACTCGACGTCGTCAGACCCGGCCCGGCTGGTCAGACTGACGAGCCCGTCGTACAAGACGTAGAACCAGGTTGCCGGCTCGCCTTCTTGGTACACCCAACCAGGTTGGAACTCCCTGAGCTGTCCCCGGGCGGCCAGCCATTCCAGCTGTTCCAGGGCGAGCCGTTCGAACAGGAACGCCTCCGCATTGCTCCGGCCCCAAACGATCTGAGTCAGGGAACGGCTGATCTGTTGGAGTCGCGGGACGGACGGAGCTGGCCATGGTTCCTCGGTCCGACGGCAGTTGGTGAAGGGCCGCCGGGCCGGGCCTTTCCGGCCACGGCGGCCCCTGGCTGGGCTTGTCGTTCGCCTTCAGGAAGTCGAGCAAGGCGGGATTGACGATCTCGGGATGGGTCCACGGGATGTTGTGGCTGCCTCCCTCAACGGTGATCAGGGTGAGGTCCTTGATGAGTCCCGGCAGACGTACCGCCGTCGACGGGTAGGGCAGGATCCGGTCCTCGTCACCGTGCAGGACCAGCACGGGCACGTCGATCTTGGGCAGATCAGGCCGGAAGTCCGTCATCCACGTCTCGACGCACGCGTAGGTGGCGAACGGTCCGGCGTCCAGGGCCATGTTGAACGCGGCCTTCCACGCGGAGTCGCTGATTCGTGTGCCGCTGAGCTTGTCGACGTTGAAGAAGTCGTCGAGGAACGTGCGGAAGTATTCCGGGCGGTCGGCCACGATCGCGGCCTGGATGCCTTCGAAGACCGACCGATCCACGCCCTCGGGGTTGTCGTCCGTCTTGACCAGGAACGGCGGGATGCTGGCGATCAGGACCGCCTTGCGGACCCGATCCGATCCGTATCGGCCGAGGTAGCGTGTGACTTCACCAGTGCCATCGAGTGTCCGACCAGCGCGAGATCGCGCACGTCGAGGTGTTCGATCAGTGCGTGCAGGTCTGCAGCGAACGTGTCGTAGTCGAAGCCGATCGTGGTGTTGCTGGACTGCCCGAAACCGCGGCGGTCGTAGGAGATGACCCGGTAGCCAGTTCGAGCAGGACGCGCTCCTGCTTGTCCAGGACCGCCCGTCGAGGGGGTAGCCGTGGATGAGGATGACCGGCTGACCGACACCGTGGTCCTCGAAATAGATCTGGATATCTTGACGGTTTCTTGGCCGACCGTAATGGTGGACATGGATTGGACCTTTCTGTTCGGATGGGGGCGTAGCAGAGCGTTGCTCGCCGAGGACGCCGAGATGGGCGCCGCCGACGGCTTGTTGGTCGCGCCGACGAGGTGACGAGGGTGTTGTCGCGTGCTGTCGAGGTCAGCCGAGTGTCGCCCGGGCCGGGAACCAGCAACATCGGTCAAATGACTTCGACCCGCTGGACACCCCCGTGGTTCGGACTTCCCAAGCCACCGACAGCCAGGAGGTCTTGTGACTACACCGCTTTTCACCACCCGGTTTAACCGCGACTCCACGGCGGCAGAGGTGTTAGCCGGGGTCGACCTGGGTGGCCGACGAGCGGTGGTGACCGGAGGTGCCTCCGGCATCGGGCTGGAGACCGCGCGCGCACTCTCCGATGTTGGCGCTTCGGTGACGTTGGCGGTGCGTGACACCGCAGCGGGTCGCCGAGCCGCGGACGAGGTGAGCGCCACCACGCGGGCACAGGTGGGCGTGGCTCGTTGGATCTGGCCGACCAGGCGTCCGTCGCCGCGTTCGCCGCGGCCTGGACGGACCACTGGACATCCTGGTCGCCAACGCGGGGGTCATGGCGCTCCCGAGACTGCAGCGGACCGCGGACGGTTGGGAAGTGCAGTTCGCGACCAACTACTACGGGCACTTCGGCCTGGCCACGCGGCTGCACACCGCGCTGGCTGCCGCCGACGGGGCGCGGGTCGTGTCGGTGAGCTGAAGCGCGCACCTGGGCTCACCGGTTGTGCTGGACGACATCCACTTCGAGCGGCGGGAGTACGACCCGTGGATCGCGACGGCCAGTCCAAGACGGCGAACGTGCTGTTCGCGGTGGGGGCCGCCTCTCGGTGGTCCGACGATGGCATCGCGGTGAACGCGCTGATGCCGGGTGCCATCAGGACCAACTTGCAGCGCCATATCACCGAGGAGATGCTCTACCGGATTCGCGAGCAGGTCGGCGCGGCCGGGACGGTGACCTGGAAAACCGCGCAGCAAGGAGCCGCGACGTCGGTGCTGTTGGCCGCGATCGCCCGTGGTGGACGGCGTTACGGGACGGTATTTCGAGGACTGCAACGAGGCTGGTCCACACGTCGAGGGGACGCGCACCGGGGTCGCAGGATTCGCCCTCGACCCCGTCGCCGCCCGTGCCCTGTGGGAGATCTCGGAGGCGGCGGTCCGTCCATAGGCGACGCACGTCAGTCGGCTCCGCTCCGATCAGATGTGCTCGCCGCGCTGCTGCTCACCTGCCTCGCAGCGTAGAGAGGGGCTGGCCGACCTCGACGATGTAGGTCGAGAGCATCTCGCCCGGTCTCGGGACCGACGTCGAGCGCGTTGTGCGGCGGTGCGCGGGCGGGATCAGGAACCCGTCACCGGCATGAAGCGTCAGCGTCGGTCTGCGCCCTCGATCATCATCTTCACGGTGCCGGCGACGATGTAGCCGACCTCCTCGCCGGAATGGGTGTGCCATCCCGACTCGACTCCGGCACGGGATCTCAGTGAGCACCTGCACGATCTTCGCGCCCGGGGATCGACGACGACTCCGTGCTGCACCTCGGTGCGCTTCAACGTGCTCGCGAGGCCATCGGCCGTCTGTGTGGCGGTGGGGACTGGCGGTGCAGACATGGGGCAGCTCCTTCTGGATGAGGGCGATCAAAGGGCCACGGGCGCTGAGCTCAGCGACCTCGAGAACTGCGGTAGCGAACGCGTCAGGTGTTTCCTGAGGAAGGTTGTGGCCGGCGGCGGGGACCTGATGTGGGTTCGTGGCCCGGTGATCTCACCGGCCGACGGACTACCGTCCGTCGCCGGGAAGTTGCCGTCGGCTAGCCCTTCGAGCGTCACCGCGGGCACGTGATCGCGGGCAACGCGGAAGCGCCCCTCCACCGTCGCCGTACGGCCCCGCGCCGGGGGCCAACGAGACGATGGCGATAAGAGTGCAGGACGACCTGACGTAGTCGGGGTTGTCGAACGCTGCCGCGGCCCGGTCCAGCTCGCCTCGGTGAACGCCCATCGGGGCGAGTTCCTGGCCCAGATCACGCGGGCGATGTCGCGCCGGTTGGAGGTCAGCCCGGCCCACCCGCGCTCGGTGAGGAAGTAGAAGAAGTACCAGAACCGGCTTCCAGGTCAGGCGCGAGCGGGGCCCGGCGGCGCTCGAGTCCTGAATCAGATAGCTGTTCACGGAGACGAGGCCGGCGCACCGCCGGGCCATAGGGCCGCCGTCACGCACGCCGCCCGAGCCCCCCAGTCGTAGCCAGCGAGGATGGCGCGCGAGATCCCGAGCGCGTCCATGAGCTCGACGACATCAGCGCCAAGCGCCGCCTGCTGGCCAGACCGAGGCGCTGGTCGGTCGAGGAAGCGCGTCGGAGCCGTGGCCGCGCAGATAGGGGACGATGACCCGGTACCCGGCGCCGGCCAGCCGCGGGCGCACGTCCACGAAGCTGTGGATGTCGTACGGCTATCCGTGTAGCAGCACCACCGCGTCTCCGGTGTCGGGTCCCGCTTCGACGTACCCGACGTCCAACGTGCGCGTGGTGACCTGGCGCACCGGCCCGAGCTCGGGCAGGGGCTGGGTCACGTCGGGGCTTCCAGCTGCTCGAAGTTCTGCACGTGCTCCTCCCGGACGCGCAGGATGGCGTCGCGGTTGCGGAACAGGACTAGCCAGCCGTCCTCGCGTTGAACGTCGTCGATGTGCTCGTAGATCTAGGCACAACCTGGTTGTTGTCTCCGTAAACCATGCGATAGGTGGCCATCACTCCGCCTCTCATCGTGCTGCCGCCGTTCTCCTGGTAGGAGAGCCTGGCTCGGCGTGATCCCGTAGGCATCGGTCATGTGACTCGACCTGCGCCGTCGCTGGCGCGGGCGCATCGACCCGCATGGCCGGGTCATCCATCCACGGTCATATGACCGATGCATCGCCGCCGCTCGCCGACGACAGTCGCCTGACAACCCATGGTGGGTTCAACCTCCCGATCGGAGTCCTCCCATGAGCGCCGCGCAGCAGCGCGCTCTCACCTCCCGGCGCTACCGGTTGCTCCTGTCGGCCAACCGGTCCTGAGCCGGATCGCCGAGCGGCACGGACGGCCGGACCCGTTCGACTGGGGTGACGGCCGCGGCGAGACCAGCAACTTCGCTGGGCTGCTGCTGCACGTGATCAGCCAGCAGATCTCCACGACAGTGGCCCTGGTGCTGTTCGACCGGCTCGTCGCGACGATCGGCGGCTCGCCAGAGCCGGCGTCGGTCGCGGCGCTCGGCCCGGACGGGCTACGCGAGCTCGGTCTCTCCCACGACAAGTCGTCCTGCCTGGTGGACCTGGCACAGCGACACCTGGACGGACGGCTGGACACCACAGCACTCGGCACAGCCAGCGATGCGCACGTGATCGAGTCGCTCACCGCAGTGCGTGGCGTTGGCCGTTGGACGGCCGAGATTTTTCTGATTCATCAGCTGCGGCGCCCGGACGTCCTCCCCGCAGGCGATCTTGGTATCCGGCACGCTGTCGCCTCGGCCTGGAAGCTGCCTGAAACGCCGAGCATGGCCAAGGTCCGCGAGCGCGGTGAGGGGTGGGCGCCGTACCGCACCTTCGCCGCGGCGCTGCTGTGGGCCTCGCTGCCGTCGGCTCCCCGTTCTCGCGAGCCCGAAGCCGCGCCCGCGGCGGCTGGTCCCTAGAACGAGGGCGCCGACAACGGCGGAGGCCCCTCACGTGCCTGCGATTTCCAGGTGAGTGAGCCCGGTCACGTCCAGCCACATCCTGGACGGGGACCGCACGAGGCGAAGGAGGACCTTCGAGCAGCCTGGACATCGCAGGACGAGCCCGGGGCCGCCCAGGTAGGCGTGCGTCTCGGCCATGGCCACCTCACGTCCGCAGGCCACGCAACGCCCGACCGCGCTCGTCATGTCCGCGCCGAAGAGGTCAGCGAGGTCGCCGGCCGCGGCGTTCCCGTCGAGGTGGTGGGATGGGCGGTCTCCGTGGCTCACCTGTCGCCTCTCCCTTGACCGAAGCGTTCGGCGCGGATGGCGTCCGCCGCATGTCCGGCGGCCTGCAGCAGATCGATGGCGGTCTCGACGAACGACGTCGGCCCGCAGACGAAGCACAAGGGATTCGTCGCAGCCGGGAGCGCGTGCGCGGCGAGGTCATGGCCTACGATCCGGCCCGCGCCACGGGGGTCGTCGCTCGGTGCTCGACGGGAGTAGAGCACGGTCACACCGGAGTCGTCCGGCGCCGCTCCCGCGGGCGCGCGCGAAGCCTCCCCCAGCTCCGAGGGGTAGAGCAACGCTGCAGGGTCACGCACGGAGTACAGCAGCCGCATCGGGCAGGGATGGGATATAGAGCGGTGGGTACGCAGCATGCTCATCAGGGGGACGACCCCGCTTCCCCCACCGACGAGCTGAACGGGCCGGGTGACTTCCGGGGTCCACACGAACCACCCGCCGAGCGGGCCACGCACTTCCACGAGGGTGCCGCTGTGAGCCATCCGGGTGAGGAACGGCGACACCTCGCCGCCCGGCGTGGTCTCCACGGTCAGGGTGACGGTGCTGCCCCCAGGGGCGGAGGCGATGGAGTACGGGCGCTGCGCGGAATAGCCGTCGCGCGAGGTCAGACGCAGCTCGAGATGCTGACCTGGTTGATGCCCGGGCCAGTCTGGGATGCTGAGGGCGAGCGTCCTGGCGGTGTCCGTCTCGCGGTGGATCGCCGTGAGGGTGGCCCGCCGCCAGGTCAGTCGCCCCAGTGTCGCTGTTCGCGCCATGGGTCTCCGTACTCGTGATAGCCGAGTCGTTCCCAGAATCCACGGGTGGGATGAAGGCTGAGCTCCAGGCGACGGACCCACTTCGCGCTCTTCCACAGGTACAGGTGCGGGACCAGCAGGCGGACCGGGCCTCCATGCTCGGGCGTTAACGGAGCCCCTGCGTATCCGAAGGCGAGCCACGCCTGTCCGCCGCGGAGGTCAGCCAGCGGCAGGTTCGTCGTGTAGCCGCCGTAGGAATGGGCCAGGACGTGTTGGGCGTCAGCGATCGCCACGTGGTCCAAGAGTGCGTCCACCGGAACGCCGCGCCAACGAGTCCCCAACTTCGACCAGCCGGTGACGCAGTGCAGGTCCGTCGTGAGATCCTCGCCGCCGAGAGCCACGAGACCGTCGAAGTCCCAACGGTGCTCCGCCCCAGCCTCGGTGGCCAGGGTGAACTCCCACGTCTCTTGCGGCACGTGGGGCGTCGGCCCGGCGGAGAGCACGGGAAAGTCCTTGGTGAGGTATTGACCCGGCGGGAGCGGTACCCCACTGTCATCCCGGCGGCCAGTGAACCCATCGGAGATCACGGACATCGACTTCTCCTTCAGAGACTGTCGGCGTTGCTGGCGTCGACCTCGTCAACCGTTTCGCGACGTGGGACTGCGAGGCATCGGTCAACTGACTGCACCTGACCCACAGTCGGGCGAGCAGTCATATGGCCGATGCGCGCGATCCCAGACCACCCCATGCTTCGACTCGCGGGCATCGACTCGCAAGGCTGGGCCGCAGGCCGTTCGGCGAAGGAGGCAGGCATGCAGTTTGGGGTTTTCACCGTCGGCGATGTCACGACGGACCCGACGACCGGCTTGAGGCCGAGCGAAGGGGCGCGATTGAACGCGATGGCGCGCATAGCGATGAAGGCGGAGGAAGTCGGGCTTGAGGTGTTCGCGACCGGTGAGCACCACAACCCACCGTTCGTGCCGTCCTCACCCACGACGCTGCTCGGCTACATCGCTGCGCGGACCGAGCACCTCATCCTGTCGACGTCCACGACCCTCATCACGACCAACGACCCCGTGAAGCTCGCGGAGGACTATGTCGCCCTGCAGCACCTGTCCGACGGGCGAGTGGATCTGGTCCTCGGCCGCGGCAACACTCCGGCCGTCTACCCGTGGTTCGGTCTCGACATCGAGGACAGCTGGGCGCTGACCGTGGAGAACTACTCCCTGCTCCGGCGATTGTGGGACGAGGACGTCGTCACCTGGAAGGGAGCCTTCCGGCCGGCGCTCGAGGACTTCACTGCCACGCCGCGGCCTCTCGACGGGGTTCCGCCGTTCGTGTGGCACGGCGCCATTCGCAACCCCGACGTGGCACGTCTCGCCGGTCAGTACGGTGACGGCTTCTTCGCCAACCACATCTTCTGGCCCGCCCGCCACACCAGGAACATGGTGAGCCTCTATCGCCGATCCTTCGAAGCGGCCGGTCACGGAAGCGCTGACCAGGCCATCGTCGGCCTCGGCGGCCAGGTCTACCTCGCGCCGCGCAGCCAGGAAGCGATCGCCGAGTTCCGGCCCTACTTCGACCATGCGCCCGTCTACGGCGGCGGCGCGTCGCTCGAGGAGTTCATGGCCGAGACTCCACTGACCGTCGGCAGTCCTCAGGAAGTCATCGACAAGACGTTGAACTTCCGCAGCTACGTCGGCGACTACCAGCGACAGCTGTTCCTGATCGACCACGCCGGCCTGCCGTTGACCACCGTGCTCAACCAGCTGGACATGCTCGGGGAGCACGTCATCCCCGTCCTGCGGAAGGAATTCCAGGTCGGACGCGGTTCGCACGTCCCCGACGGTCCGACCCACGAGAGGCGCCGCAACAGGCCGGATGTGGCAGCGGAAGCCAGCGCCGCCACGGCCGGGTCCGGGTAGTCGCAGAGGTCCGCTGGGTCGGACGGCACCTGTTGAGTCATCAACCTCGCCACGCCGAATGAACCATCAGGATGAGCGCGGCTCGAGGACTGCGCTGCCGCGTGAGCACTCGGCTTCGGCGACAACGCAGTCCTCGGAGCTACACACCTGCTGATCCGACCTAGATCAGGTCCGCTGGCTGACGTAGATGTCGCCGCTGCGACCGAAGTACAGCCGCCGGCCGTCGCGGGACAGCGAGGGCCGAGACTCCCCAGCCACCGTGTTGACCGTCGGGCCAAGGTTCACCGGGTCGCCCCACGAATTCCATCCGCAGCGCTTCCCATGCTTGCCCGAGTGAGACCATCCTGTGGAGCCCCGGGTCGCTGTGTAGATGTCCGACATGCCGACGCCACCGGGCCGGGTCGAAGCGAACACGATCTCCCGGCCGTTGCGGCTGACGTTGGGCATGAAGTCGTCGTAGCCGGCGACGTTGAGCTCGGTCACTGCCGTTGGCGCACCAAACCGCAGGCCACGACTCAGCTTCGACTTGTAGATGTCTTGGGTGCCGCCACCGACCGGGTCTCCGGAGGAGAAGTACAGGAACGCACCTGGACCAGCGCGCACCAACGAAGGCCCGTACTCCATGCCCGGCCCGTTTGGACCATCCGGAGCGCAGCCCAGGTTGCGGGGCTCAGCCCACTGCCCCAGTTGCGCCAGTTCCGTTGAGTGACGTAGATGTCACCCATCCCGCACGCAACCGTCCCGTAGGCATCTGTCCCGCCCCGAGTCGAAACGAACAGCAGCGCACCACTGGGCAACGGCGTCGGGCAGAACTCCTGGGCATCCGTATTCACCGGAGCCGGCAACATCACGGGCTCCCCGAAGTCATCGGCCAGCGTCGATCGAGACGCCATCCAGATGTCGTTGTCACCACCCGGTCCACGCACCGACGCGAAGAACAACGCCTTTCCGTTGGGCGCCTCGATCGGGCAGCCGTCAGCAGCCACCGGGTCGTTGACCCCAGCCACCGGGGCAGCCTCGCCCCACCCACCTGGATCCCACCCGGCTTGGGCCGGGGAAGCGAACCCCACAAGCCCACTCATCACCATCATCAGCCCGGCAGCCGAAGCCACCAGACTCCTTCGGGCAGTACTCATCAGTCATCTCCTTGTGTAGGGACGTCCGGAACAGATCCCACGTCGAGTCGTGGGTCGCCCGTCACTGAGGGACCGGTCTGCGCCCCTCAGCGTGCTTCGTTCGTTGCAGCTATGTAGTCGGAGATGGACCGCTGCCAGAGGCGGGACCACCTCGGCCAGTCATTTGGCGCCAACTCTTGTTCGTCGGTCAGCAAGAACTCCGCGTTCTTCGGGTTGTGCTTCTCGACCCACGCCATCACGGCGTCGTAATGTGGCTGAATGCCGTTGGATTGCCAGCCGTAGATGGTTTCCGCCGAGGTCACCTTGCCGCCCTTCACGAGGACGAAGAGCTCGTTGCCGAGGAACGGTCCCTTGCCGATCTCCTCAGATCCCAGCAAATGCGTGCTGAAGGCGCATCGGATCACGTGGACGTAGTTCGGAGACTCCCTCATGACGCACGGCTCCATCCGGAGCTCAACGTTCCAGGCCGTGTCGCGCATGAACTCCGTCGCCCAGGATGAGAGGGACGGCGATACACCCGGCTCGAGGTGGGGCGCCAAACGATCCAGATCGTGCGCGACAAATGCCGCCGCGACGTCTTCCGCAACGGCCACGTCGGAGGCACTGGTCCTGTCGGGTGTCTCCACAGCGGGCACGATGCTGTCGGCCAAGGGATCGGAGGGCCAGAGCACAAGCCCGACGGCGAGCACGACGAGAGATGCCGCCACTGCTGCCATCACCAAGAACCGACGGCTCTTCCGAGGCTGATCGGCCACCACGGATTGAAAGGTTCGGAATGCTTCCTGGGTGTTCGTATGGCTGATGACCTCAGCGGCGCGTCGGTGAAGGACAGCCACCACGTCACGCTCGATATCCCGCGTGTCCATCACTGCTCACCCCACTCTCGAGCGAGGGCGGCGATCCCGCGGCTCGCGTGCTTCTTCACCGAGCCTGCTGACACGCCCAGGGTGCGGGCGATCTCCGCCTCGGTCTGGTCGAGGTAGTAGCGCAGCACGAGGACCTGGCGCTGCCGCCGCGGTAGCGCGGCGATGGCAGCCCAGAGTCGGTCAGCCTCTTGGTGCTCGACCGCCGTGTGCTCCGCGGAGTCCAGGAGCTCCGAACGAGGGACGAGCCGAAGCGCGGCGGTCTGCGCCCGGCTCTTGCGCCGCAACGAGTCGCGACCCCCGTTGACGACTGCCTTCGTGAGGAATTCAAGCGCGGCGTTCGGGTCACGCAGGTGGCGCCAGCGGCCGTAGAGGCCGGCGAAGGCCTCCTGCACCACGTCCTCGGCAGCTCGCCGGTCGTCGACGAGCAACGACGCGAGGCCGACCAATCGCCGGTGATGCGCGACGAACAACGCCGAGACCGTCGAGTCCCGGTCGAGAACAACCGTCGGCACTCGCCGTTCCGGAGTGAGGCCCCACTGCTCGTTCCTCGCCATGGTGCTCACATGGGATAAGACGACGCTGGAAGCACAAGGTTGACAGCCGAGGCACAGAAAATCTTCTGGGCCAGCGAATCCCACTACATGACCTTGACGCGTCGGCGCGGATTCGTCAGGCCGTACGTCGCCGCAGGATGCTGATTCTGGCGCGGTGCAGCCGCGGCATCAGCCCGTAGATGACGATCGGCACCGCGAGGGTCGCAAGCACGAACGTCCGCAGGACTGGGCCGAGTTCGGCGAGCCGCGGGCCGATCGCCAGGTTGAGCACCGTGAGCGTGGGAAACACCGCGATCCAGATCATCAGCGCCAGCTGGTGCTTGGTCGGCGGGCCGATCGGGGTCGGCGGCAGTGACTGCGGGGTCGATGGGGTGTTGGACATGGTGACTCCTTAGTTGTTGACGACCGCGTTCTGGACGTCTTCCTCGACGAGGTCGTTGTTGATCGCGATGGCTGCCGTCGAGCCTTCGCCGGCGGCGGTGATGACCTGGGCGCGCGGGTTCACGGCATTGCCGGCCGCCCAGACGCCGGCCACGCTGGTGCGGCCGGCACTGTCGGCGACGACCCACCCGTTGTCGTGGGTGGCGCAGCCGAGTCCAGTGAGGAGGGCGTCGTTCGGCACGAAGCGCGGACGGACGAACACCGCAGTTCGCCGCACGATCTCGCCCGATGCGAGCTCGACGCCGGCCAGGTGGTCGCCGTCCACGACGAGGCGGGCGACGTCCTCATCCACGACGGAGATGCCACGGGCGAGCAGCGCTTCGCGCTCCCCTGAGTTCAGGGGGGAGCCGTTGGCGAAGAACGCGATGTCGTCGGACCACTGCCGGATGAGCAGCGCGTGTGCGACCGCCTCTGGGGTTCCGCCGAGCACACCGAGGGCTTGGTCGCGTACCTCGTAGCCGTGGCAGTACGGGCAGTGCAGCACGTCCCGTCCCCAACGCTCCCTCGCTCCCGGGATCTCGGGGATCTCGTCCCGCAGGCCGGTAGTGACCAGGACCCGGCGCGTACGCAGCGACGTACCGTCTGCGAGAACCACGTCGAAGCAGCTTCGGTCTTCGCAGGTGGTCGACTCGCAACGGTGGACGTCGGTCACGATGCCCGAGATCAGCACTCCGCCGTAGCCGGCCACCTCGGCGCGGCCAGCCGCCAGCAGCTCGGTGGGCGGCAGGCCGTCGGAGCCAAGGAAGCCCTGCATGTGGGCAGCCGGGGCGTTGCGCGGCTGACCGGCGTCGACCACGGCGACCCTGCGACGGGCGCGGGTCAGGACCAAGGCTGCGGACAGGCCGGCAGCGCCTCCGCCGATGACGACAACATCGTGTGTGTTCATGTCCTGAAGAGTCGAGGCTCGTTGAGCCAACAACAACCTCTGTTGCTGATTCCGGGAATCGCAGGGTCCAATGGGCCTCGTGAAGACACCTGCCAAGGCATCCACGGGCAGTCGAGCCGCTGAGAAGGCGTCCGGGTCGGCGGCGATCGCCGAGGCGCTCGACCTCGTGGGCCGGCGACTGCGACAGGTCCGCGAGCAGCGCGGGCTGACCCTGACCGAGGCCGCCGACCAGACCGGCATCTCGAAGAGCACCTTGTCGCGCCTGGAGAACGGCCAGCGCCGCCCGAGCCTCGAGCTGCTGCTGCCGCTCGCGCAGATCTACCGGGTCCCCCTCGACGACCTTGTCGGCGCCCCTGAGGTTGGTGACCCGCGGATCCGGCTCAAGCCGCGCCGGGTCAACGGCCGGACGGTTCTGTCCCTGACGCGCCCCGGCGGAGTGCAGGCGTGGAAGATCCTCGTCCCCTCGACGCAGACGAAGCCGAACCTTCGCGCCCATGACGGGTTCGAGTGGTTGTACGTCCTGTCCGGCCGGATGCGGCTCGTCCTCGGTGACCGCGACCTGGTCCTAGGCGTCGGCGAGGCAGCCGAGTTCGACACGCAGGTCCCGCACTGGTTTGGCAGCAACGGCGAAGGGCCCGCCGAGGTGCTCAGTATCTTCGGTCGACCCGGCGAGCGGATGCTCGTCCGGGCCTCCGACACTGGGGGCACCGAGCCGCACCCCGACCCACACCTGGACTGAGCCCCCACCGGGATCGGACCCCGTTGTCCGACGCGCTGCCCGGGTCACCCATACGCTGACCAGATGCCTGTCTTGGGCACCAAGTTGCACGTCCCCTCCCCCCGCCGCCAACTCGTTGCCCGCGACCGGCTCACCGACCGACTACGCAGCGACCGCGGCTCGATGCCGCGACTCGTTCTCATCGGCGCCCCAGCAGGGTTCGGGAAAACCACCCTGATGACGCAGTGGCTGGCGTCGACCCAGACCGGGTCCCAGATCGAGCCCGAGAGCGCACGCCACTCCGGGGATGCCACGGGCGCTGTCACGGTGGCGTGGCTGTCGCTCGACGCCGGCGACTCCGACCTGCGGCTGTTCCTCACTCACGTGCTTGCCGCCGTCCAGGCGAGCAACCCGGAGGTCGGCGCCGACGCCATGGCCCTGCTGGAGAACGATCGAGGCACCCCGACCGAGGCCGTCCTGGTCAGCCTGGTCAACGACCTCGACACCCTCGCTGGCCCGACCGTGGTCGCCCTCGACGACTACCACGTCATCGACGACCCGGCCGTCCACGAGGCGGTGACGTTCCTCCTCGACAACCTGCCGCCGCAGACCACCCTGGCCATGACGACGCGCGCCGACCCGCCCCTTCCCCTCGCGCGGCTGCGAGCCCGCGGAGAGCTGCTCGAGATCCGCGCGTCCGACCTCCGGTTCACGCCTGCCGAGGCCACCGAGTTCCTCAACGACGTCATGGGACTTGAGCTCCAACCGACCCACATCGCCGCGCTCGAGACCCGGACCGAAGGCTGGGCTGCGGGGCTGCAGCTGGCCGCCCTCTCCGCGCGCAGCCGAGCCGCCAGCGCGGACCCCACCGACATCGACAGCTTCGTCGAAGACTTCAGCGGGACCCACCGGTTCGTTCTCGACTACCTGCTCGAAGAGGTGCTCGACGCCCAGCCCGATGAGCTGCGCGCGTTCCTCCTGGAGACGTCGGTGCTCGACCAGCTGACCGGACCGCTGTGCGACGCCCTCACCGGTGGCAGCGAAGGACGTACGACCCTGCAGACCCTTGAGAACGCCAACATCTTCGTCATCCCGCTCGACGATGAAAGGCAGTGGTTCCGCTACCACCACCTCTTCGCGGACGCGCTCCGCTCGCGCCTCACGGCTCAGGACCCGGCCCGGGTCCAACAGCTTCACCGGGCGGCCGCGGACTGGTACGCCGAGCAGGACCTTCTGACCGACGCCGTCCCCCACGCGCTCAGCGGGGGCGACCACGAGCACGCCGCCGACCTGGTCGAGCTCGCCCTGCCGGAGGTCCGGAGGAGGCGCGAAGACCGGTCCATGCGCGACTGGCTGCCGGCGCTGCCCGAGGACGTCGTCCGCAAGCGCCCGCTGCTGGCCACGTTCCTGGCCGGAGCACGGCTGTTCGAGGGTGACCTGGACAGCGTCGAGTCGTGGCTGGATGCGGCCGAGCGCGCTCTGGCGGCCGTACGCCCGACGGAGCCACGCCCTCCGGTCACGGGGGCTTTGACCGAGGCTGCGGCAGCACGTGACGAGGAGACCCTTGCCCTGCCGGCCACGATCGAGGTCTACCGGGCCGCGGTCGCGCAGGCCCGCGGGGACGTCGAGGGCACCGTGGCGCACGCCCGCCGTGCACAGGATGTGGCCCGCGAGTCCGACCACATGTCCCGTGGGGCCGCCGCGGGGTTTCTCGGGCTGGCCGCGTGGGCGGCCGGAGACGTCGACCCGGCGATCGATACTTTCACCGAGGCCGTGCGCCACCTGCGAGCGGCTGGAAACGAGGCCGACGCTCTCGGCGGAACCGTCGCGCTCGCAAGCATGTGGCTGGCTCGGGGCCGCCCCGATGAGGCACGGCAGCTCTATGAGCGGGCGCTCGATCTCGCCGAGCAGCACCCGGGCCCGCCGATGTCGTCGGTCGGCGACCTGCACGTCGGACTAGCCGACCTTCTCCGTGAACACGGCGACCTCGCGACGGCAGACAAGCACCTGAAGATCGCTCGCGACCTCGGCGATCAGGGGGCACTGCTGGAGAACCGCTACCGATGGTCGGCCGCCATGGCCGGCCTGCTGCAGGCTCGCGGTGATCTCGACGGCGCCGCAGGGATGCTCGACGCGGCCGAGGGGCTGTACCTGGCGGGCTTCTTCCCCGACGTTGCGCCCATCCCGGCAGCTCGAGCGCGGGTGCGCATCCGCCAAGGCCAGCTGACCGATGCCCGGACCTGGGCGCGCGACGCCGGCGTTTCCGCTGACGAAGTGCCGGGCTACCTCGACGAGTTCAACGCCTTGACCCTGGCCCGGCTCCTGACTGCCGAGCACCGTGCTGACGGTGACGCGGTCGGTCTCGACGAGGCCGTACGACTGCTCGATCGCATCGTTGCTTCGGCGTCAGACGCAGACCGAGGCGGGAGCGTCTTGGAAGCGCACCTCGTCCTTGCACTGGCCCACGCAGCCGGCGGTGACCTGGACCACGCATTGGCCGATCTCGGGAAGGCACTGACCCTCGGCGTGCCCGTCGGATATGCGCGCATCTTTCTGGACGAGGGTGCCCCGATGGAAGTCCTGGTGCGTGCGCTGGCCGAGCGCGCCGACCTCGCCGGCTCCGAGGAGGCGAGGCAGCTGCTCGAGGTGGCCGCGCGGAGCCGTACCGACCATGTTCCGGCCAAGTTGCTGCCCACGGCCACGCCCTCTGCAGGCTCACCGATCGAGGGACTCAGTGAGCGCGAGCTCGAGGTCCTCCAGCTGCTGGCGACCGACCTGAGCGGCCCGGAGATCGCCCGCCAGCTGTTCGTCACGGTCAACACCTTGCGGACCCACACCAAGCACATCTTCACCAAGCTCGACGTGAACACCCGCCGATCCGCCGTAAGGAAAGCGACCGAGTTGAGCCTGATCTAGGCGTCTTCCGACTGGCGCCTGTCGACGGCCTGCCGGATCACCAAGCGGGTCACATCATGTGGTGATGTGGGCTCACCCCGCCCGCTCCTACGGTCCAAGGACATCGCCGGACAAGCCGTCTGGCCCAAGCGCCAAGACCCAGGAGCTCTCCATGAACATCACCCCAACCGGACTCACTAAAGCCGCCGCAGCCGCCGCTGTCGCAGCCGGGACGATCTTCGTCGCCGTCCAGATCAAGCACCCTCCGATGGAGGTCGCGACGGTCGACACCACCGACTGGCTCATCCGCAGCGGAGCCAAGATGGTCATGGCGGCGTTCGCGCTGGCCGGTATCACCGGGATGTACCTCCGGCAGGTGCGCGAGACCCGCCTGCTCGGCCTGATCGGCTACCTGCTCTTCGCTGCGGGCTACCTGGCCATGTTCGCCGTCGAGAGCATCGCCGCCGTCGTCCTCCCGAACCTGACGGCGACCGAGCCCGGCTACGTGAACGACGTCATCGTCGCCGCCTTCGGAGGCAAGCCGGCCGGGGACATCGGCCAGATGCAGACCCTGCTTACGGTGATGGGAATCGGCTACCTGCTCGGCGGCCTGCTCTTTGGGATCGCGCTGTTCCGGGCAGGCATCCTGGCCCGTTGGGCCGCGGCCCTGCTTGCCGTGGCCACCCTGTCGAGCGTCGCGCTCGCCGTACTGCCGGACTCGTTCAACCGCCCCTTCGCCGTCCCGGTGGGCATCGCGATGGTCGGCCTCGGGGTCTCGCTGTGGCGCGACCAGGGCCGCTCCGCCTCCTCCCCCGCCGCGGCCACCGCAACGAGCAGCACCGTCCTCGAGCACGCAGCCCGATGACCACCCCGTCCCCGTCGGTGACCCGTCCGGCCGGTCCGCCCCCCAGGGCGGCTGGCTGGGCGGTCCCGATCGCGTTGATCATGCTGAGCGCCATTCCGCTGCTGGCTGGGACGTTCCGCCTCATCCAGCTGGCTGGCGGACCAGCGGTGATCCCGGCGGACGAGCGGTTCGCTGGCTTTCCCGCTTTGCTCGTTGTGCACATCCTCGGCGCCGCGCTCTACGCACTCGTCGGCGTCTTCCAGTTCGTGCCAAGGTTTCGTCGCCGGCACCTGACCTGGCACCGCCGGGCCGGCCGCGTGGTTGCTCTTGCTGGGCTGCTGGTGGCGGGGTCAGCGTTGTGGATGACGCTGCTCTACTCCGAGAAGCCCGGCACCGGCGACCTGCTGTACGTCCTCCGGCTGGTGTTCGCATCAGCGATGGCGGCCTGCCTGGTCCTCGGCTTCACGGCCATCCGGCGCCGGGACATCGACGCGCACCGGGCGTGGATGATCCGCGCCTACGCGATCGGCCTCGCGGCCGGGACCCAGGCGTTCACCGAGGGCATCGTCACAGGCATCTTCGGCACCAGTGTGATCAGCAGCGATCTCGCCAAAGGCTCCGGCTGGGTCATCAACCTCGCCATCGCCGAATGGGCCATCCGACGCGCCACCACCAGCTCGTCCAGCGGCCCAAACGCCCGTCGCCGCGCCCGTACGGCCGTCACCGCCCAGCCGCTGTCCGCGGGAGCCTCGTCGTGAACACCGCCGCAACGACGTACACGGTCCGGGTCGACGGTCACCTCGACGACCACTGGTCCAACCGCCTGTGCGGCTTCACGATCACCCGCGATGCCGGTGGCACCACCACCCTGGTCGGCGAGGTCTCCGACCAGGCCCAGCTGCACGGGCTGCTCACCGGGCTGCGCGACATCGGCGCCACGCTGCTCGAGCTCCACGCCGACGCGCGGTCGCCCCATCGAGATCGGGGTTCTGCACCGGTTCGCGGCTCCCGATTGGTGCAGAACTCCGATCTCGATTCCTCCTAGCCGCACCGACTCGCGCAAACAGGCTGACCAAGGAAGGTCGGACAGGGCACGATGCTCAGCGTGACCGCTGTCCAGGCGTCAGATCCACGAATCCTGACGCCTGACCAGAGACCGCGGATCTTCCTGAGCTCGACCCTGCAAGAGCTCGCTCCGGAGCGCGCAGCGGCCCGGGTGGCGATCGACCGGCTCCGCCTCATCCCCGTGATGTTCGAGCTCGGCGCCAGGCCCCACCCGGCGCGCGCCCTCTACCGCGCCTACCTGGCGCAGAGCCACGTCTTCGTCGGGCTGTACTTCGAGCGGTACGGCTGGGTCGCTCCCGGCGAGGAGATCTCCGGCCTCGAAGACGAATACCAGCTCTCCGGCGGACTCCCCCGCCTCGTCTACCTCAAGACACCCGCGCCCGAGCGCGAGCCACGGCTCAAGGAGCTGCTCAACACCGTCCGAGGTGACGACACCGTCTCCTACAAATCCTTCAGCTCAGCCGAGGAGCTTGAGACGCTCCTCGCCGAAGACCTGGCCGTCCTGATGGCCGAGCGCTTCCTGCTCGGCGGTCCGGACCCAGCAACAACACCTCCAGCCCAGGACCGAGTCGTCGCCCCGTCCTCGAGACGCCCGATCCCCGTCCCGGTGGACACCATGATCGGCCGGGACGAGGAGCTCGCCGAGCTGGAGCACCTCGTCGATTCCGGCAAACGTCTGGTGACCATCGTCGGTCCGGGTGGCATCGGAAAGACCCGGCTGGTCCTCGAGGCTGCCCGGCGGGCCGCTGCCCGCCACCTCGACCAGGTCGCCTTCGTCCCGCTGGAATCGGTCGAGACCCCAGAGCAGGTCCTGCCGGCCGTGGCGACCGCCATCGGGCTGGGTCTCGGCGGCGGTGTGCCTGTGCTCGAGGCGCTGGCCGGCGCGTTCGGCGATCGCCCCTTCGTGCTGGTCTTGGACAATGTCGAGCACGTCCTCGCGGTCGGCACGGAGGTGGTCGAGCTGCTGACCCGCTGCCCCGGCCTCACCGTGCTGGTGACTTCCCGGGCGGCGCTGCGCGTACGCGGCGAGACCCTGCTCCCGGTTGGCCCGCTGTCGCTGCCCAGGCGAGACGAGACGGGCACGACGCACGCCGAGTCGGAGGCCGTACGGCTGTTCGTCGACCGCTCGGCAGCCGTACGTCCCGGTTTCTCGGCGAGCCAGCCGACGGACGCGGCGGCCGTGGCCGAGCTGTGCCGCCGGCTGGACGGGATCCCGCTGGCGATCGAGCTGGCCGCGGGCCGCAGCCGGCTGCTCCCGCCGGACGCGCTCCTGGAACGGCTCGGGTCAGCCCTCGACCTCGGTTCAGGCGCAGCCGACCTACCGCAACGGCAACGCACCCTGCGCGACACCATGATCTGGAGCGAGCAGCTGCTGGAGCCGCGCCAGCGCGAGCTGTTGGCGGCGCTGTCGGTGTTCTCAGCACCGTGGACCGTGGCCGACGCGGAGCGCGTGGCGCCTCCGGGAGCCGCAGACGTGCTCGACGACGTCGCTGCACTGGTCGAGAACAGCCTGGTCTCCCCCGCGACCATCGCTGCTGGAGAGCCGCGGTTCCGGATGTTCGAGACCGTCCGGGCGTACGCCTCCGAACGCCTCGACGCCCTCGGGGCAAGGGACGCGGCCGAGACCGCGTTCTACATCGGGATGATCGACCAGGTTCCGGACTACCTCATTGGGGGCGCTTCAATCGACCAGGCGCGGTGGCGGGCGGAGTTCCTGCTGGTCTGGCCCGACCTGCGCCACGCCTGGGGTCTCGCCCTCGACCGTCGGGACGGCGATCGCTCGGCGGCGGCCGCACAGATCGGCATCGCGCTCTGGGTCATGGGCAGGGGCAGCGAGGCCGCCGACCTGGTCGCCCGGTCGGTGGACCTCGCGGCGGAGACCAACCCGCGCCAGCACGGCGAGCTCGTGGTGACCGCTGCGCAATCAGCGTTCTCGCTCGGACATTACGAGCGAACGGCCGAGCTCCTGTCGGCGCTCGAGACCGGAGCCGTACCTCCACCGCAGGACCTGCTCGGCCAGGGCTGGCTGACCATGATGCTCGGCTACCAGGCCGCCGGCGACGGTGACCTCGTCAACGCCGAACGGCTCCTGAGAGAGGCCGAAGGCCTGCTCCAGCAGGCGGCGAACGGACGCGGACGATGGATCGGCGCGTTCGCGACCAGCGGTCTCGGTTCGCTCACGCTGATGCAGGGAGACCCGGTCACGGCGGAGCGATGGTTCGAGGCGTCTCGGAGGCTGGCCGAGAGCTCGGGCAACGTGGGCGCGCACATGCAGTCGCTCGCCTTTCTGGCCGGCGTGGCCATCGACGACGGGCGTCTCGACGAGGCACGTCGCCTGCTGCTGGCATCCATACCCCTCATCGATCAGCAGCCCTACTACGAGGGGTGCGCCTACTGCCTCGAGGCCGCGGCGAAGTACGGCGTGACCACACGAGGCGCCGTGCCAGCCGCGGGGCGAGCGCTCGGGCTGGCTCGGGCGCTGCGCGACCTCATCGGAGCCAGAGTGTGGCCGCTGGTCGAGAGCTCGAGCAGCGCGATTCACGCTGCCGTACGCGACGCGCTGGGCGACGACGCATTCGATGCCGCGTTCGCCGAGGGTCTTGGCGTCGACCCGGGCACGACGGCGGCAGCCGTACGCGACCTGCTCTCTGAGTAATGGATCGTGCGAGCGGAGCGACCGACGCGCTCGACGAGATCGGGGTTTTGCACGAGTGCGCGGCGCCCGATCGGTGCAGAACCCCGATTTCGAATCAGGTCCGGCATCAGTCCAGCAGGGTCTGAGTCAGCCCGCGGCGCGCTTCTGGATGAGTTCGTAGAGCCGCCCGTCCGGAGCGACGAAGTGCGCGTAGCGCATCGCTTCGTTCTCCGACGGCTCCGGGTCGGTTTCAATGCCGTGCCCCCGGAGTTCCACGAGCGCCGCGTCGAGATCCTCGACGAGGAACCCGATCGACCGCCTGGTTTCGCCCATGCCGCCCGGCGAGGCGACGGCGAACGTACTTCCGTCCGGCAGCTCGAAGAAGTCGGCCTCGGCCCCGTCGAGCACGACGCGGGGAAGGCCAAGGACGTCGCCGACGAAGTCGCGCATTGCGGCGCGCTCCCCGGTCGCGGTGCCGGCGAAGCAGAGTCCCAGGATGCGCATGGCCGGACCGTACCCGAGCCGTGCGGGGCGGCCCTAGCCCGGACGATCGTTGTGTCACGTCGCGAGCGGAGTTCCGCCGCCGCCTCAGTAGAGGTCGAACGTGCGCAGCCGTACCTCGTCGTCGCTCATCGCCGAGCACGTCTCGAACTCGGCCCTGCGGACGGCGAGCACACAGCGTCCGAGCAGGTCACCGAGACCGGCCATCAGAACGTCGTCCGCCTCCAGCAGGTCCATCGCCTCGGCCTGCGTCGAAGGCAACGGGCCGATCCCGCAGCGCTCCCGTTCCTCCGCGCTCATCCGGGCCGGATCCTGCCGAGCCGGCTCGGGCAGCGGCAGGCCGCGGGCCATGCCGTCGAGCCCGCACAGGATGAGCCCGCCCAGGGCGAGGTAGGGGTTGCTGCTGGCGTCGCACGTCTTCAGCTCGGCGTTGGCGCTTTCCATCTCCCGGCCGCGGAAGGGTGACGCGATGCGCAGTCCCGCCTCGCGGTTGTCGAAGCCCCAGGAGACGGTCGAGCCGGCCCAGGCGGCGGGGCGCAGCCGGTCGTAAGACAGGTACGACGGGCAGGTCAGCGCGACCAGCGCCGGCAGGTGGTCGAGCACGCCGGCCAGGAACGCCTGCGCGTCGCCGCCCACCGCGAATGCGTCGGCGGGGTCGTGCATCAGGTTTCGTTCGGCGCTGGCGTCCCAGACGCTGAAGTGCAGGTGAGCGCCGCTGCCGATCCCGTCGGCGTACGGCTTGGGGGCGAAGGACGCCCGCAGCCCGTGCCCCGACTCGGCCACGCCCCGGACGGTGTCACGGAAGCGAAGCTGGTTGTCCGCCGCGGCCAGCGCGTCGCCGTACTGGATGGAGATCTCCTGCTGCCCGGGGCCACGCGGTCGAGCCAGGGGTGCCGGCGGTCACCCCTCAGATGGCGCCGACGGCGATCATTCCGAGTGCTGCCTCCTCGTCACCGTCGATGCGCAGCAGGTCATTGACCCAACCGTCGATGAAGGATCCGACGAAGCAGGCCCCCAGCCCGGCTGCTTCGGCCGCGAGGTAGACGTTCTGGCTGATGTGTCCGCCCTCCCAGCAGACGAACCGGTAGTGCCGTTCCTTGTACTTCCATCGGCTGCGCTGAAAGACCCCGCTGAGCACGATCACCGCAGGCGCATCACGGAGGAAGTCCTGACCGAGACCGGCCACCATCAGATCCCCGGCTACCGACCCCGCGCGCACCTGCTCCAAGACTCGTCCCCGCGCACCGACGTGGTAGAGACCGGGATCGACTCCCTCCACCCGGTGCGCCGCGACGTAGGTCTCGATGGGATAGAGGGCTCCCCCCGAGGGGGCAGCCCGACGACCGTCACCCGACGTGGTGCCAGTAGCCGATGTCACGATCCAGGACAGCTCGTTGGGGGTCATGGCCCGCTCGGCGAAGGTGCGTCGCGACCGGCGTTGCCGCAACGTGTCGACCAGCGGCGTCTGCGGCGGGTCGACCACCACGGGCAGCGGCGTCGACACCGCGCCGGCGATGACCTTGTCGCCCGACGGGCGCTGCCCCCAGTCGAGGACGCCTCGCAACATGCTGCGGATCCCCAGCGAGCTCTCACGGTGATAGAACATGCCCACGTCGCCGCCGCCGTACGGACTCGGTGACGACGCAGCCCGTCCCCACCAACCGACGACGGCAGCACCGGCAACCGCAGCGGACCCGGTGAGCAGCGAGCGTCGACGGACCGTCGTCCGCCGCCGAGGGACTGTCGCGGTGGGTGGACGTGCACCCTCGGACCGCCGCGGTTCGGCCTTCCGGCCCGTGCCCCAGGCCCGTTTGAACGGAATCATCCAGTGCCGGTGGAACACCAGGTGCACCACCGCGAGCACGACGAAGGCATAGCCCGCCCACAGGTGGATGGTGAAGCCATGGAGCTCCAGCCGATCGATGATCACCCCCGTGACGGCGACCACGATCGCCGCCACGAGCAGCAGGACGTTCACGAGGTATCGGAGTCGTCTGCGGTCCATGTCCGCTCCAAGGATCTGCCGGCGGGCGTACATCCAGGTTAAGCCGACTGTTTCCCCCTGTCCCCCCGGCCCGGGACGGCCAGCGCCTCGTCGAGATCGGGGTTCTGCACCGATTCGCGGGTCCCCATCGGTGCAGAATCCCGATCTCGATCCGATCCCACCCCGCCCCGCGTCGCCGTCCGCCGATGGGCGGACACGAGAGTCATCCGCGGGTCGTACGGCGCTGCGGTCGCCAGAACGCGACCCGGGACCGACGCGCCAGTCCCGCCCCGAAGTCGATCGTTGAGCCACGCCGCCGGGCACCACGGCTCGGGGCCGGATTGCTAGATCCATCGCATCGACAGAGGAGTCACCATGCGCATCATCGAGCTCATCCACCAGAGGCCCGCCAGGGTCGAGGGCGGGCAAGGGTGGGAGCAGGCAGAGCCGTGTTCGGCAGTCTCTGACCGCCAGCCAATTCCTCGGCAAGTTCGTATGACGTCCGCGGCGCCCGAGACGCGCTGTCGCCGACGCAGGCGCCGCCGCCTTGCTATGGCGCTCGCCGTCGCCGCGCTGCCGGTCGCCTTGGCGAGCTCAAGCGCCCACGCAGCCATCGTTCCGCGCTCCGCGGTCATGAAGACCGGTCCGCAACACGTCGTCGGCGCCTCGTCGGAGTCGGTAGCCGCGGTCTCACCAGAGGTGCTTGAGTCGGATCGCGTGGTGAGCACCGTCACCTTGACGATGAAGGACTACTCCATCACCCGTACGCACCGGGCGACCGTCACTGCCTGGGTGGCCGCCCCCGGCCAGTTCGCCACAGGAACCGTCACGGTCAAGGAAGGGAAGAGGGTTCTGAAGAGCAAGGACCTCAAGGCCAAGCACCTCGGTCACGTCACCATGAAGCTCCCGGTGCTCAGCCGTGCTGGCAAGCACCACCTCCGGGTGAAGTACTCCGGAAACGACGAGGTCCGTCCTGGAACCTCGGAGCGGAAGACCCTGGTGATCCGCTGAGAGGGTGTGCTGGATCCGCTGGTCGGGGCGACCTGACCAGCGGATCCGCTCCCGCGGTCCGTGATTCTTGGGTCTGTGACGGTTGGGCGTGCCCGCACCGCGCAGCCCCGTCGTCGCCGCGATCATCGTCGACTCGCTGACGCTCGCTCAAGCCGTAGCCGGCGCGAGCACACTGGGGTTCGGCACCCAGCTGGCTCGAGGCACGGTGAGGAGACGTCCGCGTGCTCCGACAGATTCTTCGCAGCAGCGGTACACCAAAGATGCCGCTGCCACGAGTGGGTGGCGTGACAGGTTCATCCGCCACCGCGGCCGCAGACGGGATGGACGAGACCACGGGCCAGAGCCCGCAGGCTCCACGCCGTTCCCGAACCAGCCGATGCCAGTGCACCACCTCCCCCGGGTCGAGGCGTTCGAGACGTTCTACCTACGGGAGTACTCCTCCCTCGTGGCCTTGGCCCATGCGCTCACGGGGTCTCGCGCTCACGCCGAGGACGTGGCTCAAGAGGCGATGCTCGCTGCTTACCGCCGCTGGGATCACGTGACCACCCTCGACGCGCCGTACGCCTGGGTCCGACGGGCCTGCGCCAATCTCGCCACCTCGATCGTGCGACGACGCGTGGTCGAGGCCAGGGCGCTGGTACGTCTGCGAGGACGGCGCAGCGAGGTCAGCGAGCTGGGTGCCGACGATGGCGAGTTCTGGGCAGAGGTCCGTCGACTGCCGAAGCGGCAGGCGCAGTGCATCGCGCTGCGCTACGTGTACGGCTGTTCGCTGGCGGAGGTCGCAGACGTGGTCGGCTGCGCGGAAGGCACCGTGAAGGTGCACCTTGCCCGGGGCCGAGCCCGGCTGGCTGCCCGGCTGGGCGACGACCTCGATTCCGAGGAGGAGGGTCGATGAACCTCGACACCCGCGCACGGCGCGCTGCGGATGGAGTGCGCGCCTCGACCCAAGGGGTTGACCCGATGGGACAGGTCACCGAGCTCATCCATGACGACAAGGCCCGCCGACGTAACGGCGCCGCCCTCGGCGGACTGATCGCCGTCCTCGTGATCGCCGGCGCCGCGTGGTTTGCAACAACCAACCTGATCGGCGGCAACGACGCGCTTCCGGCCACCCCGTCACCGAGCACCGGTGCGGTCGAGACGACGTACACCTACCAACCAGGCGCCAAGGTCGGCACGAAGCTGAACCCAGCACTAGTTACGCGTGCCCCTAAGGGCTGGGACATCCCCGCGGATGAGTCCTACGTGTGGCTCGGGAACGGGGTCGGGCTCGGACCACACATCGAGATCGGCGGGCCGGTGCTCAGGGTCTACGACCAAGACGCTGGCGCGGGCGTGCAGGTCCCTGCTTCCCGCTGCTCTCCAGGGGTCTCCGGACCGTACTGCTCGGGATATGCAGCCTGGTTGCGCGAGCACCCCTCATTGACGGTGCTCGCGACCCAAGTGGTCACCATTGGCGGCCAGGAGTTCCAACAGCTGACACTTCGCGTGAACGACAACGCCGCACCGGCACCTGGATACGACGGCGTGCCCCTTGGCAGCTTCGACGAAACCGGAGCTGGCCAGACGTGGGATCAGGTCAATCCGGGTGAGACCTTCACTGAAACCGTCCTGGTGCTCGGCGACAAGACCATGGTGGTCAAGGCGTCCGGTGCTCAGACACCGGAGCAGCAGGCGGAGCTCGACGCCGCCCTCGCCGGGGTGCTCGACTCGATGACCCTGCCGTCCTGAGGCCCGCTTGACCGCGTGTCGATTGAGGCCGTCAGCGCTGAGAGATAAGGGATATCCCTAATGCCAGGTCGAACGCTCCCGCTGCAACCTGAGTCGAGCCAATGGAGGCAACATGAGCTATGACGTGACCGTTGATGTCACCAAGCTGCGCAACGTCAACGGGGAAGAGGGCGTCGACGAGCCGTACGTCCTGATCGGTTCTCTCGTCCTCGATGCCACAAGCCTCGTCGTCAGCACCTCGTTCGCTGACGTCGCCTCGCCTGTCGATGCCAGCAAGATCAAGTTTGTTTGGGTGGGCAAGGGGCGAGGCAACGTCAACCCCGCCGAGGTTCCCGAAGGCGCGGAGGCCGACATCCCACCGAGCGCGGGACGGGTGACTGCGCGTCTCAAGCCGCTGATCCTCAAGAATCCGACGTCGTCGCAGGTCTCCGTCGTGCCAGGAATGGTGGCGGTGTTCGTCGGCCTCTACGAGGAGGACATGAACACCAACGAGCTGATCAAGGACCTTCAGACCAAGGCATCACCTGTCGTGGAGAAGCATGTTCGGGAGTTCATCGAGGCCAAGCCCTACTCGTTCTGGGCCGGGCCGGACGAGAACAACACGGCCATCACCTTCGGGCACCCCGGGTATCGCTCAGCGCTCAATGCCCGGCTGCGGTCAGAGATCCAGTCTGACCTCCAACCCACGCTGCGCAAGGAGCTCCGGGCGCTCGCGAAGAGCGTAGGACTGAAGCAGGAGCCATGGTCGGTGTTCGACACCGATGACGATCTGGGCTCGGCCTTCTGGGTCCTCCCATCCGATGAGACGGCGCTGGCCGGCTTCTCGGGCACGGCCCCGTTGCCGGCACGAGAGATCTCCAACTACACGGTTTCCGATCCCTGGAACTACAGCGTTTGGGGAACCTACGCCTGGACCGGCAACCCAATCGGCCGACTGTTGATCGAACACAAGGTGATCGGGGAACACGCGTACGGACGAGCGTCGACCCGAACTCTCGAGACCGAAGAGGGCGCTTGCGGGCACAAGGGCGCCCAGGTTCGCATCGAGCGGCGCACCGTGGACGAGACGTTCTCGATCACCGTTCCTTCGTCCAAGGACGAGTTCACCTACGACCTTCTGGTCAACGGCGTGGTAGTCACCGCGAATGGCTTCCCGCCCGGACAGAAGTCCGGCGTCTTCGTCGTCCCAGGCCCTTCGGTCTGGACAGACCTCGAGCCCGGGTCCGACGTCTGGCCGACGCGCACGGTCTCGGTCAATCAGGAGCCGGCGTGCGCCTTCCACATCGATGACGCAGAGACCGATCCAGCAGGCGGCTTCGTGCTCCACGTGCACCGACTCTCGTCCGACGAGCTCGATGCTCGGTCAGCGATGACGTTGCCCATCGAGCTGCGAGCACTGGCGGGCGGCCAGGTGAAGTCCGTCGAACAGAACTTCGTCACGTTCCAGTCGATGCGACTGAACAACCCGGTCCTTGAGTGTCTGTGGTCACAAGCGACCATGCTGTACGAGCGGCCCGCCTTGGAGTTCGGCGCGCGGCCGCCTTGGATGGACCCGCCCTTCCACGACCCGTACGACCCAGAGGCCACCTCGGGCGGCTGGATCTACCAGCTGCGTGACGTCGACCTTCGCGACCGTGTGCTCGTGGCCGCGACCGAACGATGGGCGATCGCTTCACCCGAGGATCGCGTTGACGTGGCCGAAGGGCTGCAGCTCCTTGGGCTCAGCAACCACGATGTCCTGAGGCTGCGCGATGCCGCCAACCTGCAATTGTCCGTGAACGTGCCCCACTGACGTCTGCAGTCCTTCTTCTTTCCAGTCAGGCCCTGGACGTTCACCGCCAGGATCCGCTTGTTCGTGAAGGCGATGCAATCTCGCATGCCTTGAACGCAGCCAGGATCTCCTCGCCAGGAACCATCAGCGGCTGGATCTGCCCGGCAACCCCTGTCGGGTCGATCTGCCCGAGCTTGGAGTAGCTGGCGTTCTGAAAGTCGATCATTGTTCGTCCCCTCGGCTTCGGCAGCGGCATACCCAATGGGAGCCACGCCAGTTGCGGCGCTCCCCATCCGCGTCCGTTGACGACCACCATGACACCGGGGACCGACAGGGGGCTCCACTGAGGGCGCCGCACGGAACCGTCGTGTCCTACCGATGGATCTCCGATGGGCTCATGGACCCTTGGTGGCTGTGCACAGAAATATGCCGAACTCGCGGTCGCCCTTGAGGATGGTCGTGGCGTCAACAAAGCCAACGTCCACGAAACCGGCGCCGGCCAACTGCTCGGTGAGGCGTTGCCTGGTCGAATCCGTGGTGTCCGTCAAAGCCGACGACGTCGGCGTGGAAGTCACCGTCGGGATCCTCGTCAAGGTCTGCGATAGCCAACCTGCCGCCGTCGACGAGGAGCTCCGCCACGGACCGGAGCAACACATCCAGGTCGTGCACGTGGTGCAGGGCCATGGAGCTCCACGCCACGTCGTAGGTCGCATCGAGTCGGTCGATCGTCAGGTCTGCCCGGACAGCGCGCATTCGGTCACTGAGCCCGGCCGCCTCGATGCGCTCGCGAGCGACCCGCACCATTCCGGGTGAGGGGTCGGTCACCACGACGGAGCCGACCCGGTTGGCGAGCAAGATGCTCAGCCGACCTGTGCCACCGCCGATGTCGAGAGCACTCATGTGAGGGCGGAGGTCCACGGCTTTCTCGATGGCCTGGGCGACCGCCCGCTGCCGCTTCTCGTGGCCGGGATCGTCGTCCCACGTGGCGGCCGCGTCGTCGAATCGCTCATGTTCGTGCACGTGCTCGACCCTAGTCCGGGCTCGTTCGGAGGTCGCCCGGCCGTCAGCTCGCCAGGTCTTGCTTCAGTACGACGACCTCGACGGTCGCCGAATGGCGGCGAACGGGGCCATCTGACGGCGTCCATTGCCCCGTTGGATGCCACTCGGCCGCGCGCGTCGACGTCCATAGGACGTCCGGGACGGGGCCGTTGACTCAGCGGCATCCGCATGATTTCCTAATGCCATTCGGTTTTCCTATCAACGTTAGGATTTTCCGTTGGCGATGGTCTCTCGGTCTGAACGCGTTCAGGCCCGTCGTGACGAGACGCGACGCGAAATCTTGGACGCGGCGTGGACGCTTGCCGATACGCGTGGCCTGGATGGGATGTCCTTGCAGGGGATCGCCGCGGCCGTGGGCATGCAAGCGCCGTCGCTGTATTCCTACTTCCCGAGCAAGGCGGCGATACTCGACGCGCTGTTCATCGCTGGCTACCGCGAGGCCGACGCCGTCCTCGCCGCTCATCGCGACGCGTTGCCGGCGGACACGACACCCGCTCAACGGCTTGAGTCCCTCCTCGTTCGTTGGATCACGTTCTGCCAGGAGCGACCCGCGCGGTACCGGTTGATGTACACGGCGGCGATCCCGGGTTGGCATCCATCGGCGGACGCATTCGAGGCCAGCGTCGCCAGTTATGAGCAGATGCAAGGGTTCATGGCCGATCTCGGGGTGACGCGTCAGGACGACCTAGACCTCTACACAGCGCTAGCTGCCGGCTTGGTCGCCCAACAGATGGCCAACGACCCCGAGGGCGACCGTTGGAGCAAGCGCGTCAGCGATGCGGTCGCCATGTTCTTGCTGTTCATCCAAACCTCAACGCCCGTAAGGGAGTCCTCATGATCCACGAACCCATCCGCGTGGACGGACACGCGCGCATCACGCCGGGCCAGGAAGCCAACCGGTTGGCGCTCGCGGTCTACGACGCTCTGCTGGCAGACCTGTCGGTGCTCAGCCCTGACGACTGGCAGCGCCCCACGGAGTGTGAGCCCTGGACCGTCCATGACATGGTGGCCCACCTCGTCGGGGCGGCGAAGGGGCATGCGTCGATGCGTGAATTCCTGCGCCAGGCGATCAAGGCGCAGCGTCGTAAGGCCGAGTTCGACGGAAGCGATCTGGACGCACTCAACCAGGTGCAGATCGACGAGCACACCCACCTCTCCCCCGCGCAGCTGAAGGAGGAGTTGGGGCGGCTCGCACCCCTGGCCGTAGCCGGCCGGGCACGATCGGCACGCTGGTGGGGATGGGTGCCGCTTCCGCTTCCCGCCAGTGGGTCGGCGTACTCAGGGATGCCAGGGAAAACCACGATGCGCGAGCTTTCCACGGTCATTCTCACCCGGGACGTCTGGATGCATCGCTTCGACCTCAACCGGGCCACGGGGAGCCCGACTCAGCTGGTGCCGGCGGTGGACGGTCGCCTGATGGCCGACGCTGCCGTCGAGTGGTGCCTGCGCCACGGTCAGCCGGTCGAACTGGCGCTCACCGGCACGGCGGGCGGCGTATTTGCCAGCGGCGTGGGTGGGCCGCGTCTGGAGATGGATGGGCTCGACTTTGTTCGCCATCTTGCGGGCCGCCGCCCTGAGGGGCAGTTACCGGACTCCCCGCTGCTGGCAACGAGGCTGCTGTTCTGAGGGAAGCGAGGGATCCCTCCCCGACCCAGGTCCAGCCGGGCGTGTACGGCCCTGTGGGTGGCAAGACACGGATGCCGGGGTCAGGGGATGACGACGACCTTGCCCTGGGCCTGACCCGCGCCGACGACGGCGAGCGCCTCGGGTACGTCCTCCAGGCCGAAGGTCTGCGCCACGTGGATGGTGACGTCGCCGGCGAGGCAGCGCTCCACCATCGGAGCAAAGTGCTCGGGGCCTTCGTGGACCACCAGCACCCCGATGGAGCGGCCGGAGACGGCGCCGAGCAGGCCGCCCGCCGTGAGCACGCGCAGCAGGGTCCGCGCCGTACCGCCGACGCACCGGTAGCGCCCACCCGGCGCAAGCGCCCGCCGGTAGGCCAGGACCGACCGCCCCGCGACGAGGTCGAGGACGAGGTCGAAGGGTCCCCTGCGGGTCCAGTCCTCGGCCTCGTAGTCGACGACGTCGTCGGCGCCCAGCTCGCGCATCCATGCTTGCTTCCCGGCGTTGTCGACCCCGGTGACGTGGGCGCCGGCAGCCTTCGCGAGCTGGACGACGAACGCGCCGGTGCCGCCGCCGGCCCCGTTGACGCACATCCGCGTCCCCTCCCCTGCCCACCGGGTGCCCTGCAGGGCGATGGCCGACGACTGAGGAAGCGCCGAGGCCTCGACGAACGACAGGCCGGCCGGCTTCAGCGCCAGTACGCTCGACGGGCGCGACGCAGTAGTCGGCGAAACCACCCTTGAGCCTGAGGTTGTCCCCGAACACCTCGTCGCCGGGCGCGAACGCCGACACCCCTGGCCCCACCGACTCCACGACGCCGGCGACGTCGGAGCCGAGCACGTGCTGCGCCGGCCGCAGTGGGCCTTCGATGCGCGAGTACGCGGGCCACCCTCTGAGCGTCTCCCAGTCCGAGAGGTTGATCGCAGTGGCCCGCACCCGCACGAGGACCTGGTCCGGTCCCGGTTCGGGCACCGGAACATCGACGAGGCTCAGCACCTCGGGCGGGCCGTACCGGTCGTACCGCACGGCCCTCATGACCCGGCCGTTCGTCATCGCGCCAGCCTACGCAGCGAGTGGGAGCAACACCGCTACGTCACCCGCGACCTCGACGCCCTCGAGGGCGGCACGTCCGGCTGAGCCGTTCCGTGGGTCGTCACTCAGCGAACTCATGGTTGTCGACCTCCAGACCGCCGATTCGCGTCGTTAACCATGACCTCGACCGGCGAAAGCTGGACACCCGGTCCGCTGGCAGCAGGCGCGCCAGGTCTCCCCGTGCCTGGTCCGTCGTGGCTGACGGTTCTGCCGGACGCCAGCCGCGGCTGAGCACTAACCTGCGCCTGGGTGATGGGGATGGAGTGCTCGAACTGCGGGACGGGGGTGCCGGAGGGCGCACGGTTCTGCCCGGCATGTGGGGCAGCCCTGCCAGCAGCCGAGGTCCCTCCAAGGCCGACGACCGGCCGCCGACAAGCGGGGTACACGCCGTCGCACCTCACGCAGGAAGTCCTCACGTCGCGATTCGCGCTCGAGGGAGAACGCAAGCAGGTGACGGTTCTGTTCGCGGACCTGGTTGGGTCGACCGAGCTGGCCGGGCGGGTCGGGGCGGACGCCATGCACACCGTGCTCGACGCACTGTTCGACGCCGCGTCGAGTGCCGTGCACCGCTACGAGGGCACCATCAACCAGTTCCTGGGCGACGGCTTCATGGCCCTGTTCGGGGCTCCAGTGGCTCACGAGGACCACGCCCGACGCGCCGTACACGCGGCGCTGGACCTGCAGAACGCGTTGTCCGCACTGGATGTACGGGCAGGGGGCGTCGATCTGACCGAGCTACCCGTGCGCATCGGTCTCAACACCGGGACCGTGGTCGTCGGCGCCATCGGCGACAACCAGCGCATGGACTACACCGCGATCGGCGACACCACCAACCTGGCGGCTCGGGTGATGAGTCTGGCTGGCGCAGGTCAGGTCCTGGCCACCGACTCCACGCGGCGTCTGGCCGGGCCTGGGATCGACTGGCAGGATCAGGGCCGGCGCCAGGTCAAGGGCATCGCCGCCCCGGTGCACGTGCAGCTCGCGACCAGACGCGACGCGTACGCGCCGATCGCACCGCCGACCGCGTTCTCCGCGACTCGCTTCGTCGGGCGAGACCTCGAGCTCGGGCGGCTGCTCGACGCATCCGGCGCCCTCGACGGCGGGACCGGCGGGGTCGTGAGCCTCGTGGGCGAGCCGGGTCTAGGAAAGTCGAGGCTCCTCGCCGAGTGGCACAGCCGAGTGGCTGAGCACCTCGGAGGTGGCGAGGAGAACGGAACACTCTGGCTTGAAGGGCGGTCGCTGTCCTTCGGCGAGTCGCTCGGTTATTGGCCGTTCCAGGACATGTTCCGGCGCTGGCTCGGCGTCGGCGACGAGGACCCGGCCGAGGATGTCGCGTCCCGACTTCGCGCCGCCGTGGCCGAGCTCGCGCCGGAGGACGCGGCGGAGATCGAGCCCTATCTCCTGGTGCTCCTCGGCCTGCCCGTGCCGGCAGACCTCGAGGACCGGGTTCGCTACCTCGACAACCAGGGCAGCGGAGCCGCCATGTTCCGCGCCGTGCGCCTCCTCATCGACCGGCTCGCCGCACGGCAACCGGTCGTGCTCGTGCTGGAAGACGTCCACTGGGCCGACCACGCGTCGGTCGAGCTCACCCAGCACTTGATGCCTCTAGTGCGCACGCGACCGCTGCTGATCGTCGGTGCCGCCCGGCCAGAGCAGCACAGCCCGGTGGCCGCGCTACGAACGCTGGCGCTGGAGGAGTTCGCCGACCGCTTCACCGAGGTCCGGCTCAGGCCGCTCAGCAACGAGGCCGGACGCGATCTGCTCGCCGACCTGCTCGCCGGAGATGCTGTCGCCGAGCTCCGCGAGCGGATCAGCGAGCGAGCCGAGGGGAACCCCTTCTACGCCGAGGAGCTCGTACGGGCCGTTGCGGCAGACGGGATCCTGGTGCACGACAGCCGTACGGGTGCCTGGCACGTCCATGGGGACAGCGACACCATCGCCATCCCCGACTCGGTGCAGGCCGCGATCAGCGCCCGGATCGACCGGCTGGACGACGAAGTCAAGCAGGTGCTCAAGGTGGCGGCCGTCATCGGGCGCACCTTCCTCTACAGCGTGCTGCAGGCCCTCGCCGACCCCGACGCCGATCTCGACGACGACCTCCGCCATCTCACGCTGGTGGAGCTCATCCGGGAGAGGCGCAACGACCCGGAGCTGGAGTTCGCGTTCACGCACGCCCTGGTGCAGGAAGCCGCGTACGACACGGTGCTGGTCGATGCGCGGCGCCGCCTGCATCTTCAGGTGGCCGAGTCCGTCGAGGTGATGTTCAAGGACCGGCTGGACGAGTTCGCCGGGATCCTGGCCCACCACTACACCGCCGCGGAGAAGTGGGACAAGGCACAGGAACACCTGCTCCGTGCCGCCGACAACGCGAGCCGGGTGGCGGCGGACTCGGTCGCCCTCGCGCAGTACCAGCAGGCCATCGACGCCTACGGGCGCGCCTTCGGGGACCAGTGGGATCCGATCGACCGGGCCAGGCTGGAAAGAAAGGTCGCCGACGCCCTGTTCCGGATGGGGCGGCACGCCACGGCCATCGAGCACGCGCAGGAGGCCTCGCGGCTGCTGGATATGAGTTACCCGTCGGGCCGCAACGGCATCCGGCGCGCCATCCTGTGGCAGGCGCTGGTCCAGTTGTGGCACGTGGTCCGCCCGAAGGGGTGGCGCCGTCGGCCGGACGAGCAGACCTCGGCCGTCCTCACCGAGCGGTGTGTGCTGGCCGACATGCTCGGCTGGATGGACTTCTTCCTCGACCCCGAGCGGTGGGTCCTCGACTGCCTGCTCAGCCTCAACAACGCCGAACGCAACGACGTCCCGGCCGACATCGTCAACGGCGCCGTGGGCGTCGCGATCGTTCTCGACACCGTCGGGCTGACGCGCTGGGGGCGGCGGTACGCCCAGCGCGCCACCCGCATTGCGGAGACGACGGCGGACCCGCGATCGATCGCCTATGCCTTGCTGGCAGAGAGCCAGCAGGCCGCGTACGAGGGTCGGATCAAAGCGGCGAACGAGCTGACGGCGCAGGGCGCGGAGGCGTACGGCCGAATCGGTGACATCCGCAAGTCCGCGGCATGTGCCGGCCTGGGCATCCAGTACGCGCGCATGACGGGAAACCTGCCGCTGGCGCAGGACCGCAGCCCGATCCTGTATGCCGACGGGGTGAACAGCAACGACTCGCTGCTCGCCGCCTGGGGCGGGCAGGCCCTCGGCTTCATCGGGTCGTCCGTCGGCACGCTCGACGAGGCGCGCGCGTACCTGACGGACTCACTGGCCACCTACCGGACCATCCCGTCGTGGAACTCGGTGGTGGAGGCCCTCGGCGACCTTGCGACGTGTGACGCGCGGGATGGCAAGCTCGACGACGCCCTGATGAAGCTGGACGAAGCCGACGGCTACATCAAGGAGCACGGTCTGCGCGGCTACAGCGTCGCCTACCCGGTGCTGCGCCGCGCGCAGATCTGGCTGAAGAAGCTCGAGGCCGCCGAGGGCGAGGAGCGAGCGCGAGCGGCGAGGAGCGCGAGCTCCGCAGTGAAAGACGCCCGTCGGCTGGCCAAGACCGTGCCCGCCGCGAGGCCGTGGGCGCTGCAAGTGCAGGGGACGCACCGGTGGCTTCGTGGTCAGCATCGGCAGGCGGCCAAGGCGTGGGAGGCGTCGCTGCAAGCAGCCACCGACCTCGAGGCGCCTTACGGCGCGGCGCTCACGCTGTTCGACCGAGGTCGCCTGACGGGGTCCGAGGAGGACCTCGAGCGAGCCGCGCAGACGTTCGACTACTGCGTGATGGCGATGGATGCCGAGGCCGCACATACCGCCTTGGACCACCTCCGATCCACCAGGAGTGCTGCATGAGCGACCAACCCCCGCCACTGCCCGTCGGTCCCGACGGCTGCTACCACCCTGCCAACGTCAAGCAGGTGCAGGAGTTGGCGAAGTACGCCACGATCACGGGCCGTCAGCTACGCGTGCTCGGCTCAGGCCACTCCGTCCCCGGGGCCATCGGCACCCCAGCGCCGGACGGCCTGAACGTGCGGCTGGACCAGATGACGGCCGTGACGACGTCGGGCACGTCGGTGACCGTCCAAGCCGGCTGCCACCTCGGGGAGGACCCGCGCGACCCGAACTCCACCGTCGCCAACTCGCTGCTCGGCCAACTCGCCACGGCGCACCGCGGCCTGGCGGACACGGGAGGGATCACCCACCAGACGGTGGGGGGCTTCCTCTCCACGGGCTCCTCCGGAGGATCGCTCAGCCACGCTCTGGAGTCCCAGATCACCGGCCTCACGCTGGTGGACGCGACTGGCCAGGTCCACCAACTCACCACCGATGCGCCCGACCCGCCGCGGCCGGACAACCCGTTCTACGCGGCTGGTGTCTCCCTCGGCCTGCTCGGAGTCATCACCGACGTCACGTTCAGCACGCAGCCGGCCTTCGACATCATCGGCCAGGAGGCCGTGACGAGCGAGGCTGACTGCGCCGTCGACCTGTTCGGGTCCGGCAGTGCGGGCCGGCCCTCGCTCATGCAGTTCCTCGAGAGCACCGACTACACCCGGCTCACCTGGTGGCCGCAGGGCGATGTGGGTCGCGTCGCTCTGTGGCAGGCGTCACCGCTGGCCGGACCGTTTCCTTCCGGTGCACCGAAGCCGTACCAAGAAATGGGGTCCTACTTCGACGTCGCCGGTCTCGCCGAGGCGCTGCTCGAGGGTGCGTCCATGTGGGAGCGGTTGGTCGCCAGCCTCGAGTCCCACTGGCCGCAACTCAAGGCCGTCTACGAGGCGCAGCAGGCGGAGCTCGGGGTGGTCGGCGCCGACCTGGCTCGACAGATCATCGCCATCTTCGATGCGGAGCTGGGTGAGGACTGGATCACGATTGCCGAGGGAGTCCTGGCGAACCAGGAGTTCCAGCAGGTGCTTGTCGGCCTGTACTTCACCCTCCTCGGCTACCGGTCGGCCGGGGGGCTGTGCCAGCAGATCTTCGAGGAGACCTTCCAGGGCGAGACCGAGTTCGAGAACACCTGGTCTCCGCTGATCATGAACAAGCTGTTCCTCACCCTGGACAAGGACAAGCTCGACCCGGATCGCGGGCAGCCGCAGCGCTTCTGGGACTACGCCTGGACCGGGCTGCCGATGGACAACCAGATCTCCGACGACCTGATGCCCACGGTGTTCACCGAGCTGTGGATCCCGGTCGCGAAGGCCGCCGAGGTGATGACCACGCTGCGCGACTTCTACGCCGGCGGCGGTTACGAGCGGACCGGCACCTACGCGTGCGAGGTCTACGGCGCGAAGGCCAGCGACTTCTGGCTCAGCCCGTCGTACGGCACCGACGTGGTGCGGATCGACCTCTACTACTTCGGGCGCAGCGACCAGAACCCGGACCAGTCGTTCTACCCGCAGTTCTGGGCGAAGGAAGTGCTGGGGCAGTACGGCTACCGCCCGCACTGGGGGAAGTACCTCCCGGCGGGGGACGACCCCGACTTCGGGGCCAAGTACCTGGCGGCGGCGTACCCCCGCTTCGCCGACTTCATGAAGTTGCGGCAGACGTGGGACCCGAAGCAGGTCTTCGTGACCGACTACTGGCGGTCGCACCTGGGCATCCCGAACTGACGACGACGCTCACCCGCTCGCCCGCTCGCCGGCCCCCACACCGAAGTCATGGTTATGGCCCTCGCAGGCCGGGTTGGACGTCGATATCCATGAGTTCGGTGACTGGGCGCCGATGGCTAGGCGGCGCGGGCCAGGAGCCGGCGATCGTGTCGTCAACGCGCCAGCCTATGCACCGGGCGGACGGGTGAGACCGGCCCGCGTCGAGCCCTCCACGTGCTCGCCCCATCCGGGCTCGGTCGGAGGTCGCCCGGCCGTCGACTCGCCCGGTCTTGCTTCAGTACGACGACCTGAGCCATGGCCGGCACATCTTCCTCCTCGGCGTTCCGTGACCGGCCCTGATCATGGGTGGCCGCGGTTGTGGCCCGCCTGCAGGCTTAACCAGGAGCGACCACGTCCAGCCCGCAGGCGCCAGCGCCTGCAGCCATCCGGGCGTCGTAGGTGACCACGCCCTGAAGTTCGTCGCCCAGCGCGAGAGCCGTGGCGAGGTGGATCGCGTCCAGCGAACGCAGGATCGACGGGTCGAGCTCGGCGGCGCGGTCGCAGATCTCGGCGGTCGGGACGACGAGCGTGACGACGGCCAGCCGCTTCCGCGCCTCGCGCAGCACCTTTGCGGACGCCCGCCTGGCCGCGCGCAGGGCTTCGGTCCGAAGCAGTTCCGAAGCGACGAACTCTGCATCCGCCCGCTTCGCCCAGGCCAAGAGGGCTCGAGACTCCCGCTCGGCAACGACCAGCTTCAGAAAGGCGGAGGTGTCGAGGTAGTACGCCACTTGTCCGCTCAGCGTTCGCCCTCGCGAGAGAGCCCGAGAAGCTCGCTCAACGGTGGGTGGGCAGGCGCCGGTCGAAGGGGCGCCGGCAGGTCGCTGATCCCGAGTCGGGCGGGCCGGGCGATGCCGGCCTCCACCCATGTCTCCAGCCGTGACCCGCTCGCCGGAACCAACCGCGCCACCAGCCGACCACGGTCGGTCACCTCGACGACCTCGCCTGCGGCGGCACGACGTACGACC